>NZ_JACYUB010000004.1:0-277129 GCF_014841545.1 Frigoribacterium sp. CFBP 8751
CAGACCTTCAAGACCGACGCCGTCCAGGACGAGATGCTCGTCGGCGTCGCGAAGATCACCGCCGCCACGGAGTAGTACCCGAACTACGGCGTGATCCGGTACGTACTGGATCAGCCTCGAACCCCGTTCCGAACCATGCACCCCGTTTCTTCTGGGTTCATGGTTCGGAACGGGGTTCTTCGCGCTCCGGGGGGAGGCGCGGAGGCGCGAGGCGCGGAGGCGCGGGCCGGCAGGACCGCGCCGTCGGCGCTCAGCGGCTGGCCGCTATTCGGCTTTCTCGGTCTGCCACTTCTCGGGCGCCCGGTCACCGTTCGGCCGGACCGGCCGGACGTCGCCCACGATGGGGATGGCCCGCTTGCGGAGTGCCCAGAGGTAGCGCACGAAGAAGTGCGTCAGGGTCGAGAGTCGGTTGCCGTTCCCGAGCAGGCTCGTGATGTGGACGAACACCCACAGCAGCCAGGCGACCGGGCCGGTCAGCGTGAAGCCGTTGGGCAACTGCACCACGGCGGCGTTCGTGCCCACCGTGGCCATGGTGCCCTTGTCGTGGTACTTGAACGGCACGAGCTTCTTGCCGGCGAGCAGGCGGACGATCTGTTCGCCGATGTGCTCGCCGCCCTGGATCGCCGGCTGGGCGAGCTGAGCGAGGGCGTCGTCGGTGGCGGCGATGTCACCTGCGGCGAAGATGCAGTCGAAGCCCTTGACCGTGAGGTCGTCGTCGACCTGGATGCGTCCGCCGTGGGTCTGCGGCACGCCCCACGAGGCGACCTCGGCGTGGGCCGCGACGCCGGTGGCCCAGATGACGAGCTCGGCCGGGATGAACTCGCCGTCGGCGGCGACGACGCCGTCGGGACGGACCTCTTCGACACCCGTGTCGAGCCGCAGGTCGACGCCGCGCTTGCGCAGCACCTTGGCGGCGTACTTGCGCAGACGGGGGGAGAAGGGCTTGAGCAGTTCGCCGCTGCGGTGCACGAGGGTGATCGTGATGCTCGACGCGTCGATCTCGGGGTAGGCGTCCTTCAAGGCCTGGTCGCGCAGTTCGGCCAGCGCGCCGGCCATCTCGACGCCCGTGGCGCCGCCACCGACGATGACGACGCGCACCTCGCCGCTGCCCACCGAGGCCGCGGCGTTCTCGAGCTGCGTGAAGAGCTCGTCGCGGATGCGCAGCGCCTGTGACCGGGAGTACATCGAGTAGGCGTACTCGTAGGCGCCCTTGGTGCCGAAGTAGCTGGTGTTGACGCCGTTGGCGAGGACCAGGGCGTCGTAGGCGATCTCCTCGCCGTCGCGCAGGGTGATGATGCGCTCGTCGGCGCGGATCGTGGTGAGCAGCCCGTGGCGGAACTCGGCGTTCGACTGCTTGGACCTCAGGCTGCGGAGGAAGTAGGTGACGTCGCCCGCGTTGAGGCCACCGGTGGCGACCTGGTACATGAGCGGCTGGAACATGTTGTAGACGTGGCGGTCGATCAGGGTGATGCGGACGTCGGCGTCTCGCAGGGACCTCATCGCCGCGATGCCGGCGAAGCCGCCGCCGACGATGACGACGTGGGGGCGGGGGTCTGCGGTCATGGGGTTGCTCCTGCGGTGTCGATCGTGTCGTCGGATCGTCGTCGACCCCGGTTGGCCGGACCCTGGCGCCGAGTCCGCCGCGAGTTTACTCGCCTCACGAGACGGATCGTGCACCGGATGCATCGACGAACGACCCGCGAGCGGGGGCCTTCCGGGGCCCGTACACGGATGGTACGATCATCTAACTACTTGGTGATCGAGTTGCTTGCCCGATAAGCGACATGTGTCGTGCAGTCGTCGGACGGGACCCGAACCCCGGGCCGAGAGACGAGCGTCGCGCCCGATCCGATCCCTCCCGGAGACCCGATGACCCCCGCCCCCGATGCGCAGACGACCGTCGCGCCCCGTGCCGACACCCGTGCCGACACCCGTCCCGAGCCACGGACCGACGACGTGACGGCCGTGCTCGTCGCGCTGCAACACCTGCAGTCCCGGATCGCCTCCGTCAACGACCGGATGGCCAAGGGCATGGGCGTGGGGGCGACGGACTACCTCGCCCTGGTGCACCTCTCGGTGCACGGCGACACCCCGCCCAAGAAGGTCGGTGAAGCCCTGGGGCTCTCGTCGGGTGCCATGACGGCCCTCGCCGACCGTCTCGAGGCCGCCGGTCTCGTCGTCCGACTCCAGCACCCGACCGACCGCCGCAGCTTCGTCCTGGCGCTCACCGCCCAGGGGTCGAGCGGCGTGGACGAGGCCGGCATCCTCTACGGGCGAGTCGTGCGGGAGGCGCTGTCCGCGTCCCGCCGGCCCGTCGCCGAGGCGGTCTTCCGCGACCTGGGGGACGCCCTCGGGGTCGCGACGCCGTGAGGACGACCGACGCCGCGCCTCCTGGTCGGGAGGTCGGGCGGACGCGGGTGGACGACGCTCCGGCCCTCGCGGCCCGGCGACCCGCTAGGGTCGGCTCGTGAGACTCTCGGTGACCTGGACGGCAGGCGGTGCGCAGCACGGCATGCAGGTGCACGACGACCGTCTCGTCTACGTCCTCCGCGACACCGCCGGCCGCCCCACCACGCACGAGATCCCCGCCGGTTCCCTCGAGACCGTCGACTACTCGACGGTCGCGGATCGGCCGGTCATCACGCTCAACGAGCGAGACGGCACGCAGACGTCGTTCCCGTGCCCCCGCAAGATCGCCCGGGTGCTCTACCCGGCGATCAAGTGGCTGACCGTCTGACGGCGACCGCTACGAGGTGCGCTCGAGGTCGGTGACGTGGGAGCGCCGACGCGTCGCGACCTCGCGCCTCCGCGCCTTGACCGCTCCGCGGAAGCCGACCTCGGCGACGATCGCACCCGCGACCATCAGCGAGAAGCCGGCGAGTCCGGCGGGCAGGCCGAACATCGTGGGGGCGTCCCAGTCGAAGGTGAACGCCAAGACGGCCAGGCCGATCGCCACGAGGGCGAAACCGGCGACCGACAGGCAGACGCGGCGGGCTCTCGGTGCACTCATCCGCTCAGCGTAGGCAACACCTGACGTCCGACGGCGGCGTTCTCAGGGGACGCGGATGCTTCTGCCGCGTAGCCCCCAGCCGGCTCGCCGGGCAGGGGGGTTCACAGGATGCGCAATTGCACTCCCGGCGTGAAAGTGCAATCATCGTCTTCGGCCGCGAGGCCCCGGCGACGTCGCCGATCACGAGAGCGACGAGACCAGGAGGCGCGCGATGGCCACGACCGCCGGCAAGACGGCCCAGCGTCGACTGCGCACCCGCTTCGAGTTGACCGCCGCCGCCCGGCGGTTGACGGCCGAGCACGGACTGGCCGGCTTCACCATCGAGGAGCTCTGCGCCTCGGTCGGCATCTCGCGTCGCACGTTCTTCAACCACTTCGCGTCGAAGGACGACGTCGTCGTCGGCGTCGCGCTCGACGACGACGACGAGGCCCTCGACGGGTACTCGTCCTCGCGACGCGACCCGCGCCTCCCGCCCTTGTCCACCGTCTTCGACGACCTGGGCGCGCTCGTCGTCGAGCGTGTCGAGAACGTCGGCCTCACCCGCGGGCAGGCCGCGCACTTCAAGGCCGCACTCGACCGCGAGCCCCGCCTGTTCGGCGCCATGATGCGGCAGGGCGACGAGCAGCGGCGACGCGTCGTCTCGGCCGTCGCCGCACACGAGGGGCTCGACGTGGGCGATCCCCGCATCGACGTCGCGGTGACCCTGCTCACCGGGCTCGTCCAGCGGGCCTTCGAACGGTTCTTCTCCGCCGAGGGGCGGGACGACGAGCGCTTCGACGCCGTCCTCGCCGACCAGCTCGTGATCGCCCGCGAGCTCCTCGGCGCCGCCGCGCCTCGGGGCCCCGTCTCTCCGCCCGCCCCGACCCACCCTGCCGACCACGACCGAAAGGCGCTGTGACCCAGCCATGACGACCACCACCGCAGCGAAGGCCGACGCGCCCTTCCTCTTGACGAAGAGACGCATCTGGATCATCTTCGGCGCCCTCATCTCGGGCATGCTGCTGTCGAGCCTCGACCAGACGATCGTGTCGACGGCCATGCCGACGATCGTCGGCGAGCTCGGCGGCGTCGAGCACCAGGCCTGGATCACCACGGCGTACCTGCTCGCCACGACCATCGTCATGCCGATCTACGGCAAGTTCGGCGACGTCCTGGGTCGTCGCAACCTCTTCCTCGTCGCGATCGCGATCTTCACCCTCGCGAGCATCGGCTGTGCCTTCGCCACCGACTTCTGGATGTTCGTGGTGTTCCGCGCGATCCAGGGCCTCGGCGGCGGCGGTCTGATGATCCTGTCGCAGGCGATCATCGCCGACATCGTGCCGGCCTCCGAGCGCGGCAAGTACCTCGGCCCGCTCGGCGCGGTCTTCGGCCTGTCGGCCATCGGCGGGCCGCTGCTCGGCGGCTTCTTCGTCGACCACCTCACCTGGCAGTGGGCGTTCTACATCAACATCCCCGTCGGCATCGCGGCGTTCGCCATCACCTGGGCCGCCCTGACGCTGCCGAGCAAGAAGGCCACCAAGCGCATCGACGTGCTCGGCGTGGTGCTGCTGTCGGCGGCGACCACCTGCCTGATCTTCTTCACCGAGTTCGGCGGTCAGGACGACCACGGCTGGGGTGCGCCCGAGACCTGGCTCTGGGGCGCCGGCGTCGTGATCGCGGCGTCGCTGTTCGTGCTCGTCGAGTCGCGCGCGGACGACCCGATCATCCCCCTGTCGTTCTTCCGCAACAAGGTGTTCGTGCTCGCCACCGCCGTCGGCTTCGTGCTCGGCATCGGCATGTTCTCGGCCATCGCGTTCGTGCCGACCTTCCTGCAGATGTCGTCGGGCGCCTCGGCCGCGGTCTCGGGCCTGTTGCTGCTGCCCATGATGGTCGGCCTGATCGGCACCTCGATCCTGTCGGGCAACCTGATCACGAAGACCGGCAAGTACAAGGTCTTCCCGGTCGTCGGCACGATCCTGACCGGCATCGCCATGGCCCTGTTCACGACCCTGACCGCCGACACCCCGCTCTGGCTGATCTGCGTGTTCCTCTTCCTCTTCGGCGCGGGCCTCGGTCTGATCATGCAGGTCGTCGTGCTCGTGGTGCAGAACTCGGTCGACGCCCAGAACGTGGGTACGGCGACGAGCACGAACAACTACTTCCGCGAGGTGGGCGCCGCGCTCGGCGTCGCGATCTTCGGCGCGTTGTTCACGAGCCGGCTCACCTCGAACCTGACGGACGTGTTCACGGGTGCCGGGGCCTCGGTGGGCGACGCCTCACAGGCCACGGCCACGCTCGACCCCGCGACGCTGAACCAGCTGCCCGAACAGATCCGCCGCCTGGTCGTCGAGGCCTACGCCGACTCGCTGGCACCGGTCTTCGCCTACCTCATCCCGTTCATCGCGGTGGCGTTCGTGCTGTCGCTCTTCCTGCCGCAGATCAAGCTCTCCGACGTGGCCGGCATGGTGTCCCGCGGCGAAGCGCTGTCGGGCGACGAGGCCGAGCAGCTCGAGGCGGCCGAGCGGGCCGCGCAGGGGCGTGGCACGGGGCGTGCCGCGAAGCGCGGTGCCGGGACGGCGTCGGAGGCCGCGACCGCCGGTGCGGTGGCGACCGGGGCTCCGGTCGCGCCGCTCGACGGGGTCGACGAGCGGGACGACGCCGACCGCCCGTAGTCGGTCGGATCGCGCGGGCGCCGGGTCAGACGGCGGCGGGGCCCTGGGCGGGCAGGGTCGCGGCCGCGGTCGAGGTGCGGGCGGGGGCGGACGCGAGTCGCGCCTCCTGGGCGGTGTCCCAGACGACGCCGTCGACGTCGTCCTCGCGCAGGCGGGTGGGGGTGCTGTGGGTGCTCATGGGTGTCTCCTCGGGCGGGCCCGTCGGGTCGGACGCGTCAGACGATGGTGCGGCACGGTGGGGTCGTGCCGCGGCCCCCAGTTCGTGGGCTGTGATCGATCACCGTAGCGGATGCGCGCGGGGCGTCGGGACCGGTGTCGGGGGACCGGCGCCGCGCCTCCTCGTCCACGGTCCCTAGGATCGTGCGCATGAGCACGCGAGGTGAGGGCCGATGATCCACGACGTCGCGCTGGTGGGGCACGGCGTGCGGCTCGAACCGCTCGGGGTCGAGGACGCGGCCGCTCTCTGGCCGCTGACCGACGACGGGCTGTGGGCGGGCATGGTGACGTCGCGTCCGGCGAGCGTCGCGGCCTACGCGGAGCACGTGGAGGCGCAGGTCGCGAACCCGACGACCCTCGCGTTCACGGTGCGCGGCGAGGCCGACGGCGAGGTGCGGGGCACGACGACGTTGTACGACCTCGCGGTGGCGCAGGGGCGGGTCGAGATCGGCAGCACCTGGTACGGCCGCGCCTTCTGGGGAGGACGGACGAACCCTGCGACGAAGCTTCTGCTGCTCGGGCACGCGTTCGACACCCTCGGGCTCAACCGGGTCGCGCTGCGCTGCGACGCCCGCAACCTGCGGAGCGCTGCGGCGATCCGCCGGCTGGGGGCCGTGCCCGAGGGCGTGCTCCGGTCGCACCGCATCGCCGCCGACGGCACCGTGGGCGACACGGCCTACTTCTCGATCGTGCGCGGCGAGTGGCCCGACGTGCGCGCCGGTCTGGAGGCGCGGCTCGCCTGAGCGGGCGCGGCGCGAGTCCGTCGGGGACGTCAGTCGCGGGCGGCCGGCGAGGCGACGCGGAGCGCCTCGAAGAGCTCGTCGGCGGCGAGGTGCGCCTCGTTCGACATCAGCGTGATCGGGGCGCCGCCCTCGACGTCGACCATCACCCAGCGGCCACCGCGGCGGCGCCGACGTTCGTCGACCGGAGTGACACGGACGTCGTGCAGGGCGGTGGCGGGCCACTCCTCGCCCGTCACCCCACGGAGGCGCGAGATGGGGTCGGGCAGGTAGCGCAACCGCGTCGTCGACAGGGCGAAGCGGCCGGGGTGGGCCGCGCCTCCTGTCGGCAGGACCCGGTCGGCGAAGGTGCCCCAGAGGAGGCGCTCGTCGGGTTCCACGGGGAGTCGTCGCCAGGACGTGATCGCGAAGACGCGCCGGACCTGGCCGACCAGGGAGACGACGTACACGACGATGAGGGCCACCATGACGTACCAGAGGCCGTCGGGGCCGTCGGTCGCGAAGCGCCAGGACGACTGGGCGACGAAGAGCACGGTCAGCAGCGCGCCCCAGCCGAGCGTCCACCACTGGCCGCCCCGCAGCTTCCGCTCCGAGCGGCTCCGGGGTGGGTCGGGAACGGCCTTGTCCATGAGGGATTGTCTACACCAGGGGGAGTGGCGGGCCCACCTCGGTGCCTCCGGAGCCGCCGCCCGGTACCGTGACCGCATGTCCGACGAGACCTGGGTCGTGTTCGACGACGAGCCGAAGCAGCGGGTGCTGGTGCGGGCGATGCGGGTCTTCCTGCCGGCGATCGTGATCTTCGGGACGGCCGGAGCCTTCTTCTCTCGAGGCGGCGAGTCGCTGGTCGATCTGTTCGGCCCGATCGCCGTGCCGATCTCGTTCGTGTTCTGGGCGACCGCCGCCGCGGTCGGGTGGAACGTCGTGCTGTGGCTCAACGCCCCCTTCGCGATCGACCTCGAGGGGCGTCGACTGCGCATCCGCCATCGCGTCGTGCCGTTCGACGAGGTCGAGCGGGCCGAGCTCGTGGGGCTGAGCGACGGCGACCGGGCCGGCCTGTTGCTCAAGATCGGCCGACGTCGGGGGCCGACGGCGTCCGTGCTGCTCAGGGAGCGGTCGACGCCCGCGCTCGACGACGCCCGACGTGACCTGCTGATCGAGGTGATCCGCGCCTCCTCGATCGCCCGCCCGGTGAGCCCGCACGACCCCACCGGGACGTTCGGGCGGTTCAACTTCCCGGGGACGCTGGACAAGGCCGGAGCCGAGCAGGTCGTCCGCGACCCGCCCGCAGCGGGCGAGCCCGCGCCCTGAGTCTCCGGCGCCCTGGCGCACGTGCGCACGTCCGCACGGCCTACCCGCCACGACCTGCACGCCACGAAGTGAACAGCCCGCCACGAGATGTCGTGGCGGGCTGTGTACATTGTGGCGGCGTGGCGGCCGCGGATGAGTCGGGTCGGGCTCAGCGGCGGCGCAGGCGCAAGCGCCCGGCGACGAGGGCACCCGCACCGGCGAGGACCGCACCGAGGGCCCAGGTCAGCGCGCCCGCGGGCTCCGACCCGGTGTAGGCGAGCGACGTCGCGCGGGCGGGCGTCGCGGCGGCGACGGGACGCACCGGCAGTGCGGCCGGGGCGACCGTGCCCGGGTTCGTCGCGGCGGGGACGGTCACGGCCGGGGCGACCGAGAACACGACCGCGTTCGAGAAGTCGCTGAACGTCGTCTGGTCGGCGTCGAAGGTCAGGGCGTCGGCCGCGAAGTCGCCCGCGGGCAGGACGAACCGCGCCGAGAACCGACCCGTCGCGTCGACGGGGACGACGGTCACGGCTCCGCCGGTCGTCTCGTAGGGCACGGGGTCGACGTCGACGAGGACGGGCTCGACCTCGTCGCCCGGCTCGTCGGCCGCGGCGGCGAACTGCGTCGGTTCGTCGTCGATCGGAGCGTCCTCGGCATCGTAGAGCTCGACGAGGGCGTAGCCGCCGGGGACGGCGTTCTCGCCGCTCACCGTCACGACGCCCGCGGTCGCGTCGACCGGGGGCTCGAGGTGGGGGGCCGCGGCGAACGGCGTCACGTCGAAGTCGGTCGAGGCCGCCAGCTCGTGGGCGTCCGAGAAGGTGACCGTGACGACACCGCCGACGGGGAAGTCCGCGGGGATGCTCACGAAGGTGCTCGCGCTGCCGTCGTCGAGGCCGTAGACCAGGAACCGGGGGACGGAGGCCCAGTCGGCGTCGCTCGGCACGCCGTCACCGGTGACGGTCACGGTGACGGGGTCCGCCGGGGTGAAGCCGACGGCGCGGACCGTGAGGACGGTACCGGGGTGTGCCTCGAAGTCGTCGCCGAAGACGACCGGCTCCGAAGCGATCGGCGCCTCGTCCGCCGGAGCGACCTCGGCCGGAGCGGCGGTCTCCACCGGCGCGGCGTCGGCCGGCGCCGGGTCGTCGACGGGCGCGTCGGTGTCGGCGGGGGCCGTCTCGGACCCGGAGGCGCTGGTCGCGTCCTGGTCGGAGGGGACGCTCGCGTCGGTGCCGGTCGTCGGGACGGAAGCATCCGTCGTGGCCGGCGTCACCGCGGCCTCCGTGGGCGCGACGGTCGTGGTCGCGTCCGAGCCGGCCGTGGCGCCGACCGCCACGGGGTCGCCCTCGGCGGCGAAGGCCGTGGCGGGCGCGAGGACGAGGACTGCGGCCAAGGCGACGGCGGGCAGGGCGGTGGCGGCGCCGAGGCGGCGTGATGTGGACATGGTTCCCCCGGGACGAGTGGTGCCGCGCGTCGGGTGAGCGCGGTCGGTCGACTGTAGACAGCACGGTCGGGCCGGGCGGGGGATCGGATGGTCCGCGGGGTCAGCCGTGATGAGACCGTGACGCAGTTGTCCCCCGTCCCGCGGGGATCGGGTACGAACGATGCACGATCGAGGCGGCCCTCGCCTGGCTCACGGTCGACCGCGCCACGGTGCCCGACACAGAGGCAGCGAGAGCGGCTCGTCGAGGGCTACGTCGCGCGGGCGGGGGCCTCCGTCTGACGGTGAGTGCCCTCCGTCGAAACGGGTGATCGTCGGAGGGCACTCACTGCCGATGGTCTTCGGGAACCGATCGGCCACCCCTCGCGAGCCGGGTTCAGGCCGGCCCGCGAAGGGTTCGCTGAACAGAATCGCAGTCGCGTGGCACCCTGAAAAGGGGCTGGACAAAGTTGGTCGTCCTCGTTTACGCATGTCCGGCGGCCATGGCCGGTTCGCGCTCGAGTTCAGAGTTCGAGGCGGCGCTCGACGACGTCCCGAGCGACGTCGGCCAGGCGGGCATTGTGGTCACGAGCATGGCGCCGGAGGACGTCGAAGGCGGCGTCGGTGCTGACGCGCTGGGTCTCGGACACGACGCCCTTGGCCTGCTCGATGACGACGCGCGTGCCGAGGGCGGTCTGCAACTGTTTCTGCACGACGTCGCCCTCGCGCACCGTGCGCTCGTGCAGGATGCCGATCGTGGCGACGTCCGCCAGCGCCTGGGCGGCGCGGATGTCACGGGGGTTCAGGTCGCCGGTCTCTCGACGCAGGAGGTTGAGCGTGCCGATGGTCTCGGCCCTGAGTCGGAGGGGGATCGCGAACACCGAGGCGAAGCCGTGCTCGGACGCGGCCCGGGCGAACGGCAGCCACCGGTCGGGCACGGTGCCGAGGTCGGGCACGCTGATGGAGGCGCCGGTGACGTAGCAGTCGAAGCAGGGACCCTCTTCGGAGTCCAGCTGCATGACCTCGATCAGGTACGACGACTCGCTGGTCGAGGCCACGACGTCGAGCGCCCCGTCGGCCTCGGCCAGCAGGATGCCCGCGGCGCTCACGTCGAACAGGTCGACCGTGGTGTCGACCAGGGTCTGCAGCAGTTCGACGACGTCGTAGTCGGCGACGAGGGTGTCGGCCAGGGTGGTGAAGACGTCGACGAGATGGGTCTCCCGGTCGGGGTTGCATACCGAGGTGTTCGAGGTCGGCGAGTCGGGAAGGAGGCTGCGCAAGCGCGTCGTCCCGTCTCGATCAACTCTGGGTCAGGTCGGGTTCGGAGTACGTGCTGTCGACGTTCGTCTCCGGGTCCAGAGGGTTGGCCGACGGTGCGTGGCGCAACGCGTCGAGGCGTCGCTTCATGTAGGCGAGGGCGTCGGCGTTGTCGGGCTCGGGCAACTCGGTGTGGGCGCTCTCGGCCATCAGCGGTGCACCCCCGCCGAGCAACAGGATGGCTCGCACCTCGTCGCCGTCCGAGCTGATGGCCTCGAGCTCGATGTCGTCCGCGTCGTGGTGGTGGGCCAACGCCGCGGCGTACTCGAGCACCGTGACGGCGGTCTCGTCGCCGAGCAGGAACGACTTGTCGGCGAAGGTCATGTGCTTCACCAGGTGCCTCCTCTCGACGACATGCCGTCGTGGGCGGGACGGGGCAGGAAGAAGTCCTCGTAGGCGGGCAGTCGGTACGCACTGCTGCTCCGGTCGATGCCGGTCAGGCCGATGCTCACGCGGTGTGCTCGAGAGATGCCGGGTTTGGGGTACGTGTGGATCACCGCGGGTCGAGCGAACGGATTGGTTTCGTAGGTGCTCATGACCGACCTTCCTCCCGGGGTGACCGATCTCCGCTGGCCCGGGGATCGGTCTCCAATCTATGAAGACCCCCCGTTCTGGTGAAGAGGGTTGACCTGACGTCAGTTCTGTGAAAGAGAGGATTATCGGGGCAGAAGGGTCGGTGTCGGGGGACAGATGTCGTGTAGCGTCTCGTCGCATCGGTCGTCCATCGACCAGTGCGTCGAGCGGCCGTCTGGGCCCTGGTCGCTCCGCTCTCGCAGAAGGCCAGACATGGGAAAACTCGCTTACGACCGCTCGTTGACCATCGATTTCGACGACCGTACCCTCGCCCATCTCCAGATCGTCATCGGCATGAAGATGCGTCGCGGTGAGTCGTTCTACTTCTCGTGGAAGGACGACCAGCAGGTCGGAGACGGCCGCACGAGCATCTGGCTGCACCCGACCATCCCGCTGGTGTACAAGTACTATGGCTCGCGCAGCCCGGCCATCAACCCTGCATGGATCCACGCTCTCGAGGTCAGCGCCAACACGAACGCGGGTCTGCAGATCGTGCCCGAGCCCTCCGTGCCCACCATTAAGGCCACCTGGTGAACCGCATCGACATCGTCTACGACGGCCATGCGTACACCCTGTCGAACACGTCGTTCGAGGACCTCAAGGCCCGCGTCCTGGTGACCGCGACCGGCGGTGAGCCGTTCTGGCTGAGCGTCAACGAGGGGGCCGGCACCTTGAAGGCCGTCGAGGTGTTGATCACCGCGTCGTCGCAGCTCAGCCTGGCCGAGATCCGGCGAGAGCCGGACGACTACGCCGACTCGGCGGCGTAGTAGTCGAAGTCGGGGAGCTCCGCGACGGACGCTGCCGACGGCTCGTCGACACGGTCGACCGTCTCGAACCAGATCTCGGTCCGACCGGTGACCAGGACGGACACGTGGCTGCCCGACGCGGTCTCGACGTCGACGAATTCCGGCGCTCCGCCGGATGCGGCGACGATCCGACCCTTCAGGGCGTCGACGTCGCTCTCGGGCGACAGGCGGATGGCTTGTTGACGTGTGTACAGCGTCGTCACGGGCATGGGATGGACCTCTGATCTCTCGGTAGCGGTTGTCCGCCCGGTCTCGTCGTGTCCGAGGTCTGGAGACACGATGGTCGGACAGGGCGCGCACTGGTCGTCACACTAGGCCGCAGGCCTGTGAGGGGCCGCGACCCCTAGGGCAGGTCGCGGCCCCGCGACGCGACGTTCGTCGTATCGTTCTCCGCCGACACGCCCGTGTGACGAGACCGTGCCGCCCGTGAAGCACTGGCAGGAGATGCTCCATCCTCTCCGGCCCGGGGAGGATGCGCACCGGGCTTGACACGGGACGCGACGTGCCCCAAGTCGTGCTCGCGTCGTCGGCTCAACCGCCGATCAACTCGAGGGTGATGCGGCCGGCCCGCCGGTCGCGGTCGCGCATCACGGTGAGTTCGGTGCGGATCTGTGCCGTGAAGGCCGTCGTCATGGGGTTCGGCCGACCGGAGAGCCAGAGCATCGAGAGGGCCGTCCGCGCCCAGTCCTCGGCGATCGTGACGAAGCGGACGCCGGGGATCGGGATGTACGACGAGAGGTAGGGCATGAGCGAGACGCCGAGGCCGCAGGCGACCGTGCTCAGCATCGAGAGGTCGTTGACCGCGTGGATGGGGATGCGAGGGTTGAAACCTGCCCGGACGCACGACATGACGATGCGGTCGTAGGCCTGGGGTGCGTCCTCGCGGTTGAACATGATGAAGTCGTCCTCGGACAGTTCGCCGAGGGGCACCGAGGTCTCACCGGCCAGCCGGTGCGTGTCGGGCAGGGCCACGACCAGGGGCTCGAGCGCCAGCTGCTCGACCTCGAACCGGTCGTCGATCGACCGGACGCGCGTGAAGCCCAGGTCGACCGACCCCCGCACGAGGTCGGACAGGATCGCCTGTTCCTCGCTCTCCTCGACCAGCACCCGGGCCCCCGGGTGCGACGCCGAGAACGCCCGGACCACGGTCGGCAGCAGGCCGGCGAGCACCGAGCTGATGCTGCCCACCCGCAGCGGTTGGACGTCGGCCACGACCGAGTCGAGCAGCGACTCGGTCTGCTCGATCTGGTGCAGGATGCGCTTGCCCTCACGCTTCAGCAGCTCACCCGCCGGGGTCAGTCGGGGGGCCGTCCGCGCCTGCCGCTCGAACAACCGCGTGCCGAGCTTCGCCTCGAGTCGCGAGATGGCCTGGCTGAGCGGCGGCTGGCTCATCTGCAACCGCGCGGCGGCCTTCGTGAACGAGAGGTCGTCGGCGACCGCCATGAAGTAGGTGAGCTCTCGGATCTCCATGACGGGCCTCTCGTCGGTCGCGCCTCATACGCAGCGGGTATCAGATCATCCCTTTTTGGTATTTGAGGGCGCAAGTGCCGACACAATAGACAGGGGCCATGAACGACGCCACCACCGCCTCCTCGGTACCAGGACCCACCGACCCGTCCCTCGACGCCGACGTCATCGTCGTGGGGCTCGGCGCCTGGGGGGCACAGGCGCTCTGGCGCCTCGCCGAGCGGGGACAGCGCGTGATCGGCGTCGAGCGTTTCGGCATCGGCCACCCGATGGGCTCGACCCACGGCGCGACCCGACTGTTCCGCATCGCGTGCATGGAGCACCCGGGGCTGGCCCCGATCGCGACCCGCGCCCGCGACCTCTGGTACGACCTCGGCGAGCGCACCGGTCAGACCCTCTTGCGTCAGACCGGCGGCGTCATGGTCGGCCCCCGCGACGGCCACGTCGTCGCCGGCACCCTGCGTGCCGTCCACGAGGCGGGGCTCGAGTCGACGGTCTTCGAGCATGACGAACTCGTCGCGCGGTTCCCGCAGTACGCCGGCTTCGGCCCCGACGACATCGGCGTGTGGGACCCCGCCGCGGGCATCAGCTACCCCGAGAAGGGCGTGCGGGCCGCGGTCGAGGTGGCCCGGTCGCTCGGCGCGACCGTGCTGACCGACACCCGGGTGACGGCGATCGACCCGGTCGACGGGGGAGTCGAGGTCACGGCCGGCGGGCGCGTGCTGCGGGCCGCCCGCGTGGTCGTGACGCTCGGGGCCTGGACCCCGCAGTTCGTCGACCATCCCCTCGTCGCCCGCCGCACCCCGCTCTTCTGGTTCGAGGGCACGACCCCCGAGGCGACGGCACCGGGCGGCGACTTCGACCTCGCGGCCTTCCCGGTGTTCATCCGCCAGCTGCCCGACGGCACCACCCTCTGGGGGCACGGCGCCGACCGGGCCGACGGGGACGGCTACGCCGTCAAGATCGGCCTGGAGGACTCGGGCGGCGCCTTCGAGGACGCCGAGGCCGACACCGTGGACCGGTACATCCATCCGGCGGCGGACTACGGCTTGCTCTCGGCAGCCGTGGCCTGGGCCTTCCCGGGGCTCGACCCGACCCCTGCCAAGGCGATCGCCTGCATGGTGACGAACTCGCCCGACCGGCAGTTCGTCATCGGCCACCCCGGTGGCGACACCCGCGTCGTCGTCGCCGGCGGCGACAGCGGCCACGGCTTCAAGCACGCCCCGGCGATCGGGGAGCTGCTCGCGCAGCTGGCCGTCGACGAGGAACCGTTCACCGACATCGACTTCATGAGCCCCGACCGCGGCTACGACGGCACGTCCTGGCTCGACGAAGACGACCACCCGACCGCGGCCACGACCGACGCGACCGACACGGTCGACCGCCTGGCCGTGCCGTCCTGATCCACCCGGCCCGCGCCTCCCGAACCCACCCCGCACTCCCCTCGCACCGCCCTGACAGGAGAGAACCATGACCAGACGAACGACCACCCGCCTCACGGCCGCCCTCGCCGCGGTCGCCGCCCTCGGCCTCGCCCTGACCGCCTGCTCGTCGGGCGGCTCCGAGGCCGGCGCCTCGAACGAGCTGGGCACCGTCTCGGCCGGCACGTTGCGGATCGGCACGACCGGCGACACCAAGCCGTACGCGTACACCGAGGACGGCGAGCTGCAGGGCTTCGACGTCGAGATGGCGAAGGAGGTCGCGAAGCGCCTCGGGCTCGAGACCGAGTTCGTCACGCAGGAGTTCTCGGCCCTGCTGCCCGCCGTCGCCAACGGGCAGCTCGACATGGCGGCCGCGTCCATCAGCGACACCGAAGAACGCGAGAAGACCGTCGACTTCAGCGACCACTACTTCATCGGGTACATCTCGGTGCTGGCCGCCGACGGCTCGGGCATCACCGACGACGAGTCCTCGCTCGACGGCAAGCGCCTCGGCATCGTCCAGGGCACGATCCAGGACAGCTACGCGCAGGAGAACTTCACCGGTGCCGAGCTCGTGCGCTTCCCCGACAACAACAGCGCCGTCGCCGCGCTGGGCTCGGGCACGATCGACGCGCACTTCCTCGACTTCCCCGTGGCCGAGGAGTACGCGGCGGCGTCGAACGGCTCGCAGACCATCGCGATCAACGTCGCCGTGCCCGAGTTCCCGGTGGGCTTCCCGATCGCGAAGGGCAACGACGCGCTGAAGACGGCCGTGGACGGGGCCGTCGCCGACATCGTCGCCGACGGCACCTGGCTCGAGATCGACCAGAAGTTCTTCCCGGACCAGCCCGTGCCCGACGAGTTCCAGCCGAGCGAGTGAGCAGGGGTCGACCGTGAACTTCTCCGACGCGCTGGCCAACATCGGCCGCAGCTTCTTCGACGGCGAGGCGATGCTCCGCACGCTGCCCGACATGCTCGCCTACGGGGTGTGGAACACGCTGCTGCTGGCCCTCTGCGCCACGGCGATCGGCATCGTCGTCGGGCTGCTGCTCGCGGTGATGGGCACGAGCCGCCATCGCCTGCCGCGCGTGCTCAGTCGCATCTACACCGACGTGTTCCGCGGGCTCCCCGCCATCCTGACGATCCTGCTGATCGGGACGGGCCTGTCGCCGCTGTTCAACCTGTTCACGCGGGGGAACCCGTACCCGCTGGGCATCCTGGCCCTCAGCCTGATCGCCAGCGCCTACATCGGCGAGATCTTCCGGGCCGGCATCCTCGCGGTCGACCGCGGCCAGCTCGAGGCGTCCCGGGCGCTCGGCATGAGCCACGGCGACTCCATGCGGCTCGTCGTGATCCCGCAGGGCATCCGCCAGGTGCTCCCGTCGCTGGTGAACCAGTTCATCGCGATCGTCAAGGACTCGTCGCTCGTGTACTTCCTCGGCCTGATCACGTCGCAGCGCGAGCTGTTCCGCATCGGGCAGGACGCGGCCATCACCAACGGCAACCTCTCGCCGCTCGTGCTGGCGGGCGTGTTCTACCTGATCATCACGGTGCCGTTGACGCACCTCGTCAACGTCATCGACCGTCGGCTGCGCGAGGGCCGCTCGTTCGGGCGGCGCCCGTCGGGCACGGTGCCACCGGCCTCCCCGCCGACGTCGGCGGGAGCGGTCGCGACGGTCGCCCCCACCGGCTCGGCCACCGCCACCACCTCGGCCACCACCGCCGAACCCCTCGCCCCCGCCACGTCAGGAGCCCCTCGATGACCACCCTCACCGCGCCTCCTGCCGTGCCCTCGGTCCCGACCGCCGGCGACCTCGAGATCCGGGGCCTGACCAAGGACTTCGGCGCCACCCGGGTGCTGCACGGCATCGACCTCGTGGTGCCCGCCGGCACGACGACCTGCATCATCGGCCCCTCGGGGTCGGGCAAGTCGACGGTGTTGCGCTGCATCAACCGCCTCGAGGAGCCCTCGGGCGGCGAGGTGCTGCTCGACGGGACGGACGTGCTGCACGGCTCCGAGGACGCCCTGCGCCGTCGGGTCGGCATGGTGTTCCAGCACTTCAACCTGTTCCCGCACCGGACGGTGCTCGACAACATCGTGCTGCCGGTGCGCCGGGTCCGTCGGGTGTCGGCGGCCGAGGCCCGACGGGTCGCGCTCGAGCGACTCACCGAGGTCGGACTCGCCGAGAAGGCCGACGTCCGGCCCGCGTCCCTCTCGGGCGGCCAGAAGCAGCGCGTCGCCATCGCCAGGGCCCTGGCGCTCGGACCCGAGGTGATGCTCTTCGACGAGGCCACGTCGGCGCTCGACCCCGAGCTCGTCAAGGGCGTGCTCGCCCTGATGAAGGGGCTGGCCGGCGCGGGCATGACGATGGTCGTGGTCACCCACGAGATGGGCTTCGCCCGCGAGGCCGCCGACCAGGTCGTCTTCATGGACCGCGGCGTCGTCGTCGAGGCCGGGCCGCCGGCCCAGCTCTTCGACCACCCGCGCACCGACCGGCTGAAGACCTTCCTCGACCAGGTGCTCTGAACCGAGGGGCCCGAGGAGGCGCGGTGTCGGCGGGGCCGGCACCGCGCCTCCTGCAGTCTCCGCACTTTTCCCACACCCCCCCTTCGCGTACTGGACAGGGGGGTCTTGTTTCGTCGTCGAGCCGGGCGTACGGTCCGAACGGGTGGCAAAGACGCCACCGGAGACGAGAAGATCATGCACAGACGGATGAGGACTCTGATCGCGGCGGGGGTCGCCGCGAGCGTCGTGGGGGCGGTGGTGCCCGCGCTCGCCGCGCAGTCGGCACCGGCCGTGACCACCAGCGACCGGCCGGACTTCGGCCCGAACGTGACCGTGTACGACCCGAGCGTGCCGGCCTCGACGATCCAGGCCGACATCGACGCGGCCTTCGACGCGCAGCTGCGCAACCCGACGGCGCAGTTCGGCGACCAGCGCCACGCCTTCCTGTTCGAGCCCGGCACCTACGGCCGGGTCTTCGCGAACCTGGGCTTCTACACGGCGCTGCAGGGCCTCGGCAAGGACCCCGACGACGTCACGATCCAGGGTGCGGTCAACGTCGACTCGGGCTGGAACTCCGGTGACGAGAAGAACGCCACGCAGAACTTCTGGCGGTCGGTCGAGAACCTCGCCGTCGAACCCGAGTCGGGCGTCGACCGCTGGGCCGTGTCGCAGGCAGCACCCATGCGTCGCGTCCACATCAGGGGCGACCTGACGATGGGGCCGTCGAACCAGGACGGCGGACAGGGGTACTCGTCGGGCGGCTACATCGCCGACAGCAAGGTCGACGGCACCGTCAGCTCGGGGTCGCAGCAGCAGTGGTACACCCGCGACTCGACCCTCGGCTCGTGGCAGGGCGGCAACTGGAACATGACCTTCTCGGGCGTGCAGGGGGCCCCCGCGAACGACTTCTCGAAGAGCTACACGACCCTCGCCACGACCCCGGTCACGCGCGAGAAGCCGTACCTCTACGTCGACGACGCGGGGGACTACCAAGTGTTCGTCCCCGCGCTGCAGCGGGACTCGGCCGGGGTCACCTGGCCGGGCACCCCCGGCACCGACCTGCCGATGCGCGACTTCTTCGTCGCGCACCCGGGCGACTCGGCCGCGACGATCAACGGTGCCCTGGCCCAGGGCCTGAACCTGTTCTTCACGCCGGGCACCTACCCGCTCGACCAGGCGATCGAGGTCACGCGGGCCGACACCGTCGTCACGGGCATCGGCTTCCCGACGCTCGTCCCGACCAGCGGCAACGCGGTGCTGACCACTGCCGACGTCGCCGGGGTGAACGTCTCGGGGCTCGTCGTCGACGCCGGCACGCAGAACAGCGACCAGCTGATGCGACTCGGCACCACGGGCTCGCACGTCGACCACGCATCGAACCCGCAGAGCGTGCAGGACGTGTACTTCCGCGTCGGCTCGAGCATCCAGGGCAACGCGACCACCACGCTGCAGGTGAACTCGGACGACACGATCGTCGACCACATCTGGGCCTGGCGTGCCGACCACGGCGGCGCTCCCACGGGCTGGACGGTCAACCGCGGTGCGACCGGCGTCGAGGTGAACGGCGACGACGTCCTGGCCACCGGCCTGTTCGTCGAGCACTACCAGCAGTACCAGGTGGTGTGGAACGGCGAGCGCGGCCGCACGGTCTTCTTCCAGAACGAGCTGCCGTACGACGTGCCCGACAACGCCTCGTGGCAGAGCCCGACCGGCGAGGGCTGGGCGGCGTACAAGGTCGCGGACGGCGTGACCAGCCACGAGATCTGGGGTGGCGGCGTGTACTCGTTCTTCAACGCCAACCCGCAGGTGCGCCTGGCGCAGGCCTTCGAGGTGCCCCGGGCGTCGGGCGTGAAGGCCCACGGGGTCTTCACGGTCTCGCTCGGTGACGTCGGCACGATCTCGAGCGTCATCAACGGCGTCGGCGACTCGGTGCCGACGCCCGCGGGCAACACCGTCCCGAGCCGGGTGGTGACCTACCCGTGACCGGACGCCCGGACGACACGAACCGACGCACGGACACGAACCGACGCACGGACACGAAACGACGCACGACGACGAGCGGAGACATGATGAGGACCCACCAGCACCTGACGCGACGCGCACCGACACGTCGCACCCTGACCGGCGTGGGCCTGGCCGCCGCCGCCGCGCTCGCCGCGACCACGGTCGCCGCCGCGCCCGCCCCGGCCTCGGCCGAGACCTCCGCCCAGCAGGCGATCGTCTGGTCCCAGGAGTTCGACGGCGGCGCCGGCAGCGCGCCCGACCCCTCGGTCTGGAACCTCGAGACCGGAGGGGGCGGCTGGGGCAACGGCGAACTGCAGAACTACACGAACTCGCGGTCGAATTCGGCTCTGGACGGCAACGGCAACCTCGTGATCACGGCGAAGCGCGAGGGTGACGGGTCGTACACCTCCGCCCGGCTGACCACGCAGAACAAGTACACGGCGCAGTACGGGCGGGTCGAGGCGCGCATCCAGATCCCGCGCGGCCAGGGCATCTGGCCGGCCTTCTGGATGCTCGGTGCCGACCTTCCGACGAACGCCTGGCCGAGCGCGGGCGAGATCGACATCATGGAGAACGTCGGCTTCGAACCGCACCGCGTGCACGGCACCGTGCACGGCCCCGGCTACTCGGGCGGCGAGGGCCTGACCAGCACGTGGCAGCACCCTCAGGGCTGGTCGATCGCCGACGACTTCCACACCTTCGCGGTCGACTGGGCCCCCGGCTCGATCACGTGGTCGGTCGACGGGCAGGTCTACCACCAGGTCACCCCGGCCAGCACCGGCGGCGACCCGTGGGTCTTCGACAAGCCGTTCTTCCTCATCCTCAACGTGGCGGTCGGGGGTGCCTGGCCCGGCTACCCCGACGGCAGCACCCAGCTGCCGCAGCAGATGAAGGTCGACTACGTGCGCGTCTACCGGTAGGCGACGACCCGAGGAGGCGCGGTGTGAGCAGGTCTCGCACCGCGCCTCCTCGCGTGCTCGCGAGACCCCGGGAACTCGCCGAGACACCCGTGCGCGCGGAAGGGTCTCGGCGACTTCCTGGGGTCTCGGCGGTTCAGCGCGAGCCGGGGGCGCCGCCGCCACCGGGTGCGGCACCGGCGGTGGGCGCCGTGCCCGTGTCGACGCGGACGGTCAGGGCCAGTGCATAGCCCGAGGTCGCGTCGCCGGTCACCGTCGGCAGCTGCAGCGCCCCGCTGTCGTCGCTGAACACGTTGTCGCTCGCGAGGCTCACCTGGCTCAGGTTCGCCGTCGAGCCGTCGTAGTCGGTCAGCGCGTAGACGGTCCGACACGCGTCCTCGGGCAGGGCGAGCTGTGACGTGGCGATCGCGTTCGTCGGATCGGTGATCGACCCCACGTCGGGGTAGACCTCGAAGTGGATGTGCGGCCACCGCCCCGAGTAGCAGGCCGGGAAGGCCGACGAGAAGGTCACGGTGCCGGAGGCGTCGGCGACCTGCACGCCGCGCAGGTAGGTCTCGTCCGTGATGCCGTCCGAGTACATCGAGTACCCGCCGGCCGCGTCGCAGTGCCAGACGTAGACGGCGACGTCGGCGAACGGCACGTCGCCGTTCGCCATGTCGAGCACCGTCATGCTCAGCGTGATCGGCACCCCCGCCGCGGTGGTGCCTCCGTCGAGGCTCGCCCAGATGTCGCTGCGCACGATGCCCGACCGCTCGAGCACGTCGGCGCCGTTCGACCCGTCGCCCGGATAGGGCCCGGCGGTCTCGTCGGGGATCTCCCCCGCTGGCAGCGTGCTCGCCGTGCCCGCGGACGCGCTCGGGCTCGGCGTCGCCGTGGCGGACGAGGAGGCGCCGGTTCCGCCCGTCCCCGTGGCCGACGTGCAGGCGGCGAGCACGACGCTGCCCGCACCGAGCCCGATCAGGCTCAGCACGCTGCGGCGCGAGACCAACGTCCGCAGGTCGAAGGCGACGCCCTGGTCGACGACCTCGTCGTCGACGCGGTCGAGCAGCCGGCCCTCGTAGGCCGGGCCCTCGGGGGTGCGGTCGGGTTCGGGGATGCGGGTGGGGCGGGGGTCGCTCATGGTCACGCTCTCGGCTCGGGGCTGGTCGCCTCGGATGGGATCGCCGTCAGCCTGACGCCCGTCCCGATGACCCGGCCCTGCGCCTCCGATGAACGACCCATGAAGGAGGCGCGGTGCGAGACCTCCTCGCACCGCGCCTCCTTCGGTGGTCGCCGAGACCCCAGGAACTCGCCGAGACACCCGTCCGCGCGGCAGGGTCTCGGCGACTTCCTGGGGTCTCGGGCCTGCCTCCCTCACGCGGAGGGGATCGCGGATCAGCCGGCGAGCGCTCGCAGCTGCGCGGTCGGAGACGAGAGAGGGGCACGGCCGCGGAAGAGTCCGCAGCCGTGCCCCAGATGCCGATGTTGTCGCATGAGCTTCACGGGCAGGGATGCAAGCAACACCGGCCAATGAAGACGCAAGAAAACGCCTTCGACCCGTGTGACGCTACGCCTCCGTCGGAGATCGTGTTCCCAGCTCGGCGCGGGTCAGGCCGAGTTCTTGCCGCCGGCCGAGCGGGACATGCCGCCCGCTTCGCCGCGAGGGCCCTCGTGCCGGCGCTCGGACTCGGCCTGGGCACGGACACCGGCCCCGGGGTCGGTGGCGTCGAGGCGGGCGGCGATCGCCCGGTCACGTCGCCCGCGCCGCACGACGCCGACGGCGGCCACGATTCCGACGGCGACGATCAGGGAGACGACGACGACGGTGCTGACGTCCACGATGCTCACGGTGTCGGCACCCCCGACGACACGACGACGATCATGGCGACGGCGAATCCGAGAACGGTCAGTCCGAGGTAGAGCCAGAGAGGCGCGGCACTGCCGCCGGCGCGGCGGCGGACGACGACGCTGCGCCCGATCAGGTAGACGAGGGGCCCGAGCAGAGCCCACGCCCAGGGGAACGGCCGCTCGAGTCCGCGGTCGCGCAGCGTGCGGTGGTCGAGCCAGGCGAGCAGCACGATCCCGAGCCAGAGCACGAGCGAGGCGATCTGCACGACGCCCAGGTCGCCGGCGTCGACGCCCGTCCGGCCCGGGATCGCCAGTTCGAGAGCGCGTCGCATGGTCACCACCACGAGGCCCATCGTGATGATGGGCGACAGCGCGATCGCGGTGACGAACGGGGTCGCCGTGAGGGCGATGCGTGGTTCGACCGGGGCTGCCCCGGCGCCGGTGTCGCCCTGGCCGAGGCCTCGGTGGTCGGTCACGATGTCCCCCTCGTTCCCGGGCGGAACCCTGCCCACCCGCGGTCCGCCCGGACGTCTGCGTGCCGGGCCTGCTGTCGACCCTACGACACCGACCGGTACGACCGCGTCCCGCCGTGGACGGAGCCGCCACCACCGGGGGATAACCCCCGCGCGGGTCCGTGGGTGCACGTGATGTTCCGGTACCGGGCCCCGCGGCGAGGATCGTGGACATGAACGACTCGACCTCCGCGACCATCGCGACCCGCGCCTCCTCGTCCACCACCACCCGCCGCCGCGGCGCCCTCGCCGCCGGTCTCGCCCTCGCCGCGCTCGCCGCCGTCACGCTCACCGGCTGCTCGGGCATGGCCGACGCCGCGAAGAGCGCGCTCGGCGCCGAGCAGGTGCAGGAGCGCCACTTCGACACCGCGGCCGACGCGCCGAGCTCGACCGACTCGACCGACGTCGCCTGGTTCCTGCCCGAGTGGGTGCCCGCCGACGCCCGCGACGTCGACGTGCGCCTCGACACGCAGGAGCCCGGCTACGAGCTCTCGTTCACCTCCGAGACCGGCCCCGACCTCGCGGGGTGCACCCCCGTCGACGGCGACCTCGGCGGCCCCGCCCTCGAGCCGACCACGCTGCCCGAGCCCCTGCCGACCTCGGGTCTCGTCAGCTGTGGCGACGGCCGCGTCGTCGCCCAGGTCGACGGACGCTGGGCCAGCTGGACGACCGTCGACGCGGTGCCCGGCGACGACGTCAACTCGACGCTGCGTCACTGACCTCACCACCGACCCACGACCCAACGACCCCACGACCCGCACAGGAAGACCACGATGACCCCCTCCCGCCAGCCCCAGCCCGTCACATCCCGCGGTCCCGCCGACACGACCCGAGGAGGCGCGGGCCCCGTCGCCCGCGTCCGGAACGTCACGAAGTCCTTCGGCCAGGGCGACGGTCGCGTCGACGCGCTGCGCGACGTCTCGCTCGACCTGCCGGCCGGGCAGTTCACCGCCGTCATGGGCCCGAGCGGATCGGGCAAGTCGACCCTGATGCACATCACCGCCGGCCTCGACTCGGCCACCTCGGGGCAGGTGCTGCTCGGCGACACCGACATCACCGGGCTCGACGACACCCAGCTGACCCTGCTGCGCCGCCGTCGCATCGGCTTCGTCTTCCAGGCGTTCAACCTCGTGCCGACCCTCGACGTGTCGGCCAACATCGAGCTGCCGTTCCGTCTCGACGGCCGCCGCGCCACCGCCGACGAGCGGGCCTGGATCGACTGGCTCGTCGCCACGCTCGGCCTCGGCACCCGGCTGACCCACCGCCCCCACCAGCTCTCGGGCGGGCAACAGCAGCGCGTCGCGATCGCCCGCGCCCTGGCCACCCGGCCCGACCTGATCTTCGCCGACGAGCCCACCGGCAACCTCGACTCGAAGGCCGGCCGCGACGTGCTCGACGTGCTGCGCACCGCGTCGACCGACCACGGTCAGAGCATCGCGATGGTGACCCACGACCCGGTCGCGGCGAGCTACGCCGACCGCGTGGTGTTCCTCGCGGACGGCCGCATCGTGCACGAGATCGACCGCAGCACCGCCGCCGAGATCTCGGGCGTCATGCTCGACCTGGAGCGTGTCGCGTGAGCGCCCGGGACCAGCTGCGCGAGCACCGTCCGAGCATCCTCGTGGCCGGTCTCGGCACGACGTTCGGCGTCGGGCTGCTCGGCGTCACCCACGTGCTCGAGCAGATCGTCGCCTCCGACCCCGCGGTCGCCGCGAGCGGCACGGTCTCGACCATGCTCGGCTTCGTCGCCGCGGTCTTCGTGGGCCTCGCGCTCTACGTCGGCGCGATCGTCACGGCCAACACCTTCACCACCGTGGTCGCCGGCCGCACGCCCACCATCGCCCTGATGCGCCTGCTCGGCTCGTCGGCGCGCGACCAGCGTCGCGCCGTCGCCCGCGAGGGGCTCGTGGTCGGCGTCGCCGGCGCCGTGCTCGGGACGCTCGCCGGCCTCGCGCTCGTCGTCGTCGCCGTGCGGGTGCTCGTGGGGCGTGGCGACCTGCCCGACCTCGCGTACTCGTACGTCTCGGTGGGCGGTCTCGTCCCGGCCGTGGCCGTGGTGCTGACCACGGTCGCCGCGGCCTGGGTCGGCTCGCGCCGCGTGCTGCAGGTGACGCCGCTGCAGGCGACCGACGCCGCGCAGGACGCGCCCGTCTCGGCCCGGTCCCGCCGCGTCGTGCGGACCGTGTTCGCCGCCCTGCTCGTCGTCGGCGGTGGTCTGCTGCTCGTCGCCGGGGTCGTGGTCGGACTGGTCGACGCGATGGGCGTGCTGATCGCGTTCTTCGGTGGCGTGCTGTCGTTCACCGGTGTCGTCGTCGGCGCCCACGCGCTCATGCCTGCCGTGCTGAGCGCCGTCGGCCGGACGTTCGGCACGAGTCAGGTGGCCCGCCTCGCCGCCGAGAACGCCCTCCGTCAGCCCGAGCGCAGCACCCGGGCCACGATCGGCATCGTGATCGGCGTGACCCTCGTCACGACCCTGTCGGTCGCGCTCGAGACGCTGCGCTCCTTCATCTACTCGATCGAGCAGGACCCGTCGTACGCCGCCGAGCTCGACCAGGTGTTCACGACGACGTTGCTGATCGTCGCCGCCCTCGTCGGCTTCTCGGCCGTGATCGCCGCCGTCGGCATGGTGAACGACATGTCGCTGAGCGTCCTGCAACGGAGGCGCGAGCTGGGCCTCCTGCGCGCGATCGGCTCGACCGCGGGTCAGGTGCGCCGCATGATCCTGCTCGAGGCGACACAGATGGCGTTGACGGCGATCGTCGTCGGGGTCGTGCTCGGCGTCGTCTACGGCTGGGCCGGAGCCCAGGCGCTGCTCGGTTCCGCGAACCAGGGTCTGCTCATCGCGCCGACGCTGCCCGTGCCGCTGCTGCTCGGGCTCGCCGTGACGGCCGCCGTGCTGGCCGGGGTCGCCGCCCTCGTCCCGGCCCGCCGGGCCACGTCGGTCACCCCGGTCGAGGCGCTCGCCGCCCGGTGACGCGGGCTCGGGAGGCGACATCGCCAGGGGTTCCGGAGCCGGCTTCCGACGTGCGGCCCCGGGTCGGCGGCGCGCTCCGGGTCACCGTCGAGCTGCGCACCCTCTCGGGCTGACCCGCGTTCTGGGGTGCCCCGTTCTCCCCAGGCGGGGGGCGGCCGCTCTAACCTTCTTCGATGAGCGTCAATCAGGTGAGCGACGACACGCTGCGCCCCAGCGTCTGGGGGGACTCGGGCCTTCTCGGGCGAGTCATGTCCGCCGGCTCACGACGGCACGTCCCGGTGCTCAAGCAGGGCTTCGTCTTCTTCTTCGTCCTGATGGCCGCTCTCGTGAGCACGGTCATCCCGTGGCTGCCGGTCACCGACGCACCGACGATGTGGGCCGGGGTCTCGGCTGCTCTGTTCGGTGTCGCCTTCGCCGCAGCCGCCTCGTGGCGTCCCCGATTGCTCGCGTGGGAGATCGTCATCCCGGCAGCCGACTTCGTGGCGGTGGGGTTGCTGCGATACGGGACGGGTGACAGCCGGTCCGTCTTCGTGCCGATCATCCTGCTGCCCATCGTCTGGATAGCCGTCTGGGCAGGCCGGTCGAACATCGTGTGGCTGCTCGTCGGATCGGCCGTGACCTTCCTGCTGCCGTTCGTCATCGACCCCGGTGGTCGCGCGCCCAGCGAGTTCATCCGCATCGTGTTCTCGTTGGCCATCTACGCCACCGTCGGACTCGCCGTCAACGAGCTCGCACGCCAGGCCAGTCGCAGGGTCGAACTCTCTCGTGCGCAGCAGCACGCCGTCGAACGCGAGATCGACAAGGCCGCGACCATCCAACAGTCACTCCTGCCTCCGAAGACGAGCCTTCTCCCGGACATGTTCGCCGTTCGGGGGACGTGCATCCCGGCGCGGACCGTCGGGGGAGATTTCTACGACTGGTATCCGACTCCGGACGGCATCGCCCTGACCGTCGGGGACGTCATGGGGAAGGGAGTGGGGGCGGGGATGATCGCGGCGGCCGTGCGTTCCGTCATCCGGAGTTCGTCGGACGACCTCGACCCCGCCGTGGCGCTGCGTCGTGCCACGACCGGTCTCGCGAGCGGTGACAGCGATGTCGACATCCAGTTCACGACCTGTTTCCACGCGCGCATCACCCCGTCGGGCGAGGTCCGGTGGGCCGACGGTGGGCACGGCCTGGCGCTCATCCGGCGGGCCTCCGGTCTCGTGGAGCGGCTGCGATCGTCGGATCTGCCCGTCGGCCTCGGGGATCACTGGGTCTCCCACACCGACCAGTTGCAGCCAGGAGACACGATCGTCTGCATCAGCGACGGGGTCCTCGACCTCTTCCCGGACGAACTGCTGGCTTTCAGTGCCTTCCAACGCCTGCTCATCTCGACCGGTGACTCGAGTGAGATCGTGCAGAGGGTCACCGAACTCGTCGGCGACGACGAACAGGCCGACGACGTCACCGTCGTCGTGGCGACCTTCGCCCCCGCCCCCGCCCCCGCCCCCGCCCTCGCACGGGCCTGACGTGCGTCTTTCCCTGACGGCCCTGGCTTCCTGAGCAGAACGAGCCGGCCCGCGAACCGGACGCGATTCCTCGGACGTTTCGACGCAACGTGTTGGGCGGGTGCGAGCCCGTGAGAACGGGGAAGATTCCCCTCGCCGGTTCGGCGGCAGCGAGGCAACAGCTCACCGGGAACCGGGTCAGATCGCGTCCGGGTTACTGCTGATCGGCGCGCCCGGCGGCCATGTCGCTCGCGTGTCGCAAGAACCTCGCGAGGCAGTCGAGATTCGTCACGAGGAGAGTGTCCCCCTGGCGGCACACGGACGATGCTTCTCGGAGAACCGGGCATGCCCGGTTGGTTCCGGTCATGCCGCGGCCGACGTGCATGTCCCGATCGGCTACACCTGGGCAAGCAACCCGTCACGCTGCGCCACGACGCCCTGTCGAGAGTTCGAGAGGCGGGCGCATCCGATGAGCATGACGTCACTGCAGCGGACGAGGCACCGCCACCGGGCTCATTCGCAATGACAGGCTTCTACTTCGGCCAGGCAGCAACGATCGAGAACAGTTCGACGAGCGCTTCGCGGTGGCGCCAGAGCACATCGTCGATGCCGTCGACTACCTGACGGCCGCGCTCTGTCACCTCGAGGGTCACCGCTCGGGCGTCGTCGGGAACTCGTCCGCGGTGCCGGCCGACGAGACTCTCGGCGACCAGCTGATCGATGACGTACGCCGTGCTCTGGCGGTACGTCGCCTGCGCCTGGCTGACGTCACGTGGTCGGATGTTCTCGGTGGCCGCGATCTGGACCAGGGTGATGCGTCGTCGACCGGTGACGTCCGGCAGGTCGAGGGCACGGAGGGACGCTCCCAGGTCTTGGCCGACACGGCCCGTCAGACCGAGCACGGCCAAGGGGTCGATCGTCTGTCCACCTCTGCGCTGAGGTCTGGGAGGTGCATCGAGTCCCCTCAGGACAGCCCCGGCCAGGCCCTTCAGTTCCTGGAAGGACACTTGCAGGGATGCTCGGAGCGCCTCGGCCCGCAAGCGGCCCGGGGGAGTGAGTTCCACGGCGACGGCGCGACCGTCGAACTGGCTCGGGGCGGTCGACACGAGCCCGTCACGGCGGAGCCTGTCGATCAGATGGTGAAGCACGTGTCGGGCCATCGATGCACTCGACGTGAGTTCCCTCGTCGTGAGCTGGTTCCCGAGGGCCAGCTCGCTGAGGACGATGAACTCCTCGTTGTCCGCCCACGTGCCACCGAAGGCCTCGGTGACCACGCTCGTCACGGCTTCGCTGAAGCGCCCTAGCAGGGCGCTGACAGGAGGGGTGGGATCGGACACGGAGGACTGTTTCTTCCAGCATCATGACGACGGAGATCGCGGACGAACAGTCATGACGTCTGCTGCCAACGACACCGCTCGGGAACTCGTCGAGTAGGCGGCGGCATGTACAGATCGGCAGGGTCCGGGCCTGACTTCACTCTAGACGCCGGCGGGCGGCGGTGGTCATTGCGCGCTCCGCGGAGTGCCCTGCCGTCGTTCATCGGCCGTCGCCTCGGAAAACAGCACTCCATATTCGGATGTACCCCGTTGATGCTCCCAGAAGGCTTGTGTCGGCCGATTCGGGGACAATCCGTACCCCATGCATTTTCGCTAATCGGCCTTTTCGCGAGACTTTCTGGACATATCTCCTTGATTCGTTTAACTTGTTGAGAAATCCCCGTCATGCGGGGTGAGCCACACGTTCGAGGGGATGTGGCTCAGGCCTTACCAACCTAATCAGCCCACCCCGGGCTTGCTGCAGTGTGCGTCGAGCGCGCGCGCCTTCCGGATCACCCATGTGGCGGACGCGCTGATCGGTGCACGCGTTTCTCAAGGACGACAACACATGCCCTTTGCCTCTGCCCGGAAGAAGGTCTTCGCCCTGATCGGCATCGGAGCGGTCATCGCGTCGGCCTCGGTCGTCCTCCCGACTGCAGGGGCGGTCCTGCCCGCGAATGCGGCGCAAGATCCTGCTGCATGCCAGAACACCCTCGCGCTCGTCAACGGCGGATTCGAACAGCCTGTCTATCCCGATGGCACGATCAACTTCCCGACGGCCATCCCTGGATGGCAGACGACGGACGTCCGAGGGGCCTTCGAGCTCTGGAGTCAGGGCGCCCAGGGTGTGCCTGCAGCCACAGGTCGGCAGTTCGCGGAACTGAACGCGTATTCGTCAAGCACCCTCTTCCAAGACGTCACGACGACGCCTGGACAGACGCTGAGCTACTCATTGCAGCACCGGGGTCGCAACGGCACTGACACGATGGCTGTGTTGGTTGGCCCGCCGAACAACAACAGCCTCACCAGCATCGCCACCTATAGCGACGGCAACACTGCATGGGGAACCCATTCGGGCACGTACGTCGTGCCCGAGGGCCAGACCACGACCCGCTTCGCCTTCCGCGCAGTGAGCTCGGCTGGTGGCAACGCCAGTGCTGGTAACTTCCTCGACTCGATCAGCTTTGGTACCGGACCTTGCATCATCGCCGACAAGACGGTGCAGAACGTCTCCGGGAACAACCCCACCCGCGTCGGCGACACCCTTCGCTACACGGTGACCGCCACCAACAACGGCGGAAACCCAGCGTTGCTTGCTGTGGTGAACGACGCGCTGGCCACCGGTGTCACCTACGTCCCCGGATCGATGCGGATCACCGCGGGCGCCGGGACGGGGCGCCTCACCGACCAGGGCGGCGACGACCGCGGGGAGTACACAACGGCGTCTCGGAACGTCGCCGTCCGCTTGGGCGACGGAGCCTCCGCGACCGGCGGCGGCACGATCCAGCCGGGCGCCACGACCACGGCCACCTTCGACACGGTCGTGAACGTCTCGGCCGCGAACGGCTCCGTCGCCAACGCGGCCACCGTCGGCTTCACCGATCCCATCCTCGGTCAGACCCGCGCCTCCACCACCCAGACCACCTCGACCACGATCGCCCCCGCCGCTGACCTCGCGGTGACGAAGGTCCTGGACACGACCCCGGTCGTCGCCGGCCAGCCGATCTCCTACACGGTCACCGCCTCCAACAACGGACCCCAGGCCGGCACCGGTGTCCGCGTCACCGACACCCTGCCCGCCGGACTGACCGGCGTGACCGCGACAGGTGCGGACTGCACCGTCACCGGCACCACCATCGGCTGCGCCGTCCCCGACCTGGCCGTCGGAGCCAGCACCCCGATCACGATCACCGGAACCGTCCCCGCGACGGCCGACCCCGGCGCGGGCCTCACGAACACAGCGACCATCGCCGGTTCCCTCACCGACCCCGACCGCACCAACAACACCGCCACAGCAGCAGCCACGGTCACCACCGCGGCGGACCTGTCGATCGTCAAGACCTACGCCCCGACCACTCCCGTGGCAGGCGAGCAGGTCACCTACACGCTCACTGCCCGGAACGACGGCCCGTCCGACGCCCGTGGCGTCACCATCACCGACCCCCTCGACCCCGAGGTCACCTTCGTCTCGGCCACCGTCCCCGGCGGCACCTGCACCCTGACCGATGACGTCGTCACGTGCGACGCCGGGACCCTGGCTGCCGGGACGACCCAGACCGCGACGATCACCGTCACCCTCGCCCCGGATGCTGCGGTCGTCCAGAACACCGCAGCGATCACCTCCTCCACGCCCGAGACGGACCCGACCGACAACACCAGCTCGACCCAGTTCGCGGCCACGACCTCTGCCGACCTCAGCATCGCCAAGACGGCCACGCCCGCGACGGCGACCGCAGGCGACGAGGTCATCTACACCTTGACCGCCACGAACAACGGCCCCTCGGAAGCGACCAACGCCGTTCTGAAGGACACCCTGCCGGCCGGTGTGACGGCCACGAACGTCGTCTCACCGGCCGGGGCCACGTGTGACGTCGCTGACGGTGCTGTGCAGTGCCAGTGGGCCACTCTGGCCAGAAACGCCACGAGTGTCGTCACCATCACCGCGACCATTGCCGCTGACGCCCCCGCCGGGTCGTTGAGGAACACGGCCTCGATCGTGTCGCCGACGTCCGACCCCGACACGACGAACAACTCCGCTTCGGCGAACGTCGATGTCGAGCAAGACGCCGACCTCGCCGTGACGAAGACCGCGAACCCCAACCCGGCAGTTGCCGGCGGGCCGATCACGTTCACCATCACGACCACGAACAACGGGCCTTCCGTCGCCCGCGCCGTCGTCACCAGCGACCCGCTCCCCGCCACGATCACGGGTGCTGCAGCCAGTGACGACTGCTCGATCGTCGACGGTGTCGTCATCTGCCAGATCGGCGACCTCGCCCCCGGCGGGTCCTCCGTCCGGACGGTCACCGCGACCGTCCCGGCCAGCGGCGCCGGCGTCGACGTCGTGAACACCGCCTCCACCACCTCCTCGACGCCCGACGGCGACGCCGCGAACGACCAGGCCACCGTGACCGTCCCCGTGACGGCCAGCGCCGACGTATCCGTCGTCAAGACCGCAGCTTCGACGACCGTCCGCCAGGGGCAGCCGGTGCAGTACACGGTCACGACCAGCAACGCCGGCGTCTCGGACGCCCAGAGCGTGACCATCCAGGAGCGCCCCGCCGCCGGTCTGACCATCACCTCAGCTGTCCCCTCGGCCGGGACGTACGACCCCGCCACCCAGGTGTGGACCGTCGGGACCCTCGCGAACGGCGCCAGCGCGACCCTCGCCGTCACCGCGACTGCCGACGCCGCAGGCTCCCTGGCCAACCAGGTCGTCGCCAGCTCGGTGACGCCCGACCCGGACACGGCCGACCTCACCTCGACCGCCACCGTCACGGCCACCGCCGTCACCCCCGCGTCCTCGACGGCTGACACGGCCACGGCCTCGTTCAACGAGCCGGCGACGTTCCTCCCGTTGTCGAATGACACGCCGTCGACTGGTGCGACCCTCGACCAGGCTTCATTGCGTCTCGTCGATGGAGCCGGGAACCCGGTCCTCACCCTCGCCACCCCGCAGGGTCAGTTCGACGTCGACACCACGACCGGTGAGATCACCTTCACTCCGGTCGCCGGGTTCGTCGGGACCGCCACGGCCCCGTACCAGGTGACCGACAGCGACGGCCGCGTGTCGACGTCGACGGTCACCGCGACCATCACGGGCCCGCCGACCGCCGCCGACGACACCATCACGACGCCCCAGGGCGCGGACGTGACCGTGCCCGTCCTCGGGAACGACACCGGCGCCTCCGGCATCGCCCTTGACCCGGCGTCCGTGCAGCTGGTCGACCCGACCACGGGTGCGCTCGTTGCGACCCTGACCGTCGACGGGGAGGGCACCTACTCGGTGACCCCCGACGGCGAGGTCGTGTTCGAGCCGCTGCCGACCTTCACCGGTCCCGCGACGCCCGTCACCTACAGCGTCGCTGACGTCAACGGCGACCGGGACACCGCGACCCTGACCGTGTCGGTCACGGCAGCACCGTTGCCGGCCGGAGTCGAGGACACCGTCGGCACCGCGTACAACACGCCCGTGACGTTCTCCCCGACGGGCAACGACGACACCGGTGATCCGGCCGCGTCGTTCGACCTCAGCTCGGTGCGACTGACGGACCCTGTCACCGGCGACCCCGTGACGGCCGTCACGATCGATGGTGAGGGCACCTACGAGGTCGACACGGCCACCGGTGAGATCTCGTTCACCCCCGTCCCGGACTTCACCGGCGAGGCGACCCCGGTCAGCTACACCGCGACGACCACGTTCGGCGAGTCGGTCACCGCCGACGCCACCGTGACGGTCGGAGCACCCGGGGCGCCCACCGCGACGGACGACACCGGGGCTGCACCGTTCGGCGAGTCGATCACCGTGAGCCCGCTGGCGAATGACACGTCCGGCCCCGCTGGCACGTCGTTCGTGACCTCGTCGCTGCGACTGATCGACCCGGCCACCGGGACACCGGCGACCACGGTCACGGTTCCCGGTGAGGGCACCTGGACGGTGGACACCACGACCGGGGTCGTCACCTTCGCTCCTGTCGACGGCTTCACCGGCCCCGCGACCGCGCTCGACTACACGGCGACGACCAACGTCGGGGACACGGTCGCCGGCAGCATCACGGTCACCAGCGGCACCCCGCCGTTCGCCACGCCCGACTCCATCACCGTCCCCTCGGGACAGGTCGCCACGATCAACGTCGTCGGCAACGACGGGCTCGGGAGCGCTGCGAACTTCGCCGACGTGCCCGTGACGTTCCTCGACGGTGACGGGAACCCGGTGACGATGCTCGTCGTCCCCGGCGAGGGCACCTGGACCGTCGGCGGCGACGGCCGCACGGTGACCTTCACGCCCGAGGCCGGGTTCGTCGGGACGGCGACCGTCCCGTACCAGCTGACCGACAGCGACGGGCAGACGGATGTCTCGACCGTCAGCGTCACCGTGTCGGCCGCACCCGTCGCGGTTCCGGACGTCGCGACCACTGGGCAGAACACGCCCGTCACGGTCACCCCGCTCGCCAACGACACCGTCAGCGGCACCGGTGCGACCCTCGACCCGGCCAGCCTGCGCCTGGTCGACCCGGCCACAGGCGACGCCGTGACCACGGTCACGGTGCCCGGTGAGGGCACCTGGACCGTCGGCACCGGTGGGCAGGTCACCTTCACCCCGCTGATGACGTTCTCCGGGACGGCCACGCCGATCGGGTACCAGGTCACCGACACCGATGGAGTCACCGTCGGGTCGACGATCACCGCAACGGTCGTCGGCGTCGCCCCCGTCGCGAGCAACGACACCGTCACGGTGCCCCGAGGTGGTTCGGTCACCATCGACCCGTTCACCAACGACACTGCCGGCACCGGTGACCTCGACCGCAGCTCGCTGCGCCTGGTCGACCCGACCACCGGCGCCTTGGCAACCGCCGTCACCATCCCCGGTGAGGGCACTTATGCCGTCGACACCACGACGGGACTGATCACCTTCACCCCCGCCCCGGCCTTCACCGGCACCTCGACGATCATTTACTCGGTCGCCGACGGCAGCGGGAACCGGACCACTGCGACCCTCAGCGTCGATGTGACCGCTCCGCCCGTGGCGGTGAATCCCGGGCCTGGTGGAGGGGTCGTCATCACGACGCCGAGCGGGCAGCAATTGGCATTCACCGGATCGCAGATGGTCGGCTGGGCAGGCCTGGCAGGTCTACTTCTGCTCATGGGGGGGATCAGCTTGGTACTCGTCCGACGGAAGCGACGCGCACAGCCATGACACGACCGCCGGGCCGTACTCACGTCGGGTGAGCGCGGCCTGGCAGGGTCACCGCATCTCCCTCGCAGGTGACCCACGGTGGCCGTCGCGGGCTGGTCGCCCAACGGCGGCCACCGCCACCGACACGATCACTGCCTCACTCCAGATCACGCACCCAAGGGGAAACACTTGAGCACGACAAGCCAGCGCACGTCTCAGAGCAAGACGACCCCCCGACGGCGCCTCCGTGCTCTGGGGGCATCAGCCCTCACCGCCACGATCGCGGTGACCGCCCTGGTGACCGGCACCGCGACACCAGCGGTGGCCGCGACGACGGTGCTGCCGGTGTCGCTGTACGTGACCACGACTGCCGAGACCGCGTCGGCCGATCAGGCCACCGTGGAGCAGAAGGTCCGTGACGAGTTCCAGGGCATGAGCGACTACTGGTTCTCCATGTCCAACGGGCTCGTGCGATTCGAGATCAAGCAGCTCGTCTACCGTCCCGGTGAGGGTGTCTGCAAGAACGGCAACCCCCGCATCCGTGACGATGCCCAGGCCGCCACCGGCTGGGGTGGCGGAGGCAGCGGCGAGTCGCTCATCATCGCCGTCGCCGAGGGCTGCACCTACGCGGGCAGCGCCACCAACAGCGGAACCTTCCTCGGAGGAGGACGTGCGTACCTCGAAGGGCTCTGGGACGGGAACTGGGCTCACGAGATGGGGCACACGTTGACCTTCGGCCACGCCAACCTCCTCGACTGCCCCGCTGGCGTCGTCGACGGGCGGATCGCCTCCGAGGGCGGCCAGTGCACATCCCGCGGCTACGGCGACGCGTACGACGTCATGGGTGTCAGCTACCAGACGGTCTACAAGAACTTCTCGACCCCGAACCAGATCCGCGTGGGCATCCTCACCGCCGAGGACTACGTCGACATCGACAGCCCCACCGCCGTCGATCAGACCGTCGTCCTCCAGGCGCGTGAAGCGACTTCCGGAACACGCTCCCTGGAGTTCACCGACCCGTCCACCGGGATCACGTACTGGGCGGAGCTCGCGACCCCGGTCCGCTACGACAACGGCTACGGGGCAGGATCGATCAACTCCGTCGTCGGCGGAGGCACCTACCAGTACACTCGCGGCGTTCGCATCCTCCGCATGCTGGACACGACGCAGACACTCCTGATCTCCCCGGCCGCCACCACTCCCGGCACCCGCCAGACGTCCTGGCCCGTCGGTTCAACCTTCGAGACCGACGGCGGTGCCGTGAACCTCGAGGTCGTCGCCCAGACAGCCACAACGGCGACACTCCGCCTGCGGACGACCGTCGCCGACACGACTGCCCCGGAAGCTCCTGTCGTGACCACCATCACGGCCGATCGGCTCACCGGAACGGCCGAGCCCGGAGCGACCATCACGGTCGCAGACGCTGCCGGTGCGACCGTCGGATCGGTCATCGTTGACGAGAACGGCAACTACGACGTCCCTGTCGCTCCTGTCCAGGCCGTCGGCGCCCAGCTCGTGGTCACCGCCACCGACGCCGTAGGCAACGCCTCTCCGGCGACCGACGTCACCGTGCCTGCCCCCACACCCTCCGCTCCCACGGTCGACCCGACCACCGGTGCGGTGGTGAGCGGAACGTCCGAGCCGGATGCCGTCATCACGGTGAACAAGGACGGGGCGACGCTCGGAACGACGACCGCGACCGCCGACGGCTCCTTCACCCTTGCCCTTCCCACCGCTCAGCCGGTCGGCACGGTGCTCCAGGTGACGGCCACCACCGCCGGAGGAACATCACCGACGACCTTCATCACGGTCACCGCCCCCGCACCTGCTGCTCCAGTGGTCGAGCCCACCGACGGCTCCACCGTCTCGGGCACCGCGGCCGCTGGTGCGGGCATCGCCGTCAAAGCCGGCGGAACCCTGGTCGGCTCGGGGATCGCAGACAGCACGGGTCGGTTCACGGTCCAGCTCGACCCGGCCCAGGCGCCCGGAACCGATCTCGAAGTGACAGCAGCGGTTGGCGAGGCCAACGTCTCCGCCCCGACGACGGTCACCGTGCAGGCTGCACCGGTCGCACCAACCGTCCAGGTGGCCAGCGGCAGCATCCAGGCCGGAACGACCCAGACGTTCACCGGCAGCGGCTTCGCCCCAGGAGAGACCGTGCGCGCCAGCATCACGCCGAACGGCGCCGATCTCGGCACGCAGATCGCAGGAGCCGACGGATCAGTCAGCTTCACATGGGCAGCCCCAGCCGACATCGTGGCTGGCACCTACACGGTGACGCTCACAGGGGAAGAGTCAGGCGAAGCCCAGACTCAGTTCCTCGTGACGGCAGCCGCTGGAGTGGCCCCGCAGAATCCCGTGACTCCTGGGGCAGGGAACCCGGTGCCGGCAGGGTCCGGTTCAGGTGACGACACCACGCCGACGTCCCACGGGACGCTCGCCTTCACGGGTAGCGATCTGACCGCCCTCTCGCTCGTGTCCGGCATCCCTGTCGTCGCTGGCGCGCTGCTCCTCCTCGGGCTGTGGTTCCGCCGCCGACGCTCGGCCACTGAGACGGCCGACTGACCGTCGCGGGCAGGTCACTCGACGGCGGCCACCGCCCCCGACAGCAAGAACACCGCAGATCGATTCCATCTCCATCCCCGAAAGGGTCGCCATGTCAGCACACACCACCCACCGACAAGGACGTCTCGGGCGTACCCTCGGTGCCGGGTTCCTCGCCTCCGCTCTCGCCGTCACCGGCGCCGTGGTCGCCGAGGCCCCACCCGCGCACGCAGCCGCCACCGCCGTTCCCGTGTCGATCTACGTCACCACCACCGCGGAGACCGCCTCCGTCGACCAGGCGACGACGGAGCAGAAGGTCCGGGACGAGTTCCAGGGCATGAGCGACTACTGGCTGTCGATGACCAACGGCCAGGTGCAGTTCGAGATCAAGCAGCTCATCTACCGCCCCGGCGAGGGCGTCTGCGGCGACGGCAACCCGAACCTCCGTGGCGACGCGATCGCCGCGACCGGGTGGCCGGGCTCCGGACAGGGCCAGGGCCTGATCATCTCCGTCGCCGAGGGCTGCACCTTCCGCGGCAGCGCCACGAGCGGCGGGCCCTCGATGGTCGGGGGAGGCCGCGCCTACCTCGAAGGCCTCTGGGACGGCGTCTGGGCACACGAGATGGGCCACACCATGGACTTCGGCCACGCGAACCTCCTCGACTGCCCCGCCGACGTCGTCGACGGCCGCCTCGCCTCCGAGGGCGGAAACTGCGTCTCGAGGGGCTACGAGGACACGTACGACGTCATGGGCGGCAGCTACGAGACGATCTACAAGAACTTCTCGACCCCGAACCAGATCCGCACCGGCATCCTGACCGCCGCGGACTACGTCGACGTCGACAGCCCGACGAGCGTGGACCAGACCGTCACGATCCAGGCCCGCGAGGCCACCACGGGCGTTCGTTCGCTGCAGTTCACCGACCCCTCCTCGGGCATCACCTACTGGGCGGAGCTCGCGACGCCCACCCGCTACGACACCGGCTACATCGCCGGTTCGAGGACCTCGTCCGTCGGCGGCGACACCTACGCCTCCGTCCGCGGCGTGCGCATCCTCCGCATGGAGGGAACGACCCAGACCCTGCTGATCTCCCCGCAGGGCACCGGCAACGGCACCCGCCCCAACTCCTGGGCTCCCGGATCGACCTTCACCACGGCGACTGGTACGACCACCCTCGACGTCGTCTCCCGGACCGCCGACACCGCCACGCTCCGGCTGCGGACGACCGTCGCGGACACCGCCGCCCCCGACGCCCCGACCGTCACCTCCGTCACCGGCACCACGGTCGCGGGCACCGCAGAGGCCGAGGCGATCGTCACGGTCCTCGACAGCACCGGCGCCGCCGTCGGATCTGCCGTGGCGGACGCCACCGGGAACTTCACAGTCACGCTCACGCCTGTTCAGGCAGGAAGTGCCCAGCTCCGCGTCACCGCCGCTGACGCCGCCGGCAACACCTCGGCGGCCACCGAGATCACGGTCCCGATCCCCGCCCCCGCGGCCCCGACCGTCGACCCCACCACGGGAACGACCGTGACGGGGTCGGCCGAGCCCGACTCCACCGTCGCCGTGACCGCCACCGGCGCCACCCTGGGCACCGCCACGACCGACGGCACCGGCGCGTTCACCGTCCCACTGTCGCCCGCTCAGCAGCCCGGAGCAGTCCTCTCGGTCACCGCCACGAACGCCGGCGGCTCGTCCGAGGTCACCTTCGTGACCGTCACGGCGCCGACGCCTACGGCGCCGACCGTCGATCCGACCGACGGCACCGTCGTCACCGGCAGCGCAGCGCCCGAGACCGGGGTCGCCGTCACCGCCGGAGGCACCCTCGTCGGCTCCGGCACCACGGACGCCACCGGACGGTTCTCCGTCCCGCTCGACCCCGCCCAGGCACCCGGCACGGTTCTCGAGGTGACCGTGTCGACGGGTGACGGGAACACCTCCGCAGCCACCACGGTCACCGTGGCGCCTGCCGCCACCGTTCTCACGTCACGAGTCGAGAACGCCACCGTCCAGGCCGGCGAGACCCAGACCGTCATCGGTGAGGGCTTCGCCGCAGGCGAGACCGTCACCGCCGTCATGACGTCGGACCCGGTGCAGGTGGGCACCGCGACCGCCGGCCAGAACGGTGCTGTCTCGATCACGTGGACCGTGCCCCTCGACACGACCCCGGGAACGCACACCATCACGCTCACCGGAGCGACGTCCGGCTCGACGGCCGCACAGTTCACCGTGACGGCAGCACCCGTCGTCGGCGAAAACCCCGGCACCACGCCCGGAACGGGAACGGGTGCCAACCCCGGCACCGGCACCGGCACGAGTACCACCAACGGGAGCATGAGCGGTTCGAACCTCGCCTTCACCGGCAGCGACATGGTCATGTCCGGCATCACGGCGGCCGCACTGCTCCTGCTGGCAGGACTCTCCCTGATCGCAGTCCGACGCCGACGAGCAGGCCACGACCACGAAGCCTGAACCCCAGGCCAGCCCACCGCGGCGACGACGCATCTACGTCGGCGTCGCGGTGGGCTGTGTCCTCAGCGCCGTCCTCGGAGCGGTCTTCGTCCGGACAGCCCTGGATGCCCTGGACGCCCAGCCGTATGCCGGGGTGACGACTGAGCACGCCTATCTCGTCATCGCGATCGTCGCCCTCGCCATCTGGTGGGGAGGCACGGCAGCATGCATCGTCGCAGGGCGCCTGCTCCTACGCCGTTCGACCATGATCGGAACGCAGGGGAGCACCGCGGAGACGGGTCCTCGCCCCCCGACATCAACTTGAATCGTCCCCGAAGCTGATGGTTGACTGAACCTCAACCAAGAGGAGGATCATGGAAGACACTGCTGCACGATCAGGGTGGACGCGGTTCTGGGAACGGGGTCGATGGTGGAAGGCGCTGATCCTCGCCGTCGGCTACCTCGCCATCTACGAACCCGCGTCGCTCCTCATGGCACCCTTCGTGCCGTTCATCGGCGACGCCGGCTCAGTCAGCTACGTCCTCGTCCTCATCGTCGTCCCGGTCCTGATCGGCAGCCTGATCCTGATCGGTTTCGGCGCCAGCCTCGGCTGGCTGCGGAGCCTCTTCGCGCGGCAGGACGTCCCGGGCCGAGGCTGGATGTGGATCGCCGTCGCTGTCGTGCTGCTCTTCAACGTGCTGCGCTTCGCGAGCATCGACTACGACGCTGCAGGCTTCGACTGGGTCGCCGCATGGCTCCTGGCAGGACTCGTCATCGGCTTCTCGGAAGAAGTGCTCACTCGTGGGTACGTGGTCCGCATCATGCGCTCGGCCGGCCGCTCCGAGATCGCCGTCGGGCTCGTCTCCGCGGCGTTGTTCTCGCTGCTGCACGCGACCAACCTCTTCACCGGTCAGGCGCTGGTCCCCACCGTGCTGCAGATGCTCTACACGTTCTTCTTCGGCCTCTGCATGTACCTCGCGCTCCGGGTGACCGGAACGATCATCGCTCCGATCCTGCTGCACGCGAGCACCGACCCGAGCATCTTCATGCAGGGCACCTACCCCCTGCAGAGCAGCCTCGGGTCCCTGGCCCAGCTCGGCAACATCGTCCTCGTCCTCGTCGGCGTCGTCCTGCTCGTCGTCTTCCTCCTGACCGAACGCCGCACCGCACATCGCACTCCGGTCCGTCGGAATGAGGCTCATATCGGGGGCTGAGTCTGCGGTTGCAGTTGCACCGTCGGCCACGATGCGCTTCCGATACCCATTCCTGCGCACGCGAGCAGTTACCAGTAAGAGGAGGAGATTTCCGATATTCGGCTGTTCATCGGAGCCTCTTTTCGAGCTCGTCTCGGCCGGCCGACGTCAAGTGAAGCCCCACCCTCTCGCTCGCGTCCCGTCCCGCATGAATGCCCTGTGATGGGGCTTGAACGCTACAGTTTTCGGACCTCGTCGGATGCACCCACCCCTCGACCTCGGGGCAAGATCTTCCAACACAACGCCTCTCGAGGACACCGTGATGATCGTGGGTACGACATCAGCTGCGTTGCCCGTCACGTCGGGTGCCCGCAATACTGAGTACTGCTCGAGCTGATCAGGCAGCTCGGCATCTGCTTGGAATGTCACATGAACTCTTCCCGTCGACCCGTGGAGTCGGGGGGCCGTCAGGCTCAGCAGGCACCGGAGTCCGAGCGGACACGCGTGCCGCGGACCTTCTGGGTGGGGTTCGCAGCGGTGGTCGTCTACGTCGTGTTGGCGGCGGTGATCGGCACACTCGTCGGGGACCTCGCCGGCGGTGACACAGCCGAGCTCGCACTGTCGCATTTCATCCCGTTGCCGATCGCGATCGCCCTGGGCTCGCTGTTCGTGTTCCGGTGGTCGGGCTGGGACGTCCGGCGCGTGTTCCGCGAGACGCCGACTCCCCGGCTGGTGCCGAGGCGGTTGTGGCTGGTGACGATCCCGGTACTGATGGTCGCCCTCGCACTGTCCCAGGTCCCCTCCATCCCCTGGGGTGACCAGGTAGCCGGCGTGGTGATCGTCGTGGTGCTGGCCACGACACTCGTGGGCATCGGCGAGGAGCTGTTCCTCCGGGGCATCCTGCTCGAGTCCTTGCGGGCCCGGCACGGCGAGCTCGTCACGTTGCTCGGCACCTCGGCGGTGTTCGGTCTCGCACACGTGGTCGGCAGCGTCTGGGCGGGCGTGCCGCCGGGGGCGATCGTGTTCCAGGTGACGTTCTTGACGATGAACGGCTCCCTCTTGTACTGGGTGCGACGTGTCACGGGCCGCCTCTGGGCGGCGATGGCCGTGCATGCGCTGACCGACTGCCTCCTCTACCTCTCGTCGGGTGCCACCAGCACGTCCGAGGCGCTCATGCAGCAGAACGAGACGGACATGTCGACCATGTGGCCCGCCGCCGTGCTGCAGACCCTGCTGATCGTCGCCTCCCTCGGGGGCCTGGTCAGCGTCATCCGCGAAGACCGGCGCACCCGGAGCACCCGCTCCGCACGACACGACGACCCCGCCGCTGCGGCGCCGACGGAGGGAAGACGCTCATGACCACTGCCCCGATGACGACCACGCCCGTTCCTGGAGGATCTGCCTGGCGGCGCTTCTGGGCTCGCGGACGATGGTGGAAGGCGCTGCTCGCGGTCGTCGGCTACCTCGGCCTCTACGAACTCGCCGGGTTCCTCCTCGGCTGGGCCTTCGGCGACCGGGTCGGCGACGACATCTTCGCCTCGCCCACCACCGTGCTCTTCGGGCTCGGCGCGCCGCTCATCGTCGGCGCCGTGATCCTCGTCGTGTTCGTCTGGACGTCCGGGCTCGCCCGGCCGGTCTTCGCCCGGCAGACCGCGAGCCGCCGATGGTGGATGTGGATCGCCGTAGCCCTGGTCGTCGCCCCGATCGTGCTCCAGCTCATCGGGACCGACTACGGCGTCTACGCGGCCGGTGTCGTGCCGATGTCGTTCTTCGTGGGCTTGTTCATCGGTTTCACCGAGGAGATCCTCTATCGCGGTGTCGTCGTCACCGTGCTCCGCGAGGCAGGGCACCGCGAGTGGACGGTCGCCGTGGTCTCGAGCGCCGTGTTCGGACTGTCCCACTCGGTGAACATCTTCACCGGCCAGGCACCGCTGGTCGTCGGGCTGACGGTGCTGATCGCGTTCGGCTTCGGGATGATGATGTACCTGACGATGCGCGTCACGGGCAGCATCATCTGGCCGATGATCCTGCACGCGGTGACGGACCCGACGACATTCCTCGTCAGCGGCGGCATCGACGAGGACCTGCGCAACGCCCACAACCCGTTCCTCGACGCAGCCGCGCCGTTCAACATCCTCCTCATCCCGGCCGCGCTCATCGCGATGATCCTCCTCTGGCGACGAAGCGTCGACGGCGTGGAGCGCGATGACGGACACGGCCCCGTGTCGCTCTAGACGATCGCCGAGCGGGCCCTTGGTGGAGGTGGGGCCGGGAAGGCGAGGCTCAGGGGTTCTGTGCGCGTTGCGTCCCGCAGCCGAGTGCGGCGGGAGGCACGTCGTCCATGTCGGTCGGCCCCACGTAGGCCGGCTCGAGAGGTGGAAGGTTCGTCACCCCGGTTGCGGCACCGAGTGCGAAGACCGCCCCGTCGAACGCAGGTGAGGTGGGATCGTCAGCTGTGGCGAAGACGACGAAGTAACCGCCCTCGGTGCCTTGGGCGGTCTCGACCAGGCCGGTGAGGGTCCATTTCCCGAGGTCCGGGTCGGGGTGGGCGCTCAGCCAGGGCAGCGCGGACACGACGGTCCCGTTCGCGGAGGCGGTGTCGAGGATCGATTCGTTGACGGTCGTCAGGACGGCCGACGAGGCGTCTCGGCACGTCGGGGTGTCGCCGTCGGCGCCTGTCGGCCACTTCTCGGCACCGTCGCTCGCCGGAGCGGCGGACGTCGCGCCCGCTGCTCCAGGTGGCGTCTCGGTCACCGGTGCGGTCGACGCGCAACCGGTCAGCAGAGCCCCGACGGCCGCCAGTGCGACGAGAGTGGTCGACGCTTTCTTCTGAATCCCCATGCCGTCAGGTTAGGGGCCGCGCGGTGTCCGGGGTGCCCGCCTCGTCCGCGGGTGTCTCGTCCACGTCGGGGATGACGAGCAGCTCGGAGATGCGGCGACGGTCCATCTCGGTCACCTGCAGGCGGGCGCCGTCGATCTCGACGACGTCGCCCACGACCGCCAGGCGCCCGAGGGTCTCGATGACGTAGCCGGCGACGGTGTCGGAGGCGCTCTCGGGCAGGTGGATGCCCGTCGCCTCCTCGAAGTCCTGGAAGTTCAGACGGCCGTCCACGATCCCGCCGCCGGCCTCGAGGTCGGCGGCGGCGAACTCCGTGTCGTACTCGTCGAAGATCTCGCCCACCACCTCCTCGACGAGGTCCTCGAGGGTGACGATGCCGTCGGTTCCGCCGTACTCGTCGACGATGACGGCGATGTGGTGGCCGTCCGCCCGCATCGAGGTCAGCGTCGGGAGGACGCGCGCCGTGGCCGGCAGGTACGAGATCGTCCGCACGATGTCGCGGACCGGCGTCGCCGGGTCTCTCGTGATCGCCTCGAACAGGTCGCGCACGTGCACGAAGCCGATGATGTCGTCGATGGACCGGTCGATGACCGGGTAGCGCGAATACGGCTGGTCGTGGACCTCGCGGGCGGCGTCGCTGACGCTCCCGGTGCCGTCGACGGCCGTGACCTCGGGGCGAGGGCGCATGACCTGGCTGAGCTGGCGGTGCCGGAGGGAGAGCACGTCGTCGAGGATCCGGCGTTCGTCCTCGGGGAGGCCCTCGTGGCTGGAGACGATGTCGCGCAGCTCCTCTTCGGTCATCTCCTCGCCCGTCTTGTGCGGATCGCCGCCCAGCAGACGGACGACGAGGTTCGTGCTGATCGACAGGAGCCAGATGACAGGCCGCATGAGGACGGCGAAGACCGCCAGGACGGGGGCGACGGCGTAGGCGAAGGAGGCGTTCCGCTGGATCGCGAGCCGCTTGGGAGCCAGCTCGCCCAGCACGAGCGAGAGGTAGGCGATGAGAAGGGTCAGGACGATGGTCGCGACCGTCGAGGCGGCCTGTTCGCCGAGCCCGAACCCGACGAGCACGGGCGTCACGGACGGCGCGATGGAGGAGGCGCCGTAGGCGGCGGAGGCGAAGCCGGCGACGGTGACGCCGATCTGCACGGCGGCGAGGAACATGTTCGGGTCGCGGGCGAGGCCCGCGACCTTCTCACCGCGCTTGCCGCGGGCTGCGATCGCGTTGACCTGGCTCTCGCGGAGGGTGACGAGCGCCATCTCGGTGGCGGCGAAGACACCGCCGACCAGGACGAAGACGACGACGAGGACGATGTTGAGGAGCAGGTCGCCGTTCATCGGGCGGCGAGGGCGATCGACCGGGAGGTGCCCGGGGTCTTCCGGGCGCCCGGACTGTGGCAGTCGGACGAAGGATCTGGGAGGCGCGTCATGGACCGAGATTACCGACCGTGCTCTCCGTTCGCCTGTGACGAGTCCGACGGCCCTGACGCGGCGTCGTGATGGTGGCTCGTCGAGGGGACCGCTGCTAGCTTCCCTGCATGACCTGGCCCGTCCTCCACATCTCGCGTGCGTTCGACCACGACGTCGCCGCCGTCTCGAGCGTCGCCGGCGACCCGGCGAACCTCCCCTCGTGGGCGGCGGGTCTGAGCGCCGGCATCCGTCAGGAAGAGGGGCGGTGGCTCACGGACTCACCCATGGGGGTCGTCGAGGTCACGTTCACCGGGCCGGTGGAACTGGGCATCCTCGATCACGACGTGGTCCTGCCGGACGGAACGGTCGTGAACAACCCGTTCCGCGTCGTGGCCAACGACCAGGGAAGCGAGGCCGTGTTCACCCTCTTCCGCCGGGACGGCATGTCGGAGGCGGACGTCGAGGCCGATGCCCGCCTCGTGCGCGGTGACCTCGAACGGCTGGCGACGCTGCTCGACGAGCGTCTTCCCCGCGGCCGGTAGGGACCGGCCGACGGGCGCGACGGGCAGAGGTCGTTCCGTGAGGTGCGGAGCTGCGCCTCAGGCGCGCCAGCCCCGGCGCCGCGCTCGGACGGCCAGGACGATGCCGACCACGGGGAACACGAGGTAGCCGACCAGGACGACGAGGTGGGTGCCGCCGAGACCCGCCGAGGCCATCACCGTCGCGGCCGCGACGGCGAGGAGGGCGACGCCCGCGGAGGCGAGCCAGGCGGCTGCCTTCTCCCGTCGTGTCCAGGCCTGGGCCTGGCTGACGAAGACGAGGCCGGCGAGTGCGCCGACGACCGGCACCAGGAGTGAGCCGGCGATCAGGACGACCGCCGCGACGATCGAGAAGGTGCGGCCGGGAGGAGGCGCGTCCTGGCTGACGAGGGGAACCTCGGTGGCGGTCTCGGCGCGTGCTTCGGCCGCGATGAAGGCCGGATCGCCGAGCTGCCGGATGCGAGCGGCCGCGGCTCCTGCGTCGAGACCCCGGAGTTCCTCCGTCACGCCGGTGACGATGTCCCGGTGGAGGTCTGCCGGGAGCTGTGCGAGCTCGGCGTCGAGCTGAGCGAGGTAGGCGGTGGTGATCCCGGGCGTGGTGTCAGTCACGGGTGTCTTCTCCGATGAGTCGGTGGACCGAGGCGGTGAACGGGGCCCACTGGAGCCGGAAAGCGCTGAGCTGGGCGCGTCCGAGGGGAGTGAGTCGGTAGTACTTGCGGACGGGGCCCGTCGCGGACGGCTGGTCGAAGGCGGTGGCGAGGCCTTGGGCCCGGAGGCGGCCGAGGACGGGGTACAGCGTGCCGATGCTGGCGGCGAGACCGGCCTCGACGAGCTGTTCGGAGAGCTGCCAGCCGTACATGGGCTCACGGTCGAGCAATCCGAGGATGCAGTACTCGACGACGCCCTTGCGCAGTTGCGCCCCTCCGTCCACTGTCATGCGTCACAAGTTACCTTGCGGTGCAAGACAGGTCAAGAGATCCGCTGATGCGTGGTCCGCTGAGGAGGACCGGAACGCCGACCGGCGGAGGCGCGGGATCAGTCCCCGGCGCGACGGTCGTCACGACGGAGGCCGACGATGCCGACGACGATCGCCGCGATGCCGACGGGGATGCCCAGGTAGGCCAACGTCCCCGCGCGACCGCCGTCCGGGATCGGACCGAATCCGCCGGACAGCGCGATCACCGAGAACAGGAACGCGAGGACTCCGAACCCGATGAGGGCCCACCCCTCGGTCGACTTCCCCCGCCTCGTGAACATGCCCGTCTCCGTTCCGTCGCCGTGGACTCCTCGGCACGAGTCTGCCCGTCGGCGGCCCGCCGGGACCGACGCGTCACGCGGGCAGCTCGTCGGCGAGCATCGCGAAGACGAGGGTGTCGGTCCATTCGCCCTTGCTCCAGAAGTCCTGCCGGTGGTGCGCCTCCTGCCGCATGCCGACCCGGGCCGCGAGTCGGGCGGAGGCCGTGTTGCGGCCGTCCATCTGCGCGGTGACGCGATGGACGTCGTCCAGCGCGAACGCGAGCCGCAGCGCGGCCGCCACCGCCTCGCCCGCGAAGCCCCGACCCCCGTGGTCGGGATCGAGCGTCCACCCGACCTCGAGCGTGCGGGGTTCGGGCTCGGTGCGCCACAGCGCCACCGTGCCGATCAACGCCCCCGCCCGCTCGATGGCGAGGGCGAGTGCGCCGGCGGGCTCGGCCAGGTCCGTCCGACCCAGGCGTCGTTCGAGCTGCGCCTGCCCGGACTCGATCGACCAGGGCTCCTCCAGGAGGTAACGGGCGACGTCCGGCCGTGAGTGGATCGCGACGAGTCGCTCCAGATCACCCTCGCGATGCAGGCGGAGGGTCAGCCGGGGGGTCGACGCCAAGGTGTCCGTGTCCATGACGTCGATCCTCCTGCATCACCCGGCCCCGGCGAACGGCTGCCGTCCGCACGATCACGGTTGACATCACGTCGATGTGAGTGTTCACTCAGTCACATGACATCAGGCACCGCGACACGTTCGACGGCGGAGGCGCAGCGGGCGCTCATCACCTCCGCCGCCGTGCACGTCTTCGCCCGCAAGGGCCTCCACGCGACCCCGGTCGCCGACGTCGCCGCCGCGGCCGGGGTCTCGCCCGCCTACGTCTTCCGACTCTTCGACGGCAAGGAGGGGCTGTTCGTCGCGGCCGTCCGGCACACCTACGCGCTCGTCGAGGCGACCATGCGCGACGCCGGGGCGGCCTCCGCATCGACGACGCCGGAGGGCGTCCTCGACGCGATGACCGAGGCCTACGTCCGGTTGATCGCCGACCGCGACCTGATCCTGATGCAGTCCCACGCGCAGGCGGCGACGGACGTGGCCGCGGTCCGTGCGGCCGTCCACGAAGGACTCGGGGCCGTCGTCGAGGCCGTCGCCGAGGGGTCCGGAGCGGCACCCGACGCGGTGCAGCGGTTCATCGCCTACGGGCAGCTCTGCCACCTCGTCGTCCAGGCGGACCTGGCTCACCTGCCGCACGCCTGGGCCTCGACGCTCACCGCCGGCATCCGCCACCGCGACTGATCCGGGCGGCCCGCGCGCTCGTCCCTCTGCATGTCCGCAGTTGTGACTGACTGAACACTAACAAGAAGGAACGTCATGGACACGAACACCTCGCTCCCCACCACGACGACACGGATCGTCCTGCCCGGCCTCGTCGAACCCGACGGACTCGTGGTCGACCTCGCCGCCCCCGTCGGGACGCCCGCCGCCGGAGAACTGCTCGTGGCCGTCGAGGCCACGGGGATCTCGTACGCGGAACAGGCGATGCGTCGTGGCCGGTACTTCGCCCAGCCGCCGTTCCCCTTCACCCCCGGATACGACCTGGTCGGCACCGTGCTCGCCGCGGGCACCGGCGCGGACGGCGGACTCGTGGGCCGACGGGTGGCGACGTTGACGAAGACCGGCGCCTGGACCGGACACGCGATCGTCGCCGCCCGGGACAGCGTCGTGGTCCCCGACGGGCTCGCCGCCGACCTCGCCGAGGCGGTCACCGTCAACGGAGTGACCGCCTGGCAGATGCTGCACCGGGCCGCACGCGTGGAGGCCGGGGACACGATCCTCGTGTTCGGGGCGAACGGAGGCGTGGGCGGGTTGCTCATCCAGATGGCCCAGCACTCCGGCGTCCACGTCATCGCGGCGGCGTCCCCGCGCCACCACGAGTCCCTGCGGGCGCGAGGGGTCGTCCCCGTCGACTACGCCGACCCGGACCTCGCGTCGACCGTGCGCCGGTCGGCTCCCGCCGGGGGCCTGGCAGCGGTCTTCGACAACGTCGGAGGGGAGACGGCGCGGACCTCGTGGTCGCTGCTCGGCCGCGGTGGCACCCTGGTGTCGTATGCGATCATCGCCGCCGTCAGCGGCACCGGCAGCCTCTGGCCGCCGTTCCTGCGCCACCTGGGCCGCATCCTGACCTGGAACGCCCTCCCGAACGGCAAGCGCGCCACCTTCTACGACCTCTGGGCAGGCCACGGCACCCGCGGGAAGTCGTACCGGCGACGCCTCGACGAGGACCTCACCCACGTCCTGGAACTCGTCCGAGACGGTGTCCTCACCGCGAACGTCGCCGCGCGCTTCCCGCTCACGGACATCTCGAAGGCGCTCGAACTCGCCGAGTCCCGCACCCTCGACGGCAAGGTCGTCCTCGTTCCCTGACGACGGCCCGACACGGCTGCTGCGAGCCCGGGGTGACCCGCCGTCTACATTGGGCCAGGCCCCCACGGAAGGAACCCCCATGAGCATGGAAGGCGCGGCCTGGAGCTCGCTCTACAAGATCTCGTCCGCACGGGACGGTGGGCACGGCATCTCGCGCGCGTCCGTCCGGCGGATCATGACGTTCGCGGTGCCCTACCGGTCGAAGCTGGTCGTCTTCATCGCCCTGTCCGTGGTGGGTGCCGTCCTCGCGGTCGCGACGCCGGTGCTGGCCGGCCGGGTGGTCGACGTCATCGTCGCGCGGGGCGAACTCGCGGCCGTCGTGCGGCTCGCCGTCCTCATCGCCGTCGTGGCGCTGGCCGACGCCGGCGTCTCGCTGGTGACGCGCTGGTTCTCGGCCCGGATCGGCGAGGGCGTGATCCTGGACCTCCGCACCGCCGTCTTCGACCACGTGCAGAAGATGCCGATCGCGTTCTTCACCCGCACCCGGACGGGCGCCCTCGTGAGCCGCCTCAACAACGACGTCATCGGCGCCCAGCAGGCCTTCAGCGGCACCCTGTCGGGCGTCGTGACGAACGTCGTGGCCCTGGTCCTCACGCTGATCGTCATGCTCAGCACGTCCTGGCTCGTGACCGTCCTCGCCGTCGTCATGCTCCCGATCTTCCTGGTGCCCGCGCGGCGCATGGGCAGCCGCCTCGCGGCCCTCCGCCGTGAGGCCGCCGACCACAACTCCGCGATGAGCACGCAGATGACCGAGCGCTTCTCCGCGCCCGGGGCCACCCTCGTCAAGCTGTTCGGCCGCCCCGACGAGGAGGCCGAGGAGTTCCGCGTCCGCGCCGCCCGCGTCCGCGACATCGGCGTCCGCACCGCCCTGCTGCAGTTCGTCTTCGTCACCGCGCTGACCCTCGTCTCCGCTCTCGCCCTCGCGCTCGTCTACGGGCTCGGCGGTGCCCTAGCGCTCGCCGGCCAGCTCGACACCGGGGAGGTCGTCACCCTGGCACTCCTCCTCACCCGCCTGTACGTGCCGCTGACCGGGCTCGCGAACGCGCGGGTCGAGATCATGAGCGCGGTGGTGAGCTTCGAGCGCGTCTTCGAGGTGTTGGACCTCGAACCGCTGATCCAGGAGAAGCCCACCGCCGCCTCCGTCCCCGAGGGTCCGGTGAGCGTCGAGTTCGACGACGTCCGCTTCGCGTACCCGTCCGCCGACAAGGTGTCCCTCGCCTCCCTCGAAGAGGTCTCCACCCTGGACACCCGCGGCGGCGAGGAGGTGCTGCACGGCGTGTCCTTCCGGATCGAGCCGGGGCAGACCGTCGCGCTCGTGGGCACGTCGGGTGCCGGGAAATCCACGATCGCGCAGCTGATGTCGCGTCTGTACGACGTCGACGGCGGTGCCGTGCGCCTCGCGGGAACGGACGTCCGCGACGTGACCTTCGCCTCGATGCGCCACACCCTGGGCATGGTGACCCAGGACGGCCACCTGTTCCACGAGACGATCCTCAGCAACCTGCGTCTCGCGAGGCCGGAGGCGACCGACGACGAGGTCTGGGACGCCGTCCGGCGTGCACGGCTCGAGCCCCTCGTCCGGTCCCTGCCGGACCAGCTCGACACGATGGTGGGAGAGCGCGGCTACCGGCTCTCGGGAGGCGAGCGTCAGCGGATGACCATCGCGCGCCTCCTGCTGGCACAGCCCCGCGTCGTCATCCTCGACGAGGCGACCGCGGCCCTCGACTCGACGTCCGAGGCCGCCGTGCAGGCCGCCCTCAGCGAGGCGCTCGAGGGTCGGACCGCCCTGGTCATCGCGCACCGCCTGTCCACCATCCGCAGCGCGGACCAGATCCTCGTGGTCGAGGACGGCTCGATCGTGGAGCGCGGCACGCACGAGGAGTTGCTGGCCGCGGAGGGACGCTACGAAGAACTGCACCGCACGCAGTTCGCCGTGCAGAAGGACGTCGCCGCGGACGAGCAGGCGCCGAGCGCGCGCTAGCCCTACTCCGCGGTCGGCCCGTCGACGGGCGCGGTCCGACGTCGTCGCAGCACGAGGGCGGTGCCTGCCGCGAGCAGGCCGGCGGCGAGTGCGCCGACCCCGGCGACCTGTCCGCCGGTGAAGGCGAGGGCTCCGTCGGCGGAGGGCCGGGCCGTGGCCGAGGGGCGCGGCGTCGAGCCCGTTCCCGCCCCGGCACCGTCCGTGGGCGCGGGGGAGGGCGCCGTGCCGGGATCGGTCGGCACCGCGGTCGGATCGTCCGTCGGCGGCGCCGGGTCGACCTCGGCGCCGGGCACCGACCAGGTCCCCGCGGCGAAGGTCACCGGCAGCGTCGCGGCCACGACGACCGTCGACGGGATGCCCGACTCGACGACGAGGCATTCCAGCGAGAGCGTCGCTCCGCCCGCCTCGACGCCGGCGGCGACGACCTCCTCGAACGAGATCGCCATCGGCACCTCGACCGGCTGCCCCGCGGCCACCGCGACGCTCGGCGACGTGACGACGGTCGCGCCTCCCGAGGTCACCGAGAGTCGGGCGGCATCGTCCGCGGCGGACGGGCAGCCCGCGGCGAACAGCGCCGAGGCGAACGATGGGTCGGCGCGGGCGTCGCCCGACACGACCGCGGTGCCGGCGGCGTCGCGCAGCACGAGCGGTGCGGGGTCGGCGGGCGCCTGAGCGGCGACGGCGGCACCGGGCCCGGCCAGGCCCGCGACCGTGCCGGCGGCGAGGGCCGCCCCGACGAGCAGGGCCCGTCCGGAGGCGCGCGAGGCGAGGCGGCGGGCGGCCGGGACGGAGGCGCGCGAGGGGAGGCGGCGGGCGGTGGGGACGGAGGAGGACATCGGGACCTTCGGTGGGTGCGGTGGGCCTCCGCGGCGGGGAGCGCGCGGCGACGCCAGGACTGTCGCGCACCCGGGGGAACGGATCGTGAACGCCCGGTGTCGCACGCGTCCCCGACCGTTGGCCTGCGGTTCAGGCCCGCTCCCTACGGTCGGGACGCCCGCCCGACGAAAGTGATGCCATGTCCCTCGACCCCCGCCCCGAGCAGCCCGCCCCGACCGGATCGGGCTTCTCCCGCCGGGCCTTCCTGGGGGCCTCCGTCGCCGCGACGGTCGCCGTGGGGGCGACCGCCCAGGGACTGCGGGGAGCGGACCCCGCCGAGGCCGCGCCGCTGCCGTCGGTGCCCGCCGTGGTCGACCCGGCGGCGCTCTCGTGGCTGGTGTTCGACCACCACGTGCACTCGGTCTACTCGCACGACGCGAAGTACCCCATGACGACGATCCTCGACCGGGCGCAGCGCTTCGGCGTCGACGCGATCGCCTTCACCGAGCACAGCAACAAGGGCCACGCCAACGTCGGCGGGGTGTTCAACGCCGCCCGCGAGATCGAGACCGCGCGGGCTGCCCGGCCCGACCTGCTCGTGCTGCAGGGGCTCGAGTGGTACATCCCCGGCGCCGAGCACGCCACCGTGCTCGTCGCACCCGGTCCCGCGACGACCCGCGTGCTGCGCCGCTTCGAGCTCGACCACGACGGCAAGCTCAACGGCTGGGAGAAACCGCGCCCCGGCACCGACGACGCCGCCGAGTGGCTCGTGCACGCCACCGACGCGATCGCCTGGCTCGGCGCCCAGAAGAGCTCGGGCGTCGTCGACGACGTGATCGTCCTGGCGAACCACCCGAGCCGCCTCGGCATCGACTCGCCCGGCGAGCTGCGGGCCTGGCAGGACGCCGACCCCGAGGTGTTCGTCGGCATGGAGGGCGCCCCCGGTGCCCAGGCCGGTGCCGTCGCCGCGAACGCCTCGGCGCGCTCGCGGCGGGGCGAGTACGAGAACGCCCCCAGCGAGTTCTCGTTCGCCGGCTACCCCGCCGAGGCCTACCTCACCCACGGCGGCTTCGACTGGACGACGGCCGTCGTCGGCGGCGTGTGGGACTCGCTGCTCAGCGAGGGGCGGCGCTGGTGGATCACCTCGAACAGCGACCTCCACCTCAAGGAGTCCGACGCCACGCGCGTCGGCGACTTCCCGACCGGGGCCGGCTGGGAGGCCGGCGCGACGCTCGCCAACTTCGACCGTGCCGGCCGTCGACCCGACCCGGTCGCCACGGCCACGCCCCAGAACGGCGCCGACTTCTGGCCGGGCGAGTTCAGCCGGAACCACGTCGGGGCCGTCGACCGCTCGTCCGCCGCGCTGCTCGACGCGATCCGCGCCGGTCGGCTCTGGGTCGACCACGGGCACCTCGTCGCCGGGCTCTCCGTCGTGCTCCGGGCCACCGGCGGGCAGGAGGCGCAGGCCACCATGGGCGGGACCCTCACCGTCCCGCGCGGCACGGCCCTCGAGCTCGTGGTCGACGTCGTGCCCACGACGACGCCCACCTCACGGGGCACCGTCCCGCGGCTCGTCCACCTGGACGTGATCCGCGGCCGCGTCACCGGACCCGCGGCCGACCGTGACGAGCAGCGCGCGCCCGGCACCCGGGTCGTCGAACTGCTCGACGTCGCCGACCGCTCCGCCGCCCCGTTCCGCGTCGTGGTGCCGCTCGAGCCCGTCACCGAGGACGGCTACGTACGTCTGCGCGGCAGCGACGGCCGGGTGCACGGCGTCGGTCCGCTCGGCGCCGAGGTCGACCCCCGGGCGCCCCAGCCGTATCCCGTCGCCCCGGCCGACCCGTGGGCCGACACCTGGCTCTACGCGAACCCGATCTTCGTCAGCGTGCGCTGAGCCGGGCGCGGCCCGCTCCTCGGGGCACGTCGTCGCGACCGTCCGCCGTCACGCCGCGGGCTGGCACCGCGGGCACCACCAGGCCCGTCGCGTGCGCCCGTCCGGCGTCGGCGGGTCGTCGCGCCCTTCGACACGGGTGCCGCAGCGCAAGCACGGGCGTCCGGCCCGGCCGACGACCCAGTGCGTCTCGCCGAGGCGGGTCCGGCCCGTCGTGACCTGGTAGGCGCCGGGCGTCGAGACCGAGAATCGCAGGGCGCGCGCGGCCACGTCGACGAGCTTCACCAGGTCGACCTGACCGATCGGGGTGGCCGGGTGCACCCCACGCAGGTACCCCACCTCGTTGACCCAGAGGTTGCCGAGACCGGCCATCGGACGTTGGTCGAGCAGGGCGGCACGGACCGTGACGTCGGGGAGTGCGGCCAGGCGACGTCGCGCCTCCTCGGGGTCCCAGTCGGGGCGGAGCGGGTCGGGGCCCAGGTGGCCGATCAGCGTGTGCTCGTCCCGGGTCGGCACCAGGTCGACGACCGGCAGGTCGACGCCCCAGAGGGTGTGGCCGTCGTCGAGCCGGGCCCGCACGCGGACCTGCCGCTGCAGCCGCGACGGCAGGACGCGACCGGGTCGGGTCAGCGTCCACGACCCCTGCATGCGCAGGTGCGTGTGCAGGGTGGTGGCGTCGTCGAAGCGGGTCAGCAGGTGCTTGCCGTGGGTGTCGACCTCGACGACGCGCCGACCGGCGAGCGACTCGCCCGCCCGGCCGCCCGACCGCAGCTCGCCGTCGACGACGACGCGGTCGACGAGCGACGGACGGAGGCGCGCCGCCAGCAGGTGGACGCTGTCACCCTCCGGCATGCCGTGATGCTACCCGGCGTGCCCCGGGGCGACCGCCGCCACGAACTCGATCTCGACCCGGGCGCCCTTGGGCAGCGCGGCGACCTGGTACGCCGCTCGGGCCGGCAGCACCCCGCCGTGGAACACCTCGGCGTAGGCCTCGTTCACGACGGCGAAGTCGGCGATGTCGGCCAGCAGCACCGTCGTCTTGACGACGAGGTCGATGCGCGAGCCCGCGGCCTCGAGCACGGCGGCGCCGTTGCGCAACGACTGGGCCGCCTCGTCGCGGACGTCCGGCCCGGCGAACTCGCCCGTGGCCGGGTCGATCGGCAGCTGGCCCGACACGAAGACGAGGTCGCCCACCCGGACGGCCTGCGAGTACGGACCGATCGCGGCCGGGGCCCGGTCGGTGTGCACGGCACGGAGGGGGTTCGGGTCGAGGGTCATCGTCGTCCTCCCAGGACGGTCAGGGCCGCGTCGAGCGCGGCCGGGGTGGTGGTGGCGTGCACGCTGAGGCGCACCCGGTCGTCGCCGTGGACGGTCGCCGTGACGCCGGCGGCCTCGAGTCGTGCGCCGACGGCGGCGGCCTCACCCGTGGGCACGCCGGCGACGACGAGTCCCGCCCGCCGTGACCGGTCGACGGGGGAGAGCACGGGCACCTCGGCGGCCTCGAGTCGGCCGATCAGGTCGCCCGCCGTGTCCGCCACGCGGGACGCCACGACGTCGACGCCCACCGACTCGAGCTGCTCGAGCGCCGTGGCGAGGGCGCCCGACGCGAACGGCGACCCGTTGGTCACCGACAGGCGCTGCGCCCCGGGCAGCGGGGCGTGCGGCACGCCGTCGTAGCGCGACGCCCCCTCGACGCCCGTCCAGCCCCCGAGGACCGGACGGAGGCGCGCGAGGGCCCGCGAGGACAGCGCCACGAACCCGGTTCCCCAGCCCGCGCGCAGCCACTTCTGCCCACCGACGACGAGGGCGTCGGCGAGCGTCCAGTCGGCGTCGAGGACGCCGAACCCCTGGATGCCGTCGACGACGAGCAGTCGGTCGCCCACGGCCTCCCTCAGCCCGGCGAGGTCGGCGACGGTGCCCGTGCGGAAGTCGACCGCGCTCACCGCGACGGCCACGGTGTCGGGCCCGACCGCGTCGGCCACGCGCTCGGGCGTGACGGGCGCCAGCGGCTGCCCCGGGACGGCGGGCAGCGGTCGCACCGTCGTGAGCCCGGCCTCCTCCGAGCGCCACCACGCGTACAGGTTCGACGGGAACTCGGCGCTGCTGACCACGACCTCGCCCCGGGGCAGGCCGAACGCGATCTGCATCAGCCCCAGCGACGTGCTGCCGGTGAGGGCGACCCCGCCGCGGTCGAACCCGGTGAGGCGCGAGACCGCCGCGAGGGCCCGCTCGTCCTCGGCGTGCAGGCCGGACGAGGGGACCCCGGCGCTCGCCGCGGAGGCGAGGCGGCCGATCGTCTCGACGACGTCCCGCGACGGCGGCCCGTAGCTGCCGAAGTTCAGGTAGCCGACCGGCTCGGCGAACGACGCGAGGTAGGCGTCGAGCGCCGAGCCCGGGGCCGTCGGCGTACCCGTCGTCACGTCAGCACCCGCTGCAGGAACTGTCGGGTGCGCGCCTCACGCGGGGCGCCGAGCACCTGCTCGACCGGCCCCTGCTCGACGATGCCGCCGTCGGCCATGAACACCACGCGGTCGGCGACCTCGCGGGCGAACTGGATCTCGTGCGTCACGACGAGCATCGTCATGCCGTCGCGCGCCAGGTCGCCCATCACCTTGAGCACCTCGCCGACCAGCTCGGGGTCGAGGGCCGAGGTCGGCTCGTCGAAGAGCAGGAAGAGCGGCTTCATCGCGACGGCCCGGGCGATCGCCACGCGCTGCCGCTGCCCGCCCGAGAGCTGGCCGGGGTAGGCGTCGACCTTGTCGCCGAGGCCCACCCGCTCGAGGATCTCGACGGCCTCGCGCCGCGCCTCCTTCGCCGACCGGCGCTGCACGCGGACGGGGCCCTCGAGCACGTTGCCCAGCACGGTCAGGTGCGGGAACAGGTTGAAGTGCTGGAACACCATGGCCGTGCGGGCGCGTTGGGCCGACAGGCGGCGCTCGCTCAGCTCGTGCAGCACACCGTCGCGGAGCTCGAAGCCCATCGGCTCGCCGCCCACCCAGACCTCGCCCGCGTCGGGTTCCTCGAGCCGGTTCAGGGTGCGGAGGAACGTCGACTTGCCGGCTCCGGACGGGCCGATGATGCAGACCACCTCGCCGCTGCGCACCGTCATCGAGACGTCGCGCAGCACCTCGTGGCTGCCGTACGACTTGCCGATGCCGATGGCCTCGAGGACGGGGGCCGCCTCGGCGGCGGGCACCGCGCCTCCTGCGGTGGTCGTGTCGGTCGTGGTCACGGGGTGCTCCTCACGAGGGGTGCGCGGCCGAGGTCGGCGGCGACTTTGCGGCGGAGGGCGCGGGCGTTCGGCGGCCCGCCGGGGCGGCGGTCCTGCCGGTCGAAGCTGCGCTCCAGGTAGAACTGGCCGACGCTTGCCACGCTGACGATGACCATGTACCAGATCGCCGCGGCGATCAGGGTCTCCATCACCTGCAGGTTGAACGAGGCGATGTTGTTCGCCGCCTTGATCAACTCGAGGTAGCCGATGACCGACGCCATCGCCGTGCCCTTGAGCATGTTGATGAAGTCGTTGCCGGTCGGCGGGATGATGATGCGCATCGCCTGGGGCAGCACGATGCGGGCCATGCGCTGCATCGGGGTCTGCCCGATCGACTGGGCGGCCTCGATCTGACCGCGGTCGACGCTCTTGAGGCCGGCGCGCACGATCTCGGCCATGTAGGCGCTCTCGTTGAGGGCCAGACCGAGGAACGCCGCGACGAACGTGGTCATGACGTCGTTCGTGCTGACGTCGAGGAACACCACGTCGGTGAACGGCACCCCGACGGTCAGGCGCGGGAAGATCAGCGCCAGGTTGTACCAGAGCAGGATCTGCAGCAGCACGGGCAGGCCGCGGAACAGCCAGGTGTAGCCGGCCGCGAAGGCCTGCGCCACCGGGTTCTTCGAGATGCGCATCAGGGCGATGACGACGCCGATGACCACGGCGCTCACCTGGGCCACCACGGCGAGCACGATCGTGCCGACGAGGCCCTGCAGGATGATCGGCGACACCAGATAGTATGGGATGTCGCGGTACGAGATGTCGCCCTGCGACGCCCCGTAGACGAGCGCGACGAGCAGCACCACGATGACGACGGCGCTGACCCAGCGGCCCCAGTGCTTCAGGCGCACCTGGGGCAGCAGCTCACGGCTGCCGACGGGCCCGCCGCCGCGTCCGGCCGAGGAGGCGCGGGTCGCGTCGCCCGGGTCGGTGCCCGTCGGTCGTGCGGTCGCCACCTACTTGCCGCCGTTGACGGTGGCCTCGGTGACGCTGCCCGAGGTGATGCCCCAGGCGTCGAGGACCTCGCCGTAGGTGCCGTCGTCGATGAGCGAGTCGAGGGCCGCGGCGATGGCGTCGCGCAGCTCGGCGTCGTCCTTGTTGACGCCGATGCCGTACGGGGCGCCGTCGATGACGTCGCCGGGGACGACCTCGAAGGCCTGGCCGTCCTGGGCGGTCTTCGAGATGTAGACCGCGCTGGGCAGGTCGTTGACGATGGCGTCGATGCGGCCGGTGCGCAGCTGCGTCTGGTTCTGGCTGTCGCTGTCGGTCACCGTGATGTCGAGGGCCTCCTCGCCGTCGGACTCGCACTGCGTGCTGGTGGCCTCGGCGAACTCCTGCTGGCTGGTGCCGGTGACGACGGCGATCGACTTGCCGCAGAGCGCGTCGGGGCCGGTGATGTCGTCGGGGTTGCCCTTCTGCACCATCAGCGTGATGCCCGAGGTCAGGTAGTCGACGAAGTCGATCGCCTGCTGGCGCTCGGCCGTGTCGTTCATCGCGGCGATCGTCACGTCGACGCGGCCGGACTGCAGGCTGGTGATGAGCGAGCCGAAGTCCTGGTTCTGGTACTCGACGTCGAGGCCGAGCTTCTTGCCGACCGCGGTGATGAGGTCGTGGTCCGAGCCGATGACGGTCGAGCCGTCGGCCGCGTAGAAGTTGTTGGGCGCGGACTGGACGTTCGAGCCGACGACGAGCGTGCCCGCGTCCTTGATGTCCGCGGGCACCTGGGCGGCGAGGGCGTCGTCGACCTGGACCGCGTCGAGCAGCGCGCTCGTGTCGGGGATGGTCGAGGACGACGAGGCGCCGCCGGACGCGTCGCCGGAGGCGTCGCCGGGCTGCGGGGCGCTCGGGCCGCCGCACGCGGTGAGGCCGAGGGCCAGGACGGCGCCCGTGGCGACGGTGCCCCAGAGGGCGGAGCGGGAGCGGGTTCGGGTCATGGTCGAGCCTTTCGTGAGCGTCGTCGGTCATCGCAAGCTAGCCGAGCGATCGGCGAGATGAGAAGAAATTATCACAGTGCGACGATTTCGTTACATGCCGGTAACCTGGGGGCATGACGAGAGCCAGCAGCGCCACCGTGGTCGACGCCAGCCGGGTCCTGCGGGCCGAGTTCGAGCCCTACCTGCCGCTCATGGACTTCTTCGCCGAGCTGCTCGGGCCGCGGACCGAGGTCGTGCTGCACGACACGAGCGACCTGAGCCGGTCGATCGTCGCCCTGACGAACGGCCACGTGAGCGGGCGCAGCGTCGGCGGGCCGGCGACCGACCTGGTGCTCAAGGTCCTGCAGAACCACGAGCACGACGACCGCGACTACCTGGCCAACTACCTGGCCGAGTCCCGCACCGGCGGCACGTTCCGCTCGTCGACCTTCTTCATCCGCGACGCGGGCGGCGACGTCGTGGGCATGCTCTGCCTCAACATCGACGACGAGCCGCTGACCCGGGCTCGTGACCTGCTCGCGGCCATCACGGCGACGACGGGGCTGGTCAAGGGGGCGCCCCTGGGGTCGGGGTCCGAGGCGGGCCCTGCCTCGACCTCGACCTCGTCGTCGGGGCCGGTCGCCGAGCGACTGAGCATGAACGTCGACGAGCTCGCCCTCGACGGCGTCGCCCGCATCGTGGCGGCCCAGGGCGTCGAGCCGCACCGCATGACGCCCGACGAGAAGGTCGCGGCCGTGCGCGAGATCGAACGGGCGGGGGTCTTCCTGCTCAAGGGCGCGGTGGCCCAGGTGGCCGAGGCGCTGCACGTGTCCGAGCCGACGGTGTACCGGTACGTGCGGCAGGTGCGCCAGGGAGGCTGACCGCTGCGGCGCGTGCCCCGGCGCCGGTCACGCGGGTCTCGCACCGCCGACTGGACGTCGTACCGCGGAAATCGGCGGTGCGACGCTCAGTTCACGGTGCGAGTCGGGCGATGATCGCGCCGTGGGGCCTCGGCCCGGACGGCGGTCCCGTGCGGGTGTGGGTCTCGAGCACGTCGAACCCGGAGGCGCGCAGCTCGTCCGCGAGGAGGTCGGGTGCCCAGCGCCACGCGGTCGTGATCGCGTGGTCGAACGGTTCGACGGTCGGCCCGGTCGACCCGGTGAAGAACCCGACGAGCAGCCCGCCGCCCGGCTGGAGCACGCGGGCGAACTCGCGGAGGGGGTGCCGGATGCTGCCCGGGTCGTGGTGGATCAGCGAGTACCAGGCGAGGACTCCCGAGAACTCGTCGGGCTCGTAGGGCAGGGCGTCGACGTCACCGAGGCCGAACGAGACGTCCGGGTGGGTGTGGCGCGCGTGCTCGACGAAGGCCGGGACCCGGTCGAGTCCGCGCACGTGGACGCCCCGCGCGGCGAGGTGCCCCGACCAGTGGCCCGGCCCGCAGCCCGCGTCGAGCACGGGACCCTCTACCGTCGTCGCCCAGGACGTGACCAGGTGTTCGTCAGCGGGGTGCACCGCCGACATCGAGCCGAGGTGGTCGACGTACTCGCGGGCCCGCGCGGCGTAGCGAGCCCCGACGTCGGATGTCATGCCCCGCAGCCTAGGAGTCGTGGCTCGCAGTCGAACCACCGATGGGCCGTCGAACCATCGTGTTCCGTGGTTCGACGACACATCGGTGGTGCGACCCCGACCCCGACCCCGACCCCGACCACGCCCCGAGGAGGCGCGGCGCGGGTCAGGACACGGATTCGCGGGCGGCGGCGTCGAGCGCCGCCGCGATGCTGTCGAGCTGGGGGAGGGCCTCGGCGATCGTCTCGTCCGTGCCCGTGGTCGAGAGGACGTACTGGTACGCCTCGCGCAGGGTGGTCGTCGTGCCCTCGCCCTGCGCGGTCAGGTGCAGGAAGAGGCTGCGGCGGTCGCCCGGGTGTCGGCTGCGCGTGACGTGCCCCGACTTCTCGAGCCGGTCGACCACGGCCGTCGTCGCCCCCGTGCTGAGCAGCAGCTCTTGGGCGAGCGCACCCGGGGTCAGCCCCGGGGCGTCGGCGACGGCGAGCAGCGCGGCCAGCTCGGTGTGGCCCATGCCGACGACCTTCGCGGCGTGGAGCCGGTAGCGACGGTGCGCCTCGTCCAGGGTCTGCAGGGTCGCGGCGAGACGCCGGACGGACTCCGGGTGGTTCTCCGGAGTGGCGGGAAGGTCGGGGCTCACGACAGCAGGGTACCGAGCATCGCCCCAGGTGTCGGCGACGTTGCGCAGAACGGATGACCCAGTTCGGGGCGCGGCCCCCTGCTCAGGCGACCTGGTGCACGACGTAGCTCGCGACGAAGCCGAGCACCGTCACCAGTCCCGTCAGCGTCTGCGTCTTGCGGAAGGCCTCGGGGATCATCGTGTCGCAGATCATCGCGAGGATCGCCCCGGCGGCGAACGCCATGACGAACGACTGCCCGCCCTCGGGCACCCCGCCCAGCAGGGCGTACCCGCCGAGGGCGGACAGGGCGCACACGACGGCGATGCCCGACCAGAGGCCGAAGACGTACCGGGCGGACCGGCCCGACGACTTGAGGTCGGCCGTGCTCGACATGCCCTCGGGGAAGTTCGAGATCACCACGGCGACCAGCACGGCGATGCTGAGGGAGCCGCCGCCCGTGAGGCTCACGCCTTGCACCGCCGTCTCGGGGACACCGTCGAGCAGGGCGCCGAGGGCGATGCCCAGGCCGGTGCCCGAGCCGGCCGACCCGCGACGGTGGTGCTTGCGCCGGAACCCGCCGTGCTCGAGCAGCTGGTCCAGGGCGACGTAGACGACGGCGCCCGCGAGGAACCCACCGAGGGTCGGGAGCAGCCCCCCGCTGCTCGTGGCCTCGTCGACGAGGTCGAACGACAGTGCCGAGATCAGGACCCCGGCGCCGAACGCCATGACGAGGGCGACGGCCTCGCGGGGCACCCTGACGAACCACGACACCGCCGCCCCGACGACGAGGGAGAGGCCAGAGAGCAGGCCGGCGAGGGCGGCGAGGAGGAGCGGTGACGGCACGAGGACAGGTCTAGTCCTTCGCCACGCAGGAGGCGCGGTGCCGGTCTCGGGGACCGGCATCGCGCCTCCTGCGGTCGCCGCTCAGTAGTCGATGCGGCCCCGGCGGTCGTGGAACTCGCCGGTCGGGCCGTCGGGGCCGAGCAGGGCGAGGGCGACGGTGGCGTCCGTGCCCTCGGTGACGGTCTGGTGGCCGCCGTGACCGTTGAAGTCGGTGGCGGTGTAGCCGGGGTCGCTGACGTTCACGCGGAAGGTGGGCAGGTTCTTGGCGTACTGCACGGTCAGGGCGATCACGGCCGCCTTCGAGGACGCGTAGGGCACCGCGGCGACGGGGTACTCGTCGTGGCCCTCGGTGCTCAGCCAGCGTGGCCAGCCGACGCCCGAGGCGACGTTGACGATCACGGGACGGTCGGAGCGGCGCAGCAGCGGCATCGCGGCCTGGGTGACGCGGACGAGCCCGACGACGTTGACGTCGAGCACCTCCTGCATCGTCTCTGGGGTGAGGTCGTCGACGCCGAACGACGACCCGAGGACGCCCGCGTTGTTGACGAGCACGTCGAGCTCGGGCAGGGAGGCGAGCGCCGCGTCGACGCTCGCCTGGTCGGTGACGTCGAGCTGCACGGCGTGGGCGCCGAGGGCCCGGACGGCGTCGCCCGAGCCGAGGTCGCGCATGCCGGCGTACACGGTGTGGCCCGCTTCGAGCAGGCGGCGGGCGGTCTCGAGTCCGAGGCTCTTGTTGGCCCCGGTGATGAGTGTGGTGGTCATGGGTCCATGCTGCGCCCGGCCCCGCCCGGGCACCCAGGCCCCGCACGACGGGAGGACTGGCGGTACCACCCTCGGGCGCCCGGGGCGGGGGAGGATGGGCGCATGAGCGAGTTCGCCGACGTGTTGCGGTCGTGGCGTGACCGGGTCAGCCCCGCCGACGTGGGGCTGCCGGCGGGGGTGGGGCGCCGGACGACGGGCCTGCGCCGCGAAGAGCTGGCGGCGCTCGCCGGGGTGAGCGTCGACTACGTCGTCCGCCTCGAGCAGGGTCGGGCGACCAATCCGTCACCGCAGATGCTCCGTGCCCTGGCGGTGGCCCTGCGCCTGAGCGACGACGAACGCGACCACCTCTACCGCTCGGCCGGCGCCGCGCCTCCGTCGGCCGAGGTCGTCCCGCGCCACGTGGGGCCCGGCGTGCAACGCATCGTCGACCGGCTCGGCGACGTGCCGCTGGCCGTCTTCTCGGCGACCCACGACATCCTGCTCTGGAACCCCCTCTGGGCGGCGGTCAACGGCGACCCGTCGCGTCTCGTCGGGCTCGAGCGCAACCTCGTCTGGCGGCACTTCACGTCCGGCCACGCGGGCACCGAGTTCGACGCGCAGCACGAGGAGGACTTCGCGAGCGACCTCGCCGCCGACCTGCGGGCGGCCGTGGGGCGCTACCCGTCGGACCGCTCGCTCGACCACCTCGTGTCGCGCCTGCTCGACACGTCGCCCGAGTTCGCACGCCGCTGGGCCGAGGCCAAGGTGGCCGAGCACCGGGCCAGTCGCAAGACGGTGACGAACACGCCGGCCGGCCCGATCACGATCGACTGCGACGTGCTGACCGCGCCGGGCGACCTACGGATCGTCGTCTACACGGTCGCACCGGGCTCCGACGACGAGGCGCGACTCGACCTGCTGCGCGTCACCGGGCTGCAGTCGATGGCGGCGACGTCGGCCGTCTGACGCCTCGGCCCGGCCGACCGCGGCGGCCGTGGCGACCGTGGCGCGGTCAGCGCTCGCGGGCTGCGCGCGCCCGCGCCTTGATCGCGGCGATGACCTCGGTCTTGGCGTCGGCGTAGTCGTTCATGTCGTCCCAACGGCGGCCGAGCAGGTCCCGCTTGACGCTCGCGTAGAGCTCGCGGTCGGCGGCATCGGTGCGTAGGTGGTCGCGCAGCAGCAGGTATCCGTCGATCGCGTCGGTGCCCTGTTCGAAGACGTGCACGTGGACGCTGCGTTCGGGCGTCCGCACGAGTCGGTGCCCGGGTTCACGCACCCGCAGCTCGTAACCCGCGGCGAGCAGCGGTTCGAGGTAGTCCTCTTCCGCAGTGATGTCGGGCACCGCGACCACGATGTCGACGATCGGCTTCGCCGCGAGGCCCGGCACCGACGTCGAGCCGATGTGCTCGACGTCGACCGCGATGCCCGACGGCGCGAGGGCCTCGACGATGCGGCGTCGGTGCTCGGCGAACTCGGCCGGCCAGCGCTCGTCGTACTCGTGCAACGAGACGTGGACGGCCTCGGCACCGCCCACGAGCTCGGTGGTCGTGACGTCGGGTCGGCGGGGCGATCGGTCGGCAGGCATCAGGAGATCCTGCCAGACGACGGAACCGGTCGACGCCTTCACGATCACCCCGGCGCCGGTCGCCCGGCTCGCCCCTCAGGACTGATCGAGCGGCAGCCCTGCCGCGACCCAGGCCGTGGTGCCGCCGACCACGTCGACGGCGGTGATCCCTCGAGCTGACAGGGCCTCGGCCGCCCGGGAGCTCCGTGCGCCGCTCTGGCAGATCAGGTAGACAGCGGTCTCGTGTGGCATCTCGTCCAGTCGATCCACCAGTTGCGACGGGTGGAGGTTGACCGCCCCGGGGACGTGGCCCTCGGCGAAGCGGTCGGCGGCTCTCACGTCGACCACGAGTGGTGTCGTGAGGGCGGCCAACCGGTGGACGGTGATCTGCTCCATCTCAGCCCTCGCTCGAATCCGACCAGACCGCTTTCGCGCCCGAGTCGCCGATGCGCACCGTCGTGACGATGCCGCCGATCGCGGCGACGGCGACCGCCACGGTGAGCGCGACCCCGACGATCGTGCGCGTGCCCTTCTTCAGGGTGGGATGCGGTCGCTTCGCGTCCGGGGTCAGCACGTTGTGCTGCCAGGCCCACTGCGCCACGGCGACGACGAACACGGCGATCGCCCAGGGCAACAGCGTGTCACCGAGCTGCGTGTGCGTCTCGAGCAGGGCGCTGTGGCCGACCCGCTCCTCGAGCGATTCGCCCGACGACGTCGCCAGGGGCACCGCGACGAGCGAGACGAGGGCGACGAGCGGAGTGATGATGCCCAGCCGTCGGCGCAGCCGTGCCGAGACGGCACCGGCCAGGATCAGCAGCGAGGCCGTCGGGAAGGCGACCGTGACGAGGTGCACGATCAGCGGGTGGAGGGGGAGTCCGTTCAGTTGCCAGTCCATGGTGTCTCTCTTCGGGGTCGGTGCCGTGCGGTGCGGTGCGGTGAGGTGAGGTGAGGTGCGGGGTCAGGCGTGCCGTCCGGGCGGGGTCTCGCGACGTGCCGCCGCGGTCATCGCCGTCACCACCCCGGCGATCGCCACGAGGAAGACGAGGCTCGTCGCCGTCGGACCCAGCCCGAGTCCTCCGTCGGACCGAGCCTGCGAGAGGAGGTCGCCGAGGGACGCGCCCAACGGCCGGGTGAGTACGTAGGCCGCCCAGAAGGCGACCACCGCGCCGAGGCCGAAGAAGCGGCGGGCCAGGGCGATGAGGGCGATGGCTCCCGCGAAGACGAACGCCGACGACAGGTACCCGAGGGCGAGCTGCTCGCCGAGGAGGTCGCCGACGGCGGTGCCGAGGGCGAACGTCACCAGGATCGTCGCCCAGTAGAAGCCCTCTCGGCGACGGGTCGTGATGTCGTGAACCGTCAGCGTCCGCTCGACCGAGTACCAGACGCCGAACAGCACGGCGAGCGCGGCGGCGAAGACGACGGTCGAGGTCCGAAGGCTCACCCCGAGTGAGTCGGTGAGGGTGTCGGTCAGCAGGGTCCCCACGACGCTGATGAGCACCACCGTGAGCCAATAGACCCAGGGCACGTACCGTCGCGTCCGGAACTGCAACACGAGAGCGACGACGAGCAGCGCCGTCATGACCACGCTGGTGACCGTGAGGCCGAGGCCGAGACCGTCGTTCAGGAAGTCGGCGAACGTCTCGCCCACGGTGGTGCAGAGCACCTTGACCACCCAGAAGGCCGACGTGACCTCGGGGACCTTGTTCAGCAGCGACCCGGGTCGGCTGATCGCCGGCTCGGTGCGTTCGGCTCGTGTCGTCATGCGGACGACCCTGGCGAAGCCGGTCCCAGAAAGCGCCCAGACACCGGATCGAGGAGGCGCGGGTCGGCTCGATCCCGCCGCTGGGCGGTTTCTGGGAGAGGCGCGACGAGCCTCGGTACATGACCGAACTCGACCGACGACCCCCGGTGACGTCCCCGGGTGGACGACCCGCGCCTCCTGCGTCTCGTCCCGCTCGTCGGCCGATCCGCCGCGACGTCGGGATCGCGGCTGCGGGTGGGATCGGCATCGTCGCGGTCGTCGCGGCGGGACTCGTGATCACGTCGGGTGCCGGGGGAGTCGCGGCAGCCGACATCGCCGTCGTCGAGGACGTCAGTGGGATGCACACGCCCCTGCTCGACGGGGCGGCGCTGCTGATCGACCGGCTGCTCGGGCCGCAGCTCGGGGTGGCGCTCGTCCTGCTGTTCGCCGTCGCCGTGGGGGTGACGACCCGGCGGGCAGCGGAGGCGCTGACCGTCGTCGGCGTCTCGGTGCTGCCGTGGGCTGCGGCCGAGACTGTCAAGCTGGTCGTCGGACGCGACCGACCCGACCCGCGCCTCCTCGTCGACCCCCTGCTGGTCGAACCGCACTCGTTCTCGTTCCCCAGCGGCCACACCGCGCTGGCGACCGGCCTCGCCCTGGCGATCGTGCTCGTCGTGAGAGGACGGAACGGACGGCGGGGGTGGCAACCGGTCGCCGTCGTGGCCGCGCTCGGCGTCGTCCTGGTGGCGGCCTCCCGCGTCTGGATCGGCGTGCACTACCCCACCGACACGATCGCGTCGGTGGTGCTCGGCTGCTCGGTCGTCGCCCTCGCCCTGCCCCTCTGGCGACGGATCGTCGATCGACTCGACCGACTCGACCGACTCGACCGACCTGCCACCACACCACCCGGTGCCCTGACGGCACCCGACACCGAACGGAACGCCCCATGACCCTCTTCGACCCGCAGACGCTGCTCACCGCACTCGGCCCCTGGGCTCTGGGTGGGCTGTCCCTCGTGGTGTTCGTCGAGTCCGGCCTGCTCTTCCCCTTCCTGCCCGGTGACTCGCTGCTGGTCACGGCGGGGCTGCTGCACCAGGGCCTCGGCCTGAGCGTCGCGGTGATCGCCCTCTGTGCCTTCGTGGCCGCCGCCGCGGGGGACCAGGTCGGGTTCTTCCTCGGTCACCGCTTCGGCCGACGGTGGTTCCGGCCCGACGCCCGGGTGCTGAAGACGGCGCACCTCGAGCGGGCCGAGGCGTTCTTCGCGCGGCACGGCGGCCCCGCCCTCGTGCTGGGCCGGTTCGTCCCCGTGGTGCGCACCTTCGTCCCGCTCGCCGCGGGGACCAGCGGGTATCCGTACCGCCGCTTCGTCGTGTGGAACCTCGCCGGGGCGTTCCTCTGGGCCGTGGGCGTGACCGTGCTCGGCTCGCTCCTCGGCGGCCTGCCGTTCGTCGCCGACCACATCGACCTGCTCGCGATCGCGCTCGTCGCGGTGTCGGTGCTGCCCCTCGTGCTCGCCGCCGTGCGACGATCGGCAGGGACACGACGGCGGAAGGAGGACTCGGGTGACCGATCCTGATCCGCGCCCGCGCCTCCTGCTGGTCGAGGACGACCCCGCGCTGGGGCCGATCGTCGCCGACGTGCTCGCCGAGGCGTGGCGCGTCGACCTCGTGGCCGACGGCCGTCGGGGGCTCGACGTCGCCCGTACCGGCGTCCACGCCGTGCTGGTCGTCGACCGACGCCTGCCCGGGCTCGACGGCACCGCACTCGTCGCGACCCTGCGTCGCGAGCACGTGACCACCCCGGTGCTGATGCTGACCGCGCTCGGCTCGACGGCCGACCGGGTCGAGGGCCTCGACCTCGGAGCCGACGACTACCTCGTGAAGCCGTTCGAGTTCGACGAGCTGTTCGCGCGGCTGCGCGCCCTCACCCGGTCCTTCGCCGCCCACGAGGCGTGGCTCGACGTCGGTGCCGGCCGGTTCTTCCCCGAGAGCCGCATCGTGGTCACGCCGTGGTCGAGCCGGGTGGTGCTGAGCGACCGCGAGGCCGGCCTGCTGGCCGCGCTCGCCGAGCGGCCCGACCACACCTTCGACCGGTCCGAGCTGTTGGCGGCGGTCTTCCCCCGCGGGGAGCAGCTCGGCACCGTCGACACCTACGTCAGCTACCTCCGGCGCAAGCTCGACCGCGACGTCGTGCTGACCGTGCGCGGGCGCGGCTACCGGATCGGAGCGTTGTGACCGGGCGACCCCGGGGGGCGGGGTGGCCGGGCCGACGTCCCTCCGGCCGGCCGCCGATCGTGCGGGGGCCCGACCCCGACGCGGCGGCGCTCCGCGGGGCGGCGCGGTCGGTCGGCCGCCAGATCGTGCTCGTCTCGGCCGTGGTGGTCGTGGCCGCCCTCGCGCTGACGATCGCGTGGGTGCTGCACCAGACGGTGCCGAGCGAGCGGCTCGAGCAGGTCGCGGCGGCCCGCCGCGGCGAGGTCTTCATCAGCGCCACCGACGTCGTGGCCGGTCTGGTCGTGCTCGGACTCGCCGGCGTGGTCTTCGCCGGGGTCGTGAGCGTCGTCATCGCCCGACGCGCCGTCCGGCCGCTCGGCGACGCCCTGCGCCGGCAACGCCGGTTCGTCGCCGACGCCAGCCACGAGCTTCGCACCCCGCTGGCCGTCCTCGACGCGCGGCTCCAGGCCCTCGAGCGCAAGATCTCCGGAGGCGCGGTGGCGGCCGATGCGCAGGTCGCGTCGGACGTCGCGCACCTCCGCGAGGATTCTCGGGCGCTGATCGACATCGTCGGCGACCTGCTGGAGGCCGCCGGTGGCGAGGACCACGACGGGGGTGCACCCGGGGTCGTCGACGTGGACGCCGTGGTGGCGGAGGTCCTCGGGTCGATGGCCGTGCTGGCCGACGAGCGGGCGGTCCGTCTCGAGCTCGTCGCCGGCGGTGGGGAGGCGCGGGTCGCCGTGCCGCGGACGAGCCTGCGACGGTCGGTCCTCGCCCTGGTCGACAACGCCCTCGGCCACGCCCCCGAGGGATCGGTGGTCGTGACGACCGTCCGCGTCGACGGCCGGGACGCCGCGGCGACCGTGGTGATCGCGGTCGCCGACCGGGGACCCGGCATCACCGGGATCGACCCCGCGCGGGTCTTCGACCGCTTCGCCCGGGCCGACCAGCCGTCGGGCCCGGCCTCTGCGCGCCCGGGCTTCGGCATCGGTCTCGCCCTCGTCCGCGAGATCGCCCGCCGTCACGGCGGTGACGTCCGGGTCGCGGCGACGTCGGACACCGGCACGACGATCGAGGTCACCCTGCCGCTCGCGCGCCCGACGGCGGAGTGAGCCTCACCCCTGGCGGGTGTTCCACCGCGGGTCCTTCTTGTTGATGACGTATACCCGGCCGCGGCGGCGGACGACCTGCGAGCCGGGGATCTTCTTGAGCGCCTTGAGCGAGTTGCGGACCTTCACGGGTGCCTCCTGGTGTCGGTGTGGTGGTGCGGTTGTTAGTGAGAACCATTATCACCTAGCGTGGGGGCATGACCGAACCGACCCGCGCCTCCTCGTCCCCACGCCACCGGGGAGTCGTCCTCGTGACGGGCCAGAGCCCGTCCGAGGTCGATCTCGTGGCCGACCGGCTGGCCGGGTCGACGAGCCGTCGGGTCGACTCGGGCCCGGACGTGCACGACGCCGCCGACGCCGTGCACCGGCTCGCGCTCGACCTCGCGCACGACGGGCAGCCGATCGACGTCGTCGCCACGCTCGCGGCCGGCACGCCGAGCCGCGCCACCGGGCTGCTGATCGGCTCCCTGCTCGACTCGTCCCTGGGTCGCCCCGACGGCCGCTCGCTGCTGCAGCACGTCGTCTCGGTCGTCAGCGCGGTCGACCTGGTCGACCTCGTGCTCGGTGGTGTCGACGACCGCTTCCTCGCCGCCGAGCACGTCGTCGACCTCGTCGAGTACGCGACCGTGATCGTCCTGGTCGACACGGCCGCCGTGCGCCCGCGTGACCTGCGGACGATCCGCCGGCTGCTCGCACGACTGGCACCGGAGAGCCGCGTCGCGAGCGTCGCCGCCGTGCGACGCGAGACACTCGAGAGCCCGGGAGGCGCGGCGCAGCTCGGCGGCGCCGCCGGCTGGATGCAGGCCCTCTCGGAGCACACCCCCGACCTCGACCACGACGGGGTGGTCACGACCTCCGTCTACCGGGACGAGCGCCCGTTCCACCCCGGCCGCCTCGCCCTGGCGGTCGAGCACACCTTCGCCCCGGGCGCCGTCGGCACGCTGCTGCGCTCCCGCGGGTTCACGCAGTTCGCGACGCGCTGCGACCGCGTCGGCTCGTGGTCGAGCGTCGGGCAGATGCTGAGCCTCGACCCCACCTCGAGCCCGTCGTGGCATCCCGACTCGCCCCACGGCCAGCAGATCGCCTTCTTCGGTCTCGACCTCGACGTCGCGACGATCCGTCGTGAGCTCGACGCGTGCCTCCTGACCGACGACGAGCTGCTGGGCGACCCGGCGGGCTGGCGCGACTTCGTCGACCCGTTCCCCGTGTGGAGCGGGCCGGGGGCCGGGCCGGGGCACCGGCACTAGGTTCGACGGGACGGTTCACGGCGAGAGGAGGGGCGGCGATGGAGTTCACGTTCGACGCCGACCTGTGGCGGTGGGAGAGCCGGCGAGCCTTCTACACGTTCGTCAGCCTGCCGCCCGAGGTCGAGGACCACGTCCTGATGGTGGCCGGCGACCTGCTGCGCGGCTGGGGTTCCGTCCGGGTGGAGGCGCGGGTCGGCTCGTCGACGTTCGCCACGTCGGTCTTCCCCCTCGGCGACGAGAACGCCTACGCCCTGCCCGTCAAGCGGGCCGTGCGCGACGCCGAGGGCGTCGGGGTGGGCGACACCGTGAGCGTGAGGTTGCGCCTGCTCGACTTCTGAGCGGTCATGGGGGCCTTGACGGCGCACCCGGGCGGGTCCACTGTGTGGCTCACTACCCGTGGACCGTTCGAAGGAGAACCCCGTGCCCATGATCTTCGTCAACCTGCCCGTGACCGACCTCGACCGGGCGAAGTCGTTCTACACGGCGCTCGGGTTCACCATCAATCCGCTCTTCACCGACGAGAACGCCGCCTGCGTGGTCGTGGAAGAAGACCACAGCGCGTTCATGATCCTCACGCGCGACTTCTTCCAGACCTTCACCGACCTGCCCATCGGTGACCCGACCACCGCTCCCTCGGTCGCCACCGCCGTCATGCTCGACTCGCGGGACGACGTCGACACCACGGTCACGGCCGGCCTCGGCGCCGGAGGGACGGAGGCGCGCCCCGCGTCGGACTACGGCTTCATGTACCAGCGTCAGCTGACCGACCCGGACGGCAACATCCTCGAGTTCGGCTGGATGGACCCGTCGGCGGCCGAACAGGGCCCCGAGGCCTACGCCCAGCAGCAGGGGTCCGACCAGCAGGGTGCCTGACGATCGAGTGGGCAGAAGATGTCCCTCGCGGGACCGGGAAGGACGTTTCCTGCCCACTCGACCACCGCCTCCTCGGGGCGGAGCCGGGCAGCGCGGCGCGGGCCGCGGCGTCGCTAGCGGGCGAGCGTGTCGCGGGGGTACTCGTCGAAGCGCGCGGCGTACGACCCCGCGAACCGGCCGAAGTTGCCGAAGCCCCAACGCCGGGCGACGTCCGAGACGCGGGTCTCGTCCGGCGCCGCCGCGAGCAGTTCGTCGTGGACGCGGTCGAGGCGCACCTGGCGCAGGTACGCCGCCGGTGACGTGCCGAGGTGTTCCTTCATCGACGTCTGCAGGGTGCGGGTGTGCATGCCCGACGCCTCGGCGATGTCGGCCGGGGTGAGCGGTTCGGCGGCGTGGGCGTGGATGTACTCGACCGCGTGCCGGACGCGGGCGGCCTCCTGCGTGCGCAGGCCGACGGGCACGTCGACGGCGCGCCACGGGAAGAGGTCGAGCATGGCCCGGGCGAGGGTGAGCTGGGCCTCGAGTCGCACGAGCGGGGACGTCTGCTGGGCCACGACGGCCGCGGCGCTCGAGCCGACGGCGGCGCGCCAGGCCGCGACCGCCTCGGGGCGAGGGATGACCGCGTAGTCGAAGACGACGCGCTGCGAGGGTCCGCCGTGGCGTTCGGCGGCGGTCCGTTCGAGGAAGTCGCTGCCGACCTGCACCATGCTGTTCGTCCGTGGGGTCGACTCGAACGAGAAGGCCTCCTCGGCCGGCATGAGGAACGGCGTGGAGCCCTCGCTCGTGAAGGTGTGGCCGCGCTGGTGCAGCGTGGTGCGACCGCTGCGGTTCCACGCCACGATGTACTGCCCGGGGAAGGGGATCTCGCCCTGCATCGGGGCGGTGAACGACGACGTCTGCAGCACGAGACGGTGGTCGCCGGCGAGCACGTACGAGTACTCGAAGGGTCGACCGCCCGACTGGGCCCGGAAACGTCGACCCCGGTAGTGCGTCTCGAGTCGGCGGGTCGCCTCGCGCAGATCGGTGCCGCCGTCCTGCACGCGCCGGTAGGTCGACGCGGCGCCGTCGTCGCCGCCGCCCGTGAGGTCGACGGGGTGCGAGGTGACGCCGCCCGTCGGGTCCGGTTCTCCGTCGGGCTCGCTGACGTAGAAGCTCGGCATGGTGGTCCTCTCGATCCGTCGTCCTGCTGCACCGCCGCGGTGAAGGGCGGCACACGATGGAGACGATCCCCGAGGGCGAAACGTCACGAAATCGTCGGATTCTTCTGATCTTCGGTGCGGCGGGACGCCCCGACGGGGCTCGAGGTGCCCCCAGAGGACGGGCCAGCGACCGGCGGGGCGGGACGGGGTGGCCGGGTCGGCCGAGCGCGCCGGGCCGGCCGGACGAGCCGTGCGCAGCCCTCGACGACGAAGGAGGCGCGGTGCCGTCGCACCGCGCCTCCTCGTCCCCCGGGGTGGTCGCGTCAGTCGGCCGTGGCCACCGCGACCTCGTTCGGCGTGACGTCGAGTCCGCGCGACGACAGCACCTCGCCCGTGGTCAGGTCGACCGCGTGCACGCTGTTCGTCGCCGGCTCGGTGACGTAGCCGACGTCACCCGCGACGACGATCGCGGGGTGGGCGTCCTGCCACTCGGCCGGGCCCTCCCAGGGGGCGACGACGGGCCACGAGTCGGTGAGCTCACCGGTCGCGGGGTCGAGCACGTGCACCGCGCCGTCGGTGCCGATCAGGTACGCGAGGTCGCCCGGGCCACGGGCCACGCCCCGGAAGGTGTACTCGACGCCCTCGGGCAGGTCGACCACGTCGAGGGTGTCGGCGGCGGTGTCGATCAGGGTGACGGCGTGCAGGAGGTAGCCCTCGGCGTCGGGGTCGTCCTTGTGGTCGCCGACGACGATCGGGCTGGTCTCGCTGACCCACGCGTTGCCCATGCGGCCGTAGGGCTGCGAGGGCGAGGCGAGCTTGGTGATCGTGCCGTCGTGGTAGACCAGTGCGCCGTCCTCGCAGCCGAACACGACGGCCTCGTCGGCCGCGGTGCCCTCGCCGTGGACGCCCGGGCACTCGTCGCTCTGCGCGACCACGGCACCGTCGGCGTCGCGCACCTCGATGCCCGTGCGGCCGTCGGAGTCGCCGACCGTCGTGAGGAAGGTGCCGTCCTCGAGCACGACCGAGACGCCGTGGTGCGCCTGGACGCCCTCGACGGTCTCGACCGCGGGCAGCTCGCCGTCGGTGACGGCGCCGGTCAGGTCGGCGGACTCGAAGACGGTGGTGTCGCTCGTGCCGTCGGCATAGAGGATCGTCTTGCCGCCGTGTCGGACGACGTGGCCCGCGGTGTCGGCGTCGAAGACGAGGTCGGTCAGGGCGGGCTCGGACGAGCTGCCGGCCGCGGTGTCGAGCACCTGGAACCCCTCGCTCGTCGTCACCATGACGTGTCGGCCGTCGCCGGCCGGGTTCAGGCGGGTGAACTCCTCGGAGTCGAACTCGCCGACGGTCTCGAGGGTCTCGCCGTCGAGCACGGTGACGCGGCCCTCGGACGAGACGGCGAGGCGGGGGCCGGACGAGGAGGCGCCGGTCGCGTCGGTGCCGCCGGTGCCGTCGGACGCGGTGCCGGGTCCGCCGGTCGAGCAGGCGACGAGGGTCGCGGCGACGCCGAGGGCGAGCAGTGAGCCGCCGGTCCGTCGCAGGTGGGTGGTGCGCATGGGTGTTCCTCTTTCCGGTGGTCGGGCGCTCAGGGGGAGAGCCCGGTGGCGATGCGCTCGGTGTCGACGCGCATCATGGTCAGGTAGTCGGGGGCGTCGCCGTCGGCCGCGGTGAGCGACTCGGTGAACAGCTCGACGACGTCGACGTGGACGTCCGCCTCGCTCGCGAGGGCCTGCACGAGCCGGTCGGGCGACGACGACTCGGCGAACACGGTCGGGACGCCCGTCGTCTCGACGGCGTCGACCAGGTCGGCGAGGTCGGAGGCCGACGGTGCCGCGAGCGTCGTCCCGCCGGGGATCACGGCCCCGACGACGTCGAAGTCGAACCGGTCGGCGAGATAGCCGAAGACGTGGTGGTTCGTCACGAGTGCGCGACGTTCGGCGGGGATCGCGGCGAAGGCGTCGACCATGTCGGCGTCGAGCCGCTCGAGCTCGGCCCGGTAGTCGGTGGTGCGCTCGGTGAGCGCCGCGGCGTCGACGCCGTCGACCTCCGCGAGCACCGGCCCGAGGGCGTCGACGACGTCGAGCATGCGTCCGGGGTCGGTCCAGAAGTGCGGGTCGGGGGTGCCTGCGGCGTCGCCCTCACGGTAGTCGAGCACGTCGATCGCGTCGGCTGCGACGAACGAGGGCACGCCGGCGTCGACCGCGGCGTCGAGGTGCTGCTGCAGCCCCTCCTCGAGGCCGAGGCCGTTCGAGACGACGAGGTCGGCCGCCCGCATCCGCGCCGCCTGCTGGGCCGAGATCTCGAACGAGTGCGGGTCGGCGTCCGGCTTCATCAGGGTGACGACCTCGGCCTGGTCGCCGACGAGTTCGTCGACGACGTCGCCGAGGATGTTCGTCGACACGAAGACGACCGGGCGGTCGTCGCCGGCGGGTGCGCAGCCGGTCAGGGCCACCGCGGCCGCGACGGTCAGGGCGGCGACGCGGGCGGCGGTGCCGCGGGTGACGCGAGCGAGCCCGACACGGCGGCGGGCCGTCGACGGCGCTCTCATCGACCCGTCTCCGCGACGAAGGCCGGCTCGGTGGTCGTCTCGAAGCTGCGGGCGATCCGGGCGCCGTCGGCCGGGTCGATCTCGAACAGCCGCCCTTCGGCGGGGGCCGAGAGGTACGCGCGCTGCTGGTCGGCGATCAGCGTCGGCGTGCGGCCCGCGGCGAGCGAGTCCGCGACGAGCGGCGCCGTCTCGGCGACGACCTGGCCGGTGGTGCCGTCGAGGACGAGCACCCGGCCGTCCTGCGCGAGGGCCAGGAGGCGCTGGTCGGCGTCGTCCACGGCGGTCACCGTGACCAGCGGGGTCGGTGCCGGCAGCAGGGTCCAGGCCCGGGCCCGGGTGTCGAGCAGCCAGACGCCCTCGGAGCCGGCGAGCCCGGCCACGGTGGGTCGCCCCTCCCGGTTGTCGAAGGCGGTGGCCGGGGCCGCCGTGCCTCCCGACGACAGGGCCGTGCCGGCCGGGTAGGGGATGTGCTCGACGACGAGCTCGTCGTCGTCGACGGTCGCGAGCACGGCCCCGTCCGAGCAGCCGACGACGGCCCCGACGCGCGTGGTGATCGTGCCGGAGGCGTCCGGGCAGGCCTCCCGCAGCCCCGTCTCGTCGCCGTCGGCGGTGCGCCCGACGAGCGTCGTCGTCTCGCCGCGACCCTCGGTCACCAGGGCGTACGAGCCCACGGGGACGACCAGGCCGTCGCCGGGCTCGCCGTCGAGGCGGAACCGCTCGCGCAGCTCGCCCCGCGACAGCGCCTCGGTGTCGAGCAGCACGGCGTCGCCCGAGCCGGCGAAGTGCACGCCGGTCGAGCCCGAGGTCGAGAGGTTGGTGGTCGCCACGGTCGCCGCGCCGTCGCCCTCGACGGTGCCGAGGAGGCGCGGGTCGGCCCGGTAGTAGTGGAAGTGGTCCACGTGGTCCCACGTCCAGACCCCGCTGTCGACGACGTCGAGGCCGCGAGGTGTCTCGGCGAACAGGTACCGCCCGTCGGTCTCCACGGCGGTCGGGGCGTCGACCGAGCCGAGCTCGACGACGCTCTCGTCGAGCAGGTCGAGGTGCGCGACCGTGCCCGACGGGTCGATCGTGGTGAGGCCGAGTCGGGGTTCGGCGAGTTCCTCGGCATTGGCGACGGCGCCGTGGCCCTCGCCGGTGGTGTCGCTCGAGTCGGTCGACGACTCCCCGCCGGCGCCGCCACCGCCCGGGGCGGTGCCGGTCGAACAGGCGGTCAGCCCGAGGGCGAGCGTGCCGAGCAGGCAGGTCGAGAGGAGGGGGGATCGCATGCGGTCCTTCCGGGTGGGTGGGGGCGTGGGCGTGGGCGTGGCTGGCAGGGTGCCGGCGCGGGTGGGGGAGTGCGGCGGATCAGGAGGCGCGGGTCGCGACGGGTGCCCTGCTCGCGGGCGCCGGGACGGCGGCGCCGCCCCGGCGCTCCCGACGTCGGCCCACGGCGGCGTGGCCGACGCCCGACAGTCCGGCGAACGCGATGGCCGTCGCCGCGATCGACGCGCCGGCGGCCGTCGCGGCGTGCCACGAGACGAGCAATCCGATGGCGACGGCGAGCACGCCGATCACCGCGGAGAGGACCATCCGCGTGGGCAGGCGCGACGTCCAGTGGCCCGCGGCGACGGCCGGTGCGAGCAGCAGTCCGACGACGAGCAGCGACCCGACGGCCTGGTACGAGGCCACGACGGCGAGCGTGACCAGGCCCACGAGCACGGCCTGGGCCGAGCGCGGACCGAGCCCCAGCACGGCGGCCAGTCGCGGGTCGAGGGCGAGGGCCAGCAGGGGGCGGTGGAAGGCGGCCGCGAGGCCGACGCCGACGATCGTCGCACCGGCGAGCAGTCCGAGGTCCGCGGAGGTGATCGCCAGGACGTCGCCGAACAGGATCGACGTGGCGTCGGTGGCGAAGCTGCCCGAGTGCGAGATGACGACGACGCCGAGGGCGAGCATCGCGACGAAGAGGAGGCCGATGCTCGTGTCGTACGACAGGCGACCGCGTCGTTGCAGCGCCGCGACGCCGAGGCTCATGACGACGGCGCTGAGCGCCCCGCCGACGAGGACGGGAGCCCCGAGCACGGTCGCGAGGGCGACGCCGGGCAGCATGCCGTGCGCGAGCGCCTCGCCGAGGAAGGCCATGCCGCGCACCACGACCCAGGTGCCGACGACGCCGCAGAGGATCGCGACGAGGCCGCCGCCGACGAGGGCGCGCTGGACGAAGTCGAGCGAGAACGGCTCGAGGACGGCGGTGGAGAGGAAGGGCACGAGACACGACCGTAGCTGAGAATGAGAACGCTTATCAACTAGGGTGGTCGCATGACGACGAACACCGCCGCCGTTCCCCCGACCCCGGCGCGCCTCCTGGGGGTGGGCGTGTCGTTCGGCGACCGCACGGCCCTGGCCGACGTCGACCTCGACGTGCCCGTCGGGGTCGTCACGGTGGTGGCCGGTCCGAACGGGGCCGGCAAGTCGACGCTGCTCGAGGTCGTCGCGGGCGTGCGGCAGCCGACGTCGGGCACGCGGTCGGTCACCGCGACGATCGCGTTCGTCCCGCAGCGCACGTCGATCCCGGACGGGCTCCCGGTCACCGTGCGCGACGTCGTGACGGTCGGCGCCTGGGGTCGCGTGGGCCGGTGGCGTCCCCTGGACCGTCGAGCCCGCGCCGCCGTCGACGAGGCGCTCGACCGCCTGGACGTCGCCGATCTCGCGCAGCGACCCTTCGCCGCGCTCTCGGGCGGTCAGCGGCAGCGCGCGCTCCTCGCCCACGGGCTGGCGCGCGGGGCCGACCTGCTGGTGCTCGACGAGCCCACGACCGGACTCGACGCGGTGAGCGCCGAACGCATCCGGGTGACGCTGCTCGACGAGGCGACCCGGGGCGCGGCCGTCCTCGCCGTCTCGCACGATCCGCTGCTGCTCGACGCGGCGCACCGCGTGACGTGGCTCGAGGCCGGTCGGGTCGTCTGAGGCGGCTCGGGGTCCGGCACGGCTCGGCAGGGTCTCGAGAGCCGGGCGGGCCACCCGGCCCCGGGTGGCGCTGGCGACGAGGAGGCGCGGTGCGGCACAGTGGCGTCGTGACCGACCGCAGACCCTCGCCTCCTGACGACCCTGACGACCCCGCCCCTGCCTCGCCGTCCGCCCCGTCCGTCGAGGTGCTGCACCTGACGGCCTTCGCCGACGGGCCGGGCGGGGGCAACCCGGCCGGCGTCGTGCTCGACGCGTCGGCCCTCTCGGCCGCCGACATGCTGCGGATCGCCGCCGAGGTGGGGTACGCCGAGACGGCGTTCGTGGTCGAACCGTCACGCGCCGGGGACGACCGGCACGTGGCCGTGCGCTACTTCTCGCCCGGGGCCGAGGTGCCGTTCTGCGGCCACGCGACGATCGCCACCGCCGTCGCCCTGGCCGAGCGTCGTGGGGTCGGAGCCTTCACGCTCGCGACGGCGGTCGGCCCGGTCGTGATCGAGACGTCGCGCGGCGGTGCCGACGTCGTCACGGGCCTCGTGACGGCGTCGTTCACGAGCGTCGACCCCGTCGTGCGCGACCTCGACCCGACCGTCACCGACCGGCTGCTGGCGTTGCTGGGCCTCGCGCACGCCGACCTCGACGAGCGTCGTCCGGTGCGGGAGTCCTTCGCGGGCAACCGGCACCCCGTGGTGGCGGTCCGCGACCAGCGGGCGTTCGACGACTTCGGTTTCGATCCGATCGCCGTGAGGGCACTGATGGACGAGCAGGGCTGGGCCGGCACGATCACGGTGATCCACGCCCGGGGCGTCGACGAGTCCGGGGCGACCGTGGTCGAGGCGCGCAACCTGTTCCCCGTCGGCTCCCTCACCGAGGACCCTGCGACGGGGTCGGCGGCCGCCTCGCTGGGCGGGTACCTCCGAGCGCTCGAGCTGATCGCGCCTCCTGCCCGTGTCGTGGTGAGGCAGGGGCGGCACGTCGGGCGGCCGAGCCTCCTCGTGGTCGACGTCCCGGTCGAGGGCGGCATCACGGTCACCGGCACGGCGACGCCGCTGACCCGCTGACCCGCTGACCCGCTGACCCGCCGACCCGCTGCCCGGCCGCCGCCCGGCCGCCGCCCGGCCGCCGCCCGGCCGCCGCACGACGATGAACCCCGTTCCGAACGATGAACCCGGAAGCTTGCGGGTTCATCGTTCGGAACGGGGTTCGCGGGGCGTCGTTCCTCAGTCGCGGGTGGGGCGACGGCGACGGGCGATCAGGGTGCCCGCCCCGGCGAGCACGAGCAGCAGGGCCGCGGCCGCCGCCCACCGGGCGTCCGAACCGGTGAAGGCGAGCTGCCCGTCGACCGACGCCGGGCCCGAGCCCTGACCGATCGGCGTCACGCCCGTGCCGGGATCGGCGGGAGAACCGGGGCCGCCGGGCGTCCCGGGCGTCCCGGGCGTCCCGGGGGTGCCGGGAGTCCCGGGGTCGCCGGGCGTCCCGGGCTCGGCCGCCACGCCGGGGAACGTCCCGGCGCGCAGCGAGAACCCGTCGGTGTCGTTGTCGTCCGCGTAGAACGTCTGACGGAACCCGTCGACGCTCGTCGCCGCCGGGGCGATCGCGAAGCCTTCGTTGGCGAGCCCCCGGTCGGCGTTCGCCGGTGCCTCGTGGACGACGTCCTCGGCGAACGCCCCCGACTCGTCGACCGAGAACAGCGCCGTGCGGCCCGAGCAGGCCTCGTCGCAGACGACCCAGAGCGCGTCGAGGTCGGCGTCGAACTGCAGGTCGGCGACCAGGGCGAACGACGTCGCGATCGTCGCGACGCGCTCGAACGAACCGTCGTCCATCAGGGCGTAGGCGTAGACGCTCGCGGTGCCCTCGACGCCGACGAAGAAGAGCCCGTCACCGTGGCCGGCGTAGGTGGCCGGATCGTAGGAGGCGCCGGTCGCCTCGTCGACGAACCCCGCCTCGGTCAGCCACGCGTCGGGCACCCAGGTGATGCCCTCGAGGCCCGCGTTGGCCCCCAGGCCGGGGAAGTCCGCGGCGAGGTTCCACTCGTCGGTGGCGACCAGGGTCGTGGCCGGGCTCGCGGTCGCGGCGTCGTACCGCAGCACCGAGGGGCGGCTGACGGAGCCCGAGGCGTTGTTGCGCTCGGTCGACACGTAGACGCCCCCGGCGGACGAGTCGTCGGCGACCGTGACGCCCTCGGCGTCCACGATGTCGGTCGCGACCCCGCTCGGGTACAGCAGCTTCTTGCCGGCGACCCAGCCGTCGGTCGTCTGCGGAGCCCAGCCGCCGGCGCCGTCCGGGACGATGCGGTAGAGCAGGCCGTCGCCGTTCTGCACCGCCCAGAGCGTGCCGGGGGTGGCCGTGCCGGTCGGCTCGTAGTCGAGACCGCTCAGGTCGCCCGTAAAGGTGCCCTCGTCGTCCAGGGGGACCTCGTCGGGTCCGCCGGGCCAGGCCGTCGGCACGGAGACGCCGGCGAAGGCGTTGGCCGAGCCCTTGGTCGGGGCCGACGTGACGGCGAAGTCGCCCGTGCCGTCGGGGCCGCGGCCGTAGGTGGTGGCGGCGTGCGAGGTCCACGAGTACTCGTCGGCGAGGGTCGAGCCGTCGGCCGCCGTCGTGCCGTCCGGCAGCAGCAGGCGCACCGAGTCGGCACCGCCCAGCCCGAAGTCGAAGCCGGCCGAGGTCGGGGTCTGCTCGTCGAGGACGACGAAGCCACCGGGGGCGACGACGGTCCCGGCCGGGATCACGTAGCGGTGCGTCGGGTCGGAGTCGGTCAGCACGTAGCCGCCGAGGTCGACCGGCGAGGTGCCCACGGTGGTGAGCTCGACCCAGTCGCCGGGCGCGCCTCCCTGGCTCTCGACCTCGTTGATGCGCACGGGCGACGAGCAGTCGTTCGCCGCGCCCTTCGTGGTCGAGGTCGTCGTCGTCAGCTCGCCGGTGCCGTCGGGGCAGCGGCCGTAGCTGACCGTGCTGTGGACGCTCCAGGCGTACGACGCGACGAGCGTGCCCGCGGTGTCGAACAGGCGCGCCGAGTCGGGCTGGCCGAGACCGAAGTCGAAGCCGACCGGGTTCGAGCCCGAGGCCTGGTCGATCACGAAGAACGCACCGGGCTGCACGACCGAACCGGTGGGCAGGGTGAAGGGGGTGCGGACGTCGTCCTCGTCGCGGAAGGTGTAGCCCGAGACGTCGACGGGCACCGTGCCGACGTTCGTCAGCTCGACCCAGTCGGTGTCGTCGCCGTTGGACTCGACCTCGTTGATCACGACGTCGGTGGTGGCGGGCACGGCGGGGGTCGTCGGGTCGGTCGGGGCGGGGTCCGTCGGGTCGGTCGGCGCCGGTGTCGTGGCGCACTCGTTGGCGGTGCCCCGGGTTCCCGCGGCCGTCGTCGTGAACTCGCCGGTGCCGTCGGCGCAGCGGCCGTAGGTCGTGGTCGGGAACTGCGTCCAGGCGTACGAGTCGAGCAGCGTCGTGCCGTCGGCCGCGTAGAGCCGGACGGCGTCGGCGCGTCCGAGCCCGTAGGCGGCGGCGCCCCACACGGCGTCGTCGGCGACGTCGACGACCAGGCGCTCGCCGGCGGCGAGGACCGTACCCGCGGGCAGGGCGAGGGTCCGCGTGTCGTTGCTGTCGCGCAGCACGAAGCCCGACACGTCGGTGGGGGTGGCGCCGGTGTTGAGCAGCTCGACCCAGTCGTCGGTCGTGTCGATCTCGTTGACGACGACGTCGGCTTCGGCCGCGAGGGCGGGCAGGGCGCTCGTGGCCACGAGCCCGGCGGCGGCGATCGAGCCGGCCAGGGTCAGGGCGCCGAGGCGGAGCAAGGGCGTGCGCATGCGGGTGTCCGTTTCGTCGGGTGTGGACCGAACCATCTCGGACGGAAGCGACGCCCGGGTGAACACCCCGTGAACGCCGGCACCTCGTGCCCCGGCGGCGTGACGGGACTAGCGTCACGCACATGGCATCCGAGGCGACGACCCTGCGGGTGGGCGACCGCGACGTCCGCATCAGCAGTCCGTCGCGCGTGCTCTGGCCCGACCTCGGCGTGACGAAGCTCGACCTGGCCCGGTACCTGGCCGAGGTCGGCACGCCCTTCGTCGCGGCCAACGGCGACCGTCCGATCTCGTTGCAGCGCTTCGGCGGCGACGTCGACGGCGACCAGTACTTCTCGAAGAACCCGCCCCGCGGCACCCCCGACTACGTGCGAGCCGTCGACGTCACCTACCCGAGCGGTCGCGTGCACCCGCAGCTCGTGGTCGACGAGCCCGCCGCCGCGGTCTGGGCGGCCCAGATGAACACCCTGGTCTTCCACCCGTGGGCCTCGCGCGCCGAGCAGCCCGACCTGCCCGACCAGCTGCGCATCGACCTCGACCCGCAGCCGGGCACGAGCTTCGCGGACGCCGTGACGGCCGCGCTCGACCTCCGGGCCGTGCTCGACGAGGCGGGCCTCACCGCGTTCGTCAAGACGAGCGGCAACCGGGGCCTGCACGTCTTCGCGCCGATCGAGCCGACGCACGAGTTCCTCGAGGTGCGGCACGCCGTGATCGCCGCCGCCCGCGAGCTCGAACGCCGCACCCCCGACCGCGTCACCACCGCGTGGTGGAAGGAGGAACGCGGCGACCGCCTCTTCGTCGACTACAACCAGGCCAATCGCGACCGCACCATGGCGGGGGCGTGGTCTCCCCGGGCGCTGCCCCGCGCCTCCGTGTCCCTGCCGGTCACGTGGGACGACCTGCCCGGCATCGACCCGGCCGAGCACACCGTGCTGACGGTGCCCGAGCGACTGCAGACCCACGGCGACCCGTGGGGCTCGATGCACGAGTCGCCGGGGCGCATCGACACACTGCTCGCCTGGTGGGAGCGCGACGTCGCCGACGGCCTCGGCGAGCTGCCCTTCCCGCCCGACTTCCCGAAGATGCCCGGCGAGCCGCCCCGCGTGCAGCCCAGCCGGGCGCGGAAGCCCGCCGCCGACTGACCACGACACCGTGTCCCGTGCACGGCACCGCGTCTCGTCGGTGTGCGGTGCCCGAAACGCGGTGCCCTGTGCCCGAGGAAGCGCTCGTCGCCTAGGCGAGCACCTCGCCCAGGTCGTACGCCGCCGGCACCTCGAGCTGGTCGAACCCGCACGAGCGGGCCTCGCGGTCGTCGCGCCACCGTTCGACCTGCACGGTGTGCCGGAACCGGGAGCCCTCCATCTGGTCGTACCGCACCTCGACCACGCGCTCGGGACGAAGCGGGACGAACGACACGTCCTTGCCCGACGAGAAGCGGCTGCGCTCGGTCTCGGCGTGACGCACCTCGCCGTCGTCGTCGCGGTCGACGAACGGCGCCAACTCGTCGACCAGCTCGAGGCGACGGGCGTCCGAGAACGCGGACGCGCCTCCGACGTTGCGCAGTTCGCCCTCGTCGTCGTGCAGCCCGAGCAGCAGCGACCCCACTCCCGAGCCGCTCTTGTGGACGCGGTAGCCGAGCACCACGACGTCCGCGGTGCGGTGGTGCTTGACCTTGAGCATCGTCCGCTTGCCCGGAGCGTAGGAGGCGCGGGTCGGCTTCGCGACGACCCCGTCGAGCCCGGCGCCTTCGAACTCGGTCAGCCACCGACGTGCGGTCGCTACGTCGTCGGTGGCCTGGCTGACGTGCAGGGGGTGGTCCGCGCCTCCTGCCGTGCCGATGGCACCTCTGCCGGCGCCTCCCTCGGGGCCGACCGTCTCGAGCAGCAGCGCGCGGCGCTCGGCGAACGGGGTGTCGAGCAGGTCGCGGTCGCCCAGGGCGAGCAGGTCGAACGCGACGAACATCGCGGGGGTCTCGACGCTGAGCTTCGCGACGCGCGACGCGGCCGGGTGGATGCGCTGGCCCAGCGCGTCCCAGTCGAGCCGTTCGTGACCGGGCTCGCCGGTGCGCACGACGATCTCGCCGTCGAGCACGCAGGGCCCTGGCAGGAGGCGCGCGAGGGCATCGACCAGCTCGGGGAAGTACCGGGTCAGCATCTTCGAGCCGCGGCTGCCGATCTCGATCGTGAGCGGGGCGCCGTCGGTGCCGGCGGCCGCGGGCTCGGCGTACACGATGCCGCGGAACCCGTCCCACTTGGGTTCGTAGACGAGCCCGCCCTCGACGGAGTCGGGCTCGGGCACGTCGGCCACGGCCTTCGCGAGCATGGGGACGATCGGTTCGGCGGCGGTCGGGATCATGCGCCGAGTCTGCTCTCGCCGGGCGAGCGTGCGGCCAGACCCCGGGAAACCGCCGAGACCCCTGTGCGCGCCGACGGGTCTCGGCGACGTCCTGGGGTGTGATCGCTCGACGTGACCCGCCCCGACCGGGTTGGATGGGCGAGTGCGTGTCTGTGTCGTCGTCCCCGTCCGAGACGACGGAGCCCTGCTCGACGCGTGCCTCCGGTCGCTCGCGCGGCAGACGCGCGTGCCCGACGAGGTGATCGTCGTCGACAACGGCAGCACGGACGACACCGTCGAGGTCGCCCTGCGGCACGGTGCCCGCGTGGTCGCCGAGGCCGAGGTCGGCATCGCCGCGGCCGCCAGCACGGGCTACGACGCCGCCGCCGGGGTGGGTGCCGAGGCGGGCGCCCCCGCGCCCGCCGACCTCATCGGCCGGGTCGACGCCGACAGCGTCCTGCCCCGCACCTGGGTCGCCGATCTGCTCGGCACCCTCGTCGACGAGCCGGACGTGCTCGCCGTGAGCACGAACGCCCGCTTCTACGACGCGCCCGTCGGCGTCGAACGCCTGCTCTCCGCTCTCTACGTCGGCGCGTACCACCTCGTGATCGGGGCCGCCCTGGCGCACTGGCCGCTGTTCGGCTCGACGATGATGATGCGCCGCACCGCCTGGCTCGACGTCCGCGACGAGGTGCACCGGCACGAGACCCTGCTGCACGACGACATGGACCTCGCCCTGCACCTCGGCGACCGCCAACTCGCCGGTCGGGGCCGCATCGCCTACCGCCGCGACGTCGTCACGGGCATCTCGGCCCGGCCGCTCGATCCGGGCAACGCCCCGTGGTTGCGGACGTACCGGGCGCTGCACTCGTTCACGGTCCACGGCACCGACGGCCTGCCGTGGTCGCGCTGGTTGCGCGCCGACCCGGCCGGCGTCTTCACGCGGCTCGGCTGGGCGCCCTCAGTGGTGGTGGACGCGCGGGCGGCCGTGGCCGACGGCGTCGCCCCCGTGTCCGTCGGCACCCGCGCCGGCGCCGGCTCCGGACGAGGAGGCGCGCGCGGCCCGGCCGCGGACGTCGCCCCCCACGAGGAACGGCAGCGCCAGCCCGGCCAGCAGCGAGCCGAGGCCGCCCGCGGCGAGGTCGCCGATCGTGTCGTCGTAGCCGACGAAGATCGCCGAGTCGACGAGGGTGTGGCCCGCCCACTCGCCCATCTCCCACAGGGTGCCGGCCGCCAGGCCGAACGCGACCGTCAGCAGGACTGAGCCGACGCGGGCGGAGCGACCCGCGCCTCCTCGTCCGTCACCGCGGCCCGGCGACACGACCCAGCCGGCGCGGTGGGCCAGGACGACGAACACCGCGGCGAGCAGGCCGTTGAGCACGAAGTGCACGACCGTGTCGTAGCCCGTGACCCGGGTGTAGAGCTCGAAGACGCTGCTCCAGGCGGCGCCCAGCGCGGCGACGCCGACCATCAGGTCGAACGTCGCCCGGAGGCCGAGCATGCGGGGAACGAGGGTGCCGAGCAGGGCCAGCATCAGCACGGCGATCTCGACGACGCCCCAGCCGACGCCGACCACGACGACGCTCAGCGCGGCGACCACGCGGACGGCGTCGGCGACGTACTCGAGGACTCCGTGCGGGCGGCGGAGGAAGGTCTCGGCGACGGTGGGCATCTCAGGACTCCTCGGGGTGGTGCTCTGCGGGACGGTGCTCGGCGGGACGGTGCTCGGCGGGACGGTGTCCGGCGTGCCCGGACGGCCAGCGCACGACGGCGTGCACCGGGTCGTGGTCGGAGGGGGCGACGCCGCCGGGACGGACCCCGCCGACGCCGGCCCGCTCGACGTGGGCCCCGGTGTCGACGAGCAGCCAGTCCAGGCGGCGGCCGCCGGTGCGGGGCGGGCCGTAGTTCGAGTACGAGCCCCAGCCCGGGTCGAGCCGCACGTCGGCCACCACGCGGCTGTCGACCAGCCTGCCGCGGGTCAGTTCGCGGTGCGCGGGGGAGTCGACCACGGCGTTGAAGTCGCCCATCACGACGACGGGCCCGTCGAGGGCGTCGGTGAAGGTGCGCAGCTGCACGGCGGAGTGTCGCCGCGAGCGGGCCGAGAGGTGGTCGAAGTGCGTCACGACCATGTGCAGTCGGGCTCCGGTCGTGAGGTCGTCGAGCTCGGCGTGGACGGCCGTGCGGGGGATCATGTTGCCGTACGAGCGCGACCCCGGCACCGTGGGGGTGGCCGAGAGCCAGAGCGCCTCGTGGCGGACGATCCTCAGCCGGGCGGTGTCGACGTACAGCTCGACGCGCTCGCCGCCGCGGTCGCGGTCGCGACCCGTGCCGACCGAGGCGTAGTCGGCGCCGAGGGCGTCCGCGAGCTGCGCGGACTGGTCGGGTAGCGCCTCCTGGATGCCCAGCACCGAGGGTCGCTCGGCCTCGAGCAGGAGGCGCAGTGCCGGCAGCCGGGACGACCACCGGTCGGCCAGGGCGTGACGGGTGGTCAGCACCTGCGGCATGCGCCGCCGCACGTTGTAGGTCATGAGGTGCAGGTCCGGGGCGGCCACCGGCCCGACCGTGGGTACGACCCGGTGGTCACCCGGACCGGCGGTGGCGGGGGTGGCGGCGGAGGTGTCGGTCGGGGGCGTCATGGCGTGTGCGACGGTAGGCCGTCGCACACGCCACCGCCCGACTCAGCGCACGCGCTTGATGGGGATGACGGCCAGGGCGCCGAGGATCGCCGCGACGCCGGCGGCCCAGAGCATCAGGGTGTAGTTGCCCGAGCCGGTGTTGCCGATGCCGAGGAAGAACAGCGCGATCGCCGGGGCGAGCGACTGCGGCAGGGCGTTGGCGATGTTGATGACGCCGAGGTCCTTGCCCGGACGGTCGGCGTTCGGCAGCACGTCGACGACGAGGGCGGTGTCGACGGCGGCGTAGATGCCGTAGGCGAAGCCCATGACGACCTCGGCGACGTAGAAGCCGGTGACGGTCTCGGCATGGGCCAGCAGGATCAGGCCGACCGCGAAGAGGGCGGTCGAGCCTCCGACGAAGACCTTGCGCATCTTGAGCCTGTCGCTCAGCCAGCCCGAGAGCGCGGCACTCGCCATCAACGCGATCGTGTAGAGCAGGACGCCGAAGGCGACCGCGGCCGTGGCGTCGGCGACGTCCGAGATGCCGAGGTGCTCCTGCATGTAGAGCAGTCGATAGGTCGTGAACATGAACGTCGCGAGGATGATCAGGAACCGCGACCACCAGGCGAAGGCGAAGTCGCGGTGCTCGAGGGGGTTCGTCCAGAACGAGCTGACCAGGTTGACGAAGGTGAACGGCTTGAGCTCGTATTCGGGCAGGTCGTCACGGGCGACGACCGCGTAGACGAGGATCAGCACGATCGCGAGGATGCCCGGCGCGATGAAGAGCACCGGCAGGTTCGCGACGAACAGCACGGCGAGGTAGGTGCCCGCGAGGACGGCGATGTTCTGTGCCAGGGCGATGACGCTCGAGGCCTTGCCGCGCTGGAACTGCGGCACGTTGTCGGCGAAGCTCGCGGTCAGGGCAGCGAGCACGGCGTTGGCCGCGATCTGGGCGATCACCCACGCGATGCCGAGCTGCAGCACGGTGGGGGCGAACGCGAGCCAGGCGAGGGCGAGCGTGAAGACGACGATGCCGCCGACGAGGTAGGGGCGGCGGCGGCCCCACCGGGTGCGCGTGCGGTCGCTCAGGGCGCCGACGAGCGGGTTCGCGAGCAGTGCACCGAAGGCGCCGAACGGCAGGACGAGCCCGATGATGCTCGCCGGGTCGTCGGGGTTCAGCTGCTGGGCCTTGAGCTGCATGCTCACGTACACCGGCGAGAGCAGGGCCGCGAACAGGCCGAACTGTGCCAGGCCCAGCGCGATCATGTAGCCCCGCGACACCCTCACGGTGCTGACGGGTTGGGTGAGCACGCCCTGCGTGCCGATGGGGCCTGGGTTGGCCATGACGCCTCCTCGAGTCAAAACCTAGTCGCGCTAGGTGTTCGCAGAATACACAGCAGGTGTCGCCCGGGCAAGCGAATGCGTCGATTTCGGACGAACTTTTGTCATCGGTCGACATAAGTGACAGAGTTGGGCACAGACCACCGGAACCCCTCACGACAAAGGAGTCATCCCATGACCTCGTCACCCTCCGTTCAGCTCTACACGGTCCGAGACGCCGTCTCGGCCGACCTGCAGGGCGCCGTCGCCCGCATCGCCGAGATCGGCTTCACCCAGGTCGAGCCCTACTCGTTCGTCGAGCGTGCCGACGAGTTCGAGAAGGCCTTCGCCGCCTCCGGCGTCACCGCCCCCTCCGGCCACGCCCCCGTGATCGACTCCGACGAGCCCGAGCGCGCCTTCGCCGCAGCGGCCCAGCTCGGCATCGGCACGGTCATCGACCCGTTCATCCCGAGCGACCGCTGGCAGACCGCCGACGACGCCCGGAAGATCGCCGACCGCGTCAACGAGCTGCAGGTGCTCGCCGCCGCATCGGGTCTGAAGTTCGGGTACCACAACCACCAGTGGGAGTTCGCGAACAAGGTCGACGGCCGTCCCGTCTACGACTTCTTCCTCGAGCGCCTGAACGACGACGTCGTCCTCGAGATCGACACCTTCTGGTCGACCGTCGGCGGCATGGACACCCCGGCGTTGCTGCGCTCGCTGGGTGACCGTGTGCAGTTCCTCCACGTCAAGGACGGCAAGATCTCGGGCGACATCGCGACCGCCCTGCCCAGCAGCGAGAGCGCCCTCGAGGTGCCCGACGCGCTCGCCGCCGCCTTCAAGAACCAGACCCCGGCCGGTCAGGGCGACGTCGACGTCGCCGCCGTGCTCGCCGCCGCGCCGCACGCGCTGCGCGTCGTCGAGTTCGACGACTACGCGAAGGACGTCTTCGACGGCGTCGCCGAGTCCTTCGCCTGGCTGCAGGAGAACGACAAGTGAGCGGCGTCGACACGACCGCCGGCCGCACGGGACGCGTCGGCGTCGGCGTCATCGGCGCGGGCGTCATCAGCGGCACCTACCTCGAGAACATGACGCAGTTCGCCGACCTCGAGGTGCTCTTCGTCGCCGACCTCGACCTCGACCGTGCCGAGGCGCAGGCCGAGACGTACGGCGTCCCGGGTCACGGCACGGTCGACGAACTGCTCGCGATCGACGAGATCGAGATCGTCGTCAACCTGACGATCCCGGCCGTGCACGCCGAGGTCGGACGTCAGATCATCGCCGCCGGCAAGAACGTCTGGAGCGAGAAGCCCCTCGCCCTCGACCACGAGTCCGCGCGCGACCTGCTCGCCGCCGCCGAGGCGGCCGGCGTCCGCGTGGCCTGTGCACCCGACACCGTGCTCGGCGCCGGCATCCAGACCGCGATGCGCGCGATCGCCCGCGGCGACATCGGCCAGCCCCTGACGGCGACCACGATGTTCCACGTGCCCGGGCCCGAGTCGTGGCACCCGAACCCCGACTTCCTGTTCGCACTCGGGGCCGGTCCGCTCTTCGACATGGGGCCGTACTACGTGACGACCCTGGTGCACGCGTTCGGCTCGGCCAGCCGCGTCAGCGCGGTCTCGTCGAAGTCGTTCGACACGCGCACCATCGGCAGCGGCCCGCGCGCGGGCCAGACCTTCCCGGTCGAGGTGCCGACGCACCACGCGGCGCTCATCGAGTTCGCGGGCGGGCAGTCGGCGCAGTCGACGTTCTCGTTCCAGAACGCGCTGCCCCGCATGGGCTTCGTCGAGATCAGCGGCACCGAGGGCACCCTCGTGCTGCCCGACCCCAACACGTTCGAGGGCGACTCGAGCCTGTGGCGCTTCGGCCAGGACGAGCCCGAGACGCTCGCCGCCGTGGGGTCGACCTACGGACGCGGGTCGGGCGTGCTCGACCTGGCGCGGGCGATCCGCGGTGGCGACGCCGAGCGTGCCAGCGGGGCCGTCGCCTCGCACGTGCTCGACGTGCTGCTGGCGATCTCGTCGGCCGCCGAGCAGGGTGGGCCGGTCTCCGTCGAGTCCGCCGTGCAGCAGCCGGTGCCGCTCGACGAGAGCTGGGACCCCTCGGCCGCGACGCTCTAGTCCGGTCGGCTGCCGGGTCGGGCCTGGCCTGGCCTGGCCTGGCCACAGGGATGTCACGACGTGCCGCTCACCTTCGCAGGTGAGCGGCACGTCGTGTCTCCTGGGTACAACAGCGGGCCCGTCGCGCGGATTCAGGTCGCGCGGCGGGCCCGGGTCTGGTGGGGCAGCCCGGACGGGCCGCCCGGGCGGGACGGTCGGGGTGAGGCGACCCCGACCGGTGACGACTACGCGGTGCGGATCGAACCGGTCGCGGTGTGGATCGTGCCCGTGGCCGTGCGGACGGATGCCGTGGCCGACAAGAGGCGACGCAGCACGCTGGCGGTGTAGCGGCCGATCGACAGGTCTCGGCGAGCCGAGGTGCTGACGTACGAACCGGGGGCGACGTCGGCGGCGAGCGAGCCGACGTAGGAGCCGACCGTCGGGGCGGCGGTCGTGCTGACGTAGCGGCCGCCGAGCGGGGTGACGGCGGTGCGGGTGGTCGTGGCGGTGGTGTCCATGCTGACTCCTCGGGGCTGGGCGGGTCGTGTCGGTCGGGGCCCGCGATCGGGGATCGAGCGGGCGGCCACCGGCGGGGAGGGCCGCGCCGAGATGCTCGACGGTGGCCCTGGCCTCCGTCGGCGTTGCCACCACCATACGCCTTCTTTTGAATGATTCAAAACAACTCGTGTTCGCTCCTCGCTTTTCGGCCAGGACGCACCACCCCGACCTCTCTCAGAGCGAGGCGCCGCCGCAGACGACGAGCGCCTGCCCCGTGATGCTCCGTCCGTGTGGCCCGAGCACGAACGCCACGAGCGCGGCCACGTCCACCGGGTCGACGAGCGCGCCCAGCGGCGGCACGACCGGAGCCGAGGAGGCGCGGGCCGGGTCGGCGAGCATCGGCGTGTCGGTGGGCCCCGGCGCCACGACGTTGGCGGTGACGCCCCGCGGCGCCAGTTCGGCCGCCCAGCTGCGGGCCAGCGCGACCTGGGCCGCCTTCGTCGCCGCGTACTGGCTCTTGCCGGCGACCCCGACGGCGGTACGGCTGCCGATCAGCACGATGCGGCCGCCGTCGGACAGCCGGTCGACGAGCGCGTCGACGAGGGCTGCCGCGGCCCCCACGTGCACGGCGAACATGCCCTCGAGGGCGGCGGGGTCCAGTCGGCCGAGCGGGGCGGCGACCTGGAACCCGGCCGCGTGGACGATCGCGTCGACCGGCGCGACGTCGGCGACCGCCGCCGCGACGTCACCGGGCACCGACAGGTCGCAGCCGACCCACGAGAACCCCTCGCCCAGGTCGACCGCGCGCCGGCTGAGCCCGGTCACCCGCCACCCCTCGGCCAACAGGAGCCCGGCGATCGCCCGCCCGATGCCCGAGCTGCAGCCCGTGACGACGGCGTGCCGGTCGGTGCCCTGCCCGCCCCGTGTCTCGTCGTCGGCCACGGCTCAGTCCCCGACGTCCGCGCCGGACGGGTCGTGCACGCCGGGCAGGTCGGGCACGCCGGGCAGGTCGGCGGGCGACAGGCGCACGTGGCGGATCGCCCGTCGGTGCCAGGTGTAGGCCACGTGCACGGCCCCGTCGCTCGTCTGCGTGATGCTCGGGTACGACAGCTCGCGGTTCAGCCCGTCGCGTGAGTTGTTCGAGAGGCACCACCCGTCGCCGTCCTCGAGGTCGACGCGGTGCGGCCAGTTGCGCCCGTCGTCCGTCGACACCGCCAGCGACATCGGAGCCCGGGGCGTGCCCCAGAACGCCGTCCGGCCCCCCTCCGCAGGCGACCCGGCCCGCGCCTCCTGGTCGGCGTCCGCGTCCGAGCCGAGCAGCGCGGCCTGCTCGACGATGCCGGACTCGTCGATCTCGTCGTAGAGCCCGAGCCGGCGCTCGGTCGTGGCGTCGGCCCGGCGGTGGTTGTACACGATCGCGAGGCGGCCGTCGGCGAGCGGCACCCACTGCACCGACGAGTTGTTGTTGGGCAGCTCGGTCGGCACGGGCGCCGTCCAGGTGCGGCCGCCGTCGGTCGAGCGGGATTCGTGGACGGCGTCGGCCCAGCGGCTGCGGAAGAGCGCGAGCAGCGAGGCGTCCGGCAGCTCGTGCACGTTCATGTGTACGGCTCCCGTGCTGCCCGGGACGGCGACCTCACCCCACGTGGCGCCGCCGTCCCGGGAGATCATCACCGAGCTCGTGTCGTGGTCGCCCACCCACGCCTGCCCGGGGGTCGTCACGCAGCGGAACACCGGCACGAGGAGGTCGCCTGCCCGGGTGACGACCGGCGGTTGCCGGACGAACACACCGCCGGTCTCGTCGGCCGCTAAGAGCGTCGACGGCTCACCCCAGGTCATCCCGCCGTCGGTCGAGACCCGGCGGCGCACCTCGGCCGAGTCCTGGTTGCCCGCCCGTTGAGCGGTGTAGAGCAGCCAGACGTCGCCCGAGGGGGCCGTGAAGAGGACCGGGTTCTGCTCGGAGCGCGCGGGATCGTCGCTGAGCCGCACGGGCTCGGACCACACCTCGCCGTCGAGGGTCGAGAACCAGACGTGGATGTCCGAGACGCCCTCCTGCGTGCCGCCGAACCAGACGCAGGCCAGGCGACCGTCGGGCAGTTCGGCGAGGTTGGCTGCGTGCGACTGCACCGTGGCCGTCGGCAGGTACGACCAGGAGCGTCCCGCCGCGTCGGGCCGCAGCCGGCCGTCGGCGACGACGCCGTCTGTGTCGTCCGCCCCGTCGACGCCCACAGCCCCGACCGGGACCGCGGCGCCCTGATCCGCCGCCGTGTCCTGCCTGCTCACGCCGCGCCTCCTGCGGTCGCGTCGGCGTCGTCCGTCGCGGTCGCCCGCCGCAGGTGGTCGCGTGCGGCGGCCTCGAGGTGGTTGAGGTCACCGGCCACGGTCGCGAACGTGTAACCCGCCGCGAGGCGTTGCCGGGCGACGTCGCCGTGCGGCGTGTGGATGCCCGCCGCGATGCCCGCCGCCTCGGCCGCCGCCGCCACGCGGACGAGGGCGGCGTCGAAGGCCTCCTGCACGGCCGGGTCGCCCGGGTACGCCCCGCCCACCGCGATGCAGAGGTCGCTCGGGCCGACGTAGAGGCCGTCGAGCCCGGGGGTGGCCGCGATCGCCTCGACGTTCGCGAGCCCGTCGGGCGTCTCGATCATGGCGAGCACGATCGTCGTGTCGTTCGCGTCGGCCGGCACGGGGCCGATGCGCAGGCTCGACCGCATGGGGCCGTACGAGCGGCGGCCGTGCGGCGGGTACTTCGCGCTGCGCACCGCCGCGGCGGCGTCCTCGGCCGTGTCGACGAGCGGCACGATGATGCCGGCCGCCCCGGCGTCGAGGGCCTTGCCGATGGGCGTGATGTCGTTCGCCTCGACCCGCACGAGGCCGGCCGAGGTCTGCCCCGCGTCGATCGCGAGCAGGCCGGTCATCATGCCCTGGTAGCCGAACAAGCCGTGCTGCGCGTCGAGGCAGACGTAATCGTAGCCGAGCCGCGCGATGCGCTCGGTCGCCGGCGGGGCGTCGAGGGTGATCCAGTAGCCGACCGCCCTCTCGCGGCGGCGGATCGTGCGGGCGAAGTCGCTGGCGGTGCTCATGGTGCTCTCTCTCGTGCGGTGTGCGCGGTGCGTGCGGTTCGGTCGGGGGAGGTCAGGAGGCGCGGGTCAGCGCGCGTACGGAGGCATCGGCCCCCGCAACGAGCGTCCGACCTCGTCGCAGGCCGCCACGACCTCGTCGGGCAGCGGCCCGTCGGCGATCGCGGCGACGTTGGCGGTCAGCTGCTCGGGCCGCGAGCCGCCGAGCAGCACCGAACCGACCTCGGGCCGGTACGCCACCCAGCGCAGGGCGAGCTCGACGAGCGTCACCCCGGCCTCGGCCGCGACGCCCGACAGTCGGTCGATCGCGACGAAGAGGTCGGCGTCCCAGTAGCGCTTCGTGTACATCTCGGCGAGGGCCGAGTCGCCGAAGCGCCCGTCGGTCGGCGTCTCGTCGAACCGGTGCCGACCGGTCAGCAGGCCACCGCCGAGCGGGTTGTAGACCATCGTCTCGAGCCCGTGGACGCTCGCGAACTCGAGGTACTCGTCGTCCAGACGGCGGGCCACGAGGTTGCACAGCTGTTGTGCGACGACCGGGCGGGGAGCTCCCACGGCGTCGGCCACGCGTTCGACGTCGCCGATCTGCCAGGCGGCGAAGTTCGAGACGCCGAGCGAGAGCACCTTGCCCTCGGCGACGAGCGCGGCGACCGTCGACAGGGTCTCGTCGAGCGGCGTCAGGCGGTCGGGCTGGTGCAGGTAGAACAGGTCGAGCCGGTCGGTGCCGAGGCGGCGCAGGCTGGCCTCGACGCTCGCGCGCAGGGCCACGGCCGAGAGCGGCGGCAGGCCGCCCGCGTCGGCGTGGGGCATGCCGGCCTTCGAGGCGAGCACGACCTCGTCGCGTCGCCCGGCGAGCAGGCGGCCGAGCATCGTCTCGGTCGTGCCGCCGACGTACGCGTTGGCGGTGTCGATCCAGCTGACGCCCGCGTCGCGCGCGGTGTCGAGCATCCGTGCGGCGGTGGCCTCGTCGACGGTGTCGCCGAAGGTCATCGTGCCGAGCACGAGCCGAGGAGGCGCGGGTCGGGTGGCCGCCGCGTCGCCCGTCACGGCGGTGTCGGCGTCGGCGACGGTGTCGGTCCGGGCGGTGTCGGTCCGGCTCATGCGGTGGCTCCCAACGAGAGGCTGCGGACGACGTGGCGCGGCTTGACGCCCGTCATCGTGGCGGGGTCGAGGGCGGCCCGGCGCAGCCGCCGTGTGTAGTCCTCGGCGGGCGACGTGAGCACCTGCGCCGTGGCGCCCTGCTCGACGACGGCGCCCTGCTTCATGACGAGGACGCTCTCGCTGATCTGCTGCACGACGCCGAGGTTGTGCGAGATGACGACGTAGGTGATGCCGGTGTCGACCTGGATCTCGCGCAGCAGCTCGAGCACCTGCGCCTGCACCGACACGTCGAGCGCGCTCGTCGCCTCGTCGCAGATCAGCAGGTCCGGGCTCGAGGCGAGCGCCCGGGCGATGCCGATGCGCTGGCGCTGGCCGCCCGAGAACTCGTGCGGGCGACGGTCGAGCGCCGTCGACGGCAGGCCGACGCGGTCGATCAGGCGCGCCGCCTCGGTGGCCCGGTCCTGGGCCGACCGCACGCCCTTCAGCCGGAGCGGCTCGGCGACGATGTCCCGGGCGCTCAGGTGCGGGTCGAGCGAGCCGTAGGGGTCCTGGAAGACCATCTGGAACCGGTGCCTCAGGGGCCGCAGCAGCGCCTCCGACAGGGTCGCCAGGTCGGTGCCGTCGAGCACGATGCGCCCGCTGGTCGGCTGCAACAGCCGCATGACCGCCTTGGCGATCGTGGACTTGCCGCAGCCCGACTCGCCCACGATGGCGAAGGTGCTGCCGCGGCGCACCGAGAACGACACGTGGTCGACGGCGCGGTGCGCGGTCGAGCCGCTGCCGTAGTCGACGACCAGGTCGTCGACCTCGAGGATGGTGTCAGACACGGGTGGCCTCCGGTCGGTCGGTGCTGGTCGTGGCGGGTGTGGACGGGGTCTCGTCCCAGGCACCCAGGGTGGGCACCGCGGCGAGCAGCCCCTGCGTGTACGGCTCGGCGGGGCGCTCGACGATCTGTCGCACGTCGCCCGACTCGACGAAGACGCCGGCCTTCATGACGTGGATGCGGTCGGACACCAGGCGGGCGACCCCGAGGTCGTGGGTGATCATCAGCAGGCCGATGCCGCGCTGCTCCTGCAGTTCGAGCAGCAGGTCGAGGATGCCGGCCTGCACCGTGACGTCGAGGGCGCTGGTCGGCTCGTCGGCGACGATGAGCTGCGGCTCGCAGGCCAGGGCGATGGAGATCAGCACGCGCTGCAGCATGCCGCCCGAGAGCTGGTGCGGGAACTTCCGCAGCTGGGCGACGGGGTCGGGGATGTGCACCTGTTCGAGGAGGCGCACGGCCCGCGCGGTCACGGCGGCCCGACCGCTGGCGGCCCCGGCAATGCGGATCGCCTCACCGAGCTGCGAGCCGATCGACCGCACCGGGCTGAGCGCCGTCATGGGGTCCTGCGGGATCAGGGCGACCGCCCGGCCGCGCACCGTCCGCACGGCCGAGGCGGAGGCGAGCACGTCGAGTCCGGTGATGCGCACGTGGCCCGAGACCACGGCGAGGTCGGCGGGCAGCAGCTGCAGCACGCCCATCGCGGTGGTCGACTTGCCCGACCCCGATTCGCCGATGATCGTGACGGTCTCGCCGCGGGCGATGTGGAACGAGACGCCGTCGACGGCGCGCACGATGCCGTTCGTCGTCATCAGCTCGATCTGCAGGTCGCGCACCTCGAGCAGCAGGTCGGGGTCGACGGAGTCGTCGGTCACGGGGGTCATGCGAGCGTTCCCTTCTTCGGGGCCGAGGTCGGCGCCGAGGTCGACGCCGAGGCCGACGGGCGCAGCCCGACGAACCGACGGAGGCGCGAGGCCGCCGACCGGCGCGGCCGGTCCCGCAGGGCGTCGCCCAGCAGGTTCACCCCGACGACGAGCAACACGATGAACAGGCCGGGGATGGTGACCATCCACCAGGCCGTGGTGACGTAGTCCTGGCCGTCCGAGATGATGCGGCCCCAGGTGGCGAACGGTCGCTGCGGACCCGCCCCGAGGAAGCTCAGGGCGCTCTCGAGCAGCACGGCCTGGGCGAGCAGCAGCAGCACGACGAGCGTCGCCTGCTTGATGACGTTGGGCACGACGTGGCGCAGCAGGATGGTGAAGCGGTTCAGGCCGAGCGTCCGGGCGGACGAGACGTACGGCTTCTCGCGTTCGACGAGCACGAGCGAGCGGGTCAGCCGGGCCACCTCGGGCCACTGCGCGATCGCGATCACGAAGGTGATCACCGGGATCGACGGGCCGAACAGCGCCACGACGAGCAGCAGCATCATGAGCAGCGGCAGCGACATCTGCGCCTCGAGCAGGCGGCTGATCAGCGTGTCGGCCCAGCGCCCGTAGAACCCGGCGATCGAGCCGAGCACCACGCCGATGGCACCCGAGACGAGGACGGCGAGCACGCCGATCGCGAGCGAGACCTGGCCGCCGTGCAGCACCCGCGAGAGCAGGTCGCGACCCAGTTGGTCGGTGCCGAACAGGTGACCGGCGGTGAACGGAGGCGCGAGGCGGTTGCCGAGGTCCTGGCCGTTCGCGTCGGGCAGCGGCAGGGCCTGCGCCAGCACGATCGGGATGATGACGACGAGGGCGCAGATCGCCCCGACCCAGAGCTTGACGCGGGCGGCGGAGGTCCGTCGGGCCGCTTCGGACCTCTTCAGCAGGCGCGGCGTGACCGCGGTGGGTCGCGCCTCCTCGGGGGTCCGGCCGGACGGGCCGGCGGTCGCCGGGCCGGACGGGCGTCCGGAGGTGTCGGTGCGGGTCATGCGGCACTCGCCTTTCCGAGCCGCACGCGCGGATCGAGCAGGGGATAGGCGAGGTCGATCAGCAGCTGGACGCCGACGGCGAGCAGCGACGTGACCAGCACGGTCGCCTGGATGAGGGGGTAGTCGCGGGTCTCGAGTGCCCGCACGATGAGCGACCCGACGCCGGGCCAGGCGAACACGACCTCGACCACGACGACGCCGTTGAGCATCGCCGCGAACCGGGTGCCGAGGGCCGTGAAGACCGGGATCGCCGAGTTGCCCATGGCGTAGCGCCAGGTGAGGGCGCGCTCCGAGACCCCACGCGACCGGGCCACGGTCAGGTAGGGCGCCGAGAAGTTGGTCGCCATCTCGCGTCGGACGAGTCGGGAGATGAGCGCCACCTGCAGGATGGCGATCGTCACGGTCGGCAGGACGAGGCCGCCCCAGGTCGCGAAGCCCGAGGCCGGGAAGATCGGGATCACGACGGCGAAGGCGCTGAGCAGCAGGATGCCGGTCCAGAAGTCGGGCATCGACTGGCCGGCGATCGCGACGACGTTCACGCCGGTCTCGCTGCGGGTGTCGGTGCGGCGGGCCATCCAGACGCCGAGCGGGATCGACACGACGGCCGCCAGCAGGATCGCCGCGAACGAGAGCGTCAGCGTGTACGGCAGTCGTTCGAGGACGACCTGCACGGCCGGTGCCTGGAACGAGTACGAGGTGCCCAGGTTGCCCGTGAACAACTGCTGCAGGAACACGCCGTACTGCTGCAGCAGCGGGTCGTCGAGTCCGAACTGCTCGCGCACGGCGGCGAGCTGCTCGTTCGTCGCGAGCGGCCCGGCGTAGGCCACGGCCGGGTCGCCGGGGGCGAGGCGGATCAGCACGAAGACCGTCGACACCGTGAGGAACACGGTGAGCAGGCCCTGGCCGAGGCGCTTGAGGATGTAGGTCGCCATGGTCAGGCCCCCAGTCGGACGTCGGCGAGCGGATACGTGTTGGACGACGCGAGGGCCAGGCGCTCGACCCGCTCGCGACGGGCGAGCACCGACTTGGGCACGAAGGCCCAGGCGCAGGGCCAGGTGTCCCAGGCCGCCTGCTGCGCCTCGGCGAGCCGCTGCTGGCGCAGCGTCGCGTCGGGTTCGGTGGACGCGCGGGCGATCGCCTCGGCCACGTCGGGCTGCACGTAGCCCTGGTAGGTGTCGCGGGTCTGCTCCTTCTCGGCGGTGCCCGCGTACATGCCCTGCAAGATGGTCAACGCGAGACCGGTGGGGGCCGAGAAGCCGTTGCCGAGCAGGTCCCAGTCGCCGGCCTTGCCCTGGCGCCACTGCAGGATGTCGCCACCGGGCTCGAACTGCTGCAGCGTGGTCCGCACGCCGATCGCGCCGAACATCTCGACGAGGGCCTCCATGATGAAGGTGTCGCCGGCGAACTCGCCGGTCTCCCAGATGATGCGCAAGGTCAGGTCGCTCGCCCCGAGGTCGGCGAGCGTGCGCCGGGCGAGGTCGGGGTCGTAGCGGTACTCGCCGGTCTTCGCGTAGCCGAGCAGGCTCGGCGGCACGACGCCGTCGGCCTGCGTCACCGAGTCGGTCAGCACGTCGCGCACGAGGGCGCGGCCGTCGATGGCGTGGCTGAGCGCCTCGCGCACCCGGGCGTCGGCCAGCGGGTGCCCCTCGGGCTTGCGGAAGTTGTAGAAGATCTGGTTGATGCGCAGGCTCGAGGCCTCGTCGAGGGCGATCCCGGGCAGTCCCTGCAGCTGCGTCGCCGAGTCGGGCGTGATCGAGTCGATCACGTCGACCTCGCCGCTGCGCAGCGCGATCACCCGGCTCGACTCCTCGGGCAGGAACCGTACCTCGACCCGGTCGACGCCGGGGGCCTCGCCCCAGTACTGCTCGTTGCGGGTCAGGCTGTAGGTGCCGGCGCCGCGGTTGAAGCGCGTGACGACGAACGGGCCGCTGCCCACGCCGTCCTGCAGCTCTTCCGGTTTGTTGGCCGCGGCCGGGGTGATCAGGATGTTGCTCATCAAGGCGTCGAGCACCGGGATCGGCTGCGACGAGTCGAGCGTGAAGGTGCGCTCGTCGATCGCGGTCACGGTCGGGAACTCGGGGAAGAAGCTGGCGACGAACGAGCCCTGCACCTGCTCGTACATCTGCAGCGCGGTGGCGACGTCGGCGACCGTGACGGGCGTGCCGTCCGAGTAGCGGACGCCCTCGCGCAGCCGGACCGTCCACTGCGTGTCGCTCGTCGGCTCGAAGCTCTCGGCGAGCACGAGCTCGGGCGTGATGTCGGGGCCGATGCGCGTGAGCGCCTGGCGCACCGCCCGCTGCACCGTGACGGCCGCGTCGAACTGGTTCAGCTTGTTGTCGAGGCTGACCAGCGAGCGGTTGAGGGCCAGGGTCAGCGTGCCGGGCCCGGGCAGCCCGGTCGGACCGGCACAGCCGGCGAGGCTGGTGGCGGTCACGAAGAGTCCGGCGGCGGCACCCCAGCGGAGCAGGGTACGGCGCGACATCTCGTGGTCCGCGAACGGAACGGTCATCATCGACCTCTCGATCCAGGGGTTCGACGAGGTCGACGGCGCCCGGTCCCGCAGCGCTGCGACGCCCTCGTCCGGGCTGGATGACACTGTGCCAGGGCTGCGCGTTTCGCGCAAGACCATTGGCGCACAACGCGCAGTCGTGTCAGGATGGCCGCATCATGACCCCGATCACCGTCATCGCCGACGACCTGTCCGGCGCCGCCGAGACCGCCGAGCAGTTCCGGCTGCGCGGTCACGAGACCTCGGTCTCGCTCGGCGTGCCGTCCGGGCCGGCCACCGGGGTCACGGTCGTCGACGTCGGCACCCGCGCCGGCACCGCCGAGGAGGCGCGGGTCGCGATCGACACGCTGCCCCTGCCGGTCGGCACCCTCGTCCTGAAGAAGACGGACTCGCTCTGGCGCGGTCACGTCGGGCCCGAGCTCGAGGCCTTGACCGGCCGAGGCTACGACGTGGTCGTGGCGGGGGCGTTGCCCGCTCTCGGGCGCACGGTCGTCGGCGGGCGGCCCCTCGTCGACGGGCGACCGTTGGCCGAGACGCCCCTCTGGCACCTCGAACCGCGCGACGCCCCCGCGACCCTCGCCGAACTGGTCGACCACCCGTCGGCCCTCGTCGGCCTCGACGTCGTTCGCTCGGGTCCGGTCGCCTTCGCCGCTCGCCTCGACGACGCACTCGTCGGGGGAGCCCTCGCCCTCGTCGACGCCGAGACCGACGACGACCTCGCGGCCGTGGTCGCGGCCGTTCTCCGGCTGTCCGTGCGCCCCGGGGTCCGTCGGCCCGTCGCCCTCGCGGGCAGCGCCGCGCTCGCCGCCGCGCTCGCCGACGCGGTGGCTCCGGCCGTGACCCCGGCCGCGACCCCTGGGGGCCACGTCCTCGCATCCGACGACGTCGCGCCCCGTGGTGGGGCCGGGCCCGTGCGACCCGTCCTCGTCGTGGTCGGCTCGGCCGCCGAGGTGGCCCGCGGCCACGCCGACGTGCTCGCCGCGACCGGTGCGGACGTGCACGTGCTCGACCCGGCAGACGACGCGGGTGACCTCGTCGAGGTGACCCGCGCCTCCTTGTCCCGGTCGTCCGTCGCCGTGCTGACGGTGACCGCACGGCGCCTGCCCGACCCGCTCGTCGGGTCGGCGGCCCTCGCCGAGGTCGTCGCCCGGATCGGCGCCGACGTCGAGCTCGACCTCGTGCTGACCGGCGGCGAGACCGCCCGCGCGGTGCTCGACCGGCTCGCCACGACCACCCTGCGGCCGCTCGCGCAGGTCGAGCACGGTGCCGTCCTCAGCCTCGCGGCCGACGGGCGGGGCACCGCGGGCGACGGCCGGCTCGTCGCCACGAAGCCCGGCAGCTTCGGCGGCCCGACCGTGCTCGCCGACCTCGTCGACCTGGTGCGCCGCACGCGCGCCGGCGCCGACCCCCATGACCTCACCGCGTCGGCCGCGTCCGGCGCCCCCACGAAACGGAGAACCCCCATGACCACGACGACACCCGACACGCGGCCGTTCATCGCCGTCACCATGGGCGACGGCGCCGGCGTCGGACCCGAGGTGACCGTCGGCGCGCTGCTCGACGAGGCCGCCTACCGCGACGCCCGCCCGGTCGTCGTCGGCGACGCCCACCGACTGCGGCTGGGGGCCGCCGCGCTCGGCGTCGACGCCGAGATCGTCGAGGTCGACGGCCCCGCCGACGCCGTCTTCAGCCCCGGCCGCATCAACGTCGTCGACCCGCACCTGCTCTCGGCCGACCTGCCCTGGGGTGCCGTCTCGGCCGAGGCCGGCCACGCCGCGTACGAGTACATCCGCATCGCGTGCGAGCTCGGCATGGCCGGCCTCGTGCAGGGCATCTGCACCGCTCCGCTGAACAAGGCGGCGTTGCACGAGGCCGGTCACGTGTTCCCCGGTCACACCGAGCTGCTGGCCCACTTCATGGGCGTCGGCGAGGTGTCGATGATGCTCTCGACGCCCAAGATCAAGGTGATCCACGTGACCACCCACATCGGGTTGATCGACGCCATCGCGAAGATCGAGCCCGGCCTGGTCGAGCGCACGGTGCGCCGTGGCTGGGAGGCCCTGCGCCGCGCGGGCGTCGACGACCCCCGCATCGGCGTCTGCGCGATCAACCCGCACGCCGGCGAGAACGGCCTGTTCGGCTACGGGGAGGAGGCCGAGAAGATCACCCCCGCCATCGAGGTGCTGCAGGCCGACGGCATCCGCGCCGTCGGACCGCTGCCGGCCGACACCGCGTTCTTCCTCGGCGGTCGCGGCGACTACGACCTCATCGTGGCGATGTACCACGACCAGGGCCACGGGCCGGTGAAGGTGCTCGGCATCGAGGCCGGTGTCAACATCACCGTGGGGCTGCCCGTGATCCGCACCTCGGTCGACCACGGCACCGCGTTCGACATCGCCGGCACCGGGGTCGTGGCCGTCGGTAGCATGATCGAGGCGCTGCGCCAGGCGGTCGAGATGTCGCCCAGCCCGGCCGACGCCGTCGAGGTCGGTGCACCGTCGGCGTGACGCCGCCCGCCCCACCGATCAGGACGGCCATCGCATGAGCACCACGGCACGGGAGCGACGCCGCGACATCGTCGAGCTCGCCCACACCACCGGGCTGGCGAGCGTCGACGAGCTGAGCCGCCGCTTCGAGGTGACCCCGTCGACGATCCGCCGCGACCTCGCCGAGCTCACCCGGCGCGGCGAGATCGCGCGCACCTACGGCGGGGCCATGCCGCTCGGCGCCCCCGGGGCCGAGCCGACCTTCCGGCAGCGCAACAGCGAGGCCGGGGTCGCCAAGGCCGAGATCGCCCGGTACGCCCGCACGCTCGTCCACGACGGCGAGACCCTGCTGCTGGACGCCGGGTCGTCGGTCGCGGCCCTCGCCCGGGAGGCGCGCTCGGGTCTGGTCGCGACGGTCGCCACCACCTCGATCGCCGTCATCCAGCAGCTCGCCGACTCGGACGGCATCCACCTCGAGTGCCTCGGTGGCACGCTGCGTCCGGCCAGCCAGGGCTTCGTCGGGCCGCTGGCCGAGGCCGCGCTCGAGCGCCTGACCTTCGACCGGGTGTTCCTCGGCGCCGACGGCGTGCTCGCCTCGGGGCACGTGGTCGAGGCGGACCTCGTGCAGACCCGCCTCAAAGAGCTGATGTGCCGCCAGTCCGAGCGCGTCTACGTGCTGGCGGACGGCTCGAAGCTCGGTCGCGCGACGTTCCACGCCCGGGCGGCCCTGCCCGAGGGCTGGACGCTCGTCACCGACGCCACGGCCGCGCCCGAGGCCCTGGCCGAGTTCGCGGCCGCCGGCGTCGACGTGGTCGTCGCGCCCGTCGGCTGACGCCGACCGGCCGGCCGACGCTGCGCCCGCTGGGCCCCGCCCCGCGCCTCCTGCCGGAGGTCGCACCACCGATGCGTCGTCGAACCACCCCGTCGCGTGGTTCGACGACGCAACGGTGGTGCGACCCCGTCGGAGAGCCGGCACCCCGTCGGAGAGCCGGCACCCCGTCGGGCAGGATGGACGGCATGCCCGCACCCACCGCGTCCCTGCCCATCGCTCTCGTCACCGGCGCCTCCGGCGGCATCGGCGCCGAGTTCGCCCGGCGGCTCGCGCCCGACCACGACGTGGTGATCGTGGCACGGAGCGGCGACCGCCTCGAGCAGGTGAGGGCCGAGCTCGTGGCGACCCGCGCCTCCGGGTCGTTCACGGCCGTGGTCGCCGACCTGTCGACGCCCGAGGGGGTCGAGACCGTGCTGGCCGCGGTCGGCGACCGCACGATCGACGTGCTGGTGAACAACGCCGGCGTCGGCTCGCACGGGGCGTTCGCCGAGTCCGACCCCGCCGCCGTCCAGGCGCAGCTGCACCTCAACTGCTCACAGGTGGTCGCGCTGACGCGCGCGCTGCTGCCCGGCATGGTGGCCCGCCGACGCGGCACGGTGGTCAACGTCGCGTCGACGGCGGCGTTCCAGCCGATCCCGACGATGGCGGTCTACGGGGCGACGAAGGCGTTCGTGCTCTCGTTCAGCGAGGCGCTGCACGCCGAGGTGCGCGGGTCGGGCGTCACCGTCACGGCCCTCTGCCCGGGGGCGACCGAGACCGGGTTCTTCGCCGCGACCGGCAGCGACTTCCTCACGAGCGGTCGCCAGACGCCCGAGCAGGTCGTCACCGTGGCACTGCGGGCCGTCCGCCGTCGCCGTGCCGTGGTGGTCAGCGGGCTCGGCAACGCGATCGGTGCCCAGGCGCACCGCTTCCTGCCCCGTCGACTCGTGACCGCGGCCTCGGCCCTGATCGTCCGCGAGCGCTAGGCGCCGGGCCCGGGTCGTCGGCCGCGCTTGGCCCGCACGGCGAAGGCGTCGAGGGCGACGAGCACGTCGGGCGCCTCGTACAGGCGTCCGCGGCGTGCCTCACCGATCGGCCGCACGATGCCGTCGTCGACGAGTCGTTCGATGCCGGCCCGGGCGTTGTTCGTCGCGACCCCGAGTTCGCGGGCGACCGACGGCACGTCGACGACGGGCTGGCGTTGCAGCACGTCGAGCAGACGTCGACCGACCGACCCCGCGCGGGCGGTCGTGAGTTCGTCCCACTGCAGGCGGAGCCGGGTCAGGTCGGTCACGAGCGAACGGCCGTTGTCGACCGCCTCGACGGTCGCGCGGGTGAAGGCGCGGACGATCGGCTCGACGTCGCCGTCGCGATACGCCCCGAGTGCGTCGAAGTACCCCGAGGCGTCCCGCAGGAGGCCGGCCGAGACCGGCACCGTCACCTGACGCATGACGCCCAGCCGTCTCAGCATCGAGTGGACGATCGCGCGACCCGTCCGGCCGTTGCCGTCGGGGAAGGGGTGGATGGTCTCGAACTGCGCGTGCGTCAGCGCGACGTGCACGAGGGCCGGCAGGTCGTCACGACGGGCGAAGGCGAGCACGTCGTCCATGGCTCGCGGCACCCTCTCGGCGCGGGGCGGCACGAAGTCCGCCGTGTGCGGGCTCGTTCCCGTGCCGCCGATCCACACCTGCTGATCGCGCCAGCGGCCCGTGTGATGCGGTTGCTCGTCGCCCAGGAGGGCCGCGTGCATCGCGACCACGGCAGCGTCGTCGAGGTCGTCGGCGAGGGCGACGGCGGCCTCCATCGCGTGCGCGTTGGCGATGACGAGCCGGGCGTTCGTCCCGGCCTTCCGGCCGAGGGCGGCGAGGGCGATGCCACGGGGCATGGCCGTGAGGTTCTCGATCTCGGAGCTCGACGCGCTCTCGCTCCGCAGCAGGATCGCCGCGAAAGGGGCGGTGAACGCGCCCACCTCGGCGTCGAAGCGGGCCAGCTCGGCGACGGCGTCCTCGCAGTCGACCACGAGGTCCGCGGGCAGGTTCGGCACGGCCGCCCCGGCGATGGCCGGGGTGACGGCGGCCTCGTACGGGCCGCGTGACCGCAGTCGAGCTCGGCGGGAGAGCGGGGCGTCCTCGTCGTCGTCCCAGGGGTGGCTCTCGTACTCGACCCGCGGCCACGAGGGCGGGGGAACCAGGGGCATGCCGCCCACCTTAGCCATGGTTAGCGGATCAAACGTCCTCTCGACGAACCAGGGCGGCGTCGCGCGCCGCCACGAGCAGGTCGGTGAGCACCGTGCCGGTCGCCCCGCGGTCCTCCGGGTGCCACTGGACGCACCACACCGGAGCCGTGTCGTGCTCGACGGCCTCGACCGTGCCGTCGTCGGCCCAGGCGACCGCGCGCAGCCCCTCGCCCAGGCGCCCCACCGCCTGGTGGTGCGAGCTGCGCACGACCAGCGACGTCGTGCCGAGCATCGTCGCGAGCGTGCTGCCGTCCTCGAGGCGGACCGGGTGGTCGACCATGCTGTCCGAGGCGTCGTCGGGGTTCACGTGGCCCGGGTGGTCGAGGTGCTGCACGAGGTCTCCGCCGAGGGCGACGTCGACCACCTGCATGCCGCGACAGATGCCGACCAGCGGCACCCGCGCCTCCACGGACCCGCGCACCACCTCGAACTGCACCCGGTCGGCGTCGGCGAAGGTCTGGCCGCGCCCCGGGTAGTCGACCGGCCCGCCGTAGTGGCTCGGGTCGACGTCCTCACCGCCGGTGACGAGCACCGCGTCGGCCTCGGCGAGGGCGGTGCGCACGTCGCCGAGCCGGTTCGCGGGCACCCGGCGCACCGCGAAGCCGACCTGTTCGGCGGCGGCGACCACCGAGGTCGACAACTCGTCGAGCTCGCGCGCGAACGCCGGGTCGTCGCGGGCCTCGTCGGTGACGTCGAGGACCAACAGGTTCAGGAGGCGCGGTGCGGCCGAGTCGCTCATCTCGCCATCCTGGCAGCGCGGCCCGCCCCCGTGCGCGACGCCTCGCTAGTCGGTGCCGTCGATCCCGCCGAGTCGTTCGAGCACGCCCGTGAGGATCGTGCCGGCCGCGTCGGGCAGCACGTGGTGGTTCATGTAGATCGCCTCGAGCCAGGGCAGCACCTCGTCGCGACCCCAGCCGACGGCGTCCCAGTCGATGCCGGGCAGGGCCTTCGTGAGGGGCTGGTCGGTCCGCGGATCGAGCCAGGCCTCCGCGATCGGCACGGCGTCGGACGACCCCTGGGGCGTCCAGCTCAGCGCGATGGGGTGGTCGTCGCCCTCGATGTGGTCGTGCTCGACGGCGCCCGAGCCGAGCCACGGCAGGGTGAGCAGCTCGCCCTCGATGTCGACCTCGATCAGGTCGAGCTTGCGGGGCTCCTCGACCTCGCAGACGTAGAGGTCGAAGCCGGCGTCGTGCCAGGCGGCGGCCTCGTCGACCTCGTCGAGCAGGTCGGGCATGCGGCGGTGCAGGTCGACGATCAGCCGGGTCGACCACTCGACGAGCACCCGCGTGTCGGCGACGCCGAAGGGGCTGAGGTCGCTGTCGTCGCCGTTCGCGAGGTGGAAGTGGTGCTCGACGTCGCCCGAGGGCGTGGTCTCGAGGTGCACCTGACCGGTCTCGTAGCCGACGTACAGCGCGGTGATCAGGTCGTCGTCGTCGTACTCGGCGTAGAGGTTCGGCTTGCCGAGCGCGGTCGGCAGCGGCGTCTGCGCGGCCGGGCGCTGGCCCAGGTCGAGCACGGCACGGAAATGGGTGGTGGGGAGCCTCAGGCTCATGTCGGTCACGGCGTGGGGTCCAATCGGTTGCTCACGCCAGGGTAGAGGACGCGGCCGCCCGTCCGCGGCCCGTCCACAGCGAAGGAGGTGCGCTCCGGGGCTTCCCGGAGCGCGCCTCCTCGTGTGGTCGCCTCGACGGCGTCGGTGCGGGGCGGTGTCGCTGCTACGCGGCGACGGGGCTGCGCTGGCCGACGACCGATCCGGCCTCGGCGGCCTCGGCCGACGCGTCGGCCCCGGCGGCCGCACCGCGGCGGACGAACTTCTTCAGCAGGACGAGCACGACGGCGCTGACCACCGTGCCGGACAGGATGGCGACGATCCACATGCCGAGCCCCGTGATCGCGAAGAACACGAAGAACCCGCCGTGGGGGGCCTGCGACGTGACGCCGGCGGCCATCGAGATGGCGCCGGTCACCGCGCCTCCGACCATGCTCGCGGGGATGACGCGCAGCGGGTCGGCCGCGGCGAAGGGGATCGCGCCCTCCGAGATGAACGAGGCGCCCAGCAGCCAGGCGGCCGTGCCGTTGGAGCGCTCGACCTGCGAGAAGCCCTTGCGGTAGAGCACGGTCGAGGCGAGGGCCATGGCCAGCGGCGGCACCATGCCGGCGCCCATCACGGCGGCCATGATCATCAGCGGAGCGGGGTTGTCGCTGATGGAGCCCGCCGACAGGCCGGCGACGGCGAACGAGTACGCGACCTTGTTGACCGGTCCACCGAGGTCGATGCACATCATGAGGCCGAGGATGACGCCGAGGACGATCGCCCCGGTGCCGCTGAGGCCGTTGAGGAAGTCGGTCAGGGCGACGGTCAGGGCGGCGATCGGGCCGCCGAGCACGAGCACGAGCAGGCCCGAGGCGAAGATCGACGCGAGCAGCGGGATGATCACGACGGGCATCAGGCCGCGCAGCCAGCGGGGCACGTTCGGCTTGCCGATCCAGTAGGCGGCGAAGCCGGCGAGCAGGCCACCGACGAGACCGCCGATGAAGCCGGCCCCCATGAAGACCGCGACGGCACCGGCGACGAAACCAGGGGCGATGCCGGGTCGATCGGCGATCGCATAGGCGATGTAACCGGCCAGGGCGGCGACGAGGAAGCCCATCGACAGGTTGCCGATCTGGAACGCGGCGGCACCGAGGAAGTAGATCAGGCCCTCGGGCGGCAGGTTCACGAGCGAGTAGTCGGTCAGCACGGTCGCGGCGTTGCCGGCGATCTCGTAGCCCGAGAGCAGGAAGCCCAGGGCGAGCAGCAGGCCGCCACCGGCGACGAACGGGATCATGTACGAGACGCCGGTCAGCAACCAGCGCTTGAGCGACGAGCCGAAGCCCTGCTTCTCGGTGGCGGAGCCCGCGGCGGTACCGGCGGCACCGGCCGTGCCGCCCACGCGGGCGGCGTTCGGGTCCTTGGCGGCGGCCAGCGCCTCCTTCACCATGGCGTCGGGAGCGTCGACGCCGCGCTTGACCGGTCCGCGGACGACGGGCTTGCCGGCGAAGCGGCCCTGGTCGCGCACGTCGACGTCGACGGCGAAGATCACGGCGTCGGCCTCGGCGATGACGGCCGGGTCGAGGGGGGTGACCGTGCCCGAGCCCTGCGGCTCGATCTGCAGGTCGGCACCGAGGCGCTTCGCGGCGGCGACGAGGGCGTCGGCGGCCATGAAGGTGTGGGCGATGCCGGTGGGGCAGGCGGTGACGCCGACCAGCTTCGGGCGACGCGCGCCGTCACCCGTGGCGTCGGCCGCGGACGAGGAGGCGCTGGTCGCGCCGGCCGCGGAGGTCGCGGTGGCGCCGCGCGTCTCGGCGACCTCGCCGCTGACCTCGTCGTCGACGAGCTGCACGATGTCGGCGGGCGTCTTCGCGGCGCGGAGGGCGGCGGTGAAGTCGTCGCGGATGAGGGCGCGGGCGAGGGTCGAGAGGACCGTCATGTGGTCGCCGTCGGCACCCTCGGGCACCGCGATCATGAAGACGATGTCGGCGTCGCCGTCAGGGGCGCCGAAGCCGACCGTGCGGGCGAGCCGCGAGAAGGCGAGGGTGGGTTCGGTGACCGAGGCCGACCGCGCGTGGGGGATCGCGATGCCGCCGGGGACGCCGGTGCCGACCGAGGCCTCACGCTTGATGGCGTCGTCGGCGAGCGAGTCGGCCGAGCCGGCGCGGCCCGAGGCCGCGACGCGCGCGGCCAGGGCGCGGATGACGTCGGTCGACGTGCCGCCCAGGTCTTCGTCGAGACCGACGAGGTCGGTGCTGATGAGGGATGACATGCTGTTCTGCTCCTTGGGGTTGGGCGACGCTGCTCAGAGGTGCCCGACGGCCGCGGGGGCCACCGGGACGACGTCGATGTCGTCAGGGAAGGTCTGGTCGAGGCGGGGGACGATGCTGCCGGGCAGGGCCGCGGCGGCGGCCCCGGACGCGACGGCCTGGGCGAGGCGGGCCGGGGCGGGGGCCCCGGCCGTCTCGGCGAGCAGGTAGCCGGACAGCGACGAGTCGCCGGCGCCCACCGTGCTCAGGGCGGTGATGACGGGGGCGGCGGCGAACCACGAGCCCTCGTCGTCGATCAACAGGGCGCCCGCGCTGCCGAGGGTGAGCAGCACGGTCTCGACGCCGAGTTCGCGCAGGCGTCGGGCTCCGGCGACGGCCGAGGCCGGGTCGGCCTCGTACGCCTCGGGGTCGCCGCCGACGATCTCGGCGAGCTCGTCGGCGTTGGGCTTGACGAGGTCGACGCCGACGCCCGACGCGATCAGCGCGGCGAAGGGCTCGCCCGACGAGTCGACCGCGATGCGCGGGGCGGCGTCACCGCAGGAGGCGCGCACGGCCCGGACGACGTCGGCCAGCCAGGTCGTCGGCAGGCCGGGCGGCAGCGAGCCCGCGAGCACCAGCCACGAGGCGAGGGCCGCGTGTTCGACGACGAGGGCGGTGAGTTCGTCCACGTGGGAGCCGAGGTCGGGGCCGAGCTCGTTGATCTTGGTGGTCGTGCCGTCGGGCTCGGTCAGGGTGACGTTGGCCCGGAGGCGCTGCCCGATCGGCAGGTTGACGGTCGGCACGCCCCGCTCGCGCAGGGCGACGAGGACCGGGTCGTCGAGGGAGCCGGGCAGCAGGGCCACGGTCTCGGCGCCCGACGCCGCGAGGGCCCGGGACACGTTGACGCCCTTGCCGCCGGGCTCGTCGGTCGTGCTGACCGAGCGCTGCACCGCACCCCGCTGCAGGGTGCCCGGCAGTTCGATCGTGCGGTCGAGCGAGGGGTTCGCGGTGACGGTGAGGATCATGCGGGTGCCTCCTGGCAGCGGTGCGGGGTCGAGCGGGGCCACGACGGGGCGGGGCGCGGGGGTCGAGGCGCTCATGCGACGATCACCTCGACGTCGGCGAGCTCGAGCGCCTCGCCCAGGTCGGGCGCGGGGAGCGCGTCGGTGACCACGGTGTCGATCTCGGCCAGGCGCGCGAACCGCACCAGCGCCTCCTCGCCGTGTTTGGTCTGGTCGACCACGGCGACGACGCGACGCCCGGCGCGGACGTAGGCCGACTTGACGGCGCCCTCGAACTCGTCGGGGGTCGACAGGCCGAAGCCGGCGCTGAGGCCGTTCGCGCCGACGAAGACGATGTCGGGTCGAAGAGCCTGGATCTGCTCGACCGTGCTCGTGCCGACGGCGGCGCTGGTCAGGCCGCGGACGCGTCCGCCGAGCAGGTGCAGGTCGACGTGGGGGCTGTGCTGCAGCAGCGCCGCGATCGGGACGGCGTTGGTGATGACGGTGAGGACGGTACCGGGTGTCGCCGGGGCCCAGCGGGCGAGCTCGGCGGCGACGGCGGCCGTGGTGGTGCCGGCGTCGAGGGCGATCGACCCCGTGAACGTCGGGGGCACGAGGTGCGCGGCGGCCTGGGCGACGGACGTCTTCTCGGGGCTGTGTCGGGTCTCGCGCTCGCTCAGGCTCAGCTCGCTGACGCTGGAGCGGCCGGCGGCGACGGCACCGCCGTGCACGCGCTGCAGCAGACCGGCCTGCTCGAGGGCGTCGAGGTCGCGGCGGACCGTCTCGGCCGTGACGTCGAGGCGCAGGGCGAGGTCGCTGACCGACACCCGACCGGCCGAGCGCAGGGCTTCGGCGATCGACTCGTGCCGTTCGGTGGCGTACATGCGACCTCCTCGTCGTCTCGCGGTGCTGCTGGTGCCGGTGCTGCTGGTGTCCGTTCGGCGGTGTTCCGTGCCGTGTGGGCCGACTGTACGTCGGTTCCACAGATAAAACAAGACAAAAGCAGAAAAACGAAGACGAACGCAGATCGATCAGGAGTCGACCGAGCCATGTCCGCAATGCGCACTCTTCCCGATCTGGCTAGTTCATCTAGCAATCCACCTGTCACAGTGATGGACGTACCGGTTCACGGCGGTACGGGCACCGACTTCACGGGCGGTGCCCGCAGTTCCAGCAGGTTCCTCAGGTGACGCAGGGTCGCCAGAAATGAGAAGAACATGAACACCAGCAGCGCCTCGCTCCAGGGCCTCGGCCACGAGCAACTCGTCTCCCTCGTCCGCGGAACGGTCGCTTCGGCCCGCCCCGCGACGACCCGCCCCACCACCGGTCGCGTCGACGCCGGTCTCTACCGTCGCGACCCCCGCGTGCCGGCCGTCCGCATCGAGACCTACCCCCGTCGCCGTCGGGCGCGTGTCGCGGCCGTCGCCCTCGCCGCCCCGATCTCGGCAGCCGTCTCGGCCGTCCCCCGGGTCGACGAGCCCACCTACGCCGACTTCCTCGTGGCCGCCCCGGCCCACGCGATGTCGGCCTGAAGCGGGCACGATGACGTTCGCACAGCGCATCCTCGCCGATCAGGTCGGCGACCACGTGTCCTACTTCGACACGGCACTCGACGACACCGACGACCTCGACTGAACGGCCCGACCATGACCTCCTCGCTTCCCTCGCTCGACACCCTCGTCCACCCCGACCTCCACGAGTACGTGGCCGACCGTTACCCCTTCGTGGCCGGCCTGGTGGACGACGACCAGATCTGACCGTCCCGGGCCACGGCCCGGTGCACGACTTCGGACGGGCTGACGCCCGGCCCGTCGACGGTGCGTACCAGCGGCCCGCAGCGCGGGACGCCGACGAGCACCCCACGACAGCCCCCTCGCCCCCGGCGAGGGGGCTCTCGCGTGTCCGGGGACGCGACCCGCGGGGGAGGCGGGTGGTCCTCGGGGCGGACGCCGCGCCTCCTCGGGCTTCGTAGCGTGGACGAGGTCGCACCCGTCGGGGCGACGGTGCGGCCACCCGGCCCGCGCCGACGACGAACCGAGGAGGCGCGGTGTCCGCCGTCGAGATCGTCCCGCGTCGCCGCCTGGGTCGCGCCGCCCGCGCGCGCGAGTCCCTGCTCGACCTGCTGGCCTTCGGCCGCGCCCAGGCCCTCTCGTGCGTGTTCGCCGTCGCGATCTTCGCCGGGCTCGCCGTGACCCGCGTGGTGGACGTGGGCATCCCGCGCTACGACGCCCTGCTGGTCTGGTGCCTGCTCGTGCAGGTCGCGCTCGTCGTGACGCGGCTCGAGACCCGGGACGAACTGCTCGTCATCTGCGTCTTCCACGTCCTGGGCCTCGGGCTCGAGGTGTTCAAGGTGGCGATCGGATCGTGGTCGTACCCGGAGCCCGGCGTGCTGCGCCTGGGAGACGTGCCGCTCTACAGCGGCTTCATGTACGCGGCGGTCGCGAGCTACATCTGCCAGGCGTGGCGCCGGCTCGACCTCCGCGTCGACCCCGTGCCGATGGTGGCGACCATGGCCGTCGCGGTCGGCTTCTACGTCAACTTCTTCACGAACCACTGGATCACCGACCTGCGCTGGGTGCTGCTCGGCGTCGCCGCGCTGCTGATCGCCCGGCGGTCGGTGACGTTCCGCGTGCGGGGCGTCGACCGCCGCATGCCGTTGCTCGTGTCGTTCGCCCTGATCGGGCTGTTCATCTGGGTCGCCGAGAACGCCGCGACCCTGCTCGGTGCCTGGACCTACGCCTCGCAGGCCGACGGCTGGAGCCTCGTGCACCCGAGCAAGATCGGCTCGTGGATGGTGCTCGTGATCTTCAGCTTCGTGCTCGTGCTGTGGCTGAAGCAGCGGAAGGGGCCGCGGCGAGCCTGACGGCGGGACGGTCGCACCGCCGTCGCCTCGTCGAACCACGCATTCGGGTGGTTCGACGACGCGGACGTGGTGCGTCATCGCCCACGGGTCGCGGTCAGGGGGCGGCGTGGCGCCCGACGCGCGTGGGGGCCGGGGTGGCCGGTGCGGCAGCAGCCGCCGCGGCGACGGGTACCGCGGCCGCAACGTCGGGTACCGCGGCGACGGGTACCGCGCCCGCGGCGTCGGCCACCCCCTGGGCCAGGGCGGCCGCCTGCGGGGCGCGACCCGACACGGCCGCCGCGACCGCCGCCTCCCGGGTCTCGTACATCGTCGGCAGGTCGTGACCGCCCTCGGCCGTCTCGTAGCTCTGCAGCTCGAGTTCGGCGAGCCGGGCGAACTCGGCCAGCTTCTCGGACGACACGCTCTTCGCCTTGCGGGGCCGCGTGTTGTGCAGGCAGAAGGTGCCGATCGCCTCGCCGGACGACGAGTGGATGGGGTGCCCGGCGTAGAAGTACCCGTGGTTGAGGTCGAGGTAGGGGTTGTCCTTGAACCGGTCGTCCTTGCGGGCGTCCTCGACGATCACGGGGGCGTCGGCCGCGACGGTCACGTCGCAGAACGTCAGCTCGCGCGGGATCGAGACCGGCAGCAGCTCGGTGTTGACCGCGTAGTAGAGCTTCTTGCCGTCGAGCAGCGAGACGACCGCGACGTCGACGCCGAACTCCTTCTCGGCTCGGCGGGCGAGGTCCTGCAGGGTGTCCGAGCCACCGCTGCTCGCGAGCTCGACCAGCTTCTCGGCTCCCGACCACTCGAAGGTCGGCTCGGGCAGGGCCCGACGCGGACGAGCAGGAGGCGCGGTGTCGGTCGGCGGGACGGACGCGGTTCCGGGGGCGGTCACGGATGTGCTCACGGGTGCAGGCGTCGGCATCGGCGCAGGCGTCGTGGCCGGTGTCGGCAGCGGTGCGGGTGCGGGTGCGGGTGCGGGTGCGGGTGCGGGTGCGGCTGCCGCGCGTGCCGCGACGGCCTGCTCGGCCTCGAGTCGGGCGACGGCCGCCCGTGCGGCCTCGAGCTGCGCGACGACCGGATCGACCGGGGCCGGTGCGGCCACCGAGGCCGCCAGACGGGCCACCTCGAGCTGGGCGGCGACCCGCTCGGGCACGACGGGCGCGACGGACGTGCGGCCGATGTGCTCGACGGTCTCGCCGCGGCGCACGACGTCGAGGGTCGGGGCCACCCGGTCGGCGACCACGGCGCCCCACTGCCGGTACATCGTCTCGCAGCCGTGCGGGCGACCGGGCTGCAGCTCTCCCGGGGGCAGCCGGAAGTACGAGGCCGACGGGTGCTGTGCGGCGATCCGCTCGGTGATCTCGTTCATGCGGGCGGCGTGCCGGTCCGCGACCGATCCGAACGGGTTGTCGAACCGCGTGACCGAGCGCACGGGCTGCACGCCGACCAGCATGATGCGGGCGGTCGGGTGGACGCGGCGGGTCAGGTCGGTGACGAGTGTCGTCACGTCACGCTGCCATCCCTCGAGCGGGGTGAGCATGACGGCGTCGTTGAGGCCGAGCATCACGACGACCGTGTCGTACAGGCTGAGGTCGTGGTCGCCGATCCACGAACGGGCGGAACCGGCGTTCATCATCTCGTCGCCGATGTAGTCGACCGAGCAGGCGCGACCGGTGCTCTTCGAGGTCTCCTTGGCGATCTGACCGGTGAGCGCCTGCTCGTGGCTCGTCACGCCGAAGCCATGGGTCGGACCCGTGCCGATCAGCAGCACGGTGTCGGGGTCGGGGGAGTCCGCCCGGTAGGTCGGCCGACCGCGCGGGGAGGGCACGTGGCGCGAGCGCGAGATCGTCCACAGGTAGAACAGGCGCATGGCAGGCCTCAGCCGCTCGTAGCTGCGCGTCGGGTGCGCGGGTGTGTCGACCGTCCTGGTCACGTGGTGCTCCTCGGGTGTCTCTCGGTGTGTCGTCCCCCCGTCCCAGGCTAGGCAGCGGGCGGGCACCGGGCTGCCCCCAGTGCGGGTCCGCGGTGGCCCCTCTTCTGGTCGCAGCCCCGTCGTTCCGGGGCGTCCACCCGAACCTGGACGCAGGAGGCGCGGGGCGAGCAGGCTGGTACGCGTGACTCCCGCAGACAGCACGTCCCCCGACGACGACCACGGTTCCGTCGCCACCGCCCTCGAGCTCGTGGCGGACGAGGTCGACGCCGCCGTCTCGGCGGTGCTCGACGCCGACGCCGGGAGCGACGACTCGTCCGACACGTCCGGGCAGCTCGACGCCTTCGCCGACCTCGTCGACGACGCCGAGCGCGTCTTCGTCCACGGCGCCGGTCGCTCGGGTCTCGCCCTGCGCATGACCGCGATGCGGCTGATGCACCTCGGTCTCGAGGTGCACGTCGTCGGCGAGGTGACGACTCCCGCGATCGCCGACGGAGACGTCCTGCTCACCGCGAGCGGCTCGGGCACGACGTCCGGCATCGTCGCCGCGGCCCGCACGGCCGTCGACGCCGGGGCCCGGGTGGCCGCGATCACCACCGCCGCCGACTCGCCGTTGGCCGACCTCGCCGAGGCCGTGCTCGTGGTCCCCGCCGCCGACAAGCAGGACCGCTCGGGAGCCGCCTCGTCGCAGTACGCCGGCGGGCTGTTCGAGCAGACCGTCGTGCTGCTCGGCGACGCCGTCTTCCACGCGCTGTGGAAGCGCTCGGGTGCCGATGCCGACGAGCTCTGGCCCCGCCACGCCAACCTCGAGTAGCCGCCCCGNATGCGGGCGATCTCGGGCACAGTGTCGGGGTGGACGAACTTCCCCTCCCTCCCCTGCTCCACATCGACTCCGTCGGCCACCAGACGCGTGAAGCCGCCGCGCTGCGTCGACGCGCAGCGCGGGGAGAACTCCTGCGTCTGGCGACCGGCACGTACGTCGCAGCCGACCTCTGGCAGGCGTCGACTCCTCGACGGCGTCACGTCCTCCGTGCGCTGGCCGTCGTCGATCGCCTCGACGCACGTGTCGTCGTCTCGCACCGGTCGGCGGCAGCCGTGCACGACGTCCCCGTCATCGGCGAGTGGCCCGAGCGGGTGCACGTCACCGACCCGGCTCGGAGGTCGACCCAGACGTCGACCGGAGTCGTCCGCCACGCAGCACCGCTCACACCCGAGGAGGCGCGGGTCGTCCGTTCCCTGCGGGTCACGTCCTCGGCGCGCACCGCAGTCGATCTCGCCCTGACGTCGTCCTTCCGCGACGGTGTCGCCGCTCTCGACGGTGTCCTGCACTCGCGATCGTCCACCCGTGACGAGTTGACGGCCGTTCTCGATGCCCGGCCGACGGCTCGCGGGCGAGTCGGTGCCCGGCGAGCGCTGTCCTTCGCCGACGCCGGAGCCGAGTCGGCGGGCGAGTCCTGGTGTCGAGTGCTCCTCCGTCAGCTCGGGGCCCCGCCGCCCGTGCTGCAGCAGGCATTCCCCTGGGCCGGAGGCCGCGACGTCGTCGACTTCTGGTGGCCCGAGTTCGGCATCGTGCTCGAGTTCGACGGCCTGTCGAAGTACACGCAGGCACGGTGGCTCAAGGGACAGACCCCGTCTCGGGTCGTGGTCGACGAGAAGATCCGTGAGGACCGCATCCGTGATCGGCCGGAGGTCCGGGGCTTCGGCCGGACGGTCTGGGACGAACTCGAGCACCCGGTGAAGCTCCGCGCCGAGCTCCTGCGCGTCGGCCTTCCGCTTCGCACCGCCTACTGAACGTCGCACCGCACAAACAGGCGGTGCGACGTTCAGTGGGCGGTGCGTCTCGAGCCGCGACGGCGCCCGGCGCCCGGCGCCCGGCGGGTGGCGAGCCCGCGTGACGTTTTACCCGCGCGAAACAATTCGTATACAAAACTGGGGCGTGCGGCAGGATTGTATGCAATCCACGCCGCACAGACCGATACCACCCGAGCATCGGAGGCCCGATGGCCCGCCCACCCCGCCCGACCCGCGCCGCGAGCGCCGGCGCGACCCGCGCCGCGAGCGCTCCGGCCGGCCGTCGCCGCCTGCGCCGAGCCCTCGCGCTCCCGGCCCTCGCCGCGGCCGCGACGCTCGCGCTGACGGCCTGCGTCCCGCAGCAGCCCGCCGGCACGAACCCGCCCGACAAGACCGACGTCACCACCGCCCCCATCGGCGACAAGACGATCGTCGAGGGTGGCGACCTGGTCATGGCGCTGTCGGCCGAGCCGGACGCCCTCGATCCCACCACGTCGTCGTCGCTCTACACGCGCTACGTCATGGAGACGGTGTGCCAGAAGCTGTACGACATCGACGCCGAGGGTGACCTCGTGCCGTTGCTGGCGACCGAGCTGCCGACGCTGTCGGACGGCGGGCTGACGGTCGACATCCCCGTGCGCACCGACGCCGTGTTCGCCGACGGGACCCCACTCGACGCCGAGGCCGTGGTCACCACGCTGCGCCGCCACCTCGACAAGCCCGACTCGTCGCGGGCCAGCGAGCTCGGCCCCGTCACCGGGGTCGAAGCCCTCGACGACGACACGGTGCGCCTGACCTACGAGCGCCCCTTCGCCCCGCTCACCGCGGCCCTCGCGGACCGGGCCGGCATGATCATGTCGCCGACGGCGCTCGAGGCCGAGGGTGACGACTTCGGTGACGCCCCGGTCTGCGTCGGCCCGTTCAAGTTCGTCGACCGCGTGCCGCAGACCTCGATCTCGGTCGAGCGCGACCCGCTCTACTACGACGCCGAGGACGTGCACCTCGACACGATCACGTACCGCATCATCACCGACGCGAGCATCCGGGCCGCGAACGTGCGGGCGGGTGACGTGCAGGTCGCCGACTCGATGTCGACGATGGACGTCGACTCCCTCATGGCCGACGACGGCCTGACGGTGCTGCAGGTCGGCTCGTTCGGCTACCAGGGCATCACGGTGAACATCGGCAACCAGGACGGCGTCGGAACCGACCCCGTGCAGATCGACACCCCTCTGGCGAGCGACGTGCGGGTCCGTCAGGCGCTGGCCATGTCGATCGACCGTGACGCGCTCGTCCAGAGCGTGTTCGGCGGGTGGAACGACACCGCCTGCTCGCCGATCCCGCCGACGAGTCCGTTCGCCACGGACGCCAGCGACGCCTGCCCGGGCTACGACCCCGAGGGGGCGAAGCGCCTCCTCGACGAGGCGGGCGTGGCCACGCCCTACGACATCGAGATCCAGGCCAGCAACAACGCCGACACGTTGCGGCTCGCCCAGGCGTTGCAGGCCCAGGTGGCGGACGGCGGGTTCCGCCTGTCGATCACCCCGGTCGAGTACTCGACCCTGCTCGACGTGCAGTCGCGTGGCGACTTCGACGCGCTGCAGCTCGGCTGGTCCGGTCGCGTCGACCCGAACGGCAACATGGTGAACTTCCTGCGCACCGGCGGCGGCAACAACTACTCGGGCTACAGCAACCCCCGGGTCGACGAGCTGCTCGCCGACGCCGCCGCGTCCATCGACGTCGACGAGCGTGCCGCGCTCTACGGCGAGGCCGTGACGCAGGTGCAAGAGGACGAACCGCTCATCTACCTGTACCGCACCCGCAGCCTGACCGCGCTGACGAACGAGGTCGCCGGGGTGTCCACCTACGCCGACGGCGTCGTGCGCCTCAGCAACGCCGCCTTCGTCGAGGGGGAGTGACCCGATGACCCGTTACCTGATCACCCGGCTCTGGCAGTCGGCCGTCACGCTCGTGATCGCCTCGATCGTCGTGTTCTGGGGCGTGCGCCAGCTGCCGGGCGACCCGGCCCTGGCCCTGGCCGGAGAAGAGGCGACGCCCGAGCGCGTCGCCGCCATCCGGGCCGACCTCGGCCTCGACGACTCGCTGCTCGTGCAGTACGGCCGGTTCGTCGGCAACTTCGTCCGCGGCGACTTCGGCGAGTCCACCCGCACCGGCACACCGGTCACCGAGCTGATCGGTGCCACCCTGCCGGTCACGCTCTGGCTCGCCCTCTACGCGATCGTCGTCGCCGTCGTCGTGGGCGTCGCCCTGGGCGTCGTCGCCGAGCGGTACCGGGGCCGCTGGCCCGAGTGGATGGCCAACGCCGCCGCCCTGGTGGGGCTCTCGGTGCCGAACTTCTGGCTCGGCATCCTCGCGATCCTCTGGCTCGCGGCCGGTCTCGGCCTGTTCCCGGCGTCGGGATACGTGCCGGTGGCCGAGAACCCGGCGAGCGCGTTCTACCACCTGACCCTGCCCGCGCTGATCCTCGGCACGAGCCTCGCCGCGGTCATCATGCGGCAGACCCGCGCCTCGATGATCGAGACGATGAAGACCGACTACGTGCGCACCGCGCGGGCCAAGGGCCTCGGTCGGGGTCGGGTGCTGATGCGCTACGGCCTGCGCAACTCGATGATCGTGGTCGTCACGATCGTCGGCCTGCAGCTCGGCGGCCTGATCTCGGGCGCCGTGGTCACCGAGCGCATCTTCGCGCTGCCGGGCTTCGGCAAGCTCACGCTCGACTCGGTCTTCACTCGCGACTACCCGGTGATCCAGGCCGTCGTGCTGATCATCACGGTCGGCTACATCGTGATCAACCTGGCGGTGGACGTCCTGTACTCCGTCATCAACCCGCGCATCAGGGTAGGAGGCGCATCGTGACCGTCATCGAGACACCCACCGCCGCAGGGGCGGGGCTCGGCTCGGCGCGGGGACGCGTCTGGCGCGGGCTCGTCCGCAACAAGCTGGGCGTCACCGGCGGCGTCATGCTGCTCGTCGTCCTCGTCGCCGGCCTCGCCGCGCCGCTCATCGCCCCGTACGACCCGACGCGGGTGAACTTCGAACTGCCGTTCCAGGTGCCCGGCACCGTGGGCTACGTGCTCGGCACCGACGACCTGGGCCGCGACATCCTGTCGCGCACCGTGTACGGCATCCGCGTCTCACTGCAGGTGGGCGTGTTGTCGGTGATGCTGGCCGTCGTGGTCGGCACGCCCCTCGGGTTGCTCGCCGGCTACTGGCGCTGGCTCGACGGCGTCATCTCGCGCCTCACCGACGTCATGCTGGCGTTCCCGTTCCTCATCATCGCCGTGGCGCTGGCCGCGATCAGCGGTCCGAGCCTGACGAACGCCGTGGTCGCCCTCGGCATCGCGCAGGTGCCGACGATGATCCGCGTGGTGCGCGGAGAGACGCTGCGCGTCAAGTCGACCGACTTCGTCCTCGCCGCGACGACGATGGACGCCACGGGCCTCCGCGTGATCTTCCAGCACGTCCTGCCCAACTGCGTCTCGGCGATCATCGTGCAGGCGACGGTCATCATGCCGGTCGCCGTGATCGGCGAGGCCCTGCTGTCGTTCCTCGGGCTGGGCATCCAGCCGCCGACGGCCAGTCTGGGCATCATGCTCAGCGACGCGCAGCAGTACCTGGCCAAGGCGCCGTTCGCGGCCGTCGTGCCGGGACTGGCGATCGCCGTGATCTGCCTGGGCTTCAACCTGTTCGGCGACGCCCTGCGCGACGCCCTCGACCCCACCGCCAGCGACCGGAAGTGACCCCCTCGTGACCTACACCACCCCCGACGAGTTCGTCACCCGCCCCGACCTGCGCGGCACCTTCGGCATGACGTCGTCGACGCACTGGCTGGCGACGGCCTCGGCCCAGTCGGTCCTCGAGCGCGGCGGCAACGCCTTCGACGCGGCCGTCGCGGGCGCCTTCGTCCTGCACGTCGTGGAGCCGCACCTCAACGGTCCAGGCGGCGACCTCACGGCGATCTACGCGACGGCCGAGGCCCCCGACGACCCGACCGTGCTCGTCGGCCAGGGCCCCGCCCCGGCCGGGGCCACCCGCGAGCACTACCTGGCCGAGGGCCTCGAGCTCGTGCCCGGGTCGGGAGCCCTCGCGGCCGCCGTCCCCGGTGCGGTCGACGCCTGGCTGAAGCTGCTGGCCGAGCACGGCACCTGGTCGCTCGCCGACGTCCTCGCCTACGCGATCGGCTACGCCCGCGACGGCCACCCGATCGTGGCGCGCGTGGCGTCCACGATCGAGACCGTCGCCGACCTCTTCACCGAGCACTGGCCCACCTCGGCGGCGCAGTGGATGCCCGGTGGTGAGGTGCCACGCGAGGGCGACCTGCTGACGAACCCGGCCTACGCGGCCGTCCTCGACGAGCTGGTCGCGGCCGGCGAGGCCCTCGGCCCCGACGCGTCCCGCGAGGCGAAGATCGAGGAGGCGCGGGTCGAGTGGGGCAGCGGACACGTCGCGCAGGCGATCGACGAGTTCGTCCGCACTCCGCACCGTCATTCGTCGGGCACCGACCACGCGGGCGTCGTCACGGCCGCGGACCTCGCCGCGTTCCGCGCCACGACCGAGCCGGCGACCACGATCGAGTTCCGCGGCCACACGATCGCCAAGACCGGCGCCTGGGGCCAGGGTCCCGCGCTGCTGCAGGTGCTGGCGCTGCTCGAACCGCTCGACGACGAGCTGCTCGACCCGTCGACCGCGGTCGGCGCCCACACCGTCGTCGAGGCGCAGAAGCTCGCGATGGCCGATCGCGAGGCCTGGTACGGCCCCGGTGACGTGCCCCTCGCGACCCTCTTGTCCGCGGACTACGCCGACGAGCGTCGCGCGCTGATCGGCGACCGGGCGTCGCACGAACTGCGACCCGGCGACGTCCCCGGTCGCGATCCGTTCGCCCTGCCCACGATGCGCACCGAGTACCTGCCGCCCGCGCTCAGCGAGGCACCCGCCGGCGTCGGTGAGCCCACGGTCGCCGCCCCCGGGCGGGCACCGGCACCCGGCGCCGCACCCGGCGCATCCGCCGCATCCGCCGCGCCCGTCGCACCGACCGAGGACGCCCCGGCGACCGGCACCGCGCCTCCTGCCGACCGTCTGGCCGAGCCGTTCACCGAGCCGACCGGCGAGACGCGCGGCGACACCTGCCATCTCGACGTCGTCGACCGCTGGGGCAACATCGTCTCGGCGACCCCGTCGGGCGGCTGGCTGCAGTCGTCGCCGACGATCCCCGAGCTCGGCTTCTGCCTCGGCAGCCGGCTGCAGATGTCGTGGCTGGACGAGGGCACGGCGTCGACCCTCGAGCCCGGCACCCGCCCGCGCACGACGCTGACGCCCACGCTCGTGCTGAAGGACGGCGAGCCCGTCGTCGCGCTCGGCTCGCCCGGCGGCGACCAGCAGGACCAGTGGCAGCTGCTCTACCTGCTGCGCACGATCGTCGGCGGGTACACCCCGCAGCAGGCGATCGACGCCCCCGCGCTGCACACCACGTCGTTCCCCGGCAGCTTCTGGCCCCGCACCTGGGAGCCCGGGGGCGTCGTCGTCGAGGACCGTCTGGGCGACGACGTCATCGACGCGCTGGTCGCCCGCGGCCACGTCGTCACCCGCGCCGGCGGCTGGTCCCTGGGCCGGCTGTCGAGCGTCTCGCGAGACCCCGAGACCGGCGTGCTCTCCGCCGCCGCCAACCCCCGAGGAGCCCAGGCCTATGCCGCAGGACGCTGAGAACCCGACCTCCCCCTTGCTGAGCGTGCGCGACCTGCGCGTCTCGTTCGGCGACACCCCCGCCGTGCACGGCGTCGACCTCGACGTCCTGCCGGGCGAGCGGGTGGCGATCGTCGGCCAGTCCGGCTCGGGCAAGTCGACGGTGGTCGCGGCCATCCTGCGCCTGCTGCCCGGGGCCGGCCACATCACGGGCGGCACGATCGAGCTCGCGGGCCCCGACGGCAGCACCCTCGACCTCGCGCAGGCCACCGAGGCGCCCATGCGCCAGGTGCGGGGCGCGCGCATCGGCCTGGTGCCGCAGGACCCGTCCACCAACCTGAACCCGTCGATGAAGGTCGGTGCCCAGATCGCCGACGCCCTGCGCACCCACGGGCTCCGTGGCCACGACGAGGTGCAGCGTCGCGTCGTCGCGTTGATGACCGAGGCGGGCATCCCCGAGGCCGAGCGCCGGGCGGGGCAGTTCCCCCACGAGTTCTCGGGCGGCATGCGCCAGCGCGTGCTCATCGCGATCGCCCTGGCCCGCGAGCCGCAGCTGTTGATCGCCGACGAGCCGACCAGCGCGCTCGACGTGACGGTGCAGCGGCAGATCCTGAACCACCTGCAGACGCTGGTCGAGAGCCGCGGCACGTCCCTGCTCTTCATCACCCACGACCTGGGGCTCGCCGCCGACCGCACCGACCGCATCGTCGTGATGCTCGAGGGTCGCGTCGTCGAGCAGGGCACGCCCGAGCAGATCCTGCGTCGCCCGCAGCACGAGTACACGAAGCGCCTCGTCGCGGCCGCGCCGACGCTGGCTTCGGCCACCGCCCTCCGTCGCGGCGAGGCCGTCCTCGACGACACGACGGACGCGAAGGAGGCGCGGGTCGACCCGATCCTGACCGTCACCGACCTGGTCAAGGAGTTCCGCCTCCGTGGTCGCCGTGGCGAGCAGGTGCGGGCCGTCGACCACGTCTCGTTCGAGGTGCCGCGCGGCACCACGACGGCGATCGTGGGGGAGTCCGGCTCGGGCAAGACGACCGTGGCCCGCATCGTGCTCGGCCTCGAGTCGGCGACGAGCGGGTCGGCCCTGATCGACGGCGAGAGCATCACGGCGAGCCGGGGTGCGTCCCGTCGAGCACTGCGTCGCCGCGTGCAGCCCGTCTTCCAGGACCCCTACGGTTCGCTCGACCCGTCGTACAGCGTCGAGCGGTTGATCGACGAGCCCTTGCGCATCTTCGGCGTCGGCGACCGGGCCTCCCGCAGGCAGCGGGTCGCCGAGCTGCTCGACCAGGTCGCCCTGCCCCGATCGGTCGCCCAGAGCCGGCCGAACGAGCTGTCGGGTGGCCAGCGCCAACGGGTGGCCATCGCGCGGGCGCTCGCGCTGGAGCCCGAGCTGCTCATCTGCGACGAGGCCGTCTCGGCGCTCGACGTGCTCGTCCAGGAGCAGATCCTCGAGTTGCTCGGCGACCTGCAGCGTCGACTCGGCCTCAGCTACCTGTTCATCACGCACGACCTGGCCGTCGTGCGCCAGATCGCCCACGACGTGGTGGTGATGCGCAAGGGCGCCGTGGTCGAGCGCGGTAGCGTCGACGACATCTTCTTGTCGCCCCGTGCCGAGTACACGACCGAACTGTTGGGAGCCATCCCCGGTGCCAGCCTCGCCCTCTGAGGGCCCGCCGCCCGTCGTCCTCGTCGACGCTCTGCGTCGCGAGATCGTCGAGGGCACCCTCGTGCCGGGGACGCGCATCACCGAGGCCTCGGTCGCCCGCCGCCACGGCGTCTCGCGCGTCCCGGTGCGCGAGGCGCTGCGCGCGCTCGAGGCCGAGGGGTTCGTCGAGTCGACGCCCCACGTGGGCAGTCGGGTCGCGGCGATCCCGGTCGACGAGGCCGACGACCTCTTCGCCGTCCGCGAGGCCCTCGAGATCTCGACCGCGCGTCGGGCCGCCCTGCGGGCGCGCGAGCTGTTCGGCGAGCCGCGCCCGCCCGAGGACTGGTGGCGGACACGGCGCGTGCTCGGCCAGCTGCTCGACGACGGGGACGCCGCCGTCGAGGCCGGCGACCTCGACCGTCTCGTCGAGCTCAACGACCGGTTCCACGTCGGCGTGGCGCAGCTGAGCGGGAGTGCCACACTGGCGACCCTGCTGCGCCAGCTGTCGAACAAGATCGAGTGGCTGTACGCACTCGACACCTTCTCGCGAGGCAAGCGGCTCTGGCCCGACCACCGCCGCATCCTCGCGGCGATCGACGCGGGCGACGAGGCCGGGGCCGCCGAGCTGATGGGGTGGCACGTCCGCGAGTCGCGCATCGGCTTCCTCGCCCGCACCGAGCCGGCCGACCGCGTGGCCGACCTGCGGGCCACGCCGCCCGCCCTGCCGCCGACCATCCCGACGCCGACGCTCCCGGCGACCTGACCCGCGCCTCCTCGGGTCTCCCGCTCAGGCGACCGGGCGGTGGCCGGGCAGGGCGTGCAGGTCTTCGGCGGCGAGTTCGGCGGCGATGGGGTCGCCGGCCTCGGTCGCCTCGCGCAGGGCGGCAAACGAGTCGGCCATCGAGTCCCACTGCAGCACCTGGACGATGTTCGGCACGCGCAGTTTGTAGGCGAGGCCGTCGGTGACGTCGGTGCACACCTTGACCAGTGACGGGTTGCCGCAGTGGTCGACGTAGGTCGAGAAGAGCGCGATGGCGTGGGCGTTCAGCGCCGGGGCGTCCTCACGGTCGAGATCACCGAGGCAGACGTCGATCGCCCGCACGATCTCGCGCTTGACGGCGGCCGGCAGGTTCGGGACGGCCAGGCGGACGGCGCCGCCGAAGAGCACGCCGAGGGTCTGGACCGCCTGGACGGCCTCTTCGGCCTTCGGCGTCGCGACCTTCGTGTAGCGGTTCGGCGCCATCTCGACGAGGCCGGCACGCACGAGGTCGCCGAGTGCCTCGCGGATCGGGGTGCGCGACACCTGCAGCCAGGCGATCAGCTCGTCGTCGTGCAGGCGTTCGCCCGGTTCGAGCGTGCCGTCGATGATCGCGTCACGGATGCGGCTGCGGACCGTGTCGCGCAGCAGCTGTCGCTCGGCGGCAGGGGGAGTGACGGGAATCGGCATGCGGCCTCCTAGATCCTCACGGGCGTGTGCCCGGCCAGCATCCTAATACGGAAACGTCACATTTTGCCCGATGGGCAGCGAAGTCCACATGTCAATGCCAGTGGACGGGCTCGGTCCCGGGCGCGACGAAACCCCGCCTCCACGACGGGGGGCGGGGCTTCGTGACTCGGGTCGGTGCGGCTACTGGGCGGCGGCGGGGGTCGCTGCGGGCACGTGCTGCGAGGCGACTTCGACGCCGTGCGAGTCGCGCAGGGTCGTGAGGGTCTGCTCGATCTCGTCGTCGCGCTGTTCGGTCGTCCAGCCGAGCGAGCCGGCCATGACGTCGGCGATCTCGGTGAGCAGCTCGATGGTGACGCCACCGACGAACGCGAGGTTGGTGCGGCGCAACACGACGTCGGCCAGGTGGACGGCGTCCTCGTGCTCGGCGAAGTAGGCGATCTCGGCCGTGGTCAGCGTCGAGTCGGCCTCGAGGGCCTGCGACGGCTGGTCGAGCAGCACCTCGATGACGTCCGAGGCGCGGGTGCCGTACCGGGTCAGCAGGCGGTCGACCTGGTCGCGGTCGAGCCCGTCGGCGTGGGCCGCCACCCAGGTGGTGCGGGCGCCGTCGGTGGTCGGGAAGCCCTTGCCGCCGCCGATCGCCATGCCCGTCGTGTCCACCGACCGCGTCACGCCGAGCTTCGTCGTCGCCTCGGTCGAGAGGTGGGCCGACAGGGCGCGGAACGTGGTCCACTTGCCGCCGACGAGGCTGAGGACGGTCGTGCCGGGCAGCTCGGCGACCTCGGTCTCGACGATGCGGTAGTCACGGGACACGAAGCCCGCGGCGAGGTCGTCGTGCTTCGGCAGCGGGCGGACGCCCGAGTAGCGGTAGACGATGTGGCCGCGGTCGAGCTCGATGTCGGGGTAGACGTGCTTCACCAGGTCGAAGAAGTAGTCGACCTCTTCTTCGGTGCAGACGGCCGGCTCGGCCATGTCGGCCTCGAGGTCGGTCGTGCCGATGAGCACGCGACCCTTGAGCGGGTAGATCAGGACGATGCGGCCGTCGTTGTTCTCGAAGAAGATCTCGCGACCGTTCGTGGCCTCGAGCAGCTCAGGGCTGTCGACGACGATGTGCGAGCCCTTGGTGCCGCCCATGTACTGGGACTCGGCACCGAAGGCCTTGTTGGTGAGGTCGGTCCAGGGGCCCGAGGCGTTGATGACGACGTCGGCCTTCACCGTGAACTCGGTGCCGGTGACGACGTCGCGCAGGGTCACGCCGCCGTCGGCGGTGCCGACGGCCTCGAGGTAGTTGGCGCTCCGGGCGTTGTCGCCGGCGGCCAGGCCGTCCTTCAGCACATCGAGCGCGAGGCGCTCGGGCTCGTGCACCGACGCGTCGTAGTAGGTGCCCGTGTACTTGAGTGCCTTGTTGAGGTGCGGCATCTCGGCGAGGGCCTTCTTGCGCCCGAGGAACTTGTGACGCGGCACCGAGCCGCCGTCGCGCGAGAACGAGTCGTACATCGTCATGCCGACCTTGATCAGCAGGGCGCCGCGCTCCTTCGTGGAGCGCTGCTTGTGCGTCAGCATGCGCAGCGGCGCGTTCATGATGCCGCTGAACGTCGAGAAGATCGGCATCGTGGTCTGCAGCGGTTTGACGTAGTGCGGCGCGATCTTGAGCAGGCCGTTGCGTTCTTCCACGCTCTCGCGGACGAGGCGGAACTCGCCGTTCTCGAGGTAACGGATGCCGCCGTGGATCATGTGCGACGACGCGGCGGACGCCCCCGACGCGTAGTCGGCGCGTTCGACCAGCACGACGTCGACGCCCTGGAGGGCGAGGTCGCGGAAGGTCGCGATGCCGTTGATGCCACCGCCGACGACGAGCACCTGTGCCGTCGGGCGGTCGACGATGCGCTGCACGTTGGGACGGATCGAGTCTGTCTTCTTCGACATGGTCACTGCTTCTTTCGAGATGCGATGTCAGGTGGTGGTGACCGACTCGTCCTGCGGGCCGGTAGATTCATCGTCGTCCCGATGCACACAAGGTGCAACGGATCTGCACGAACGTGCAAGGAGGTCCCGTTGGTCGCTGGCGACACGTCCGAACGCACGCAGGAGGCCCTACGTGCCGCGCATCTCTACTACATGCAGGACCTCACGATGGAGGCGATCGCGCACGAACTGCAGACGTCCCGCTCGTCGGTCTCGCGCCTCCTGAAGTCGGCTCGCGAGACGGGCCTCGTCGACATCCAGATCAAGTCACCCCTCGACCAGCCGACGGCCGTGGGAGAGGGTCTGCACCGACGCTTCGGCGTGGTCGCGCACGTGGTCCCGGTGCCCGACCAGACGAGCGACGTCGACCGGCTCGACCGCGTCGCGCTGTCGGCTGCACGAACGCTCACCCAGTACGTCGACTCGAACATGGTCGTCGGCGTCGCCTGGGGCTCCACCGTCAGTGCGGTCAGCCGGTACCTGGTGCCCAAGACCACGCACAACACCGTCTTCGTCCAGCTCAACGGTGCGGCGAACACCCGCACCACGGGCATCGAGTACGCCAGCGAGATCCTGCGACGGTTCGGTCACGCGTACGGCGCCCTGATCCAGCAGTTCCCCGTGCCGGCGTTCTTCGACGACCCGGCGACCAAGCGCGCCCTCTGGCGGGAGCGCAGCACCCGGCGCGTCCTCTCGTTGCAGGGCGCCATGGACCTCGTCGTCTTCGGCGTCGGCTCGCGCGAGGCGCACGTGCCGAGCCACGTCTACTCGGGTGGCTACCTCGAGCAGAGCGACCACGACAGCCTCGGCCACGACCACGTGGTGGGCGACGTCGCGACCGTGTTCTTCCGCGAGGACGGCTCGTCGGCCGACATCGAGCTCAACCAGCGCGCCACGGGGCCCGACCTGGCGACCATCCGGCGCACGCCGCGTCGCGTCTGCGTCGTCGCCGGCGAGGCCAAGGTCGTCAGCGTCCGCGGTGCGCTCGCCGCGGGCCTGGTCACCGACCTGATCCTCGACGAGGGGACCGCCAGGGCGCTGCTGGCCAGCTGAGCCGACGAGGCCGTGGTCCGGAGGCGCGGGTGGGGTACACCGGGCCAGCCGCGACCCAGCCCGCCCGCGTAGACGGGAGGGGTCGCACACCGGGCCCCGACCGGCCCCGAGAGGAGCATCACCATGGCAAGCACCGAACTCACCGGACGCCGCGTTCTCGCGATCGTCACCAACTACGGCGTCGAGCAGGACGAGCTCGTCGTCCCCGTCGCGAAGCTGCGCGAGCAGGGCGCCACCGTCGTCGTCGCCGGCGTCTCCACCGAGCCGATCCAGACGCTCGTCGGCGACAAGGACCCGGGTCAGACCGTCCGTCCCGACACGACCATCGCCGAGGTCGACGCCGCCGACCACGACCTCCTGCTCGTGCCCGGCGGCACCATCAACGCGGACACCCTGCGAACCGAGAGCGACGCCGTCGACCTCGTCACGGCCTTCGCCACGGCGGGCAAGCCGATCGCCGCGATCTGCCACGGCCCGTGGGCACTCATCGAGGCCGGCCTCGTGAGGGGCAAGGAGCTCACCTCCTACGCCTCGCTGCAGACCGACGTCCGCAACGCCGGCGGCACCTGGGTCGACCGCTCGGTGGTGACCGACGTCGAGCAGGGCTTCACGCTCGTCACGTCGCGTGACCCCGGCGACCTCGACGACTTCGTCCGCGAGACCTCGACGGCCCTGGCCGCCACGGCCTGATCCGTCGTCCCCGTCGCGGCGGGGTCCGTCGTCCCGCTCCGGGGCGACGGACCCCGCCGTGGGTCTTTAATGGGACGTCGGGCCACCGTCGGTCCGTCACCCGGCGCTCCGGCGCCACCCGGTCGAGAGAGAGGCGCGATGAAGTTCGGCAAGACGCGCGGGGTCCCCTCCGAACCGGCGACGCCCGATCCCGCCGCCCTCGAGCGTGCCGTCGCCGAGGGCGTCCTCATCTCGCGTGCGGCCGCCGTCGTCTCGGTGGCCAACTCGATCGTCATCCGTGCCCTGCGCGACGACGAGCACTTCGACCACGAGCGCACCCGCGAGGCCGTGCGCACCATCCTCGGTCGCCTCGCGGCGGAACAACGCGAGCAGAACGAACGGATCGGCGGCGAACGGGCGAAGGCCCTCAAGGCCAAGGGGCGGTCGCGACACCAGCACGACTACCGGCGCGGGGACGACGACACCCTCTGGTTCCGGGAGAAGACCTACACGGCCGTGGCCGACCGGCTGGACGAGCTGCAGTCCGACGACGACTTCGTGGGCGACATCGTCGCGGCGGCGGTCGACCGGGCCTGGGGCGACGTCGGGGCCGCGATCGTCACGAAGGTGTCGGCCGTCGAGGCGGTCGACCCGGCGTATCCCGACGAACGCGACCAGCGCCTCCGTGATCTCGTCGAGGTCGACCTCGCCGACCTGCTCGCGCAGCCGCCGCAGCGGTCGGACGCTCCGCACTCGACCTGACGGGTGCGTTCGTCCGTCGGCCCCCCGACCTGGGGCTGGCCCGCCCGGTACCCGGGCGAGAGCATGGAGGGACACCGCTCGGCCCTCACCACGCGGAGCCCTCGTCGATCAGGCCACCGCTGTGGGAGGAACCCGGCATGAACCGTTTCGTCAGTCCGCTCGTGCGCGGGATGATCCGCCAGCGCAACCGCTGGTTCGACCGACGCCTGGGGTTGCCCCGGCCCGAGGGAGTCGCACGGACGCACGCTCCGGGTGTCAGCCCCGATCGCGTGCTGCTGTTCGGCAGCGGGCCCGCCGTCGGGTGGGGCGTCCGCAGCCACGACCTGGGGCTCGCGGGTCATCTCGCGCGGGCGGTCTCGCAGGCGACGGGGCGCGGGGTCGACGTCGACGTCGTGGCCGACCCCTCGATGGGGACGGTGTCCGCCCGGCAGGTGCTCGGACACCGTGACCTCACGCGCTACGACGCCGTGGTCGTGGTGACGGGCATCAACGACGCCCTCGCCATGACCGACGTCACGAAGTGGCGGCGTGCGTTCGTCGACCTGCTCGTGCACATCGAGACCGAGACCGGGGGCGCGAGCAGTCCCGTGCTCGTCACGGGCGTCCAGTCGCCCAGCGAGGTGACGGTGTTCCGCATCGCCGGTGGCGGCCTCGTCGACCGACACGCGGCCGAGCTGAACGAGACCATCCGGGACGTCTGCTCGACCCACCCCCGCGTGCACGTGCTCATGCCACCGTCGCCGCTCTCGGGCCACGACGACCGGGACAAGCTGATCGCCAAGTACGCCCGCTGGGGCGAGGCGCAGGCCGAGATGCTCGCGCCCATGCTCGACGCGCAGATGTCCGCCGGTGGCGGCGTGGCCCGGGCGCGCCGACACGCTCCACAGGCCGAGGTCGACCGCATCGAGGCGATCCGGGCTCTCGGCCTCCTCGACACCGATCCCGAGGAACGCTTCGACGACATCGTCGAACGGGCGCGGACCCTGCTCGGCGCGAGCGGGGCCGCGTTCTCCCTCGTCACCGCTGACCGACACTGGAACAAGGCCCTCGCCGGAGGCGGTGACCGCGAGCTGCCGATGGCGCTCTCGTTCTGCGCCCACACGGTCGCCGGCGGCCAGCCGTTCATCGTCGAGGACGCCTGGGCCGACGAACGGTTCGGCGTCGAGGCGCCGGCGCGGTTCTACGCCGGCTACCCGGTCGAGAGCCCCGACGGCGTCCGCATCGGTGCGCTCTGCGTCGCCGACCCCGAGCCCCGCACGGTCGAGAGCGTCGACCTCGTCATGCTGCGCGAGCTCGCCCTCAGCGTGCAGCGCGAGCTCGCGAAGCAGGCCGTCGCGCGGGCCTGAGAACAGATGTACAGAAAGATGTACACGCTGAGGGGCTCCGCGCTAGCATCGTCTCCATGGAGACCTCCATCCGAGGCGCCGACGTCCTCGCCGTGGCTGATGCCCGCAGCGGCTTCAGTCGCCTCATGAGGGACTTCAGGCTCGACCCCGACCGTCCGGCCGTCGCCGTGGGGCCGCACCGCCGCCCCGAGGTCGTCATCGTGCCGTGGAGCCGTTTCGTCGAGATGTCCGAGCGTCCCCCGTCCGGTCGAGGGGGCGTCTCGCTGCTGGACGAGATCACCTCGCGTGCCGATCTCGTCCGGCGCCTCGCGGGCCTGAGCCACATCGACGCCGTCAGCGTCTTCGGGTCGGTCGCCCGCGGGACCGAGACCGACGACAGCGACATCGACCTTCTGGTCGATCCGGGGGCCGAGGCGACCTACTTCGACTTCGCCCAGTTCGAGCTCGACATGGAAGCCGTGTTCCAGCGTCAGGTCGACGTCGTGTCCCGGCGGGCACTCGACCCCGAGACCGATCGCGAGATCTTGGCGCAAGCGGTGCCCGTGTGATCCCCCCTCCGGACCGCGCCCAACGCTGGCTGGCCGACCTCGACGCGACCCTCACGGCCTCGGCCGAGCTCGTGTCCCGGGGTCGCGAGGCGTTCGACGGCGACCCCGCGCTTCCGTTGGCGTTCGAGGCGCTGGCCAACCGGGCCGGTGACCTGAGCAAACGCTTGGTCGCGTACGACGGCACGAGGTTCCACGAGGTCGAGTTCTCCCTCGCCGCCAAGAACCGCGACTTCGTCGTCCATCACGACGATCGCCTCGACCGTGAGACCCTCTGGCAGACCGTGACCCGGAGCTTTCCCCTCCTGCACTCCCTCGTGCAGCGTCACCGCCGCGACGGATGAGCGCCGAACCCCTGGTCACGCCCGACGGCCGGTACCTCGTGGTCCGTGGCCGGCTGTGGCGCCGGACCGATCCGCGCCTCGACGAGGCGACCCGCGCCTCCTTGGTCCACGACCTGATGGAGGCGCGGCGCGCGAAGAAGACGGCGCTGGCCGCCGACGACGCTGCCGCCGTCGAGGACGCCCGGGCCCGGGTCGACGCCGCCAAGACGTCGCTGGGCGAACGCGGCCCGGTGTGGTGGGACGACGACGCACCCGACGAGACCCGCCGCATGGCACGGAACACGCGGTACGCCGAGTGGTTCGCCGGCGTCGAGTCCGACGCCGCCACGAACTGACCACCGCACCACGCGGTCCGATGGTGCAGGGTCCCTCTCGTGGCGGGCTCCGGGCCTAGCGGCCCTGGCGCTTCTTGAACGGCTTGGGCTGGCCCTTGACCGCGGGAGTGCGGCCCTTGCCCTTGGACGCCTTGGCCTTGCCGCCGGCCGGCGGGGGTGGTGGCGGCGTCGGGGTGGACGGGCTCGCCAGTTCGTCCTCGGCGACGACCACCGCGGCCTTGCCGGCCTTGGTCAACCGGTAGGGCGTGACGTCACGGTCGAACAGCTTCGCACCGAACTCGAGCTCGAGCGCCTCGATGGACGACTCGAGCTTCTGTCGCGAGATGCCGAGCTTGTCGGCCGCGACCGGGAAGTGCAGCACGTCGGCGGCGACGAGGAAGTGCCTCAGGTGGCTCGTCTTCACGCCGTGGCGACCGAACCGGCGGAGGAGCCGCCGACCGAGTCCGCGCGGATGCCGAGGCCGTCGAGGGCCTTCTGGAAGATCGTGAGGCCGCTCATGCCCGGCAGGTTCGAGATGTTCTGGTCGAGCTTGACGGCGGCCTTGCGGCCGTCTTCGCCGCTCATCAGCTGGCCGAAGACGAACTTGACGTCGTCGACCTCCATGATCGACGAGCCGACGGGGGCCCAGACCTTCGACAACAGGAAGCGCGTCAGCTTCTGGGCCTTCTTGCTCGCGAGCAGACGCTCGCGGGCCTGCGAGACGTAGAACGCGACGTGGCGGGCCTCTTGCTTGGCGATGCGCTTCAGCAGCTCGGCGAGCACCGGGTCCTGCTCGAGCTCGGCCATGCGCTTGTACGCCGACACGGCCGAGTACTCGTTGGCGGCGCCCCACGACATGTGGACGGCGACGAAGTCGGAGCCGACGATCTTGCCGAGCAGGCCCTGCTTGACCGGGTCGAGGCGCTCGCGCCAGCCGAGCTTGAGGCGGTTGGCCCGCAGCTGGTCGTAGTCGACCGTGATGCCGTGCACCTCGAGGATGGCGGCGAGGGCCTCGCCGTGCCAGAACTCCTCGCGGTTCCACATCGTCATGAACGTGGTCATCTCGTTCTCTTTGTGAGAAGGAGTCGTGAGCAGGTCACGGGTGTAGCAGACCGTGTGGTACTCGACGTCGGCCATGTAGCGCAGCGTCCGCAGCGAGTCCGCCGACAGCGGGTTCTTGCGGAAGTGGTCGAGGTCGAGGTCGTCCCAGCTCAGTCGTTCGGAGGTCGCGGCGAACTTGTCGATGTCGAAGGCCATGTGATGTCAGGAGGCGCGGGTTCAGACCCTGCCTCCGTCTCCTTTCGCTGTGGTGCTGCTGGTGCCGCTCGTGGTGCTGGTGCCGCTTCTGCCGTGGGGGCCGCTGCGAGTCCAATCGCGGATGCTCCATCTTCTTCGGAGCGCCTCACGTGCCAGATTGCTGTCGGGGTTGACCGCGTTCGGGTGCCCGACCATCTCGAGCCAGGCGAGGTCGGCGAACGAGTCACCATAACCGTACGACCCCGAGAGATCGATGTCGTTCGCCTGGGCGTACTGGCGCAGCCAGGCGGCGCGGGCCTCGTCGACCAGCGGGGGCTGTGCGAGGTAGCCGGTGTAGACGCCGCTGCGTTGGTGCATCGTGCTGGCGACGACGTCGTCGAAGAGGTGCGCCAGGGGAGTCGTCAGGGTGTCGATCGAGCCCGTGACCAGCACGGTGCGGTGCCCGGCGGCTCGGTGCTCGGCGAGGCGGGCGAGCGCGTCGGGGAGGGTGTGGCGCAGGACCGTGTCGGCGTAGCCGCGCGACCGCACGACGCCCGAGAGCCGCGCGACGGGCATGCCCTCGTACCGCCGCGAGAAGGTGCGGATGAACTCGCCACGGTCGCGACCCTCGGCCCGCAGGTACCGCGGCAGCGAGGTGAGCAGGCTGGCGACCTCGCCGGGCCAGGCGGCCTTGCGGAACCCGGCCGAGCGCACCCAGAGGTACTGCTCCACGATGTTGCTGTCGAGCACCGTGCCCTCGAGGTCGAACACGGCGACGACGTCGCCGCGTCGCGGCAGGGCCCGCGTGTCGGCGACGGCGGCCGACGCGGCGGGTCGCACCGAGAACGCCCGGGTCATCGAGGTGATCGACGGGAAGTGCACCTCTTGGAAGTAGGCCTCCCAGTCGACGTCGGTGACGTCGAAGCCGATGTCGGCGGGGGAGCCCGCCGGGAGACCGGCGTGCAGGGCCCGCGTGCGGCGGTCGTCGAAGATGATCTCGGACTGCACGTAGTGGCGGTAGAGGTCGGTCAGGCTCTGGAGCGACTCGAGGTCGGCCCGACGGGTCTGCACCCCGGCCAGCGCCGTGCGGGTGCGTAGCGTGCTCGGCAGTCGCGTGAGCACGGCCTCGCGGACGTCGTTGACGCGGTTCGCGGTGCGGATGGCGCCCTCGACCTTGCGCACGCCCGGGAAGTTCCAGTGCGGCGCCTCGATCGACGAGTGCTCGTCGCGGGGGAGCGGGTTCGCCGTGAAGAACGCCTTGAGGTTCTCGAACATGCGCAGGATCGAGAACGGGTTGCTGCCGCCCGAACTGGCGTGGAAGTACTGGGGGCTGCCGGCCTCGACCGGGTTCGCGGCGACCGCCAGGATGACGTTGACGACGTAGTCGACCGGGATCACGTCGAGCACGCTGTCGGGCACCCCGGGGAACTCGGGCAGCAGTCCGCGGGCGTACGACATGATCAGCGGGTCGGCGACCTTGAAGCCGTCGATCCAGCCGGGGTAGGGGTGCCGGTGGGCGCTCTCGACGATCGCCGGTCGGACCACCGACAGGCGGTGCCCGGCCTCGGCCCAGAGTTCTTCGGCGGCGCGTTCCGCGAAGGCCTTGGTCAGGGTGTAGACGTCGGTCCAGCCGAGCGTCTCGGCCCGGGTGCGCCCGTAGTCGACGAGACGGGCCTTGACCCACGCGACCCGCGCCTCCTCGGCGGCCGCGGCGACCGCCTGCGGACCGGTCTTGCCGTGTGCCGCACGACCCTGGGCGAGGAAGGTGCGCAGCGTCTCGGGCTGCCGCGAGGCGGCCTCGACGCGGGCGCGGGCGTCGGCCGCGGCGGCGCGCTCGACGCGCCAGTCGACGGTGTGGCCGAGCGACGCCTCGGGGAACACGCCCTTGCGGATGCCGCCGACGTAGGCCGTCGACACGTGCACGACGTGCGGGTCGGTGCCCGTCTTCTGTAGGGCCTCGTACAGCCCGACCGCTCCGCCGACGTTGGTCTCGAAGGCCTGGTCGATCGGCGGGTCGAACGACACCGTGGACGCGCTGTGGATGACGACGTCGAGGTCGTCGGGCAGGTCGGGCAGGTCGCCGAGACCGCTCTCGATCACCCGGAGCCGCTCGGTGAGGGCCTTCTCGACGCCCTCGGCCCCGACGGCCTCGCGCCACGAGGCGAAGACCGGCTTCTTCAGCAGGTGCCGCAGACGCCCCTCGGCCGACGTGCCGGCCTTCGGACGGATGAGGAGCGTGACCGTCGTGCCGGGGTGCGACGAGAGCAGACGCTCGAGGATCGCCTGACCGACGAAGCCGGTGCCGCCGGTCAGCAGGACGTGCGATCCGCCGAGGTCGACGCGGGTGGCACCCGGGGTCTGGTCGGGCAGCGCGAGGCCGGGGACGGAGCTCATGCGGTCAGCTTTCTGGTCACGGTCGCCCCGACGGAGGCGTCCAGGCCCGGCAGGTCGGCGACCTGCGAGCCCACGCGGTCGGCACGCAGATGGCCCTCGGCCCCGCCGAACACGGTGGCGTCGAAGAACGTGCGCTCGGAGTCGGCGCGCTCGACGGCGCCGATCGGCCAGACGGCCGTCAGCAAGGAGGCACGGGTCATCTTCACCGAGCGGCGCGAGTCGCGCAGTCGCCAGTCGGCCTCGCTCGAGAAGAACTGCTCGTGACGGCCCTTCACGACCCTCGCACGGTCGATCACGGTGGTCAGCGTGGGGTGTCCCGCGAGCTCGTCGAGGCGGTCGTATGCCTCTCGGAGCACCCACTCGTCGACGGCCCCCGTCGTCGTGTGCACGGCGACGATGGGGGACCCGACGGTGATGGCCTGCAGGGCCCGGGTGATCGGGCCACGGCGCTCGACGGCCTCGGAGGCGGCGTGCCGCTTCGGGCCCTCGGGCACGTCGCGGTTGCGGGGCTCGCCGTGGGCCTCGAGGACGGCGTCGAGGGCGTCGGCCAGCCAGAACTTCTCGAACGCCCACGTCACGAGGAACGCGGTGACCCTCGTGTCCTTGTGGGTGGCCGTGACCAGCAGGTTGCGCAGGTTCTCCATCGTGGCGCTCTCGAGACGGCCGAGGTGACGGACGAGGCGCAGGGCTTCGGGGCCGAGGGGTGCGTCGGCGAAGCCGGACAGGTCGAGGTCGGGACGCCAGTTCCCCTGGGCCGTCTTGGTGAACTTGCGGATGTCGAAGTCGGGGTCGGCGCGCGGGGCATCTCTGGTCGTCATGACAGGGGGTCCTCCGGGGCAGAAGTGGACGAGGCGAGAAGGGCCTCGAACGTGTCTCGATGCGCGCAGTCTGCTCTCAGCACCGTATCGTAAGCGGCATGGCTGTAGCGCTCGTCACCGGGGGCACGTCCGGCATCGGAGCCGAATTCGCCCGCCAACTCTCCATGCGCGGCTGGGACATCGTCCTGGTCGCGCGTGACCTCACCCGACTCGACGAGACGGCGACCGCTCTGCGCGCGCTGGGCCGTGACGTCGAGGTGCTCGCGGCCGACCTCGGCGACCGTGGTGACGTCGACCGGGTGGCCGAGCGGCTGGCCGATCCGACCCGCCCCGTCGACCTGCTGGTGAACAATGCCGGTTTCGGCATGCACACCCCGTTGACCTCCACCGACGTCGCTGCACACGACCTCGCGTTCGAGGTCATGTGCCGGGCCGTGCTCGTCCTCTCGGGTGCGGCGGCGAGGTCCATGCGCGAGCGCGGCCGGGGTCGCATCGTCAACGTGTCGAGCACCGCGGGGCTGATGGCCATGGGCAGCTACTCGGCGATCAAGGCGTGGGTGACCTCGTACAGCGAAGGTCTCTCGGTCGAGCTCAAGGGCACCGGGGTGGGCGTCACGGCCCTGCTGCCGGGCTGGGTGCGGACGGAGTTCCATCAGCGGGCCGGCATAAAGTCGTCGTCCATACCCAACGCCCTGTGGCTCAGCACCGAACAACTCGTCGTCGCCTGTCTGCGCGACGTCGACAAAGGCAAGGTGATCTCCATGCCCACGCTTCGGTACAAGGTGCTGATGGGATTGGTCCGGCACGCTCCCAAGGGCGCCGTCCGGGCCGCGTCCGGCGCGATCTCGTCGAGCCGCCGCAAGCCGGTGGGGCAGTGAGCGTGAAGGACGACGGAGAACGCCGCCGCGACCACGCGCGCCTCGACGCCGTGGCCCAGCGGGTCGACGACGTCAGGGCCGACGTCGCCCAGCGAGCCGGGGACGTCGCCCAGCGTGCGGGTGACGTCGCGAGCGACGTCCGCGACCGCTTCAGCTCGCGGCGACACGCGATGGCCCGCTACGTCGCGCAGCGCATGGTGCTCAAGCCCACGATCTGGTCGATCACCGACGTGACGGTCATCGACCGCGACCGGGTCGAGGGCCTCACCGGGGGCTTCATCGTCGTCGCGAACCACTCGAGCCACCTGGACGCCCCGCTCATCCTCGGTGCCCTGCCCCGCAAGCTCGCGCGCTACCTGGCCACGGGCGCCGCGGCCGACTACTTCTTCGACGTGCCCTGGCGGCGTCAGCTGACCGAACTGTTCTTCAACGCGTTCCCGGTGCAGCGGGGCTCGGGGACGCCGGCCTCCGCGGTCGACGCGACCCGCGCCTCCTCGTCCGGTGCGTCCGCCGGGTCGACGCCGCAGAGCTCGGCCCGCCGGCGTGCCGCGGCGAAGGCGGCCGCCCGCGGGCGCCAGGGGCAGCCCACCGTCAGCGCGCGCTCCCTGCTCCAGCGCGGCTACCCCGTGCTGGTGTTCCCCGAGGGCACCCGCTCGAAGGACGGCACGGTCGCCGCCTTCAAGCCCGGTGCCGCCGCGCTCGCGTCCGCCTGCGGCGTGCCGGTCGTGCCCCTCGCCCTGATCGGCGCGAACATCGCCCAGCCCCGAGGGCGCAGTTGGCCCCGGCCCGGTCGACTTCCCGTCGGCGTCGCGTTCGGCGACCCGATGCGGCCCCACGACGGCGAGTCCGTCACCGACTTCTCGACGCGCGTGCGCACCGAGATCCTGCGTCTGAAGGACGCCAACACCGCCCGCATCCTGGGCCCGTCAGACCCGCACGAAGGAGAACGCCCGTGACCGACGTCCAGCAGAAGAAGAGTGCCGCCGTCGACGGCGTCAAGCACATGAAGTGGTGGGGCTGGGGCGTCGAGGGCGTCGCCTTCCACCACGACGACAAGCCCGCCTTCGCCCCCTTCGTCAAGAAGATCGTGGGCGTCGAGCTGTCGCAGGGTCACGACACCGGCCTCTCGTTCGACGACCTCGACGTCCCCGCCTCGCGGGCCGGTGCCGAGGTGCTCGACTCGCTCGTCCAGATCGTGGGCGACGGCCAGGTCGTCACCGACGACCACGACCGGGTCGTCCACACCTACGGCAAGAGCATCCGCGACCTGATCCGCATCCGCGCGGGGCGTCTCGACCGCGTGCCCGACGTCGTCGTGTACCCGGCCGACGAGGACGAGATCCAGCAGATCGTCGACCTGGCCGTCGCCAGCGACGTCGTGCTCATCCCGTTCGGCGGCGGCAGCAACATCGTCGGCAGCCTCGAGCCCCTGCCCGCCGAAGAGCGCACGGTCGTCTCGCTCGACATGGGCCGCCTCGACAAGGTGCTCGACATCGACGAGGACGGTGGGCTGGCGCGCATCCAGGCCGGCGGTCAGGGCCCCGACCTCGAGGAGCAGCTGAACGCCCGCGGTTGGACCCTCGGTCACTTCCCGGACAGCTTCACCCACTCGACCATGGGCGGCTGGGTCGCCACCCGCTCGTCGGGCATGCAGAGCGACAAGTACGGCGACATCGCCGACATCACCAAGGGCCTGCGGGTCGTGCGCCCCGGTGGCGTGCTCTCGATCCGCGCCGTGCCGAGCGCGTCGACGGGTCCGTCGCTGCGCGAGATGATCATCGGCAGCGAGGGACGTCTCGGCGTTATCACCGAGGTCACCGCCCAGGTGCACCGGCTGCCCGAGAAGCGTGAGATCCTCGCCTACCTGTTCCCGTCGTGGCACGACGGCCTCGCCGCCATGCAGGCCATCGCCGAGAGCGACGTGAGCCCGTCGGTCACCCGCGTCAGCGACGCCCACGAGACCGCCTTCTCGTTCGCCACGTCGAAGCCGGGCAAGGGCATCTCGCAGAAGGTCACCGACCTGTTGCCGACCATCCTGAAGGCCAAGGGCTGGGACGTCGACGCCATGTGCCTGTCGTTCATCGGCTACGAGGGCAGCCCCGAGCACGTCGCCCACACCCAGAAGGCCGTCGCCAAGATCGTCAAGGCGAACAAGGGCATGAGCGTCGGCAAGGGGCCGGGCAAGCTCTACGACCAGAAGAAGTTCGACACGCCCTACCTGCGCGACTTCTTCATGGACCACGGAGGCGCGGCGGACGTCTCCGAGACCGCCGCCCCCTGGTCGAAGCTGCGCCTCGTGTCGTCGCGCGTCTACGCCGCGGCGAACCAGGCGTTCGACAGCATCGGCAAGCAGGGCTGGATCATGGGCCACCTGTCGCACTCGTACCACTCGGGCGCGTGCCTGTACTTCACCTTCGCCTTCGAGCACGGTGACGACGCCGAGGCCGAGTACGACGTGGTCAAGCACGCCATCCAGCAGGCGTTCATCGACACCGGGGCGACCGTCTCGCACCACCACGGCGTGGGGCTCGAGCACCAGCCGTGGCTCGCGCAGGACGTCTCGCCCGAGGGCGTCGCCGTCATGCAGGGGCTGTTCGACTCGGCCGACCCGGGACGCGTGTTCAACCCCGGGAAGGTGACGGGCGCGTAGTCCGGCGCCGCGCCTCCCGCGCTGCTGCCGCCGCCGCCGCTGCCGCCTCGCAGGGCCGGCCACCCCGCCACGAGATGGTCACAGCACCGCGATTAGTCCTGGTGCTGTGACCATCTCACGGTGTTTTCCGACCGAACGTGCCTCGTGCACGGGGGTGACGACGTGAACCCTGTCCACAGGGAGGCGCTGGTCGGGCCTCGAGGACGGTGGGCGCGGACAGGGTGGGGGTGTGACCACTGCGCTTCCACCCCTCGTCTTCTCCGCAACCTACGGTTCCCAGAGCAGGCACGGCACCGCTCTGAGGCGTGACGCGAGACGGGGCCTGCTGCATCGGGTGCACCCTGGGGCCTACGTGGAAGCCGCCGACTGGGCGCGTCTCGACAGACGTGGACGACACGTCTTGACGACGCGGGCGGTCGTGGCCGGCTTGTCACCGCGGGTCGTCGTGTCGCACGGCTCGGCCGTCGCCCTCCACCGTCTGCCGAGCGTCGACTGGCCGCGAGGGCCGGTGCATGTCATCGATCCCGGCCGCGAACGGACACAGGCGACCGCACGAGTCGTTCGCCACCCGGGGCCGATCGATGCACACGACACGGTCGAGATCGACGGGCTCCTCGTGACGAGCGAGGGGCGGACTGCCGTCGACAGGTCGAGGACTGCGTCCTTCGCCGACGGGGTGCTCTGTGTCGACGCCGTCCTTCGCCGCGCCGCGGCTCGGACGGGGTGTTTCGAGGCGTCGGACCGACGCGATCCGCGTCGGTCCGCTGGTCACCGGTCGCTCGTGGACGCCGCGGCCGACGGAATGCGCCGGCTGCTGTTCGAGCGGCTTGACCGCGAACCCGGCACGCGGGGGCTGTCGACGGCGCGTGGGGTCATGGCGTTCGCCACTCCGTGGGCGGAGAACGGCGGCGAATCCCTCTGTCGCCTGGCGCTGCTCGAGCTCGGCGCTCCTGAGCCCGCCATGCAGGTCGAGTTCTTCGACGACGAGGGGCTGGCCGGACGATGTGACTTCGTGATCGGTGACGCGGCGCTCGAATTCGACGGCAAGGCCAAGTACGACGATGCTGCGATGCGTGCGGGCCAGGTGCCGTCTGCCGTGGTGAAGGCCGAGAAGGCTCGTGAACGGCGTCTCGTGCGATCTGGTGGAATCTCGGCGATCGGTCGATGCGACGCCGAGGACGTCGCGCTGCGCCTTCCGCTCGCCAGGATTCTCCGTGACCTCGACGTCGAGCTCAGACCACGGCAGAACGCCAGGATGTGGCCACACCGCCAGGTTTAGGCATGGTGCTGTGACCACATCATGGCGGCCTGCTCATATCGTGGCGGGGTGGCGGCGGGGGACGCACGTCGCCCGGGGACACACAGGGAGACGGCGCAGGGCGGCTGCCTAAGATGAGCATCGATTCGTCCGCACAGACCCCGTTCACGGAAGAGACCCGCGCATGCCCGGAATCCACGCCGACATCACCTCGGCCTTCGGCAACACCCCGCTCGTCAAGCTCAACTCGCTGCCCGCCGAGGGCGGGGCCGAGGTGCTGGCCAAGCTCGAGTTCTACAACCCGGGTGCCAGCGTCAAGGACCGCCTCGGCGTCGCCATCGTCGACGCGGCCGAGGCGTCCGGCGACCTGGGGCCCGGCGGGACGATCGTCGAGGGGTCGAGCGGCAACACCGGCATCTCGTTGGCCCTCGTCGGTGCCGCCCGCGGCTACCGGGTGATCGTCACGATGCCCGAGACGATGAGCGTCGAACGACGCACCGTCATGAAGGCCTACGGCGCGAAGATCGTCCTGACCCCCGGCCCCGAGGGCATGAAGGGCGCCGTCGAGCGAGCGAAGCAGATCGCGGCCGAGACCGAGAACGCGATCTGGGCGCAGCAGTTCGAGACGCAGGCCAACGCCGAGATCCACCGCCGCACGACCGCACCCGAGATCCTGCGCGACACCGACGGGAAGATCGACTTCTTCGTCGCGGGCGTCGGCACCGGCGGCACGATCACGGGCGTGGGTCAGGTGCTGCACGAGAAGGTCCCCGGCGTGAAGGTCGTCGCCGTCGAGCCCGCCGACTCGCCCCTGCTGAGCGAGGGCAAGGCCGGGCCGCACAAGATCCAGGGCATCGGCGCGAACTTCGTGCCCGAGGTGCTCGACCGGTCGCAGATCGACGAGGTCTTCCCCGTCCAGCTCGACGACGCCCTGCGCGTCGCGCGCGACCTCGCCACGAAGGAGGGCATCCTCTCGGGCATCTCGTCCGGCGCGATCATCCACGCCGCGCTCGAGATCGCGAAACGGCCCGATAACGCCGGCAAGCGCATCGTCGCGATCGTCTGCGACACCGGAGAGCGCTACCTGTCGACCGTGCTGTTCCAGGACCTCGCGGACGCCTAGGGTGCGGTTGGTCGCCCGCCTCCGCGAAGACCTCGACACCGTCCGGAGGCGCGACCCGGCTGCCCGAGGACGCGTCGAGACCGCGCTGGTCTACTCGGGCCTGCACGCGGTGTGGGCGCACCGCGTGACCTCGCGACTGTGGCGTGCGGGGCCGGCACCGCGCCTCCTCGGGTCGCGGTTCGCCGCGCGCCTGCTGTCGCAGGCGGTCCGATCGCTGACCGGCGTCGAGATCCACCCCGGGGCCCGCCTCGGAGCCCGCCTGTTCATCGACCACGGCATGGGCGTCGTGATCGGCGAGACGGCGGTGGTCGGTGACGACTGCACGATCTTCCACGGCGTGACCCTCGGGGGCAAGGGACGCGGAGGCGCGCTCGGCCGCCGGCACCCCACCGTCGGTGACGGCGTGATGATCGGTGCCGGGGCCGCCGTGCTCGGCGGCGTCACCGTGGGCAGCGGCAGCGTCGTCGGGGCCAACGCGGTCGTGACCAAGGACGTCCCGGCCGGGTCGGTCGCGGTGGGCGTGCCCGCCGTCGCCCGGCCGCGTCGGCCCTGACGAGGCCGCGTCGGCCCTGACGAGGCCGCGTCGGCCCCGGGCCGGGGTCGGGGCCGGGCCGATCAGCGGCGGGGCTCCCAGCGGAAGGCCTTCGTGGCCGCGAGGGCGCCGAGGGCCGCCCAGACCAGTGTCGGGGCCAACAGCACGGACACGAGCGACAGGTCACCGCCGTTCCAGGCCAAGGTGATCAGTTCCATGAGCCCGCCGCCGGGCAGGATGCGTTTGAGCCAGAGCAGGTCGTCGGCGCCCGTGATCGTCCACCAGATCGCCACCCCGAGCGTGATCAGGTAGAGCGGCATGGTCGTGTACTGGGCGTGCTCGGGCGAGGTGCTGAACCCGGCCGTGGCCAGGGCGAAGCCGGCGAACATGGCCTCGGCGATCAGGACGGCCGCGATCAGCAGCCCGGCGTGCACCGGGGGCTCGCGGAGCGCGAGCACGCCGAGCACGATGACGAGTTGCGCGACGCTGACCGCCACGACGGGCAGCACGAGCCCGGCGATGATCCCCGCGTCGCCGACGGACCCGCTGCGCAGGCGCTTCAGGTACAGGGACTGACGACGGGCCGCGAGGGTGGTCGTCGCGGTGACGTAGACGCCGAGGCCCACCATGCCGATGATCTGCACGCCGGCGAGCATGCCGGCGGTGCCGTACGAGTCGAAGGCGTAGGTGAGGGCCCCGAAGCCGAGGGGCAGCAGCAGTGCGCAGAGGGCGACGGTGCGGTTGCGCACGAGCATGCGCAGTTCGGCGAGGGCGATGGCGAGCGGGCCGGAACGACGTCGCGAGCCTGCCGACCGGGTGGGGGAGGGACGGGTCACGGTGGTCATGGGATGTCCTTTCGGAGGGGGACGGGGGAGGGGAGCGGAGTCCGGTGACGGCCGACGCTCAGGAGGCACGGCTGAGGTCGCGGAACACGTCGTCGAGTCCCGACTCGTGCACCGTGAGACGGGCCAACGGGCGATCGGCGTCGGCCGCCCAGCCGAGCAACGCCCCGAGGTCGCGCTGGGCGTCGTCGGTCTCGATCACGACGAGGTCGTTCTCGGTCCGGGCGACCTCCAGCGGGAGGCCGTCGAGCGGGCCGGGGGCGACGAAGCGGATGGAGGTCGTGCTGCCGGCGGTGAGGTCGGCGACGGTCCCTTCGCGGCGGATGCGCCCCCGGTGCATCAGACCGATGCGGTCGGCGTTCTCGGCGGCTTCCTCGAGGTAGTGGGTGGTCAGGACGAAGGTGACCCCCGCCTCCCGCAGTTCGGCGACGACCGCCCAGAGCGCGTCACGTGCCGCAGGGTCGAGCCCCGTGGTGGGTTCGTCGAGGAAGACGAGCTCGGGGGTGCCCCAGACCGCGGCCGCGAAGTCGACGCGGCGGCGCTCGCCGCCCGACAGCTGGGCGACCCGGGCCCGGGCCTTGTGGTCGACGCCGACCAGACCGAGCACCCGGTCGACGTCGTCGTCGCGACCCGAGACGGCGCCCGACAGCAGGATGCTCTCGCGCACGGTGAGCTCGGGGGCGAGGCCGGAGTCCTGCAGCATCGTGCCGATCCGCGGGCGGATGCGCCCCCGGTCGGTCGGATCGCCGCCGAGCACCTCGACCCGGCCCGCGTCGGCCGTGCGGTGCCCTTCGAGCACCTCGAGCGTGGTGGTCTTGCCGGCACCGTTCGTGCCGAGGAGCGCGTACAGCTCGCCGCGGTGGACGGTCAGGTCGAGGCCGTCGACGGCGGTGAACGAGCCGTACGAACAGCGGAGGCCGTGCGTCGAGATGACGGCGTCGCCGCGCTCGGCGGAGCCGGGGGCGACGGCCGGTCGGGGCGTGGTGTCGATGGAGTTCGTCATGACCTCGACGATCTCGCGCCGAGCGGACGACGGGTAGTGCCGGCGTGCCATCCGTGCCGCGTGACATCGGTCATGCTCGGTCATGACATCGGGCACCTCCGTGCGTCGGCGGCCTCCGTTAGCGTGGTCTCATGCCCCACCTCCCGCTGGCCGTGCGTCCTCGACCGGGCGGTCACCTGCCCCCGCTCGCGCGCATGCGGCGGTACGTCACGTGGTCGTTCGTGGCGCTCGCGGTCTTCACCACCCTCGTCCTCGTCGTGACGCTGCTGGCCGAGGGCGCCTCCTGGTGGCTGGTGGCGGCCTCCGGCGTCGCAGGGGCGCTCGTCACGGCCCACTCGTTCTTCTGGGAGCGCCGCCCACCCGTCCCGTTGGCGGTCGCCGGCCTCGTGGTCTCGTACCTCGTCTGGCTGGCGGTCCCGCTCGGCGGGCAGAACGCCCTGCTGCTCTTCCCCTTCGGCCTCACCGTCGGGTACCTGGCGACGACGCCCCCGCTCGCCTCCTGGCGATGGGTCGCCGCCGCCGTGGTCGCCGCGCTCGTGCCCGTGGTGGTCGTCGAGGTCGACGCGGCCGCACCGCTCGTGGGGCTGTCGACGGCGGTCGTGATCGGCCTGCTGTCGCTCTACGGGATCTGTCGGCTGAACCGGTACGGGTTCGACCTGTACCTCGAGATCGACGCGGCCCGCGAGACCCAGTCCGAGCTCGCCGTGATGCGCGAGCGGTACCGGTTCTCGGTCGACCTGCACGACATCCAGGGGCAGGCCCTGCACGTCGGTCGCCTGCAGCTGCAGCTGGCCGACAAGACCCTGGACCGCGACCCGGCCGCCGCGCGACGGCACCTCCGCGAGGCCGAGCAGCTGATCGTGCAGACGATCGCCGAGACCCGTCGGTTGGCCTACGGCGAACGCACGCTCACGCTCGCCGGCGAACTGGCCAACTCGGCCGAGCTCATCCGCGCGGCGGGCATCGAGCTCGAGGTCACGGGTGCCCCTCCCGTCGGGCACCCGGCCGACGACCTGTTCGGTCACGTCGTGCGCGAGGCCACCACGAACCTGCTGCGCCACGCCCAGGCCGAGCGGGTCACCATCGTGCTCGGCCTCGAGTTCGTCCAGGTGGTCAACGACGGCGCGGCCGAACCGATGCGCGGCCTCAGCGGCCTCGCCCGCCTCGGCGAACGGTTCGCCGCGGTCGGAGGCACGGTGACCACCCGGCACGACAACGGCCGGTTCCGGGTCGAGGCGAGGGCAGCAGCGAAAGGAGCCGGGGGTGCGCCCCGGCCGACGGCGACACGGGCCGGGGCGGCCCCCGCGGCGGCCCCCGCGGCGTCGAGCGGGGCGTCGACCGGCACGAGGTCCGCATGATCCGGGTGCTGCTCGCCGACGACGAGACCTTGCTGCGTCGATCGATCGCCGCCCTGCTCGACCTGAGCGACACCGTCGAGGTCGTCGCCCAGGCCGCCGACGGCACCGAGGCCGTGGCCCTCGCCGCGCTCCACGAGCCCGACGTCGTGCTGCTCGACCTCGAGATGCCCGGCATGGACGGCATCGAGGCGGCGATCGCGATCCTGGGTCGACGACCCGAGCAGGCGGTCGTGCTGCTGACCCGTCACGGCCGCCCCGGCGTGCTCCGTCGTGCCCTCCGCGCCGGAGTACGGGGCTTCCTGCCGAAGTCGGTCGACCCCGACGAGCTCGAACGGGTGATCGTGCAAGTGCACGACGGCCGCCGCTACATCGACGCCGACATCTCGGCCTCGGCGATGATGGACGACTGCCCGCTGACCGAGCGCGAGCTCGACACGCTGCGCCTCACGACCGACGGGTTCTCGGTCCGAGAGATCAGCGCCCGGCTGCACCTCGCCTCCGGAACGGTGCGCAACTACCTCTCGTCGGCCATGCAGAAGACCGGCAGTTCGTCTCGGCACACCGCGGCCCGCGTCGCGCGCGAGCGCGGCTGGCTCTGACCCGGGCCCGACTGGCGTCAGGCACCCGGCGCCCGGCGCCCGGCGTCAGGCGTTCGTCAGCTCGCGGTCCCGCGCGACGGACGAGGAGGCGCGGCGCGGCTCCCGGGGCTCGAAGCGCCCCTTGAGCTTCAGGGCGGGCTTCTCCACGAAGTGGTGCGAGAGCACCGACGTGCCGATCGCCGCGGCGAGCACGAGGACGACGCCGAGAGCACCCTGCACGTACGGCTCGACGAGCGCGATGAAGACGACGTGCCAGAGGTAGAGCGGGTACGAGATGGCTCGTCCGAACCAGGCGACCGGGGCGAGGGACAGCACCCAGGCGACGGGCGACGACGCCGTGACGAGACCGCCGATCAAGAGCATCGACGCGAGGCCCACCGCGGGCAAGGCGACCGCGAAGGTCAGGACGCTCTGCTGCCAGCCCGATCCGATGACGAACAACGAACCGACGACCCCGCCGAGCCCGAGCCAGGTGGCCAGCGCGCCCCAGTGGCCGGCCAGGGCGGCCCGCACGCGGTCCGATCGCAGGACGATCGCCAGCGCGCAGCCCATCAAGAGGGGGGCGACGTTGAGGACGGGGCTGAAGTAGATGTCGGGGGTCGCGCTGCCGGACGGGCGGTCGTAGAGGAACCAGGTCGCGACGGCCGAGGCGACGACGACGACCGACAGGCCGGCGACGAGGGCCTTGCGCTTGACCGCGACGGCGAGCAGCAGCACGAGCACCGGCGGCCAGACGAGGTAGAACTGCTCCTCCATCGACAGGCTCCACATCGGGGCGAAGACGCCCTGCGAGGTGTCGAAGAAGGCCCGGGCGATGTTGCCCGAGTAGGTCAAGGCGATCACGGCGGCCCCGACGGGGCCGAGCGTCGACCCCTGGTAGTCGCCGACGAGCCACCACAGCGAGACGCCGACCACGACGACGGCGAGCAGCGTCGGGTAGAGCCGCAGCAGGCGGCGGACCCAGAACCTGCCGAGCCGGATGCGTCCCGTCGACGCGTGCTCGCGCAGCAGCAACGTGGTGATCAGGTAGCCCGACAGCACGAAGAAGACGTTGACGCCCACGAACCCGCTGCCGAAGCCCGGCACGTGCAGGTGGTAGAGCACGACGAGGGCGATGGCCAGCGTGCGCAGGCCGTCGAGCGGCAGCACCCGGTCTCGACGGGTGGTCGAGACGGGGCGGACGGTCGGCTCTGTGGTCGGCAGGGCTGAGGGCATCGTTGCAGTGTGCCTCACGTTTCTTGGTGCCGCCCGAACGAGGAGGCCGGGTTCGCATCCCGGCCCCACCCGTTCGTGGGCAGCGCCCCGAGGGGGCTAGCCGCGCTGCTGCGGGACGCGGCGCGGCAGGGCGAACACCAGCACGAACGACGCCAGGGCGAAGATCGCGCTGACGAGCATCGCGTGCGCCGCCGCGTCCGTGAAGCCGGTGGCGACGTCGGCCGGCGTCCGGCCCGAGATGGTCAGCGTCCCGAAGAGCACGCTGCCGATGATCGCGATGCCGACGGCCGAGCCGATGCGCTGGATGGCCGAGATGACGGCGCTGGCCGAGCCGGCGTCCTGCCGGTCGACCGTGGCCACGATGAACTGCACGTTCGGCGCGATGAAGAAGCCGTTGCCGAGGCCGGCGAGCAGCAGCGGCACCAGCAGCATCCAGTTGGTCAGGTCGGAGGCGTCGACCGTGACGAGCACGAGCCACATCCAGGTGAGGCCGATCGTGACGAGTGCCGTACCGAGGATCAACACGCCGCGCCCGAGCCGGGCGGCGATGCGGTTGCTCTGCGACGAGCTGATGATGCTGCCGACCGCGAACGGGATCGCCACGGCGCCCGAGGCCAGCGCGCTGTGGCCGAGCCCCGACTGCCAGAGCAGCGAGATCGTGAAGAAGATGCTGGTGAAGGCTGCGAAGTAGACGAGCGCGAGCACGACGCCGCCGGTGAACGACGGGTGCGCGAACAGCTTCGGCGGCACGAGCGGGGTCTTGCCGCGTTTGGTGTACGCGACCTCCCACAGCCCGAACAGGGCGAGCAGCACGACGCCGGCGGCGATGGTCAGGTAGGTCCAGAGCGGCCAGCCCTCGTCCTGCCCCTGGATCAGCGGGACGAGCAGGGCGACGAAGGCGCCCGAGACCAGGACGAGGCCGATCCAGTCGAGCCCGCGGTCGGGCCGGGGCACCGACTCGTCGCGCTTGGGCAGCAGGACGGCGGCGGCGATCAGGGTGATGATGCCGAACGGCAGGTTGACGTAGAAGACGAGACGCCAGCCGTTCTCGTCGCCGAACGCCTGGATGATCAGGCCGCCGATGATCGGGCCGAGCGCCGACGAGACGCCGATGACGGCGCCCATGATGGCGAAGGCCTTGCCGCGCGAACGACCGGGGAACAGCAACTGGATGAACGCGGTGACGGCGGGCACGAAGATGCCGCCCGCCAGGCCTTGAACGACGCGGAACACGACGAGCTGGGTGTCGTCCTGGGCGAGGCCACAGGCGAGCGACGCGAGGGTGAAGAGCAGCACGCCCGTGAAGTAGACCCACTTGTGGCCGATGCGGTCGCCGATGCGTCCCGCGGGGATCAGTGCGAGGCCGAAGGCGAGGGCGTACCCCGAGATGATCCACGACAGGGTCGACTCCGAGGCGTCGAGCGTCGTGCGGATCGTCGGCAGGGCGACGTTGACGATCGTGGTGTCGAGCAGGGCGATGAACATGCCGAGCAGCAGGGCGACGAGGGCGTACCAGGCGTGACGCGGCACGCCGGCGGGCTGGCCGGGGCCGGCCCCCGGGGAGGACGCCGAGGAGGCGCGGGTCGAGTGGGCGGCGGAGGCGTCGGTCATGGGGGAGCCTTTCGGGCAGCGGCACGGGCCGTGAGGCGAGGCGAGGGGCGTGGGCGGCACGAGGCCGGAGCGCGTGACGGCGGCGTCGGGGCGTGCGCAGGACGCAGGAGGCGCCGGTCACCGACCAGCGCCTCCTGATTTTTGCACGTTCTGCACTCGAGCGCGCACCATCGTCCCCGCGGACGCCGAAGGGCCCCGCCGATGTGGCGGGGCCCCTCGGGATGTCGTGGTGCCGCGGTCAGCGGCGGCCGAGGCGTCGCTCGCCGGCCGCGCCGGTCTGGTACACGAGGCCGTAGTGCTCGAACACGGCGGGCTCGCGGGCGGCCTCGAGCTCGCCGTCGGTCTCGATCGACGGGGCGTCCTTGACGAGCTTCTTGGCGAACTGCACCTTGAGGTGCTTGGGGGCGACGACCGCGCCCTGCAACGGCACGAAGACCAGACGCGAGCGGCCGAGCAGGCCGGCCGTCACCGTGGCGAAGGCAGGCTGGTCGGCGGCGGTGTCGAAGTAGATGCTCTCGAGCGAGCCGACCTTGTCGCCGTCGGGGTCGACGACGGGCATGCCGATCCAGTCACGGATGTTCTCGGCTTCGAACATGGGGTGCCTCCTCTGGCGCGGGCCCCGTCCGGGCCCTCGTCGTCGAGGCTAGTGGAGCGGGTCCGTCCGTGCTCAGGCGGGGACGCGCCCTCGCAGGGCCTTCTCGGCGAAGCCCCGGACCTCGTCGGTGAGTCTCAGGCGGTCGGGCCCGTCGACGGCTGCGAGCAGGGCCTCGGCCCGGTCCGGCTCGAGCCCCGTGAAGGCCTCTCCGATCGTCACCCCGTGCGACGGCCGCGACAGTACGGTGACCCCGTCGCCCGCCTGGACGGGCCCCGCCTTCACCACCCGCAGGTAGGTGCCGGGGCGGCCCTCGGCGTAGAACCGCTTGACCCACATGGCCTCGCCGAGTCGGCGGGCGAACGTGCCGCACGGGACGCGAGGCTTCGTGACCTCGAGCACGAGGGTCTCGCCCACGGCCCAGCGTTCGCCGATCACGGCGCCGGTGACGTCGACCCCGGACGTCCGCAGGTTCTCACCGAACAGCCCGGGCGCCACCTCGCGGCCGAGCAGCTCGGCGAAGTGGGCGGCGTCCTCGTCGGCGAAGACGTACACCGCCTGGTCGAGACCGCCGTGGTGCTTGCGGTCGGCCTGTACGTCCGCGCGGAGGCCGAGCGGGCGGACGTGCACGGGCCCGTCGACGGGGCGCTTGTCGATCGCGGTCACGCCGATCGTGCCCGAGTCGGGCAGCAGGGCGGACACCCGGCAGACGGCCGTGACGGAGGCGGCCGGAGCCGTGGCGGAGGCGGTCGCGGCGGTGACGGAGGCAGGGGCGGCGGTCATGCCCTCCATCGTGGCGGACGACGCGACCGACGGGAAGCGCCGAGCCGCGCCTCCGGACCCCGCGTCCCCCCACCGCCCCACGACGGGTGTCACCCGATTGCGGGCTGGATGCCCATCGGGCAACCTGCCAGGCTCGCCCCGACGAAAGGGATGACATGGTTCACGGCGGCTACGCGGTCATCGACGTCGAGACGACGGGTCTCTGGCCCGGGCGACACCACCGGGTCATCGAGATCGGCATCGTGCACCTCGACGCCCACGGTGAGGTCGAGGCGTCGTTCGAGACCGTCGTCGACCCCTCGCGAGACCTCGGGCCCATCCACGTGCACGGCCTCCGTAGCGCGGACGTGCGCGGGGCACCCCGGTTCGAGCACGTCGTCGACGAGCTCTGCGACCGCCTGCGCGGGCGGGTCGTCGTCGCGCACAACGCCCGCTTCGAGGCGCAGTTCCTGGCGGCCGAGTTCGCGCGCCTCGGATTGGTCTCGCCGCTCGGGCCCGACGGCGCGGGCGCCCTCTGCACGATGAAGCTCGCCCCCACCTACCTGCCCGGTGCCGGACGGACGCTCGCCGACTGCTGCGCGGCCATCGACGTCGACCTCACCGTCGCCCACGAGTCCTTGGCGGACGCGACCGCGACGGCCCGCCTGCTGTCCGCCTACCTGCGCATGGGTGACGCCCAGTCGGCCTGGTGGCAGGACTGGGGCCGCTACGCCGCCCTGCAGCAGTGGCCGACGGCCGAGACCCCGCGGTCCACCCCTCACCCCCGGTACGCAGGAGGCGCGGGCGGCGCCGACGACGGAGGCCACGGTCCCGGCCGCGCGGCCTGGCGGTCCCGGCGCCGCGTCGCCCGGGTGCCCGAGTTCGCCCCGGTCCCCTCGGCGGGCTCGGTCCTCTCGGCGTCCGGCGCCGTGACGCCGAGCGCTCCCGCGGCGGTGCCCCCGGCGAGTCCGACCGGCAGCACGCACCTGACGGGCCCCGTGGGGCTCGACCTGGACCGCGACGTGTACGGCCTGTCCGTCGAGCCGGCGCCCGTCGAGCCGAGGTTCCTCGAGCGGGCGACCGAACTGCTGCCCCGGCTCGACCTCGGTCGTCGGCAGGACCAGTACGCGGCCATGCTCGACAAGGCCCTGTCCCACGGGTACCTGTCGACGGCCGAAGAGGGCAACTTGACGACCCTGGCCGCGGAGCTCGGCCTCGACGGGTCGACGCGGGCCGTGCTGCACGACCGCTACTTCGCCTCGCTCGTCTCGACCGTCTGGGCGCACGACGTGCTCTCGGACGACGAGCGGCGGCAGGTGGACGCGGTGGCCGAGATGCTCGGCATCGCCCCGCACCGACGAGACGCGGCCCTGGTGCCGTCGGTGCTCGAGCGCGCGCCCCGGCCGGCGGACGACGACGAGCTCGACGAGTTCGAGGTCATCGAGGGCCTCGACGAGTCGCTCGGGGCCCCGTCCGCGCCCCGTACGCCGACCCTCGCCCGCCCCGACGTGGGTCCGTTGGCCCCCGGCGCGCACGTCGCGCTCACCGGTTCGCTCAGCCAGGGGCGGGACGCCCTCGCGCGGACGCTCGAGCGGGCCGGGCTCGTGGTCTGGCCGGCGGTCACGACCGAGACGTCGTTGGTCGTCGCGGCGGACGTCGCGTGCCCGTCGGGCAAGGTGCGGAAGGCCCTCCGGTACGGGGTGCCCGTCGTGGACGAGACGCAGTTGCCGTTCGTGCTGGCCCGATCGCGGCGGTCACGCACGGCGGCCTGACATCTCACGACGGCAGGGCCGAGGTCAGAGCCCCGGGTCGTCCTCGAGGTGGTCGTCGGTGTCGAGTGACGGCCACCCGGGTGGTTGGTCGGGGGCTGTCTCGTCGAGCGGGGTGCGGGGCATCGGTTCCATCGGGTCGGGCTGCATGGGGCCTCCACTCGGGCCGCCTCCGCGAGATGCGAGAGGACGGCGACCGGGGACTGGGGCTGCCGGGTCCCACCGTACGCGCCTCGCGGGGCTGCGCCTAGCGCACCGGTCAGACGGTCAGGTGTCGCGCCACGATGTCGGCCGCGACCTCGACCAGCGGGAGGCGGTTCGCCCGGGCGTGCCTCCGGATGCGTTGGAACGCCTCGTCCATGTCGACGGACTGTGTGAAGGACACCACGCCCTTGGCCTGCTCGATCACGATGCGACTGTCGAGGGCGCGCTGCAACTGGTCGCGCGTGGAGTCGATCTCGCGGAGCGCGCGCTCTTGCAGGATGCTGATGGTCGCGACGTCGGCCAGGGCCTGCGCAGCGGTCGCGTCGTCCTCGTTGAGGGCGCCTGTCGTCTCTCGGAACAGGTTGAGCGAACCCAGCGTCTGGTCACGCAGCCGCAGCGGGATCGCGTGGACCGACCCGTAGCCCGAGTCGCGCGCGAGGTCGGCGAAGACCGGCCAGCGATCGTCGATCTCGCCGAGGTCGGGGACCGAGACGACCGAGCCCGTCGTGTAGGACTCGACACAGGGGCCCTCGCCGGCACGGAGCTGCAGCAGTCCGACGAGCTTGCTGCGTTCGTTGGTCGAGGCGATCACCTCGAGCTCGCCGGTCGAGCCGGCGAGGATGATGCCGGCGTCCGCGGCGTCGAAGAGGGCCGTGGTGCGCTCGACCAGCATCTGCAACAGGTCGATGGTGTCGAAGCCGGTCACGAGCGAGTCCGCGAGCGTGACGAACGTCTGCAGGAGCTGGGTCTCTCTGTCGCGGTCGGTCACGGGCGTCAGCCTAGGCCGTGTCGCCGACGGCCGTCGCCTGCCTCACGAGAAGTCGAGGCGCCGCAGCACGATCTCACTGGCGATCTCGCGCAGCCCCCGGCCGCTCGACCAGGCGTGGCCGCGGATGACGAGGAGGGCTTCGTCGACGCTGACGCCGAGCTGGACCATGACCATGCCCGAGGCCTGGTGCACCTCACGGGGGAAGATGGTCGGGAAGAGGCTGTCGTCCCCGGCCTCGAGCGCGTCGAGCGCCCGGCTGAGGACGCTCTTCCCCGCGATGCAGGCGAGCGTCGTCGCCTGGTCGACCTCGTCGTCGGTCAGGTCGCGGCGTTCGTCGCTGTAGAGGTCGACGGCGCCGAGGTCGAGGCGACCGTACGAGAGCGGGAAGGCGGCGACGCTCGCGACGCCGGCCTCGATCAGGGCGGCGGCGGCGGCGGGCCACGCCTCCGGAGGGGCGGTGGCCAGGTCTGGCTCGACCACCGGACGGTTCGTGCCGTGCGCCTGCCAGCAGGGGCCTTCGCCGAGGTCGAACTGGATCTCGTCCCGGCGCGCCGACACGGGGTCGCTCGAGCACACCGTGCCGGTGCCGAGAGGACCGCCGAGCGTGGAGACCGCGGCGCCGGTCACGCCGAACGTCTCGCGGAACGGGCCGCACAGGTCGGTGCCCGGTGCGGTGGCACGAGCGAGTGAGACCGCGGCCGTCCGGACGGCGCTCGCCTCAGCCACGACTGATCCACGGCACGTCGGACGCCGGGGGGCGAGGTGGAGACGGGTACACGGATTCCTCCACTAGGACCCTGAGGTCATCGCGACGACTCTAGTGGGTCGACGCCGGGGGAGGGGGGATGGTTCGGAGCCGTGACCGAGCCCCTGGCGGCCGGGTCCGATGCCCACGGGGTGATTTGCATGGTGTGCAAGATTCCTTCGCCGTTCATCTTCGAGCGCGTCCACGAGGCCTAGCGTCGCAGCGGGGCGATCGTGCCGCGGTCACCGGTCGGTGACCGGCGGTCGTCCCGGAGGGCGGTACCGATGGACGTGTTCGTCACCGTGGTGCTGGTGATCGTGATCGCGCTGGTCTTCGACTTCACGAACGGTTTCCACGACACGGCCAACGCCATGGCGACCTCGGTCGCCACCGGCGCCCTGAAGCCGAAGGTCGCCGTCCTCATCTCGGCCGTCCTCAACCTGGTGGGCGCCTTCCTCTCGACCGAGGTCGCGAGCACCGTCTCGAACGGCATCATCCGCGAGGGAGACGGCGGGGTCCAGGTGACACCGGTCATGATCTTCGCGGGTCTCGTGGGTGCCGTCATCTGGAACCTCGCCACCTGGTACCTCGGGCTGCCCTCCAGCTCGTCGCACGCCCTCTTCGGCGGCCTCATCGGTGCGGCGGTGATCGGTGCCGGCGTGGGCGCCGTCGACTTCGGCGTGGTCCTGTCGAAGGTCGTGCTGCCGGCCCTCATCTCGCCCGTCGTGGCCGGCGTGGTCGCGCTCGTCGCCACGTACGCGGCCTACCGGGTCACCCGGCAGGCCACCCTGCGGGGGTCGACGGCGGGATTCCGGCACGGTCAGACGGTCAGCGCCTCCCTGGTCTCGCTGGCCCACGGCACGAACGACGCCCAGAAGACGATGGGTGTCATCACGCTGACCCTGATCGCCGCGGGCTACCAGGGAGCCGGCACCGCCCCGCCCCTCTGGGTGGTCCTCGCCTGCGGCCTCGCCATCGCACTCGGCACCTATCTCGGAGGCTGGCGCATCATGCGGACCGTGGGCAAGCGGATCACCGACGTCCAGGCTCCCCAGGGGTTCGCGGCCGAGACGAGCTCGGCCGCGACCATCCTGATCTCGTCCCACCTCGGGTTCGCCCTGTCGACGACCCAGGTGACGTCGGGGTCCATCGTCGGGGCAGGGCTGGGCAAGAAGCTCGCCACGGTGCACTGGGGCGTCGTGGGCAAGATCGCCTCGGCCTGGCTGGTGACCCTGCCGGCCGCCGCGCTGGTCGGAGGGGTCTCGGCCTGGCTCGCCAGTTCGAGCACGGCGGGCCTGGTGGTCGTCGCGGTGCTCGCCCTGGCCGGCGGACTCGCCTTCGCCCTCCTCGCCCGGCGGCACCCCGTGACCCACGAGACCGTCAACGACAGCGACGAGGCCCCGGCCGCCGAACAGGTCGGCGCGAGCCGCGGACGAGGGGAGTGACCATGTTCTTGGGAGTCGACTGGGGCGCCTTCGTGGTGGTGTTCGCGACCGCACTCGCCGCCACCGCCGTCATCGTCACCTCGTTCGCGCTGGGCATCCGTCTGTTCGCCGACGGCGCCGTCGAGTCCGACGGCGGGTCCGGGGTCGTCGCCGCGGGCGCTGGCGCGAGCGCCGGCGCGAGCGCGAGTCGATCGAGGCCGTTGGCGGCGACGGTCGCCGGCGGGCTGTGTTTCGCCGTGGGGACGGCTGCCGTGCTCTTCGGACTGTGGATGATCGTTCCCCAGTTCCACTGACGGTCCGGACGGCGGGCTCGGCGAGTAGCGTGCGGGCATGACCAACGACAACGGCATCCCCGACGGCTCGACCGACATCACCGAGGACGACAAGAAGTACACCGAAGACCTGGCCGACGGGTCGAAGCAGGGCCTCGTCGACGACTCCGAGCAGAGCGACGACAGCGAGGTCTCGGACGGCAAGGACAGCTAGTAGCCAGGGCTCCGGCCCCGACAGGTCACGACATGCCGCTCACGTGCGAACGTGGGCGGCATGTCGCGTTTCCCCGACACGATCCGTCCCGATCACGACCCTTCCGGCCGGCCCGTGTCAACCCCCCGTCGCGCTTTCACCATGTGCGGTCACCGCCCCCCGGCAGAGGGACAGAGTGACAGGTCCTACCCCGATCACGACCGTCACCCGGACGGTCGCCGACGATCCGAGAGGCACGACATGAGCGACGACAAGCGGTACGACGGAGATCCGTCCACCCCGGTCTACGACACCACCTCCGAGGGGCAGCCGCTTCGTGGCGCCGCCTCCGGGCACGACCACCTGCGCCGTGACGACGCCGTGACCGACCTGGGCGACCAGGTCGGGGCGTATGCCGACATCACCGATCCCCACGCCACGGCGAGCGACTTCAGCGCGACCGCGGCCCCGGTCGTCGAGGAGCACCTCGGGCACGACCACGCCGGCACCGGAACCGGCATCGGCTCGGGCGCCGACGCCGGTTCCGGCACCGGCGCGGCCGACACCGCGAAGGCCAAGGCCGGTGCCGCGAAGGACGAGGCGGCCGGCGTCGCGGACGACGCGAAGTCCGCGGCCTCCGACGTCGCGGGCAGTGCCAAGGAGCAGGCCTCGAAGGTCGCCTCCGAAGCCACCGGCCAGGCCAAGCAGCTCTTCGGCCAGGCGACCGGCGAGCTCAAGGAGCAGGCCGGCGCCCAGCAGGAGAAGGCCGCGGCCGGCCTCCGCCAGGTCGGCGAGCAGCTCGGCACGATGGCCGACTCGGCCGACAGCGGTGTCGCGGGCGAGCTCGTCCGCAACCTGTCCGGTCGCGCCCATGGCGTCGCCGGCTGGCTCGAGGGTCGCGACCCGGGCAGCCTGCTCGACGACGTGAAGTCGTACGCCGCCCGCAAACCCGGCACCTTCATCGCCATCGCCGCGATCTCGGGCCTGCTCGCCGGACGCGTCGTGAAGTCGCTGACGGCCGAGGCCAAGGACGAGCACGCCGCCACGACCGAGACGGCAGGAGGCGCGGCGAGCCGGCCCGCGCCTCCTGCGTCCGATCCCGTGTCGAGCCGTCTCGTCGGTGACGTCGGTCCCGTGGCCGGTGAGTACGACGTCGTCACCGAGGGCGACGTCCCCGGCTTCGGCGGGCAGACGCCGGACGCCGGCGTGCCCACCACGTGGCCCGACACCTCGGGGACGCGCGCGTGAGCGACCCGGTCCGCGAGCCCGGGTCGACGCCGCCCGCACCGGAGGAGAAGGCCGCGACGACGTCGCTCGGCGACCTGCTCACCGGCGTGACCGGCGACATCTCGACGCTGTTCCGCCAGGAGGTCGAGCTGGCCAAGGCCGAGCTGACCGAGTCGGCCAAGAAGGCCGGCAAGGGTGCGGGCATGTTCGGCGGGGCCGGGCTCACCGCCCTCTTCGCCCTGCTGTTCGTCTCGCTGGCCGCCATGTGGGGCCTCGGCGAGCTGATCGGCCTCGGCTGGTCGTCGTTGATCGTCGCGGTCGTCTACGCGATCGTCGCCCTCGTGCTGTTCCTGCGCGGGCGGAAGGAACTGAAGAGCATCAAGGGGGCACCGAAGACGGTCGACTCCCTCAAGAAGATCCCCGAGACCGTGACGCCTGGAGGCACCGCATGAGCACCACCGACCAGAACGGCAGCAGCCGCACGCCCGACGAGATCCGCGCCGAGATCGAGCGCACCCGCGCCGGCCTCGGCTACGACGTCGACGCGCTCGCCGACAAGGTGAACCCGTCGAGCATCGCCCACCGCCAGACCGAGAAGGTGAAGAGCCGCTTCTCGGGCGTCAAGGAGTCCGTCATGGGCGCGGCGCACGACGCGGCCTCGAACACCCAGGGTGCCGGCCACGACGCCGCGGGCAGCGTCTCGGACGCCTCGTCGGCGGCCGTGCGGAAGGCGAAGGGCAACCCGCTCGCCGTCGGCCTGATCGCCTTCGGGGCCGGCTGGCTCGTGTCGTCGCTGATCCCCGCCACGGACAAGGAGAAGGAGCTCGTCGCCGACGCCAAGGAGGCGGCGGGCCCGGCTCTCGACTCGGTCAAGGGTGCGGCGCAGGACGTGGCGTCGAACCTGAAGGAACCGGCCCAGGAGGCGTTCGCGTCGGTCAAGGGCACGGCGCAGGACGCCGCCTCGACCGTGAAGGACGACGCGTCGAGCGCCGCGGGCGACGTGAAGGACAGCGCCCAGCAGTCGAAGGAGAACGTGCAGGGGGCCTGACCTCACCCCGCACGCGTCGGTCCGGACGCAGGAAGGCCCGCCCCGACGAGAGTCGGGGCGGGCCTTCGCACGTGACGGGTCGGAGGAGTTCCCTCCCGACGGGCGATCGTGCGACTCGAACCCCCGCCGACCGGGACCGGCGTGGCCTGGATCGGCTCGAGCAGGTCAGGATGGTCGGATGCCCTCGTCACCCCGCGCCCGTCTCGTGCGTCGATCGGCCGGTACGGCCACGCAGACCGCCACACCCCCCAGCCCGATGCAGCGCCCCGGCGCCTTCCGGTTCGGCCTCATCGCGACGCTCGGCGGGGGACTCGGCGTCGGCATCATCGTCGCCCTCATGGCCCTGTCGACGATCCTCGTCTACATCGGCCTCGCGTTCTTCCTCGCGCTCGCCTTCGAACCGGTCGTCCGACGCCTCGCGCGCGCCGGCGCCCCGCGCTGGGTCGGCGTCGTCGTCGCCGTCGTGTTGGTCGTCGGGGTCGTCGTGGGCATCGTCGCCGCCGTGGTGCCCGCGCTGATCGAGCAGATCGGGCACGTCGTGCAGACGGCCCCCGCCGCCCTGCAGGAGCTCTCGCGCCAGCCCTGGGTGCAGCAGGCCGTCGAGACAGTCGGGTTCGACGTCGACGTCGACGACGCGGTCGGCGCCGTCACCTCGTACCTGCTCGACCCCGACCAGTTGCTCGCCCTCGGCGGAGGCCTGCTCGCCGTCGGTCAGGGGATCACCAACGCCATCACCGCGGTGATCGTGGTCGCGATCCTCACCCTCTACTTCGCGATCACCCTCCCGCAGATGCTGCGCTCGCTCAGCCGCGCCGTGCCCCGCAGCCACCGCGAGAACGTCATGAGCATCTCGGACGAGATCTTCCTGTCGGTCGGCCGCTACGTCGCCGGGCAGGTCGCGCTCGCCGCCGTCAACGCCGTGTTCGTCTTCGTCGTGCTGACGATCGCCGGCGGACCGGTGCCGGTGCTCTTCGCGACCCTCGCGTTCCTGGGCGCACTGATCCCGGTGGTCGGCACGGTCGTGGCCTACGCGATCATCATCGCCGCGACGATCACCGTCTCGCCGGTCACCGCGATCGTCGTCGGCATCGTGCTGCTCGTCTACGCCCAGGTCGAGGCCTACGTGCTGACCCCACGGGTGATGTCCAAGGCCGTGGCGGTGCCCGGCGCCCTCGTCATCGTGGCGGCCTTCGGGGGAGGGGCGCTCGGCGGCGTCCTCGGTGCCCTCGTGGCGATCCCGATCGCGACGGCCGGGGTGGTCGTCTTCGAGCGGGTCGTCGTGCCGCGGCAGCAACGCGTCTAGCCGTCGGGACGACACGAGAGAAGGTGGACCTTGCCGGGTGGGAGCCCGGCGGGTTCAGGTCGCCGAGCCCCCGGCGCCACGGCAGCTGCCGTCGGACGATCGGACGACGGGTGTGGCGGGGTCGGCGGGGTCTGGGCCTCCGAGAAGCGTAGCCAATCGGTAACGCGAGGTGAAGGGGGTCGACGGGACCCGCGCCTCCCCGGTGTCAGACGACGGGACCTGCCGACCCACCCGGCGTCGGAGGCGCGGCGGGGTCGTCGCCGGCGAGCAGCAGATCGAGGCGCAGCTCACGCTCGCGGGTGTAGGCGGAGAGTGCCCGGATCACCCAGAGCAGGGTCCTGATCAGGAGCACGCCCAGCGTGACGGCCAGGGCGAACACCACCACGAAGAAGACGGGGTAGAGGACGCCGACGAGGGAGAAGCCGTTGGAGTACATCCCTCGACGCTAGGTCACGACCGGGGCCGGAGGGCTCCACCTCGCGATGGAGCCCCGGGACTCACTCCTCGGCGTCTGCCGGGCTCTCGTCGGCCTGTGCGGTCTCGTCCATGCGGTCGCGGAGGTGGTCGGCCATCGAGGCCGCGCCCTCGTCGCCGTGGTCGGCCTCGACCTGTTCGATCAGGCCGCTCAGCTTCTCGTGGTCGGTCGCCTCGGTGGCCCCGTCCATGACGGGTTCGGTCTGCTTCTCGTCGCTCATGGACCGGACGCTACGCCCCGGGGGTCCGCGAAGGCTGGACCCGCCCCTCCGCTCGTGACGGGCGGCGCAGGGCCGGTCCGCGGGAGGTGCGACGGACGGCACGACGGGCCCACCGAGGGGTACCATGCGCGACCCGCGGCGGGTGGGGTACGCAGGGCCGGGCATCGCCTGGCAGCCCTGCGCGTGTCGCCCCGCACGTGTCTGGGATGGACCTTTGCCCCACCGGAACGAGGACCACATGAGCACGACGACGCGCCCCGCACGCACCCGCACGAGCACCGACCGCACGAGCACCGCTCGCACCGACGACATCACCCGTGCGGCCGCCGACCTCTTCGGTTGGACCGACCTGCACCCCGCCCAGCTCGAGGCCCTGGAGGCGGTGGTCGCCGGCCGGGACACCCTCGCGGTCATGCCCACCGGCTTCGGCAAATCGGCGATCTACCAGGTGGCCGGTGCCGTGCTCGACGGGCCGACGGTCGTCGTCTCGCCCCTCATCGCGTTGCAGGCGGACCAGGTCGCGGGACTCGTCGGACGCCCCGACGCCCCGCCCGCCGTCGCGATCAACTCGGGCCACACCGACGCCGAGAACGACGAGGGCTGGGAGCGCCTCGCCGCCGGAGAGGTCACGTACGTGTTCCTCGCCCCCGAGCAGCTCGCCCGGGACGAGACCGTCGACCGCCTGCGCGACGCCGGGGTCGCCCTCGTCGTCGTCGACGAGGCGCACTGCGTGTCGTCGTGGGGGCACGACTTCCGGCCCGACTACCTGCACCTCGGCGAGGTCGTCGAGCGCCTGGGCGGCCCGACCGTGCTGGCGTTGACGGCGACCGGGTCGGGCCCGGTGCGCGACGAGATCGTCGAGCGCCTGCGCCTCGACGACCCGCTCGTGCTGAGCCACGGCTTCGACCGGCCGAACCTCTCCCTCGAGGTCGTGCGGCACGAGGACGACGACGAGAAGGCCCGCGCCGTGGTCGAGCAGGTGGCCGCCTCGACGACCCCCGGCATCGTCTACGTCGCCACCCGCAAGGCGACCGAGGACTACGCCGCCGCGATCGCCGAGCGCTGCCCCGACCGCACCGTCGTCGGCTACCACGGCGGCCAGCGGTCGGCCGAGCGGGGTGAGCTGCACGAGCGGTTCCACGCGGGCGAGGTCGACGTGGTCGTGGCGACGAGCGCGTTCGGCATGGGCATCGACAAGCCCGACGTCCGGTTCGTCGTGCACGCCGACGTGCCCGACTCGCTCGACTCGTACTACCAGGAGATCGGTCGGGCCGGGCGGGACGGCGACCCCGCCACCGCGACCCTGCACTACCGGCCCGAGGACCTCTCCCTGCGGTCGTTCTTCGCATCGGGCCTGCCCGGGCGAGCAGACCTGCGGGGCGTCTTCACCGCGCTCTCGGCCGCGGGACGGCCGGTCCGGCGATCGGAGGTGTCCGACCAGCTGGCCCTCGGCGCCCGGACGGTCTCGCGCCTCATCGACCTGCTGCTCGAGGGCGGTGCGCTGTCCGAGTCGTCGAGGGGGTTCGAGCCGGTCGACGGCTTCGACGCCCGCAGCGCGGCCGAGGCGGCGCGCGGGGTCGCCGAGACGCGTGACCGGGTCGAACGCTCGCGCATCGAGATGATGCGCACCTTCGCCGAGGCTCCCGGCTGCCGACGGCACTTCCTGCTCGGCTACTTCGGCGAGGAGTCGCCCGAACGCTGCGGCAACTGCGACGGCTGCCGGGCCGCCGAGAAGGCCGGGGAACCCCAGGAGGCGCGCGAAGGCGGGCAGGACGGCGTCACGGACACCGCGCCTCCTGCGTTCGCGCCCGACGCCCGCGTCGTGCACGCGACCTGGGGCGAGGGCACCGTGATGAGCACGGACGCCGACCGCATGACGGTGTTCTTCGAGAGCGAGGGCTACAAGGTGCTGGCCGTCGCGGACGTGCTCGCGCGCGAACTGCTCACACCGGCCTGACCGGCTCGACGGGCTCGCCCGCGGCGGCGAGCACGGTCGCGATCGTGCGGGGGTGGGCCAGCACCCGGAAGTGCCCGCCCGCGTGGAGGCGGACGTTCACGGCGCCGGGCAGTTGGCTGCCCTCGGGGATGTGCGGATCGAACTCGCCGAAGACCGAGGTGATGCGGCCGTTGACTGATTCGTCGCGGGCGAGCAGCATCGTCGTCGCGTCCCGGGGCGAGAAGGCCCGGAGGGCGGGCAGCACGAGCCAGGTGGCGTAGCGCGACCCCGAGAACGGCGAGCAGACGGCCACCATCGACCGCACGCGGCGGGTCTCGTCGAGCAGAGCCATGACGTACTTGCCGATCAGGCCGCCCTTGCTGTGGGCGACGATCACGACGTCGGTGAGTCCGTGGGTGAGCAGGTACGCGGCGACGTCGCGCGCGGTGGCCTCGACCGGACGGCTGTTCCACCGCAGGTCGTCCAGCACGTGCACGGGATGGCCCTCGGCGTGGAGGCGTTCGATCATCGGTCGCAGGAAGGACCAGGTCTCCCACACGCCGGGGATCACCAGCACGGGCCGACCGGTGCCGCCGAGGTAACGATCGGGGTCTCGCGGACTCGTGACGGCGCGCACCTGCCAGACGGCGGCGTAGGCGTAGTCCTGCACCCACCACACGGCGCGACGGACGAGCCGGCCAGGGGCGAGGTGGAGTCTCACCACTCGACCCTAGGCGTCGCCGTCGGGGACGTCCCGGGTCAGACGCTGTCGGGGTCGAGGACGAGCGTCGTGCCCTCGAACAGGTGCTGCGCGTCGTCGATGACCTGCAGGCCCTGGTTCATGTAGAGGAGCGCCGAGACCGAGATGCCGAAGCGCTGGGCGACGACGTCGATGAGGTCGTCGGGTGCGACGGTGTACCGCTTGGGGGCCCCGGACGCCGTGGTCGCCTCGAGCGCCCCCGAGGCGAAGGCCACCGCACCCGAGTCGACCGGGACGATGTTCGTCTGCCGCGGCGGCACCGACCACGCGACCGGGGCGACGGCGAGCACCTTGCCGGCCGAGATCTCGACGGGGACATCCGAGGAGGTGCTGGTCGAGTGGACGACGAGCGTCGAGAGGTACGAGGGCTGGCTGATCGAGCCGAAGCTGCCCGAGGCCGCCGTCGGAGTCGTGACGGACGCCCCGAGCTCGACGCCCCCGTCGCCGCCGTACGTGACGCCGTCGCCGACGGACGGGGCGACCTGGTAGAACGCGACGCCCACCGGCACGGGCAGGCTCGAGGTGGCGTCCGTGAGCTCGGTCGCGTAGGTGTCGTCACCCCCGGCCACCACGCGGTAGTGCAGGTGGATGCTGCCCTTGGGCGAGGCGAGGTCGCCCTCGGCGACCACCGTGCCGGCCGCGACCGGGGTGATGAAGGGCGCCGGCACGGCGGCGTCCTGCGGCGGCGGGGTGGCCGCCCGCGGCGAGGGTGTCGCGGGGGCGGTCGGCGTCGGCGACGGGGTCGCGCTGGGGGTGGGCGTCGAGGTGCGGGCGACCGTGGTCGGGCGCGCGGACTCGGTCGGGGCACCGGCCGCGAGCGGGGCCGAGCCGCTCGTGAAGAGGACCGCGCTCACGACGACGGAGACGAGGGCCGCGGCGGCGACGACGCCACCGACGATCGCGAGGCGGCGACGGCCGGACCGGGGTGCGGGTTCGTCGTCGGCCTCGTCGGCCTCGTCGGCCTCGGTCGCGCTCGCCGGGTCGGCCGATGCCGCGGTCGCGGCACCGGCCGTGCCTGCGGCGCCGCGGTGCGACCATGCGACGAGCCGGGGCTCGGTGCCGTCGGGCGCGACCTCCGCCGCGGGGGCGTCGCCGGTGTCGGACGCGCGGGGCGCGAAGGGTTCGTGACCGGGCGTGACGTCGTCGTCGCCGCCCGACCCTGGTGCGTGTCGTGCCATGGTGCCCCCTCGGCGTTGATCCTAGGGGACGGCGTGGGCCGGGTCGAGACCGATCGGTCCGGTCGAGGTCCGGGTACGAACCTGGAACAGCCTGTGAACCCCGGCGGCCCGCGGACGCCCGGCCTACCGTCACAGACGTACCGGGTCAGTCCGGTCGACCCACAACCAGGAGGTACGTCATGTCCGTTGGTGACAAGGCAAAAGATTTCGTCCAGAAGGCCGCCGGCAAGGCCGAAGAGGCCGTCGGCAAGCGCACGGACGACGAAGAGCTCACGAAGCAGGGCCACAAGGACCAGCACATGAGCGAAGAGCGTCTCGAGACCGAGAAGGCCAAGGACGACCTCGGCCAGAGCTGATCGTCCCGCCGACCTCGGTCGGCACCCCGGAGGGCCCGGCATCCGCGGATGTCGGGCCCTTCGTCGTCCGGTCGGAGGCCGCGGAACGAGCGACCAACGGTGCAGACTGTGCAAAAACCTAGCCGGGCGTGATTCGGTGGAGGCGTGAAGCGTCCGTTCCGTTCCCTCGTCCCCGCCGCGGTCGTCGTGGCGTCCTTCGCCGTCGTGCTCTCGGGCTGTTCGGCCTCGGATGGCCCCGAGACGGCGGCGGCCCCCACCGTCACCGTCACGGCCTCACCGACGTCCGGCTCGTCGGCGACCGACTCGCCGACCAGCGCCTCCTCTCCCACGGCGACGCCGGGTCCCGACGGGGCGTCCGGCGGCGGTGGCGACCTGGGCGACGGTGCCCCGGGCGACGCCTCCTCGCGGTGCACGGTGGGCGAGCTCACCGCCGAGATCGCCGACGGAGGCGGGGGTGCGGCCGGCAGCTACGGCGTCGCGATCATCCTGACCAACAGCGGCCAGCGCTCCTGCACCCTGCAGGGCTGGCCCGGCGTCTCGTTCGTCGGCGACGGGAACGGCACCCAGATCGGTGCCTCGGCCGCGTTGGACCGGTCGTCCTCGCACGAGACCCACACGCTCGCCCCCGGTGGCGAGGTCCAGACCATCGTGCAGATCGCCCAGACGGGGAACTACGACGCAGCGGAGTGCCGGCCGCAGGCGACCGACGGGTTCCGCATCTACCCGCCCGGCTCGCTCGAGTCGATCTTCGTGCCCGCCTCGGGGTCCAGCTTCGAGGCGTGTGCGAACGCCCGGGTGCAGCAGATGACGGTCAGCGCGCTCGCCACCTTCTGACGGCGCGCGGGTCCGGCCGGCGTCCCGGTTCGACGGGCGAGGTGGGCGAGGTCATCCTCGGGGGGCACGGGCTGCGACGCGCGGAGGACGCGTGACGACGCCGGTCGTTCGTACGCTGGCACCTCCTCGAAGGAGAGCTGCCATGACCGGGACCCGACTCGACCGCCCCACCACGCCGGCCGCCCGACGGCAGGGGTCCCGGGCCGTGACGATCGTCCTCGGCGCCGGTCGGGTCGCCGTGGTGGCTGCCGGAGCACTGGTGCTCGGCGGCCTGACGAGCCCGGCGCAAGGCTTCCTGCCCGAGTGGCTCGGAGGGTTCGCGAACTCGTCCGGTGGCTGGTCGGTCCTCGTCTTCGCGCTCGTCCTGGCCGTGCGCGCCCGCCCGGCCCTGTCGGCCGTCCTGGGCGCCGTGGCGTTCGTGCTGCTGGTCGAGGGCTACCGGATCGTGTCGGGGTGGCGCGGCTTCCCCTACGACGAGCCGTTCCAGAACGTCTTCACGATCCTCGGGCTCCTCGTGGGGCCGGTCATCGGTGTCAGCGCCGCACTCCTCCGTGCGTCGTCGCCGACCTGGCGGACCCTGGCGGTCGTGCCGCTCTCGACGGTGCTCGTGGGGGAGGGGCTCTACGGGCTCGTCGTCCTCGACCAGGGGCCGGGCGCCGTCTACTGGGTGCTCCAGGTGGTCCTCGGCGCGGCGTTCCTCGCCTGGGGCACGATGCGCACCCGGTCGTCCGCCCGGACATGGGTGCCCGTCGTCACGGCGGGGTCGGTGGTCGCCCTGTCGATCGTGTTCGTCGTCGCGTACACGGCCCTCCCTGGCCTGCTGATGTGACCGGCCGGGTCGTTCCTCCGCCGGGAGTCGACCCGCCCCTCCGGGCCGGCCGACGACGCCGAGGCCCGGGTTCCATGCCGATGCCGATGCCGATGCCGATGCCGATGCCGGTGCCGAGGCCGACGCCGGTGCGGATGCCGGTCTCGTTCCGTGTTCGGTGCCGGTGCCGGTGCCGGTGCCGGTGTCGGTGTCGGCAATTCCTGGCCGGTGACGCGGTGGGGTGCCGTGATCGGTGTGGGAGGGGTGCGGCGGTGACGGGAGTCAGGACTTGTCGACGGGGGTCGGTGTCCGTGCCGACGTCGGTGCCGGTGCCGGTGCCGGTGCTGGTGGCGGCAATTCCTGGCGGGTGCGGCGGTGGGGTGCCGTGATCGGTGTGGGAGGGGTGCGGCGGTGACGGGAGTCAGGACTTGCCGACAGGGGGTGTCGCCGATCCCGGGGCGGGGCGGGGCGGCGCGGGGCGGGGTGGGCTCGCGACCGCGCTGCGCCACGTGGTCCGACCGGCACGGCCCGCGGCCTAGAGGCGGGCCTCGGTGCGTCTCGGCTTCAGCCGGGCCGGCGCGTCGGATGCGGCGACCCACTCGCAGGTGAAGGTGCCGCGGTAGCCGAAGAGGAACCCGAAGCGCTGGTTGTGCACCTCGAGGTCGACGTGGAACGACTCGTCGTCGTCGGACCACCACTCGTGCAGCTCGGCCCGACCGCTGAACAGCATCGGGAAGCGGAACGAGACGGGGCCCTCGTGGAAGCGCTGCGCCTCCGAGCGGAGCACGAGGCCGCCGCGGTCGTCGACCGTCAGGTCGAGGTCGACCGCGAGGTGCTGGTGGGTGCCGAGGTAGTCGAGCACCCGCCCGTGGTCGAGCACCATCGTCGCGTCGAAGCGGACCGGGCGTCGGCCCGCCCGGCGGCGCTGCACGGTGTACGAGCGGACGAAGGTGACGGTCTCGCGTCCGAGCCCGTCACGGTACGGATAGTTCTCGATGACGAAGGGCACGTCGTCACCGACGTCGGGCACCAGGATGTTGCGCAACCGCCCGATCTGCAAGAACAGCACGGTCCACCACGGGCCCCGCCGGATCGACGACATGACGCCCCGGCCCACGCAGGCCTCGCCCGAGTCCAGACCGACGCCGAAGCGGCGCTGCATCATCGGGTGCAGGCGGACGAACTCGTCGCCGAGGGCCTGCTCGAAGATCGACGTCATCGGGGTGACCGCCTCGCGGGGTCGGGCAGCGCGGCCAGGGTGACCGGCGCCTCCTGCAGGTGGTCGCCCGCCCGCGTGCCGCCCGCGGGCGCGCGGAGGGTGCGGGAGGCGCGGGGCCGGTCCGGACGCCAGAACGCGAGGGCGCTGGTGAGCGGCCACCGCTCGGGTTCGCGGCCGGTCTCGAGCCAGAGGCGCAGGCGGTCGAAGCTGAACGCCGTCGCCCACCCGAGCAGCGGACGCACGACCAGGTCGAGCGGACCCCAGCCCGAGTCGTAGTCGTAGCCGGTCACGAAGCGCGTCCGTCCGTCGGCGGTGGGCAGGTAGCGCCAGTACCCGCGCCCGGCCCGGATCGGTGAGAGGGCGTCGTCGGTCGCGAAGCGCAGGGCGGACGTTCGCGAACCGTCCTGGCCGTGGCGTTCGCCGATGCTGACGCCCGTGCCCTCGACGGTGTGGACGGGCGTGCGACGGACGTAGCGGAACGGTGTCGACCCGTCGGCGTCCGGCGGCCCGGGGGTGATGCGCGAGAAGCGGACGTCCCAGCGGACGTGCTGGGCGGGGTCCTGCGTGGCGGCCCACACCCGATCGAGGTCGGCGTCGATGACGGTCTCGACGTAGATCTGACGTTTCCCCACGACGGCGAGGCTAGGGCATGGTGGCGGCCGACGGAACGCCCCGGAACGCGGGTCGTCGCCGGATCTAGGCTCACCCCATGGACGAGAACTTCCGGACGGTCCGCGACGCGTTCGGGGCCGCGGCGCGGTGGTTCGCCGAGACGGTGCACGAGCTCGACCGGCCGCCGGCCCCCTGGGAGGCCACGGCGCTCGGCGAGTGGAGCCGTCGTGACCTCGTCGGCCACACGTCGAGGGCCCTGCTCACGGTCGAGCAGTACCTGCGGCCGGGGCCGTCGGATTCTGACCGCCGCTCCGTCGACTACTACCGGGCGGTCCGGGGCGGCCGCGCCGATCCGGACGAGGTCGCCGAGCGGGGGCGGCAAGCGGGACGGGACCTCGGTGCCGACCTGCCCGAGAGCGTCGACACCGTCGTGCGACGGGTGACCGCCGTGGTGGCCGGACGGACCGCGGACGCACGGGTGGAGACCCCGGTCGGCGAGTGGCGGCTCGAGGCGTACCTGCCGACGCGCGTCGTCGAGCTCGTCGTCCACACCGGCGACCTGCGGACGGCCGGCGGGCTCGACGGGCAGGCGCCCGAGACCGCGGTTCGTCAGGCGCTGGTCGTGCTCGGCGGCCTCGTGGCCGACGCTCCGTCGGATGATGCGCCGCACCTCCTGACGGCCCTGACGGGGCGCTCGGCGCTCGACGCCGGGTACACGGTGCTCTGACGGGGCCCGCGGTCCGCCGCGGGTGCTTCCCATCCCTTCCGACTACGCTCCCGGGCCCCTCCGGCTCGGGCTCTGGCTCTGGTGTCGGCAATTCCGGGCTGGTGCTGCGGCGGGGCGCCGATTGCCGCGAGGGAGGGGAGTGGCTGCGACAGCCACCCGGAGTTGCCGACGGGGCGACGGCCTGGGCTCCGTGGGGGCCGTCGCGCTCGCGGTGAGCTGGTGACTACGGTGGCCGCATGACCTACCCGCCGCACGACCCGTATCGGACGGGCTTCCTCGAGACGACGGACGGCGCCTCGCTCTTCGTCGAAGAGTCGGGTCGTGCCGACGGCGTCCCCGCCCTCTGGTTGCACGGCGGGCCCGGTGGTTCGCTCGGTCAGGGCGGCTACCGACGATATTTCGATCCAGAGGCCTACCGGTTGATCGGCATCGACCAGCGCGGTTCCGGGCGCAGCACCCCCAACGTCGTCGACGACCTGGCCGGCCTCGAACGGCACACGACACCGCGACTCGTCGCCGACCTCGAGGAGGTCCGCGAACGACTCGGCATCGAGAGCTGGGTCGTCGGTGGGGTGTCGTGGGGCACGACGCTCGCGCTGGCCTACGCCGAGGAGCACCCGGACCGCGTCCGAGCCCTGGCGCTCATGGCGGTCACGACCACGAGTCGCGACGAGGTCGACTGGATCACCGAGGGGGTCGGGCGGCTCTTCCCCGAGGACTGGGCCGTGTTCGACCGCGAGAGCAGGAGGCGCGACGACGAGAGACCGGTCGACGCCTACGCGAGACGGCTGGCTTCCGACGACGAGGCCGATCGTGGGGCGGCCGCGGCGAGTTGGGACCGGTGGGAGAGCGTCCATGTCAGCCTCGACGATCCCGGGTCCCGCGGGCGGGGGCATCTGGGACCCGGCCGGCGAGAGGCGTTCGCCACGCTCGTCACCCACTACTGGAGCAACGACGGCTTCCTCCCGGGCGAGCGGTCGATCATGGCACAGCTGCCACGGATCGCCCAGGTCCCCGCCGCGCTGGTGCACGGTCGTCGTGACGTCAGCGGGCCGGCGATCACGCCGTGGCTCCTGCACCGTGCCTGGCCGGCGAGCACCCTCACCGTGGTCGAGGACGAGGGGCACGGCGGCCCGCGTCAGGTCGAGGTGCTCAGTGCCGCCCTCGACGGGTTCGCCCGGCGGTGACGACTTCGTCTGCTCTGCCCGCCGTGCCCGGCATGCGTCGGGCCGACCTCGCGCGGCCCGAAGGGGTGCGTTGGTCACCGGCGCTACCGTCGGGCGACGGCGTCCTCGTGCTCGCGGGGTCGAGTGGACGGGTGGACGGCGAGCGCGCCCGGCTCTTTGCGGAGCACGGCGCATTGGCCGAGTCGATCCGGTGGTTCGGAGGCGAGGGGCAGAGCGCCGGGCCGTGGGACGTCCCGCTGGAGACCTTCGTGGACCGTTTGGACTCCCTCGCCAGGGAATGCGACCGGGTCTGGCTCGTCGGGACGTCGTTCGGGGCCGAGGCCGCCCTGGCGACGGCCGCCCGTGCCCCCGGGGTGTCGGGTGTGTTCGCGTTCGCCCCGTCGGATGTCGTATGGGCGGGCTACGACCCGGCCGGTGCCGAACACTCGCACTGGACATGGGGTGGGGCGCCCGTGCCGTTCGTACCGATCGACCAGGAGTGTCGGGGGACGGAGGAACCTCCTCGGTTCTCGCCCGTGTACGAGCGGTCCCGAAGGACGTTCGCAGACCGGGTGGCCGCGGCGGCGATCGAGGTGGAGCGGATTGCCGAGGTCGTCGTCGTCGCAGGGGGCGACGACCAGGTGTGGTCGAGCTCGCTGTACGCGGAGAACATCCGGTGTCGGCGCGCAGACCACGGTGCCGACACCGTCGTGGTGGCTGGTGTCCTCGCCGGGCACCGAGCGATCCTGCCCGGGGAGTCGTTGGTCCGGGGCGGCATGGCCATGCGACGTGGGGGCACGGAGGCCGCGGACCGGGAGCTGGGGACACGCGCGTGGCGTGCGATCAACGCGATGCTCGCGGCATCACGCTGACGTGCGCGGCTCTACGTAGAGTCGTCGATCCGCTGGAAGAGGACGTGGTCCTGCCAGCGGCCCGCGATCTCGAGGTAGGACGGGGCGATGCCGTACTGCTCGAAGCCGGCCTTCACGAGAACCCGTTGCGAGGCGACGTTGTGGCGGAGCGTCCCCGCCTGGACGCGGTGGAGGCCGGCCTCGCCGAACGCCCAGTCGATGGCCTCGCCGACGGCCGACGTCATGATGCCGCGCCCGTTGCGGTCCTCCGACAGCCAGTAGCCGAGGTCGCAGGACCGGAAGGGACCACGGGCGATCCCGCTGAGGGTCAGCCGGCCCACCACGGCACCCTCGTCGACGATGACGAACGGCTGCGCCTCGCCGCGTGACCGTTGTGCCAGCAGCGACGAGATCACCGACAGCTGCCCCTCGGGCGTGAAGTAGGCGTCACCGCGCACGGGGTCCCAGGGGGCCAGGAACGCACGGTTGCGCGTCAACGCCCGTGCCAGCTCGGGGGCGTCTCGCGGCTCGATCAGGCGGAGGTGGGAGGACACGGGTTCACGGTACCGCCGGAGATGCCCCTCGAAGCCGTCGTGGTCGTCGCGCTACGAGCGTGCGTCAGGCCACGGCCCCACGGCATCCAGTCGGGCGAGGAACTCCTCGAACCGGGCCGGCTCCGTGCGACCGCTCAGCGTCTCGCCGAACCACGCGGTCCAGATCGCGTCGACCTGGTCGCCGGTGATGCCCCGGGCCAGGATCAGTTCACGCACCATCGGGACGGCTTCGAGTTCGTACTCGTCCCAGGGGGCGCCGTCCTCGGTGCCGGGCTCCAGTCCATAGGGGTCGAGGGCGTTGAGCTCGACCAGCACCCGGTCGACGAGATCCCGCCAGGCCTGGCTGCGGCGTGGTTCGCCGACGTTCGCCTCTCGTCGACGGAGGAATGCGCCGACGTGCCTCACCGTGCCTCCGGACGCCCGGCCTCGTCGAGCGCGCGCAGCAGCGCCTCGCCGTCGCGCACGTCCACGAAGGTCATCGGCAGCGGGGCCATGACGCCGTCGAGGCCCGTGTTGGTCAGGCCACGCTGCCGTGCGCCGAACGGGGTGTCGCCCGTGATCGAGTCGGTCCAGTCGACGCTGACGTGGGTGCGGTCCCGGGACCACGACACCTCTTGGTTCTGCTGCTTCGCCGGCGCCTGGTGGACGGTCGACCCGACGACCAGGAACGACCGCTGGTCGGTGACCGCGTAACCCGTCTTCGCCTTCCGTGCCCGCTTGAGCAGGAATCGGCCGACCACGAAGAAGAGGCCGATCGCCACGAAGACCCCACCGAAGGCGACGAAGAACCACGATGCCCCGTCGCGCAGGGCGGAGACCTCCCAGAAGATCGCGAACCCGCACCACAGCAGGCTGAACGGCACGAGGAACAGGTCGTTGCGACCGAAGGTCACGCTCTCGTCCGGGCCGCCCGACCAGAGCAGGCGCTCGCCGGGGCGCAGTTCCGGCTGGACGAGGGCACGTCGGTCGTCGGGCACGCGGGCGTCGGGGGCGCTCATGGTCGAGAAACTACCGTGTCGCGTCCGCCGCCGTCACCGCGTTCGGACTGGTGTGCCGTCACGCCCTCGGTCGGTCGAAGCGGGCACCGCCGGGCTTCGGGCCGAGCAGCGACAGGATGAAGATGACGAATGCGCCGAGGTACGGGAACAGGTTGATCAGCAGCAACCACCCGCTGAGGTCGATGTCGTGGAGTCGCCGCGCTCCGAGGGAGAGGAACGGGACGACCGTCCCGAAGAGCAAGACCGCGAGAACGAAGCCGAAGGGGATGAAGCCCGGTCCGGGCTCGAGGGTGCCGTCGTAGTCCGTCGTGCTCCCCGGGAGGCCCGCGAGGAACCCGACGATGCTGAGCACGAACCAGACCACCGTGTTCGCGAGGACCACCCACCAGTACTCGCTGCGGCTCGCGCGCCCCGTGAAGTCGGCGTACTTCTGGAAGAACCGCTTCACCGCGACGACCGGACCCGCCCCGTACAGAGGCGCCCAGAGGGGGACCGGCCCACCTGGGGCGAAGGGCGACCCCTGCGGCGGCTGTCCGTACGAGGGCTGTGCATACGAGGGTTGCCCGTACGAGGGCTGTCCGTACGAGGGCTGTCCGTACCCGGGCTGCGGCTGCGGGTGGCCGGAGGGCTGCTGCCCGTACGGCGGAGGCGTCGGCTGCCCGTAGGGCGGCTGCTGCCCGTACGGCGAAGGCGTCGGCTGCCCGGCGGGCGGCTGCTGAGGCTGCCCGCCCTGGGGCTGTCCGCCCTGCGCCTGCTGCCCGTACGGTGGCACCGCCCCGCCTTGCTGGTCCGCCCCGTCGTTCCTGTCGGTCATGAGATCCCCCTCGTCCGCGCCGCCCACCGCGACCCCGCCACCCTACCGAGGCACCACCAGGCCCCGCCCTCCGGACGACGACGGCATGCCAGAGGACCAGGAGGCGCGGTCCGGCACCGAGGACGGCCCCCGTCGTACGATCGGACCGTGCAGACCCCGGCCGTCCTCCGCGACCACTCGCCCGAGGCCGCCGCGCTCCTCGGCGAGGGGTGGACCGTCGCCGCTCGGTCGTTCGGTGCCCGGCTCCACACCGGTGACGTCGACCGCGACCACCTTCGCGCCCTCGCCACCGGCAAGGCCGCCGACGTCACGATCCGCGAGCTCGGTCCGCTCGACGTCGACGCCGTCCTCGCCCTCGACGCGCAGACCCTCGACGACTACCCGGGCAGCGTGGCCACACGGCACGAGCCCTTCGACCGGTCGTCGGCGACGCCCGGACCGACCCGCAGGGCCTGGGGTGCCTTCACCCCGACGGGTCGCCTCGTCGGCCTGACCGTCGTCGACCTCGACGGTCCCGCCGCCGAGACGGACGTCACGGTCGTCCACTCCGATCACCGCGGTCGAGGTCTCGCCGCAGCGATCAAGGCGGCGTCGGTGCTGGCCCTCCTCGATGCCGGCGTCCTCCGCTTCCGCACGGGAGGTTCCGCCGACAACCCCGCGATCGTCGCCACGAACGCCTCCCTCGGCTACGTCGTCGACGAGGGCTGGCTCACCCTGGTCGCACCCGCCCCCTGAGCGACGGTCGAGTGGTCCCGAACCGTCCCTCGTCGGTCGACGAACGACGGAACGGGACCATTCGACGCAGCACGCAGCACGCAGCACGCAGCACGCGGCACGCGGGCGGGTGCGAGCCCGCGGTCAGCCCCAGCCGCCGAGGTAGGCGGCGACGCTGGGCTCGCCCGTCACGGGCGTGAGCCAGTCCACGGAGGCGCGGTGCGAGACGAACGCGACGCCCGCCCCCCAGCGTCGGGCGCGCAGGGCGGCGCGACGCGACTCGACCGTCACGAGCACCCGGCCCGACGGGTCCACCAACTCGAGGGTGCCGAGCGACCCCACGCCGACCGCGTCCGTCGCCGTCCGCAGGTCGCGTGCGACGTCGTCCCCGAGGCCTGCCGCAGCGGCCAGTGCCTGCACCCGGGCGTCGTCCGAGCCGCCGGCCTCCACCGCGGGCAGCACCCGCACGGCACCGTCGAGCGTCACGACCACCCGGGCACCGCCCCGCGCCGCGGCGGCAGCCGCCGACGAGCGGCCCAGAACCCGCTGGTCCGCCTCGAAGACCGGGGCCACGTCGTCCGGCACCACGACCGTCACGTCCGGCATCGCCGCCAGCACGCTGTCCACCGCCACGAACGCCGCACCGGCCGAGATCGACGTCCCGACGGCGGCGGCCAGTTCGACGCAGACGTCCACGGCGCGACTCCGCACTCCGAACCCCCGGGAGCCGCGCACGGCGATCAGGTCGGCGAGGCGCAGGGTCTCGCCGTTCTTCTCGGCCTGGCGCCGCGCCTCCTCGTCCTCGCGAGCAGCCTCCGAGGCCCCCGAGGCCTCCGAGGCCGCCGAGCCCTCCGAGGCCGCCGAGCCCGCCGATCCCGCCGACCCCGCCGAACCGACGCCCGCACCCGTCGCCCGCCCCGCCCAGTCCGGCCCGTCGTGCCACGCCACGGCGCCCGGCACGTGGGCGAACACGCCGCCGGCGAGCCACGCGCGGTGTGCCCACTCCCAGTCCTCGCCGCCGTAGCTGGTGAACGACTCGTCGAAGCCGCCGACCTGGTCGAAGAACCAGCGGGTGCAGCAGGTGACCGCCCCGATCAGGTGGCGGTACGACCGGTCGTCGGCGTGCAGCAGGTCGGCCGACCAGCCGTACGCCTGCTGCAGCCAGCGCGGCTGCTCGAGTTCGTGGGCCGGCCCGGCCACCTCGACCGGCTCCGACACCGGCACGGCGCCGCCGTCACCACCCAGCACGCCCGCGAAGTCCGCGTGCTTCCGCTGTCCGACCGTCACCGCCTCGGGGACGAGCGCCGGCAACCGCGTCAGCCGCAGGACGTAGTCCGGCTCGGGTGACGTGTCGGCGTCGACGAAGCACAGCACCGACCCCGACGACGCGGCGACGCCGACGTTGCGGGCGGCCGAGAGCCGGAACCCGAGGTCCTCCTGCACGATCAGTCGCACTCCTTCGGGCACGGTGGGTGGCGTCGGCGATCCGTCGTCGACGACGATCACCTCGAGCCGTTCGGCCGGGTAGCTCTGACGCGCGAGGGCCGCCAGCGTCCGGTCGAGCTCGGCCTGCTGCCGGTAGTGGACGACGACCACCGACACGAGCGGCGGCAGGTCGGGCCACGTCCCGTCGAGGGCGTCCCACGCGTTGCCGACGACGAACCGCCCGCCCGCAGGAGGCGCGGTGTCGGTCGCGTCGGACACCGGCGACCCGGCGTCGCGGCTCACCAGCGCACCCCCTCGGCCCACCACGCCGCGTAGGCGTCGGCGACCTCGTCGAGGCCGGGCAGGGTGCGGGCGTCGTCGTGGAGCCAGGTCGACTCCGGGTCGGCCAGGGCCGTGGCGATCGCGGCCGCCAGCCCGCCGTCGGGGTAGAGCGTGAGCGTGCCCGGCCGCAGCGCCGCCATCTCGCGCGAGTACCTCGTGTCGGGGACGAGCGGTCGTCGCCCGGCCGCGATCCAGGTCGCGATCGATCCGGAGGCCGACACGTGCTGGTGCGCCGCCACGGGCACCGACGCGCGTCGCGCCCGGTCGAGCAGCGTCGCGTCGTCGAGGTAGCCCGTCGCGCCGAACGGCACGCCGAGACCGGCGGCCTCGTCGACCAGCTGCAGCAGCTCGGCCTCGTGACCCGAGGAGGCGCGGCCCAGCGCCACGACGCCCGTCGCCCGCGCGTCCGGTCGTGTCGCCCCGCTTCCGTCCCGGTCACCGGCGGCGTCGTGCCGCGCGGCCGTGAGTCCGGCCACGGCCGCCACGACCTCGGCGTGCCCCTTGCCCGGGTAGAAGAACCCGATGACCGCCACGTCGCCGTCGGGCTCCGGCCGGGTGCCCGTCAGCGGATGCCGTTCGACCGGCAGGGGGATGACCTCGACCGGGCCGTCGAAGCCGACCCACTCGTGCAGGAGGGCGCGCTCGTGCTCGCTGTTGACGACGACGCCCCGTGCGGCGGCGACCACACGACCGTAGGCCTCGCCGCGCCTCCTCAGGTTGCGCTCGCCGTCCGACGGCTGGGGCAGGTCGTGCAGGGTGACGGTGAGCGCCCTCGTGTCGGCCAGGTGCTCGACGACGTCGGCCGCGGCCGACGGAGAAGGGCCCCACAGTCGGTCGGTGAACTGCAGGTGCGCCCGGGGCACGGTGACGTCGACGGAGTCGTCGTCCGGCACGTCGAGCAGGTCGGCGACGTCGAGGGCGAGGTGCCGCCCGGTGCGGGCCTCGACCGTCGCGGCGATCTGGGCCGCGTAGGTCGCGACGCCGTGTTGCGGATCGTGGTGCGTGACCACCACGGGCAGCTCGGCGAGGTCGATCGTCGCCGCCGCACCGTCCCGCGCGCTCGAGCGGGCCGAGTCGCGCGCGGTCGCCTCGCGGGCCGAGGGGTCGACCGCCGCCCCGGTCACGCCGCGCCCCACAGGGCGAACGTGTCGGCGTGCCGGGCCAGCGCGGCCTCGACCGCGTCCGGGTGCTCGGCGTACCAGGCGAGGTGCGCACGACGGACCTCGTCGGCGCCGACGCGCTCGCCGCCGACGACCCAATGGTCGGTCGGCTCGGCGTCGAGGCCCCAGGCGTCGATCACCGCCTGCTCGCGCGGAGCGTGCACGCTCGACAGCACGGGTCGGCCCGGGTCGACGACGTGCTCGGGCAGGCCCAGGCGATCGCGGACGCGCGAGGCGAGGGCCGTCCAGACCGGGTTGCCGGGGTGGTTCAGGGTGCGCATCTGGTCGAAGCGCGGCGTGCCGGCCCCCTCGGTGCCCGCACCGACCTCGAACAGGTCCGAGGCCACGACGGTGTCGTGCGCGACCTCGCGTCTGCGCAGTTCGGCCAGCGACAGCTCGGCGACGGACCGCACGACGGCGGGTCTCAGGGCGTCGGCCGGGAGCGGCCGTCCGGCGGCCTCGGCGATCAGTCGGACGTCGTGGTACTCGACCACGGGCGGCACGAGCGAGACGTCGCTCGGCGGGCGCACGATGACGTGCGCGGGGTAGAGGCCCGCGAACCGGACGACGGGCACCCGGACGACCCGCGCCTCCCGGGGCAGCATCGCGGCCAGCTGGGCCGTGCCGAGCGGGAGGTCGTGGTAGTCGTCGCGCACCGGCTGCGAGACGAGCAGGCCGGCCCGGCCGAGCCACCGCTCGAGCTGCGGCAGGTCGGCGGCCGTGAGCTCGTGCACCGGTGGCATGCGGACGGCCGTGAGCCCCGCGCCGTCGAGGAAGATGCGCAGCGACTCGGCCTGGCAATTGCCCACCACGAGGGCGATCGCGCCGTCGCCCTCCGGCTCGCTCAGACCGTAGAAGTCGCCGTAGTGACGGGTGCGGCCGTCGGGTTCGGTTCGCTGTTCGGACATGCTTCCCTCCGGCCCGAACTCGGAACGGACAAAGGGGGTCGCGCGGGCCTATGTTGAGTCAACAGCGACTTCCCCGGTCGCGTCATCCTTTCCCGCCGCCAGCCCCGGCACACCTCACCCGCATCGTCGCGGGTGCTCGTCGTCGCGCGAGACAGGCCCCGCGCCGGTCCGGCACGGCGGGCGACCTGATCACGCCGAGGAGGCCCCGATGACCCATCACGCCCCGACGTCGCCGTCGACCCCGGCCCGCGCCGTCGTCGCCCCGGTCGCCCCGATCCGCGTCGCATCGGTCCCGGCCGGCCACCCGTACGTCCGTTCGCTGCTCGACCCCCTCGACACGTCGGGACGCGTCGTGCACCTCGCCGACCCGCTGCCCGACCCCGCGGAGCCGGCCCGCTGGTGGCCCCCGGTCGTGCTCGACGCCGCCTGGCTGCGGGCGCACGCCCACGAGGTCGACCTCCTGCACGTGCACTTCGGCACCGAGTCGTACCCGACCGAGCACCTCGTCGCCGTCGTCGAGACCCTGCGCGACCTGCGCCTGCCGCTCGTGTACACGGTGCACGACCTGACCAACCCGCAACTCGTCGACCAGGCGCCCCACCTCGAGCACCTCGACGTGCTGGTCCCGGCCGCCGACGAGTTGATCACCCTCACCGACGCGGCCGCCGACGAGGTCGAGGCCCGGTGGGGGCGTCGCCCGACCGTCGTCGCGCACCCCGCCATCGCCGACCCCGAGGCCGAGCTGCCCGTCGGCACACCGGGTGACACGGTCGTCGTCGGGGTCCACCTCCGCGACCTGCGCCCGAACGTCGCGGGCGTCGAGACCGTCCGCACCCTGCTGGCGGCGGTCGACGCCCTGCGCGCCACCGGTGCCGCCGTGGAGGCGCGGGTCGACCTGAACGAGCGCGTGCGCGACCCCGAGCAGGCCGAGCGCATCCGCGAGCTCGTCCGCGCCGCCGGCCCGTCGGCGACCCTCGCCGAGCACCCGCGCCTGACCGACCCCCAGCTCGAGCGGTCGCTCGCCGACCTGGACGTGTCGGTGCTGCCCTACCGCCACGGCACGCACTCCGGCTGGGTCGAGCTGTGCTGGGACCTCGCCGTCCCGGTCGCCGCGCCCCGCGTCGGCCACGCGGCGGCGCAGCACCCCGAAGCCGGCACGACCGCCTCGTTCGACCTCGACGACCCCGCGTCGCTCGCCGCGGCCGTGGTCGCCCTGGTCAGCCCGCACGCGGTCGACGGGACCGCCGACGCGCACGACGACGCGGCCCGCGTGCCGGCCTCGCGCCGCGGCACCCCGCAGCGCGCCGCCCTGCAGCGGCAGCGTCGGTCCGTGCGGCGACGACAACGCCACGACGTGGCCGCCGCCCATCTCGCGGTGTACGAGCGCGCCCTCGCGACGGTCGCGGCGGTGACGGCGTGATCCGCGCCTCCCGGCCCCTGCGCATCGTCGTCGTGGCGCCGTTGCGCTACCCGATCCGCGAGCCGTTCGCCGGCGGCCTCGAGTCGTCGGTCCACCACCAGGTGCGCACCCTGCGCGAGCGCGGTCACCGCGTCTCGCTGATCGCGACCGAGGGGTCCGACCACCTCGACCAGAGCCCGCCCGAGTTCGTCCTGCCCGCCGTGGTGTTCGACGACCCGGCCGAGGCGACGGACACGACCTACCCGGACGGCTACCTCGAGCGCGCGCTGCCGGCTCTCGAACGCGCCCTGCAGTTCGTCGCCGACCACGCCGACGACTACGACCTCGTCGACAACCACAGCCTGCACGGCGTCCCGCTCGCCCGGGCCGACCGCATCGGCGTGCCCATGGTCAGCACGCTGCACACGCCGACCCTGCCCGACATGCTCGCCGCGCACCGCTCGTCCACCGGGCCGCGCAGCCGCTTCGTCGCCGTCAGCGGTCACACCGCCGCCGCCTGGGCGCGGGAAGGCGTCGAGGCGAGCGTCCTGCCGAACGGCGTCGACACCGAGCGCTGGGGCTTCGGACCCGGGGGCGACGACCTCGTCTGGTCGGGACGCATCGTCCCCGAGAAGGGGTTGCACCTCGCCCTCGAGGTGGCCCGTCGCGCCGGGCGCCGCCTCGTCATCGCCGGTCGCATCGGCGACGTCGACTACTTCGAGACCGAGGTCGCCCCGCACCTCGGCGTCACCGCCCACTACGTCGGCGAGCTGCGCCAGCCCGAGCTCGCGGCCCTCGTCGGCCACAGCGGCTGCGCCCTCGTCACGCCCGTGTGGGAGGAGCCCTTCGGTCTCGTCATCGCGGAGGCGCTGGTCACCGGCACGCCGGTCGTCTCGTTCGCCGTCGGGGGAGTCCCCGAGGTCGTGGCGGGTTCGGTCGGGGCCGCCCTGGTCCCCGCCGGCGACCTCGACGGCATGGCGCGCGCCGCCGACGACCTGCTGCGCCGGGTCGGGACGGACGCCGACGCCCGTCGCACGGTGCGGCAGGACGCCGTCGACCGGTTCTCGCTGCGAGCCCGGGCCGCCGTGCTCGAGCGGCTGTACTCCGACGTCGTCGCCTCCGACGAGCGCGTGCCGGGCACGTCCGCCGGCGCCGCGACGGAGGCGACCGGCGTGGGTGGCCGGCACCGTGCCTCCTCGTCCCTCACCGGCGGCCTGTCGGCCGTCCGCCCGGCCGGCACCGGCCGACGGGTCGTGACGGCGTGACGTCGACGGTCGCCCGCCCCCTCGTCGGCTGGTACGTGCACCACCACGGTGCCGGGCACCGCACCCGCTTCTCGGCCGTCCGGCCGCACCTCGACGCCGACGTCGTCGTCTTCAGCTCGCTGAGCGCTCCCGTCGACCTGCCGGCCGACACCACCTGGATCGAACTCGAGCGGGACGACGCCCCGACCACGGGATCGGACGGCGTGGTCCGGCACCCCGCCGACGCGTCGCCGACCGTGGGCGGTCTGCTGCACTGGGCTCCGGTGGGGCACCCCGGGCACACCTCCCGCCTGGGCCGCATCGCCCGGGAGATCACCGGGGCCGCGGCCGACGGGCGTCCGTTCGACGCGATGGTCGTCGACGTCTCGGTCGAGGTGACGCTGTTCGTCCGACTGCTCGGCGTCGAGGTCGTCGTGGTCTCGCAACCCGGCGACCGCACCGACGAACCCCATCGACTGGCGTACGACGCCGCGTCGCGCGTCATCGCCCCGTGGCCCGCCGGGACGCACGACTCGTCGGCGCTCGACCGGGTCGCCGAGAAGGTGCGCTGGGTCGGTGGGATCTCGCGACAGGACGGCCGCGGGGCATCCGATCGCGGGTCGGCCGTCGTGCCCGGCAGCGTCCTCTTCGTGGGCGGTGCCGGCGGCAGCGATCACGTCGACCTCTCGGCCGCGGTCGCCCGCGCGGCCCGGGCCACGCCCGGCACGACCTGGTCGGCCCTGGGGCTCGACACCTGGGTGGACGACCCGTGGGCGGCCATGACCGCGGCCGAGGTGGTCGTGACCTGGGCCGGTCAGAACACCGTCGCCGACCTGGCCGCCCTCGGTGCCCGTGCCGTGGTCGTGCCGCAGACCCGACCCTTCGACGAGCAGCTCACGACCGCCCGGGCGCTCGACCGGGCGGGCCTCGCCGTCGTGGCGTCGTCCTGGCCGGAGGACGACGAGTGGCCGGCGCTGATCGAGCGGGCACGCGGTCTGCGGCCCGACTGGTCGGCGTGGCAGGTCGAGGGTGCTGCCGCCCGCGCCGCCGCGGTGGTCGCCGAGGTCGCCGTGCCGACAGCCGGGGCAGGAGCCGCGTCGTGACCGTCGTCGTCGTGACCCTCGCGTCCGCCACCCGCATGAAGCACGTCGCGAACCAGCTGCGGTTCGTCCGGCAGGTCGCGTCCGACGCTGGCCACGTGGTCGTCTGGCTCGACGAGACCCCGGCCCCCGACGTGCCCGCCCTGGCCGGCGTGACGACCCTGCACGTCCCGCCCGGCCCCGACGGCCTGCGCCTCGCCGCGGGGCGCAACCGCGGAGCCGACGCGGCCGTCGGTCACGGCGCGACGCTGATCGTGTTCCTCGACGCCGACTGCGTCCCGGGTGCCGACCTCTTCCGTCACTACGAGCAGGCGGCGCTCGACCACCCGGGGGCCCTCTTGAGCGGACCCGTCACCTACCTGCCCGACGGGTTCGTGCTCGGTGGCGGCGAGGGACTCGAGGCGGCGACCGCTCCGCACGCGGCGCGACCCGCGCCTCCTGCCGGGACGACGCTCGTCGCGGGCGCCGCGGACTACCCGCTGTTCTGGTCGCTCTCGTTCGCGGTGACGCCGGACACCTGGGCGCGGCTCGGCGGCTTCGACGAACGGTACGAGGGCTACGGCGGCGAGGACACCGACTTCGCGTTCACCGCGCGCTCGCTCGACGTCCCGCTCGTCTGGGTCGGCGGCGCCCACGCGTACCACCAGTACCACCCGACCTCGTCCCCGCCGTGGCGGCACCTGGCCGACGTCGTGCGCAACGGTGGCTTGTTCGCCGAACGCTGGGGTGAGTGGCCGATGGGTGGCTGGCTCGACGCGTTCGAGCGGGCCGGGGCGGTGCGCCGCACGACCGACGGCGGCTGGGCGCTCGTCGAGGGTGCGGCCGTCCCGAGCTGAGCCGCCCCGAGGAGGCGCGGCGCGGCCGGGTCAGTCGAGCGTGCCCTGGTCGGACGACTTCTTGTGGGCGATGGCGTCGCGTTCGGCGGCGAGCGACGCGACGGTGGCCGGGTCGAGGGCGTCGTAGTCGACGAACGGGTCGGGCTGGCCCGTCTTGTCGGCGACGACCGCCGAGTAGGCCGAGACGGCGAGTCGCAGCTTGGCGGTCGCCCGCCCGGCGCGCTTGCTCGACAGCGGTTTCTCCTGCATGACCTTGCGGTGGTGGTCGAGCGCCTCGACGAGGTCGCGGTGGGCCGTCTTGAGCTTTTTCGCCATGTGACGATCATGCCCACCCGGGGCCGATCTGCCAACACGGTCGTGCCCGCGGGGGACCCGCCGGGGGACAAGCCGCCGCAGGGGACGAGGCGAGGCCGGGTGCTTTCACAGCGGGTGGCCACACTGCCGTAACCTCCCGGGCGGACCATCAGGCATGATCTCGCTGACCGGAGTGATCCACCCCACCGACGAAGTGGCCGTGCTGCACGTCGTCGAGCAGAAGCTCCGGCGGCACTTCCCGGCGTTGAGCGCCGCGTCCGAGGTGCTCGTGCTGCAGGCCTGGGGCCTCCCCGTCCGCGTCACCGAGCAGTTGGCGCGGCTGCGGCTCGACGTCGTCGTGGGCGACCGCGACGAGGCGGCCACCTTCCGGGACACGGTCGGTGCCGAGTTGCGTGGCTGGTCGGGGTCCGGCTCCCTGCGGGTCGACTGGACCGAGGACGTCCTGCCCGCCGTCGCGCCGGCCACGCTCGGCGAGAGCGCCTGACCGGGACGGCCGGGGACGCCGACGGGGCGATCTCCGGGGTTTCCCGGCCCGCGCCTCCTATGCTTCGTCCCGACGAGGGCCGCCCGAGCCCTCTCTCGCCGAGGGGGCGCGCATGACCGACGACGGACGCACCGAGCGAGCACTCGACGACGCCGACGGCTCGACGAGCCGAGGAGGCGCGGTGCGCGAAGGCGGGATCGCCCGCCACGGTCGCCTCCGCCGTGGCCACCCCGTGGCGTTCGCGGCGAAGATCACGGCGGCCGCGCTGGCCGTCGTGCTCGTCAGCACGACCTCGGTCGCGGCCATCGCCACGTGGCAGGTGCTGCAGGGCGCGAGGCCCACGGTGCCGCTCGCCGGACCCGACGGGTCGTCCGCCTCGCCCGTACCGCAGCTGACGGCACAGACCGGCGAGGTGAACCTGCTGCTGATCGGCACCGACACCCGCGAGGGGTTGGGCACCGGGTTCGACGACGCCGCCAACCAGCGGGCCAGCTCGGGGGCGGGCAAGAACGACTCGACGGTGCTCGTGCACATCTCCGAGGACCACACGAACATGGCGGTCGTCAGCTTCCCGCGCGACCTGATCGTGCCGATGCCCGCGTGCCCGAACGACGACGGCACGGTCAGCCCGGCGACCTCGGGCGCGATGCTGAACACCGCGCTGGGTCGTGGCGGACCGAAGAACGGGCTGTCGTGCGTGGCGCAGACGATCGGCCAGCTGACCGGACTGCAGATCGACTACGCCGGGTCGATCACCTTCGAGGGGGTCGTGTCGATGGCCGACGCCATCGGCGGCGTCGACGTGTGCCTGGCGACGCCGATCCGCGACACCGAGGTCCAGCCCGCCCTCGACCTGCCCGCCGGCACGCGGACGTTGTCGGGGGCCGAGGCCGGGGCGTTCCTCCGGTCGCGCTACGGGGTCGGCGACTCGAGTGACCTCGGGCGCATCAGCAACCAGCAGACGTTCCTCTCGGCGCTCGCCCGGCAGACGGTGTCGGCGGGGACGCTGACCGACCCGACCAAGGTGCTGGCCATCGCGCGGGTGGCGTTCGCGAACATGACGCTGAGCGACACGCTGGCCGACGCGTCGACCCTCGCCAAGCTCGCCCTCGCCGTGAACACGGTCGGGCTGTCGAACATGGTCTTCGTGCAGTACCCGGCGGTGGACGACCCCGCGGATCGCAACCGCGTCCTGGTCGACGAGGCGTCGGCGTCGGTCCTGGACGAGGCGCTGCAGCGCGACCTGCCGCTGACCCTGTCGACGGACAGCCTCGGGCGGTCGGCGGTGCTCGACCCGGACGCACCGGCGCCGAGCACGTCGACCGACCCGTCCGCCGAGGCGACGGGCGAGCCGTCCGCGCCGGCGCCCGACGTCGCTCCGGCCGACGGGTCGGCGACCGGTGTGGCGCCGACGCCCGAGCCGGCGCCGACGTCGGCCGAGCTCCCGAGCAGCGTGACGGGCCAGTCCGCCGATCAGGTCACCTGCGCCAAGCGCGACTGACGATCGGGTCGCTCCGTCGGCCTTCCGTGGGTTCCGTCCTGGGTCGACCGCGCCCTAGGATGACAGCCGACATGTGATCTCGAACATGTCACCTTCCGGGTGGCCTGTCGCGATCCAGGAGAGGCGCACACGATGAACACGACCACAGGCATCCGAGGGGTCGGTGTGACGGTGGCCCTGGCGATGGTGACCGCGGTCCTCGCGGCGACACCTGCCGCGGCGACGCCCGCCGCCACCGCTCCGGCCTCCGCTTCCGCCTCCGCTTCGCCCACCGCACCGGCCCCGGCCTCCACCGCGCCCGCCGTACCGGCCTCGGCCGCGACCGTCGACCTCGAGATCGAGCGCCGTGCCGACGGCAGCGGCCCCTTCACGCCTGCCGACGGGCCCGGTGCCGACGCCGGCGCCTCCAACGGCATCGTCCGCACCTTCGACGCCATCACCTACCGTGTCACCGTCAGTGCCAACGGCGGTTCGGTGACGAACGAGCGGTTCACCGTCACCGCACCCGCCGGCACCACCTGGGCCGGTCTGCCGAACACCTGCCAGGCCGACGGCTCCGCGATCGTCGGCGCCGAGCTCACCTGCAACGTCGGCATGGTCGGCGAGGGGCAGGTCCTCGCCACCCCGGTCGTCCTGACCGTCGACTCGCAGGCGGGCGGTGGCACCGTCGCGATCACGGGCACCGTGACCGGTGACGACGTCGCCGCCCCGGCCGGCCCCGTCACCTCGGTGTCGACGACCGTGTCCGCCGCGCCTCGCTTCGATCTCAGCAAATCCGTCGCGAACTCCAACTTCCACCCCGGCGTCGTCGGTCCCGACGGCACCGAGGGCACGGTCGTCCAGTACCCCGTGGCCGTCGCCTGGGAGCCCGTCGTCCCCGGGCAGGGGCTCCTCGGCTACGAACGTTCGGCGGGCACCTTCACCTTCCAGGACGACGTCTCCCGCATGTTCGGCGATCTCCCGTCCCCGGCGGTCCTCTTCGGTCACGACGGAAGGGCGGCCTGCGGGCTGAACGACGGACGCACGTTCCCGGTCCTCCCCGGCGGCAGCGGTGGCAGGTCCACGGCGGTCCTGCACTCGGGCCGGTTCGACTGCACCCAACCCGCCCCGGGGCAGCCCGTCGACGTCACGATCACGGGCACCGACACCGACATCACGCCGTCGCGGGGCATCCCTTCGCAGAGCGCCACCGGCCAGCCGATCCAGGGGGGCGTCAAGCCCTACGTGATCAGCGGCTACATCAGCATCTGGGTTCCCGGCCTCGACGCCGGCCAGTCCCTGATCGCGACCAACACCTACACGCCCCTGCAGACCACGGGCATCAGCGGTGCCTCCAACTTCCCGGGTTCGACCGAGCCGCTGACGAACAACTCCGTCGACCGCAACCTGTCGTACTTCGTCCCGGGAGGGGGCTTCAAGCACCTCGGCCAGACCCGGGACGACGGCTCCACCGCCGTCGGTTCGGCCAAGTCCGGTGACCCCTACGTCACACCCGGGACGCGCATCCGGTCCCAGGTGAACCTCGCGAACAAGGGTGTCTCGGACTACGTCGGGGCGATCGCCTGCGACGTCTACGACAACCGATTTCAGAAACTGACGACCCTGTTCGGCAACCACGCCGCCACCAACGGGTGGAACGACGGCGTCCGCGTCGAGTACGCGGCGTTCTCCTTCACCGACCCCTCCGTCGGTCGTGACGCCACGTGCGACGACTCCGACGGGCCCTGGTACGACAGCCCCGAGGACGTCCCCGGCGGTGTCGACGCGATCGGCAAGATCCGCGCCGTCGGGACGGTCGCCGGCGGGAGGGCGGGCAACCTCTTCAGCTACTTCGAGGTGCAGGCCGCGCCGAACGACACCCGCCTCTACGACTTCGGCTCGATCTTCGACGGCACGAGTGCCTGGGTCCACGACACGGCGCCTGCGGTCAACGGCGCGGGGCCCCTGGCCGACAGCGTCATCGTCACCCAGGTCAGGGCCAGGATCGTGAAGAAGATCGTCGACCCCGGCACCAGCGCCGCGACCACTCCCGACAAGACCGCGTTCGTCGTCGCCGGGACGAGCGTCGACTACGCCCTCTACCCGACCCTCACGAACGCCACGGAGGGGGGCCGCCCCCAGGTCCTCACGGTGACCGACGTCCTGCCCCCGCACACCACGTACCAGCGTGGTTCGAGTTCCCTCGAACCGACGAGCGTCGAGACCACGACGATCGACGGTGAGGTCCACGAGACCATCGTCTGGACCCTCGAGGACGTCGTCCCCAACCGTCCGATCACTGCCCTCACCTACCGGCTCGACGTGTCCGGCACCGCCCCGGCGGGGTCGGTGAACAACACCGCCCGCGTCTTCTCCGAGGACGACCTGTCGCCCGAGGAACGGCGTACCGCGCTCCGTGGTGTCCGAGTCGAGTCCTCGAGCGGCATCGGGGTCCAGAAGACCGCCGAGGAGCCCACCGTCGTCGTCGGCGACCCGCTCGTCTGGGCACTCGAGTACCGGAACACCGACGCCGTCCCCATCGCGGCCGTCGACCTGATCGACGTCCTGCCGTTCGTCGGCCCCGGCGGTGGACAGGTCGACCTCGCCGCCCCGGTCGCCGTCGACCCCGCCGCCGGTGAACGCGTCAGCTACACCACGGCCAACCCGGGCAGCATCTCCCTGGACGGTGACGATCCGAGCAACGCACCCGGTGGAGACACCGCCTGGTTCGACGGGTCCCGCATCGGAACGGGGGGCGACGGGGTGGCGCTCGAGGACGTCACCGCCGTCCGCATCCAGCGGACCACGGCCGTCGACGTCGGCGAGGTCGTCACCCACGACCTGACCGCGACGACGACGGAGGCGCGTGACGGAGACGTCGTCACGAACCGGTTCGGCCTGCGCGCGACGAACCTCGCGCTCCCCGCTTTCTCGAACAGGGCCTCCATCACCGTCGTCGCCGGCGCCGTCGGTGACCTCGTGTGGGACGACGCGGACGCCGACGGGCTCCAGGGACCTGCCGAGAGCGGCACTCCGTCCCTCCCGGTGACCCTCGTCGGCGCCGACGACCGGGGCCGTCCGGTCGAACGCCACACCACGACCGACATCGGGGGCACGTACGTCTTCGACGGGCTCCGCCCGGGGGCCTACACCGTCGCGTTCTCCTCGCTGCCCGACAGGGCCTGGACCGCACGCCATCAGGGTGATGACGAGACCGTCGACTCCGACGTCGCGGCCGACGGCACCGCGTCGGTGGTGCTCTCGACCGTCCTCGAGGGAGACGAGCTCGTCGGGGTCGACAGGGACCGAAGCATCGACGCGGGCCTGCTGGCGGCCGTCGATCCAGGGGCGCCCGTCGACCCGGGGGCGCCATTCGACCCTGAGGCACCCGTCGGCGCCGAGGACACGATCTCGAATCCGTCGGCCGGTCCCGGTGCGCAATGGAGAGATCGTCTGCTCGCCTTCACGGGCACCGAACCGGCCGTCATCGGCATCGCCGCGCTCGGCCTCCTCGTCCTCGGAGCGCTTCTCGCTCTCGCCGCGCACCGCCGACGGGACTCCTGACCGTGTCCCGCCCTTGCCGCAGGCCGCCGATCGTGACCGGCCCAGGCCCGGGCCCGGGCCCAGGCTCGGGCCTGGGCCTGGGCCTCGGTCAGGCGGCAGAGCCGAGGAGGCGCCCGGTCCAGTCCCGCAGGGCCGCGACGGCCCGTCGCGAGAGGGTCGCCTGCGGCAGCATGCTGGCCGAGCCGTGGAAGGCCCCCGGCCACACGTGTAGTTCGGCCTGCACGCCGGCCGCCCAGAGCGCGCCGGCGTAGGCGACGGCCTCGTCACGGAACACCTCGGCGCTGCCGCAGTCGACGTACGCCGGCGGCAGACCGGCCAGGTCGGTCGCGCGGCCGGGGGCCGCGTGGATCGACACGTCGTCGCTGCCGCGACGGTCGCCGAGGTAGGCGTCCCAGCCGAACCGGGTCATCTCCCGGTCGGCGACGCCCACCCCGTCGAACTGCCGGGCGGAGAGGGTCGCGTCGCGGTCGTCGAGCATGGGGCTGACGAGCACCTGGCCGGCGACGGCCGGACCCTGTCGGTCCCGGGCGAGGAGCGCCGTGCCCGCGGCGAGTCCGGCTCCGGCGCTCTGGCCGACGAGGACGATCCGCGCGGGGTCGACGCCGAGCTCGTCGACGTGCTCGGCGACCCAGGCCAGGCCGGCGTAGCAGTCCTCGACCGGGTACGGGTCGGGGTGCTCCGGGGCGAGACGGTAGTCGGGGCTGACGAGGACGACGTCGTGCACGAGCAGCCAGTCGTCGTACGAGTCGAGGTTGCCGAGGTGGTGGCCGAACATCATGCCGCCCCCGTGGATCGCGTAGGCGCAGGCCGCCGTCCCGGTGCGGCCGATCCGCTGGACGACCGCGAGGGCGATCGGGGCGCCGAGGTGCCCGGGGACGGTGATGCTGCGCCTCTCGAGACCGCGGGCGTGCAGTCCTTCGTCGAGCTGCGCCTCCGTCATCTCGAGCTGTCGCATCCGCGGCAGCATCTCGGTCTCGAGACGGAAGCGGCCGCGGGCGTCCATCGCCTCCAGGAAGGGGACGAACTCGGGGTCGAACGGCGGGCGGGGCAGGGTGGTGGTGTCAGGCACGGGTGGTCTCCTCGGTGGGGGTGGTCGAACGGGCAGGGGTGGAGAGGTGTGTGGGAGGGGGTTCCTTACGGCCGCGGTCGGCACCGCCGTCGTCGGCCCGGGCCCGGAGCATCCCGAGCACGACGAGCGCGGCGGCCACGACGCAGAGTCCGAGGCCCGCGACCGTCAGCGCGTCCTGGAACGTGGCCAGACGCGCGGCCGTCCAGGTGGTCGTGGTGATGCTGCCGTCGACGAGGACGGCGACGACCGTCCCGGCCGCCGTGACGGCGGCACCGCTCGCGAGCTCGCTCGACGTGTCGACGAGGGCGGCGCCGACCGAGGTGCGGTCGGCGGGCAGGCCGGTGAGCACCGAGGCGCCCGCGACGACCCCGACCACGCGCATCCCCGCCGCGACCAGCACGAGCGCGACGAGCACCCAGACGTACCCGTGGCGACTCAGGGCGCCGAAGACCGCGAGACCCGCGACGACGGCCGCCGCGCTGATCCCCGCCGCGCGGCCCAGGCCCACCCGCCGGACGAACGGCCCGACGAGTCGGCCGCCGGCGAGCAGCACGACGACCTGCGGAAGCGTGCCCACGGCGGCCAGGGCCGGAGGCCAGCCCCAGGCGAACTGCAGTTGCAGCGTCACCAGGTACGAGAGCCCGGCGACGGCGAGGCCCGACGCCGCCTTGAACGCCAGGCCGCTCGACACCAGCGGACGGGCGAGCAGCGGGAGATCGACCACCGGGTGTCGGGCCGACCGCTCCCGGGCCACGAACCCGACGGCGCCGACGACGGTCACGGCGACGCCGAGCCACCCCCACCCGGAGGCGCCACCCGACTCCACGAGGACGGTCGGCGTCACGAGGGCCGCGGACACGGTCACCGTGCCGAGAAGCGCCCCGACGACGTCGACCGGGTCGCGTCGGAGCCCTGCGGGGTCGTCCCGGGCGACGCCCGACCGGATGCCGACCAGGGCCAGCACGGCGATCGGCGCGTCGGCGAGCAGCAGCACCTGCCACGGTGCGACCGCCAGCACGAACCCGCCGAGCGTCGGTCCGACGGCGAGGCCGACGAGGCCCGCGGTCGAGACGACGGTCAGCGCCCGGACGCGCAGGCGCTCGTCGTCGAAGAGGCGGAACGCCAGCGCCATCGACCCCGGTGTGGTCATCGCGGCGGCGGCCCCCATGAGCACGCGGACGGCGACGAGTTCTCCGGTCGTCGTGACCGCCGCGGTGGCGAGGCTCGCCGCGGCCAGCAGGACGAGGCCCGTCAGCATCACGCGGCGGCGGCCGACGCGGTCGGCGACGGCGCCGAACAGCAGCATGAGCCCGCCGAAGGCGACCGAGTAGGCAGCGGACACCCACTGCAGGCCCGTCGTCGACGCGTCCAGCTCGCGGCCGATCGTCGGCAGCGCGACGTTCAGCACCGAGTTGTCGAGCATCTCGAAGAGGAACACCGCCGACAACCCGGCGAGGGCGATCCAGGCGTCCGAGAGGCGAGGAGGCGCGTCGCCGGTACGCAGACCGGCGCGGCGGATGAGGTGGGGGCTGGGCGACACGAGGGCGCACTCCTTCGAGGGAAGAAGTGGCGGATCGTCCGATGCCGCGTGCGGGTGCGTCGCGGATCGCGACGCCTTTTACCTCAGTGAGGGAGACAATACACGGACCGGAGGCGACGACGGAACCCTGGCCGTCGTCCGCTCAGCGCGCGAGGGTGTCCTTCGGGTGCTCGCCGAAGCGGGCCAGGTACGCAGCCGAGAACCGGCCCATGTTCCCGAAGCCCCAGCGGCCGGCGACCTCCGAGACGAGGGTCGTCCCCGGGTCGCCCGCGACGAGGTCCTGGCGCACCCGGTCGAGGCGGACGTGTCTGAGGTACTTCGACGGACTGGAACCCAGGTGCTCGTTCATCAGTTGCTGCAGGGTCCGGGTGTGCAGGCCGGCGGCCGTGGCGATGTCCGCCGACGAGATCGCCTGGTCGGCGTAGGCGTGGACGTACTCGGCGGCGAGTCGCAGGCGTTTCGTCCGTTCGGTGCGCAGGGTGTCGGGGACGTCGACCGCTCGCCAGGGGAACACGTCCAGCAGCGTCCTGACGATCGCCGTCTGGGCGCTGTGTCGGGCGAGGGGAGGGGTCCGCGGGTCGACGATCGTCGGGGTGGCCGTGCCGAGGGTGCGCTGCCAGGCGGCGAGGGCGACGTCGCTCGGGACGGCGGCGTAGTCGAAGACGATCCGTTGCGCCGGCCCGGCGTGGCGTTCGGTGGCGACCTCCTCGAAGAAGGCGCCGTCGATCTGGACGATGCCGTGACGGTGGGGGGTCATGACGAAGGAGAAGGACGTCTCGGTGGGGGTCAGGAACGGCCGGGTGCCCACGCTGGTGAGTTGCCCGGTGGGGTGGTCGATGGTCACGGAGCCCTGCTGGAACCAGGACACGACGTAGTCCCGGGACCACGGGATCGTGCCCTGCAGGTGACCGGTGAAGGTGCCGGTCTGCAGCGCCAGACGGGCGTCACCGGCGGAGGCGAAGCGGAACGCGAACGGCTCCGGGCCGACGCGAGCACGGAAGTCCCGGCCGGCGAGGACCGTCTGCAGACTGTCGCGCGCCTCCTCGATGTCGTCGCTCGACCAGGCGTCTCGACGGAACTCGTCCGGTGCGCGCTCGTCGGGCGCGCGCTCGTCGGGCGCCGGTCCGGTCGCGGGCATGTAGGTGCTGGGCATGGTGATCTCCTGGTCCTCCTCTCGTCCGGGTCGCACGTTGGTGGGACGTGGCCTCAGCAATGGGGACGAGGGTCGAGCAGGTTTCGTCACGAATCGCCGACGGGAGGTCTGACGGACATGATGCCGCATCCACCGGCAGCTGTCCCTACCCCAGAAGACGTGTCCCGCCCCGGGGGCGGCGTCCCGTCGCGGGTCGGGAGGCCGCCGGCGGGTCGACGGGGTGCCGCGGCCACGGCTCAGACGTCGCGGGCGAAGCAGACCGACTCGGCCGATCCGACGTACGAGCCGAAGGGCGGGATGCTCTCGTAGCCCTCCCGTTCGTAGAAGCGGATGGCGTCCGGCTGGAGGATGCCCGTCTCGAGCACGATGCGGCGGGTGCCCAGGTCGCGAGCGGCGTCCTCGAGGGCTCGGAGGACGGCGGTCGCCACACCCGACCCTCTCGCCTCGGGCGAGACGTACATGCGTTTGACCTCGACCGTGGCCGGGCCGAGCACCGTGTCGGCCAGAGGGCGCAGCCCACCGCAGGCGATCGGCCGGCCGTCGTCCGCGCGGGCGACGAGGAACACGGGGACGTCGGCCGCCGACGGCGGCGTGCCGGGTTCGTGGTCGTCGCTGCCGTACCGGGCGTCGAGTTCGACCCGTTGCGCGCGGCGGAGTCCGTCGGCGTCGAGGTGGTCGAAGGGGGTCCGGGTGATCGTCCAGCTCATGGGGGTCCTTTCGTGACGACCGTTACGGTAACAGACGTTACGATGTCGGGATGAGCAGGACGCGAGATGTGACCCACACCCGGAGGCGCCTCTCGGACGCCGTGTTCACGACCCTCGCCGAGCGGGGGGCGACGGGACTCACCCTCCGCGCGGTCGCCGAACGGGCGGGATGCACGACGGGCCTCGTCCTGCACACCTTCCCGGACAAGCAGGCCCTGCTGCTCCACGCTCGAGACGTGCTCCACGAGCGCACCCGCGAGCGCTCGGACGCGCTCGAGCGCGATGCCGGCGACGCGATCTCCGCCGTGCGTGCCGTCGTCCTGGGCACCCTGCCGACCGACGACGAGCGTCTCGCCGAGGCCCGCGTGTGGGTCGGCTTCCTGGCGGCGGCGCTCGACGATCCCGTCCTGGCCGAGCGGCACGCGCGCAACGGTCGCGCCTTCGCCGATCGTCTGACCCGGTTGCTCGAGGCCGGTGATCCCGGGGTCCGAGACGAGGCGGCCACCCGGGCGGCGGCCCTCGTCGCGGCCGTGGAAGGGGTCTCGAGCCTCGCGGCGGGCGACCCCCGCCGATGGACCACGGCGCGTCAGCTGCAGGCGCTCGAGTTCGTCCTCGCCGCCGCCCTGCCGTCGAGCCCGCCGCGATGACCGGTCAGCGTCGTCGGTACCGGCTGCCGTCGGAGGTGTGGACGGCCGAATCGTCCGAGAGCATGCGCAGATTGTAGGTCGCGCAGTCGACGAACGTCCCGATGCTGATGATCGAGGACGAGCGGTGCAGCTCTCCCTTGGAGGGGCCGTCGGAGCCGATGCCCGCCCGGTGGACCATCCACTCGACGTCGCGGGCGTCCTGGTCGAGGTAGCGCATGACGGCCTCGTTGTCCTCGTGCTGCCCGATGTACCCGCGGGCGATCGTGCGGCGGACGATCCGCAACGCCGGCGCGAGGGGCTTGCCCGGTGCCGCGCTCAGGCCCCCGGCCTGGTAGAGGAGTCGTCGCGTGCCGCTGCGGCGCATGGCGGGGACGAGCGATCGGACGAAGATCGTGTTCACCTGCCGCTCGCGCTGGGCGGCCGCGTCCCCGAGCATCATGACGACGGCGTCGACGCCGTCGAGCAGGGCGTCGAGGTCGAGGTCGTCGTCGAGGGAGCCCTGGACGACCTCGAGGTCGTCGTGTTCGATCGCGAGCTTGCCGGGCGTCCGTGCGAGGGCGCGGAGCCGATGCCCGGCGTCGAGGGCCAGTCGCGTGAAGTGTTGCCCGGTCTGGCCCGTGGCGCCGAGCACGAGAAGGGTTCGTGGAGTGGTCATGGTTTTAATCTAGGCGGTGTCTAGTATCTAGTCAATGACTAGTCGGGGATTAGGATCGAGGCATGACGCAGCGGCCCTTCCACCACGGGAACCTCCGCGCGGTGCTGCTGGACGAGGCGATCGAGGTCGTGCGCGAGTCCGGTGTCGACGGCCTCTCGCTCCGCGACCTCGCCCGTCGGGCCGGGGTCAGTCACGGTGCCCCCCGGAGCCACTTCGTCGACCGTCAGGCGCTGCTCGACGCGCTCGCCGGAGCCGGGTTCGAGCGGCTCACCACCGCGATCCGGCGCGCACTCGACGGCGGGGGAGGTCGGACGGAACGCCTGCACCGCGTCGCCCGCGCCTACGTCGACTTCGCCGTCGACGACGCCGCGCTCATGGAGCTGATGTTCCAGGCCAAGGTCACGACGAAGCCCGAGGCCGTGCACGAGGCGGCCGGCACCCTCTTCGCCGTGCTCGACGGAGCCCTGGGGCCGGCGGAGTCCGAGGCGTCCGGCGACGAGTCGCGCGACCACTTCAAGATGCTCTTCGCGGCGACGATGCAGGGGATCGCGGCGCTCGTCGCCTCGGGCCGCGTCGAACGACCCCTCGGGGACCGCCTGGTGGGCACGGCCATGGACACGATGCTCGACTCCGACCTTGGACGGCGCGTGGTCACGGCCCGCTGATCGGCGGGGGAGTCCTCCTCCTCGGGCGGTGCCCGGCGGGAGGCACCGTCTACGCTCGGCGGCATGCTGTCGTTGACCCGCGTGCGGGAGTCGTTCTGGTTCCTGCCCGCCGTGTTCGGGCTCGTCGCCGTCGTCCTCGCCGAGGTGCTGGTGACGGTCGACCGGTCCCTGCCGACGACGGTGACCGAGGGGCTGCCGCTGCTGGGTGCCCTCAGCGCCTCCGGGGGACGGTCGTTGCTGTCGGGCATCGGGACGTCCATGCTGACCGTGGCCGGCACGTCGTTCTCGATCACGATCTCGGTGCTCGCCACGACGTCGTCGACCTACGGCCCGCGACTCGTCCGCAACTTCATGGCCGACCGTGCCAACCAGTTCGTGCTGGCGACCTTCACCTCGACCTTCCTCTACTGCATCGTCGTGATGCGCACCGTCCACACCGAGGTCGACGACACCAGCGCCTTCGTCCCGGTGATCGCCGTCCACGTCGCGGTCCTGCTCAGCGTGTTCGACGTCGGGGTGCTGGTCTTCTTCATCCACCACATCGCCGGCTCGGTGCAGATCACCTCGTTGCAGGCGCGCGTGCTCGACGACCTCCGGGCCGTGACCGACGTCGTCTACCCCACGAGCCCGGCCGACGACGTCAGTCAAGAGGCGCGGGTGGGGTCCTCGGCGGACGGTCCGCTCCCGGCCGACGCGGCCGTCGTCCGTGCCGACGCCGACGGCTACGTGCAGACCGTCGCGTGGGAGGCGCTCCGCCGCGTCGCCGTGCGCGAAGGCCTCGTCGTCGAAGTCGTCGCGATGCCCGGCCGGTACGTGATCGTGGGGGACCCGCTCGTGGTGACCAGCGCCTCCCCGGGGGCCGACACGGTCCGTGAGCTGCGACGGGCGGCCACCCTGGGACCCGCCCGGACCCCTCACCAGGACGTCGGGTTCGCCCTGCAACAACTCGTCGAGATCGCCGTGCGCGGTCTCGCCTCGGGGAGCAACGACCCGTACACCGCGGTGAGTGCGCTCGACATGTCGGCCGGGGTGCTCGTCCCGCTCTGGCGTCGGGGCGAGCCCGTCACGGCCCTGCTGGACGACCGGGGTGAGCCGGTCGTCCTCGTCACGTGGCCGACGGTGGACGCGCTCGTCGACTCGCTCTTCCACACCGTCCGCACCTACGCCCTCGACCAACCGGCCGTGCTGGCAGCGGCGCTGCACCTCGCCGAGCGGCTCGACGAGGTGGCGTCGTCGGCCCGCGCCGGTCGACTGGTCGATCACGAGACCGCCCTGCGGGACGCCCTCGCCGGCTGAGGCGTCCGCCGCCGCCGACCGCACGCGTCCGCAGGCAGTCGGGTGGATCGAGGGGCGGGGTCCGGCATCGCCGAGGTGCACGTCGCGCCGGGAACGTGCCGCGCGCGACGTCGCCCCCGGCCCCGGCCCCGGCCCCGGCCTCGACCTCTGCCTCGACGCCGGCCCCGACCCCGGGCTCGACCCCGGTCTCGACCCCTAGCTCGGCCCCGGCCCCGAGTTCGTGGGTGCCGTGCGTTCGTGTCGGCAACTCCGGGCTGGTGCCGCAGCGCCGGATGCCGGGCCCGGAAACCCGGGGCCCGTGCCGGTCGCTGCACCCGGAGGCAGGAATTGCCCGCATCGGGAGGCCACGCGCAGGGCGGGGTGGCGGGGTGGCGTGCCGGGGGTGCGCGTCGAATCGGATCGGTCCGGTCGTGACGGCGCATCGCCACGGTACCCGTCGGCAACTCCGGACCGGTGCCGCCTCGCGAACCCCCGGGCCCGGAAGCTCAGGGGCGCCGCGGAACGACTCCGCACGAAGCAGGAGTTGCCGACCACGCGGCGGGGCGGGCGGTCGGGCGGCGGGGCGGCCTTCCCGGAGCGGAGAGGGGCGCGGTGTCGGTGGTCTGTCGTAACGTCCTCGGTGGGAGGCGTGATGAGAGACCACCGGCAGCCGACCGCGCGAACCGGCGCGCGCCTCTTCGACGACCCTCGGGCCGGGCGCGAGGGCGCACGGTGACCGCCGTCATCGGTCCCGTCGGCGGCGACGAACGTCCCGACCACCTGCTGCCGCAGCAAGCCGCCGAAGCCGTCCACGCCGGATTCCCCTCGCCGGCACAGGGGTACTACAACGGGCCGGTCGACCTCAACCGGCACCTGATGCGCGACCCGACCGCGACGTTCCTGGTCCGCGTCAGCGGCGACAGCATGACCGGCGCCGGCATCTTCGACGGTGACGAGCTCGTCGTCGACCGGGGCCTCGACGCGCACGACGGGCACGTGGTCGTCGCCGTCGTCAACGCCGAGCTGACGGTCAAGCGCCTTTCGTACCGGCAGGGGCAGATGGTGCTCAGCCCCGAGAACCCGGCCTACCCAGAGATCGTGCTGTCCGAGCTCGACGAGGCGACGATCTGGGGCGTCGTGACGAGGTGCCTGCACCGTGTCTGAGTCCGTCACGACCTCCAGGTCCGCCACGTCCGAGCGCAGCGTCGCCATCGTCGACGCCAACAACTTCTACGTGTCGTGCGAGCGCGTGTTCAACCCGGCCCTCGAGGGCCGACCGGTGGTCGTGCTGTCGAACAACGACGGCTGCGTCATCGCGCGCTCGCAAGAGGCGAAGGCGCTGAACGTCGACATGGCCGCACCGTGGCACAGCATCGCGCCGATCGCGGCGATGCAGGGCGTGGTCGCGGTGTCGAGCAACTACGAGCTCTACGGCGACATGTCGGCGCGGTCGGCCGAGATCCTCAGCCGGTACACCAGCGACCAAGAGGTGTACTCGATCGACGAGTCGTTCATCGAGTTGACGGGTTCGCTCGACGACACGATCGCGCAGGCCCGCGAGATCCGCCGGGCCCTGCGCAAACTCATCGGTCTGCCGGTCAGCATCGGCATCGCGCCGACCAAGACCCTGGCCAAGTTGGCCAACCGCGGCTCCAAGCAGAACGCCGCCCTCGCCGGCGTCTGCCACCTGGGCAGCTACGCCCCCGAGCAGCAGACCGCCATCCTCGCGAGCGTCGACGTCGGCGACGTCTGGGGCATCGGCCGACGTACGGCGAAGAAGCTCGCGCCGCTCGGCATCCACACCGCGGCCGACCTCCGCGACGCCGACGCGGCCCGCATCCGCTCGCGCTTCGGCGTCGTGCAGGCCCGGGTGGTGCACGAGCTGCGCGGCGTCGACTGCCTGCCGATCGAGCAGGTGCAGCCCGAGCGCGAGCAGATCCACCACTCGCGCTCGTTCGCAGTGCCCATCACGACCGTCACCGAACTCGAAGAGGTGCTGTCGGTGTACACGCAGCGCGCGGCGGCCCGGTTGCGACAGCAGGGCTCGTTGACGCGCATGATGCGGTGCTTCACCGCGACCTCGCCGTTCTCCGACAGCGCCGCCCACACGAACCATTCGGTGTCGGTGGCGTTCCCCGAGCCGACCGACGACGCCGCCCTGTTGTACCGCTCGGCCATCGCCGCCCTCGGCCCGCAGCTCGAACCCGGCAAGCGTTACGTCCGAGCCGGCGTCACCCTGATGGAGCTCACCCCGCGCGACGAACACGCGAGCCTCGACGTCTTCGGACAGGCCGACGCGGCACCGCCCGCCTACGGGGCCGTCATCGACCGGATCGCCGGCAAGTTCGGCGAAGACACCCTGGGGCTCGGCATCGCGGGTCTCCGGCACCGCCGCGGGTGGTCGATGAAGCGCGACATGGTCTCGCCGCGCGCGACCACCCATTGGGACGAACTCGCGACCGTCACGGCCCGATAGCCCGGTCGGTCGTGGCTCCGGTCGTCACCTCGGTCGTCAGTCGGCGGACACCAGGCGTCGCCACGGCCGCCAGGGTCGCCGTGACGATGATCGCGGCACAGACGAGCAGCGTCGGTCGCGTGCCGAAATGGTGTGCCGCCGGCCCGGCGAACACCTCGCCGAGCGGCACGGCCACGAACGAGCCGACCATGTCGTACGAGTAGACCCGGGCCAGGGAGGCGCGGGGAACGTTGCCCTGCAACGACTGGTCCCACGAGATGGCGAAGATCTCGAGGGCGACGCCGCCCAGCAGGAACGCCACCACCAGCGTGGGCACCGCCGGCGCCAGCCCGAGCATCGCCACCGGCATCGCCGTCACGGCCATCAGCCCCACGCCCACGGCGAGGCCGTGCCGGGGTCGCCAGCGCAGGGCGACGACGGCCCCGAGGCCGAGGCCGACGGTCTGGGCCGCGACGACGAGTCCCCAGGCCGCCCGCCCGAACGACCCGTCCGCCACGACGGGCCCGAGCACCGTCGTCGCCCCCACGAACGCGGCGTTCAGCACCGCGAACTGCGCCACCACGATCCAGACCCACGAGCGCCGGGTGAACTCCTGCCACCCGTCGCGCAGGTCGGCGAGCACCGACGAGCCCGAGCCCGTGCCCGTGCCCGAGCCCGTGTCTGCCGCGCCGGTCGCCGGGGTTCCCGGCCGGGCGGGCAGGCGCAGCCGCGAGTACAGCACGCCCGCGAGCGCGAACCCCGCGGCGTCGATCACCAGACCCCACCCCGGCCCGACCACCGCCACGATGCCCGCCCCGGCCGAGGCCCCGACGACGCTGCCTCCGTTCAGGCCGAGGCGCAGCAGCGCGTTGGCGGGCCGCAGCAGGGCGTCGGGCACCGTCTCGGCCACGAGAGCCGCCGCCGCGGGCAGGCTCACCGCGGCGACCGCCCCGTTCAGCACGCCCAACACGACGAGCAGCGGGATCGTCGCCGACCCCGTGATGACGAGCGTCGCGACCACGGCCTGCGTCCCGGCCGCGGCCAGCGACGTCCCGACGAGCACGACGTCGCGCCGCAGCCGGTCGGCGATCACGCCTCCGAAGAGCAGCACCGCGACGTTGGCGATCGATCGGGCGGCCACCACGAGTCCGAGGTCCGCCGCCGACCCGGTCAGGTCGAGCACGGCGAACGCGAGCGCGATCGGGGCGACGGCGTTGCCGAGCACGCCCGTCGTGCGCGCCGCGAGCAGCCAGCGGAACGTGCCGTGAGCGAGGGGGCCGCGGTGGTCGCGAGGTGCCCGGGTGACCGAGGAGGCGCCTCCTGCGTCCCCGGTCACGGTCGCCTCATCGGGAACAGCGCGGCCGTCATCGACACCGGGTTCGTGCCCGGTGTCCGGGGGCGCTGCGCGGCCGCGTGCAGGAGGGCGGAGGCGTGACCCACGTGGCGCACGACCCGCTGCCAGGTCTCGGCGTCGACCCAGAGCTCGGCGTCGGTCGAGATCTGGGGACCGTCCGCCCGCCGGGGGGAGCGGCGGCGCAGCTCGTCGGCCAGTGCGTCGACGTAGCGGGCGCGCTCGGCGTCGGTGTCGGCGTCGGTCCCGTCGGCGGTGGGCGGGACGACGGGGAACGGCTGCGCCGACGACAGGTGCCGGTAGCGCTTGGCCTCGCCGCCGCGGATGGTGACGAGCTCGACGACCTCGACGAGACCCACGCGCTCGAGCACGCGCAGGTGGTAGCTCGCGGTGGCCTGCGACAGCCCGAGCTCGCGACCGGCCTCGGCGGCGCTCATCGCGACGCCGGTGAGGAGCGACAGGAGGCGCAGACGGATCGGGTGGGCCGTGGCGCGGAGTTCGTCGAGTGCGGACATGTGGCCATGGTGCAGGCCACCCGGGCCGACCGTCAAACGGGTCTTTGGGGGTCGGCTCCGCACTCCCTGCGGAGGTCGCGAGCCTGCGCGAGCAGGGGCTAGCGGTCGAGGTCCCAGACCTGCTCGGCGTAGGACTGCGACCATCCGGCCCGGAGGCGCGTGACCGCCCGGTCGTACGAGGCCAGGAGGTCCATGCGCGGCCGGACCATGGACTGCATCTGCAGGCCCTCGTAGAGGGCGATGAGTTGCTCGGCCCCGCGATCCGGTTGCATCGTCGCCGGTTCACGACCGACGGCGACGTCCTGGGTGAGGCCTCGCAGGACGAGAGCGTGGAACTTCTGCCATTCGTGCTGCAGGGTCGGGGCCATCGGATGGCCCGGTGTCGCCGCCACGTTCAGCAGCGACGTGAGGAGGCGCATGAGAGAGGGGTCGAGGACGTTCTGCTCGACGATGCCCCGGAGGAACCGCACGGTGCCGTGGCTCTGCATGAGGGGGATCACCGGCTCCATGCGCTCGGCGTTCCAACGGTCGACCGCGGCCATGACGAGGCCGTCCCACCGGGGGAAGTGGCGCTCGACCGTGTCGACCGGCAGGTCGGCGATCTCGGCGACGACGGCGTACGTGGTCTCGTGGAAGGCCCGCGTACGGAACGCCGTGACGACGGCCCTCACGATGCGGACCCGGGTCTCGGTGTCGTGGCTCGGGCGGACGGTGTCGTGCGGGGCGTCGGGTGTTTCCATCACTGCCTCATCCGACCATCCCCGGGGTCGGGTCGTCCAGACCCCGTTCGGGCGGTACCGGCGGCGGCTACTTCGAGGTGGCGAGGCCCACGAGCGCGGCCGAGATCAGGCCGGCGCCGACGACCGAGATGGCGATGATGAGGACGTGGAAGAACAGGACCATGGGGGCGTCGGTCTCTCTGTGAGCAGGTGGGGCGGGGTCTGGGCGGAACAGGGGTCCATCGTACCGAGGGCCCCTGGGCGCGGCACGTCCGGCGGAGCGTGGGTGTCGGCGTCGCGGCCTACGCTCGGACGATGACGACCCACCGCCTCGACCCCAGCACCGACACCGCCCACGAGGTCTTCTCGCGCGACCACGCCCCCGTGCTGACGATCGACCCCGGTGACACCGTCGTCGTGCGCTCGCTCGACGCCTCGGGTCACCTCGAGCCGCAGACCGTGCCCGGCGAGGTCACCCCGTACCTGTTCCCGACGCGGCGGGGTCACGCCCTGACCGGTCCGATCGCCGTCCGCGGAGCCCGTCCGGGCGACATGCTCCAGCTCGACCTGCTCGCGCTCACCCCCGACGACTGGGGCTTCACGGTCGCCGCGGCCGCCGACACCCCGATCACCCGCCACCTCGGCCTGGTCGACGCCGAAGCCGCCTGGCTGCTCTGGAGCATCGACCACGAGGCGGGCGCCGCCACCGAGAGCCGGGGTCTGCGTCGACCGATCGCGCCCTTCCTCGGCGTCATGGGACTCGCCCCCGCCGAGGCCGGAGAACACTCGACCATCCCGCCCCGCACCTCCGTGGGCGGCAACATCGATTGCCGTGACCTCGTCGCGGGCACGACGCTCTGGTTGCCGGTGGCGGTCGACGACGCCCTGCTCTACCTCGGCGACGGGCACGCGGCCCAGGGCGACGGCGAGGTCGGAGGCACCGCGATCGAGACCGGCATGACGACGGAGGCGCGGGTCGGGCTCGCCACGGACCGCCCGCTCACGACGATCCACGCCGAGACCCCCGAAGCCCGCATCACCTTCGGCTTCGACGCCGACCTCAACGTCGCCAGCGGGGACGCGCTCGCCGCGATGGTGATCTGGATGCAGCAGCTCTACGGCGTCGACGCCGCCACGGCACTGGCCTTCGCGAGCACGGTCGTCGACCTGCGCGTCACCCAGGTCGCCAACCGGACCTGGGGCGTGCACGCCGTGCTGCCTCGGGACGTGCTCGTCCCCGCCTGAGCGGCGCCGCGCCTCCTGACCGTCGACCGCGGGTCGGCGTCCGGTGGTCGCCGTTCGGCTCGCAGCGCCCCGCGCGACGGTTTGCCAACACCCCGAATTCGGCGTGCCGAATACCTCTGATCAGCACTTTTTCGGTCGAGGAGGCGCGCTCGGCATGCCAGGATCGTCAGGTTCCGAGACACCGGCGTCTCCACCCGACCGTCTCGAAAGGCGCTGCCCCCATGTCGTTCTGGGCCCTCTTCCTCATCGCGCTCGGCGTCTCCGCGGACGCCTTCGCCGTCGCCCTCGGCAAGGGCCTGCACATGACGCGCTTCAACGCGCGCCACGCGGTCGTCATCGCCCTCACCTTCGGTGCCTTCCAGGCGCTGATGCCGCTGCTGGGCTGGCTGCTCGGCTCGACCTTCGCGCAGTACATCGCGCCGTTCGACCACTGGGTCGCCTTCGGCCTGCTCGCCCTGATCGGCGGCAAGATGCTCTACGAGGCGTTCTCGTCGGGCGAGGACGACGAGAAGGACACCGACCGGCTGAACCTCCGCGAACTCGCCGTGCTCGCGATCGCCACGAGCATCGACGCCCTCGCGGTCGGCGTGACCCTGGCGTTCCTGCCGGTGTCGATCGGCTGGGCGATCCTGCTGATCGGCGTGACGACCGCCGTGCTGACCTTCGTCGGCGTGCTCGTCGGGCGCCGGGTGGGTGCGAGGTTCGGCAAGCCGGCCGAGATCGCCGGTGGCGTGATCCTGATCCTGATCGGCGTGAACATCGTGCTCGAGCACACGGGCGTCCTCGGCTGATCCCCGCGCTGCGCTCGGCGTGCCCCGCTGCGTCAGCCGCGCGGCATGCGCAGCTGCGTCAGCGCGGGCGCGTGCAGCGGCTGGGTCTCCCACAGGGCCGTGAAGGTCGCGTCCGCCTCGTCGAGCGTGAGGTGCAGGCGGTGCGGCGTCTCGACGAAGACGAGGTCGACGTGCAGCAGGTCGGCCGACCGGGTGGCGCTCGCGGCGACCGGAGCCGCGACGGAACCGGTGCCGGAGCCGGTGCCGGGGTCGGTGCCGAAGCCGTCGGTGACGACCCAGTCCTCGGCCTCGACGCGGGCCACGAGGCGGGAGTCGCCCTCGACGAGGGTGAGCGTGGTCGCGGCGTCGGCCGAGGCGCGCAGTTCGACGAGGGTGAGGCCGGGCTGGTCGTTGCCCTCGGCCGCGGTGAACGAGACGAGGCGCTCGGTGCCGGGGGAGTGCTGGTCGCCGACCCGCGCCTCCTCGTCCGCCGGTCGGACCGGTGCGGCGTCGTGCTCGGTCGGACCGGCCACCCCGGGCAGCGTCAGGTCGGCGAGACGGGCCGCCAGCGAGTCGTCGGCCGCGGCGCCACCGACGCGGATCGTGTCCGTGCCGAACGCGGGCAGCAGGTGCGTCCACGCGGCGTCGAGCACGGCCTGCATGTCGAGCGACTGGCCGGTCAGGGCGAGCACGACGTCGTGCCCGGGCAACACGACGGAGAACTGCCCGTAGGCGCCGTCACCGCGGTAGCCGTGGCGGGCCATCCAGAACTGGAAGCCGTAGCCCTGGGCCCAGTCGGGGTTCGACTCGCCCGCGTTCGAGACGTGCGAGCGCGTGGCCTCGACGACCCACTCGCGCGGCAGCCGCTGCACGCCGTCCCACTCGCCCTGCTGCAGGTACAGCTGACCGAGGGCGGCGATCGCGTGGGTGGTGGCGTGCAACCCGCTGAAGCCGAGCTCACGGCCGGACGCGTCACGCTGCCACCCGACCTCGCCGATGCCGAGCGGGTCGAGCAGGCGCGGGCGCAGGTACTCGCTCAGCGACTGGCCCGTGACGCGTTGCACGATCGCGCCGGCGGCGAAGGTGCAGGGCTGGTTGTAGGCGAAGACGGTGCCGGGCTCGTCGTCGGGCGGCGTGAGCAGGAAGCCCCGGACGACGTCGACCGGGTCGACGGCGAGCGCCCGGTCGAGGGTCTCGGCACGGTGCCCGCTGGCCATCGCGAGCACGTGGCGCACGAGCATCGAGCGGCTGCGCGGGTCGGTGACCTCGTCGTCGAGTTCGGGGAAGTGGCCGAGCACGGTGTCGTCGAGCCCCATCAGCCCCTCGGCGACGGCGAACCCGACCGCGGACGAGGTGAAGCTCTTGCTGAGCGAGTAGAGGAGGTGGGCGCGGTCGGCCGAGTACGGAGCCCACCAGCCCTCGGCGACGACCTGCCCGTGGCGCAGCAACATGATGCTGTGCGGCTCGACGCCGGCGGTGGTCTCGAGGGCGTCGACGAACGCGGCGATGCCCGCCGCGTCGACGTTCTGGGCGGAGGGCGTGCTGCGCGGCAGCGTCGTCGGAGTCACCCCCCGACCCTATGCCCGCCCCCGGTTCGCTCGGCCTCGCCCAGCCCCCGTGTGCAATTCGCGACGACTGCCGGCGCGAGCCTCGTCGTGGACGGTGGTGAGCGGCGTGTCGCACGGGTTCTGTCGGGTTCGGTACGCCGTTCGGGCTCTGGCAGGTCGGGTTCGGCCCGCCAGAGCGCCCCCGGCTAGGTCGAACCCGACGCCCTGCCGTCGAGCGCCCGCGGGTGGCGGTGGGGGAGGGAAGCCGAGGAGGCGCGGGTCAGGTCGCGAGGGACGTCAACCGCCGGTCGACCAGCGGCACGAGGTCCCGCGGCAGCACCACGAGCACGATCGAGCCGTCGACCTCGGTGCCCCAGCCGACCAGGTCGGGATCGGTGTCGATCAGCACGGCGTCGTGTTCGACCCCGTCGACGACGAGCACCGCTCCCGGCTGCGCATGCCGGACGGTCACGGGGGCGTCCACCACGGGCACGGCGCCGTCGGGTCGGGTGCTCCGCCCCTCGGCCGTGTTGATCAGCACGTGGTTCACGTGCCGAGCGAGATGCTCCGCCACGGAATCGCGTCCGCCCGACCGTTCCGGTTCGTCGGGTACGACCGTGGTGACCACCGCCTCCCACAGCATCGGGTACCGGAACGCCCGCAGTCCGGCCAGGAACCACTCGGGCTGTCCGGCGTCCACCGCGTTCGCCAGGTGATGGTCGATCTCGGCGACGTTCTCGACCAGGTTGGACGGGGCACCGGGGTCGGACGGGTCGGCGACGAACACGTAGTTCAGGGCAACGGTGTCCAGCACGTCGTCGTGCGCGATCGTGCTGGGCTGCGTGAGGTCCAGGCGGGGCTGCTCGACGAACGTGTACACGGGGCGACCGAACGTCGCCGCGATCTCGGAGGCCGTGTCCGGGCGGGGGAGGTCGTGCAAGCTGGCGTTCTCGACGGGGTCCATCACCTCATGGTCGCACCCCGGCCCTCGGCCACCGCGTCGGCGAGGGGCGTCTCGGCCACCGCGTCGGCCACGACCTCGGCCTCGCGGGTGCGCTCGGCCCGCACGAAGCCGATGCCGACGACGATCAGCAGGCCGCCGCCGAGTTGCAGCGTAGTGAGGGCCTCGCCGAGCAGCAGCCAGGCGTAGAGCGCGGCGGCCGCGACCTCGAGCAGGCCGACGAACGACGCCAGGCGCGAGCCGAGCATGCTGCTGGCCGTGATGCTCGTGGCGTAGGCGACCGCCGTGGCGACGACGCCGACCACGAGCATCGGCACCCACCACGGCACGATCGCGTCGAACAGGGGCACGTCGGCGGCCGAGGTCGTGAACGGTACGAGCCCGGTCAGTCCCAGCAGCCCCAGCAGCCCGGCGCCGACGAGCAGGCCCGACGCCGCCAGCGCGACCGGGGGCAGGTCGCCGCTCGGTCGGGCGGCGATCACGAAGTAAGCCGCACAGCAGACCATGGCCGCCCCGGCCAGGGCGAGCCCGACGGGGTCGAGCGCCACGCCGCCACTCGGGGCGACGACCAGCAGGAGGCCCGCGAAGGCGATCGCGGAGCCCACGAGCACCACGACCTGCGGCACACGCCGCGTGGTCGCCCAGGCCACTCCGACGAGCAGCAGCGGGGCGAGGTACTCGACGAGGATCGCGGTCCCGACCGGGATGCGCACCACCGCCGCGAAGTAGAAGACCTGCGTGCCGGCGACGCCGATCACGGCCATGCCGAGCACGCGCCGGCGGGCCCGCCAGATCGGGCCGAGCCGACCGCGGAGGGCGACCAGGGCGACGGGTGCGAGGACCACCCCGCCGATCAGGGCGCGGACGGTGACGGCCGCCACGGGGCTCCACCCCGACTCGAGCAGCGGCTTGACGAAGGGCCCCGAGAAGCCGAACGAGGCCGCGGCGAGCAGCGCGACGAGCAGGCCTGCGGTGGTCGAGGCGGGGCGCCCGTCGGCGAGGGGCGTCGTCGTGGGCGGGGTCGTGGTCGCACCGGTGCTCACGGGGACTCCTTCTGTCAGGGCCGTCGTGCACAATGGGTGGTGACGCGCCGCTTCTGTCGCGAGCGTATGACCGCCTCTCACAAGGAGTCAACTTGCATTTCGCCCCTGACACCGAAGACGTCCTCGAGTTCAACGTCGCCCTGGTCAACACGGGTGCCGGCGCGAGTCGGTCCGGTGGCGACGAGCTCTCGACCCGTGCCGAGCTGACGGCCCTGCTCGACTCGTTCGCCTTCTCGGGCCGCTTCGACCGGGATGACGCCGAACTGGCCTCGGTGCAGGGCGTCCGGGCCGAACTGCGACGCATCTGGACGCTCGAGCGCGATCTGCTCGCCGCCGAGGTCAACCGCATGCTGGCCGACAGCGTCTCGTCGCCCCGGCTCGTGCGACACGACGCCCTCGACTGGCACCTGCACGCGACGAGCGACGACGCGCCCCTGGCCGACCGCATCCGCGTCGAGTCGGCCCTGGCGCTGGTCGACGTCATCCGCACCGACGAGACCGGCCGGCTGCGGGCCTGTGCCGCCGAGGACTGCGACGGGGTCTTCGTCGACCTGTCACGTAACGGGTCGAAGCGGTTCTGCAGCGTCCGCTGCGGCAACCGCGTCAACATGATCGCCTTCCGGGAACGCCGGGCCGACGTCGACTGAGGTGGGTTCGTCGCCGCCCGCCCCGCGTCTCGCTCGGTGCCATTCGATTGTGCACAACCAAATCGCGCACGACGTGCTACAGTCGCCGACATGACGACAGCAGCCGAGACGACGACTCCGGGCCCGGCGCCCGTGCTCGACGAGCAGATCTGCTTCGCGCTCTACAACGCCTCGCGTGCCGTCACGGCGCGGTACCGCGACCTGCTCGCCCCGCTCGGCCTCACCTACCCGCAGTACCTCGTGCTGCTGGTCCTCTGGCAGGGCGGCCCGACGACCGTCTCCGAGCTCGGCCACCAGCTGCAGCTCGAGTCGGGCACGTTGTCGCCCCTGCTCAAGCGGCTCGAGGCCCACGGCCTGGTCACGCGCACGCGCTCGGCCGCCGACGAGCGCACCGTCGACGTCGCCCTGACCGACGCCGGGGTCGCGCTCCGCGAGCAGGCCGCCGGCTTCGCCGACCAGATCTGCGGCGCCACCGGTCTCGAGCTGACCGACCTGCAGACGCTGCGAGCCGACATCGCCGCGCTCGCCGCCGCCGTCCGGGCGAACACGGCCGCCCTCACCGACCAGCACCTCTGACCCGCCTCACCGACCGACCAGAACACCCCCGAACACCCCACCCGGAGCCGACCCCGACGTCGGCCCCCTCCACGAAAGAAGGCACCACATGCCCACTCGCACCTCACGCACCGCCTGGAACGGCAGCCTCGAGACCGGCGAAGGCCAGGTCGAACTGTCGAGCTCCAAGCTCGGCACCTACGACGTCTCGTTCCCCAAGCGTGCGGCCGACGACGCCAACGGCGCGACCAGCCCCGAAGAGCTGCTCGCCGCCGCCCACTCGGCCTGCTACGCCATGCAGTTCTCGGCCGTCCTCGGCCAGGCCGGCGGCACCGTCGAGGCGCTCGACGTCAAGGCCGACGTCTCGCTCGGCCCGGACTCGGCCGGCGGCTTCAAGCTCACCGGCATCGCCCTCACCGTCCGCGGCGAGGTCTCCGGCATCGACGAGGCCCGCTTCCTCGAGGCCGCCCAGAACGCCAAAGAGACGTGCCCCGTCTCGAAGGCCCTCACCGGCGTCGAGATCACGCTCGACGCCGCGCTCGAGGCCTAGGCCCCGACCGCAGCACCGCACCGCCTCGAGAAAGCAGGAGGCGCGGGTCACCCGACCCGCGCCTCCTGCGTTCTCCGCGTCACCGGCCCGACCGCGTCAGAGCCACTTCTTCCACTTGAAGACTCCCCAGATGCTCGCGCCGACCGCGACCATGGCCGCGACCGCCATCGGGTAGCCGAACTGCCAGTGCAGTTCGGGCATGTGGTCGAAGTTCATGCCGTAGACGCCGCCGACCAGGGTCGGGGCGAACAGGATGGCCGCCCAGCCCGAGATCTTCTTGACCTCGTCGTTCTGCTGCAGGCCGACCTCGGACAGTCGCCGGGTCTCCTCGTTCTGGGCGAGCCCGGCCTCGGACAGACGGCGCATCTCGTCGTTCTGCGCCTGGGTGACGAGCGTCGAGTGCACCGTCAGTGCGTTCTCGAGCAGCGCGCGGAAGGTGTCGGCGCGCTCGCCGATGCGCAGCACGTGGTCGAGCACGTCGCGCAGCGAGCGCTGCAGTTCGACGTCGACGCCGTACTTGTCCGACCCGCGCAGCAGGTTCTCGAGCATGCCGCGCAGCGGGCTCGTCGCGCGCTGGAAGCTGATGACCTCGCGCAGCAGCTCGTAGATGCGTCGGGAGACCTCGGGGTCGCCGCCGAAGAGCTCGTCCTCGATCTCGTCGATGTCCTTCTCGATGCCGGCGACGACCGGGCCGTAGCCGTCGACCACCTGGTCGAGCACGGCGTAGAGCACGGCCTCGGGACCGAGCGCGAGCAGCTCGGGGTTCGACTCGAGGCGGCGGCGCACCCGGCCGAGGTCGGGGTTCTCGGCGTGCCGGATCGTGATGACGAAGCCCGGGCCGACGAACACGTGCACCTCGCCGAACTCGACCGTCTCCTCGGCGTCGAGGTAGCGGGCCGAGCGCAGCACGACGAAGAGGGTCTCGCCGAAGCGCTCGAGCTTCGCGCGCTGGTGCCCCTTGAGCGCGTCCTCGACGGCGAGCGGGTGAAGCTCGAACTCCTGGGCGATGGCGCGCACCTCGTCGGGGTCGGCGCGGTACAGGCCGATCCAGGCCATGCCCTGGTGCTCGTGCAGCAACTCGAACGTCTCGTCGAGGTTCGCCGGGCTGTCGGTGCGGTGCCCCGCGACGTAGATGCCGTTGTCGATGAGTGCCATGGTCTGCGCTCCTGCCGTTCGGGGTGCGACGACCGTCCGTCGAGGGACGATGTCGTACCGGTGGTGGTCACGACAGCCGTGCGGACGACGGGTGTGCGGTGGGGGCCGGGGCGACGCACACGGGCGACGAGACGAGACCGGGGTGTCGGGTCGTCGACGACGTGCGTCGACAGGAGACGTCGGTGCCCGTGGGCATCGCTCGTGGTCGGTCGGGCCCGCAGCTCAGACGAGCGGGGCGGACGGCGCGATCACGGAGCGATGCCGCGGGGCGCCAGTACTGTCACCAGCCATCGCCGCTCACCTGCCTTCCGTCGTGCTGCCGCCGGGCCCGGTGGGGCCGTGGGCCCGCCTGGGCCGTGGGACAGCGTACCCCTGCCCGCAGGGGCGGTCGACCGTCGCCGGGCGAGGTCGGAGGGAAGGAGGCGCGTGTCGCCGTTGACCCGTGCCTCCCGCGTCCACGATCGGGTTTCGCGACCGGCAGACGGCGTCACTCTGCCACCGGTCCGACGAAGACACGAGCCTGAGTCGCTTTCGTGACCTGATCGATACGGTGGACGGATGAGCACCGTCGCCGTCACCGTCCTCCCCGCCGCCTCCGCCACCGCCGACTCCGAGGGGTCGTCGGGCGACACGTGGGGCGTCGCGCCCGCGAAGCGGGCGGTGGACGCGACCGACGCCCGCCTGGTCGAGCTCGGCGACGAGACCGAGATGATCGTCGTCGGCGGCCGCATCGACCAGGGCGAGTTGCGATCCGCGATCGAGCAGCACCCCGGCGTCCGCATCGTGCAGCTGCCAAGCGCGGGCGTCGACGCCTACGTCGAGACCATGCAGGCCACCGCCCGGGACGGTCTCGTCTTCACCAGCGCCAAGGGGGCCTACAGCGCACCCGTGGCCGAGCACGCCCTGGCGCTGACGCTGGCGACCCTGCGCTCCCTGCAGATCAGGGCCCGCGCCTCCTCGTGGGAACGCGAGCAGCGGGGCATCTCGCTGAACGGGGCGAGCGTCACCATCGTCGGCGCCGGCGGCATCGGGACCGAGCTGCTGCGCCTGCTGCAGCCGTTCGACGTCGAGGTGACGATGGTGCGCCGTACCAACGAGGACGTCCCGGGCGCGGCCCGCACCATCACGGTCGACCGCGTGGCCGAGGTGCTGCCGACGAGCGACGTCGTCGTCGTCGCCGCGGCGCTCACCGGCGGCACCCGCAGCCTGCTCGGAGCCGACGAGTTCGCCGCCATGAAGGACACGGCCGTGCTCGTCAACATCGCCCGCGGTCCGCTCGTCGACACCGACGCCCTCGTCGCGGCGCTCGCCGAGGGGCGGATCGGGGCGGCGGGCCTCGACGTCGTCGACCCCGAGCCGCTGCCCGACGGTCACCCGCTGTGGGCCGAACCCCGTGCCCTGCTCACCCCGCACCAGGCCAACACGAACGCGATGACCGAGCCGCTCTTCCAGGCCCGGGTCGAGGCGAACATCCGGGCGCTGGCTGACGGCGGTGACCCCGAGGGCGTCGTCGACGTCGAGCAGGGCTACTGATCGTCCACCTGGGAACGAACCCGACCCCGACGCGTTAGACCTGGGTAGTCGCCGCGCCGACCCGACGCGACGTTCGCGAAAGGAACCCCCGCATGCCCCTCATCGGAACATCCGACCTCGACGTCTTCCCCCTCGCCCTCGGCGGCAACACCTTCGGCTGGACCAGCGACGAGGCCGAGTCGCACTCGGTGCTCGACGCCTTCGTCGCCGGCGGCGGCAACTTCGTCGACACGGCCGACGTCTACTCGGCCTGGGCCGACGGCAACTCGGGCGGTGAGTCCGAGACGGTCATCGGCACCTGGCTCGCCCAGGGTGGTGCCTCGCGTCGCGACCAGATCGTGCTCGGCACCAAGGTCAGCCAGCACCCCGAGTTCCCCGGGCTCGGCGCCGCCAACGTCGCCGCCGCGGCCGACGCCTCGTTGGCCCGCCTGCAGACCGACCACATCGACCTGTACTGGGCGCACTTCGACACCGGCGACGACCTCGCCGAGACCCTCGGCGCCTTCGACGCCCTGCAGAAGGCCGGCAAGGTGCGGCACGTCGGCATCTCGAACTTCTCGCCCGAGCGCATCACCGAGTGGGTCGAGATCGCGCGCCGTGAGGGGTTCGCGGCCCCGGTCGCCCTGCAGCCGCACTACAACCTCGTGACCCGGAAGGCCTACGAGCGCGACCTGGCCCCGCTCGCCGCCACGAACCAGCTCGGCGTCACGCCGTACTTCTCGCTCGCCGCGGGCTTCCTGACCGGCAAGTACCAGACCCGTGACGACATCGCCGGGGCCCGCAGTGGCAACATCGAGGGCTACTTCAGCGACGAGGGGCTCGACGTCGTGGCGGCCCTGCGAGACATCGCGAGTGCCCACCAGGTCGAGATCGCCACGATCGCCCTCGCCTGGCTGCAGGCCCAGCCCCGCGTCGTCGCCCCCATCGCCAGCGCCCGCACCCTCGAGCAGCTGCCCGCATTGCTGGCCAGCGCGAGCGTCGCCCTCAGCGCCGACGAGCTCGCCGCCCTCGAGACCGTCTCGGCCCGGGTGGCCGAGTAGCGACGATGAGCAACGTGACCCCCGACCAGCGGTTCCACGGACGCATCGCCGGGTTCGGCACCGAGTCCGGGACGCGCGTCGTCGTCGGGCTGTGGAACCGTTCGCCGCTCGGTCGCTTCGTCGACGTCATGGTCGAGGACGCCGACGGTCACCGCACCCTGCTGGCACCGTCGCAGGCCGTCGCCGACTACGTCTCGTCGACCTACACGTTCGACGAGGTGCGGGTTCAGCCCGTCTCGTGGCACGGCGTCGACCGGACGCTGCGGGTCTCGGCCGGCCCGGACGACGCGGGCGGCGACGTGCTCGACCTGTCGCTCGAGATCGGGCCCGTGTCGCCGCTCGGGTGGCTGCTGCGGCTCGTGCCCCGGGCTTTCGCGACCCGGCCCGGCTGGCTCATGCTGATCGATCCGGTGGCCCGGCTGATCGTGCGGGGTGCCCGTACGGCGGGCACGGCCGGCGGCGGCCGTCGCGAGTACTACGGCGTGACGCTGGCCCGGCGCATCGTCGCGGTCGACGCCCGTCTCGACGGCCGCGCGCTCGGGGCGCTGGCCCCGCTCGACCCGCCCGTGCGGTTCGGCTTCGGCTCGGCGCCCGCCGACCCCAGCCTCGTCGACGTGACGACCACGATCCGCGAGCGCTGACCCGCCGCACCGTCCCGAACGGCATCGCACCGCACCGCGTTCCGTGCACCGCACCTCGTCTCGTCGCGGTGTCGTGCACGAAACGCGGTGCGACGGGGTGCCGCCCGGTCTTCCCGTCGTGCAACACGGCGTCACCGCCCGGTGGACGAGGAGGCGCGGTGCGGCACAGTAGGACGCGTGAGCACCGCAGACACCCCCGCGCCCGACCCGTCCGCCACCGTCTCGTCCGTCGCCGTCGACGCCCCCACCACCAAGAAGAAGCTGATCCTCAACCTCTTCGAGATGAACTGCGTCGGGCACATCACGCACGGCCTCTGGAGGCTGCCGCACAACCATCGCAGCGAGTACAAAGACCTGGCGTACTGGCTCGAGCTGGCCCGCCTGGCCGAACGCGGCGGTTTCGACGCGATCTTCATCGCCGACGTGCTGGGTGCCTACGACGTCTTCGGCGACAGCCCGGCGCCGGCCCTGCTCGAGGGGATCCAGGCGCCGAACAACGACCCGATGATGGTCGTGCCGGCGATGGCGGCCGTGACCGAGCACCTCGGCTTCGGCATCACGTTCTCGACGAGCTACGAGCCGCCGTTCGCCTTCGCGCGGCGCATGTCGACCCTCGACCACCTCACGAAGGGACGCGTGGGCTGGAACGTCGTCACGTCGTACCTGCCGAACGCCGCGCGCAACTTCGGCCTCGACGCCGAGATCCCCAAGGCCGAGCGCTACGCCCGCGCCGCCGAGTACCTCGACGTGCTCTACAAGCTGTGGGAGGGCTCGTGGGAGGACGACGCCGTCGTCGCCGACCCCACCGCGGACGGCCTCGAACCCGGCTCGGGCGTCTACACCGACCCCGCGAAGGTGCACGCGATCGACCACGTCGGCGAGCACTTCCGGGTCGCCGGTCCGCACCTCAGCGAGCCGTCGCCGCAGCGCACGCCCGTGCTCTTCCTCGCGACCGCGTCGCCGAAGGGCGTCGAGCAGGCGGCCCGCAACGCCGAGGTCGTCTTCACCGGCGGTCCCGCCGTCAAGGCGGTCGGCGCCGCCACGCGCGAGGCGGCCGTCGCGGCCGGGCGCTCCGCCGACGACGTGTCGTTCATCGTGCAGGCCGGCGTCATCACGGGCGAGACCGACGAGGTCGTCGCCGAGAAGCTCGCGCTCTACCGCTCGTTCGCCAGCGAGCAGGGCAAACTGATCCACCGCAGCATCCCGTTCGACGCCCCGTCGCACCCCCGCGACCGCACCGTGCGCGAGGCGCTCGAGGCCGAGGGTCGGCTCGACCACCCGGGAGCCGCCGCGCTGCCGCTCGACATCACGGTGGGCCAGCTGATCGACTCGGTCGACGAGGCCTGGGGCGGCACGTTCTTCGTCGCCGGTACACCGACGGTCGTGGCGGACGCCGTCGAGCGCTGGCTCGACGACGAGGGGATCGACGGCATCAACCTGCGCCAGTACCACTCGTTCGACACGCTGACCGACTTCGTCGAGCTGATCGTGCCCGAGCTGCGTCGACGCGGTCGACTGCGCGAGGCGTACGTGCCCGGCGAGACGCTGCGCGAGCGGCTGACCGGCGGTGGGCCCCGGCTGCCCGAGACACACCCGGCGGCGGCCTACCGCCGCTGAGCCGGGGAGGCGCGGCGCGGCTCGATGCGCCGCTCGCGTCCGCGCACGGAACGACCCGGCTCGGGTCGACGCGCCGGAGTGGTCAGCGAGCGGCGGGGCTGCGGTACCGTGCCGGGACCGGCGGGACGCGGAGCCACGTGGTCCGACTGACGCCCCGGCCGTCCGACCACTCGACGAAGACGGTGCCGAGGGCGACCACCGCGTCGAGCTCGACGGGGGTCGCGATGCCGAGCGGAGCCCCGGGGCGCAGCTTGTCGCGACCCCGGACGGGCCCGCCGGGCAGATCGACGAGCACGTCGCGCGCGGGGCGTCCGACCGTGCGGAGCACCAGGCAGGTGCCGAGGGGCAGCGTGGGGTCGCTGCCGTCGTTCGGCAGGTCGAGCCAGGACAGCACGAAGGTGGCGGGTCGACGCAGGCGGGTGGCGCGTTCGCGGCGGAGGCGCGTCGGACGGGCCGAGGTCGCCGGGGCGGCCCCGACGGTGGTGACGGGGCCGAGCGTGGTCGCGGCGTCCGACGGGTCGGTCGTGCCCGGGCGTCCGGTGTCGGGCTCTGCGGTGTCCATCGTGTTCTGTTCCCCTGAAGTCGTGGTGGCGTCCGTGGTCGTGTCGTCGTCGACGTGACTCTCGAACGGCTCCGTCCAGCGAACCGCACGCGGGCCCGGGGGACAACGGGGCACGGCCACCCAGTACGGGGGTGGGCCGGTCCCCAGTCCGGGGGACGCGGATCGGGGGACGCGAGCGGGGGGACGCGAGCCGGGGAAGGCGGTCCGGGGACACGGGCCGGGGCGTCGAGTCGTCTGGCTAGGCTCGACCGGTGACCACCGCCTCCTCGTCGCCCGCCCCGTCCGCCGCCGCGAGGCCGCTGCGCCGTCTCGGCTTCCTCACCATCGGCGCCTTCGAGGGCGACGACCCGACCGCCGGTCTCGAGCAGGGGCTCGAGCTGTTCGAGCGGGCCGAGGCGCTGGGCCTCGACGGCGGCTGGACGCGTACGCGGCACCTCCAGTTCGGCATCTCGTCGCCCGTCGCGTTCCTCTCGGCCGCGGCGCAGCGCACCTCGCGCCTCACCCTCGGCACGGCCGTGATGCCGCTCGGCTGGGAGAACCCGTTCCGCCTGGCCGAGGACTGGGGCACGGTCGACGTGCTGTCGCGTGGACGGCTGCAGCTGGGGGTCAGCGTCGGCGAGCCCCGCGGTTACGACGAGATCGCCCCGCACCTCTACGGCGACGCCTCCGATCACCAGGACTTCTCGTACGGCCGGGTCGAGAAGTTCCTCTCGCTCGTGCGTGGCGAGCAGGTCAGTGCGTTCGAGGGCACCGAGGGCATCGAGGTCTACACCGGGCGGGTGCAGCCGCAGAGCCCCGGTCTCGCCGACCGCGTCTGGTACGGCGCGGGCAGCCCGCGGTCCGCCGAGTGGGCGGGCCGGCAGGGCCTCGGCATGCTCATCAGCAACGTCAGCTTCGCGGGCGCGCCCGGGCCGATCGAGCCGACCCGCTTCGCCGCGTCGCAGCTCGACCAGATCCGCGCCTTCCGCGCGGTCCACCCCGCGGGTCAGGAGGCGCGGGTCGCCAAGGGCGCGGTCGTCCTGCCCACCGACACGGCCACGGCCGAGCAGCGTGCGGCGTACGAGGCCTACGCGTCCTCCCGTCGCGACCGCACGACCGTGGCCCACGGTCCCCGGGGCATGATGTTCGACCGCGACCTCGTCGGCCCGTCCGAGTGGATCGCCGAGCAGCTCCACGAGAACGCCGCGATGCGCGAGGTCGACGACCTCATCGTCGAGCTGCCCTTCGACTTCGGCCTCGCCGAGTACACGCAGGTGCTGACCGACACCGCCGAGCGCCTCGGCCCCCTCCTCGGCTGGCAGGCCACCGACGGAGCCGAGTGAGCGCTCACTCACCGTAGGCCACTCGCCTAGACTCGACGCAGCACCCCGAGCCGAAGGAGTCTCCATGCAGAACTGGGCCGCCAACGTCGAGTACTCGACGACCGACCTGCGTCGCCCCACGAGCCTCGACGAGCTGCGTGACGTCGTCACCGGCAGCCGCCTGGTCAAGGCCCTGGGCTCACGCCACTCGTTCAACCGCGTCGCCGACACCGACGGCACCCTCGTCTCGCTCGACGCGCTCGGCACCCCCGTCGAGATCGACTCGGCCGCCGGCACGGTCCGCGTCGGCGCGGGCACGACGCACGCCGCCCTCGCGGGCGAGCTGCAGCGCCACGGCCTCGCCCTGCACAACCTCGCCTCGCTGCCGCACATCTCGGTCGCCGGTGCGGTCCAGACCGGCACGCACGGTTCGGGGGTCGGCAACCCCGCCCTCTCGGCGGGCGTCCGCGCCGTCGAGCTCGTGCGCGCCGACGGCAGCCTCGAGACCGTCCGCCGGGGTGACGACGCGTTCGGCGCCTCCGTCGTCTCGCTCGGCGCCGTGGGCGTCGTCACGACCCTCGAACTCGACACCGTGCCGACCTTCGACGTCGAGCAGACCATCCACGAGCACCTGCCCTGGGCGGCCGCCCTCGAGCACCTCGACGCCGTGCTCGCCAGCGCCTACAGCCTGAGCTTCTTCACGAGGTACGACGGCGACGGGGTGGACCAGATCTGGTCGAAGCACCGGGTCGGCGACGAGGTCGGTCTCGACCTCCGCGACCTCGGCGCGGTGCGGGCCGACGACACCACGCACATGATCCCCGGCGCCGAGACCGCGGCCGTGACGCAGCAGGGCGGCGTGGCGGGCCCCTGGCTCGAGCGCCTGCCGCACTTCCGGTTCGACTTCACGCCGAGCGCCGGCGAAGAGATCCAGAGCGAGTTCCTGATCCCCGCCGAACACGCCGCGGCCGCGATCGAGGGCCTGCGGGGCATCGCGCACACCTTCGCCGACGTGTTGATGGTCAGCGAGATCCGCACGATCGCCCCCGACGACGCCTGGATCAGCCCGAGCGGTGGACGTCAGAGCGTGGCCTTCCACTTCACCTGGCACCGGCGTCCCGACGAGGTGCTCGCCGTCCTGCCCGAGATCGAACGGGTGCTCGGAGCGTTCGACGCCCGCCCGCACTGGGGGAAGGTCTCGACCGCCACGCACGCCGAGCTGCGCCGGGTGTTCCCGCGTCTCGGCGACTTCGCCGCCCACGTCGAGTCGGTCGACCCCGAGGGGCGTTTCCGCAACCCGTTCCTGTCCGCGTCCGTCCTCGGAGAGCCCGCGCATGTCTGAGCCCATCCCCGCCGCCTCGGTGCCGCCGCCCGGCACCACGCCCCCCGTCGTCGAGCCCGCACCGGGTGCGCCGCCGACCGCGAGGCTCGTCACGTCGCCGGTGCCGGTCTCGGGTGCGCAGGTCGTGCTCGAGCGCGGTGGCTACCGGGCCGAGATCGCCGGTGTCGGGGCCACGCTGCGCACCCTCACCTTCGAGGGCCGCGACCTGGTCGTGCCGTTCGCCGCCGACGAGGTGCGGCCGGGCTTCCGCGGGGCGCTGCTCGCCCCGTGGCCCAACCGCGTGACCGACGGCCGATACGAGCGCGACGGGGTCGAGCACCAGCTGCCGCTCAACGAGGTCAAACGCGGCCACGCCCTGCACGGCCTGGCCCACTGGGCCGACTGGACGATCGACCAGGCCCAGGCCGCGCGGGCCTCGGCCTCGTTCGTGCTCGTGCCGAGCGACGGCTACCCGTGGCGACTGGCGCTGTCGGTCGTCTACGAGCTGACCGACGACGGGCTCACCACGACCGTCACGGCCCGCAACGCGGGCACGGGCGTCGCCCCCTACGGCACCGCGCCGCACCCCTACCTCGTCCCCGGCGAGGGCCGCGTCGACGACTGGTCGTTCACGTTGCCCGCCGCGAGCTACCTCGAGGTGACCGACGACCGCCTCGTGCCCGTCGGCACGCGGCCGGTCGGCGACCGTGACGGCTTCGACTTCCGCGACGGGCACGCGATCGGCGACCTCTTCGTCGACCACGCCTTCACCGACCTCGCGTTCACCGCGGTCGACGGCGTCGACGGCGCGGGCGGCCCCGCACAGGAGGCGCGGGTCACCGCCACGGTCACCGCGCGCGACGGGCACGGCGTCACCATGTCGTGGGGTGCCGAGTTGCCCTGGGTGCAGGTGCACACCGCCGACCGCCCCGAGCCCGAGAACGACCGGGTCGGCCTGGCCGTCGAGCCGATGACCTGCCCGCCGGACGCCTTCAACTCGGGTGACGACCTCGTGCTGCTCGCCCCGGGCGAGGCCCACTCGGCGAGCTGGACCATCGCCGCGTTCTAGCGCGGCCCGACACCTCCGAACCAGCACGACACCCCACGAACCCGGGGAGTCGCGCTGGTTCGGGGGTGTCGCGCCGGGCCGCCCTCAGACGGCGACGGGTTCGGTCTGCCAGGTCATGGCCGAGACCGTGCCGGGCAGGCAGCGCTCGAGGGCGGCCTCGAGGGCGCGACGCGTGCGGCGGGCGGTCAGCTCGTCCCGGACGACGACGTCGAACCGCAGCGCCTCGGGCAGCTCGGTGAGCAGCACGGTTCCGGCATCGGCGAGCTGCACGAGGTACTGGCCCTCGTCGACCCGCGCGGCACGGTGCTCGGCGAGCAGGCGGCGCGACAACCAGAACAGGCCGGCGGCGTCGTACGCCGTGTGGACGGTCGCGGTCGCGGTGATCATGCGCACACTGTGACGTGACGACCGCTCACGCGCGTGAACGGCGTGTGGCGAACGTGTAAATCATGTCGCGACACGCCGGGCACGAACCGACTTGACAAGCACCTGGACCTCGTTCAGTATTGCCCAGCACCACCGATGTGAGCGCTCACATTCTCAGGTCAGCGCTCGACCGTCCTCGTGACGGGCCATCCCGCTCCACTCCGCGACACCCCAGCCACACGTTTCCTGACGAAGAGGTCAACCGTGAACAGCTCCTCCCTCCGCCGCCCGGCCGCCCACCGGGCCGTCCGCACGTCGCCCGCCCCGCGCCTCCTCGCGGCCGCCCCGGCCTGACGTCCCCTCAGCCCCGACGGGCAGGCCTCGCGCACCCGTCGGCCCGGCGCGTCCCCGGCCACCCGAGCCGTCGAGCGCCCGCACCACAGAGATCCCCTCACAGCACCATCACCCGTCATCGACGACGCCGTCGAGATGACACCTGACACGAATGGAACAACCGTGAAGAAAAAGCTCCTCGTCGGCATCGTCGCCGTCGGCATGGCATTCTCCCTGGCCGCCTGCTCCGGCGGCGGCGGCGGACGCGGCGGTGACGCCGGCGGCAGCAGCAGCGGCGACAACGCCGGTGCGCTGGTCGGCGTCGCGATGCCCACCAAGGTGTCCGAGCGCTGGATCAAGGACGGCGACGCCGTCAAGAGTGCCCTGGAAGACAAGGGATACAAGGTCGACCTCGAGTACGCCGACAACAAGATCCCCCAGCAGGTCCAGCAGATCAGCAACATGATCACCAAGGGCGCCAAGGTGCTCATCGTCGCCTCGATCGACGGTGGCTCGCTCAGCGACCAGCTCGACTCGGCCGCCAAGGCCGGCATCAAGGTCATCTCGTACGACCGCCTGCTGACCGGCAACGAGAACGTCGACTACTACGTCTCGTTCGACAACTACAAGGTCGGCGTCGACCAGGGCACCAGCCTGCTGACCGGTCTCGGCCTCGCCGACGCCGACGGCAAGAAGGTCGACGGCGCCTCGCCCAAGACCATCGAGGTCTTCGCCGGCAGCCCCGACGACAACAACGCGACCTTCTTCTTCAACGGCGCGATGGACACCCTCAAGCCCTACATCGAAGACGGCTCGCTGACGATCGGCTCCGGTCAGGACCAGTTCACGCAGGCCGCGACGCAGCAGTGGGACCCCGCCACCGCCAAGGCCCGCATGCAGAACCTGATCGCCTCGACCTACTCGGGCGGCACCAAGCTCGACGGCGTGCTCTCGCCCTACGACGGCATCTCGATCGGCATCATCTCGGCCCTCGAGGGCGCTGGCTACGCCAGTGACGCCCTGCCGGTCATCACCGGCCAGGACGCCGAGGCCGCCTCGGTCAAGTCGATCATCGAGGGTCAGCAGTACTCGACGATCTACAAGGACACCCGCCAGCTCGCCGACCAGTCCGTGCTGATGGCTGACGACCTGCTGACCGGCAAGACGCCCGAGACGAACGACGACAAGACGTACGACAATGGCGAGAAGGTCGTCCCGACCTTCCTCTTCCAGCCGACCATCGTCACCAAGGACAACTACAAGAAGGTCCTGATCGACAGCGGCTACTACACCGAGGCCGACCTCAAGTAGGTCCCTCCCCTGCGAGAACCGAGGAGGCGCCGGTCGCCGACCAGCGCCTCCTCGTCTCTCTGCTCCCCAGCGGCACCCACCCGACACACGGAAGAAGGAACACGTGGCGAACACGATCCTCGAGATGCGGGAGATCACCAAGACGTTCCCCGGCGTCAAGGCCCTGCAGGACGTCACGCTCGAGGTCGAGCGTGGCCAGGTCCACGCGATCTGCGGCGAGAACGGCGCCGGCAAGTCGACGCTGATGAAGGTGCTCTCGGGTGTCTACCCGCACGGCTCGTTCGACGGACAGATCCTGCTCGACGGTCAGCCCGTCGACTTCAAGAACATCAACGACTCCGAGGCCGCGGGCGTCGTCATCATCCACCAAGAGCTCGCTCTCAGCCCCTTCCTGTCGATCGCCGAGAACATCTTCCTCGGCAACGAGCAGTCCAAGGGCGGCTTCATCGACTGGAACAAGACCAACCTCGACGCCGCCGGTCTGCTGGCCCGCGTCGGCCTGCGCGACAACCCGATCACCAAGGTGGTCGACATCGGAGTCGGCAAGCAGCAGCTGGTCGAGATCGCCAAGGCGCTCTCGAAGCGCGTGAAGATCTTGATCCTCGACGAGCCGACCGCCGCCCTCAACGACGACGACTCGGCCCACCTGCTCGACCTGATCAAGAGCCTGCAGGCCCAGGGCATCACGTCGATCATCATCAGCCACAAGCTGAACGAGATCAAGGCGATCGCCGACAAGGTGACGATCATCCGCGACGGCAAGACCATCGAGACCCTCGACATGCACGCCGGCGAAGTGTCCGAGGATCGCATCATCAAAGGCATGGTCGGTCGCGACCTCGAGAGCCGCTACCCGGCCCACGAGTCGAAGGTCGGCGCCGAGCTGCTGCGCATCGAGGACTGGACCGTCCACCACCCCCTCGACGCGACGCGCGAGATCATCCACCAGGCCAACCTCAGCGTGAAGGCCGGCGAGATCGTCGGCATCGCCGGGCTGATGGGCGCCGGACGAACCGAGCTCGCGATGAGCGTCTTCGGCAAGAGCTACGGCACCGGCATCTCGGGCACCGTCTACAAGCGCGGCGAAAAGGTCGACACCTCGACCGTCAGCAAGGCGATCGCGGCCGGCATCGCCTATGCCACCGAGGACCGCAAGAAGTACGGCCTCAACCTGATCGACGACATCACCCGCAACGTCTCGGGTTCGGCGCTCTCCAAGCTCGCGAACTGGGGTTTCGTCAACCGGTCCGAAGAGAGCACCGTCGCCGAGCGCTTCCGCAAGAGCATGAACATCAAGGCGCCCACCGTGGCCGCCGTGACCGGAAAGCTCTCGGGCGGCAACCAGCAGAAGGTCGTGCTGTCCAAGTGGATGTACGCCGACCCGGACGTGCTGATCCTCGACGAGCCCACCCGCGGCATCGACGTCGGTGCCAAGTACGAGATCTACACGATCATCAACCAGCTCGCGGACGCGGGCAAGGGCGTCATCGTCATCTCGTCCGAGCTCCCCGAACTGCTGGGCATCTGCGACCGCATCTACACCCTCTCGGAGGGGCGCATCACGGCCGACGTGCCGATCGCCGAGGCGACCCCCGAATTCCTCCTGAAGTACATGACCCTCGAACGAGAGAGCCCCGTCAATGAGCGCGCCTAGCCCCACCCAGGCCACCGACCCGAAGCCCACGGGCGGGTCGCCCACCTCCCGTCAGCCGCAGTCCGGTTCGGGTGGCAACCCGATCACGGGTGCCGTCTCGTACCTCGGCGGACAACTGCGCCAGATCGGCCTGTTCATCGCGCTGATCGTGATCGTGCTGTTCTTCCAGATCACCACGAACGGCATCACCCTGGCGCCGATCAACGTGTCGAACCTGGTGGTCCAGAACAGCTACATCCTGATCCTGGCCATCGGCATGGTGATGGTCATCATCGCCGGCCACATCGACCTCTCGGTCGGGTCCATCGTCGCCTTCACCGGTGCGATGGCCGGCGTGATGATCACGCAGTGGGGCCTGCCCTGGCCGCTCGCCGTGGTGCTCTGCCTCGTGCTCGGTGCCCTGGTCGGGGCCTGGCAAGGCTTCTGGATCGCCTACTTCGGCATCCCGGCGTTCATCGTCACCCTGGCCGGCATGCTCGCCTTCCGTGGTGCCGCCCAGATCGCGTTGCAGAGCACGCAGATCTCGTCGTTCCCCCAGGGGTTCCGTGACATCGGTTCGGGCTTCCTGCCGGCGTTCGGCACGACCGGGTACGAGCCGCTGACGCTCATCCTCGGCGCTGTGGCCTCGGTCGCCCTGATCGGCACCGGCCTCCGTGGTCGGGCGACGCGTCGTAAATACCAGCTCGAGGACGAGCCCTTCGTCTGGTTCGTCACCAAGCTGGTCTTCACCGTCGCGCTCGTCATGTACGTCGGATTCCTGCTCGCGAGCTACTCGGGCACCCCGATCGTGCTGGTCATCCTCGCCGTGCTCGTCGTCGTCTACTCGACTGTGATGAAGAACTCGGTCTTCGGTCGTCACGTCTACGCGATCGGCGGCAACGTGCACGCCGCCGAGCTGTCGGGTGTCAAGACCAAGCGCGTCACCTTCCTGCTCTTCGTCAACATGGGCGTCATCGCCGCCCTCGCCGGAGTCGTCTTCACGGCCCAGCTGAACCTCGCGGCGTCCAGCGCTGGAACTGGATTCGAGCTCGACGCCATCGCGGCCGTCTTCATCGGCGGCGCCGCCGTCACGGGTGGCATCGGAACGGTCACCGGCGCGATCATCGGTGGTCTGATCATCGGCATCCTGAACAACGGCCTCTCGATCCTCGGTGTCGGCACCGAGTACCAGTCCCTGATCAAGGGCCTCGTGCTGCTCGCCGCGGTCGCGTTCGACGTCTTCAACAAGCGTCGCGCCGCCTCCTCCGGCAAGTAACGAGCCGCACCATCCCGCGAAGAGGCGCGGTTCCCGGTCACGGGAGCCGCGCCTCCTCGTCTCCCCGCCCCGGCGGGCACCGACCAGACCGCAGGAGGCGCGGGTCGGCCGCGCAGGACACCGACGTCCCGAAAACCGAACCGAACTAGGATCACCTCGTGGCAACCCTCTTCGACGTCGCGGCCGCGGCCGGCGTCTCGCACCAGACCGTGTCGCGGGTCGTCAACGGCGACCCGACCGTCCGTCCCGCCACCAAGGCCAAGGTCGACGTCGCCATCGACGAGCTGAAGTACCGTCCCAGCCTCACGGCCCGGGCCCTGGCCAGCCGCAAGACGAAGTCGCTCGGCGTGATCAGCACGGGGTTCCCGTTCTACGGCCCGTCGAGCACGATGCACGGCTTCAACGGCGCCGCCCGTCGAGCCGGCTACCAGGTGTCGATGGCCACGCTCGACGTCGATGACCGGCAGGGCATGCGGCAGGCCCTCGACTCGCTGGTCGGCCAGAACGTCGCGGCCATCGTGCTCATCGCGCCCGACTCCGAGGCCCTCGAGGTGCTGCGGAGATCCGGGGTGTCGGTGCCGCTCGTCACCGCCGACAGCGAGGCCGAGGACGGCCACCACACGGTGTCGTTCGACCAGGCCGCCGGGGCCGAGGCCGCCGTCGAGCACCTCGTCTCCCTCGGACACCGTCGCATCGCCCACGTCGCCGGGCCCGACGGGTGGATGGACGGCCGCGACCGTGAAAGGGGCTGGCGTGAGGCCTGCGCCCGGCTCGGCGTCGACTCGACGGTGCTGCTGCGCGGCGACTGGACGCCGGGCTCGGGGCATCGCATCGGCCGAGAGCTGGCCGAGCGCGACGACGTGACGGCCGTGTTCTGCGGCAACGACCAGATGGCGCTCGGGGTCGTGCACGCCTACGTCGACGCCGGTCGCGTCGTGCCGCGCGACGTCAGCATCGTCGGCTTCGACGACATCCCCGAGGCCGAGCACTTCGTCCCGCCGCTGACCACCGTGCGGCAGGACTTCGAGGCGCTCGGACGTCGTCTCATGACGACCGTCGAAGCGGTGCTCGCCGGCGACGAGGCGCCCGTCGCGGCGCTCGACCCCGAGCTCGTCGTCCGCCGGTCGACGGCGGCCCCCGCCCGCTGACGGACTCCGACCCGGCCGTGCGACATTGCACGGCCGCACTCGCTCATGTGAGAATGTGAGCGCTCACTTTCGCATCAGGACAAGGACGTTCCATGGCTGAGACCGCCATCCCCTCCGACTCGTCGCCCGCGGCTCCCAACCCCGCCGGCACGTCGGCCGACACGTACGTCGTCGGCGTCGACTACGGCACGCTCAGCGGCCGGGCCGTCGTCGTGCGCGTCCGCGACGGCGCCGAACTGGCCAGTGCCACGTTCGAGTACCCGCACGCCGTCGTCGACCGCACCCTCCCCGGCACGGGCGAGCGCCTCCCCGCCGACTGGGCCCTGCAGGTGCCGTCCGACTACGTCGACGTGCTCAAGAACGCGGTGCCCGAGGCCCTTCGCGCGTCGGGCGTCGACCCCTCCGCGGTCGTCGGCATCGGCACGGACTTCACCGCCTGCACCATGGTGCCGACCACCGCCGACGGCACCCCGCTCAACGAGCTCGACCGCTTCGCCGACCGCCCGCACGCGTTCGTCAAGCTGTGGCGTCACCATGCCGCGCAGGGCCAGGCCGACCGCATCAACGAGTTGGCTGCGTCGCGTGGCGAGTCGTGGCTGCCCCGGTACGGCGGGCTCATCTCGAGCGAGTGGGAGTTCGCCAAGGGCCTGCAGCTGCTCGAAGAGGACCCCGAGGTCTACGCCGCGACCGAGCACTGGGTCGAGGCCGCCGACTGGATCGTCTGGCAGCTGAGCGGTCGGTACGTCCGCAACGCCTGCACGGCGGGCTACAAGGGCATCTACCAGGACGGCGAGTACCCCAGCCGCGAGTTCCTCGCCGCACTCAACCCCGACTTCGCCGACTTCGCCGAGACCAAGGTCGTGCACGAGATCGGTGCCCTGGGCGACGTCGCGGGCACGCTGACCGCCGAGGCCGCCGGCTGGACCGGACTGCCCGAGGGCATCGCCGTCGCCGTCGGCAACGTCGACGCGCACGTCACCGCCCCGGCTGCCAAGGCCACCCAGCCCGGCCAGATGGTCGCGATCATGGGCACGAGCACCTGCCACGTGATGAACGGCGACAAACTGGCCGAGGTGCCCGGCATGTGCGGCGTCGTCGACGGCGGCATCGTCGACGGGCTCTACGGCTACGAGGCCGGTCAGTCCGGCGTCGGCGACATCTTCGCCTGGTACGTGAAGAACCAGGTGCCGCAGTCGTCGATCGACGCCGCCGCGGCGGCCGGCAAGAGCGTGCACCAGCACCTCACCGACCTCGCCTACGAGCAGCCCGTCGGGGCCCACGGCCTCGTCGCCCTCGACTGGCACAGCGGCAACCGCTCGGTGCTCGTCGACCACGAGCTCAGCGGCGTCATCGTCGGCCAGACGCTCAGCACGACGCCCGAAGAGGGCTACCGCGCGCTGCTCGAGGCCACGGCCTTCGGCACCCGCCGCATCGTGCAGGCCTTCGAGGAGTCCGGCGTGCCGGTCACCGAGTTCATCGCCGCAGGCGGCCTGCTCAAGAACGCCCACCTGATGCAGACCTACAGCGACGTGCTGCGCCTGCCGATCTCGACCATCACGAGCGAGCAGGGCCCGGCCCTCGGCTCGGCCATCCACGCCGCCGTCGCCGCGGGTGCCTACCCCGACATCCGCTCGGCGGCCGAGGCCATGGGCAGCGTCGACCGGGCGACCTACGTTCCCGACGAGGCGGCCGCCGACGCGTACGACGCGCTCTACGCCGAGTACCTCCTGCTGCACGACTGGTTCGGTCGGGGCGGCAACGACGTGATGCACCGTCTGCGGGCGATGCGTCGCGAGGCGACCCGCGCCTCCTCGGGTCCCTCGGCGAACGCCGAGAGCGCCCGGGGCACGGACGCCCTCGAGCAGGACGCCACCGCCTCGGCCACGAGCGACGCGGGGGTGACCGCATGACCGGCTGGATCGACCGCTCGACGCAGGCGGCCATCGACGCGACGCGAGAAGACGTCGCCACCCTGCACGCCGAGCTCGTGCGCTACGGGCTCGTCGTCTGGACGGGCGGCAACGTGTCGGGTCGCGTACCCGGCACCGACCTCTTCGTCATCAAGCCCAGCGGCGTGCTCTACGATGACCTGACGGCCGAGAACCAGATCCTCTGCCGCCTCGACGGCACCGTGGTCGAGGGCACGCCGGGCAGCGACCGCAGCCCGTCGAGCGACACGGCCGCGCACGCCTACGTGTACCGAACCATGCCGCACGTCGGGGGAGTGGTGCACACGCACTCGACCTACGCCACGGCCTGGGCCGCGCGCGGCGAGGCGATCCCCTGCGTGATCACGGCCATGGCCGACGAGTTCGGCGGCGAGATCCCCGTCGGGCCGTTCGCGATCATCGGCGACGACTCGATCGGCCGCGGCATCGTCGCGACGCTCGAGGGGCACCGCAGCCGGGCCGTGCTGATGCAGAACCACGGCGTCTTCACCATCGGCAAGGACGCCCGCGACGCGGTCAAGGCCGCCGTCATGACCGAAGACGTGGCCCGGACCGTCCACATCACCCGCCAGCTCGGCGAACCCATCCCCATCCCGGCAGAGAGCATCGACGCCCTCTTCGACCGGTACCAGAACGTCTACGGACAAGCACCCGCAGGAGAACTGAAGTGACGAACGACACCCTCGACCCCACCGCCTTCCTCGCCTCGCGAGAGGTGTGGTTCCTCACCGGCAGCCAGGGCCTCTACGGCGAAGAGACGCTGAAGCAGGTCGCCGACCAGTCGCGTGCCATCGCCGACGAGCTGGCCGCCGCCTCCGACGTGCCGGTGCGCCTCGTCTGGAAGCCCGTGCTGACCGACGCCGACGCGATCCGCCGCACGATGCTCGAGGCGAACCTCGACGACTCGGTCATCGGCGTCACGGCCTGGATGCACACCTTCAGCCCGGCCAAGATGTGGATCGGCGGCCTCGACGCCCTGCGCAAGCCGCTGCTGCACCTGCACACGCAGGCGAACGTGGCGCTGCCCTGGGCCGACATCGACTTCGACTTCATGAACCTCAACCAGGCCGCCCACGGCGACCGCGAGTTCGGCTACATGCAGACCCGTCTCGGTGTGCCCCGCAAGACGGTCGTCGGCCACGTCAGCGACCCGCGCGTGCAGCAGCAGGTGGGCACCTGGATGCGCGCCGCCGCGGGCGCCTCGGCGATGCGCTCGCTCAAGCTGGCCCGCTTCGGCGACAACATGCGCTTCGTCGGCGTGACCGAGGGCGACAAGACCGAGGCCGAGCTGGCCTTCGGCGTCCAGGTCAACACCTGGGGCGTCAACGAGCTGGCCGAGGCCGTCGCCGCGGCGTCCGAGACGGCGATCGACGAGCTCGTCGCGGTGTACGAGGCCGAGTACGACGTCGTGCCCGCGCTGCGCGCCGGTGGCGAGCGTCACCAGTCGCTGCGGGACGGTGCCGCGATCGAGATCGGGCTGCGGTCCTTCCTCGAGGCCGGCGGGTTCAGCGCGTTCACCACGAACTTCGAAGACCTGGGCGCACTGAAGCAGCTGCCCGGCCTCGCGGTCCAGCGCCTGATGGCCGAGGGCTACGGCTTCGGGGCCGAGGGCGACTGGAAGACCTCGGTGCTGGTGCGTGCGGCCAACGTGATGGGCGCCGGGCTGCCGGGCGGTGCCTCCTTGATGGAGGACTACACGTACCACCTGGTGCCCGGCGAGGAGAAGATCCTCGGGGCGCACATGCTCGAGGTCAGCCCGGCGCTGACGTCGGGGCGCGCCTCGCTCGAGGTGCACGCACTCGGCATCGGCGGCAAGGACGACCCGGTGCGCCTGGTCTTCTCCGCCGACCCCGGCCCGGCCGTCGTCGTCGCGATGAGCGACGTGCGTGACCGGTTCCGCCTCACGGTCAACGTGGTCGACGTGGTCGAGCCCGACGAGGACCTGCCGAACCTGCCGGTGGGGCGCGCGGTGTGGAAGCCCCGCCCGTCGTTCGCCGTGTCGGCCGAGGCGTGGCTGACGGCCGGCGCCGCCCACCACACGGTGATGTCGACCGCGGTCGGGCTCGAGGCCTTCGAAGACCTCGCGCGCATCGTCGAGACCGAGCTGCTCGTCATCGACGAGGACACCCGCATCCGCGACTTCCGTCACGAGGTCGCCTGGAACGCCGCGTACCACCGCCTCGCCCGCGGCCTGTAGGCCTCGCGGCCGGCTCGCGCTTCTCGCGCGGTCTGCGCATCGAGTGGTCCCGGATCGTCCTCCGCCCCACGGCGGACGACGGTTCGGGACCATTCGTCGTCGCGATGGCCGGGCCCGCTCGACCGCGTCTGCCCCGAGGAGGCGCGGGTCTAGATCCAACCGAGATCTCGCGCGTCCGAGGCGGCCCGTCCGCGGTCGGGCGCCCCGACCTTGCGGACGGCGGACGAGATCAGGTTGCGCACCGTGCCCTCGGCGAGGTGCAGTTCGGCGGCGCACCGTCTGGTCGAGAGCGACCGCTCGACGAGGCGCAGGACGTCACGCTCGCGTGCCGTGAGCGGGCACGCCTCGGCGCGGAGGACCGTGGCCGCCAACCTCGGGTCGACGTGGTCTTCTCCGGCAGCCGTTCGCCGGACGACGGCGAGGAGTTCGTCGATGCCCGCCCGCTTCGAGACGACCGCGTCGATGCCCGACTGGACGATCTGACGGACGAGCACGGCGGGCAAGCGGCGACCCAGGACGACGACCGCGTCGTGCCCTTCGCGCAGTCGCCGGGCGGCGTCCACGACGTCGGGGTGGTCGTCGGCGTCGATGACCAGCACGCTCCGCAGGGGCGGCCCTGGTTCGGAGGGGGGCTTCGCGGACTCGTGGATCGCGACAGCTCTCAGCCCTGGCGTCACACGGATGCACGCTTCGATCGCCGACCGCGTCAGCACCTCGTCGGCGACCACGCACACGTCGATCCTCCCGTCGGTCGACATGGCATCCCCCTACTCGTCATCGACTTCGTGACCAGTATGTCTCATGACGTCGACATGACGGATGCGTGGTGACTTCGTGATGGCCGTGACTTTCGAGTCGAGCTGCCGATGCCGAGACTCGGAGGTGTCTTGTCGACTCGACGTGGGAGGAGGGAACGCATGAAGAAAATCGAGAGCACGACGCTCAAGCCGGGTAGCGCAGCACGCTGCAACGGCGGATGCCTCTGCACCTGACATCCGGGGCGGGCCGCCCATCGGGCGGTCCGCCTTCCCCGTCAGTCCGGTGACCGCATCTCCCGAAAGTCGACATGTCCCTTCCCGTCTTCACCCTCTTCGAGGTCGTCCGATACGAACGTCTCTGGTCGGCGCTCCGCGCCGCCGGGCCCGCTGCCGCGTGGCGACTCATGAACGACATCGCCCGGTTCGACCTGCCCGCCTACGACTCGATCGCCGACCCGTCCGACACGAGCGCCGGCATGGCGGCCAAGGCCCGTGCCGCCATGGGGGGCTTGCCAGGTCTCGCCTCCGTCGACATCGACGCTGCAGCGGGGCGATATGGCGACTACGGGCCTCGGATGCAATTCGAGTCGACGTTCGTCACGCTGTGGCTCGACGACCGAGCTCGGCTGGACGAGGTCGTCGAGGTTCGTGGCGGCGAGCACCTCGACGAGGCGATGGAGCACGGCCGTGGCGCCCTGGCCTTGCCCCTGCACTTCGGGGCGTCCTACGTCGTCCCGCCGATCATCGCGCACCGACACCCCACGCGCTTCGTCTTCAACAGGATGAACTTCGACGAGCTCCGGGATCGGGCGTTTCCCTCTCTCGATGTCGACGCGTTCGGCATCGACGACGACGCGACCTTCCGAAAGGGGCTCCGAGCGCTCAAGGACGGGCTCGTCTTCGCAATGTTCCCCGAATACGATCCCAGAGGCCGAGGCCGTCACCACACCGTCGTCCCGTTCCTGGGGGCTTCCGTCGTCGCACCGCAGGGGCCGGCCCTCATGAGTCGTGCCGCGGGCGCAGCCATGCTGCCGATGCACCTCGACCGGACGGGAGAAGCTCACTTCGTCCTGACGATCCACCCGGCGATTCCCGCCCCGACAGATGACGTCGAGGTCCAGGGGTCGACGGTCGCGTTGTGGCGACTCATCGAGAGGCTCATCCTCGACGGCCGCGCCGGCGACTGGGAGATGTGGACCGACTTCGATCTGATGCGGACGGAGTCGGCGGCATGAGCACGGTTCCGCTGGTCGAGATCCGAGAAGTGTCACGGCTCTTCGAGAGCCGAGGTGGGAGACCGCCCGCCGTCGACCGTGTCTCGTTGGACCTTCACGAGGGCGAGATCGTCGCGATCGTCGGTCGCTCCGGCTCGGGCAAGTCGACTCTGGTGCAGATGGTCGGTGCTCTCGACACCCCCGATCACGGTCAGATCGTCTTCGACGGAATGACACTTTCTTCCCTCTCCGAGGCGGAGCGCACCGTCCTGCGAAGAGATCGCATCGGATTCGTCTTCCAGGACTCCCACCTCGTCCCGACCCTGTCGGTGCTCGAGAATGTCGCGCTCACGTCACTCGTCGCGGGAAGACGCCGCTCGGAATGGGCGGATCGAGCGCACGCGCTGCTCGACGAACTCGGCCTCGACGGTCTCGGATCGGCCCGTCCGACCACCTTGTCGGGCGGAGAGGCCCAGCGTGTGGCCCTGGCTCGAGCGCTCTTCTCCCGTCCGTCTCTCGTCCTCGCCGACGAGCCGACCGGCGCGCTCGACAGTGCGACCTCACGGGATGTCCTGAGGCTGCTCCGGGGCGTGGTCGTCGACGACCAGGCGTCAGCGGTCGTGGTGGTCACCCATGACCTCGAGACCGCCTGCATCGCCGACAGGATCATCGTCCTGCGAGACGGCCGAGTCATCGCCGACGAACGCTTCACACCGGCGGCCACGATCGACAGCGTCGAGGGGAGGGCCCATGAAGAACGCGTTCGCGCTTGGTTGGCGGAACATCGCTGACGGACGGCGGCGGGCAGGACTCACCGCCCTCACGGCAGCCTTGGGGGTCGCCCTTCTCACGGCCTCACTCGTCACCGGACTGACGGCGCGCCAGACGGTCGTCGACGGAATCGATTCGTTGCTCACGTTCGGGGACGTGGGCATCGTCCCCGAGGTGGATCGTGAGTTCGTCGACGAGGGTCTCGTGGACGCACTCGCCGCCGATCCCGGAGTCGTGTCGTCGCTCCCCACCCTGAGTCGAGAGACGGTCGCGGTCGGCGCGACGGGTGAGGCGGAGACCCTCCTCCTGACCGGCGCCCCGGCCGGGCCGGACTCGCTCGCCTCCCAGGTGGTCACCGACGGTCGAGCTCCTCGACCGGGCTCGGACGAGGTCCTGGTGCCGACCGATGTCGCAGACCGCATGGACGCCTCCCTGGGGAGTCGAATGTCGATGACGACTCCCTCGGGCGTCCGCTCGTTCGACGTGGTGGGGCTCGTCGACCCCCGCTCGTTGGGTGTCTTCGCCCGGGACAACCTCTTCACCGACCTCGAGGTCGTCCAGAGGGCGTTCGGGCTCGAGGGTGACCTCACCCGTCTCGACCTCGAACTCGATCCTGCAGTCGCGTCCACCTGGGCAGCAGAACACCGAGCGGCGCTCCCGTCCGGAGCCGTCTTCCAGGACACGTCGGCCGTGGCCGACGGCCTCGGGCCCATCGAAACGGCCGTGACGGCGGTGATGGCAGGGCTCGCTCTGGTCGCCCTCGCCGTGTCGGCACTGCTCGGTTCACTGGCGAGCACGGCTGCTGTCCGAGCACGGCGCCGCACCTACGGTGTGCTGCGCGCCACGGGCGCGTCCACGCGGTGGTTGGTCTCGTCGGTCGGCGCCGAGATCGCCATCGTCGCAGCGGCCGGAACGGTCGTGGGCGTCGCGGTCGGCGTCGCCGGCGCTGCGGTGGTGATGAGTCGGACGGACGGGGAGACCCCGTCTCTTCCGACCCTCACCCTCTCGGTCGGTCTCGGTGTCCTCGCGGGAGCGACCTCCGCCGTGCTCGGAGCCCGACGAGCCGTCGCCGACGTCCGTCGAATTCCGCCGGCGTTCGTCGTGAGGGGCGTCGAACCCGCAGACGGTTCGCCCGGATCGTGCTCACGGCGACGAACCGTCGTGGTCGCCGTGGTCGCATCGGTCTCAGCGCTGGTGATCTGGGCCCTCGACTCAGGCGCCGTCCTCGATGCTCTGGGCCTGGTCGCTCTGGCGGCCTGTGCGGTGGCCCTCTCCCGCCTCGCGATCGCGCCCCTGGCGGCGTTCGCGGCCAGGCTCCAATGGGCAGCCGACCTGGCGCGTCGCCGACCGACCCGCGGCAGGTCGACGGTGACCGGGGCCCTCACCCTGGTGGTCTTCGGTGCGGTGTCGCTCGCCACCTGCGTCGGTGCCGTCGCCTCCGCGACGGGGGAACAGATCAATCGGCAGTTCGGGGCCGACGTGCAAGTCACGTCGGTCGTGCCCTTGTCGGACGACGCCGAGCCGATCGTCGTCGTCGACGGCGTTCGGGACGTCGCGCGGTCGGTGTCCGGTGAAGCCACCGTCCTGTCGGCGTCCGCCGAACTCGACGTGCCGTTCCAGGCGATCGACCCCGAGACCTGGTTCGACGTGTCGGGGCTCGCGTGGTCCGCCGGTGGCGGATCGAGAGGTGTCGAGTTGCTGAGGGCCGGTGGGGGCATCGCTCTGCCGAGGGGGGTCGCCGAGTCCCTGACTGTGGCCCCGGGCGATGAGGTCGTCGTGTCGGCCGGGGGGACTCAGGTGCCCCTCGAAGTCGTCGGGCTCTTCACCTCGGTGGCCACGGGGCAACAGGTCGTCATCGACCGCAGGACGGCGGGGGAACTCGGTGTCACGGGGGTCTCTCGGTGGGACGTGTCGGCAGACGGAGGGGTCGATGTCGCCGACTTGTCAGACCGCGTCGCCGCGCAGGTGGTCGGTGTCCCCGGTGTCGACGTCATCACCGCCGAGGCGACGAGGGATCGTGCAGCCTCCGAGACGGCAGCCCTCACGGCAGGACTCTTCGCTGCGGTGACGGTGACTCTGGCCCTCGGGGCCCTGGGGGCCAGCAGCACGCTGAGCCTCGACGTCGAATCGCGGCGTGATGAACTCGCCGTGCTCCGCACCGTGGGGTGCCGACGTCGCGGCGTCGGTGCCCTCGTCGCCTGGGACGCCATCGTGATCGCCGTGGCGTCGCTGAGTGCAGGACTGCTCCTCGGCTCGTTCGGGGGAGCACTCGGGACGCGGATCGTCTCGAGGCTCCTCGGCGTGGGGGTCGACCCGGTGGTCGATCCCGTGACGATCGCGGGAATCGTCGGCGTGACGGCGATCGCTCTCGCCTTCGCCGCCGTGGGGCCGGTCCTGCGGGCCTCCCGCACGGAGCCCCTGACGATTCTGAGGGGCACGTCATGAGCGCTGACGCGAGAACGGGCTCAGCCGCCCGCCCCCGTCTGCGAGACAGCATCATCGTCGTCCAGCTCGCAGACGGTCGCCTGCAATTCAGGGCAACGTACGAGCGGGTCGTGTCGACCTTCTCCGTCGAGCCCTGGGTGGCGGACCTCGTCCCGCTGCTCGATGGGACTCGCACGCCAGTGCAGCTCGCCCAGACTCTTTCCTTGCGTGATCGCGGAGCGCTCGAGGACGTGCTGGAGGTCCTCGAATCCGAACGCTTCCTGGCGTCGGAGGCATCTTCCACCGACCGTGCCACGAGGCATTCGCGTCAGCTGCAGCTGTTCGACGAGATGATCTCGGCCGATGAACTGTCAGCAGTCGCTCGAGGACACGACGCCTCGACGATCCAGAGCCGACTCACCGGTGCGTGCGTGGTCGTGGTCGGCGTCGGTGGTGCTGGTTCGTGGGTCGTCCAATCGCTGGCCGCGGCTGGGGTGGGGAGGCTCGTGCTCATCGATCCCGACGTCGTCGAACTCTCAAACCTGAACCGGCAGGTGCTCTTCGATTCCGGAGACATCGGACGAGTCAAGGTCGACGCAGCCGCAGAGCGAGTCGCCGAGATCGACGCGGACATCACCGTCGACGTCTGGCGCACTCGGGTGGACACCGCGGAACAGCTCGCGACCCTGCTCTCGGGTGCCGATCTCGTCGTGAGTTGCGCAGACCAGCCCTCGGTGCCCGTCGTGGCCGACGTCGTGGCGACGGCGAGCACCGCGGTCGCTGTCCCGCACATCGTCGGAGGCGCGTACGGCGCCCTGCTCGGGGTGCCGGGTGTCACCGTCCTGCCCTGCCGAACGACGTGCTGGTCGTGCATCCGTGCCGCGACAGCCGACGATCACGGACGTGCCGCGCGAACTCTGAAGGGTTCTTCGCCCGGCGGCTCAGCCGCCCCGTTGGCCGGCGTGGTGGGGAACATGACGGCATGGGAGGCGCTCCGGATACTGCTCGGGGCACCACCGGCACTCGCCGGAGGTGTCCGCGAGGTCGATCTCGCCAGTTTCGACAGCGTCTGGCGCCCTATCCCACCACGTCTCGAATGCGGATGCGTTCCATCGTCCGAGACGACCGGTTCGACCTGACGATCGCCGAGACCGGGCATACGGCGACGCCCGTCGTTGTTCACCCCCGCATGAGCATTCCCCTCTCGATCCTCGACCTCGCCCCCGTCGCACCCGGTCAGACCGTGCGCGAGAGCTTCGCGGCCTCCGTGGCCCTGGCGCAGCAGGCCGAGGCGAGTGGGTACCGGCGGGTCTGGTACGCCGAGCACCACAACATGGCCTCCATCGCCTCGAGCGCGACGTCGGTGCTGATCGCCCACATCGCGAGCCAGACCTCGACCATCCGCCTCGGCTCCGGCGGCGTCATGCTGCCGAACCACTCGCCGCTCGCCATCGCCGAGCAGTTCGGCACCCTCGAGACCCTGCACCCGGGCCGCATCGACCTCGGCCTCGGCCGCGCCCCCGGCAGCGACCAGGCCACGTTCCGCGCCATGCGCCGCGACCCCTCGTCGTCCGAACGCTTCCCGCAGGACGTCGTCGAACTGCAGGCGTTCCTCGCGGGGGAGTCCCGCGTCGCCGGCGTCCAGGCCGTCCCCGGTGCCGGCACGAACGTGCCGCTGTACATCCTCGGCTCGTCGCTCTTCGGCGCGAAGCTCGCCGCCGCCCTCGGCCTGCCCTACGCGTTCGCCTCCCACTTCGCCCCCGGCGACCTGATCGACGCCGTCTCGGCCTACCGCCGAGAGTTCCAGCCGTCGACCCAGCTCAGCGAGCCGTACGTGCTCGCCGCCGTCAACGCGGTCGTCGCCGACGACGCGGACGAGGCCGACGCCCAGTTCGCCACCATGAAGCGCCAACGTCTGATGATGCTGCTGCGCCAGAGCGGCCAGATCGACCCCACGCGCGAGTTCGGTGACGACGAACTCGACCACCTGCTGCGGACCCCGGTCGGCCAGCACGTCCAGACCATGACGACCTACACCGCCGTCGGCACGCCCGGCGACGCCCGCGAGTACATGGAGCAGTTCGCCCGCACCGCCCAGGCCGACGAGCTGATCGTCGCGCACGCGGCCTCGTCGACGGAGGCGCGCCTCCGTTCGGTCGCGCTCCTCGCCGACGCGATGCAGCTGGCCCCCGCCGCCGCGTAGCCCGCCGGCGCCTCCGGGCGAGACGCGCTGCGCCCCTCCCGCCGGACACCGCCGAGTGGACTGGACACCGACAAATGCGACGGTGTGCTGTCCACTCGGCGGTGTTGTCGTCGTGACAGCTGACAGCGGCCAGGCCGCGACCCCGCGGCGGCCACGCAGCGGTGGCTACGGCGCGGTGAAGAGGAAGACGAACACGACGGCGGCCGGCTGCAGGGCCGCCCCGCCGAGCAGCATCGTGCGGCGCAACCACGGCCGCGACGAGATCGCGGGCGTGCCGAGCACGGGGCTGAGCGGCATGAGCAGCCGGAACAGGCTCTGCTGCGGCAGGAACACCGCGACGAGGTAGGCGAAGAACCCCGCGACGAACCCGACGACCTCGTGGCCGAGGCGCAGGGTCGAGCGGCGGGTCATCCAGAACGTGAACGACACGATGATGGCCAGCACGAGCACGATGCCGCCGATGCCCAACCAGCGGCCGGCCAGCAGGAACCACGGCGTCAACGGCACGAAGGCCGGGCGGCCGACGTAGTCGACCCACCAGGCCATCTCGGTCTCGAGGTAGGCGTCCGACTGACCCGTGACGACGTGCGCGACGACCGGCCACGCGAGTCCGGCCGCGGCCATCGCGAGCCCCGCCACGACGATCGTCGTCAGTTCACGGGGCGGCATCCGGCCGCCGACGACGAACTCCCGCAGACCGGCCCAGGCGCGGCGGACCGACGTGCGGGCGGCGAGGGCGAGCGCAGGAGGCGCGGTGCCGATCCCGGCGATCCGTCGCGTCCCGGCGTCTGCGGAAGGCCGCGTCGCCGCCCCGGTCTTCGCGGCGGCGGCGGTCGCGGCAGGGGCATGCCCCCCGGACACAGCCGACGGCCGGGCCTCGGGACGCTCTCGCTCGGTGTGCCAGCGCACGATCAGGTGGATGCCGAGCGCCAACGCCAGGGCGAGCGCCCCGGGTCGGACGAACGACGCGAGGATGCCCGCCGACGCCACCAGCGGGTAATTCCGCCGCTGCATGGCGAGCAGGCCGCCGAACATCAGCAGCAGGAAGAGGCTCTCGGCGTAGCCGACCGACATGACGAAGGCCATCGGCCCGAAGCAGAACAGCAGCACGGCCCAGAGGGCGCCGGTGTGTCCGACCTTCGTCACGAGCAGGCGGTGGAGGACGATCGCCGCACCCGCACCGAACACGGTGGCGAGCAGGGGGGCGGCGACGACGAAGTCCATGCCCGTGGCCACCATCAGCAGGTGGCAGAGGTACGGGAAGACCGGCAGGAACGCCCACTCGTTCGGCAGCACCTCGCCCGCGGCGTCGGTGGGCAGGGTCGACGGGTAGCCGTGCAACGCGATGGTGCGGTACCGGTCGGCGTCCCACGACGACGTGAAGTCGAGGAAACTACGGTCGCTGCCCGGCGTGATGAAGGTCGCCCCGGCGAGTTTCGCGACCTCGTAGACGGCGAAGAGGACGCTCGTCGAGAACAGCCGCGACGCGAGGTAGACGACGAGCACACTGCGCCAGCTGCCCGACAATCGACCGGCCAGATCGACGGAGAAATCGGGTCGGCGCAGCCTCGCCGCCGACGGCGACGCGATCGTCTCGCGGCTCACCGCCCCGCCCCGTGTCCGGTCATCTGGACGACGCTACCAAGAGTCGGCTGGGACGGGGCAAGATCGACCCGTGCCCCTTCCGTCCTTCGCCGCCCTCGGGATCGACGACGTCGCGGTCGCGGTCTACCGTCACGTCGTCGCCGGGGCCGGGGTGGCGGACGCCGCGGGAACGGCGGCCGGGCCGACGCCCGAGGCCGTGGCGCGGGCCGTGCACCTCGACGAGGCGACGGCCCTGGCCGCCCTGGAGCGCCTCCGTTCGCTCGGGCTCGTCCAGCGCTCGGCGGGAGGCGAGGGCTACGGCGCGGTGGACCCGCGCGTGGCCGTGCCGGCCGTCGTTGCCGCCCGTGCCGACGCGCTCGTCGAGGTCCGCGCGGCCGTGCCCGAGCTGGGAGCGCTGTTCGACGAGGGGCGTCGCCCGCACGACGGCGACGAGCTGACGCGGGTGGTCGTCGGGCACGAGGCCGTGGGGGACTGGTACTCGAGGCTGGAGCACCGGGCGACCACCGACTTCGTCGCCTTCGACCGTCCGCCCTACGTGGTCGCGTCGAACGAGTCCACCCAGCGGGTCGCCCTCGGGCGCGGGGTGCGGTGGCGGGCGGTGTACACGGTCGCCAGCATCTCGGCCGACGGCAGCTGGCAGGGCGTGCACCGCCTGGGCGCCGACGGCGAGGAGGCCCGCATCACGCACGACCTGCCGGTCAAGCTCGCCGTCGCCGACCGCCGGGTCGCCCTCGTCTCGATCGGCCACGACCCCGACCGGCCCGAGGCCCTCGTGACCGAATCCGAACCGCTCGTCGCCGCCCTCCACGACCTGTTCGAGGCCCGGTGGCGCAGCGCGTTGCCCGTGCCGGGCACTCCGGGGGCCGGTCGTGCCGCGGTCGACTGGGCCTCGGTGGCCGCGCGACTGGCGTCGTCGACGACCGTGACGGCGACGTCGGGAGCCGCCGTGCCGTCGCGGGACCAGGAGGCGCGACTCGCGATGCGACCCCCCACCCCCGCCGAGCGCGACCTCCTCGCCCTCGTGGCGGCGGGGGCGACCGACGAGGTGATCGCGGGTCAGCTCGGCATCTCGTCCCGCACGCTCCGGCGGCGGCTCCACGCCCTCTTCGACGAGCTCGGCGCGAGCAACCGGTTCCACGCCGGAGTCGAGGCGGCCCGTCGTGGCTGGGTCTGACTCGGCCGACGCCCAGCCCCCTCACGGCTCACCCATCGAGTCGCCTCGGTAGCGTCCCGGACGTGATCCATCCGCCCCGTGCCGAGCCGTCGTGCTGAGGCTCTCCCTGGTGTCGGCAGGCACCCTCGCCGTCGTCTACGCGGTGGCCGGCGTGCTCGTGGCCCGGACGCTGCGTCGCCCACGCCGTGCCCGCACCTGGTGGCGGTGGGTCACCGGGGCCGCCGCCCTGGGGGCCGGGCTCGGCGCGCTGGTCACCTGGTGGCTCGGAGACGTCGAGGACGTCCTCGACGTCTCGCCCACCTGGGTCGACCGACTCTGGGTCGGGGCCCTGCTGATGGTCGCGGGCACGGCCGTGGTCGCCGTGGTCCGCGGAGGCGCGGGGCGACGGGTCCTGGCCGCGTCGACGGTCGTCGTGATGGTCCTCGCGACGGGCCTGGCCATCAACCGCGACAGCGGGCTCTTCCCGACCGTGGGGGCCTTGCTCGGCCTCTCGGACGTCCCGTCGCTCGTCCTCCCGGCCGCGCAGACGGCCGCGGTGCGGGCCGGCCGGACGTCGACCCCGGCCGCCCCCGACCTGGGACGCACCTGGCGGGCGCCCGCCGACCTTCCGTCACGGGGACGGCTCGGCAGCGTCGCGATCCCGGGCACCACGTCCCGCTTCGACGCGCGGGACGCCCTCGTGTACCTGCCGCCCGCCGCCCTCGTGGCCGATCCGCCGCCGCTGCCCGTCGACGTCGTCCTGTCCGGACAGGGCCCGGGCGCCGCCCCCGAGAACCTCGTCGACGCGGGGCGGATGGTCGAGACCCTCGACGCCCTCGCCCGTGCGCACGACGGCCTCGCGCCGATCGTCGTGATGCCCGACCAGCTCGAGCGCCCGACCAACAACCCGATGTGCGTCGACGGCCCGCTCGGGCACAGCGAGACCTACCTGACGGTCGACGTGCCCCGGTGGATCACGAGCCACCTCTCGGTCCAGGCGCCCGGCCGGGCCTGGGCGGTCTCGGGCTTCTCGCAGGGCGGCACCTGCTCGCTCCAGCTGGCGGCGGGCCACCCCGAGCTCTTCGGCTCATTCGTCGACGTCTCGGGGCAGATCGGGCCGCGGCTCGACGGGGGAGCGAGGGCCACGGTTGAGCGGGGCTTCGGCGGCGACCGGGCGGCCTACGCCGCGGCCCAGCCGCTCGCCGTGCTGGCCGCCCGCGCCCCCTACGCCGACAGTGCCGGGTTCTTCGCCGTCGGTGGGACCGACGCGCGCTACGGGCCCGTGATGCCCGTCGTCTCGGCGGCCGCCCGGGCCGCGGGGATGGACGTGACCCGCGACGTCCTGCCCGGCAGCGGCCACGACTGGGCCACGGCATCGCGGGGGCTCGCCACGGGGACCGCGTGGGCGGCGGTGCGACTCGGGCTGACGAGGCCGTAGCGGGGTGCGGCGAGGCGACCGTCCGCCGAAGGGGGGACGACGTCGGTGCCCCGCCCGCGCCTCCTCGTGTGAACTTTTTGGCCGAAGCCGGTCAGTGGCCGGTTTCGGCCATGACCCCCACTAGAGGGTCACCGACATTCACAGGTAGTTCTTATGGATCGACCGCGGCCCGGGGCTGCGGCGCACCACCGACAGCACGTCCCGAACGACGTGCATCGAAAGGCGATCCGTGATCACACCATCCGGCCGACGCAGGCCGACCGCTCCGCCCCGCACCCGCCTCCGTGGCGGCTTCGCCACCCTCCTCGCCACCGGCGTCGTCGCCGCGGGCCTCGTCGCGGTGCCGGCCACCGCCTCCTTCGCCGCGGACGGCCCGGCCGTCGTGGGCGACAGCCAGTTCGCCGACGGGAAGTACATCGTCACGTTGCGCGAGCCGGCGGCCGCGACCTACGAGGGCGGCCAGCCGGGCCTCGCCCGCACCGCCGTGCCCGAGGGCAGCGATCTGGACGCGCAGAGCGCTCCCGTGCAGGACTACGCCGAGCACCTGAAGGGCGTCCAGCAGGACGTCGCGGCGGCCGCCGGGGCGACCGTCGAGGCGAGCTACGCCATCACGACCAACGCCTTCGCGGCCGACCTCACGGCCGCCCAGGCCGCGAAGCTCGCGAGCGACCCCTCGGTCGCGGCCGTCTCGAAGAACGAGCTGCTCAAGCTGCAGGCGACGCCGTCGACCGAGTTCCTCGGCCTGGGAGACGCCGAGGGTAACGGCGGCGTCTGGGACGCCGTGGGTGGACGCGAGAAGGCCGGCGAAGGAGTCGTCGTCGGCATCATCGACTCGGGCATCGCGGCGGGCAACGCCTCGTTCGCCGGTGACCCCCTCGGTTCGGCGAGCGACACCGAGCCCCACCTCGACGGCGACCGGACCGTCTTCGCCAAGGGCGACGGCGGGACCTTCACCGGCGTGTGCCAGACGGGCGTGCAGTTCGACGCGGGCGACTGCAACACGAAGCTGATCGGTGCGCGCTACTTCGTCGACGGCTTCGGCGTCGGCAACATCGGCACCGAGGAGCAGGGCGAGTACCTCTCACCCCGTGACGGCAACGGCCACGGTTCGCACACGGCGTCGACCGCCGCGGGCAACGCCGACGTCGAGGCCACCATCGGCGACCGCTCGTTCGGCACCGTCTCGGGCGTCGCCCCGGCCGCCAAGATCGCGGCCTACAAGGTCTGCTGGGACGGCCCCGACCGCGTCGCCACCGACGACGACGGCTGCGCCACGCTCGACCTGATCGCCGCCATCGAGGCCGCGGTCACCGACGGCGTCGACGTCATCAACTACTCGATCGGCGGAGGCGGGGCCACGAGCACCTTCTCGGCCACCGACCAGGCGTTCCTCGGCGCGGCCTCGGCCGGCGTCTTCGTGGCGGCCTCGGCCGGCAACGACGGCCCGACCGCGACCACCGCCGACAACGCGGCACCGTGGATCACCACGGTCGCGGCGTCGACCATCCCCAGCTACAGCGCGACGGTGCAGACCGCCGACGGCACCGAGTACCTGGGCGGCTCGATCACCGTGCCGACCGGCACCGACGGCCTGACGGGCGACTTCGTCTCGTCGACCGCCGTCGCGGCCGCCGGGGCGGACGCCACCGCGGTGACCCTCTGCGCACCGGACACGCTCGACCCGGCGAAGGCCGCCGGCACGATCGTGCTCTGCGACCGCGGTGTCTACGATCGCACGGCCAAGTCGGCCGAGGTCGAGCGCGCGGGCGGCATCGGCATGGTGCTCGTGAACCCGACGAGCAGCTCGGTCGACCTCGACGAACACGCCGTCCCCACGGTCCACCTCAACGCCGACGACTACGACGCGATCCACGCGTACGCCGACACCGAAGGTGCCACCGTCACCCTGCTCGACGGCAACCCGGGCGCACTGCCCGAGCCCGCCAGCCCGCAGATCGCCGGCTTCTCGTCGCGCGGACCGGTGACCGCCGACGGCGGCAACCTGCTGAAGCCCGACATCTCGGCCCCCGGCGTGGCGATCCTCGCCGACGGCGCCAACGCGCAGGGTGAGCCCGGCACGTACGAGTTCCTCTCGGGAACGTCGATGTCGTCCCCGCACATCGCCGGTCTGGCCGCGCTCTACCTCTCGAAGGGCGTGCACCCCGACTGGACCCCCGACGAGGTCAAGTCGGCCATGATGACGACCGCGTACGACCTCGTCGGCGAGGACGGCGCTCCGAGCCAGGACGTCTTCGCCCAGGGCGCCGGGCACGTCGACCCGACCGCGTTCCTCGAACCCGGGCTGCTCTACGAGAACGGACCGGCCGACTGGCAGGCCTACGTCGACTCGATCGACACCGTCGAGGGCACCGACTCGTCGCTCAACCTCGCGTCGATCAGCGTCGGCTCGTTGGCCGGCACCGCACAGGTCACGCGCACCGTCACCTCGACCGAGGCGGGCACCTACACGGTCGCCCCGATCGAGATGGACGGCGTCACGGCCACGGTCGAACCCTCGACCTTGACGTTCGGCGCCGCGGGCGAGAAGCAGGACTACACGGTCACCTTCACCCGCACGACGGCGGCGCTCGACCAGTTCGCCACCGGCTACCTCACCTGGTCCGACGGGACCCACGACGTGCGCAGCCCGCTCGCCGTGCGCCCCGTCCAGCTGCAGGCTCCGGCCGAGGTGGCCGGCGAGGGCGCCACGGGCGAGAAGGCGTTCGACGTCACGGCCGGCGACGCCCTCGACCTGCCGCTCACGACGGAGGGCCTCGCCGCCGGGCAGGTCGCGTCCGGTTCGGGCACGGCGGGCGCCGCGGCGGCCGAGACGCCGGTCACAATCGCCGAGGGCACCACCCACGCGCGCTTCGTGCTCGACAGTGCCGACGACACCGCGGACCTCGACCTGCTGCTCTACACGGCCGACGCCGACGGTGCGCCCGACCAGCTCGCGGCCTCCTCGGCCACGGGTTCGGCGGACGAGCAGATCGACCTCGACGCCCCCGCGGCGGGCGAGTACGTCCTGCTGGTCGACTTCTACAGCGGTGCCGGGCAGCTCGACTACACGCTGACGTCGTACCTGCTCGACCCGGCGGCGGCCGTCGGAGGCCTCACGGTCGACCCGGCCACCCTCTCCGCAGGGCTGGGCGAGACGGCGACGCTGACCGCGTCCTGGACGGGCCTGCCCTACGAGCAGACCTTCCTCGGCCGCGTCGTGTACGGCGACACCGGGCAGGTCACGTACCTCACGGTCGCCTCGGGCGAGGAGCCCGAGCCCCCCACGCCGACCGACCCCGGCCCCGGCCCCGGCCCCGGCCCGGGCCCCGGCCCGGGCCCGGGTCAGCCCGGCCACCCCGGCCACCCCGGCGGCTGGAGCCTCGGCGACATCCTGCAGTGGATCTGGAACGCCCTCGGCGACCTGTTCCACGGCTGGTTCCCGTGGCGCGGCTAGCCCCCACGGCCTGACGGCCTGACCCACCCGGAGGCGGTGGTCACCTTCCCCGCGAAGGCGACCACCGCCTCCTCCCGTCCCCCAGTCCCGCCGCGTCTCCGCCCTCCCTCCCCGCTCCATGCGATGCCCAGCCCCTGAAGTCGGCAACTCCTGCCTGATGCTGCGGCGTGGCCCGTCCGCCCGGGTGTCCCTGTCCGCGGTGCGGCAAGAGGCAGGAGTTGTCGGCGGTGCGGCGTCCGTGTCGGCAACTCCTGCCTGGTGCCGCGGCGTGGCCCGTCCGCCCGGGTGTCCCGGTCCGCGGTGCGTCAGGAGGCAGGAGTTGCCGACAGGCAGCAGGACCCCGCACTGCGCGACGGTCGTCCCCGGTCGCGCGACGGTCGTCCCCCGTCACGGGCCGGTCGTCCCCCGCAGCGGGTGGCTCGGGGGACCCTCGGCGTCGCCCGTTCCTCGTCCGGGTGATCTGTCCCCCGAATGGTGGACACTGCCAGGACCCCGGCCCTAGTTTGGGTGTCACCCGAGACGTGACGATCCCTGTTCACCCGACCCCGGCGCCGTACCCGAACACGGCGCCGGGGGAGCAGGTCGAGGCGCGCGTCTACCCCACCCGAAAAAGGCACCACCATGCACTCGCTCACCCTCGCGGGGTCTCCCCGTCGCGGGCGGAGGGCCCTGCGCCTGTCCGCCGCGCTGCTCGCCACCCTCGCCCTCGCCGGCACCGCCGCCCTGACCGGGACCGCTGCCCCGGCCCGGGCCGCGGAGATCGACGGTGCCATCACGGACGTGACGGTGACCCCGACCGCGCCGCGACAGGGCACCCAGCTCACGACCACGATCGCCTGGGAGGTGCCGGACGACACCAAGACCGGTGACACCTTCACGCTGACGCTCAGCGAGCACCTGAAGAACCTGCCCACCGACTTCGCGCTCCGGGACCCCGCCACCGGTGCGGTCGTGGCAGAGGCCACCGTCGTCGGGACGCGCCCCTACGTGGTCACGTTCACGATGACCAGCTACGCCGAGAGCCACCTCAACGTCAGCGGCAAGGCGTTCGTCAAGTCGGACTTCGAGGGTCGCACCACCCCCTCGGGTGTCCCCACGCCGTTCACGTCGACGACGAACGACGGCCGCGACTTCACGACCGTGGTCACGCCGACCGGTGTGATGCGCGGCCTCGACCAGCCCACCAAGTACGGCACGTACACCGCCGCCGACCAGGGCCGCTCCACGGCCGCCCGCTTCCTCACCTGGCACGTCCTCACCCCGCTCGGCGCATTCGACTCGGCCACGACGACGGACACCGTCCCCGCCGGCCAGACGTGGACCTACGACTGCGACACGCTGGTCTTCGACTCGATCCGCGTCAAGACCGACGGCAGTTTCGCCGCCCCCCTCGCCGTCACCCCGACGTCGTACACCTGCTCGCCCGCCGGCTACACCGTGAGCTGGGGCCCCCAGGTCGTCAACGTGCAGGACCGCGTCAGCATCGCCGTGAGCCTCCCCGCGCCGACCGGCACCGCCTCGGCCGCCCAGACCTTCACCAACAGTGCGACGGTGTCGACCGTCGTCGGGGACGTCACCACCACCGGTGCGGTGAGCTCCTCCAAGACCCAGGCCTCGGCCGGTGGAACGGGTAGCGGAGACGTCCCCGACTCGGCCGTGACCATCACCAAGGACGACGCCGCGGGCAACGCGGCCGACACCGCGGCCACCGCCGTCGTCCTCTCCGACGGGACCGCCTCGCTGGCCTACCGCGTGACCAACACGGGTGCCGACGCGCTCGCCGACGTCACGGTCGCCGACGAGGTCCTGGCCAACGGCACCGTCGACGGTCTCAGTTGCGACTTCGCGCCCCTCGGCGGCCCGTCGACCGGAGTCACGTGGGCCGGCCCGTTCGCGGTCGGAGCCTCCTTCGACTGCACCGCCGCGCTGACGGGTGTCACGGCCGGTGACGTCGACCACCACGACGTCGGCACCGTGACGGCCCGTGGCATCGAGTCCGGCCAGGCCGTGTCCGCCTCGAACGCCTGGTTCGCCCGAGTCGCCGCCGCGGCCGCCACGCCCACCACGCCGACGACCTCGCCGACGACGAACCCTGCCGCGCTCGCGGCTCCCGTGGCGGGTCCCACCGCCCCGGCGGTGTCGACGCCTCGACCCGCCGCCGCGGCCACGGGTCTCGCCTTCACCGGAGCCGAGCTGGCCGGTCCGGTCGCGCTGGCGGCCCTGCTCACCCTGCTCGGTGCCGCGCTCGTCGTCTCCACCCGTCGCCGCGCGGCCCGCGCCGCGCTCACCGGTGACGCCGACCGCACACACCGCGGCGAGTAACCGTTCGACGAGGGGTGCCGGGTGCGGCGGGCGTCAGGTCCGCCGCACCCGGCACCCCCCGTTCGTCCAACCTGCACATGCCCGAAACAGACGTGGACTAGGTTCGCTACTCGTGACAGAACACAACGGACACACGATGCGCGTCGTCAGCTACAACCTGCGCGAGCACACGGCCAAGGGCGAGATCCGGTCGCTCGCCGAGGACAACGACGCCGACGTGCTCTGCCTCCAAGAGGCCGACACCAAGGACATCCCCGCCGAGTTCGGCGAGTTCGCCCTCGCGGCGTCGACCCACAACAATCGTCTCGGGCTCGCGGCCTACTACCGCCGCTCCCGGTTCGAGTTGTTGGGGACGAACGTCTACGCGCTCAAGAAGTCGATGCACGACCGCGTCATGTCGCCCGCTCACGAGCGCCTGCTGGCCATGCACCTGGCCGACCGCCAGAGCGGACGTGACGTCCTGATCGGCTCGTTCCACGCCGCTCCGCTCACGGCCACGAACGCCCTGCGCAAGAAGCAGGTCGAGTCGGCGCACCGTCTGATGCGTGCCCTGGCACCGGGCGTGCCGATGCTCATGGTCGGCGACTTCAACTACCCGTGGTTCCACGGCGGTCTGCGCAAGCACATCGAGCGCGACGGCTTCGTGCTGACCCGCAGCTCGACGCCGACCTACCTCGGTTACAAGTACGTCAAGGGCCACTTCGACTTCGCGACGAGCTACGACCTCAAGATCGAGGACGTCGTCACGCTCCCGGCCGGCGTCAGCGACCACCGGCCGATCCTGGTCCGCGCCCAGGGGCTCTGACCGCGGCGTTCCCGGACAGCACGACGGGCCCGGTCACCTCTCGGTGGCCGGGCCCGTCGTCGTGGTGCCGGGGACCGCAGGAGGCGCGGTGCGGCCGACAGCCTCACCGCGCCTCCTCGGGTCGTCGCGCCCTCGGGCGCCGCGCCGGACTAGGCCGCGAGGGCGAGCTCGCGGGCCTCGACCGACGAGGCCTGCACGATCGTGCGGCTCGGCTCGTGACGCCAGCTGCGGCCGGGGATGACCCAACCGGCGGCGCCGTCGACGACGACGGAGGCACCGACGCGCACGGCGGCCGTGACGTCGTCGCGCCAGGCGCGGACGGCGAACTCGGTGCCGCGGTCGTCGACGACGACGAACTCGACGAGGCGGGCGGTGGTCAGGGTGGGCGCGGTCGTGACCGTGCCGGTGATGCTGATGATGTCGTTCATGATGCTCGATTTCGATGTGTGCTCTGTGTTGCGACAGAATCCGTGGCACGAGGCGCCGGGTGGGCGCTCGTGGTCCGCCTGACGGCGGTGGTCGGGCCTGCGATGACGGCGGCCGGAGAAGTAGGGCAACGATGATCGGTGGTCATCGTGCGCATCCGGCGAGGTCGTCTCGCGAGGCTGTTCGGGCGGTGCACCGGTGTGGACTCGGTCGGCACCGCACGGGAACCCTCTGAGAAGAGAGCCCCAAGCGACTCATGACTGTAACACGCCCGGGGTACGCGCACCAGTGCTTCCTCGGAAGAAGTGACAGGGGTGAGTGGTTGGCTCTACACATGACCACGATCCCCACCATCACCCTGAACAACGGAATCCAGATCCCCCAGCTCGGGTTCGGCGTCTACCAGGTCGACCCGGCAGAGACGAAGGACGCCACCCTCACCGCGTTCGAGGTCGGCTACCGCCACATCGACACCGCCGAGATGTACGGCAACGAGGCGGGCGTCGGCGAGGCGATCGCCGAGAGCGGCATCGACCGCAGCGAGATCTTCGTCACCTCGAAGCTCAACAACGGCTTCCACAAGCGTGACGACGCGCTGAAGGCGTTCGACGGCACGCTCGACGCCCTCAAACAGGACTACGTCGACCTGTTCCTCATCCACTGGCCGCTGCCCGGCATCGACGTCGACTACGTCGAGACCTGGAAGGCCCTCGAAGAGATCTACTCCAGCGGCCGTGCGAAGTCGATCGGCGTCTCGAACTTCCAGCAGCCCCACCTCGAGCGCGTCCTCGACGAGGGTTCGGTCGTGCCGGTCGTCAACCAGATCGAGGTGCACCCGTACCTGACGCAGGACGCACTGCGCGAGTTCGGCGTCTCGAAGGGCATCCACACCGAGGCCTGGTCGCCCATCGCCCAGGGCGGGGTCCTCAAGGACGAGACCATCACCGAGATCGCCGAGCGCGTCGGCAAGTCGACCGCCCAGGTCACGCTGCGCTGGCACATCCAGCGTGGCGACATCGTCTTCCCGAAGTCGGTCACCCGGTCGCGCGTGGAAGAGAACTTCGACCTGTTCAACTTCGAGTTGACCGATGCCGACGTCGCCGCGATCACCGCCCTGAACAAGGACGAGCGCACCGGCCCGAACCCGGACGAGTTCAACTACATCCCCAGCTGATCTCCTGATCGGCACGGTGTCGCACTCCGGTGCGACGCCGAGGCACCCGAGGCCGGGCCCGAACGTCGCCACGACGCACGGGCCCGGCCTCGGCACGTCGGGCGTCCGGTGGGCGCCTAGTACGATCGACGTTTCCCCAGACCACAGCCGACCAGACCCGGAGGGCGTGACACGGTGCGACGGTTCGTCGGCGTCCTACGCCTGCTCGCGGCCGCCGTCGGCGTCGTCGCCCTCGTCGCCGACTTCGTCTACGTGCTCGGGTTCAGCACCTTCAGCTCGATCAACTACTTCAGCTACTTCACGCAGCAGAGCAACATGGCGAACGTGGTGGTGCTCGCCTTCGCGGGCGTCGTGTCGTTGCGCGGGCGACGCGAGCCCGGCTGGTTCGCGGGAGTGCACGCCCTGGTCAGCACCTACGTCATCGTGTCGGGCATCGTGTTCGGCATCATCGTCGCCGAGTCGGCCAGCCACAATTACCGCATCGAGGTGCCCTGGTCGAGCCAGCTGCTGCACTTCGTGATCCCGACGTTCGTGCTCGTCGACTGGGTCCTCGGGCCCGACCGGCCGCGGGTGCGCTGGCGGGTGCTGTCGGTCGTGCTGGTCTTCCCCCTGGTGTGGGGAGTCTTCACGATCGTCCGCGGGGCCGACGTCGGCTGGTACCCGTACTTCTTCCTCGACCCGGCCCAGGTGACCTGGCCGGGCGAGTTCCTGCTCTACAACGGCATCGCCCTGGGCACGATCGTCGGCGTCCTCGTCGCTCTCGTCGCACTCAGCCACGTCCGGCCGCACGCACGGGCCCGGCAGGGTGGCGGGGCCTCGTCGACGACGCGCACCGCGCCTCCTGCGGTCGACGGACCAGGAGGCGCGGGTCAGGACGTCGGGTCGGCCGTCGGTTCGTCGGTGGGCTCGGGGGACCCGGCCGCGACGAGGTCGAGGTAGGGCGCCAGGCTCTGCATGGCCGCCGCCACCGCCGCGTCGTCGTCGAGGGCGTCGACCTCGGTCGCCGCGTCACCGCCCGTCAGTGCGACCAGCACGGGGGCTCCCGTGGCCGGCATCAGGTTGACGAAGAGCCGGTAGGGCGCGTCGTCGTCGAGAACGGCCCAGACCGTGGCCTGGGTGGACCAGAAGGCCTCGTCGAATCGCAGCCAGAGCACCTCGCGCGTGCCGACGCCGAGCGCCTCGATCGCGTCGGCGTGGGTGGACGGCAGGTCGGGTGAGAACTCGGGGACGCCGGTCTTCAGCACCCCCAGGGGGATCGTCGACACGGCACGGTCGACCGAGAGCGACTCGCCCGTGGCGAGTCGCAGCCCGACGCCCTGGTCGCCGTACTGCACGCGGACGACGTTGCTGTCGCGGAGGACGTCCAGGCCGTCGAGCAGTCCGGCGACGAAGCTCGACAGGCCACCCGTCACCACGGTGGCGCCGGTGGGCAGCAGGTCGCGTGCGGGGTCGTCGCCGAGGCTCGAGACCGCGAGATCGTCGGCCTCGGCGCCCCAGCGAGCCGGGAGGAGGGCGTCGAGCACGAGGGCGAGGCGGTCGGCGTCCGAGACGCCGTCGGGACCGGGCAGAGTCGAGGCCTGGTCGGCCCCGGACCCGACGAGGGCGTCGGTGACGCTCGTGCCGGAGTCGGCGTCGGTCGTGGTAGAGCGCGCGGCCGCCCAGGAAGCGGCCTGGCCGAGACGGTCGGCCGCACCGCCGAGCGAGTCGACCGTGCCGTCGGAGGCCCGCACCTCGACGGTGGTGTCGAGCGGTCGGGTCCGGACCCGGGCGACGGCGAGGGCGGCCTGGAGGGCCACCGAATCGGGGCCCTCGAGCAGACCCACGCCGAGCTCGACCGGGTAGGGCCAATCGTCGTCGTGCACGCTGTGGACCCGGCCTCCGACCCGACCGCGGGCCTCGACGACGACGACGTCGTAGCCGCGCTCGACCAGGGAGCGCGCCGCGGTCGCCCCCGCGATGCCGGCGCCGATCACGGCGATGCGTTCGTCGGCCTCGGCGACCTCGGCGACCTGAGCTGCGACGTCGAAGCCCGACTGACGGGCACCGTAGACCGTGCCGCCCATCGTCGAGGCGACGGCCTCACCGGCGAAGAAGAGCCGGTCGTCGAGCGGCGTGCCGAGCAACCGGCGGTCGGCGTCGGACGTTCCGGGGGTGAGGTGGCTCGTCGCCCCGAGCGAGTAGGGGTCGTCGGTCCACGAACTGCGGCGGAAGGCGGCGGGGACGACCGTGCCCGACGAGGTCGGCGTCGGCGTGGGGGTCGGCGTGGTCGCGGACGGGGTGGGGCTGGCCGTCGGCGCGGGGGAGTCCGTCGTGCAGGCCGACAGCACGAGGATCACGGCCCCCGAGACCGATCCCGTCAAGAACGCTCGCCGATTGATGCCCATGGTGCGTCCATTCTCGCAGCCGTCACGCGCGGGCGCGCGCCGGGGGTCGCCCTGGGGTGTCCTGTGCTCCGGCGCCGCGCCTCCTCGGGGTGTCCTGCCGTCCGGCGCCGCGCCTCCCACGGGTGTCCTGCCGTCCGGCGCCGCGCCTCCCGGTCGATGACCCGGCGGGGCGTGGGTCAGGCGTCGACGGTCTCGAGGAAGGTGCGCAGCAGGTCGGTCACCTGGTCGACGGGCAGGAGCGACGAGGCATGGTCCTGGCCGACGAGCGAGTAGAAGACGGCGGCGGGCATGCGGCGGGCGGCCTCTTGCGACTCGCGGTGGCGGTCGACGTCGCGCGTGCCGGCCAGCAGCAGCGTGGGGACCTCCACCGAGTCGAGCTGGGGGACCGTGAGGCCGCCACCCGTCTCGGCCGCGGTGAAGAAGGCGGCCAGGGCGATCGGGTCGTCCTGCACGAAGGCCAGACGGGTCTCGGGGTCGATCGGACGGCCGATCGTCTCGCCCCAGCGGTCGACGAAGCGGGCCATGCCGCCGGTCGTCAGGGCGTCGTGCCAGTCGGGCGTGAAGGTCGCACCGATGTTGCCGTTCATCGGGGCCCAGCTGCCCCCGATCGTGGTCAGCGTGCGGAGGCGCGTGGGCTCGTGCGCCGCGATCGACAGCCCGATGCGGGCGCCGAACGAGTACCCGACGTAGTGCGCGGGTTCGAGGCCGGTCGCCTCGAGCACGGCGCCGACGTCACCGCGGTGCAGGTCCATCGCGTACGACTCGGGATCGTGGGGCTTGCCGCTCTTGCCGTGGCCGCGCATGTCGAGGGCGATCACCGTGAAGTCGCGCTGCAGGTCGCGCAGGTAGCCGAGGCCCCGCCAGGTGCCGCGCGAGAGGCCCGAACCGTGCACGAGCAGCAGGGGAGGGCCCTCGCCGTCGACCTCGTAGGCGATCTCGGTGCCGTCGACGGGGTTCGGGGTGGTCGCACGCATCCCGACAGTCTGGCAGCGCCGTGCAGCCCCTGCAGGTTGTGGTCGTAGTGCTCGCTGCGCTCGTTCTGCTTGTTCTGCTCGCTGCGTGGGGTGTCGGCAACTCCTCCTCGACGCCGCCCGCGCCTCCTGAGAGCGACACCACCGACCCCGGCGGCATCACAGCACAGGAGTTGCCGACCCGGTCGGTGCATCGCGGGCAGGTCCGGCGTCGTGCCCGATGGAGGCGTCCGGGTGGCCCGGGGCTCTCGGCTCGGCGGATGGGCCGCGGCTGCGCAGGCCCGGTCCTCCGGCGGGGGAGGGGAGGAGGCTGGACGCATGGTCGAGGCATGGATGGCGGCACAGATCCGCGAGGCGGAGCGTCCCCATCTGGAGGCAGGGGAACCCCTGATGAGGCGGGCCGCCGACGGACTCGCGGACGTCGTGCGGGAGATGGTGCGCGCCTCCTCGCGTTCTCGGGACGGTCGTGCGGGTCGGGTCCTGCTGCTCGTCGGAAGCGGCAACAACGGGGGTGACACGCTCTACGCCGGGGAGTCCCTCGCCCGCGAACTCGTACCTCAGGGCGGCGCGGTGACCGTGGTGCCGGTGGGGTCGCGGATGCACGAGGCCGCCCTGGCCGCGGCGCTCGCGGCAGGGGCCGTCCTCGACGACGTCGACGCGTGGTGCGATCCTGCGGTCGTGGCGGCAGCTCTGCCCGCGTTCGACGTGGTGCTCGACGGACTGGTCGGAACGGGCTCCGACGGTGTGGGGCTGCGGGGGGACGCCCTGCGCGTGGTGCAGGCGGTGCTGCCGGTCGTCGGGGGTGCGACGCGGGGCTCGGGTGCGCGCACTGCGGCTGCGCCGGGGAGTGCGGGTGCGGCTCTTGCGCCGGGTGCGCGCACTGCGGCTGCGCCGGCGTCCGGGACGGCGCAGCCGCCGACGCCCGGGACGGCGCAGCCGGGGACGGGCGAAGGGACGAATGCAGGTGCGGGGTTGCACCCGGGTCGAGGTGCAGCTTCGGCGGGCGCTCCTGCGGCGCGTGCGCCACGCGTGGTCGCCGTCGACGTTCCGAGCGGCATCGGAGTAGACGACGGAGCGCTCCCCGATCCGCCCTTCGTACTTCCTGCGGACGTCACCGTCACGTTCGGCGGACACAAGGTCGGGCTGCTCGTGGGCCCGGGCGCGGAGCGGGTCGGGCGCATCGTCCTCGTCGACATCGGCATCGGGGCCGACCTCGCGCGCATGCCACCGGCTGTCTCGTCCTCCTGATCCGCGTCCCGGCCTGGCCTGTCCTGTCCAGCCCCGTCCTGTCCTGTCCCGTCCCGTCCTGTCCCGTCCTGTCCCGTCCCGTCCCGTCCCGTCTCCTACTGCCCCGCCCCGCCCCGTCCTGTCCTGTCTCCCGCGCTTCATCCCGGGCCTCCGACCCTCTGTCGTCGCCACCCTTCGGCCCTGGACGGCAACTCCTGCCTGCTGCCGTCCTGAGGCCGTCCCATCCTGGTTTGGTCACGATGCGCGCGCCCCGTGCAGGAGTTCCCGGCACCTCCCCAGCACGGTCGGCAACTCCTGTCGACGGGCGGTGCCGGCCCGCCGGTCCCCGCGGGCCGCGCTCGAGTTCGGCAGGGGCCAGGAGTTCCCGGCGACATGCCCGCCGAGGTGGTGGAAGGCCGCACCGGTTCGGAGTCGTCTCGTCCCCAACGGGCTGCACCCGCCGTCCGTCCCCGACACGTGGCACCCGGGCGAGACGGTCACCGCGACTCGGACACGCTCGTGGACATGACCACCATCGCCGAACTGGTCTCGTCCGCTGGAGGGGTGCTCCACAAACGCGTCCTGGTCGCCTCCGGGGCGACCGACCGACACCTCACCGCTGCCGTTCGATCGCGCAGCGTGAGCAGACCTCGGCGCGGGTGGTACTCGACCTGGTCGTCCCATGACCCCCGTTACATCGCGGTGGCCGTCGGTGGCCGACTCACGGGTGCGTCCGCCCTCCACCTGCTCGGAGCTTGGTCCTGGTCGTCGCGCCGACCACCCGTCACGGTGTCGGTGCCCGAGACGGCCTCGCGCCTCCGGAGGCGCCGAGGGGTCCGCGTCGTGTGGGACCCCGTCGAGTTGAGCGGCCGGGGTTCGACCTGGGCGGTCGATCCTCGCGACGCCCTGGCTCGTGCGGTCGTCGAGGCGCGATCCTTCGAAGACGCCGTGATCCTCGTCGACTGGGCGAGGGATGAGGGCATCGTCCACGACGATGACGACGCCGCCGAGGTGCTGTCCCGGAAGAGGGCGGACGCTGCCGGCCTTGTCGCATGGAGCGAAGGAGGCGCGGAGAGCATCCTCGAGAGCGCCGCCGGAACGAGACTTCGGCGCGCAGGACGTCATGTCGTGCGTCAGGTTCGCATCGAGGGGACGAACAAGATCATCGACATGGTGGTCGACGGGATCATCGGCTTCGAGACCGACGGACGAGCGCACCACGAGCGGCGCTTCGACGAGGATCGGGTCAAGGACGCGGACATCGCCCGCGAAGGTCGGATACCGTTCCGGGCCAGCGCCCAGATGGTGCGGGACGGATGGCGGTCGACGGCCGAGGCGATCGAGGCACTGGTCCACACTGCGGGCGGTACGCGTCCGGTCGAGGGTGCCTGCAACTCCTCATTGCCGCAGGTGCTCGGGCCCCGGGGCCGCAGACGCTGGCGCCTGGCGGTTCCTCGGTGGCGTACCGGTCGGGAATTGCCGGCGGGGTGATCTCGAGAGCAGCCAGCCGGGCCCCGCCGGGCTCAACCCGGCCCCGCCGGGCGCAACCCGGCCCGGCTCGGGACGGCCACGTCAGCGCCGCGGCGGCTCCTTCGACGCAGGGACGACCGAGAGGGGCGTGGTGATCGTCTCGAGCGACTTGCGAGCCGCGTCGACCCCGAAGATCAGTGCGATGACGCCGCCGACGAGCATGACGCCGGCGCCCAGGAAGTACCCGCCCGTGAGTGGCCCCCGGTCGCTGCCGTCGCCGATGAGTGCGCCGTAAAGGCTCGGGGCCACGGCCCCGACGATCTGGCCGAGGGCGAAGAAGTACCCGATCACCTGGCTCCGCAGCTCGAGCGGGAAGATCTCGCTCACGGTCAGGTACGCCGACGAGGCGCCCGCCGAGGCGAAGAAGAACGAGACGCTCCAGAACGCGGTCTGCGTCGCGGCGTTCAGCACGTCCGCCTGGAAGAGAATCGCCGACACGGCCAGCACGGCGGCCGACACGGCGTACGTCAGGAAGATCATCTGACGCCGACCCCAGCTGTCGAACAGCGGCCCCAGCACGAGAGGTCCGAGCAGGTTGCCCACGGCGAAGATCAGGAAGAAGTACTGCGTGCTGCTGGGGCTCGTGCCGTAGAAGTTCTGCAACACGAGCGCGTAGGTGAAGAAGATCGCGTTGTACAGGAACGACTGCGTGATCATCATCGCGGCGCCGACGAAGGTGCGCTTCGGGTAGTCGTGTACCAAGGTGCGGATGATGGTGCCGAACCCGATCCGCCCCGCGGCGACCACCTCGATGGCCTGGTCGTCCGACACGGGGGTGAGGTGGCCGGTGCCCTCGTCCTTCTCGACGCGGGCCTCGATGTCGTCGACCGTCGCCTCGGCTTCCTTCTCGCGTCCGTGCGTCATCAGCCACCGTGGGCTCTCGGGGATGTGGCGGCGCAGGTAGATGATCGCGAGTCCGAGCACCGGGCCGATGAAGAACCCGATGCGCCAGCCGACGTTCTCGGCGAACAGGTCCGGGTCGAGCAGGAAGATGTTGGCCGTGGCGCCCAGGGCCGCGCCGCCCCAGTACGTCCCGTTGATGGCGATGTCGACGCGTCCTCGGTACTTCGACGGGATGAGCTCGTCTATCGCCGAGTTGATGGCGGCGTACTCCCCGCCGATCCCCGCCCCGGCGAAGAACCGGAACACGGCCAGGAACACGAAGTTCGGTGACAGGCCCGCGATGGCGCTCGCCACGAGGTAGATCGCCAGGGTCAGAATGAACAGCTTCTTGCGCCCGAGGCTGTCGGCCATCCGCCCGAAGATGAGTGCCCCGAAGACCTGGCCGACGAGGTAGATCGTGCCCAGCAGTCCGACCTCGGCTGCGGTGAGCCCCAGGTCGGCCTGGAACCCGGCCGACGCGACGATCTGGATCTCGAGCCCGTCGAGCACCCACGAGAACCCCAGGCCCACCACGATCGACCAGTGGAACCTCGTCCACGGCAGACGGTCCATCCGGGCCGGGACGAGGCTGCGCGTGCCTCCGCCCGAGGCGCCGTTCGGCGAGGTGGTGGGTGAGCTTGTCATGGGTCGGCCTCCCGGTGGTGCGTGACGACGGGTGCGCGGACTGCAAGTTTGCATGATCTGCACGTGCCAGGACGCTACTCGCGCTCGAAGCCCGTGTCCGCATCGGCCCGTACGTCGAGGAAGCGGCAGCCCGAGGAGGCGCGTGTCGGCAACGCAGGACCGCCGACGAGGCGCGGGCCGGAAAGACAGGGACCCGGAGGCGGGACGCACCTCAGGACAGGAATTGCCTGCACCTGCACCTGCACCTGCACCTGCACCTGCACCTGCACCCGCAGCCTCACCCGCACCCAGCGGTCCATGGGCGAACTGGTCGAGCACCGCAGCCGGCACCCGCACCCGCAGGGGCTGAGGGGTTCGCGTCGGCAACGCAGGACCGGCGATGAGGTGCGGACCAGGAAGACAGGGACCCGGAGGCCGGGCGCGCCCCAGGACAGGAGTTGCCGTCACCCGCACCCGCACCCGCAGCGGCTGAGGTGGCGCGGGCGCGGGTACGACGCCGGTGCCATCGGGCTGACCGGGCACGGCATCACGCGGTTCGGGCCGTCGGTGCTGCGACGGTCCTCGACCTCACGGTCGATCGACACGACGACGAGCTGCCGACGGTCGGCTCCTCAGCAGTGGAGGGCCGTGACCATCGGCAGCTCGAGAGCCACGACTCACGAGGCGCCGAAGCGCACAGCGTCGACGCGCCGTGCGTCCCGCGCCGCGCGCCGTGCGTCGCGGCAGGCTAGTGCGCGACGACCGGCTCGGCGCCCTCGACGACCGGCGGGCGCCGCACGAAGAACGACCCCACGACGGCGAACACCGAGATGATGGCCCCGACCAGGAACGCGGCGCGCACGCCGGCTCCGGTCGCGGCGGCACCCGCACCGGACTGGCTGGCGGCCGCGGTGGCGGCGAGGGTCATCACGGTGACGAACACGGCGGTGCCGGCTGCGCCGGCCAGCTGCTGCACCGTGCCGACGATCGCGCTCCCGTGCGAGTACAGGTTCGACGGCAACGACCCGAGGCCCGACGTGAAGAGCGGCGTGAACATGAAGGCCAGGCCGATGCTGAGGGCGACGTGGGCGGCGAGGACCATCGGGATCGGGGTGGACTCGGACACCGTCGACATGAACCACAGCACGGCGCTGACGAGGGTGGTGCCGGGCACGAGCAGCACGGTCGGGCCGTACTTGTCGAACAGGCGCCCCACGACGGGCGACAGCAGGCCCTGGACGAGACCGCCGGGCAGCAGCAGCAGCCCGGTGGCGAGCGGGTCGAGGCCGTGCACGTTCTGCAGGTAGATCGGCAGGACGATCAGGGTGCCGAAGAGGGCGATCATGCCGACGCCGAGCACCGACGCCGAGATCGTGAAGGTGCGCGACGAGAACGTGCGCAGGTCGAGCAGGGCGCGGTCGCGACGCTGCAGCGAGCGCTGACGCAGCACGAACGCGACGAGCGCGACGACGCCGACGGCCAGCGGCACCCAGGCGGGGACGGCGGCCTCGGCCCCCTCGCCGATCGAACTGAGCCCGAAGACGATGCCGCCGAAGGCGAAGGCCGACAGGATCACCGAGGTGACGTCGAGGGGCACCTTCTTCGGCGTGGTGACGTTCTTGACGCGGGCGGCACCGAGCGCGAGCGCCACGAGGGCGATCGGCAGGACGAGGATGAACATGAAGCGCCACTCGAGCACGCTCAGGATGACGCCCGAGATCGTCGGACCGATGGCCGGGGCGACCGAGATGACGATCGAGATGTTGCCCATCGTGCGGCCGCGAGTGGCCGGCGGCACGAGGGTGAGCACGGTGGTCATCAGCAGCGGCATCATGATCGCCGTGCCCGAGGCCTGCACGACGCGGCCGAGCAGCAGCACGCCGAAGCCGGGGGCGATCGCCGAGATGGCCGTCCCGAGGCTGAACAGGCTCATCGCGGTGATGAACACCGGGCGGGTGTTGAAGCGCTGCAGCAGGAAGCCCGTGATCGGGATGACCACGGCCATGGTGAGCATGAAGCCCGTGGTCAACCACTGCCCCGCCGTGACGGTGATGTCGAGGTCGCGCGTGAGGCTCGGCAGGGCGACGCCCATGATGGTCTCGTTGAGGATCACGACGAAGGCCGACACGAGCAGCAGCCCGATGACGAGCTTGTTGCGCGCCTCGGTGCCGGCCTGGTCGCCGTCGGCACCCGCTGTCGCGGTGTCGCCGACTCGGCTCTCGCCGGCTCGGCTGTCGCCGACGGTCGTCGGGGGAGAGGGGTCGATGCTCAAATGGGGCTCCTCGGAGGTGACGGCGGGTATGCCTGTGCGTCCGAACGTACGAGACGGTCCGGTTCTTCCCGATCCGTCACGAACGCCCCGACGTCACCCCGAGGAGGCACGGTGCCGGTCGGTCAGACGTCGCGTCGCTTGACGAGCGCGAGCGCCAGACCGAAGAGCACCACGACCCAGCCGACGAGCACGAGCAGAGCGCTCCACGGCTCGAGGACGAGGGCTCCGTCCGGGCTGGGCAGGGCCACGGCCGACTGGCCGGAGACGACGTAGTCGTAGAGCCGGGCGGCGGCGTTCGGCGGGATGATCTCGGCCAGCGTGTAGACCCACGCGGCGTCGACGAACGCCGTGAAGATCTGCACGATGATCGGCAGCACGAAGACCAGGCCGACCGAGGCCGCGATGGCGCCGGCACCGTTGCGGATGATCGCCCCGAGCGAGAAGGCGATCATGCCGATGAAGGCGATCGAGGCCGCCGCACCGACCACGCTCCGCCAGAGGGCACCGTCGCCGAAGTCGACCGTGATGTCGTTCGACGGCAGCATCGCGCTGTTGATCAGCAGGGTCAGGACGAGGGCGACCAGCGACACCACGAAGAGCGTCAGCGCGACCACGACGAGCTTGGCGACGACCGCGGGCAGACGCTTGGGCACCGTGGAGAAGGTCGACCGGATCATGCCCGTGCCGAACTCGCCGGTGATCACCAGGGCGCCCAGGATCGACGCGACGAGCTGGCCGAACACCACGCCGACCGAGACGGACTGCGCGACGATCTGCTGCTGTTGTTCGGTGCTGGCCTCGCCGGCCTGGAACAGGCCCGCGCTCAGGGCGAAGAGGGCACCGAAGCCGACGATGATGACGACCATGATCGACAGGCACCACCAGGTCGAGCGGAGCGTGCGCAGCTTGATGACCTCGCTGCGCAGCACGCCGCCGAAGGTGAGCTTCGAGGTCGGGCGCGCGGGTCGGTCGCGGTGACGGGTGGGGGTCGTGGCGGTCATCGGGTCGCTCCCTGGGGGGTCTGCGTGTCGGGGGCGACGTGGCTGCCTCGCGCCGCGCCTCCTGCGTGGTATTCGACGGAGTCCTGCGTGAGGGTCATGTACGCGTCCTCGAGCGAGCGGACCAGCGGGGTGAGCTCGTGCAGCACGACGCCGGACGAGGCGGCGAGGTCGCCGACCCGCTCGGCGGTGATGCCGCGCAGCTCGACGACGCCGCGCTCGACGGCCGTGACGGCGACGTCGGGCCCCTGCAGCAACGAGACGAGGTGGTCGGCGTGCGGGCTGCGGACGCGGACGGCGTCGCCCGAGGCCTGCGAGATGACGTCCGAGATGGGGGAGTCGGCGAGCACCTTGCCGCGCCCGAGCACGATGAGGTGGTCGGCGGTCTGCGCCATCTCGCTCATCAGGTGCGACGAGAGGAACACGGTGCGGCCCTCGCTCGCGAGGAAGCGGGCCAGGGTGCGCACCCAGACGACGCCCTCGGGGTCGAGGCCGTTGACGGGCTCGTCGAGGATGACGGTGGCCGGGTCGCCGAGCAGCGCGGCAGCGATGCCGAGGCGCTGGCCCATGCCGAGCGAGAACCCGCCGACGCGCTTCTTCGCGACCGATTCGAGGCCGGTCAGGGCGATCACCTCGTCGACGCGCTTCTTGCCGATGCCGTGGGTGGCGCCCATGGCGAGCAGGTGGTCGTGCGCGCTGCGACCGGTGTGCACGGCCTTGGCGTCGAGCAGGACGCCGACCTCGTGCAGGGGGGCCGCGTGGTCCGCGAACCGCTTGCCGTTGACCGTGACGCTGCCGCTGGTGGGGCGGTCGAGCCCGACGATCATGCGCATGGTGGTGGACTTGCCGGCGCCGTTCGGGCCGAGGAACCCGGTGACGAGACCGGGTCGGACCGTGAAGGTGGCGTCGTCGAGCGCGCGCTTGTCTCCGTAGATCTTGGTGAGGTTCCGGGCTTCGATCATCGCGTGCGTCCTGTCGTCGGCATGCTGAGGGGTGTCCGCATCGCCCCAGGCTAGGGGCGCGGTGCGCCCGGGGGCATCCCCCGCCCGGCCGAGACCGGTGGATGCACGAGTGGTCCGCTCGGTGGACGCCGCCTCCCGGGGTCGACCCGTTACAGTCGTCCCTCGTGATCGCCGACACCCTGCTCGCCGCCCTGCCCGCCTCGACCGGCGGGGGGTTCGTCCTCTTCAACCCCGACGAGCTGCTGCCCGCCCTGGGGCCCTGGGCCCTCGCCGGCATCTCGCTGATGGTCTTCATCGAGTCGGGCGTGCTGTTCCCCTTCCTGCCCGGCGACTCGCTGCTCTTCACCGCCGGCGTGCTGCACGAGGCGCTGGGGCTGCAGGTCTGGGTGATCGCGCTCTGCGCCTTCGTCGCCGCGGTGCTGGGCGACCAGGTGGGCTACTTCCTCGGCAACCGCTTCGGCCGCCGCCTCTTCACGGACGACGCGCGCATCCTGAAGACGGCCTACCTCGAACGTGCCGAGGCCTTCTTCGCGAAGTACGGCGGCACGAGCCTGATCCTCGGCCGGTTCGTCCCGATCGTCCGCACCTACGTCCCTCTGGCGGCCGGGACCGCGGGCTACCGGTACCCGAAGTTCCTGCTCTTCAACGTGACGGGCGCCTTCCTCTGGGCCGTGGGCATGACGGTGCTCGGCTCGCTGCTCGGCGGCATCCCGTTCATCCGCGACCACATCGACGTGCTGGCGGTCGTGCTCGTCGTGCTGTCGGTCGTGCCGATCGCCCTGCACGCCCTGCTCGCCTGGCGCCGGTCGCGCCGCGAGGCCGCCCTGACCGAGCTGCGCACCGCCGACGTCGGCGACGACGACGGCACCCGTCCCGGCTCGGCCGGCCGCCCCGAGTGACCGTCGCGCCGCTCGGCTCGGTCGGCGACCTCGTCTCCCGTGCCCTCGCGGTCCACGCCCGGACGCAGGAGGCGCGGCTCGGCTCCTCCGCGGGCCTCGCCTCGGCCGTCGGGTCGGCCCCGACGCCCGTCCGCACCCTGATCGGCGTCGCGGGTGAGCCCGGTGGCGGGAAGAGCACGGCGGCCGCGGCCGTCGTCGAGGGCCTCACGCGGGTCGGGGTGCGCGCCGTCGTCGTCCCCATGGACGGTTTCCACCTCGCCGGTGCAACCCTCGCCCGACTCGACCGTCTCGACCGCAAGGGAGCCATCGACACCTTCGACGCCGACGGCTACCTCGCCCTGCTCGAGCGGCTGCGGTCGCGGTCGGGGACGGTGTGGGCACCCGAGTACGTCCGCGGCGTCGAGGAGTCGATCGGCGGCGCGGTCGAGGTCGACCCGTCGGTCGAGGTCGTGGTCAGCGAGGGCAACTACCTGCTGGCCGAGCTCGCGCCGTGGTCCGAGGTGCGCTCGGCGTTCGACGAGGTGTGGTTCGTCGACACCCCGTCCGGGCTCCGACGCCGCTGGCTCGTCGACCGCCACGTCCGCTTCGGCATGACGCCCGAGGCCGCCGAGGCCTGGGCCGCCGGCCCCGACGAGGCGAACGCCCGGCTCGTCCGGGCCACCCGCGCCCGGGCCGACGTCGTCGTGGACGCCGGCCGCCTCTGGCCCGACGCCTGACCGCCCGGCCGCACCGCGCCTCCTCGCCCCCGCCTCCCTGTCCCTGCCGCCGCCCGCTGCTCCTCACCACCCGCTCGCTGTGCAATTCGCGACAGGCGCCGCGACATGCCGGTGTGCAACCAAGGTGAGCGGCGTGTCCCGGCGGAGTTGTCGGGTTCGGCCCATCGACGAGGCCGGCAGCGGTCGGGAATTGCACAGGCGGAGGGGATGTGCGGGCCGGGATGTGCGCACCGAGTCCAGGAGGCGCGGGCCGGGATGTGCGCGCCGAGTCCGGGAGGCGCGGGCCGGGACGTGCGCACCGAGTCCGGGAGGCGCGGGTCGCGTTCGTCGACCGACCGACCGACCGGCCGACCGGCCGACCGGCCGACCGTGTCGGAGGTCCGCCCTAGGGTGGACGATCATGCGCCTCTTGTTGATCCGCCACGGTCAGACCCCCGACAACGTCGAGGGCAAGCTCGGCACCGTCGCCCCCGGCGTGGGGCTCACCGACCTCGGTCGGCGCCAGGCCGAGGCGCTGCCCACGGCCCTCGCCGACGAGACGATCGGCGCGCTCGCGGTCAGCACGCTCGTGCGCACGCAGCTCACCGCGGCTCCTCTGGCAGCCGCCACGGGGCTGACGCCGACGGTGTTCGACGGGCTGCGCGAGGTGAAGGCGGGTGACCTCGAAGACCGCAGCGACGCCGCCGCGGTCACGGCCTACGTCGGCTGCGTCTTCTCCTGGGCGGAGGGTGACCTCGACGCGCGGGTGCCCGGTTCGGAAGACGGGCACGAGTTCTTCGCCCGCTACGACGCGGCGCTGGCCGACCTGATCGCCGCGGGCGAGCGTGACGGTCACGAGACGGTCGCCGCCGTCAGCCACGGCGCGGCCATCCGCGCCTGGGTCGGGTCGCGGGCGGTCAACGCCGACGACGAGTTCATCCGGCACCACCTGCTCGAGAACACGGGCGTCGTCACGCTCGAGGGCTCCCTCGACCGCGGCTGGCGCCTCCGGACCTGGCAGGGCCTGCCCGTCGGCGGTGCCGAACTGCTCGACCTCGACGCGGCCGATCCCACCGGCGAGTCCTACTGACCGTCGAGACGACCGTCGGTCCGGCACCGGGGCCGACTCTCGGTCCGACCCCCGATCCGGCGGCCGCCCGGCACGGCTAGGCGAGCAGGCGCTCGAGTGCCGGGCCGGAGAACTTGCCCTCGGGGTCGACCTCGTGGACGAGCGCGGCGAAGTCGGCCAGCCGGGGGTAGGCCTCGACGATCGCCGCGTGCGGCAGGGCCGACAGCTTGCCCCAGTGGGGGCGCGGGCTGAACGGTGCCAGCGCCTCCTCGATCCGGGGGATCAAGGCGGCGACCTCGGTGGGGTGCTTCCTCCAGGTGAACGCGATGGCCAGGCTGTCCTGCGGTGTCGGACTCAACCAGAGCGGGTCGCCCGCGACGGTGCGGGTCTCGCAGGTGTGCAGGTGCGGGCGCAGCTCGTCGCCGAGGTGTCGTACGGCGCGGAGTGCGGCCGCACCGTCCTCGAGGGCGACGAAGTGTTCGCTCTGCAGTTCGGAACCGACCGACGGGGTGGCGTCGATGCGGAAGTGCGGCAGCCGGTCGGCCCACGACCCCACGCTGCCGTCCATCGGGGTCGACTTCGTGCCGGTGACCTCGGCGTGCTCGTCGACGGGGGCGGGGCGGGCGCCCCACAGGTCACGGGGCATCGACACGTCGGCGAGGCCCTCGGGCACGCGCGACTTGACCAGCACCTCGCGGATGCGGTGGTCGAACTCGTGGAAGAAGCTGACGCTGTGACCGGCTCCCATGACGTCCGTCAAGTGGTCCTCGACGCTCGACCAGGGCAGGTCGACGTAGGTGTCCTGCCGCATGCGGAACCCGGGCTGGACGTCGAGGGTCACCCTGACCACCACGCCGAGGGCGCCCAGGGCCACGACGCTGCCGTCGAAGCCCTGCTGCCCACGACGGACGGTCCGGAGCGACCCGTCGGGCCCGACGATCTCGAGGGCCGACACCGCGCTCGACAGGCTCCCCAGGCCGAGTCCCGAGCCGTGGGTGCCGGTCGCGATCGCGCCACCCACCGAGATGTGCGGCAACGACCCCATGTTCAGCAGAGCGAGTCCGTGCCGGTCGAGGTGCTGCGCGACGACGGCGTAGTTCGTGCCGGCCCCGACGGTGACGCTGTGGCCGTCGTCCGAGATCACGGGGTCGGCGGGCAACGCCGTGGTCGACACCAGCAGGCCCGGGCCGTCGGCCACGTCGCTGAACGAGTGGCGTGTGCCCAGCGCCCGGATGCGGGGGGCCCCGGCGACGAGTTCGCTCAGCTCGTCGACCGTGGTCGGCTGCACGACCCGGGTCGCCCCGTAGCTGAAGCTGTCGGCCCAGTTGCGCTCGTCGCGTCGGGGTGGCCGGAGGGTCTCGTGCGTCGTCGTCACCGGTCGAGTCTCGCACGCGCCCGCGACGCCTGCCGGGTCAGGCCGCGGTGCCTGCCGGGTCGGCCCGCGCCCCCTGCCGGGTCAGGCCGCGATGCCCTCCTCGTCCTCGCGGACGGCCACGCGTTCGTTCGCGAGCCGGGTGCGGCGCACGCTCCAGAGATGGGTGAGTCCGGCGAGGGCGAGACCGGCGGCGAGCCAGAGCGAGAGCGTCAGCCCGGCCCGGCCCCAGCCCTGGCCGGGGAAGTACACGATCGACTGCGTGGCGTGCAGCCAGGCGGAGCCGTTCCAGAAGGCACCCAACGCCCCGAAGAAGGGCGGCACGAGCCGCGACGAGAAGACGCCGCCCGAACTGGTGAAGTTCAACATGACGAACAGCATGGTCAGGGCCGGCGTCGTCCAGTGGCGCAGCAGGGGGTGCAGGCCGATGCCGATCACGACGACGGCGGTGACGTACAACCAGCTGACGAGTGCCACACCCCACAGGCCGGTCGTGACGATGCCGTAGACGGGGCCGACGACGACGGTGCCGATCGCCGCGATCACGGCGGCCGTGACGACACCGGCGAGGAGGCGCGAGCCGAGTCCCAGCCGGGCGCTCGCCGCCGAGATGGCCGCGGCGCTCGCGTACGCGCCGACGCTCAGGGCGACGAGCAGGAAGAACAGTCCCTGTCCCGTCGGGTCGCCCTCGCCGCTCGGCACGACGTCGTCGACCTTCAGGGGCAGGCCGAGCTCGTAGGCGACCGGTCCGAACACCTTCTGCAGGACGCTCGCGGTCGTGTCGGACGCCGCGGACGAGACGTACAGGGTCGCGTCGGTGGCGCCGACCTCGAACGCACCCGAGATCTCGCGGTCGGTGATGAGCCTGCGCGCCGCGTCGGCGTCCGCGACGGTGCGCACGTCGAGGGCGTCCGGGTCGGCGTCGTTGAGCTGCTGGGCGAAGACCTCGCTCTGGGCCGAGCTGCCCACGACGGCGACGGGCACGTGGTGGGGGGTCGGGTGGCCGAAGGCGCCGAGGTAGGCGAGGGCCATGCCGGTGGCCAGGAAGAGGGGGATGAGCACGTGCAGGCCGAGGGACCGCCAGGCCGCGGCGTCGGGTCGCGGGCGGCGCACGGTCGTGGGCCCGGCGTGCTGGTGACCGCGATGGAGGCGCGGGTCGGGTCGGTCGTCCCGCCCACGGAGAGGGTCGCCACGGAACGAGTCGTGGTCGGGGCGCGCGCCGTCGTCCGGGCGGTGCAGGGTCAGGTCGGTGGTCGTCACGGGGCTCCTCGTGGTCGGGGGCGCCGTTGCCCGTCGGGTCTACAGTTGCAGTATGCAACACGATCGACCCCCTCGGTGTTCCCGACGGCACGCCGTTAGGCTGGCCCCGTGACGGACCAGCGGGGGCAGCAAGGCATCGACACGGTCTACTCGGAGCTCGAGACCGTGTCCCGACGGGCCGTCGCCCGCGCCCGGCACAAGAGCGCCCCGCTGTCGTTCGTCGAGCACTCGCTCGTCACCTTCATCGCGGCCCACCCCGGGTGCCGAGCCACCGACATCGCGGCGGACTTCGGCCTCAACCGGTCGACCGTCTCGCGCCAGCTCGGCGGACTCGTCCAGCTGGGCCTCGTCGAGCCCGGCGAGGGGGCCGCGGTCGAGGGGCGACGAGGGCAGGCGCTCACGCTGACCGTCCGTGGTCGTGATCTGCTCGCCCGGTCCGTCGACGCCAACCGGTCCGCTCTCGCCGACCGGCTCGAGGGGTGGACGGCCGCCGAGGTCGACGCGCTCGCCGCGGCGTTGCACCGTCTCAACTCCGCCTTCGTCGACTGACCCGGACGGCGCGTCCGGGCCCGTCCGCCTCCGCGACCGGGTCCGTCGGCATCGGCGCCCGCGTCCGGTCCCCGGCGCCGGGTCCCGGCCCGCCCGGGCGATGCCTGTCGTCGTGGGCGACGGGTGTCGCCGACCCGCGCCTCCTCGTCATTCGGGGTACAGATCGTGTGACTCGTGTGACTGGAGTCGTGTCGTGCATCCCCCTGTGAACCCCCGACTGGGGACAAGCCGATGACGAGAAACCTTGATGTGCGGGTTTACCCTTCCCGTTTCCGCCCGTAGGCTGATCGGGTTCCCCACCCCCCGACGACCGTCGATCCGGCGCGTCCTGCGGGCTCGGGGCCGACCAGAGATAGGTGCTCCTCCGTGACTTCGCCCGTGACCCTGCCCCGCCGACAGGGCGTCGCCGCCGCCGTGGCGACGGTGCTGCTCAGCCTCACGCTCGTCGTGTCGGGCACGGTGCTCGGGGCCTCGCCCGCGCAGGCCGCTTCGTACCCCTCGTGGGAAGACGTCCAGGCCGCCCGGTCGAGCGAGTCGGCCAAGGCCGCCGAGGTCAGCCGCATCCAGGGGCTGCTCGACCAGCTCGCGAGCGACGCCAGCACCGCCCAGGCCGAGGCCGAGCGTCTCGGTGCCGAGTTCGAGCAGGCCCAGGCCGACGCCGACGCCGGTGCCGCCAAGCTCGCCGAACTGCAGTCGCAGGCCGACGAGAAGGCCGCGGTGGCCGACGCCAGCGAGCAGCGCGCCGGTCAGGTCTCGGCCCAGCTCGCCCGCACGGGTGGCGGCAACGTGTCGTCGCAGCTCGTGGGCGACACCGAGCAGGCCGACGACCTCCTCTACCGGCTCGGCGCGATGAGCAAGCTCACCGAGCAGACCGACGGCATCCGTCAGCAGGCCGTGAACGACCGCAACGTGGCGCAGTCGCTCTCCGACCAGGCCAAGGTCGCCTCGGACGCGCTCGTGAAGCTGCAGGGTGCCGCCCAGGTCTCGATGGACGAGGCTCAGGCCGCGTCCGACGCCGCTGCGGCCGCCGTCGCCGCCCAGCAAGAGAACGAGTCGCGCCTCCAGGGCCAGCTCGCCGTGCTGCAGGACCAGAGCCTGCAGACCGAGGCCGACTACGCCACCGGGGTCGAGGTCGCACGTCAGGCCGAAGAGGCCCGCAAGGCCGCGGCGGCCGCCGAGGCCGCCCGCCAGGCCGAGGCCCTCCGTCAGCAGCGCGCCGCGGCTGCCGCGGCCGCCGCCGCCCGGCCCTCGACGCCTTCCGCTCCCGCACCCGCTCCGTCGACCGGCGGCGGTTCGTCCGGTGGCGGCGGTGCCTCGACCGGCTCGGGCTGGGTGCGTCCCAGCGCCGGCTACATGTCGAGCGGCTACGGCATGCGCGTCAACCCGGTGACCGGCGTCTACCGCATGCACGACGGCATCGACCTGGCCCCCGGCTGCAACAGCCCCATCTATGCCGCGACCTCGGGCACGGTGACCTTCGCGGGCCTGACCGGCGGCTACGGCAACTACATCCAGATCAGCCACGGCGGAGGCGTCTCGACCGCCTACGGCCACATCGTCAACGGCGGCATCAAGGTGTCCCGTGGGCAGAGCGTCGTCGCGGGCCAGTTGATCGCGCTCGTCGGCTCGACGGGCAACTCGACCGGCTGCCACCTGCACTTCGAGACCCGCGTCGGCGGCGCCTCGACGAACCCCGTGCCGTTCATGTCGGCGCGCGGCGTCCGCCTGTAGCACGTCCACCGGGTCCCGCCCGAGGGGGCAGAATCGTCTGGTGACGAACACCGCTCCCTCCGCCCTGCCCCCGCTCCACCTCGAACGCGTCGCCTTCGACGACCCCCGTGCCGTCGCCCTGCGTGACGCCATGGACGCCGAGATGACCGTCCGCTACCACCGCGACGTCGTCGAGCCCGTCGCCGTCGTCGAGGCGCGGAACGCCGCCCTCACGGTCCACCCGTCGAACGTGTTGGCCACCGTGCTGGTGGTCGCCGACGACGGTGCCGACGGCGGCACGCCCGTCGGCCACGCCCTCGTGCAGAGCCGGGACGGCGAATGGGAGGTCAAGCGCGTGATCGTCGCGGACGGTCAGCGCGGCCGCGGCATCGGCCGACTCCTGATGGCCGAGCTCGAGACGGTCGCCCGCGAGGGCGGTGCGAGCCGACTCATCCTGCAGACCGGGGATCGCCAGCCCGACGCCGTCGCCCTCTACGAGAAGATCGGGTTCACCCGCATCCCGACCTACGAGCCCTACGTCACGACCATCCCGCAGTCGATCTGTTTCGAGAAGCCGATCGTCTGACGTCCGGCGGCTGACGCCGCCGAGGAGGCGCGGGTCGCCACGACGACGGAGGCGCGCCCCGGTCACGTGACCGGGGCGCGCCTCCTGCGCTTCGTGGGTGGGCGGGGCCGTGGGGGCCGGGCGTCCGTGGTCGTTCGTCGCCGACGGACCGGCCCGCCGGCGGACTAGAGGCCGGCCGTCGAGCGGATCCAGCTCGAGCTCTGCGACAGCACGGCGTAGTTCGACCCGGCGCGGGTGTTCGCGCCCGGGTCGGCCTCGTCGCCGGTCGAGCAGACGGCCACGATCTGGCCGTTCACGATCAGGGGGCCACCCGAGTCGCCGTGGTTCGCCGCGCCGGTGGTGCCGTTCAGGTGTTGCGCGACCCCGCCGTAGGCGTCGGTGCTGCGGCCGGTGAGGCCGACCGTCGCCTGGTACAGGCCGTCGGACTGCACCGAGTTCGCGCGCAGGCCGTAGCCCATGATGGTGCCGGTGCCCGACGAGGTCGCCTGGAACCCGAGGTTCAGCGACGGGTAGCTGCCGAGGGTCTTCGACTGGCTCAGGTGCACGAGCGCGATGTCGCCCACGGGGGCGGCGGCGACGCGGTCGACGGCGATCGCGGTGCCCGGGTTCGTCGTGCTGTTGGAGTGGTAGACCTGCATCGAGGTGACGCCGTCGATGCAGTGGCGGGCGGTCAGCACCCAGCTGGCGTTGATCTGTTCGCCGGTGCAGGCGTAGCTCGCGGTGCCCCCGGTCCGGAAGACCAGCTGCACGGCCCACGGCGTCGTGGGTGCCTTCTGGCCGCCGACGATGTCCGTCGAGCGGATCGTGTTGTCGGGACCGGCGGCGACGGCCGAGGTCGAGACCCCGAGTGATCCGACGGCGAGGGCCGCGGCGGTCAGGGCGGCGGCGACGAACTTCTTCATGTGGTTCCCCTTGGTTCGGGTGGTGCGTGTCGGGTGGGGCCGGCCGGGCGGTGCCGGCCGGGCGGTCCGGTGATCGACCGACCCGGTGGATCGGGCACGTCCCGCCTGGGTCGAGCTTCCGCCTGGCCCCCGTCCGGGGGCAAGTCGGCACTCTGGCCGACTTGACGCCGGGTGTTGCGCGTGGCAACAGACGTGCTGCTCGCGGCGGACGCGGGCGGGCGGGTAGCGTGTGCGGGTGATCACGCGACGAGACGCCGCCCTGCGACTGGACATCCCCCTCGAGATGGCCAAGCGCCACGGGCTGCCGCCGAAGATGACGGTCGACGAGCTCGTCGCGATGGAACGGACGCCGCCGCCCTGGCTGGTGCAGTCCCGCGCGAACCGCACGGGCAAGCCGGTCTGGGTCGAGCTGGAGTGCGTCGTCTGCGGCTACCACGAGGCCGCCCGCCCCAAGAAGTGGTGGCCCGAGTACACCTACCTCAGCTGTGACGACCACGGCGCGGACGAGTTGCCCGAGCCCGAGCCGGGCGTCGTGCGCGCCGAGGTCGACGGCGTCGGCACCCGCTTCGTCGCCATCGTCGACGTCGCCCCCTGACCTGGGCTCGACCGTTCCCGCGCACCCTCTTCCCCCCGTCGCTCTTCCCTACGGCCCCCTGCGGCTCTCCGCCTCTTGTGCAATTCGCGACATCCGGGGGTCGACACGCCGTCCTGAGGGGTACGTGAGCGGCGCGTCGTCGGGCTGTTGTCGGGTTCGGCACGCCTGAGGGGTTGCCCGAGGTCGCGAATTGCACGTCAACCGGGTGCGGCGCCGGACGAGGAGTGCACGAGAGCCAGCCGCGCGGGCAGAACCGGTGGCCAGGAGGCGCGGCGCGGGTCGGTCGGACCGTCGACGAGGAGGCGCGGCGTCGGTCGGTCAGACCGTGTACTGCACCGAGACGGGCGGCTCGAGCCCGGCGAGCAGGTGTACGTACGCCTGGCGGGCGTCCTCGACGAGCAGTTGTCGTTGGATGTGCTGGTCGTGCCAGTCGACCAGGTCGTCGGGTGTGACGTCGTCGACGTCGTCGGCCACGAGGTAGCTGAACGCGTAGGCGTCGCCGTCGTCGTCGAGGGTCCGGCGGTAGCCGAGGGTCTGACGGCTCGTGGCGTCGACGAAGACCTCCCAGCCGGGGTCGCTCGCGTCCGGCAGGGTGACGTCGACCACGGGGTGGGGGGCTCCGGCGGCGGGGGAGGCGAGCCTCGTGCCGAGGGTGGCCGTCCGCATCGTCGTGGCGGCCGGGCCGGCCGTCGCGAGATCGTCGGCTCGGACGCCCCCGGGCCGCGAATCGTCCGAACCGGACGCACCCGTCACCGCATCTGCTGCCCGCGCCACGGCCGCGGCGCCGGCCGACGAGGATTCGGGAGAGCTCGTGTCGATGCCCCGCGCCACGTCGTGGTCGACCCGGGCGACAGCTCGTGCGAGGGCCCCCTCGAACACGTGGAGCCTGCGGGCCGTCGCCCGCAACCACGACTCGAGAGCGTCTCGTTCGTCGGACGTGAAGGGCTCGGGCTCGAAGGAGTTCACGGAGAAGGACGCGGCCTCGACCGACCACTCCCACTCGAGCACGACCCGGAGGAGCGCCGAACGGCGGGGCATGAGCGCGAGCGTGCCCTGGCGCAACCCGGGTGAGAAGTGCAGTTCGGGTTCGTCGAGCAGGTGCCGGACACCGGAGGCCGCATCGGTCGAGGTGGTCGGCACGAGGAAGGCCACCCGGACCTCTCGCCACGGCGCGGCCCGGACCGGAGGCGCGTCCTCGCCGCGCAGGATCGTCAGGCTGATGGGCATCTCGGGCGGCAGTGGTCGGGCGTCGCCGCGCGATGTGGCGTCGGGGGGCTCGACGGGGTCGACGGGATCTGGGTCGTTCGGTGCCATGGCCCGAGAATCGTGGCACGAGTCGATGCGAGCCCCCTGGACGAGCCGGGGTCGTCGGCCTCAGAACGACAGTTGGTCGACCGACGTCAGCGGCACCCACCCCTCGCGGATGCCGTCCGGCGGCTCGATCGTGGGCACGGGCCGCAGGGTGTCGGCCTCGGCGAGTTGCGCGAGGTCGAAGCCGGTCATCTCGGCGATGTCGCGGACGGGTACCTGGTAGGTGCGGTACGGCCCGAGTGGCGGTGGGTCGCCCTGCTCGTGCGCACGGGCGAACGCGGCCTCGAGGTCGACGCCGTCGAGCTCGGGGGACTGGTCGAGCAGGTACGCCGCCGTGCGCAGCGAACCGCCGTCCGACGTCGTCCACGCCGCGATCTTGAAGAACCGACGCGGGAGGCGGATGCCGCGGTAGGGCGCGTCGTCGTCGAGCAGCACGGGTGCCGTGAACACCGTCAACCGCTGCCGGTGTGTGGAGGCGTACTGCAGCACCTGGTCTTCGAGGCCGAGCCAGAGTTCTCTCGACTGGTTGAACTCGGCGGCTTGCGGTGCGGCGTTGGTGAAGCTGAACGTGTCGACGTTCGCCGCGGCCGCGACGACCGGCTCGCCCCAGACCGGGTCGCGGCGGCGGACCAGGTGCCCCCGGTCGAGGTCGTTCGAGGCGTAGACCTCGGGACCCGTCTGCTCGTCGTCGGGCACGCGTTCGTCGAGGTGCCAGTCGTCGCCTCGGCCGAGGTCGAGCAGCGACGACCCGTCGATGTTGACCGCCGTCAGGGCGGCCAACCGCCGGACGGGGTCGAGCAGCACCGTGAAGTGGACGTACGGCAGCTCTCGCGCGAGCGTGTGGAGGGCCGGCAAGGGCACGTCGACCGTGAGGAACGACGGGTCGTACCCCGCACGATCGAGCCCGACGGGGTTCGCGGTGGTGGGGTCGTCTGTGGTGCTCATGGGCGCCTCCGGCAGGTCGTCGTTCTCGTGGGGCCATCCTGCCCACGACCCCTGACATCGGCCCGGTCGGCGCCGCGACCACGCGAAGGAAGCGCGATGCGGGGGATCCCCACACCGCGCCTCCTCGGGTGCTCACGTCACCGACAGGCGAGGGCTCAGCCCGCGAGGGCTCAGTCCGCCAGGATCGTGTAGAGCGCGCGGCGGGCTTCGTCGAGCTTGGCGGTGGCGGCGGCCCGCTGGGCCTCGCTGCCGTCGTGGTGGAACTGCTTCACGACGCCCATCAGCTTCATGAGGCTGGTCTGGAACTCGCGGTCGGTGTCGCTGGCGTCGTCGGCCGTCGCGGCCCAGGCCTTCTCGATCTCGTCGGCGTGCTCGGCCACGTAGGCCCTGCCCGCCTCGGTCAGCGTGAAGGCGCTCGTGGTCGCGGCCTCGTCGGACGAGATGAGTTCTTCGTCGACGAGCTGCTGCAGCGTGGGGTAGACCGAGCCGGGGCTGGGCTTCCACGCGCCGTCGGTGCGCTCGGCGATCGCCTTGATCAGGCCGTAGCCGTTCGACGGGGCGTCGGACAGCAGCGAGAGGATCGCGAGGCGCACGTCGCCGCGTCGGGCCCGGCCGCGTCCGCCGCGGCCAGGCCCGAAGCCGCCGGGGCCGAAGCCCGGGCCGCCGGGGCCGAAACCGGGGCCGAAGCCGCCGAAGCCGGGGCCGGGGCGGAACCCGCGGCCGAACGGACGGCCGAAGCGGCCGTGGCCCTCGCCGCGGCCGGGGAGGTCGCGTCGGGCGTCGGGGAAGTCGTGGTGCCGGCGACGGGGGTCGCCGTGGTTCTCGGTGGTGAAGTCGGTACCCATGGGGTACTCCTTTCGGGTCAGGTGGAGAGAAGTCGTGATCGCGACGTCCTGTCGCGATGTGTCAAAGATATGTCGCTGACTATCGCGTGTCAATGCCTCGATCGTGTTCCGGGCGCGAAAAAAGGAGGCGCATCCCGGGTGGGACGCGCCTCCTTCGGTCGTGCGGTCAGCTCGCGGGCTGCACCCCGAACGCCGAGGCGAGCTTCTCGATCTTCTGCGCCCGGCCGAGGCGGGGCAGGTCGCTGCCGTCGCGGATGACCCGGCCGCGGCCCTCGAAGTCGGCGAGGAAGTCCTGCGCCCAGGCGACGTCGGACGGGGTGGGACTGATGACCTCGTTGATCACGGGCAGCTGCTCGACGTCGAGGCACAGTTTGCCGGTCAGGCCCAGCGCGACCGCGACCCCGGACTGCTCGCGCAGGACGGGGTGGCTGCTGCCGACCGTCGGGCCGTCGATCGGGCCGGGCAGCCCGCCGATGCGGCTGGCGACGACGAGGCGTGAGCGGGGGTAGGCCATGGCCAGGTCGTCGGCGCTCGTGCCGGTGTCGCGGCGGTAGTCGCCGCTGCCGAACGCGAGCCGGAACGCGCCGCGGGCCTTGGCGATGGCGGGGCTCTCCTCGATGCCGAGGGCCGACTCGACGAGCGCGAGCACCGGCACCGCGCCTCCGAGGCGGTCGAAGGTCTCGGTGACGTGCTCGGGTGCCTCGGTCTTGGCGAGCATGACGCCGTGCAGCCCGGGCAGGCCCATGAGGGCGTCGACGTCGTCGGACCAGAAGTCGGTCGAGCGGTCGTTGATGCGCACCCAGGCCTCGCCGCCGCCCGTCAGCCAGGCGACGACGTCGTCGCGCGCGGCGGGCTTGCGGGCCGGGTCGACCGCGTCCTCGATGTCGAGGACGATCTGGTCGGCGCGTGAGGCCTGAGCCGAGTCGAAACGGTCGGGGGCGGTGCCCGGGACCAGCAGCCACGACCGGGCGATGTCGGGCTTGGGTCGCGTGCGGCCGGCCGACGGGCCCCGGCGGGCCGTCGCCGCGGGGTCGGTCGCGGTCGGGTCGGAGGGGATCTGGCTGGTGTCGGTCATGACGTCGTCGTCCTTCGTCGCTCGGCTGTCCGGTCCACGCTACCGGCTCGTCCGGGCCCGTGAGTCCTCCGGGTCAGGGCGGGGGCTCCCGGCCCGGGGTGCCGTTCGGGCGTAACGTTCAGGCGGATCACAGATCCAGGGAACGACCCCACCGACAGGAGTGAGCCATGACCGACGCGAACGATCCGCGGCGCGACCGCCCCGACCACGAGGGACGCGATCCCCAGCACGGCGACACGAACGACGCCCCGCGGTCCGACGAGACCGGCGAGACGGTCGAGCAGACCGAGGTGCCGTACGGCTCCGAGGTGCCGACGCAGCAGCCCCCCGCCGTCGACTTCGGCGGCGACGCCCCGACGCAGCAGGCCCCGATCGCCGACGCCGAGGACCGCCCGGTCGTGGCCGAGGCCCGTGCGACCGGTGATGCGTCCGGCGCTCCCGCCCCGTCCGACGAGGAGGCGCTGCCCGAGTCGGTGCCCGCCGAGTACGTCCCCGGCGACACGGCGTCCGATCGACCCGCCGACGCCGACGCCGACGCGTCGACCGATGCCGGCTCGTCGGCCGACCCCGACGCGCGCGACACCGAGGTCCTCTCCGAGTCCGACCGGGACGCGGCCTCGTCCGGCCGTCCCACCGAGGCGATCCCGATGGTGGCTCCGACCGAGCCCGCCCAGCGTGCCTGGTCCGCCTCCTCCGACGGCACGCGCCGACCGCTGCACGACGACGAGGCCCTCCGTGCCGCCGAGGCCGCCCGCGCCGGGGACCCCGCCACGGGTGACCGGCGTGACGACACGGCCACCGCGGCGTCCGCGACCGCGGCGACCGGCGCCTCCTCGTCCTCGCACGACGGGTGGGTCGACGACCGCTCGGACGCCGAGCGCGACGCCACCGACCGCGCCGCGGCCGAGCGTCAGCCCTCGTTCGGCCAGGACGCCCCCACCGCCGTCGCACCGACCGCGGCAGCAGCAAGAGGCGCGGCTGCGGGTGCCGCCGCCGGTCGCGACACCGGCTCCCACGCCTACCCCCTGATCAAGGACTCCGGCATCGACCACGTGTCGGTGCGCCGTGAGCTGCTCGCCCAGCAGAAAGAGGAGTTCGGCGGCATCCGCTTCGGCGCCGGTCTGCTCGGCTGGTTCGCCGCGACGGGCTTCGGCCTCGTCATGATCACGATCTTCGGCGGCGTCCTGGCGGCCTGGGGCGGGGTCGCCTCGGGGTCGACCGCGATGACCGACCTGCGCAGCTTCACGGCCGACAACGCCGACGTGCTGGCGCTGACCTCGGGCATCGTGGTGCTCGCGATCATCTTCTTCGGGTACCTCGTCGGCGGGTACACGGCGTCGCGCATCGCGCGCTTCAGCGGCTTCAAGCAGGGCCTCGCGACCTGGCTCTGGGGCGTGGTCATCACCATCGTCCTGGCCGTCGTCGTGGGCGTCGTCGGCACCCAGTCCGGTGACTCGTCGTCGCCGAACCCGTTCGTGCCCTCGATGGACGACCTGCAGTCGTCGTCCCTCGCCGGTCTGATCGGGCTCGCCCTCGTCGTCGTGCTGAGCTTCGCCGGAGCCGTCCTCGGCGGCCTGCTGGGTCAGCGGTACCACCGCAAGGTCGACCGCTTCTTCTCCGAACAGGACTGAGCACCGCGAGGGGGCGCACCCCCCCCGGTCGCCCCCTCGCCCCATCCGACGCGGCCCGGGCGTCGAACACCGATCAACCCCACCGGGCAGCACAGACAAGGACCATTCATGCGCACCCCCTTCCGTTCCCCCCTCGGCCGAGGCGTCCTCGGTGTCGTCGCCACCGGAGCCCTCGTGTTCTCGCTCGCGGCCTGCGCCTCGACCTCGGACTCCGAGAGCAACAACACGGCTCCGACGCACCCCGTCAACCAGACCCGCGAACCCGGCCCCGGCGAGAGCCTCCTGCCCGCGGCGTCCATCCCGGACCTGTCGAACGGTGTCGACACCCAGGTCGCCGTCGACGCGTCGTTCGTCGAGGCCCTCACGACCCTCGGCCTGACCCCCGGCGTCGTGGGCACCGCGACCTTCGCCGACGGCACGTTCTCGTTCCCGATCACGGGCGGCAACGTCGACTACTACGGCCCCGACAGCGACGTGCGCCCC
>NZ_JACYUB010000005.1:0-232666 GCF_014841545.1 Frigoribacterium sp. CFBP 8751
TTGGGCTGACTCGGATTACTTTACACAGCCCCCCGGCCCCACCCCCAAATACCCATGCATCCCGGGCGTGTCGCCCCGGAAGGCCCGGAAACGGCGGTGCGTGTCTCCCCGGGCGCCCCGGAACGAAGGGAAGCCCGCTTCCTCGAGGAGGAAGCGGGCTTCTCTGATGAATCCGACGGACGCGACGTCAGACCCGGACGGTGACTCCCGCCAACGTCTTCTTGCCGCGCCGGAGCACGACGACCCCCCCGTCGAGTCGCGAGTCCGCGACGAGGGCATCACCGTTCGCGACCCGGGCGTTGTTCACGTAGACGCCGCCCTCGGCCGTGGCCCGACGAGCGGCACCCAGGGAAGCGACGAGTCCGGTGTCGACCAACGCCTGCGCCACGGTGGTCGTCCCGTCGGCCGAGGCCGCCGGCAACTCGGCGATGGCGCTGGCGAGGGTCCCCGGATCGAGCACGGACAGATCCCCTTGGCCGAAGAGGGCTGCAGCGGCGTCGATGGCCGACTGGGTGGCTGCGGTGCCGTGGACCAGGGACGTAACGTTCCAGGCCAACGCGCGCTGCGCCTCCCGACGGAAGGGTTCGTCGGCGACCGCTTTCTCGAGTCGTTCGATCTCGGAACGCGAGAGGAACGTGAAGACCTTGAGCCGCGGGACGACGTCGGCGTCGTCGGTGTTCAGCCAGAACTGGTACATCGCGTACGGGCTGGTCAGCTCGGAGTCGAGCCAGACCGCATTGCCCTCGCTCTTGCCGAATTTGGTGCCGTCGGTGTTGGTGATCAGCGGCGTGCCGATCGCGTGCACCGAGACGCCCTCGGTACGGCGGATCAGCTCGGTGCCACTGGTGAGGTTGCCCCATTGGTCGCTGCCACCGGTCTGCAGGACGCAGTCGTAGCTGCGGTAGAGCTCACGGAAGTCGAGACCCTGGAGGATCTGGTAGCTGAACTCGGTGTAGCTGATTCCGGCATCGGAGTTCAGACGCGCGGCCACGGCGTCTTTCTTGAGCATCGTGTTGACGCGGAAGTTCTTGCCGATGTCGCGCAAGAACTCGATGGCGCTGAGCGGGGACGTCCAGTCGAGGTTGTTCACCACCCGGAGACCGTTGTCACCGTCGGGCGAGAGGAACTTCTCGACGTGCACACGGATGCGGTCGACCCACTCGGCCGTCTGCTCGGGTGTCTTGAGCACCCGTTCGGCGGTCGGACGCGGATCGCCGATGAGACCGGTGGACCCACCCACGAGACCCAGGGGCCGGTGACCGGCGAGCTGGAGCCGACGCATGGTGAGCAACTGCACGAGGTTGCCGAGGTGAAGGCTGGGGGCGGTCGGGTCGAAACCGCAGTAGTACGTGATCGGCGGACCGGCGAGCAGGGTCTTCAGGGCGTCGGCGTCGGTCGACACGTGCACCAGACCGCGCCACTGCATCTCGTCCCACACGTCGTCGAACGAGGGATCGTTGCTCTGGGCGGCCAGGACGTCTGCGGTCGTTTCACTGGTCACCTGCGAAACGCTACCAGCGGCCACCGTCTGCGCCTTCACGCCCCACCGCGCCCTCGCGAGACGGCAGCGCGGTACGGAGAGACCGTCGGATCACCCTCGAGCGAGAACCTCCACGGGAACGCGTCACCACCGGCGTGACCCGACACACCGACACGCGGGCCGGCGGCGACCGGGCCGACCGGTGCGGACGGGAGGCGAAGACGGAACCGCGCCTCCTGACCGGGGGTGTCGGCGACGAGGCGTGAGCCGTCGTCGCCGAGCTCGATGCCGAGCGCGGAACCCAGTCGGCCGGGACCGCGAGCCAGGTCGGCCGGGGTCCGCGACGTCGACCGGCGGGCTCGTGCCTCGTCGACGCCGGCCACCACCTCGCCCGAACGCAAGAGGACACCGGACGCGTAGCCCTCGGGCCCACACACGATGTTGACGCAGCGGTGGATGCCGTAGGACAGGTACACGTAGAGCGTTCCGCCGCGTTCGAACATGCTGTTGTTGCGCGCCGACCGGCCCCGGTGGGCATGCGATCCGGGGTCCTGCCCCTGACCGTGGTAGGCCTCGACCTCGGTGAGGCGAATCCCCACGCCACCCGACCAGAAGACCGAGCCCAGGAGGCGCGGCGCGACGGCCAGCGCCGGTTCGGCCAGCAGTGCCGCGAGCACGTCGTCGTCGGGTGTCGTCGTCACCGCTCCCCCGTGACCACCGCGATCATCGCGGTCAGAAGAAGCGCTGGCCGCTCGCGGCCGCGATCACCGCGACGGCGACCAGCACCGCCACGGCGATCGCGACGACGACCGGCACGACCCAGGCGCGGACCGGCCGGTCGTCCCGAGACCCCGGTCGCCGACGACTCACGCCGCCGCCGGGGCGAGGGCCTGGACGAGGTGGCGCATCTGCTCGGTCAGCTGTACGAGCTGCTCGGCGACCCGCTCGGGAGCCGTGCCGCCGGCCCCTCGACGGCTGGCGATCGAGCCCTCGACCGTCAGGACGGGCCGGATCTCGGGCGTGAGATGCGCCGAGATCGACCGGTACTGCTCGTCGGTGGGCTCGTGCAGCTCGAGGTCGTGCTGTTCACAGAACCGCACCAGCTCGCCGCTGATCTCGTGTGCGTCACGGAACGTGACCCCCTGACGGACGAGCCACTCGGCGACGTCGGTCGCGAGTGAGAATCCCTGCGGCGCGAGCTCGGCCATGCGGACCTCGTCGAAATCGAGGGTCGCCACCATGCCCGTGAACGCCGGGAGCAGCACCTCGAGCTGGCTGACCGAGTCGAACACCGGCTCTTTGTCTTCTTGGAGATCTCGGTTGTAGGCCAGGGGCAGCCCCTTGAGCGTCGCGAGCAGACCCGTCAGGTTGCCGATGAGCCGCCCCGACTTGCCGCGCGCGAGCTCGGCGATGTCGGGGTTCTTCTTCTGCGGCATGATGCTCGACCCGGTCGAGAACGCGTCGTGCAGACGGACGAAGCCGAATTCGCGGGTGTTCCAGAGGATGATCTCTTCGGCCAGCCGCGAGAGGTCGATGCCGACGGACGCCATGACGAACGCGAACTCCGACACGACGTCACGACTGGCCGTCGCGTCGATCGAGTTCTCGGTCGTGCGGTCGAAGCCCAGATCGGTCGCGACGAGGAGCGGGTCGAGCCCCAGCGAACTACCCGCGAGGGCACCTGCGCCGTACGGCGAGGCACCGGCCCGACGCGACCAGTCGCGCAGGCGCTCGAGGTCTCGGACCAGAGGCCAGGCGTGGGCGAGGAGGTGGTGCGCCAGCAGCACCGGCTGGGCGTGCTGCAGGTGCGTCCGGCCGGGCATCACGGCCGTCGGGTGGGCCGTCGCCTGACCGGCGATCGCGTCGACCAGGTCGACGACCTGCCGACCGATGACTCGGGCGTGGTCGCGCAGGTACAAGCGCACCAGCGTCGCGATCTGGTCGTTGCGGCTACGCCCCGCCCGGAGCTTGCCGCCGAGCTCGGCACCGGCGATGCCGATGAGGCCCCGCTCGAGGGCGGAGTGCACGTCCTCGTCGGTCTCGGCCGCGGTGAACGTGCCGTCGAGCACGTCGGACTCGAGCCGGTCGAGCGCCGACAACATGGCGTCGAGCTCGGACGCGTCGAGGTAACCCGCCGCCGCCAGACCCCTGGCGTGTGCGCGCGACCCGGCGATGTCGTACGAGGCCAGCTGCCAGTCGAACTGCGTCGACTTGCTCAGCGCGGCGAGCTCGGCGGACGGCCCGGAGGCGAAGCGGCCGCCCCAGAGGGCGCCCGCCTCGCCTGCTCGCTCGTTCTTGCCCGACCCTTCGCCGAGCCCGCTCGCGTCGGTCACGCCCCGTGGGCCAGGTCGCGACGAGCCGAGATCTTGCTGGGCAGCGACCAGATCTCGATGAAGCCCTTCGACAAGGACTGGTCGAAGGTGTCGCCCGTGTCGTAGGTCGCGAGGTCGAAGTCGTAGAGGCTCGCGTCGCTCTTCTGCCCGGTGACGACCGCGCGTCCGCCCTGCAGCTTGAGACGGATCTCGCCCGACACGTACTTCTGCGTGTCGTCGATGAAGACGTCGAGCGAGCGCTTGAGACCCGAGAACCACAGGCCGTCGTAGACCAGGTTCGACCATTCGGCCTCGACCCCGCGCTTGTAGCGGCCGAGGTCGCGCTCGATGGTCAGCGCCTCGAGCGCCTCGTGCGCGGCGATCAAGGCCATCGCGCCGGGTGCCTCGTAGACCTCGCGGCTCTTGATGCCGACGAGACGGTCCTCGACGACGTCGATGCGGCCGACGCCGTGCTTGCCGGCGAGCTCGTTCATGCGCTCGACGATGCCCAGCGGGGTGAACGCCACGCCGTCGATCGCCGTCGGGACTCCGGCCTCGAAGGTGATGACGACCTCGTCGGCGTCCTTGACGACGGCCGGGTCTTGCGTGTACTCGTACAGGTCCTCGATGGGAGCGTTCCAGGGGTCCTCGAGGAACCCGGTCTCGACCGCACGGCCCCAGACGTTCTTGTCGATCGAGTAGGGGTTCTTGGCGCTCTGGCGGATGGGGAGGTTGTGCTCTTCCGCGTAGACGATCGCCTTGTCGCGGGTGAGGGCCAGGTCACGGACCGGGGCGATGCTCGTCAGGTCGGGGGCGAGGGCCGCGACGGCCGCCTCGAAGCGGACCTGGTCGTTGCCCTTGCCGGTGCAACCGTGGGCCACGCTGTTCGCACCGAGCTCTTTCGCGACCGATGCCAGGTGGCGGGCGATCAGCGGACGGCTGAGGGCGGACACCAGCGGGTAGGTCTTCTGGTACAGCGCGTTGGCCTTGAGGGCCGGCATCAGGTAATCGGTCCCGAACTCTTCTTTGGCGTCGACGACGACCGATTCCACCGCACCGCAGTCGAGGGCGCGCTGTCGGATGTCTTCCATGTCCTCTCCGCCCTGTCCGACGTCGACGGCGAGGGCGACCACCTCTTTTCCGGTGGCATCGGCCAACCAGCCGATGCCGACCGAGGTGTCGAGGCCCCCTGAGTATGCGAGTACGACGCGTTCCGCCATGGTTCTCCTTGTGTGGTGTGTGTGTGTCTACGTGTGTGAGGTGGTGGGGGTGCTCAGCGGGCCAGCAGCCAGGTGAGCAACGCCTTCTGGGCGTGCAGCCGGTTCTCGGCCTCGTCCCAGATGACGCTGGTCGGGCCGTCGATGACGTCGGCCGTGACCTCGTACCCGCGGTCGGCGGGGAGGCAGTGCAGGAAGATCGCGTCGTCGTCGGCCTGAGCCATCAACGCCTGGTCGACCTTGAACGATCCGAAGACGGCGACTCGCTCGTCTTTCTCGTCCTCCTTGCCCATCGAGACCCAGGTGTCGGTCACGACGACGTCGACGCCGGCGACGGCCTCGGTCGCGTCGGTCGTGACGAGCACCGAGCCGCCCGTCCGCGTGGCGATGGCCTCGGCGTCGGCGACGACGGTCGGGTCGGGCAGGAAGCCCTCGGGGGCGCCGATGCGGACGTGCATGCCTGCGGTCGCGCAGGCCAGCAGGTACGACTGGCCCATGTTGCAGCGTCCGTCACCGACGAACGCCACCGAGAGCCCGGCGAGCGTGCCCTTCTTCTCGCGGATGGTCTGCAGGTCGGCGAGCAGCTGACACGGGTGGAAATCGTCGCTCAACGCGTTGACGACGGGCACGGTCGTGCCGGCCGCCATCTCTTCGAGGCCGGACTGCGCGTAGGTGCGCCAGACGATGGCGGACACCATGCGCTCGAGCACGCGCGCCGTGTCGGAGGGAGTCTCCTTGCCGCCGAGCTGGCTGTTCGCGGTTGCGATGATCAGCGGGCTGCCGCCGAGGTCGGCGATGCCGACCGCGAACGACACCCGAGTACGGGTCGACGACTTGTCGAAGATGACGGCGACGGTCTGAGGACCGGCCAGCGGGCGCTGCGACCAGCGGTCGCGCTTGAGCTCGTCGGCGAGGTCGAGCACCTCGAGCTGCTCGGCCGTGGTCAGGTCGTCGTCCCGGAGGAAGTGGCGGGTCATTCGAGGCCTTTCAGGACGGTGGTCATGATCTGGGTGAACTCGGCGATCTCGTCGTCGCCGACGATCAGAGGAGGCGCGAGGCGGATGCTCGAGTCGTTCGGTGCGTTGACGATGAGGCCGGCCTCGAGGGCGTCGGCGGCGATCTGCGCCGCGACGGGCTGCGCCAGCCCGAGGCCGATGAGGAGGCCGTTGCCCCGGACCTCGCGGACGAGGGGCGAACCGATGGATGCGATCGCCGCACGAAGCTGATCTCCCCTGACGATCGCGTTCAGCACGAGCTGGCTGGCCTCGATCTCGCCGAGCACGGCGTTGGCCGCGGCGGTGGCGAGGGGGTTGCCGCCGAAGGTGCTGCCGTGCTGCCCGGCCTCGAACAGGTCGGACGTGTCGCCGAAGGTGATGAGCGCACCGATGGGGACTCCCCCGGCGATGCCCTTGGCGACGGTGATGGCGTCAGGGACGATGTCGTGCTGCTGGAAGGCGAACCACGAGCCGGTCCGGCCGATGCCGGTCTGGATCTCGTCGAGGATCAGCAGGGCCCCGTGCTCCGTGGTGAGTTCGCGGGCGCGCTCGAGGTAGCCCTCGGGCAGGTCGACGACGCCGGCCTCGCCCTTGATCGGCTCGACGAACAGGGCGGCCACCGAACCGTCGAGGGCCGCTTCGAGTGCCTCGACGGTCGTGTCGATGTGCTCGACCCCGGGCATCATCGGCTCGAACGGTTCGCGCAGCGCCGGCTTGCCGGTCAGCGCGAGCGAGCCCATGGTGCGCCCGTGGAACGAGTTCTGCAGGGCGAGGATGCGGGTGCGCGAGCCGTCACCGCGGTTGAGGCGAGCCAGTTTGACCGCGGCCTCGTTGGCCTCGGCTCCGCTGTTGCCGAAGTAGACGCGCCCACGCTCGCCGGCGCCGCTGATGCGGGTCAGCCGTTCGGCGAGCTCGACCTGCGGGGCCGTCGCGAAGTAGTTGGAGACGTGGATCAGCTTGCTCGCCTGATCGGTGAGCGCCTCGACGAGCACCGGGTGGGCGTGTCCGAGGGCGTTCACGGCGATGCCCGCCAGGAAGTCGAGGTAACGCTTGCCGTCGACGTCCCAGACCTGGCAGCCTTCGCCGCGGTCGAGCATCACCTTCGGAGTGGACAGCGAACGCATCATCGAGTCGCCGAATCGGCGCTGCCAGGTACCGCCTTGGGTCTGGATCATGGTCACGACTGTCCTTTCGTGTCGGTGCCGCTCACGGCAGGGCCACCCGGGGCGGTGCCCCCGGTGGTGACGATCTCGCCGGCGGGGGTGCCGAACGAGGTGACGACGGGGGCGCCGGTCGACGCCGCCCGGTCGTCGGGGACCACCTCGGTGCCCGACCCGCGTTGGGTGAACACCTCGAGGAGGATCGAGTGCGGGATGCGACCGTCGATGATGGTCGCTCCGCCCACGCCGCCCACGACCGAGTCGAGGCAGGCGCGCATCTTGGGGATCATGCCCGACTCGAGGGTCGGGAGCATGTCGGTGAGGGCCGACACGGTGATGGCCTCGACGAGCGAGTCGCGGTTCGGCCAGTCGGCGTAGAGCCCGGCGACGTCGGTCAGGACGACGAGCTTCGCCGCACCGAGAGCGATGGCCAGGGCTCCCGCCGCCGCGTCGGCGTTGACGTTGAGGGCGTGTTCCGGGTCGATCGTGTTCGTCGCGATCGACGACACCACGGGGATGCGTCCCGCCTCGATCTCGGCCAGAACCGACGACGGGTCGACGTGTGTCACGTCGCCCACGTGTCCCAGGTCGAAGGTCTCGCCGTCGACCACCACACCGCGCTTGCGACCCTCGAACAAGGTCGACCCCTCGCCGGAGACACCTCGGGCCAGGTCGCCGTGCTCGTTGATCAGGTCGACGATCTCGCGGTTGACCTCGCCGGCCAGGACGTCGCGCACGACCGAGATCGCCTCGGTCGACGTGTAGCGGTAGCCGCCCCGGAACTCGCTCTCGATGCCGGCGGCGTCGAGGGCGGCCGAGATCTGCGGTCCCCCGCCGTGGACGACCACCGGGTGCAACCCGGCGTACCGCAGGTAGACCATGTCCTCGGCGAACGCCTGCTTGAGGGCGTCGTCGACCATGGCGTTGCCGCCGAACTTCACGACGACGACCTTGCCCGAGAAGCGCTTCAGCCAGGGCAGGGACTCGATCAGGGTCGAGGCCTTGACCGCCGCGAGCTCTTGCTCGTCGGCCGCCGTGGCGCCGGTGCTCGTGTGGACGCCCATCAGCTGGAGTACGCGCTGTTCTCGTGCACGTAGTCGTGCGTGAGGTCGTTCGTCAGGATGGTCGCCTCGACCGGCCCCGTCTTCAGGTCGACGAGCACGTGGACCGCCCGCGGCGTCAGGTCGACGTCGTCGCTCGGCCGATCGGGTGCCCCGGCGTGGCAGACGCGGACGCCGTTGATGGTCACGTCGACGTCGTACGGGTCGAACTCGGCCGACGTGGTGCCGATGGCGGCGAGCACTCGACCCCAGTTGGGGTCGTTGCCGAAGACGGCTGCCTTGAACAGGTTGTTGCGGGCGATCGAACGGCCCACCTCGACGGCGTCGTCGTCGGACGCCGCCCCAACGATCTCGATGCGGATGTCGTGCGAGGCACCCTCGGCGTCGGCCTGCAACTGCTCGGCGAGGTCGGCACAGAGCGCCGTGACCGCCGCCGCGAAGTCGCCGGCAGGAGGCGCGACACCGGACTCGGCGCTGGCCAACAACACGACGGTGTCGTTCGTCGACATGCAGCCGTCCGAGTCGAGACGGTCGAAGGTGACCCGGGTCGCCTCGCGGAGCGCGGAGTCGAGACCGGACGCGTCGACGTCGGCGTCCGTCGTGAGCACCACGAGCATCGTGGCGAGGCCGGGGGCGAGCATGCCCGCGCCCTTGGCCATTCCGCCGACGACCCAGCCGTCACCCGAGACGACGGCCTGCTTGGGCTTGGTGTCGGTCGTCATGATGGCCGTGGCGGCATCGAGGCCACCGTCGGCCGACAGGACAGAGGCCGCCGCGGTGGAGCCACTCAGCACCTTGTCGCGGAAGGTCTGGTCGCCGACTCCGATGAGGCCGGTCGAGCAGACGAGGACGTCCGTCGCCGACAGCTCGAGGGCGGCGGCCACGGTCTCGGCCGTGGAGTGGGTCGTCTGGAAGCCGAACGCTCCCGTGAAGCAGTTCGCGCCTCCGGAATTGAGGACGACGGCGTCCACGCGACCGTCGGCGATCACCTGCTGCGACCAGAGGACGGGGTTCGCCTTGGCCCGGTTGCTGGTGAAGACGGCCGCCGCGGCCGTGCTGCGACCTCGGTTGACGACCAGGGCGACGTCGGGCGCGCCCGAACTCTTGAGGCCGGCGACGACGCCGGAGGCCTCGAAGCCAGCTGCTGCGGTGACGCTCACGGGGCGACTCCGTTCTGGCCGAGGCCGGTGGTCTCGGGCAAGCCGAGGGCGATGTTGGCGGACTGGACGGCCGCACCGGCCGTGCCCTTGACGAGGTTGTCGAGGGCCGTGACCACGACGACGCGGTCAGCGGCCTCGTCGACGGCGAGTCCGATCAGGGCGGTGTTGGCCCCGATCGTGTCGGCCGTCCGGGGGAACTCGCCGTCGGGCAGGAGGTGCACGAAGGGCTCGTTCGCATAGGCCTGCTGCCAGGCCGATCGCACGTCGTGGGCGGTGACGCCCGGCGCGAGACGCGCGGTCGTCGTGGCGAGGATGCCCCTGGCCATCGGGACGAGCACCGGGGTGAACGACACGTTCACCTCGGTGGCACCGGCCAGGCGGAGGTTCTGCTGGATCTCGGGGATGTGTCGATGGCTGCCGCCCACGCCGTAGGCCGACGCCGACCCCATGAGCTCGCTGGCCAGCAGGTGCGTCTTCAGCGCCTTGCCCGCCCCGGACGGGCCCACGGCCAGCACGGTGACGATGTCGGCGGTCTCGACGACGCCCGCCTGGACGCCTGGGGCCAGCCCCAGGGTGACCGCCGTGACGTTGCAGCCGGGCACCGCGATGCGTTTGGCCCCGACCAGGACGTCGCGCTGGCGACCCGGCGTGTCGCCGAGGACGAGTTCGGGCAGGCCGTACGACCACGCCCCGTAGAACTCGCCGCCATAGAACGCCTGCCAAGCGGACTCGTCGGTCAGGCGGTGGTCTGCCCCGCAGTCGACGACGAGCGTGTCGTCGGGCAGCTGGGCGGTGATCGCCCCCGACTTGCCGTGGGGAAGGGCGAGGAAGACGACGTCGTGCCCCGAGAGGGCTTCGGGCGTCGTGTCGACCAGGGTCAGGTGCGACAGCGAGCGCAGATGCGGCTGGACCGCGAGGAGTGGCTGACCGGCGTTCTGGAACGCGGTGACGGTCTGCACCTCGAAGTCGGGATGACCGGCCAGCAAGCGCAGGAGCTCACCACCGGCGTAACCACTCGCGCCGGCCACGGCAACGGAGAAAGGCATGCGTCCACCCTAATGTTCGAATTCGGCCTGAGATCAGGGGCGGCGGCGCCGGGCGAGTGTCAGTCGCGGAGCGCCGCCCCGAATCGCTCGCCGGCCAGGCGGACGGAGCCGGACTTGGCCTCGGAGGCCTCGGCCGCGGTGAGGGTGCGGTCGTCGGCCCGGAAACGCAGGGCGAAGGTGAGCGACTTCGACGCGTCGGGCAGTCCGGCACCTCGGTAGTCGTCGACCAGCCGGACCCTCTCGAGCAGAGGGCCCGCACCCTCGCGCACGGTCGCGAGCACGTCGCCCGCGGGGACGTCGACGCTCACCACGAGGGAGAGGTCCTGGGTCGCCGCGGGGTAGGACGACAGGGCCGAGGTGACCGGCTCGACGACGGCGAGGGCGATGAGGCGATCGAGGTCGAGCTCGGCCACGGCGACCACCCGGGGCAGGTCGAGCTGGGCTGCCACGCTGGGCAGCAGCTCGCCCGCGATGCCCACGACCTCGTCGCCGACGAGCACCTCGGCCGTACGGCCGGGGTGCAGCGACACGTGACTGGCCTGACGGAAGGTGACCTCGGCGGCGACGGCGGACGCGGCGACGCGCACGGCGTCGAGCACGTCGGCGAGGGACGCCGGGACGGCGGATTGCCCAGGGGCGCGGTCGACGACCGTGCCGACCGTCAGGAGGCCGAGGTGTCGCGGTTGGGGCGGCAGGGCATCGGCGAGGGCGACCAGCGTGGCGTCGTCGGGGCGGGTGGCCCCGAACGGGACCTCGTCGCTGCCGTAGACGACGCCCTCGACAGGCAGGAAGACCGTGCCCACCTCGAACACCGAGAGATCGACGAGACCGCGACCGAGGTTGCGACGGGCGACCTCGAGCAGCCCCGGCACCAGCGACCGACGCAGTTCGGGCGCTGCCGAGTCGAGAGGGTTGGCGAGGCGGACGGCGGGCCGTTCGGCGCCGTCGGCCGAGCCGAAGGCGAGGTTCTGGGCCGAGGAGACGAACGGGTACGCGGCGACCTCGGTCGAGCCGGCCGCGGCGAGCCCGTTCGACACCTGCCGACGCAGCTGTTGTTCGCGCGACAACCCACGACCGGCCGGGGCGACGGGCAGGACGGACGGGATGCGGTCGTAACCCGTGATGCGAGCGACTTCTTCGACGAGCGACGCGGAGTCGACCAGGTCGCTGCGCCAGGTCGGCGGGGTGACGAGCCAGTCGTCACCGGACCGCTCGACGCTCGCCCCGATGGCCGTGAGGGCACCGGAGACCTCGTCGTCGGTGTAGTCGACGCCCATGAGGCGCGCGGCGCGGTCGGCCGCCAGGGTGATCGTGTCGGGAGGGGTGGAGACGTCCCACCGTGACCCGAGCGTGTCGGCCGTGCCACCGGCGAACTCGACGAGCAGGTCGACCACGCGCTGGGCGGCCGCCTCGGCCACCTGCGGGTCGACACCGCGCTCGAAGCGCTTGGACGCCTCGCTCGGCAGCTTGTGGCGGCGGGCGGTCCGCGCGATCGACGTGGGGTCGAAGGTCGCGGCCTCGACGAGGACGTCGGTCGTGGTCGCACCGATCTCGGTCGAGGCACCGCCCATGACGCCGGCCAGGCCGATGGCACCCGACTCGTCGGCGATCACGAGGTCCTCGGCGTGGAGGTCGCGGACCTGGCCGTCGAGGGTCTCGAGGCGCTCGCCAGGAGCCCCCCGGCGGACGGAGAGGCCGCCGCTGACCTTGTCGAGGTCGTAGCCGTGGATCGGCTGGCCGAGCTCGAACATGACGTAGTTGGTGACGTCGACCGGCAGCGAGATGCTGCGGACCCCCGCCAGCCGCAGGCGCGACGCGAGCCACGGAGGGGTCGGACGGGTCGCGTCGATGCCGTGGACCACCTTGGTGGTGAAGGTCTGCACGCCGACCCGGTCGCGCACGGGGGCCTGGTCGTCCACGACGACCGGGAAGCCGGACGACGGGGTCGGAGAGACGAGCGACGCCGGGTCGCGGAAGGTCGCCCCGGTGGCGTGCGAGTACTCGCGGGCCACCCCCCGGATGCTGAAGGCGTAGCCCCGGTCGGGCGTCACGTTGATCTCGACCGCGGCCTCGTCGAGGCCGAGCAGCGCGATCGCGTCCGTGCCGACCTCGGGATCGAGACCGAGCGACGAGAGGACGAGGATGCCGTCGTGCTCGTCGCCGAGGCCGAGCTCGCGGGACGAGGCGATCATGCCGTCGGAGACGTGCCCGTAGGTCTTGCGGGCGGCGATCGGGAACGGCCCGGGCAGCACCGCACCGGGCAACGACACGACGACCTTGTCGCCGACGACGAAGTTGTGGGCACCGCAGACGATGCCGCGGACGTCATCGGGGTCGGTCGAGGCGTTCGGCCCCACGGCGACCTGGCACCAGTTGATCGTCTTGCCGTTCTTCTGCGGCTCGGGCGTGAACTCGAGCACCTGACCGACCACGAGGGGCCCGGTCACGTCGCCGACGTGGACGTCTTCTTCTTCGAACCCGACCGACACGAGGGCGGCGTGGACGCTCTCGAGCGACACGTCGCCCGGCAGCTCGACGAACTCACCGAGCCAACTCAGCGGAACCCGCATCAGACCACCATCCCGAACTGCTCGCTGAACCTGACGTCACCCTCGACCATGTCGCGCATGTCGTTGAGGTCGTTGCGGAACTGCAGCGTGCGCTCGATGCCCATGCCGAAGGCGAAACCCTGGTAGCGCTCGGGGTCGATGCCGGCCGCCCGCAGCACGTTCGGGTTGACCATCCCGCAACCGCCCCACTCGACCCACCGTGCGCCGCCCTTGGCGTTCGGCTGCCAGACGTCCATCTCGGCGCTGGGCTCGGTGAAGGGGAAGTAGTTGGGGCGCAGCCGGATCTGCGCCTCGGCGCCGAACATCGACCGGGCGAGGTGCTCGAGGGTTCCGCGCAGGTGGGCCATCGTCAGGCCCTCGTCGACGGCGATCCCCTCGAGCTGCGTGAAGACGGGCGTGTGCGTCGCGTCGAGCTCGTCGGTGCGGAACACGCGGCCGACGGCGACGTTGTAGACCGGGAGCTCTTTCGACAGCAGTGTGCGGATCTGCACCGGCGACGTGTGCGTGCGCAGCACCAGGTGACGGTCGACGGGGTCGACGAAGAACGTGTCTTGCATGGCGCGCGCCGGGTGGTCGGCGTCGAAGTTCAGGGCGTCGAAGTTGAACCACTCGTGCTCGAGCTCGGGGCCCTCGTTGACCTCCCACCCCATGCCGACGAACAGGTCGGCCATCCGCTCTTGCAGCAGCGTCAAGGGGTGACGGGCCCCGGGGCGACGACGAGACGGCAGGGCCGTGACGTCGACCGTCTCGGCCTCGAGCCGGGCGGCCTCTTCGATCACGGCCAGCTCGGCCTCGCGCGTGGCGACGGCTTGGCCGACGCGACCCCGGGCCTGGCCGACGAGCTTGCCCGCCGCGGCCTTCTGGTCGTTCGGCAGGTCGCGCAGACCGGCGTTCAGGCGGGCCAGCACCGAGGCCTCGCCGACGTGCTGGGCACGGGCGGTCTTGAGCTCGGCGACGGTGGCCGCCGTGGCGATCGCCGCGAGGGCGGCGTCGACCGCCGACGCGACGGCGTCTTCGGAGAGGGGGACGGAGTCTGACACGAGAACCAAGCTTAGCGATCGTTGGGAGGCGACCCGCGCCTCCTGGTCGTGACGGACGAGGAGGCGCGGGCTGGGATCGGGTGGACGGACCGGGTCAGGTCGCGCGGCCCGACACGTGGTCGGACTCGTAGCGGCCACCGCGTCCGAACATGCCCGGGTCCTTCGGCGTGCCCGGGCGCTTGGCGACGACCGCACGCCGCCCCGTCCGTCGGTCGACGACGCGGACGACCCACGAGAGCAGGAGGTTCGTGGCGAGGTAGACGACGAGGACGACCGCGAAGAGGGTGAACGTGTACGTGCTGCCGTAGTAGGTGCCCAGACGCGTGAGACCGCTCCGGGTCAGTTCGACGTAACCGACGATGTAGCCGAGCGAGGTGTCCTTCAACAGGACGACGAGCTGGGCCAGGATGATCGGCAGCATCTGACGGAAGGCTTGCGGGAACTCGATGGCGAAGCGCGTGCGGATCGGGGTGAGCCCGATCGCGAGGCCGGCCTCGCGTTGCCCCCGCGGCAACGAGGCGATGCCCGCGCGCAACGCCTCGCCGATGAGCGCCCCGTTGTAGACCGCCAGCGCCGCGACCACGGCCCAGAAGGCCCCGGTCGAGAAGACCAACAGGATGAACAGCATCATCAGCAGGACGGGCATGCCGCGGAAGAACTCGAGCAGCACCGTCGTGGGGACGCGCACCCAGGCGGACCGGGCCGTCCGGAGGAACGAGAAGAGGACGCCGATGACCACCGCGAGGACCGACGCGACGGCCGCGGCCTGGATGGTCGCCAACCAGCCCCGACCGATCGCCCGCCAGAGCGCGAGGTCACCGAGGATGTCCCACCGCGACGCGTCGAGCACGCCGGGACTCTCGGCACCGTTCGCACTGATGCGGGGGCGGCCGAGGAGGTACACGAGGTAGGCGACCAGGGCCAGGACGAGCACGACGCCGACCACCGAGATGATCCGCGAGGTGCGGCGGGCCCTCGGCCCCGGGGCGTCGTAGAGGACGGAGGTGCTCATCGGAGGACTGCGACCTTCTTCTCGACCACGGCGGCGAGACGGCCGAGCGTGATGGTGACGAGCAGGTAGAAGAACGCCACGGCGAGCAGCGTCGTGATGACGGCGTCACCACGATCGTTCGCGATGTAGCGTCCCGCGGCGAAGAGCTCGGCCACGAAGAAACCACCGGCCACCGAGGTGTTCTTGGTGAGGGCGATGAAGACGTTGATCAGCGGGGGCACGACCATGCGCATGGCCTGCGGGAGGATCACGTGGCCGAGCGTCTGGCCGAAACCGAGCCCGATGCTGCGCGCCGCCTCGGCCTGCCCGACGGGGACCCCGTTGATGCCCGATCGGATGGCCTCGGCGACGAACGGCGAGGTGTACGCCGTCAAGCCGATGACGGCCAATGGGAAGTACGTGCCGAAGTCGACTCCGAGGTACGGCAGGACGAAGGCGCAGAAGAAGAGCACGAGCGTGAGCGGGATGTTGCGCAGAGCCTCGGTGTAGACCGTCGCGAACGTGCGGAATGACGCCACGGGCGAGATGCGCAGGGCGGCCACGAAGAAGCCGATCACGAGGGCCCCGAGGCCCGACAGAACGAGCAACTGCAGCGTCGTGACGAAACCGCCCCAGAAGCGGGGCCAGTTGTCGGTCACGGCGTCGAAGCCGGGGATGACGTCCAAGGGGTTCAACAGGGTCCTTCGGTCGGAGCAGGACGCGGGCACCCGGGGCTGGTCGCCCCGAGTGCCCGCGCGGTGTCAGTAGCGGTCGATCGTGGGGGGCGTCGGGGTGTCGAGCACCTTGCCCGCGGTCTTCTCCCACAGCTCGTCCCAGGTGCCGTCGTCCTCGGCGTCCTGGAGCGTGTCGTTCACGAACATGCGGAAGTCGGTGTCGTCGAGTGCCAGACCGATGCCGTAGGGCTCTTCGGTGAAGGTCTCCCCCACGACCTCGAACTCGCCCTCGTTCTGGTCGGCGAGGCCGGCCAGGATGACGTTGTCGGTCGTCACGGCCGACACCGCACCGGTGCGGAGGGGCTCGAGGCAGTTCGAGTACGTGTCGGTCGCGAGGATGTCGGTGGTGTACTCGGCCACGTTCTTCTCGCTGGTCGAGCCGCTGACGGTGCAGACCTTCTTGCCGGCCAGGTCGTCGGCGGACTCGATCCCCTCGGGGTTGCCGTCGAGCACGAGCAGGTCTTGACCGGCCGTGTAGTACGGGCCGGCGAACGAGACGACCTTCTTGCGATCGTCGTTGATCGTGTAGGTCGCGATGACGAGGTCGACCTGGCCGTTCTGGATGAACGGCTCGCGGTTGGCCGAGACGGTCTCGACCCACGTGATCTTGTCGGCCTCGATGCCGAGCTTCGCGGCGACGAGCTTGCCGATCTCGGCGTCGAAGCCCTCGGGCACGCCGTCGGGGTTGGCCAGGCCGAACAGCGGCTGGTCGAACTTGGTGCCGATGGTGATCTCACCGGCGTCGGCGAGGCGGGCCATGGTGCTGCCTTCGGCGAAGTCGGCCGGCGTCTCGACGTCGACGGCCGGGGCCGACGAGTCGGTGCAGGCCGTGAGGCCGAGGACCACGGCGGCTGCTGCGGCTACGGCGACGAATCCCTTGCTGAGTCGCATTCTGATCTCCTTGCTGGGTGACCCGGACGCCGGGCGGCGATCGGGTGTCGTGGGCCGGCTGTTCGGGTGCCGGGGAACGGGTCGCGGACTCGGCCGCGCCCGCTCAGTGCGTGAGGATCTTCGCGAGGAAGTCCTGGGCGCGGGTCGACTGGGGGTCGGTGAAGAACTTCTCGGGCGTCGCCTCTTCGACGATCTGACCGTCGGCCATGAAGACGACCCGGTCGGCGGCCTTGCGGGCGAACCCCATCTCGTGGGTGACGACGATCATCGTCATGCCGTCCTTCGCGAGTTGCACCATGACGTCGAGGACCTCGGTGATCATCTCGGGGTCGAGCGCGCTGGTGGGCTCGTCGAGGAGCATCACCTTGGGGTCCATCGCCAGCGCCCGGGCGATCGCGACGCGCTGCTGCTGCCCGCCCGAGAGCTGGGACGGCATCTTGTCGGCCTGGTTCGCGACACCGACGCGCTCGAGCAGCTGCATCGCCCGCTCACGGGCTTCGGCCTTGCTGCGCTTGCGGACCTTGAGCTGGCCCAACATGACGTTCTCGAGGATCGTCTTGTGCGAGAACAGGTTGAAGCTCTGGAACACCATGCCGACATCGGCGCGCAGACGGGCGAGGGCCGCCCCCTCCTCCGGCAGACGCATGCCGTCGATCGTGATGACGCCGTCGTCGATGGTCTCGAGGCGGTTGATCGCGCGGCAAAGAGTGGACTTGCCCGAACCGCTCGGGCCGATCACGACGACCACCTCACCCTTGCCCACCGTCGTGGTGATGTCCTTCAGGACGTGGAGGTCACCGAAGTGCTTGTTGACGTGGTCGACCACGACGAGGGGTTCCATGCGCCCACACAAACAGACCCCCAGGTCGGGGTCAAATTCACAGTGGATTCTTAATGAAAACGAAACGACGCGTCCCACCGCGACGAGAGCACACGGCCCGACCCGCGCCTCCTGCGGGACGAGGAGGCGCTAGCTGCGGTGGGCGAAGGCGCTCTCGTAGAGGCACACCGAGGCCGCCGTCGCGAGGTTCATCGATTCGGCGTGACCGTAGATGGGCACGACCAGGGCGCGGTCGGCACGCGCGAGGTCCACGTCGGTGAGACCTCGGGCCTCGTTGCCGAAGAGCCAGGCGGTCGGCTCGGCGAGCACGCCCTCGGTGCGGGCGGCGAGCAGGTCGTCTCCCTTGACGTCGGCGGCGAGCACCTGGAGGCCGACCTCACGACACCGGTCGACGATCGCAGGCAACTCGACGCCCACGGCGACCGGCACGTGGAACAGCGAACCCGTCGTGGACCGGACGACCTTGGGGTTGTAGAGGTCGACGCTGCGACCGGTCATGATGACGGCGTCGGCACCCGCGGCGTCCGCTGCCCGGATGATGGTGCCCGCGTTGCCGGGGTCGCGGACTTCTTCGAGGATCACGACGAGCTTCGGCTCGGCGGCGAAGACGTCCTTGACCGACGTGGGGAACTGCCGACAGACGGCGACGATGCCCTGTGGCGTGACCGTGTCGGCCATGGCCTCGAGCACCGGCTCGGTGACGAACTGGACGTCGATGCCCTCCGCGTCGGCGGCGACCGCCACCTCGGGGTAACGCTCGAGAGCCGTCGGGGTGCCGAAGAGTTCGACGATCAGCTCGGGCCGGAAGGCCAGGGCCTCACCGACCGACTGCGGCCCTTCGAGCAGGAACGTACGGGTCTCGGTGCGAGCGTCGCGCTTCGAGAGCTTGGCCACCGCCCGGACTCGGGGTGAACGGGGATTGTCGAGCAAGGAGTCGTGGGGCACCCGTCCATGATGCCGCACGAGGACCATCGCCTGCCGCGGACGCACGAGACCCGACGGCGACACCGGGATGGGTGTCGGGCCGTCGGGCCTCGAGGGTGGTGCGGGTGCGACTACGCGGCGACCTTGGGGGCCGAGGTGTCGGCGGGCAGCGCCGCCTTGGCGGTGGCGACGAGCGACGCGAACGTGGCGGGCTCGTTGACGGCCAGCTCGGCCAGGATGCGACGGTCGACCTCGACGCCGGCCAGGGACAGACCCTGGATGAGGCGGTTGTAGGTCAGGCCGTTCGCACGCGACGCGGCGTTGATGCGCTGGATCCACAGACGACGGAACTCGCCCTTGCGTGCACGACGGTCACGGTACGAGTAGACGAGCGAGTGCGTGACCTGCTCTTTGGCCTTGCGGTACAGGCGCGAACGCTGACCGCGGTAACCCTCGGCACGCTCGAGGATGACGCGACGCTTCTTGGCGGCGTTGACCGCTCTCTTGACTCTTGCCATTTTCTTGTTCCTCTACGTTCGTGTCAGCGGTCAGTGACCGAGAAGCTTCTTGGCGACCTTGGCGTCGGCGGGAGCGAGCACCTGGTCCTGGTTCAGGCGAGCCTTGCGCTTGGCGCTCTTCACCTCGAGGTTGTGGCGCATACCGGCCTGCTGCTTCATGATCTTGCCGGAACCGGTGACCTTGAAGCGCTTCTTGGCGCCGGAGTGGGTCTTCTGCTTGGGCATGTCTTACTTACTTTCTTCTGTCGGTCGCTCGGCCGGTGCATCGGCCGGGACCTCGTCGGACGTCGGGTGCTTCGGCGGCTTGTTGGCCGCCTTGCGAGCTTCTGCCTCGGCCTTGGCCTCGGACTTGTTCTTGTGCGGGCCGATGACCATCACCATGTTGCGGCCGTCGATGGTGGGCGTCGACTCGACGCTGCCCCACTCGGAGACGTCTTCGGCGAAGCGCTGGAGGAGGCGGACGCCCTGGTCGGGACGCGACTGCTCGCGACCACGGAACAGGATCATGGCCTTGACCTTGTCGCCGCCCTGGAGGAAGCCCTCGGCGCGCTTGCGCTTCGTCTCGTAGTCGTGCTTGTCGATCTTCAGGCGGAAACGGACCTCTTTGAGGATCGTGTTCGCCTGGTTGCGACGGGCTTCTTTCGCCTTCTGCGCAGCCTCGTACTTGAACTTTCCGTGATCCATGATCTTGGCCACGGGAGGCTTCGAGTTGGGGGCCACCTCGACCAGGTCGAGCTCGGCCTCTGCGGCGAGACGCAGGGCCATGGCGATGGGAACGACGCCGATCTGCTCACCTGCGGGCCCGACGAGGCGGACCTCGGGGACGCGGATACGGTCGTTCGTACGGGGATCGCTGATGCGGAACTCCTCTGTCGTCATTTCTGCATCTGGCGGGGCCGGACGGCCTCACCAGAGAAAGAGGAGTTTCGTGCGCGCACCGTCTGACGACGCATCACACCGCACCCTGGCTGCTCGATCGCCGTCTGCCCGATGCCTCTGACGAGGAACCAGGTGGAACGGTGGTGCTGATCGAACGGGGTGCCAACAACCCGGTAACCTTGTCTAACGGTCAAGCGCGGGTGGGAGAATCTCCACTTTCGCACGGAGCAGACGCTCCGAGCCTGGACGAGTTTAGCAGAGGATCAGTTCGTGAGCCACTCCCCCGACGACGCACCCATTCCCGACGCCCGCTTCGGCGATCCGGCACCCGCCACGTCGCCCGACACCTCCCCCGCGACGGCGCGGTTCGAGGACGATCTGCACTTCGGCGACGACGCCGCCCGCGACATCGCCGACGTCAACGCGGTCGAGGTCATCAACACCGTGTGCGTCCACCTGATGAGCGCTGCCGCGGTGAAGGTCGGCCTGGCCGACGACCCGCAGCGACAGACCGACCTCGACGAGGCCCGCAAGCTCATCACCTCCCTCGCCGGACTCGTGACCGCCAGCGCACCCGAGATCGGCGACCAGCACGCCCGGGCGCTCCGCGACGGCCTGCGATCGCTGCAACTCGCCTTCCGTGAGGCGTCGGCCATCCCCGACGCGATCGGCCAGGGCCCCGGCGAGAAGTACACCGGCCCCGTCAACTGAGCCGAGCGTCGTCGCCTGAACCGCGCGTCCCCAGGCCCGCGCCTCCCCTGACCGGTGCGTCGCCAGATCCACGCGTCCCGTGACCCGCGCGCCCAGGGGCCATCCGGCTCCCGCGCCCCGACGGACGGCTCTTCCTCAGCCCGGGACGACCTTCACCGACATGCTGTCGACCCGGTCGGCGATCACCGGATCGGCGGCCCAGGCCGCCTGCAGTCGCTGCAGCAGCGCTTGCAGGGCGTCGCGGTCCAGACCGCGCGCCACGCCCAGCTGGACGACGATCTCGGGCGCACCGAGTCGGGCGTCTCGATAACCGGGCGCGACGACCAGGCTGACCAGCGCCTCCTCGTCGCGTGACGCGTCGAGGAACGCGCGCAGGACGTCCTCGTCATGATGGCTCGGCACCCACGGCAAGTCTTGCGCGACCGCCCAGACGGCCGGACGGCGCAGACCGAACTCGGTGATCGATCCGGGGTCGATCACGATGCGGTCGGTCGACTCCGAGGCGGCCGCGAGGGCCACGCGCCGAGCCTCCACCGGCACCGGCCGGGCAGCAGGACGCCACCGCGTCAAGGTCTCGACCGAGGTGAAGGCCGGCAACACGTCCCGGCCGTCCGGACCGGAGACCGTGACGATGGAGAGCTCCTGCGTCTTGTCGATGCGGCGACCGTGGTCGTCGTGACCTTCGTCTCCCGCCACGGCGACCAGCGGCACGAGCAGGCGCGCCGGGCGGAGGGCGTCGACGACCTCGCTCTCTCCGAGCCGCCCCTCGCGGAACCCGAGGAGGGCGTCGAGCAGGTGCGGGTCCGCGGACCCGTCATCGCCGGCGTGCGCCGTGTCGTGATGGTCGAAGGTGCGCCCGGCCCACGGCCGCCCGGCGCTGTCACGGCCGTGGCCGGGATCGTCGTGTGCGTGCCCCGGTCCGCCCGGCGCGGTGGTCATCAGTTCGACGCGACGTCGAGGGCTGCGCCGAGGGTGAAGGCTCCCGAGTAGAGCGCCTTGCCGACGATGGCGCCCTCGAGTCCCTGCGGCACGAGCTCACGCAGAGCCACGAGGTCGTCGAGGCTCGAGATCCCCCCCGAGGCGATCACCGGACGATCGGTGTGCTCCATCACCTGACGCAGCAGGTCGACGTTGGGACCCTGGAGCGTGCCGTCCTTCGTCACGTCGGTCACGACGTAGCGCGCACAGCCGGCCTCTTCGAGCCGGGCGAGGACGGTCCAGAGATCGCCGCCCTCTTCGGTCCAACCCCGCGCCGCCAGCGTGGTGCCGCGGACGTCGAGCCCGACGGCCACCGCCTCTCCGTACTCGGCGATGACGTGGGCGGCCCATTCGGGGTTCTCGAGGGCCGCGGTGCCGAGGTTGATGCGCTTCACGCCGGTGCTCAACGCGTCCTCGAGGGACTTGTCGTCGCGGATGCCCCCGCTGAGCTCGACGTTGACGCCCTTGACCTGCTTGATGACCCTCTTGATCACGGCGCGGTTGTCACCGCGCCCGAAGGCGGCGTCGAGGTCGACCAGGTGCAGCCACTCGGCGCCCTGGCTCGCCCAGTCGTCGGCTGCCGAGACCGGGTCGCCGTAGTTCGTCTCGCTGCCGGCCTCACCCTGGGTCAGGCGCACGGCCTGACCACCCGCCACGTCGACGGCGGGGAACAGGGTCAGGGCGGGGGTGGTGCAGAACTCGCTCATGTCGTCTCTCTCACAGCGCCGGGGCACCGCAGGGTCAGGAGGCGCGATCGGGTCGGTCGCGTCGGGGTCAGGAGGCGCGATCGGGTCGGTCGCGTCGGGGTCAGAGGGTGCCGAGCCAGTTCGAGAGCAACCGGATGCCCGGCTGCCCCGACTTCTCGGGGTGGAACTGCGTCGCCCAGAGCGGGCCGTTCTCGACGGCGGCGACGAAACGGCCGCCGTGGTCGGCCCAGGTCACGTGCGGCTCGGTGAAGGGACGGATCACGTCGAGGGACCACTCCTGCGCGGCGAACGAGTGGACGAAGTAGAACCGCTCGTCGGCCACACCGTCGAACAGCACACTGCCCTCGGGCACGTCGACGGTGTTCCAGCCCATGTGGGGCAGGACGTCGGCCTTCAGTTCGTCGACCACCCCGGGCCACGCCCCGAGGCCACCGGTGCTGTTGCCGCGTTCGACGCCGCCCTCGAAGAAGACCTGCATGCCGACGCAGATGCCCATGACCGGACGCCCGCCGGCCAACCGTCGGTCGATCAGCTCACCACCGCGAACGGACTCGAGCTGGCTCATGACGGCCGCGAAGGCGCCGACACCGGGGACGAAGAGGCCGTCGGCCGCCTGCACCCGGGCACGATCGGACGTGAGCTCGACGTCGGCACCCGCGAGCTCGAGGGCCTTGACGGCGGAGTGGACGTTGCCGCTGCCGTAGTCGAGGACGACGACGGAGGGACGGGCGCCGGTCACAGGGCGCCCTTCGTCGACGGGATGCCACTGACGCGAGGGTCGGGCTGGACGGCCTGACGGAGCGCCCGGGCGAACGCCTTGAACTCGGCCTCGGCGATGTGGTGCGGATCACGCCCGCCCAGCACACGGACGTGCACGGTGATGCCCGCGTGGAAGGTGATCGCCTCGAAGACGTGCCGGACCATCGAGCCGGTGAAGTGCCCGCCGATGAGGTGGTACTCGAAGCCGTCTGGCTCACCCGTGTGCACGAGGTACGGACGCCCCGACACGTCGACGACCGCCTGCACGAGGGCCTCGTCGAGCGGGACGAGCGCGTCACCGTAGCGCGAGATGCCCGATTTGTCGCCGAGCGCCTGCTTCAAGGCGGTGCCGAACGTGATGCCGATGTCTTCGACGGTGTGGTGGACGTCGATGTGCGTGTCGCCCTTGGCGGTGACCTCGAGGTCGATCAGGGAGTGCTTCGACAACGCCGTCAGGAGGTGGTCGAAGAACGGCACCGACGAGTCGACCGTCGATCGGCCCGAACCGTCGAGGTCGAGGGCGAGCGTGATGCTGGACTCGCTCGTCTCGCGCGAGAGGGAGGCGGTACGGGAGGCACGGGTCGTCTCGGTCACGTCGGTCACGAAGAGAGCCTAATGTCGCGGAGCGCCTCGAGGAACGCGGTGGTCTCGGCCTCGGTGCCCGCGCTGACCCTGAGGTGGTTCGGGATGCCGAGGTTGCGGACGATGACGCCCCGTTCGAGCAGACGCTCGAAGACGTCGGTCGGATCGTCGACCCCACCGAAGAGCACGAAGTTCGACCAGGTGGACCACGGCTCGTACCCGAGCTCGGTCAACTCGTGCACGATGCGGTCACGCTGGGCCTTGATGTCGTCGACCATGGCGAGCATCTCGCTCGCGTGCGAGAGCGCGGCGACGGCCGCCGCCTGCGTCAGGGACGAGAGGTGGTACGGGAGGCGCACGAGACGCAACGCGTCGGCCACGGCCGGGTGCGCGGCCAGGTAGCCGACCCGGGCACCGGCGAACGCGAACGCCTTGCTCATCGTGCGGGACACGACCAGCCGTTCGCGGCCCGCCAGGAGGGTCAGTGCCGTCGGCTGATCGGCCGGCATGAACTCGGCGTAGGCCTCGTCGACGAAGACGATGCCGTCCGTCGCGTCGTAGGCAGCCTCGATCGTGGCGAGGTCGAGAGGGGTGCCCGTGGGGTTGTTCGGTCCGCAGAAGAAGACGATGTCGGGACGGGTGCGCTCGATCTCGGAGACCGCGGTCTCGGGAGAGATGCGGAACCCCTCGTCACGACGCCCCTCGACCCACCGGCTGCCGGTGCCCGTGGCGATGATCGAGTGCATCGAATACGTGGGAGGGAACCCCAGGACCGAGCGGCCCGGGCCACCGAAGGCCTGGAGGAGCTGCTGGATGACCTCGTTGGAGCCGTTCGCCGCCCAGATGTTGTCGCGGGTCAGATCGTGCCCGAGGTAAGCCGCCAGCGAGTCGCGCAGCGTCGTGAACTCGCGATCGGGGTACCTGTTGACGTCGAGGACCGCCCGGGCCACCGACTCGACGATGTCACGTGCGACGTCTTCGGGAATGGGATGCGTGTTCTCGTTGACGTTGAGAGCGACCGGGACCTTCTTCTGGGGAGCGCCGTACGGCGTCAATCCCCGGAGATCGTCACGGATGGGCAGGTCGTCGAGACTGAAGGACACCCCACCATCGTACGGGCGGGCCGACGATGTGTCGGGGCTGTCGCCATCGCGGAGACACGATGCCTGAGGGCCGGACCGCCCACTTCGTCGGCGACGACGCGTCAGCGAGCGTACTGAGCGGGGACCGCGAGGCTCTGACCGGCGGAGACCTCGGCGCTCGGGAGGTTGTTGAGCGAGACGAGGTCGGCGATGACGTCGCGAGGATCGGCGTCGGGGTCGATCTCTGACGCGACCTGCCAGAGCGTCTCGCCACCGTCGACGGTCACGTGCTGGAACTCGGTGACACCAGTCGTGTCGGACGCGACCGCGCCGCCGCCGTTGAGGACGAGCGCGCCTGCCACGACGACGAGCGGGACCGCCACGAGCGCGGCGACGACCGCGCGGCCCCGCCGGGTGATGCGCAGACGCGTGCGCACGACTCGGGTCGAGTCGACGGGGGACGCAACTGCTGATGCTGAGGTGACGCTCATGAGGTGGTCCTTTCACCGTGGAAGACAGGGGACGAGTTCGTGCCCGGCACTCGGCCGGGAATGCCGGACACGAAGACGTGTTCCGAACATACATTCGATTGCCGGTGCTTTCAACCCCTGTGATGTGTGATCCCGGTCGAAATTGGTGGGGATCTGCGAGCGAGAACGCGACACACTCGAACATGTGTTTTGTCGACACCGCCTGATCGGATACGGTTTCGATCGGTGGTAGGAGTCAAACAGGGACCACCGACATCGACGGCAGGAGACCCATGAGCGACCCGAAGCGCATCCCGCAGGCGGCCCCCGACGCCCCCCGTCAGCTCGATCCCGGCGTCCTCCCCCGCAAGGAGTTGACGGCGAAGCAAGCGTCGATCCTCGCCGCCATCACCGAGAGCATCGGCCACCGCGGGTATCCCCCGAGCATGCGCGAGATCGGCGACGCCGTCGGCCTCAAGTCCCTGTCGAGCGTCACGCACCAGTTGAACCAGCTCGAACTCGCCGGCAAGATCCGCCGTGACCCGAACCGTCCCCGAGCCCTCGAGGTCCTCGTGGACGCGACGGCCCCGGCGGTGGCTCCGGCCACGGTCTTCGCGACGAGTGACGACGGCGACACGGCTCACGTCCCCATGGTGGGACGGATCGCCGCCGGCATCCCCATCACGGCGGAGCAGCAGATCGAGGACGTGATGCCCCTACCGCGTCAACTCGTCGGCAAGGGCGAACTGTTCATGTTGCGGGTGGTCGGCGACTCGATGATCGACGCGGCCATCTGCGACGGGGACTGGGTCGTCGTACGGCAGCAGCAGGACGCCGAGAACGGTGACATCGTCGCGGCCATGCTCGACGACGAAGCGACCGTCAAGGTGTTCCGCCAGCGAGACGGCCACACCTGGTTGCTTCCCCGCAACAGTGCGTTCGAGCCCATCGTCGGCGACCATGCACAGATCGTCGGCAAGGTCGTCGCCGTGTTGCGCTCCGTCTGATCCCCTGCCCGCGGTGGCGATCCGCCCCGGGGACGACGAAGCGCCGACNACGTACGGCGTCAGCCCGGCGACGTCGCTCGGGTACACACGGGCGTGGACCCGTGTGCCTTCTTCTTCGTAGTCGGTGCTGACGATGCGCCCTGAGTCGTGGAGGTGGGAGACGACGTCGCCCCGGTCGTACGGCACCAACAGGTCGAGCTCGATCTCGGGTTCGGGCAGGACGGCCGCGATGCGAGCCAGCAGCTCGTCGATTCCCTCGCCCGTCCGTGCCGAGACGAAGACCGCCGTCGGCTCGAGCCCGAGCAGGACGAGACGCTGGTCGTCGTCGACGAGGTCACTCTTGTTGTAGACGACGATCTCGGCGATGTCACGACCGTCGACTTCGGCGATGACGTCGCGGACGGTGGCGAGCTGTGCGGCAGGGTCGGGGTGCGACCCGTCGACGACGTGCACGATCACGTCGGACGCCTCGACCTCTTCGAGCGTCGACCGGAACGCCTCGACCAGCTGGTGCGGCAGGTTGCGCACGAATCCGACGGTGTCCGCGTACGTGAAGGGACGGCCGTCCGCCGTCACGCTCTTGCGGACCGTCGCGTCGAGGGTCGCGAACAGCGCGTTCTCGACCAGGACGCCCGCACTCGTCAACCGGTTCAGGAGACTGGACTTCCCGGCGTTCGTGTACCCGGCGATGGCGACGGTGGGCACCTCGTTTCGGTCACGGTTGGCCCGCTTGGCATCGCGGGCGGGCTTCATCTCTTTGATCTGCTTGCGGAGCCGGGCCATGCGGGTGTGGATGCGGCGCCGGTCGAGCTCGATCTTGGTCTCACCGGGCCCGCGGCTGCCCATGCCGGCACCCGCGCCTCCGACTTGCCCACCGGCCTGGCGCGACATCGACTCGCCCCAACCGCGGAGGCGCGGCAGGAGGTACTCGAGCTGGGCCAGTTCGACCTGCGCCTTTCCCTCGCGGCTCTTGGCGTGCTGGCTGAAGATGTCGAGGATCACGGCGGTGCGGTCGATGACCTTCACCTTGACCACGTCCTCGAGGGCGCGACGCTGGCTGGGGGCCAGTTCGGTGTCGGCGATGACGGTGTCGGCACCGAGCGCTGCGACCGTTCCCCGCAGCTCTTCGGCTTTGCCCTTGCCCAGGTACGTGCTCGGGTCGGGGTTCGGTCGTCGCTGCAGCAGCCCGTCGAGGACGACGGCGCCCGCCGTCTCGGCCAGGGCGGCGAGCTCACGCAGGGAGTTCTCGGCGTCGGACATCGAACCCTGCGAGTACACGCCGATGAGGACGACGTTCTCGAGGCGCAGTTGGCGGTACTCGACCTCGGTGACGTCCTGCAGTTCGGTCGAGAGGCCTGCGACGCGGCGGAGGGCCTGGCGATCGTCGCGCTCCGACTGGTCACCGTCGGAGCCGCTCCCGTCGTGAAGCGAGCGCGTCTGGATGGCCTGGGCGGGCGAGAAGACGGTGTAACCAGAGGCCCTCTGGGCCGCACGATCGAGGACGCGCGCGACGACGTCGTCGGGCTGGTCGTTCCGCTCGGAGTCGAGCGGTGTCGTGGTGTGGTCTGTCATCGGGGTGATACTAACCCTTTCGGTGTGCGGAGAGCAGGGAACGATGCCCCTGCGGATGTTCGGTAGGTTGGCGAGCATGGCCAGCGAGCACTACTTCTCACCCCAGCCCGGCAGCGCGGCCAAGCCCAGGACGATCGACGTCGTCCTCGCGGGGCGTGAGTTGACGCTCACCACGGCCGCGGGGGTCTTCAGCCCGGGCCGCGTGGACCCCGGCACCTCGGTGTTGCTGGCGGGCACGCCGACGCCGCCGAGGGCGGGCCATCTGCTGGACGTCGGGTGCGGCTGGGGCCCCATCACACTGAGCCTCGCGTTGTCGTCACCCGACGCGACGGTCTGGGCCGTCGACGTGAACGAGAGAGTGCTCGACCTCGTGCGCGAGAACGCGCGGTCGGTCGGCCTCGAGAACGTCAACGCCGTGACCCCCGACGGTGTTCCCGACGGCCTCCGCTTCGCGACGATCTGGTCGAACCCGCCGATCCGGGTCGGCAAGGCCGAACTGCACTCCCTGCTCGAACGGTGGCTCCCCCGCCTCGACGTGGGGTCGGACGCGTGGCTGGTCGTGCAGAAGAACTTGGGGGCCGACTCCCTCCAGCGCTGGATGAACGAGACCATGGCCGACGTCGTGGACGTGACCCGCGCCTCCACCAGCAAGGGATACCGGATCTTGCGCGCCGAGCGTCTCACCGACGCCGGCTGATCGGACTCTTCGCCGAGACCCGGACGCCGCGCCCGCCGAGGCTCAGAGCTCGAGCGCGCCGGTGAAGACCAGTTCGGCCGGCCCGCTGAGCGAGACGTGCTCGCCATCGGCGTGATGGCTGACCGACACGCCGACGACGCCGCCGGGAACCTCGACCAACCAGGCCTCGGGTGCCGAGGCTCCTGCCCAGTACCGCGTCGCCAGCGCGGCCGCTGCCGCTCCGGTGCCGCACGAGAGGGTCTCGCCACTGCCGCGTTCGTGGACGCGCATGCGGATGCGACCGAGCCCGTCGACCACGAGCGGATCGGCCGGGACCACGAATTCGACGTTCGCCCCGTCGGCCGGGGCCGGGTCGACGATCGGCACGTAGGTCAGGTCGAGACCGTCCAGTTCGTCGTCACCGGCGAGTGCGACCACCACATGGGGGTTGCCCACCGAGATCGGCAGCCCGGGGCGTGCGGCGTGCAACTCTCGCGCTCGGACGACCGGATCGTCGTCGCCGAGTCTCCACGGCCCCAGGTCGACGCGGAAACCCGTGCCGTCGCGACGCACCTCGCGCGCGCCGGCCCGCGTGCCGACGACGAGCACGTCGTCCTCGCCCAGCTGGACCAGCCCTCGCTCGAGGAGGTAGCGCGCGAAGACACGGATGCCGTTGCCGCACATCTCGGCAGGGCTGCCGTCGGCGTTGTGGTAGTCCATGAACCACTCGGCGCGCGGCTCGGTCTCGAGCAGGCCCGCCTCGGTGGACAACGCCGCCGTGCGGACCGCACGGATGACCCCGTCACCACCCACCCCGAACCTCCGGTCCGCCAGGGCCCGGATCATGGCGGGGTTCAGGTCGGTGCCCGCATCGGGATCGGTGAACAGGACGAAATCGTTGCCCGTGCCCTGCCCCTTGGTGAACTGCAGCGTGGTGGTCACCCCAGAATCCTAGCCACGGCCCGGTCGATCGCCTGGGCGTCGCCCGAGCGGGACCACTCGACGTCGTCGTACCGGCGGAACCAGCTCGCCTGGCGGCGGGCGTAGCGACGGGTGAGGGCCGCCGTGGCATCGATGGCGTCGCCCTCGCTGAGTTCGCCCCGGAGCTGCGCGACGGCCTGCGCGTAGCCGATCGCCCGACTCGCCGTGACCCCTCGCTCGAGCCCGAGAGGCAGCAGACGCCGTACCTCGTCGACGAGACCGTCTCGCCACATCTCGTGGACGCGTCGGTCGAGACGTTCGACGAGCACGGGTCGCTCCTCGGCCACACCGAAAACGCTCGACGGCCGCCACGGCGACGATTTCTCGGGCAGCGTTCCCGAGAGGGGGCGTCCGGTGAGGTCCCCGACCTCGAGCGCCCGGACGAGACGCCGGGCGTTGGAAGGCCCGATCGACGTCGCGGACGCCGGATCACGCTCTCGCAGCAACTCGTACAGTGCCCCTGCCCCTCGCTCGTCCGCGATCGCCTCGTAACCACTCCGGATCGCGGGGTCGGTGCCGGGGAACCGGAAGTCGAACAACACGCTCGAGACGTAGAGCCCGGACCCACCGACGAGGACCGGCACCGCCCCGCGCGCCACGATGCCGTCGATGAGACCCCTGGCTTCGCGCTGATACCACTCGACGCTCGCCTCGTCGGTGACGTCGAGGACGTCGAGGAGATGATGCGCTATGCCTCGCCGCTCGGTGAACGGCAGCTTGGCCGTACCGACGTCCATTCCTCGGTAGAGCTGCATGGCGTCCGCGTTGACGATCTCGACCGTCTCGCCCCGGGCCGACAGTGCCTCGGCGAGGTCCAGCGAGAAGGCGGACTTCCCTGTGCCGGTCGCCCCGACGATCGCGACCAGCACGTCAGCGGAGGTCGTCGGTCGTGCTGTAGATCGGTGTCGTCGCCACCCGCAGCGTGGGCAGACCGAGGCTCACCCTCGCCGGCCGGGTCGAGGAGGCGCGGGTCGCGTCGCCCCTGGACGGCACCCCGCACGAAGCGGCCTGCGCGGCGTCCCAGGCGTCGCCCGCGCGCGTGCGACGGACCTCGTAGAGGGACTTCGGCCCTTCAATCGCATCGGCGAGCAGGTAGAACGGTGCGGCGTCGGTGATCCTCACGCTGACGACGTCGCCGGGTCGCGGGACGGCACGACCCGTCGGTACCTCGAAGTGGACGAGACGGCTGTCTTCGGCACGACCCGAAAGACGGTGCGTGGAGACATCCTTCCGCCCCTCGCCGGTGGCCACGAGGACCTCGACGGGACGGCCGACCCGGAGACGGTTCTCTTCGGCCGAGATGCGGTCCTGCACCGCCGTCAAGCGCTCGAACCGTTCTTGGACGACGGCCTTCGGGATCTGCTCGGCCATGTCGCCCGCGGGCGTCCCGGGGCGCACCGAGTACTGGAACGTGAAGGCCGAGGCGAACCGGGACCGCTCGACGACCCGGAGGGTCTCGGCGAAATCGTCCTCGGTCTCGCCGGGGAATCCGACGATGATGTCGGTGCTGATGGCGGCGTCGGGCATGGCCACCCGCACACGGTCGATGATGCCGAGGAACTTCTCGCTGCGGTAGCTGCGCCGCATGGCCCGCAGCACCCGGTCGGACCCCGACTGCAGGGGCATGTGCAGCTGCGGCATCACGGCGGGCGTCTCGGCCATGGCGGCGATGACGTCGTCGGTGAAGGACGCCGGGTGCGGACTGGTGAAGCGCACCCGCTCGAGCCCGGGGATCGCCCCGACGGCCCGCAGCAACTTGCCGAAGGCGAACCGATCGCCGAACTCGACACCGTACGAGTTCACGTTCTGCCCGAGCAGCGTCACCTCGACGGCACCGTCGTCGACTAGCGCCTGGACCTCGGCGAGGATGTCGCCGGGTCGGCGGTCCTTCTCCTTGCCCCGAAGAGAGGGGACGATGCAGAAAGTACAGGTGTTGTTGCAGCCGACCGAGATCGAGACCCAACCGCTGTGTGTGGAGTCGCGCTTGGTCGGCAAGGTCGAAGGGAAGACGTCGAGCGCCTCGAGGATCTCCAGCTGAGCCTCGTCGTTGTGCCGCGCGCGTTCGAGCAGTGTCGGCAGGGCACCCATGTTGTGCGTACCGAAGACCACGTCGACCCACGGCGCCCTGTCGAGGATGACGTCTTTGTCTTTCTGAGCCAGGCACCCGCCGACGGCGATCTGCATGCCTTCGCGCTTCTTCTTCAGGCCGGCGAGGGTCCCCAGCGTGCCGTAGAGCTTCTTGTCGGCGTTCTCACGCACTGCGCAGGTGTTGATGACGACGATGTCGGCCTCCGCTCCGTCGGCGGCCACGTAGCCGGCCGCCTCGAGCGAACCACTCAACCGCTCGGAGTCGTGGACGTTCATCTGGCACCCGAAGGTACGGACCTCGTACGTGCGGGCCGGGCCGTCGACGGCCGAGGGGATGCGGGTGGTGGCGACCGTCGTCATGGTGACTCAGTGTAGATCGCCGCCACCCCCGAGCCGATCACTCGAAGCGGACGCCGCCGCGACCGCTGCCACCCCGGGGCAGGGCCTTCTCGACGGCACGGCGGACGACCTCGGAGCGGTACCCGCGGCGCATCAGATACCCGTTCAGGCGACGCTCGGCCGTCTCGCGGTCGAGCCCGCGCAGCGAACCGGCCCGTTTGCGAGCCCATTCGTCGGCACGTTCTTGCTCTTCGTCGTCGTCCGTGTCGGACAGGGCCTCGTCGATGATCGACGGGTCGATGCCGCGGGCGCGGAGTTCGGACGTGACAGCCCCGCGGCCCAGTCCCTTACGCTCTTGCTTCGACCGGACCAGGGTCGCGGCGAGTTCGCTGTCGTCGAGGAGACCCACCCGCTCGAGACGAGCGATCTCGTCGGCGACGACCGATTCGTCGAGGTCGCGAGAGCGGAGCAGCTTCTCCATCTCGAACGAGGACACACCACGGCGCGAGAGGGCATGCAGACTGACGTTCTCCGCCCGTCGCTGTTGCGCTTCTCGGTCCTCCGGCCCACCGTCGGACTGATCGTCGAACCCCGTCGCCTTGGGACGCCCGGCCGCGCCCGCCCGAGAACCTCGGGCAGACGGGTGGTCGGCCCCCGAAGCCAGCGGGGACGCGTCGCCCACCCAGTGGGCGCTGATGGCCGTCAGGACGGCTTCGGTACCGTGAGACGGGCCATCCGGGGCCACAGGGTCGACCCTCGCATCGGACGACGGCGATCCGGTCGAAGCACCGAAGAGGGGCGTGACCGGCGCGAGCCGCCTGTTGTCGTCAGTCGGACCCGCCCCTGTGGCGTCGTCGTCGCGCGACGTCATGCGCCCTTTCGAGCGGCGATCTTCGCCTCGATCGATTCGACGGGTGCCTCGACGGGCTTGGCACCGCCGACTCCGAGCTTGGCGAGGATCTTCTGCTCGATCTCTTGAGCGATGGCTGCGTTCTTGATGAGGAAGTTCCGCGAGTTCTCTTTGCCCTGACCGAGCTGGTCGCCGTCGTACGTGTACCAGGCACCCGACTTGCGGACGATGCCGTGCTCCACACCGAAGTCGATGAGGCTGCCCTCGCGCGAGATGCCCACACCGTAGAGGATGTCGAACTCGGCCTGCTTGAAGGGCGGCGCCATCTTGTTCTTGACGACCTTGACGCGAGTGCGGTTGCCGACCGCGTCGGTACCGTCCTTCAGGGTCTCGATGCGGCGGATGTCGAGACGCACGGACGCGTAGAACTTGAGCGCCTTTCCGCCGGCCGTCGTCTCAGGGCTACCGAAGAAGACACCGATCTTCTCGCGCAGCTGGTTGATGAAGATCATCGTGGTGCCGGTCTGGCTGAGTCCACCGGTCAACTTGCGCAACGCCTGAGACATGAGGCGAGCCTGCAGACCGACGTGTGAGTCGCCCATCTCGCCCTCGATCTCGGCACGCGGTACGAGGGCGGCGACCGAGTCGATGACGACGAGGTCGATCGACCCCGAACGGACCAGCATGTCGGCGATCTCGAGCGCCTGCTCGCCGGTGTCGGGCTGCGACACGAGCAGGGCGTCGATGTCGACGCCGAGTTTCTTGGCGTACTCGGGGTCGAGGGCGTGCTCGGCGTCGATGAAGGCGGCGATGCCGCCGTTGCGCTGCGCGTTGGCGATGGCATGCAGGGTCAGGGTCGTCTTACCCGACGACTCGGGACCGTAGATCTCGACGATGCGGCCACGGGGGATGCCACCGATGCCGAGAGCGACGTCGAGAGCGATCGAGCCGGTCGGGATCACCGCCACGGGAGCACGCTCGTCGCTGCCGAGGCGCATGACGGCGCCCTTGCCGAACTGTCGGTCGATCTGGGCGAGAGCCGTCTCGAGGGCCTTCTCGCGGTTTTCGGCTGAGGGCATGTCTTTCTCCTTCGTGGTGGTCGTCCGTGCGCCTGTAGGCTGTCGCGTCCACGTCGACCGGTGGTGCAGGGTCGTCGTCGCTACGACAAGGCTGGTGTCGCCGGCAGGTGCCGGTGACGCGGGACGTCGATGCGAGAAACGCTACGGGCCACCCCCGACATCGCGGTGGCGGTGACTGCCCGACGTGCAGAACTCGATCGTCGACGTCCCTGTGGAGGACGCTACCACCCGTCCGAACACGTGTTCGACCCATCGCCTCCGGCGTGTCGAACACACGCCCGAGCGAGCAGCGGCTCAGCTCGTCGGCTCGGGCAGCCCGACACCGTACCGACGGGACTCCGGGACGCCCTCGGCCTCGCAGAGTGCGAGCCACACGTCGCGGGGCGATTCCCCCTGCGCGATCGCCTGGTCGGCGGTCCTGTCACCGAGCGACTGGATGACGAGGTCCCGGGTGACCACCCGACCGTAGGCTTCTCCGAACTCGTCCTCGACGGCCCGGGCGAACTCGCTCTTGCGCATCAGACGAGGGTACCCTGGACGACGAACGCCCCCGGCGCGAGCCGGGGGCGTTCGTGGCGACGACGGATGGTCAGCGGACCGCGAGGTCGGAGTCGAACTCGGCGACGAGGTCGTCCGGAAGGGTGTCGGGGATCGGGTTGAGCCCCTCGATGACGGCCATGCGGTCACCGACCTCACGCATGATGACCGAGATGGGCGTCTCGAGGGCGTCCGCGACGGAAGCGAGGATCTCTGAGCTCGCTTCTTTCTGGCCCCGCTCGACCTCGCTCAGGTAGCCGAGGGCGACGCTGGCCTTGCTCGCGACCTGACGGAGCGTGCGACCCTTCTGCAGACGGAAGTCGCGAAGGACGTCGCCGATTTCTTGACGTACCAGGACCATGGGACCCTCCTTCGGGGACGACCCATCTGACGGGATGATTGCAGATGGGGGACGGCGGATGGTGCTCGGACCGACTGACCACGACTGTAGCCATCGGGGACTGTGCACCTGTTGTGAACTCGAGAGATGTAACGAGACCGAAACGCCGGCTATTCCCTCGTCTCGACCAGCCATCGATCGAGTGCTGTGAGGGATTCGGAGACCGTGGCGTTTCGGATGGCCTGCCGGTCGCCCGCGAGCGTGAGCTCGGCGACGCGGACGTCGCCAGGTACCGCCAGACCGACGAAGACCGTTCCGGGTGCGTGTCCGCCCTGGGGGTCGGGGCCGGCGACGCCGGTGGTCGCGAGACCGATGTCGGCCGGGTGGCCGCCCGTCGTCAGCCGGTCCCGTACCCCGACGGCCATGGACGCGGCCACGTCGGGATGCACCGGCCCGTGTCGTGCGAGCAGTCCTGCATCGACGCCGAGCAACGTGTGCTTGAGCTCCGTCTGGTAAGCGACCACCCCTCCCAGGACGACGGCCGAGGCCCCGGGCACGGACACGAGCTCGGCGACCAGGGCGCCGCCGGTCAGGGACTCGGCGACGGCGACCGTGAGACCCCTGCTCGTCAACTCGGCCACGAGGTCGGCAGCCGTGGTCACGCGGCGGCCCGCCCGTGCCTCATCGCGACGCGCATGTAGTCCGCCCCGGAGACGAGGGTGGCGACCGTTGCCGCGGTCATCAGCACGCCGTTGACCCAGTGCATGCCTTCGCCGACGACGTTCCAGAGGGGGAAGAGTGCCAGGGTGACCGCGGCCGCTTGCAGCACCGTCTTGACCTTGCCGCCGCGGGACGCCGGGATCACACGATCACGCAGCACGGCGAAACGGTAGACGGTGATGCCGACCTCGCGGACGAGGATGAGAGCGGTGACCCACCACGGCAGCTCGCCCAGGATCGTGAGCGAGACGAGCGCTCCGCCGATCAACACCTTGTCGGCTATCGGATCGACGATCTTGCCGAAGTCGGTCACGAGGTCGAGGCCACGGGCCAGCATGCCGTCGAGGCTGTCGGTCAGGATCGCCACGACGAACAACACAGCAGCCCAGACACGGAGCGAACCATCCGCCCCGTCGTCGATCAGCAACCAGGCGATGAACAACGGGGCCATGAGGATGCGGACGACCGTGATGACGTTCGCGATGTTGGCGGTGCTGGCCGGCCCGGGCCCTTTCGAGGCCACCCGTCCGTGGAACGAGAAGGCCGAACGCGGGGCGGGCGGGCGGGCGGCGGCGTCGTCGTCGTGGCTCATGCTCTACTCCCTGCCCGTCAGGTGCCAGGCGTCTTCGCTTCCGGCGTCGTCGTCTTCCGCGTACCCACGGGTCATGGCCTCGACCGGGTCGCCGTCGTAGTCTCCGGCGTCGCCCCGCGAGGCGGAGGCCGAACCCGAGGAGGTGCGACCGGCGCCGGTCTCGGGGGCCGCGTCACCGCCGCGCAGCTTCGCGAGCACGCCGGGGAGCTGCTCGGTCGTGACGAGCACGTCGCGAGCCTTCGACCCTTCGGACGGACCGACGATGTCGCGCGATTCCATGAGGTCCATGAGGCGGCCCGCCTTGGCGAACCCGACGCGCAGCTTGCGTTGGAGCATCGACGTCGAACCGAACTGTGTGCTGACCACGAGCTCGGCCGCCGCGAGGAGCAGCTCGAGATCGTCACCGATGTCACCGTCGATCTCGCGCTTCTCGACCACCGCGGCGACGTCGGGACGATAGTCGGGACGCGCCTGGCGGGTGACGTGGGCCACGACCTGGGCGATCTCGTTCTCTTGCACCCAGGCGCCCTGGACGCGCATGGCCTTTGAGGCACCCATGGGGAGGAACAGCCCGTCACCCTGACCGATGAGCTTGTCGGCCCCGGGCTGGTCGAGGATCACCCGCGAGTCGGTGACGCTCGAGACGGCGAACGCGAACCGGGAGGGGACGTTCGCCTTGATGAGTCCGGTCACGACGTCGACCGAGGGGCGTTGCGTGGCGAGGACCAGGTGAATTCCGGAGGCACGGGCGAGCTGGGTGATGCGGACGATGCTGTCCTCGACGTCGCGCGGAGCCACCATCATGAGGTCGGCCAGCTCGTCGACGACCACGAGGAGGTAGGGGTACGGCTTGAGCTTGCGCTGACTGCCGGCGGGGAGGACGATCTCGCCGCCGACGACGGCACGGTTGAAGTCGTCGATGTGTCGGAAGCCGAAGCTGGCGAGGTCGTCGTACCTCATGTCCATCTCTTTGACGACCCATTGCAAGGCCTCGGCGGCCTTCTTGGGGTTCGTGATGATGGGCGTGATCAGGTGCGGCACGCCGGCGTAGATCGAGAGCTCGACCCGCTTGGGGTCGATCAGCACCATGCGGACGTCGGTCGGCTTCGCGCGCATCAACAACGAGGTGATCATCGAGTTGATGAAGCTGGACTTGCCCGACCCGGTGGCGCCGGCCACGAGGAGGTGCGGCATCTTGGCCAGGTTGGCCACGACGTAGCCCCCCTCGACGTCCTTGCCGACGCCGATGGTCAGCGGGTGGACGCTCTTGCTCGCCGCTGAGGACCGCAGGACGTCGCCGAGGGCGACGATCTCTTTGTCGGTGTTGGGGATCTCGACGCCGATCGCGCTCTTGCCGGGGATCGGGGACAGGATGCGTACCTCGTTGGAGGCCACCGCGTAGGCGAGGTTCTTGGTCAGGGCGGTGACCCGCTCGACCTTGACGCCGGGGCCGAGTTCGATCTCGTAACGCGTGACGGTCGGACCGCGCTTGAGGCCGGTCACCTTGGCGTCGACGTTGAACTGGTCGAGCACTTGGCTGATGGCGGCCACGATCGCGTCGTTCGCCTCGCTGCGCGCCTTCGCGGGCTCGCCCACCGACAGACTCGAGGCGGCCGGGAGACGATACGGGGCGCTCTCGGCACCGTCGTCGACCTCGTCGAGAGAGGGCGGTGCAGCCTCGTCGGGGTCGACCGCCAGGAAGTCGGCCGCTGCGTCGCTCTCGCCGACGGGCTCGGACGGAACGACCGGGAGCACCGTGGTCGCCGCGGTGGGCTGAACGGACGGGACGTCGAACCCCTGGGCACGGACGGCGTCCTCTGCCCGATCGAGATCGCCGAGGAGGTCGGCGGAGAAGACGTCGGTCGGAGCCGTCGTCGGCGCGGCGGCCCCTGCCGCACCCGCCGCGGCAGCACTGCCCCCGTCGTCCACGCCCGGCTCGAAGACGGGCTTCTTCCGTCGACGGCGCCCGAGCGTGTCGGTGGAGGAGGACTCGTCCGGTTTCACCAGCGGGGTGTCGTACGCGGGGTCGTCCTCGCGCTGATCCTTGTTCCGCCGCCACCAGGGCAGCGACTCGGACTCGGCCAGGTCGACGAGGTCGGGATCACCGTCGGCCCCGGCCGCCGCCGAGGTCGTCTCACCGAAGAGGTAGGAGTAGAGCTCGCCGAGCCGACGGTGGATGCGGTTCGGCGGGGTCTTGGTGATGATCAGCAGCGAGAACGCCAGCAGGACGACCACCAGAGGGACCGCGACCCATTCGGTGGCGAGGGCCACGAGCCAGGAGGCGACGACCCAGCCCAGCACGCCACCACCCGTGGCGAGGGCGCGGAGCCCTGCTGCGGCTTCGGGCTGCCCGCCGAAGATGTGGCACAGCGCACTGATCGAGACGATCGAGAGGCCGAGTCCGATGCCGATGCGCGTGTTGTCGTGAACGGATGCCGGGTGACGGAAGAGCCAGCCCGCGAAGAGGACCATGATGACCGGCAGGGCGTAGGCGACGCGTCCCACGAGCCCGCCGAACGTGTAGGCGTCGAATCCGATCGCGACGGGGCTGGTCGGGTTCAGCCACTCGACGACCGCCCCGGCGATCGCGAGCAGGACGAGCAGGAAGGGCACGCCGTCCCGTCGCTCGTCTTTCGCCAAGGACTCCTTGCCCAGGAGCCGGAACGCGCCGCCGGTCAGGTGTGCGAGCCCCATCCATGCCGCGACGAACGGCCCCGGACCCTCGCGGACCGGGTCGGGCTGGCGGGGTGCGGGCAGTTTCTTGGTCGCCTTCGTGGCGCCGGAGGTCTGCGACGCTCGCGACGACGAGCGCGCGCGCGCGGTCGACTTGGTGGGCGTGGCCATGGGCTCCAAGGTACCTCTCAGCACCGACAGCGGCCGCAGGTGCTCCGGTGTGTGTCAGTAGCGGATGGCGTCGATCACTTTGACACGGATCGCCACGAGAGCCGGCAGCAGACCGGCCACCGCCCCGATGGCCGTTGCCGATGCCAGGCCGATCAGCGCCGCCTCGACAGGGAACGGGGGGAGATCGCTGACGGCGCCCTGGGCGATGTAACCCTGCACCGTCGGGTTCTCGACGACGAGGACGGCCACCATGACGCCCGCGGCGCCCGCCACGACCGTGCCGACGACGCTCTCGAGCATGACCGAGAAGAAGACCCGGGGAGCCGTGGCCCCGAAGGACCGACGCACGCCGATCTCGCGGATGCGCTGACGGACCGTCACGAGCGCGATGTTGACGAGGCCGAGACCGCCGAGGAGCAACACCAGCACGCCGACCCCCGTGATGATCAGCTTGATGGGACCGAAGGGGTCGGCGTCGCCGCCGGCGGCGTAGTCCTGTCGTGACACGTCGACCTGCACGTCGTCGCCGAGGCTCGCCCCCATGTCGGACGCCACCTGAGCGCTCAGGGCATCGCTGGTCTCGGGCGGCAGCCACATCTCGTACTGCGGGGTCTCGGCGCCGTAGCTCGCCAGGGCGAGGTCGTAGTCGGTGATCGGCAGCAGGTACATCTGCGGGCCGTCGTACTCGGTCGCCGCCGAGACTCCGGTGACGACGAGCGTCGCCGAGTCCGACCCCCGGACCAGCAAGGTCGGATGCGACGACAACGGCGGGGAGCCGAGCTGCCGCCAGAGCACCTCGTTGACGATGACGGGCGGCGCGAGACGTGACGCGTCCCCGTCCGTGAACCACGACCCCTCCGTCATGACGACCCGGTGCATCTCGCCGTAGGGGACGTCGACCGTGACGGCCCCGACCTCGGTCACACCGTCCGGCAGCTGGACGGCTCGATTGCCGTACACGACGCGGCTGGTCTGCTCGATCCCGTAGCGTGCCGTCGTCGTGGCGAAGGCGTCCGCGATCGCCTCGGTGCTCGGCGACGTGGCGCCGTCGGAATAGGCGTTGACGTAGTAGTTCGCGGGACGGCCACCGAACCGCTCGGCGTTCTCGCGGGAGGACTGCTCGGCGAGCCCGCCGAGGGCGACCACGCCGGTCAGGGCCGCGACGGCGACGGCCACCCCGATCAGGCTGAGCAGCACGCGGAGCTTGTTGACGCGCAGTTCGGCCCAGGCCTCGGCGACGGCCCCCACCACGTCGGCCACCACACGCCTCACGCGTCGACCTCGTCGCGGGGGGACGACGTCGACGCGACGGGCGACGACGTCGGCGTCGGTGTCCGGAGAGCTCCGTCGGCCGATGCCGAGAGGACACCCTCGTCGAGCCGGTAATGCCTCGAGGCGCGCGCGGCGACCGCGAGATCGTGGGTGATCGTCACCAGGGCCGCCTCGTTCTCGGTCGCGATGCCGTCGAGCAGCGTCATCACCCCCGCGCCCGTCTCGACGTCGAGCGCACCGGTCGGTTCGTCGGCGAGGATGACGCGCGGCCGGCGGACGAGCGAGCGGGCGATCGCCACGCGCTGCTGTTCGCCGCCCGACAGGCGATGGGGCATGGAGTCGGCCCGGTGACCGAGACCCACGCGCTCCAGCATCTCGCCCGCGATGGACCGCCGACGCCAGAACTCGGCACCCGACGAGTAGAGCAGCGGGGTCATGACGTTCTCGAGTGCCGTGCGCCCTTGCAGCAGGTTGAACTGCTGGAAGATGAACCCGACCTGGGCGCCCCTCAGCCGATCGCGCCGACCGCGCCGGATCGCGCGCACGTCGACGTCGTCGAACCAGTGCGTCCCCGTGGTGGGCTCGTCGATGAGACCGAGGATGTTGAGCAACGTCGACTTGCCCGACCCCGAACGCCCCACGATGCTGACGTGCTCGCCCGCGTCCACCTCGAGGTCGACGCCCGTCAGGATGTCCAGTGTCCGGTCATCGGCGAGCGGCACCGTCTTGGTGACCGCCTCGAGCCTGATCAGGGCCATCAGCTGCAGAGGTCCGCGCCCGTGGCGGGGTCGACGCAGTCACCCTGCGGCGCCGCAGCGGCGCCCGGGACGAACTCGAGCACCAGGTCGCCCTCGGCCAGGCCGCCGGTGACCTCGACGATCGTGCCGTCGTTGATGCCGAGCGTGATGTCGCGCTTCTCGGTGGAGCCGTCCGCTCCGACGACCGAGACGACGCCCTTGCCCGCCGCGCCCTCCACAGCCGTGAGGGGCACGGTCAGGACGTCCGTGGCGACACCGGCAGGGATGGTCAGCCTGGCGGCGAGTCCGCTGAACACGGTGACGTCGCCCGGCACGACGCAGGAGACGCTCTGTCCCGACGAGTCCCCCGTCGGCGCACCGGCCTCCCCGCCGTCGTCCGGCCCCGCGGACGACGAGGTGCTCCCCCCGACGGTGAGCGCCGTGCACGGGAACGGCGCCGGCCCCCCGGTGATGGCGACGGACCCCTCGGCCGGCCGACTGACCAGACGGTACAGCTGGTCCGCGGCGAGTGATCCCGTCACGTGGAACGTCGGAGGCGCGACCTGCGCGACCGCGTCACCCACGACGACCGTCTGGTCCTTGATCACGGCGACCGACGTGATCGTCCCGGCCACCGGTGACGTGATGACGGCCGTCTTGACGATCGGCTTGCGCTCGGTCACGGTGCCGTCGGCGGCCACGAGGGGCTCTTGTGGCGTCTCGGACCGGAGTGTCGCGAGCCGGTCGCCCGCGGCGACCGCCTGCCCCTTGACGACGTCGACGCCGGTGACCGTGCCCGCGAGCGTCGCGGGCACGGGAGCCGCCGGGTCGGCGACCACGGTCGCGTCGACGGACACGTCGTTGGTGATCGTGCCGACGGCCACCGCGATCTGCGGCTCGACGAGCTCGCCGGTCGGGACGGCGACGGTGTCGTCACCGGCAGCCGGGGCCGCGAAGAACGCGAGCTTGACGAGTGCCGCCGCGATGGCGACGAAGATCAGGATGCGCAGGATCGGGAAGACCCAGACTTTGGCGATGCGCACGGCTACCCCCGGTCGATGTACTGACGTGTCAGACGTCACCGTAGCGAGGCCAGGCGCGTCACCGCCTCACCCCGGAGGATGATCGGGAGCATGAGATCTCCTCCGCGGGGATCGGGGCGGCCCGGGACCGGCCCCGGGGACGACGACGGCCCGCCGGGTCTCCCCCGCGGGCCGTCGTCGTGAACTCGTGGCTCAGGCGCTGATGACCACCGGCACGATCATCGGACGACGACGGTGCTGCGTGTTCACCCACCGGCCGACCGTGCGACGCACGACCTGGCTGAAGGCGTGCGTGTCTCGTGTGCCGTTCTCGGCGGCCTCGGTGAGGGCTGCGATGATCTTCGGCTTGACGTCGTCGAACACCCGTTCGTCTTCGGCGAAGCCGCGCGACTGGATCTCGGGCCCGACGACGACACGGCCCGTCGACGCGTCCATGGCGATGAAGACCGAGATGAAGCCTTCTTCGCTCAGGATGCGGCGGTCCTTCAGATCGGCGTCGGTGATCTCGCCGACGGTCGAGCCGTCGACGTAGACGTAGCCGATGTCGAGCTGGCCGACGACCTCGGCGACGCCGTCGCGCAGGTCGACGACGATGCCGTCCTCGCCGAGGATGGTGTTCTTCTGCGGCACACCGGTCCGGACCGCCAGCGCCGCGTTGGCGTAGAGGTGACGGTGCTCGCCGTGGACCGGCATGACGTTCTTCGGTCGCAGGATGTTGTAGCAGTACAGCAGCTCGCCGGCGGAGGCGTGCCCCGAGACGTGCACCTTGGCGTTGCCCTTGTGGACGACCTTGGCCCCGAGCTTCGTGAGGCCGTCGATGACGCGGTAGACCGCGTTCTCGTTGCCGGGGATCAGGCTCGACGCGAGGATGATCGTGTCGTCCGCGCCGATCTCGATCTGGTGCTCGAGGTTCGCCATGCGGGCGAGGACGGCCATCGGCTCGCCCTGCGACCCGGTGCTCATGTAGACGATGCGGTCGTCGGGAAGGTCCTTCGCCTTCTTGGCGTCGATCAGGACGCCGTCCGGCACCTTGAGGTAGCCCAGGTCGGCGGCGATGCCCATGTTGCGCACCATCGAGCGCCCCATGAAGGCGACACGGCGGCCGTTGGCGTGGGCCGCGTCGAGCACCTGCTGGACGCGGTGCACGTGGCTCGAGAAGCTCGCGACGACCACGCGGCGGGGAGCCCGGCGGATCACGTCGTCGAGCACGGGCCCGATGTCCCGCTCGAGCGCGGTGAACCCGGGCACGTCGGCGTTCGTCGAGTCGGGCAGGAACAGGTCGACGCCCTCTTCACCGAGGCGGGCGAACGCCCGCAGGTCGGTGATGCGGTCGTCGAGCGGCAGCTGGTCCATCTTGAAGTCGCCGGTGTGGAGCACGGTGCCCGCCGAGGTGCGGATGGCGACCGCGAGGGCGTCCGGGATCGAGTGGTTGACCGCGATGAACTCGAGGTCGTACGGCCCGAGCGACTCACGCCCGCCCTCTTTGACGGCGAGGGTGTACGGCGTGATGCGGTGCTCTTTGAGCTTCGCCTCGATCAGCGCGAGCGTCAGCTGCGAGCCGATGAGCGGGATGTCCTTACGGAGGCGCAGCAGGTAGGGCACGGCACCGATGTGGTCCTCGTGCCCGTGCGTGAGCACGACGGCCAGGATGTCGTCGAGGCGATCGCGGATGGGCGAGAAGTCGGGAAGGATCAGGTCGACTCCGGGCTGGTGCTCTTCGGGGAAGAGCACGCCGCAGTCGACGATCAGCAGCTTGCCGTCGATCTCGTAGACCGTCATGTTGCGGCCGATCTCGCCGAGACCGCCGACGGGGATCACGCGGAGCGTGCCCTTGGCGAGTTCTCGGGGAGCGTGAATTGTCGTGGGCATCTGTTCCTTCGGTTGGGGTGGGGCTCGTGCCCCTGTGTGCGGGAGGTGTGCGGCCGACGTCGTCGTCGGCGGGGATCAGGAGGTCAGCGCGTGGTGCCGTGCACCTTGGGCAGCGCACCGCCGGCCGCCGCGTTGCGGTCGGGCCGGAAGCGGCTGAGGTCGAGGCCGGGGATGGACCCGACGTGCGACAGTTCGTCTTCGATGAGAGCGGCCTCGCTGTCTTCCGGGCCGACCAGGGGCAGGCGCACCCGGGGGCTCGAGATGCGACCGAGGCCGTGCAGGATGTACTTCGCCGCGACGGTGCCGGGCACGTGGGTCATGACGGCGCGGACGAGGGGTTCGAGCATCTGGTGCGCCTCGGTCGCCGTGTGCAGGTCGCCGGCGTTCACGGCGTCGACGATGGTGCGGTACGGGGCTGCAGCGATGTTCGCGGTGACGCCGATGAGGCCCGAGGCGCCGATGGCCAGGTGCGGCAGCACGTTCGCGTCGTCGCCCGAGAAGTAGAGCAGGTCGGTCTGGTTGAGGACACGACTGACCTCGGCGAAGTCGCCCTTGGCGTCCTTCACCGCGACGATGTTGGGGTGCTTGGCGGCCCGGAGCAGGGTCTCGTACTTGATCGGGATGCCGGTGCGGCCGGGGATGTCGTACAGGATGACCGGCAGGTCGGTCGCATCGGCGATCATGCGGAAGTGCGTCAGCACACCGGCCTGCGTGGGCTTGTTGTAGTAGGGGGTGACGATCATGACGCCGTCGGCGCCGGCCTTCTCGCTGGCCTTGTAGAGCTGGATGGCGTGCGCGGTCTCGTTGGACCCGCCACCCGTGATGATCTTGGCCCGGCCGGCGGCCACCGACTTGCCCACCTCGACGAGACGGAGCTTCTCGGGGTCGGTCAGGGTGCTGGTCTCGCCCGTGGTGCCGGTGACGACGATGCCGTCGGCCCCCGCGGTGATGCAGTCGTCGATGTGCTTCTCGACGGCCGGCCAGTCGACCTCGCCGTCAGCGGTGAACGGCGTCACGAGGGCGACGAGGACCTGACCGAAGGGGTTGCTGATGTTCGACACGCCCTCCAGCGTACTGTCTCGCGTCGGGCCCGACCTCCCCGCGCCGCGTCCGACGCCCCGGTCAGGAGGCGCGGGTCGCGTCGGCGAGGACCGCCGTCAGGGGGCGACGCGCCCGTTCGCCCCGAATGCCGCGTAGGTGAGGGGCATGAGCTCGGCCCAGAGGTCTTCCATCTTCTCGGCGCACATCTCGATCTCACGCTGCGGGAAGGAGGGGAAGTGGGTGCCCTCGCGCTTGGTGCGGAGGCTGAGGAAGTTCATCAGGGACCGGGCGTTCACGGTCACGTACATCGACGAGTAGATGTTCAACGGCAGCACGATGCGCGCGACCTCACGGGCGATGCCGGCGTCGAGCATGCGCTGGTACGCCTCGAACGCCTGGACCGACGCGGCGCGGGTGGCCTCGTCGACCAGGGCGGACTGCTCGGGCGTGCCGGGCAGGAAGTCGTACGCGCCGGGCTTGCCGACCTGCTGCAGGTTGCGGGTGGGGGCGGGCACGTAGAAGACGGGGTTGAGCTCGCGGTAACGACCGCTCTCTTCGTTGTAGCTCGCCATGCGGTGACGCATGAACTCGCGGAACACGAAGATCGGCGCTTGCACGTAGAAGGTCATCGAGTTGTGCTCGAACGGCGAGCCGTGGCGATCGCGCATCAGGTAGTTGATGAGACCGGCACCCTTGGTCGCCTGGGCACCGTCGGCCGATGCCTGGGCGCCGTCGAGGGTCAGCTCACCCATGGTGGAGACCCGGGCCGCGAACAGCACGTCGGAGTCGTGGGCGCTCGAGCGGACCAACTCGACGGTGACGTCGGAGCGGAACTCGGGGGTCTTGGCGGAGGGCACGGCGGGGGTGGCTTCGGTCTCGGGCACGGCGTCGACTCTACCTCGCAGGGCGCCCCCGCCGGGAAGCACCGTGGCCGCCGGCGGACGCTCCCCCAGCGGGCCGGAATACGGTGTCCCCATGACCGACGCACTCACCGTCCTGATCTCCGGCGCCAGCGGCATGATCGGCACCGAACTCACCCGCCAGCTGCGCGAGGCAGGCCACCGTCCGCTCTCGTTGGTGCGTCACGAACCCCGAGCCGAGGACGAGTACACCTGGGTGCCGAGTGCCGGCATCGTCGACCACGACCTGATCGCCCGCGCGGACGCCGTCGTGAACCTGGCCGGCGCCTCCTTGGGTCGTCTGCCCTGGACGGCCGGGTACAAGCGCGACATCCTCGAATCGCGCCTCGCCGCGACGTCGACGCTCGTCGACGGCATGGCGGCGGCCTCGACACCACCCGCGACGTTCCTCAGCGGCTCGGCCGTCGGCGTCTACGGCGACCGTCCCGGCGAACGCCTGACCGAGGCGAGCGGCCGGGGTGAGGGATTCCTCAGCGACGTCGTCGTCGCCTGGGAGGCCGCCGCCGAGAAGGCCCCCGAGGCCACGCGCGTCGTCACGCTGCGGACCGGCATCGTGATCGGCCCCGGAGGAGGCGCGCTCAAGCCCCTGCTGCCCCTCACCAAGCTGGGCCTGGGCTCGCGACTGGGTACCGGCGACCAGTTCTGGCCCTGGATCAGCCTGCACGACGAGGCCGCCGCGATCGTGCACCTGCTCACGTCGTCCGTCTCGGGCCCCGTGAACCTGGTCGGCCCCACGCCGGCGACGAGCGACCTGATCACGCGGACCCTGGCCGCCGACCTGCACCGCCCCTACCTGCTGGGCGTGCCCGAGGTCGTCATCTCGACCGCCATGCAGGAGGCCGGGCGCGAGATGCTGCTGCCCAGCCAGCAGGTCGTGCCCGAGGCGCTCGAGCGCGACCGTTTCGTGTTCCAGCACCGCACGGTCGAGGACGCACTGACGGCGTTCGTCGACGCACTCTGACCACTCGGCCGAACCGGGCCGGCGTGCTCAGTCGGTCGTCTCGCGTCGGAGCTTGATGGCCCAACGCAGGGCTTGACGGGCCCGTCGGCGATCGCCGCAGGCGTCGTAGGCCAGGCCGAGCCGGAACCACGCCCGCCAGTCGTCGGGCGCCGCCTCGACGGCCGTCTTGTAGGCCGGGAACGCGGCGTCCGCCGCCTCCCGCTCGTACCGACCGGAGGTGCGGCGCGGCAGGTCGTCGACCGGCAGCGCGCCCTCGTCGGCGAGCTGTCGGACGATCTGCTGCGTGCGGAGGCCGAAGCGCAGTTCGACCACGAGGGCGAAGAGCCCCAGGAGGGGAAGGACGAGCAGGGCGACGCCGAGCGCGATCGCCACCGGCTCGCCGGTCGACAGGAACAGCACGGCCCGTTGACCGACCAGCACGACGTAGAGCAGCAGGAGCAGCGCCATGAGGAGCGCCGCAGTACGTCCCTTCACGACTCGAGGGGCAGGACGGCGTCGAGACCCACGACGACCCCGGTGACGCCGAGGGCGGCCTCGATGGCGACGCGGAGCCCCTGCTCGTAGGCGCGCTGCGAGAGCGTGTCGTGCGTGAGCGTGAGGGTCTCGCCCTCTCCGCCGAAGACGACCTCCTGTTTCGCGACGATGCCGCGCAGGCGCATGCTGTGCACCGGCACGCTCGCCACCTGCTGCCCCCTGGCCCGCTGGTCAGCGTGCGGTGCCGACACCGGGCCGAGGTCGCGGCGGGCCTCGGCGATGAGTTCGGCCGTGCGGACGGCCGTGCCCGAGGGCGAGTCGACCTTGCCCTGGTGGTGTGCCTCGACGATCTCGACGGACTCGTAGAATCGCGCCGCCAGAGTGGCGAACCGGGTCGCGAGGACCGAGCCGATCGAGAAGTTCGGCACCACCAGGACGCCGGGACCACCCGCGTCGGCGACGACCGTCGCGAGACGGGCCAGCCGTTCGGCGTTGTAGCCCGAGGTGCCGACGAGCACCGGGATGCCGGCGCGGACGACGTGCTCGACGATCCCCGGACTGACGGCCGGGTGCGTGACGTCGATGACGAGGTCGGCTCCGAGGACGTCGTCGAGATCGTCACGGGACGAGAGACCGGCGTGGAGCTCGAGGCCCGGGGTGCGCTCGACGAGATCGACGATGAACGAGCCGAGGGTGCCGGTGGCTCCCACCACGGCGATGCGCGAAGTCATGCCGTCCAATCTACCGGGGGCACCCGGACGGACGAGGGCGGAACCCCGACCTACCATGGAGGGCATGCCCCGGTTCCGCGAGACGAGCGTCTCCTCCCCCGATGCCGCCGCCCTCCTGACCGAGTACTTCACCGAGCGCGAGAACACGTTCCCCTCGGCACAGGGGAGCTACACCACGACCCTGCCCGACGCCACGGCCTTCGTTCCCCCGGGCGGCGTGTTCGTCGTCGTCGACGGCGAGACGGCCGACTCGGACCCCGGCCGGGCCGCCGAGCCGTCCGCGTGCGGAGGCATCCGACTCATCGCCCCCTCGGCCTCGGGGGCCGTGCGGTACGAGGTCAAGCACCTCTACGTGCGTCCCACCGGTCGGGGGCAGGGACTCGGGCGGGCCCTTCTCGACGAGCTCGAACGTCGGGCCTCTGCTCTCGGTGCCGACGAGATCGTCCTCGACACGAACGACAGCCTGGCGGCTGCCGGAGGGTTGTACCGCAGCGCGGGGTACGGGACGATCGAGCCGTACAACGCGAATCCGAATGCGACGACCTGGTACGGCAAGATCGTCCGGGCCGGGACCCCGCACGGCCCCGCCTGACGAGAGGCGGCCCGGGCGGACGACGGGTCAGAAAGGCTGTTCGACGGGAAGACCGGTGCGCAGCTCGACCGGAAGGTGGCCGAGGTCGTTGTGCGTCACGAGCTCGGGTGGCTTCGCCGATCGCACCCGGATGATCGTCAACCCCGCGTTGGCCTGGTTGACGCCCATCCACCGCCAGTCGGGCGCCCCGAACACCTCGCGGACGAACCATCCGATCACGAAGTTGTGCGTGATGAGCAGGTCGTGGCGGTCCTCTCGGGCCGGGGTGAGCCACTCGGCGACGGCGTCGGCCATCTGGGCCTGCCCGGCCTCGATCTGCTCGTCGGTGACCCCGCCGAAGAACGGCTTGTACGACGACGGCATGTCGGACGTCGGTCCGGACGGCACGCAGTCGAAGAGGAGGGTCGAGGGCTGCGACTCGAGCGCCGGCATGCGCTCGGTCATGATGGCGGCCGTCTCTTCGGCACGCTCGAGGGGCGAGTGCCACGCCGCGTCGAAGGGAACGCCGCCGAGCCGTTCGGCGAGGAGGCGCACCTGACGCTTGCCCCGTTCGCTCAGGGGACCGTCGGGCAGCCCGTGCTCGGCGTCCTGCTGTTCGCCGTGCCGGACGAGGTAGAGGTAATGGGACACCGTCGTCTCCTGGTTCATCGAGGGGTCGCTCCCGACGTCGTCGTCGGGACCGGGAAGGACGTCTCGTCGACCTCGCCGACCACGACGGTCGACAAGGGGCCGGAGAGCAGCTGGGCCGCCAACGATCGGACGTCGTCGGACGTGACGGCCTCGACGCGAGCGAGGGAGGTGTCGAGGTCGACGAACTCGCCCGTCGAGATCTCGGCTCGACCGAGGCGGTTCATGCGGGTGTCGCTGTCCTCGAGGGCGAGGGCTGCAGCCCCTCCCAACTGGCCGAGGGCCCGACGACGCTCGTCGTCGGTGATGCCGTCGGTGGCGAGTCCGGCGAGTTCGTCGAGCATGAGGCGGGCGACGTCTCCGGCGTTGGCAGGGGTGCACCCGGCGTAGAGCCCGAACAGACCGGCGTCCGAGTAGCTCGGAGCGAACGAGTAGACCGAGTAGGCGAGGCCACGGCGCTCACGGATCTCTTGGAACAGGCGGGACGACATGCCCCCGCCCAGCACCGAGTTCAACACGGCCAACGTGGGTCGACGGTCGTCCCCGACGGAGATGCCCGGCAGGCCCAGCAGGACGGTGGCCTGCTCGAGGGGACGACGGATCACCTGCAGCGGTTCGCCGGCGACGAGTCCGACGGGCGCGTCGTCGCGACGGGGCACGGGCGACGCCGCGTCGGTGGGCCACCCGGCCCGGTCGAGCGCCGCCGTCAACCGGTCGAGGGCGCGGTCGTGGTCGACGGCACCGGCGATCGACACCACGAGGTCTCGGGGACGGTAGTTCTCGCGGTAGTGCCGGTCGACGTCGTCGCGTGCCGCGGCACGGATGCTCTCGGGTGAGCCTCCGATCGGACGCCCGAGCGGATGGTCGCCGAAGACCGACTCGAACAGCCGTTCACCGGCCATGTCGGCGGGATCGTCGTCCGCCATCGCGAGCTCTTCGAGGATCACCCCGCGCTCGGTCTCGAACTCGGCCGGGTCGAGGGTCGACGAGGTCACCATGTCGCTCAGCACGTCGATCGCGTCGTCGAGGTCGACGTCGCGCACCCGCGCGTAGTAGCAGGTGTACTCCTTGGCGGTCGCGGCGTTGTGCTCGCCGCCCACCGACTCGAACGCCACGGCGATGTCGAGGGCCGAGCGGGTCGGCGTGCCCTTGAAGAGGAGGTGTTCGAGGAAGTGCGTCGACCCCCGTTCGGCGTCGGACTCGTCGCGGGAACCGACCGCCACCCACAGACCGATGGTCGTGCTGCGAGCCCCCGGCATGCGCTCGCTGAGCACGCGGACGCCGGAGGGCAACACGGTGCGCCTCACGAGCGCGTCGCCCGTGGCGCGGAAGGAGATCTCGACCTCGTCGAGCGGGAAGGAGACAGGGCCGTTCATCACGTCGAGCCTAGGCGACCTCCCCCGCAGTCGTCCGTGAACGGCTCGGAACGGCTGGCACCCGAATTGGGGGACGATCTTGGGGACAAACAGACAACTCTGTTTGTCCTCATCGGTGTTAGAGTCGATCCACCGACGACGACCGCATCCCCCCTGATGGTCGCCGTCGGCGGCTGGTCGGACGTCGTCAGAAGGTCCGGAGCGCGCGTCCCCCACGCGGCTCTAAGCCGAGACGTCCCAAGGAGCCACGCTGTGACGGTCGATTCCCCCCAACCGGCCGTCCAGCGTCTCCCTGGTCGCCCTCGCGCCGACTCCCCCGTCCCCGGCGCTCGGGCCCGCGTCCTCACGACCGCCGACCGCCTCTTCTACGACGAGGGCGTCCGCGTCGTGGGCGTCGACCGTCTCATCGCCGAGTCCTCGGTGACCAAGGCCACGTTCTACAAACACTTCGGCGCGAAGGACACGCTCGTGCTCGAGTACCTCGCCGGTCGGCACGACCTCGAGGCCGCCGAGCTGGCGGCCCTCGTCGAGGCCCATGACGGCGGTCGCGCGACCCTCGAGGCCTACCTCGACGCGGTCGTCACCCGGGTCCAGACCGTCTCGTTCCGAGGCTCGGCCTTCGCGAATGCGGCGTCCGAGTTCAGCGACCCGACCCACCCCGTGCGCGTCACCATCGCCGAACACCGCGAGTGGCTGACGGGCGAGATGGTCTCCCTCTTCAAGGCGGCCGGCCACCCCTTGCCGGGCGACGCCGCCGACGATCTCGTCCTCGCCCTGGACGGTGCCCAGGTGGGCGCCTACGCCGGCGACGCCATCGCGGCGGCCGCGTCGCTCCGCCGCACGGCGGAACGACTCCTCGCCGCCTAGGTCACCGGCCGATTCCACCGGACGCCCGGGTGTCCGCGGGCGTCTCGGTCACACAGCGCGCAGGTCACCTCTCGACCATGACGTCCGACGATCAGGCGGAGGCGCGGTCGAGGTCGAGCACCTGGTTGCGCGTGAGCTGGACCCGTGCGGCCTGTGCGAGTTCGTAGACCTGTTTGGCGTTCGTCGCACTCGCGACCGGGGCCACGACGTTCGGCTTGGCGAGCAGCCAGGCGAGCGCGATGGCGGCACTCGAGACCTCGTGCACGGACGCGATGCGGTCGAGCTCGTGGACGACCTTGAGTCCTCTCTTGGAGAGGTACTTCGCCAGGACGCGACGACGTGGGCTGTGCGCCACGTCGGATCGCGATCGGTACTTGCCCGTGAGGAAGCCGCTCGCGAGGGCGAAGCGCGGCATGACGGCGAGACGCTGCTGTGCGGCGACGTGCGCCAGGCCCTTCTCGTACTCGGCACGGTCGAGGAGGTTGTACTGGTTCTGCAGCGCCACCATCGGGGCGATGCCGAGCATCCCCGCCGCGATGCGGGCTTCATAGAGGCGGTTGCCCGAGTGGTGGGAGCCACCGAACCACCGGACCTTGCCCACCCGGATGAGGTGGTCGACGGCCAGCAGCGTGCGCTCGAACGCCACCTCGGTGTCGTCCACGTGCAGGTAGAGAAGGTCGATGCGATCGGTGCCGAGCCGCTCGAGGGACGCGTCGACGGCTCGCTCGATCGACCGCGGGGTCAACCCGGGGTTGTCGGCGCTCTTGCCCACCTTGGTGGAGACGACCATGTCGTCCCGGGATCGGCGAGAACGCATCCACGATCCGATCATGATCTCGCTGCGGCCGCCCGCGTAGGAGTCGGCCGTGTCGACGAAGTTGCCGCCCAGGTCGAAGTAGGCGTCGAGCACGGAGGTCGTCTCGGCCTGGTCGGCCGTCCAACCGAAGACGTTGCCACCGAGAGCGAGGGGAAAGACCTTGAGGTCGGAGAGACCGAGGCGCCGACGCGGCTGGATGATGCCGAGGTCGACGGGAACGGTGGGCTGGGCAGCCGAGGCACGGGCCGCAGCGACCGCGGCAGCGGCCAAGTCGGACATGGCTGAACGGGCGAGTTCGGCCGTCGTCTCGGTCACGCCGTCCCTTTCTCGTCGCGAACCGCCGATGCGACTCTGTGCGATCGCATGGGGTATGGTTCGCCCTCCACCATCAAGAATACGGCCACGCGCCCGGTTTCCACCGCCGCCGCACCCAATCGTTACGCCGTGTCGCCGCCCCGGTCCGGGGGGCGCGCCTCCTGGTCGGACCGCGACCCGGGAGCGCTGCACCGACGGCGAAGGGCCCGCCCCGACCGAGGTCGGAACGGGCCCTTCGTGGCGTGCTGACTACGCGTCGACGGACTCGTCGGTCGACTGCTCGGTCGCTCCGCTCGAGTCGGTGTCGGCCTCGTCGGCCACGACCGGGGCGAGCGAGAGCTTGCCGCGGTCGTCGATCTTGGTGATCTCGACGAGGATCTTCTGGCCGACGCCGAGGACGTCCTCGACGTTCTCGACGCGCTTGCCACCGGCGAGCTTGCGGACCTCGCTGATGTGCAGCAGGCCGTCCTTGCCGGGGAGGAGCGAGACGAACGCACCGAACGACGCGATCTTGACGACCGTTCCGAGGAACTGCTCGCCGATCTCGGGGTTGGTCGGGTTCGCGATGGCGTTGACCTGGGCACGGGCGGCCTCGGCCGAGGGGCCGTCGACGGCACCGATGTAGACGGTGCCGTCTTCTTCGATGCTGATGTCGGCGCCGGTCTCGTCCTGGATGGCGTTGATCGTCTTGCCCTTGGGGCCGATCAGCTCGCCGATCTTGTCCTGCGGGATCTGGACCGAGATCACGCGGGGTGCGGTCGGGGCCATCTCGTCGGGGGCGTCGATCGCCGAGTTGAGGACGCCGAGGATCGCGGTACGCGCCTCTTTGGCCTGCTTGAGGGCGGCGTCGAGCACGGCGGTCGGCAGACCGTCGAGCTTGGTGTCGAGCTGGATCGCCGTGACGAACTCGCTCGTGCCGGCCACCTTGAAGTCCATGTCGCCCAGGGCGTCTTCGGCGCCGAGGATGTCGGTCAGGGCCGCGTAGCGCGTCTGGCCGTCGACCGTGTCGGAGACGAGGCCCATGGCGATGCCGGCGACCGGGGCCTTGAGGGGCACGCCGGCGTTCAGCAGCGACAGGGTCGACGCGCAGACCGAACCCATCGACGTGGAGCCGTTCGAGCCGAGGGCCTCGGACACCTGACGGATGGCGTAGGGGAACTCTTCGCGGCTGGGGAGCACCGGAACGAGGGCGCGCTCGGCGAGGAAGCCGTGCCCGATCTCACGACGCTTCGGCGAACCCACGCGGCCGGTCTCACCGGTCGAGTAGGGCGGGAAGTTGTAGTGGTGCAGGTAGCGCTTCTTGGTGACCGGGCTCAGCGAGTCGATCTGCTGCTCCATCTTGAGCATGTTCAGCGTGGTGACACCCATGATCTGGGTCTCGCCGCGCTGGAAGATGGCCGAACCGTGGACGCGCGGGATGACCTGGACCTCGGCGTCGAGCGGACGGATGTCGGCGAGGCCGCGGCCGTCCATGCGGATCTGCTCGGTGAGGATGCGGTCGCGGACGACCTTCTTCGTGGCCGACTTGTAGGCGGCACCGACCTGGCCGAGGGACGTGTCGGGCAGCTCGCCCGCGTCGACCTTGGCGGCGATGACGTCCTTCACGCGCGACTTGAGGGCGTCGTCGGCGTCCTGGCGCTCGATCTTGCCGGCGATCTTGTAGACCTCGGCGAGCTCGGTGCCGGCGGCGGCCGTGACGGCCTCGAGCACCTCGTCGGTGTAGGGCAGGAAGACCGGGTAGTCCGCGATCTCCTTCGCGGCCTGGGCGGCCATCGTCGCCTGGGCGTCGACGAGCTGCTTGAGGAAAGGCTTGGCGGCCTCGAGGCCCTGGGCCACGATCGCCTCGTCGGGCTTCGTGGCGCCGCCCTGGATGAGACCCCAGGCGTGCTCGGTGGCCTCGGCCTCGACCATCATGATCGCGACGTCCTCGTTGCCGGCGGCGTCGGTGACGACACGGCCCGCGACGGTGAGGTCGAAGACGGCGTCGGCGAGCTGGCTCGCCTTGGGGAAGGCGACCCACTGCTCACCGATCAGGGCGAGACGCACACCGGCGATCGGCCCGGAGAACGGCAGACCCGAGATCTGGGTGGAGGCGCTGGCCGCGTTGATCGCGAGGGCGTCGTAGAACTCGTCGGGAGCGATGCTCAGCACCGTGATGACGACCTGGACCTCGTTGCGCAGGCCCTCGACGAACGAGGGACGCAGCGGCCGGTCGATGAGGCGGCAGACCAGGATGGCCTCGGTCGAGGGACGACCCTCGCGACGGAAGAACGAGCCGGGGATCTTGCCCGCGGCGTACGAACGCTCTTCGACGTCGATGGTGAGCGGGAAGAAGTCGAAGTTGTCCTTCGGCTTCTTGCTGGCGCTCGTGGCCGACAGAAGCATGGTGTCTTCGTCGAGGTAGGCAGCGACGGCTCCCTGAGCCTGCTGGGCGAGACGACCGGTCTCGAATCGGATGGTGCGCTTGCCGAACTTGCCGTTGTCGAGGACGGCTTCGCCGAACTTGATCTCTGGACCCTCCATGTGGGGGCTACTCCTCTTTGTTTTGCATCGAGGCCCCGTGTGGGCATCGATGTGTACCGGAGCGGGCGGCGTGGACGGCATGGCGACATGCACGTGCAACAACGCGACGGAGGCGGTGGCACGTCTGGCCAACAGTAGAAACGGTCGGACCCCGCGCCCGACCCGGACGCTCGGCGCCGGTCGGGGCATTCCGCCTGTCACCACCGGTGACCAGCAGCCGTACCGGCCTGCTCCGAGGGCGATGCTAGCACTCGCACCCGTCCGGCCGGGGTGCGGACGGTGGGTGTCGCCCGGACGGGGAGGCGCGGTGCCGGGGGGACGGCATTAGGGTCGAGATCATGCGTTCTCACGACAGGTCCGGCCGGGATCGTCGCGCGAGCCGTCTCGCGGTGGCGACCGGCGCCTCCTTGGCTCTCGTCCTGACGACGCTCGTGGCACCGTCCGCCGCGTCCGCCGCGGGGTACCCGACCTGGGAACAGGTCGAGGCCGCGAAGGGGAACGCCGCGGCGACCCAGGCGCAGGTCGACCTGATCGACGCGTCGCTCGACAGCCTCGAGAAGGCCGCGTCCGACCGCAGCGACGAGGCCGTCCTCGCCGACCAGGCGAACGCGACGGCCCAGGCAGACCTCGCGGCTGCCGCGCAACGGGCGGACGAACTCGCCGCGGACGCCGAGCGTGCGCGGGCCACCGCCGACACCGCGAAGCGGGAGGCCGGCCAGCTGGCCGGCAGCCTGTTCCGCACCGGCGGCACGCAGACCATGGGCACCGACCTCTTCACGTCGCCCGACCCCGGCGCCGCCCTCTACCAACTGGGCTCGTTGACGCAACTCGGCGACCGGTGGCAGACGGTGCTGGCCGATGCCACCTCCGCGAGCAACACGGTGTCCTCGCTCAGCGAGCAGGCGACCACCGCGGCCGATCGGCGCGACGCCCTCGCCCGCGACGCGCAGGCCACGGCCGACCAGGCCACCGCGGCGCAGGCGACCGCGGACGGCGAGGTCGCCGACGCCACCGAACGATCGGCCGATCTCTACGCCCAGCTCGCCGCCCTCAAGGACTCGACGGCCGAGCTCGAACAGCAGTACCGGACCGGGGTCGCGGCTCAGCAGGCGTTCGCGGCGCAACAGGCGGCGGCGAAGGCTCAGGCCGCGTCGGCGGCGAAGGCTCCGTCGGGCTCGTCCGGAGCCGGTGGGGCATCGTCGGGAGGCAGCGCCTCGTCCGGAGGCACGGCGCCCGGCACCGGCGGCGGTTCGGGCGGCGGCGGCACGGCTCCCCCGGTCGGTGCCGTGAACGATCCGGCCAGTGCGAAGGCCTACGCCGCCACGAAGGTCGGCGGCGGAGCCGAGTACACCTGCCTCGTGCAGCTCTGGAACAAGGAGTCCGGCTGGCGGACGAACGCGTCCAACCCGTCCAGCGGTGCGTACGGGATACCCCAGTCGCTGCCGGGCAACAAGATGGCCTCGTTCGGGCTGGACTGGCAGACGAACTACAGGACCCAGGTGAACTGGGGCATCTCGTACATCCAGAGCAGCTACGGCACCATGTGCTCTGCGTGGGCGCACTCGGTCGCGCACAACTGGTACTGAGTCCGGTCGCGTCGACCGGCAGTCGGGAGCGCCTCGGCGGGAACGAGAGAACGGCCCCCTCGGCGTGCAGCCGGAGCTGAGTGCCGAGAGGGCCGTCGTCGAGATGTTCGGAGCGCGAAGACTAGCGGCGCAGGCCGAGACGACCGATGAGCGTACGGTAGCGCTCGATGTCGACCTTGGACAGGTAGCCCAGGAGGCGACGGCGCTGGCCGACGAGCAGCAGCAGGCCACGACGCGAGTGGTGGTCGTGCTTGTGCTCTTTGAGGTGCTCGGTCAGGTCGAGGATGCGCTGCGTCATCACGGCGACCTGGACCTCGGGGGATCCGGTGTCGCCGGGGTGGGTCGCGTATTCTTCGATGATCCGGGTCTTGACGTCAGGTGCGAGTGCCATGAGAGGTATCCCCTTTCAGTTCGTTGCGCGGTGCTCGTCACCGGATGTGCGAGCTCTCTTTCTCCGCGGCCGTTCAGACGGCAACCTGAGGAGCCTACCAGACGGGCGACGCCGCCCGCTGTCGCGGTCGGCTCCGACCGCGACGCCGACGGGGCAGGACAAGTCCGACGAACGCTGCACCGATCGCCGCCCCGAGGGTGTTCATCACGAGGTCCTGCGGGTCGGAGAAGCGCGTCGCCGACAGGTACGTCGCCTGGACGGTCTCGATGCCCACCGTCGCGGCGAAGCCCACCACGATGCCGACCCACCAGAACCGCTTGGGCAGCAGCAGCGCCGGGAACATGCCCATCGGCACGAACATCGCCACGTTCGCGGCGGCCTCGACCCGGGCGAAGGTGATCCACGAGGTCTCGTCGTGCCGGGCGAAGACGTCGAGCGCCCGCCAGAGCAGCGCCCCGGTGTTCGCGTCGTAGACGCTCGGGCGCAGGGTCATCCAGGCGACCCCGGCGAGGTAGACGAGGGTGAGCAGGAGGAGGACGGCGCGACGCATCCGTCCATCGTGCGGCACCGGTCGGTGGGAGGACGCCCGGAACGGCCGAAGATCAGCCTGGAGGACGACCCGCCCCGGGGGCGACCGCGGCAGGGCCGAGGAGGCGCGGCGTCCGACCGCGTGCACCGCGCCTCCTAGGCTCGTCGCGTGGACGCTCTCACCGACCTCTGGGCCCGGATCAGCCAGCTCGCCGCCCCCCTGCCCGGCTCGTGGCTGCTCGGCAGCGTCGCCGCCGGCCTGCTGCTGGTGCTGCTGCCGGGCACCTGGCACACCGTGCGGCACGCCGTCACCGTCGTGCACGAGGGCGGGCACGGGCTCGCTGCGGTGCTGACCGGGCGGCGGCTCACGGGCATCCGCCTGCACTCGGACACCTCGGGCCTGACCGTCTCGAAGGGGCCGCGGACCGGGCCGGGCATGATCATCACGCTCCTCGCCGGCTACACCGCACCCGCGATCGCCGCCCTGGGCGCCGCGTGGCTGCTGTCGGCCGGCTACGCGGCGGGGCTGCTCTGGGCGCTGCTGCTGCTGCTCGCGCTGATGCTCGTGCAGATCCGCAACTGGTTCGGGCTCTGGGTTGTGCTGCTGGGCGCGGCCCTCGTCGTCGCCGTCACGTTCTTCGCGTCACCGACCTGGCAGGCCGTGTTCGGGCTGGTCGTCACGGCGGTGCTGGGGTTCGGGGCGCTGCGCGCGTCGCTCGAGCTGCAGCGGAGCCGGCGTCGCTCCCGCTCGACCGCGTCGGACGCCGACCAGCTCGCCGGGTTGACCCGGGTGCCGGGCGTCGTGTGGGTCGGGGTCTTCGTTCTCGTGGCCCTCGCCTGCCTGCTCGGCGGGGCCGGGCTGCTCTTCCCCGGGGCGCTCGAGGCCGCGCGCTCGTTCGCCTGAGGCCGGTCGGTGCCCGTCACACGGCGCGAGGCGTCAGGCGGGGGCGGACGAGAGGGCGTGCACCGGGACGTGGCCTTCGAGTCGGGCCCGGCCGCCGAGACCGTCGAGCTCGAGCAGCACGGCGACGCCGGCCACGACGTAGCCCGCGCGCTCGAGCAGGGTGACGGTCGCCTCGACCGTGCCGCCGGTCGCGAGCACGTCGTCGACGATCAGGACGCTCGACCCCGCCGGGATCTGGTTCGGACGCAGTTCGAGCGTGGCCTCGCCGTACTCGAGGGCGTAGCTCTCGCTCAGGACCTCGCCGGGCAGCTTGCCCGCCTTGCGCACCGTGAGGACGCCGACGCCCTGCTCGATGGCGATGGCCCCGGCGAGCGCGAAGCCGCGCGCCTCGATGCCGGCGACGGCGACGAACCCGCCGTCGAACGGCTCGGAGAGCGCCGTGGTCACGGTGGCGAAGGCGTCGGCGTCGGAGAAGAGCGGGGTGACGTCGCGGAAGAGGATGCCGGGCTTCGGGAAGTCGGGGACGACGGCGATCTTGCTGTCGACGAACGTGGAGGCATCGGTGACGGTCATGCCGTCAACGCTAGTCGGGCGGACGGCGCCCCCCGCCCCTCGCGCCCTTCGTCGTCCGGACGGCGACGCGCGACCGACCGGTACGTCACGATCGTGTGAACAGTCGGGCCCGATGTCGGAGGCGCGTGCGAGAGTGCACGCATGTCGCGGTTCATCGTCCCCCCGTACCTGCTCGCCCACCTCGCCGAGGCCGACTCGCCCCGCCTGCACCGGGCGCCGCAGGCCGCACGCAACGGGCTGCTCGCGATGGAGTCCGTCGACCGCAACGCGACTCCCCCCGTCGTCCGGGGCGCGCTCGGCGCCGAGTCCGTGCTCGAGCGCACGGTGTTCGACGCCCAGGGCACGGAAGAGCTGCCGGGCGTCCGCGTCCGCGGCGAGGGTGAACCCGCCACCGACGACGTCGCCGCCACCGAGGCGTACGACGCACTCGGCGCGACCTACGCGCTCTTCCGCGAGGTCTACGGGCGATCGTCGATCGACGGCGCCGGGCTGTCCCTCGACGCGACCGTCCACTACGGCCAGGACTACGACAACGCTTTCTGGAACGGCGAGCGGATGGTCTTCGGCGACGGAGACGGCGAGGTCTTCGAACGCTTCACGGCGTCGGTCAGCGTCATCGGGCACGAGCTCACCCACGGGGTCACCCAGTACACCGCGAACCTCACCTACCAGGGGCAGTCGGGTGCACTCAACGAGTCGGTGAGCGACGTGTTCGGGGCCCTCGTCGAGCAGCACCTGTTCGGCCAGACCGCCGACGAGGCGACCTGGCTCATCGGCGAGGGGCTCTTCACCCCCGACGTGCAGGGTCGGGCACTGCGGTCGATGAAGGCCCCGGGCACCGCGTACGACGACGACGTCCTCGGGAAGGACCCTCAACCCGGTCATCTGGACGACTACGTCGAGACCACCGACGACAACGGTGGGGTGCACCTCAACTCGGGCATCCCCAACCGGGCCTTCTACCTCGTCGCCGAGGCCCTGGGCGGCGAGGCCTGGCTGCGAGCGGGTCAGATCTGGTACGACACGCTCACCGGCGGCACCCTGTCGACCGAGGCCTCCTTCGCCCAGTTCGCGGCGGCGACGGTCGAAGCCGCCACGGCACGGTACGGAGCGGATTCCGACGAGACCCGGGCGACATCGGCCGGGTGGGAGGGCGTCGGGGTCACCCCGGCGGCCTGAGACCGGCCGGCGCGAGCCCCTGCTGTCCCGCACACCGCCGGGGTAGCATCGCGCCCATGAAGGTCACCGTGTCGCGCTCCGGTGGTTTCGCCGGCCTCACCCGCAGCTGGTCGGTCGACGTCGACTCCGAGCCCGACACCGAGTCGTGGCTCGTGCTCATCGACCAGGTGCCCTGGTCGCAGGCCCCGGCGGCCCCGCAGGCGGTGCAACCCGACCGCTTCGTCTGGGTCATCACGGCGGAGACCCGACCGACCCGCAAGGCCAAGCTGCCCGAGCAGCAGGTCACCGGCCCGTGGCGCGAGCTCGTGGACCGTGTCCGCAGCACGTCCGAGGCCGAGGCCGGTCCGACGCGATGAGCGACGGAGTGCGCCGACCTCGCCGACCTCGCCGACGACCCTCGGGCGAGGTGCTGGCCGGGCTGCTCGCCCTCGTCGTCCTCGTGGCGGGCGGGATCGGCGTGGCCGTGGTGCAGAGCGGCAACCCGCTGAACGTCCGCGGGGCCGCCACCGCGCCTCCGTGGGCTCGCCCTGCGACCGACCAGCTCGAGACAAGGGCGGCCGCCGCCGGCCTCGAGAACGTCTGGGGGCAGGACCTCGCCATGCACGTGCACACGCACCTCTCGATCACCGTCGACGGGCAGGCGGTCACGGTGCCCGGTGACATCGGGCACGACTCCGACACGAAGTTCGCCGCCGAGATCCACACGCACGACACGAGCGGCATCGTGCACGTCGAGTCGCCCACGCGCGAGACGTTCGTCCTGGGACAGCTGTTCAGCGAGTGGGACGTCGCGCTCGACGGACAGGGCGTGGGGTCGCTCGGGCACGACGACGGGCTCGAGCTGCACGCCTTCGTCGGGGGCAGCCCCTACCCGGCCGACCCGGCCGGCATCCCGCTGCGGGACTTCGAACGCATCGACCTCGTGCTCGCGCCGATCGGCGAGACGGTCACCGCGCCTCCGGCCTTCGCCTGGCCCGCGGACTACCGCTGAGCCGCCCCGACCGCTCGGCCCAGGTCGCCGGAGCCCGCCGACCAGGTCACGGCCAGCGGACCGGGACCGGGAGGCGCGTGGTCGTCGGCTCGGACGGGCCGCCCGGTGCCAGCAGCTCGAGCAGGCGACCGGCTGCGACCCGCCCCAGGTGCTCGCCGTCGACGTCGATCGCCGGGACCCCGACCAGCCCCAGGGCGTCGACGACCATGCGTTCCGAGCTGACCGTCACGGAGCGGTCACGGTGCTCGTCGGCCCGGAGGACGAACATCAGGCCGAGCCCGATGGCCGTGGCGTAGGGAACGACGGCCGTCGCCCCGGAGGCGAGGACGTCGTCGCTCGCCCGCACCCCGGCCTCGAAGGTGGACGGGTACGGCCCCAGCACCGTGAGTTCGGCCCGTCCGGCGGCGGCCTCGACCACCGCGGCCGTGCGCTGGACGTTCTGCCACGAGCCGTCGGGCCCGCCGAGGTAGACGACGCGCTCGTGCCCCTCGGCGACGAAGCGCGACACGAGCGAACCGAACGCGGTCGCCGTGTCGGCCACGACCGACGACGCCCCGGCCACCTCACGGTCGACGAGGACGGTCGGCTTGTGGCCCGTCGCGGCCCGCACGACGTCGTCGGCCCCGCGGGGGGCCACGACGATGAACCCGTCGACCTGGTGGGACAGCCGCTCGAACGCGGCCAGTTCGCCCGCCTCGGCCAAGGGGTGCACGGCGACCGTCAGCTGCAGATCGGCCTCGCCCGCCGCGGCCTGGGCCCCGGCGATGATCGGCGTGAAGAACGCGTTGTCGAGGGTCGGCACGACGAGGGCGACGACGCCCGTGCGCCCGCGGGCCAGCTGCCGCGCCGCACGGTTCGGCACGAAGCCGAGCTTCGCGGCGGCGGCGAGCACGCGACCGGCCGTGTCGGGCGACACCAGCTCGGGGCGACTGAGCACGCGTGAGGCGGTGGCCTTCGAGACGCCCGCGAGCGTCGCCACGTCCGCCAGCGTCGCGAGCCGCCCTGCCCCAGTCATGCCCACCACCCTAGGGCCTCCGTGAAACCGGTCCCGCGCGGCGGTCCGAGGCTTGTAACAAGGTGTTTACACGGCAGGGCCGATGCGGGCGATCTACGCCCTTAGGGTCGATGTAACCGGTTTCACCCGACGTGGAGCCGACATCCCCCTGAGGCAGAACCCATCGGAGGACACTCGTGACGTCCCGCAAACCCGCGCTGCTGTTGCTGCTGCCGGGCCTCGCCTTCCTGCTGATCGGGTTCGCGGTGCCATCGCTCGCGATGCTCTTCGCCCCACCCGGCGTGACCGCCGGCGAGATCGTCGGCCGCCTCGGCCAGATGCTCACCGACCCCTTCGACCTGCGCATCATCGGACGCACGGTCGGGCTCGGCCTGGTCGTGACCGTGATCTGCGTGGCCCTCGGCTTCCCCGTCGCCTACCTGCTCGCCCGCTCGACCTCGCGCTGGTCGGGCGTCCTGCTCGCCCTGGCGATCTTCCCGTTGCTGCTCAGCAACGTCGTGCGCACCTTCGGCTGGCTCGTGGTGCTCGGCAAGAACGGCGCCATCGGTCAGCTGCTCACCACGCTCGGCCTGGTCGACGAGGCCCCACAGCTGCTCTACACCGAGCTGGCGATCGTCCTCGGCCTGACCCAGTTGTTCCTGCCGCTCGCGATCATCTCGTGCTACTCGGCCGTGGCCCAGGTCGACCCGGGCCTCGACGACGCCGCCCGCGGACTCGGCGCGAGCCGCACCCGAACCTTCTGGAGCATCGTCGTGCCCCTCTCCCTGCCCGGTGTCGTCGTCGCGGCCACCCTCGTCTTCGCGGGCTCGGTCACCGCCTACACGACCCCGTACCTGCTCGGCGGCTCGGGCCAACGCATGCTCGCCACCCAGCTCTTCTCGTACTCGAGCGTGACGATCGACTGGGCCGGAGCCTCGGCCACCGCGTTGATCATGACCGTCCTGGTCTTCGTCGTGTCGGGCCTGTCGTCGCTCGTCGCCCGGAAGGGAGCCACCTCGTGACCACCCGCCGCCCGGTCGCCGGAACCCTCGCCGTCGCCGGCTACGTCGTGATGATCGTCCCGATCCTCTTCGTCGTCGCCACCGCGTTCACGAGTGAACGCACCCTGCGTTTCCCGCCCCAGGGGTTCTCGCTGCGCTGGTTCGAGGCCGCACTCGGCTACGACCCCTTCACCCAGGCCCTCGTCTCGAGCCTCCAGCTCGCCCTGATCGCCACCGTGCTCGCCCTGCTCGTCGGCATCCCCGCGACCCTGGCGATCCATCGCGGCAGGCTGCCGGGCAAGGGGCTCGTCGAGGCGCTGTTCCTCTCGCCGTTGATCGTCCCCGAGCTCGTGGTGGGGCTCGCGCTCTACCAGCAGCTCGTCATCGGGTTCCGGCTCGACGCCTTCCCCGTGCTGCTGATCGGGCACACCGTCTTGATGCTTCCCTACGCGGTCCGCGTGACCGGTGCCTCCCTGGCCCTGGCCGACCCCGCGCTCGAAGAGGCCGCCCGTGGGCTCGGCGCCTCTCCCCTGCGGGCCTTCGTCACGGTGACCCTGCCGCTGCTGCGCCCGGGCATCTTCTCGGCGGCGCTGCTCAGCTTCGTCACCTCGTTCAACAACGTGCCCCTGTCGCTGCTGCTGCAGAGCCGTGACTTCCGCACCCTGCCCGTCACGATGCTCGACTACGTGCAGCAGAGCTACGACCCCATGGTCGCGGCGATGGCGACGCTGATCCTCGCGGGCACCGTCGTCATCGCCGTCATCGCCGAACGTACCGTCGGCTTCGCCAAGATCTTCGGAGGCATCAACAGATGAGCACCGCAGCAGAATTCGTCGCCGTCAGCCAGGTCTTCGGCGACTTCACCGCCGTCGACTCGATCGACCTGTCGATCGCCGAGGGCAAGCTCACGACGCTGCTCGGCCCGAGCGGCTGCGGCAAGACGACGAGCCTGCGCATGCTCGCCGGCTACGCCGCCCCGACGTCGGGCACGATCCGCATCGCCGGCGTCGACAGCACGCGCACCCCGCCCGAGAAGCGCGACCTGGGCATGGTGTTCCAGTCGTACGCGCTCTTCCCGCACCTCAGCGTCGCCGACAACGTCGGCTACGGCCTCAAATTGCGCGGCGTCGACACCGCCGAGCGCCGCCGTCGCGTGATGGAGACCCTCGACCTGGTCGGTCTGGCCCACCTCGCCGGCAGCAAGCCGAAGAAGCTCTCGGGCGGCCAGCAACAGCGCGTCGCCCTGGCCCGCGCCATCGCGATCCGCCCGAAGCTGCTGCTGCTCGACGAGCCGCTGTCGAACCTCGACGCGCGTCTGCGCGTGCAGATGCGCGCCGAGATCCGCCGCATCCAGGGCGAGACGGGCCTCACCGTCGTGCTCGTCACGCACGACCAGGACGAAGCGCTCGAGATGAGCGACGACATGGTGCTCATGCGCGCCGGCCGGATCATGCAGCAGGGCGCGCCGCAGCACGTGTTCCCGAACCCGGCGAACCGCTTCGTCGCCGACTTCCTCGGCTACGAGAACTTCGTCACGGCGGCCGACGGCACCCTGCTCGCGATCCGCCCCGAGCACCTCGGGGTCACGCCCGAGACCCCCGCAGGAGGCGCGGCGCACGACGGCCTGCACCTCGCCGGGGTCGTCAGCGACGTCGCGTACCGCGGGGTCGACCTGCTCGTCACCGTGCAGGCCGTCGACGCCACCGGTGCGGAGGTGCGTCTGCTCTCGGACGTCCGCAGCACGGGCTCCGAGACGGTCGCGATCGGCGACCGGGTGACCGTCACGGCCCCGGCGTCGCGGCTCGTGGCCCTCGCCGACTGACCCGCCCGGTGCGCGGAGCCGCGCGCGCCTCCTCGGCTCTCCCCTCCACCACCCCACCCACCCGCGTTCCACACCGCCCGGTCTCGCCGAGACCGCCCCGAAAGGACACGACCATGACCTCCACCCTCCGCACCCGCCTGGCGATCGTCGCCGGCGTCGCCGCGACGACCCTCGTGCTCGCCGGCTGCTCCGCCGACGGCGGCGGCGAGCCCGACGCCGACACGATCACCGTGAGCACGTTCCCGTTCGGCGTCGAGGAGTTCCAGGAAGCCGTCATCGACCCGTTCACCGAGAAGACCGGCATCGAGGTGGTCGTCGACACCGGATCGAACTCGGACCGCCTGTCGCAGCTGCAGGTCGCGGGCGGGCAGCCCGACGTCGACGTCATGCTGATCTCGGATTACTACGCGGCCCTCGGCCAGGAGGACGACCTCTTCCAGCAGGTGGACGCCTCGGCCGTGCCGTCGCTCGACGAGATCGCCGACTTCGCGAAGGAGGACACCTACCTCGGCCCGGCCTACAGCTACCAGCTCAACGGGACGATGTACTCGACCGACGAGCTGACCGCCGACGAGGCCGCGGAGTGGAGCCTGTACGGCGAGGACGAGCTCTCGGGCAAGGTCGCCCTGCCGGACATCTCGGTGACGGCCGGCCAGCTGATGGTCTCGGGCGTCGCCGCCGAGTACGGCGACGGCCCCTACGACATCGACGCGGCCCTCGACCAGCTCGGCGAGTGGGCCCCGGGCGTGCTGCAGTTCTACAGCTCGTCCACCGAGGTCACCAACCTGCTGACGCAGGGCGAGATCGTCGCCGCGGACTCGCTGAGCGGATTCGCGACCGACCTCGTCGAGTCGGGTGAACCGATCGCCTGGACGGCGCCGGCCACCGGCCGCTACATGGCCACCAACCGCGCGATGATCCCGACGGGTGCCGAGAACGTCGACGGCGCGAACCAGTTCGTCGACTACCTGCTCTCGGTCGAGGCGCAGACCTCGTCCGCCGAGATCGTCGGCGACCTGCCGGTCAACCCGGGCGCCACGGTGCCCGACACGATCGAGGCCGTCGTGGGCGACATCGCCTCCGACCCGGTCGCGGCGGGCTACTCGACCCTCGACCCGACCGAACTCGTCCCCACCCGCTCGGAGTGGGTCGACCGCTTCGCCCGTGAGGTGACCTCGCGCTGATGAGCACCACCCTGCCCCCGGCCTACCTGGACCGCATGCCCAAGGCGGACCTGCACTGCCACCTGATCGGGACGGTCCGCCCGAGCACGTTCGCCGAACTGGCCCGCCGCGAGGGACTCGTCCTGCCCGACGAGCCCGAGCGGATCTTCGCCGACATCAACTCGCTGCCGCCCGACCCGGCGCTCTACCGCGACACCCGCATCCCCGTGCCGCAGGGGCCCAGCGCCGACGAGCCCGAGGTGTCGTACTCGTTGTTCCAGGCGTCCAACTGGGTCGTCGAGGTGCTGCGCGACGCGGACGACCTCACCCGGATCGTCTACGAGGCCTTCGAGGACGCGCACCACGCGAGTGCGACGCGGCATCTCGAGCTGTTCTTCGACGCCGTCCCGCCGCACCTCGCGTCGCTCGGCTACACCGGCTCGGTGGAGGCCTACGCCGAGGGCATCCGGCTCGCCGAGCGCGACTTCGGCATGACCGGACGCATGATCCAGGGCATCGACCGCAGCCGGAGCGGCGAGCACGCCCTCGAGCTCGTCCGTCAGGTGGTCGACCACCCGCACGAGTACGTGGCCGGGATCGGCCTCGACAACCTCGAGACGAGCGGGCCGCCCGAGCGGTTCGTCGACGCCTACCGTCTCGCGGGCGAGGCCGGGCTGGGTCGGACGGCCCACTCGTCCGAGCACTCCCCCACCGCGGTCAACACGATCACGTGTCTCGACCAGCTGGGCTGCGACCGCATCGACCACGGGTACTACGTGCTCGAGGACGACGAGGTCGTCGCGCGCATGCGCGACGAGCAGGTGGCGTTCACCGTCGTGTCGACGACCTCACGACGGTCGTGGCGTCCCTGGCGCCGCGCCTCCGTCGAGGCCATGCTCGAGGCGGGCCTGAACGTCGTGCCGGCGTCGGACGACCCGGGCATGTTCCCGACGACCCTCGCCGCCGAGTACCGGATCGTGCACGAGCAGATCGGGGCGACCGCCGACCAGGTGCGCTCGATGGCCTACGCCGGTGTCGACGCCAGCTGGCTGCCCGGCGCCGAGAAGGACGCGCTGCGGGCTCGGTTCGACCGCGAGCTGGCCGCCCTCGACCACGAGTTCGGGGTCGCCGGGGTCTGACCCGGCTCGGGGCCGACCCGGCCTACGAGACGACCGTGAGGCGTTGCGTGGGCCGGGTCATCGCCACGTAGAGGCTGGCGTTGCCGCGGCGGCTGGCCTGGCGAACGCGCTCGGGGTCGACCACGACCACCGAGTCGAACTCGAGCCCCTTCGACGTCGTCGGGCTCAGCACCGAGATCGGCTTGGTCAACGACGCCGTGCCGGCGGCCACCAGACCGTCGAACTCCGCGGACAGGGCCTCGACCAGCGCCTGGACGGCCTGCTCGGGGGCGATCACCGCGAGCGTGCCCTCGGAGTCGATCGCGCGGTCCGCCCGGACGGCCTCGACGGTGGCGCGCACGAAGTCGTCCTTCGAGGAGGCGCCGGTCACCTCGCGCACCGGCCACTCGCTCGACCGCACCGACCGGCTCGGGGTGATCCGGAGCCCGGTCGACGTCGCGACGTCCTCGGCGTAGGTCACGATCTGCGCCGGCGTGCGGTAGTTGACGGTCAGCTCTTCGAGCCGCCAGGGAGCCGAGGCGCCCTGCGCGCCACCCCCTCGACGACGGCCGAGCAGGGCCTGCAGGGCGCGGTCCCACGAGGTCGCCGACGCCGGGCTCGAGGCCTGGGCGATGTCGCCGACGACGGTGAACGACCGCAGCGGGCACCGACGGGAGAGCAGCCGCCACTGCATGGGCGACAGTTCTTGCGCCTCGTCGACCACCACGTGGCCGTAGGCCCAGGTGCGGTCCCCCGCGGCCCGCTCGGCCGTGGTCATCGACGCCGCGCGCTCGGCGAAGCCCCCGGCGATCTGCTCGGCGCTGACCATGCCCTCGACGCCCATGTTCTCGATGGCGCGCTCGGCGTTCTCGATGTCTCGTTTGCGCTGGGCCTTGCGGGCCAGGCGCTCGGGGTCGACACCGGCCTGGAACTCGCCGAGCAGCTCGGCGGCCTCGTCGAGCAGCGGCACGTCGGAGACCGTGAAGCCCGCCCCGCGTTCGCGCCGCAGCAGGGCGCGCTGCTCGGGCGTCCAACGCGGGGTGATCGAGGCGAGCCAGTTCGGCCGGGCGTACAGGTCTTCGACGAGCTTCTCGGCGCTCAGCGGAAGCCAGGCCGTGTTGAGCAGCACGCGCACGTCGTACGACTGCCGGATGTCTTCTCGGAGGACGGCCTCGTCGGACTCGTCGACCGTCGTGCCGTGCTCGCGCATCTGGTCGACCAGCTGGCGCGTCAGCGCCGAGAGGGCCGCCTTGTTGAAGGTGACCCGGGCCACGTTGTGCGGCTTGCCGCGCTCCTGGGCCTTGCGCATGGCCTCGCCGACGAGCTCGGGGCGCACCACGAGGCGTTCGCCGTTGATGTCGATGGTGGTCGCCTCGGCCGGGCGGATCTGCCGCGACCGGACGGCACGACGCATCAGCTCGGCCATCTCGGCGGACCCCTTGAGGGCGGCGACGTCGGGCGCGTCGTCGGTCTGGGCCTCGACGCCGGGGTACAGGCCGCCGAGGCTCGACAGGACGACGCCGCTCTCGCCGAGCGAGGGCAGCACCTGTTCGATGTAGCGCAGGAACGACCGCGACGGCCCGACGACGAGCACGCCCGAGCCCTTCAGCCGGTCGCGGTGCGAGTAGAGCAGGTACGCGGCCCGGTGCAGCGCAACGGCCGTCTTGCCCGTGCCGGGGCCGCCCTGGACGACGAGCACGCCGTCGAGCTGCGAGCGGATGATGCGGTCTTGTTCGCCCTGGATCGTGGCGACGATGTCGGTCATGCGGCCGGTGCGCTGCGCCGTCAGCGCGGCCATGAGCGCCCCCTCGCCCTGCAACTGCACGTCGTCGCGGTCGAGCAGGTCGGGGTCGAACACCTCGTCCTCGAGACGGGTGACGGTGCGCCCCTCGAGGGTCAGGTGGCGACGGGCGCGGGCCCCCATGGGAGTCGCGGCGGTCGCCTGGTAGAAAGCGCTGGCCCCGGGCACGCGCCAGTCGAGCAGGATCGGGTGGTGGGCCTCGTCGCGCAGGCCGATGCGACCGATGTAGCGGTAGCGCCCGCCCTCGCCCGGCTCGGCCGGCCGGTCGACGTCGCCGGTCTGGCCGAGCAGGTCGGGCGTCTCGAGCTCGAGGCGACCGAACGCGAGCCGCTCGTCGACCGAGCCCAGCTGGACGATGGTGTCCTCGTACAGGCGCGCGTAGGCGTCGCGCTCGCTTCGGCTCTGGTGGTTGCCGCCGACGGTCTCGCGGCGGGTCCGTTCGAGCCGGACGCGGGCGTCGGCCTTCAGCTCGTCGAGGCGTTCGTAGAGGGTGCCCACGTAGGCGCGTTCGCGGTCGATCTCGGATGACAACAGGTGTTCGTACCCTTCGGGAAAAGTCGGCACGCCAGTCTAGCTTCCGGCCACCGACGCCGAGGCCCCGAATCGGTCCGAGGACGCAGGAGGCGCGCTCGTCCTCGACGGGACGAGCGCGCCTCCTGGGGTGGTCGCGTCGGAGCCGGGTCAGAACTCCTCGTGGGTCAGCGGGTCGCCGTCCCACAGCCGACCGCGCTCGAGGCCGCTGATGGACTCGACCTCGTCGGGCGTGAGTTCGAAGTCGAAGACGTCGAGGTTCTCGCGCTGACGACCGGCGTCGGCCGACTTCGGCACGGGGACCGCGCCGAGCTGGACGTGCCAGCGGAGGACGACCTGGGTGGGCGTCTTGCCGTGGGCCCGCGCGATGTCGGTGACCCGCGCCTCCGTCAGGAGTTCGCTCTGCTTCGCGAGCGGGCTCCAGCTCTCGGTGACGATGCCCATGCTCTCGTGCACGGCACGCAGCTCGGCCTGGGGGAAGTACGGGTGCAGCTCGATCTGGTTGACCGCGGGCACCACACCCGTCTCGTCGGCGACGCGCTGCAGGTGCTCGGCCGTGAAGTTCGAGACGCCGACCGAGCCGACGAGGCCGTCTTCCTGCAACCGGACGAAGGCCTTGAACGCCTCGACGTACTTGTCGATGCGCGGGAGGGGCCAGTGGATCAGGTAGAGGTCGACGAAGTCGAGGCCGAGGTTCGACCGGCTCTCGTCGAAGCTCGCCAGGGCCTCGTCGAACCCGTGGTGTCGGCCGGGCAACTTCGTCGTGACGACCAGGTCGTCACGGGGCACGTCGGTCTCGCGGATCGCCGCCCCGACGGCCGCCTCGTTGCCGTAGTTCAGCGCCGTGTCGAGCAGACGGTAGCCCGACGAGATCGCCTGGACGACCTGGGCCGTGCCCTCGTCGCCGTTCAGGCCGTAGGTGCCGAGGCCGAGCTGGGGCAGGGTGCGCCCGTCGTTGAGGCCGACCGAGGGGGCGACCGTCATCAGCTGACGCCGAGCAGGTCGATGACGAAGATCAACGTCTTGCCCGAGAGCGGGTGACCGCCGCCGGCGGGGCCGTAGGCCAGGTGGGGCGGCACGACGAGCTCGCGGCGTCCGCCGACCTTCATGCCGGGGATGCCCTCCTGCCAACCACGGACCAGGGCCTGCAGCGGGAAGTTGATGGCCTCACCACGGCTCCAGGACGAGTCGAACTCCTCGCCGGAGTCGTGCTCGACGCCGAGGTAGTGGACGTTGACGGTCGAGCCGGACTGCGCCTCGGCTCCGTCGCCGACGGTGATGTCGGTGATCGTCAGCTCGGTGGGGGCGGGGCCGGTGGGGGCGTCGATCTCGGGCTTGGTCTGGGGATCGTGAGTCATGCCGACCATCCAACCACCGACGAGCCGAGGGGGCGGGTCGGCCACTCGCGTCCTCCCTGCGAGGCTCGAGGAGCCGACCCGACATCCGCACCGAGATGACGTCATCGATGCGAACACATGGACGCTACTCCGACGGTGACGGGACGCCAAATCGATCGACCACCGTCGCGGTCGGGGCGGGGCCCGGGCGGACCCGGCGCGGCACCGACCTCGGCGGGCGGCACGGGCCTGCGGGAATGTGCACGATCGGCAAGAATGGCAGCTTGTCCGCCACCCCGCCTCCGCCTCCGCCTTCCGATCCCGCCGCGACCGTCCGTCGCCCGCTGTTCGTCGACGTCACCCCGCTGCGGACGAGCCCGGCCTTCGCCCGCCTCTTCGCAGGGAGCGCGATCAGTGGCATCGGGACGCAGCTCACGCTCGTCGCCGTCGGACTCGAGATCTTCGAGATCACCCGGTCGACCTTCGCCGTCGCGCTCGTCGGCGTCGTCTCGCTCGTGCCGATGATCCTGGCCGGCCTCTACGGCGGCATGCTCGCCGACGCCTTCGACCGGCGGAAGGTCGCGCTCGTCGCCGCCGTCTTCGCCTGGCTCTCGACCGCGGCCATCGCATTGCACGCCTACCTCGGGCTGCACGAGGTGTGGCTGCTCTACCTCTTGACCACGGTCAACGCCGTGGCGGGCACGATGATCGCGACCTCGCGCGCCTCGATCGTGCCGCGCCTCCTCCCCCGCGAGCTGCTGCCTGCCGCGTCCGCCCTGAGCGGCATCAGCATGGGTCTCATGCTGACCGTGGGGCCCGCCCTGGCCGGCGTGCTGGTGGCGAGCGTGGGGTTCCCGCTGACCTACACGGTCGACGTCGTGCTGTTCTCGACGGCGTTCCTGGGGATCGTCACGCTGCCCCCGATCCGGCCCGAGGGCGAGACCCAACGTCCGGGGCTCGAGTCGCTGCGCTTCGGCCTGGCGTTCCTGAAGCGGTCGCCGAGCATCCGGACGACCTTCGTCATGGACGTCGTGGCGATGACCTTCGGCATGCCCCGCGTGCTCTACCCCGTGGTCGGCACGCTCGTGATCGGAGGAGGCGCGGTGACGGTCGGCGTCCTCTCCGCCTCGTTCGCGGTGGGGGCGCTGCTGAGCAGCGTCTTCTCGGGACGCCTCGGCCACGTGCGCCGACAGGGCCTCGCCGTGCGGTGGGCGATCACCGCCTACGGGCTCTGCATCGCCGCGTTCGGCGTCGTGCTGCTCGTGACGCCGGCCCACGGCGGTGACGTCACGGCGGGACTCGACCAGGCGAACCTCGTCGCCCTCGGCGGGGCCGCCCTCGCGCTGGCGGGAGCGGGTGCGAGCGACAACGTGAGCTCGATCTTCCGGTCGACCATCCTGCAGTCGGCCGCGCCCGACGCCATGCGGGGTCGCCTCCAGGGGATCTTCATCGTGGTGGTCACGGGCGGCCCCCGGGTCGGGGACCTGTTCGTCGGACTCGTCGCGGGCATCGCCGTCTTCTGGCCGCCCCTGCTCGGCGGTCTGTTGGTCGTCGCCCTCGTCGCCCTCGTGGCCCGGCTGACGCCCGCGTTCGGACGTTACGACGCCGAGGCGCCGACTCCCTGATCCGAGTCGTCGGGGGCGGTCGTCGCGGCGACGGCACCCGGGGCGAGAGGACTCGCGGAGGTGCAGGTCACCAACCGGGGCCGGGCTGCGACGACCCGGGGTGCTGCGGCACCTGCGGCGGCCACCCCGGGTGCTGGGGGTACCCGACGAACGCCGTCGGCGGAGCCTGCAGGGCGACGCGACTCGCGGTCAGGGCCTGCAGCAGCTCGGCCTCGTCGCGCTGGACGGCCTCGTCGAGCGCGCGGCGGCCCTTCACCAGCCGCTGGCGGGTGAAGGCGAGGCGCGTCGCGTTCGAGATGAAGACCTTCATGGCGGGTCGGATGCCCCGTGACGCCGCCCACGACCGCGCGCGGCGGCGACCGGCGCTCGACGAGAGCATGCCGACCTCGTCGGCGCTGAACCAGCCGACCGCGGCGTACTCGGCGAGCCGGTCGTGGGTGACCCTCCGCTCGTTGCGTCGCAGGAACACCACGAGCAACACCATGGCCACGAAGATCGGCACCTGCACGAGCAGGTAGTAGACGAAGAAGCCGTCGCCGACCACGAAGAGGGCACCGTTCCAGAGCGCGTGCAGACCCGCCGCGGGGACGAGGCCGACGAAGAACCAGCCGATCGCGCCGTACGGACCCGTCCGCCGTGCCGCGAGGCCGAGGGCGAAGCCCGTGCAGGCCGTGTACATGACGTGGGCGAACGGCGACATCAGGGCGCGGACGAAGAAGACGTAGGCGAGCCCCTGGCTGCCCGTCGCCAGGTCTTCCCCGACCTGCAGGGCGAAGTACTGGATGTTCTCGACGAAGGCGAAGCCCGCCGCGACCGTCGCCGCGTAGACGATGCCGTCGACCGGGCCGTCGAAGTGTCGTCGGAAGATCCACAGGACGAGCAACACGCCGAGCCCCTTGGCCCCCTCTTCGACGAGGGGCGCCTGGACCACCGCCCCGAGCACGTCCTCGAGCCCGCTCGAGCGGACCCCGAGCACCGACCGCGCCGTCGTGAGGGCGATGTCGACGATCAGTGCGGTGCCGACCGCGACCGCCGCACCCCAGAGGAAGGCGAAGAGCAGCGCCACGCGCGGCTCGGGCTCCCAGCGGTCGACCAACCAGATGCCGACCAGGACGATGGCCAACGGGACGAAGGCGAGCAGGCTCCCGGCCAGCAGGACGGCGGGCTGGACGAAGATCAAGAAGTACAGGCCGACGGCCAGGGCGAAGGTGCCGATCACGGTGAAGCCGACGGCGAGCGCCACGGCACTGGCCACCCGGCGGCGAGGCGTCGGCTGGACGAAGACCGGCTGCACGGGGTACCAGACCGGCTCGGGGTTGATCGCGGGAGCATGCGCCGACCACCCGGGAGCGGCCCCCGGGGTGACGGAGGAGGGGTCGGCATACGGCGTCAGCGGGCGGCCGTACGCGTCGTGTCCGACGCCGCGGGGATCGGACCAGGTCATCCCCCGACCCTACGGGCTGACGCCGGGGTCGGCGCAGCCTGCGGGCGCGGGCTGACGCCGGGGTCGGCGCAGCACGCGGGCCTGCCGCGACGAGCCGGACGGCCCGGTAATCTCGCAGGATGGCCTCGACGCGTTCCCTACCCGAGGACCCGTCGCTGGTCCGGTACGTGGTGATGCGGGTCTGGCACGATTTCCTGCGCCATCGCACCATCGACGCGGCCGGGTCGCTCACCTTTTTCTCGATGCTCGCCCTGGTGCCCGGCGCACTCGCCCTGGTCTCGGGGGTCGCGCTGTTCGTCGACGACGGTGACGCCGTGGACGAGATCCTCTCGGTGGCCCGGTACGTCCTCACCCCCGACGCGATCGACACCCTGCGCTGGCCGCTCGAACAGATGCTCAGCCTGTCGAACCCCGGCGTCGCGTTCGGCATCGGCCTCTGGCTCACGCTGTGGTCGCTGTCGGCCTACACGACGGCGTTCGGCCGGGCCATGAACACGGCCTACGAGGTCGAGGAGGGGCGCCGCATCTGGAAGTTCCGCGGCCACATGATGATCGTCACGCTCGTGTTGATGGTGTCGTTCGCCGTCATCGCCGTCATCTTGCTGGTGACGCCCACGTTGAGCGACGCGGTGGCCGCACGCTTCGGCATCGGCCGCCCCTGGACCGACGTCTACAACGTCGTCAAGTGGCCGCTGCTCGTCGCCCTGGCCGTGCTGTCGGTCGCGATGCTCTACTTCTTCACGCCCAACGTGCGGCCTCCGCGCCTGCGCTGGGTGTCGTACGGGGCCATGGTCGCCCTCGGCGGCTGGGCGCTCGCCACGGTCGGCTTCGCGGTCTACGTCGCGACGGTGTCGAACTACGACCGCTTCTACGGCTGGGTGGGCGGCGTCGTGGTCGTGTTGCTCTACGCGTACATCAGCAATTTCGTGCTCGTCATCGGCGGTGAGCTCGACAGCGAGATCCTGCGGATGCGTCAGCTCCGTCGCGGGGTGCAGGCCGAAGAGGTCATCCCCCTGCCGCTCCGTGACACCGCGCGCAACCACATCCTGGCTCGCAACCTCGCGTGGGACGTCCGGGTGGGCCGGGCGATCCGCGAGCGTGCCCTGCGCGAGAACGGCGGCGTGCTCGAACCCGACGAACTCCGGCGCGTCCACCTCCGGGGTGATCGAGACCGGCCGGCCGACGAACGGCCGCAGGCCGCGCAACGCGCCGACCAGGTCGACCCGAGCACCCACGCGCCCTCGACGTCCTAGAGGCGCGGACCTTCAGGAGGCGCGGTGCCCGGCCGCCCGACACCGCGCCTCCTGCACGATGGTCGCGTCAGCCGGCGGTCTCGTCGCCCGGGTTGCGGGCGCCCGTCGTGTTGGCCGCCCGGGCCACCGCCGCGGCGGGGTCGTCGACGTCGATGACGGTGATCGCGCTGGTGATCGGCGCGAGCCCCGACAGTCGGGCGGGCGACAGCACCTTGCGCACCTGCTCGTCGGTCATGAGGCCGGCTGCCACGACGAGCGGCGCGATCGCCGCGTTCGTGGTCAGCGCGGTGTGCGCGATCGCCGCCGCCGCCGAGTAGCCGATGTAGGGCGTGAGCGCCGTGACGCTGCCGACGTTCGTCTCGACCTGCTGGGTCAGGCGGGCGCGGTTCGCCTCGATGCCGTCGACGCAGTTGATCCGCAGCGTCTGGCAGGCGTAGGTCATCCACTGCAGGCTCTGCATGACCGAGTGGGTGATCACGGGCTCGAACGCGTTGAGCTGCAGCTGCCCGGCCTCGGCGGCCATCGTGACCGTGACGTCGGCCCCGGCCACCGAGAACGCGACCTGGTTGACCACCTCGGGGATCACCGGGTTCACCTTGCCCGGCATGATCGACGACCCGGCCTGGCGCGGCGGCAGCGTGATCTCGCTGATGCCGGCCTGCGGGCCCGACGACAGCAGTCGCAGGTCGTTGCAGATCTTCGACAACTTGATCGCGCTGCGCTTCAGGGCGCCGCTCAACGTCATGAAGACGCCCGTGTCGCTCGTCGCCTCGATGAGGTCGGGGGCGGTGACGAGGTCCATGCCCGAGAGCGTGCTGAGGTGGCGGCGGACGGCGTCTGCGTAGAGCGGGTCGGCCGTGATGCCCGTGCCGATGGCCGTGGCCCCGAGGTTGATCTCGCCGAGCAACGGCACCACGTCGCGCAGTCGCTGGACGTCTTCGGCCAGGGTGTGCGCGAAGCCCGTGAACTCTTGCCCGAGGGTCATGGGCACGGCGTCCTGCAGCTGGGTGCGACCGACCTTCAGCACGTCGTGGAACTCGGCGCCCTTGGCGGCGAACGAGTCGGCGAGCAGGTCGAGCTCGACGAGGAGGCGGCGCAGGGTGAGCACCATCGCGATCTTGATCGAGGTGGGGTAGGTGTCGTTGGTGCTCTGGCTGCGGTTGACGTCGTCGATCGGGTGCAGGTGGCGGTACTCGCCCTTGGCGTGGCCGAGCAGCTCGAGGGCGCGGTTGGCGATGACCTCGTTGCTGTTCATGTTCGTCGACGTGCCGGCACCGCCCTGGATGACCCCCACGGCGAACTGGTCGTGCAGCGCGCCGCCGCGGATCTCTTCGCAGGCGCGTTCGATGGCCTCGGCCTTGACCGGGTCGAGGACACCGATCTCGACGTTGGCGCGGGCCGCCGCCTGCTTCACGAGCGCGAGAGCGGTGACGAGGTCGGGGTAGACCGAGATCGGCCGCTGCGAGATCGGGAAGTTCTCGAGCGCCCGGGCGGTGTGGATGCCCCAGTAGACGTCGGCGGGGACCTCTCGGCTGCCCAGCGAATCGGTCTCGGTGCGGGTCGGTGCTGCTGTCTCGGTCGTCACTTGTGGTGCGCCTCCGTCGTCAGTCGGGGCCCGGTCGTCGTCGACCGGACGCTTCCGTCGACCCTACCGGCGGGACGGTGGACGGGTCCCTCCCGGGGAGGCGCGGCTCGGTCGCCCGGGACGAGCCCGCCCCGGGGGACGAGACGACCCGAGAGGGCCGGTCAGCGGTGGAAGCCCGGGACGATCAGGTAGATGCCGTACAGCACGCCGAGGGCGCAGACCACGAAGCAGGCGTACCCGGCGGCGGTGCGGACGGGCGTCCGGCCCTCGACGGTCAGGAGGCGCAGGCCGAACGAGTAGAGCGAGACGAGGGCGGCGGCGGAGAAGAGCGCGACGAGCGCCACCACGACGAAGGCGGACCAGTCGATCATCAGCGCACCTCGTCATCGGCCGGCGCCGTGCCGCGGGGGGCGGGGACGGGCTCGGGTGGGTCGTCCATCCGGACGAAGGGGGCCTCGACGCCGGACGCCGGGGTGTCGACGCGGCCCTTGCGGACGGCCCGCCGGGCACGACGACGCGAGAGCACCGAGGTGGCCGCGACGTCGACCTCGATGGCCGAGCCCTGGTCGTGCGGTCGACGGCGGGAGAGGACGAAGATGCCGGCGATGACGACCGCGCCGACGACGGCGTCGATCACGAGTCCCGTGACGCCCAGCGTGGCGATGAGCGCCGCGACGGCACCGACGGCCGCCGAGGCGGGCAGCGTGATGAACCAGGCCACGACGATCTTGCCGGCCGTGCCCCACTGGATCTTCGAGCCGCGGCGTCCGAGGCCGGCGCCGATGATCGATCCGCTCGCGACCTGCGTCGTCGACAAGGCGAAGCCCAGGTGGCTCGAGGCCAACACGGTCGCGGTGGTCGAGGCCTCGGCCGAGAAGCCCTGCGTGGGCTTGACCTCGGTGAGGCCGCCTCCCATCGTCTGGATGATGCGCCAGCCGCCCGTGTACGTGCCCAGCGCGATGGCGAAGGCGCAGACCACGACGACCCAGAAGGGCGGGCCGGAGTCGGGCGTGAGCAGCCCGCCCGCGATGAGCGTGAGCGTGATGACGCCCATGGTCTTCTGCGCGTCGTTCGTGCCGTGTGCCAGGGCGACGAGGGACGACGTGAAGATCTGGCCGTAGCGGAAGCCGCCCCGCTCGCTCTTGTCGTCACGGCGTCGGGTGATCGTGTAGGCGAGACGCGTGGCGGTGTACCCCACGACGCCGGCGATCAACGGCGCGAGCAGGGCGGGCAGCACGACCTTCGACAACACGACGCCGAAGTCCACCGACCCCATGCCGGCACCGACGATCGCCGCGCCGATCAACCCGCCGAACAGGGCGTGCGACGAGCTGGACGGCAATCCGCGCAGCCATGTGAACATGTTCCAGACGACGGCGCCGATGAGGCCGGCGAAGATCATCTCGGGGGTGATCTGCACCCCGCCGTCGCCCTCACGGATGATGCCGCCCGAGACGGTCCTGGCGACCTCGGTGCTGAGGAACGCCCCGACCAGGTTGAGGATCGCGGCCACCGTGACGGCGACCTTGGGCTTCATCGCTCCGGTCGCGATCGGTGTCGCCATGGCGTTGGCCGTGTCGTGGAACCCGTTCGTGAAGTCGAAGAAGAGAGCCAACGCGATGACCAGGACGACGATGAGAGTGATGTCCACCGGCCTGAGTGTCACAGCTGGGTGGACGCGGGTCAACTCGGCGGTGACCTGCGGGGTACATCCCGGTGAACGATGGGTGACGCCGGCCGTCGCACCGGCGGGGGAACGCCTCACACGTGCGGCACGAAGTCCTGCCAGGCCCGTCGCCGTTCGCCCCGAGGATCGTGCTCGACACGGTCGCGGGCGTCGATGATGAGGGTGCGCCTCCGGTGTGGGTCGTAGGTCGGCCAGTCGGCGACCGCCCCGGTGCGGACGAACTCGAGCCAGCGCGAGCGCGTCCGCGCGGCCGTCCGCAGGAAGGCCCGGCGGCCGCCCAGCAGGCTCATCGCCCAGCCGAACGCGGAGCCCATGCGGTCGTAGATCGCCCAGAGCTCGAGACCGTGGAACGCGTCGACCCCGGCCGCGCGCAGGATGCGCGTCGTCGCGTCGAACCGGTAGAACCGGACCGGCTGGTGCAGCGCGTGCCGCTCGGCCACCTTGACGCTCGGGAACCAGAACGCGTAGTCGCCGCCGAAGTCGAGGGCGGCCGGGCGGGCGGGCAGTCCCGGGTAGTGCTTCTTGATCGCCTTCCGCGCCTTCTTCTCGGTCGCGGCGAAGATGGCCCGGATGCGCGGCTTGGTCGTGGCGAGGATGTCGCGGCGGCCGGTGAACACCGACCCCTCGCGGTCGTTCGTGCCGATGATCAGCGGCACCGGGTGGGCGCGTCCCGCCTTGAAGGCGTCGAGCGGACGTTCGGGCAGGAAGTCGCCGTCGATGACCGGACTGAAACAGATCGTGCCCGGGTCCTCGTCCGGGGTGCGCAGTTGCAGCCGGCTGGCGGCTCGGACGATCGCCGTCGTCGGCGCGTCGGCGAGCAAGGCGGCCGCGTCGTCCACGCTCGTGGACTCGAGGTCGTCGTCGTCCAGGTCGTGCGCCAGCAGCTCGAGGAACTCCCCCGCCCACCGCTGCGTCACGTCCGGCGGGTAGATCGCGTTCGGCGGTGCGCTCTGCGCGACGACCCCGCGGAAGAGGCCGCGGGCGCGCGGCACCGTCATGAGGGTCGTCACGGCGTTGCCACCGGAGCTCTCGCCCGACACGGTCACGCGGTCGGGGTCGCCGCCGAACGCGGCGACGTTGTCGCGGACCCATTCGAGGGCGGCGACCTGGTCGCGCAGCCCGAGGTTGCTGTCGAACGGGCGCTCCGGGGTCGCCCAGTGGCTGAAGTCGAGGTAGCCGAAGGCGCCCAGACGGTAGTTGAGGCTGACGTACACGATGCCGCCCTCGCGGACGAGCGCCTCGCCCTGTCTCGGGAACTCGCGCGACGACCCCACGCTGTACGCGCCTCCGTGGACGAACACGAGCACGGGCAGCGCGTCTCCCGGCGTGGTTCCGTCGGGCGTGATCACGTTGACCGTCAGGCAGTCCTCACTGAGTGGCGTGGTGGCGTCGACGCCGACGAACTGCACGCGGTCCTGGGGGGCGGCGGGGCCGAACCGTCCGGCGTCGCGGACGCCCGTCCACGCCGCGGGCGGCTCGGGGGCCCGGAACCGGAGGCGCCCCACGGGTGGTGCGGCGAAGGGGATGCCGCGCCAGGCGAGCACGCCGCGCTCCCGCACGCCGCGGACCTCGCCCGAGCGGGTGGTGCGGACGAGGTCGGGGGCCGGGACGGTCGCCCGGGGCTGTGCGGTCACGGAGCGATGCTACGGGTGGTCGGACGGTCGCTCGGGGCCGTTCACCCGACGTTCTCCTAGGGGGCGCCTGGGAGGATGGTCGGAACTCTGCAGTCGATGCACATGACTCGGCTGCCCCGACGACAGGACGGAGCCCGGCTCACATGGAACTCGGCGAGCTGCTGATCATCTTGACCGGGTCGCTCGTCGTGACCGCCTTCGCCCGCTGGCGGGGCCTGCCCGCCCCCCTGCTGACGGTGGGCATCGCCCTGCTCGTGTCGTTGATCCCCGGCGTGCCCGACATCGAGATCGACTCCGAGGTCATCCTGACCGTGGTCCTGCCGCCGCTGCTCTACTCGGCCGCCCTCGACGTCTCGCTGCTGAACTTCCGCGAGAGCCGCGTTCAGATCGCCCGGCTGGGGGTCGGTGCCGTGATCGTGACGGCCTTCGCCGTCGGGGGCGTCGCCTACGTCATGATCCCCGACATGACCCTTCCGGCCGCCCTCCTCGTCGGGGCGGTGGTCGCGCCTCCCGACGCCGTGTCGGCAGCCGCCATCGGCCGCAAGCTCGGGCTGCCCCGCAAGGTGATGACCGTGCTCTCGGGCGAGAGCCTGATCAACGACGCCGCGTCGCTCACCCTGGTCAAGGTGTTCCTGGCGATCGTGGGCGGTGCCAGCCTCACGCTCTGGGACGACCTCGGCATCTTCGGCCTCGCGATCGGCGTCGGCGTCGCGGTCGGTCTGACCCTGGGCTTCGTCGCCCACCGGGTGCGGATGCGGATCGACGACCCCGTGGTCGAGAACGTCATCGGCCTGCTGCTGCCGTTCATCGCGTACATCGCCGCCGAGGAGCTGAGCGGCTCCGGCGTGCTCGCCGTCGTGGCCGCGGGCCTCTACGTCGGCTTCAACTCACCCCGCACGGGCTACGCGACCCGGCTGCAGGAGCGCCCGTTCTGGTCGGCCGCCGACGTCGTGCTCGAGGGCTTCGTCTTCGCGCTGATCGGCCTCCAGCTGCGGGCCGTCGTGATCGACGTCAGCGAGAGCGAGCGCGGCCTCGGACAGAGCGTCGGCGTCGCCCTCGCGGTCCTCGCCGTGGTCGTCCTCGTGCGCCCGGTCTTCGTGTTCGGCACGTACTACGCAGCCCGCGCCGGCCGGTACCTCTTCCTCTCGACGGTCCTGCGGAAGCTCCGACGGGTGCCGGCGCTCCGGCGGCTGCGGCGAGCGCCGGCGCTGCGGACGGTGCGTTACCACCCGCAACCCCGCATGGACTGGCGACAGCTGAGCGTCATCTCGTGGACCGGCATGCGGGGCGTGGTCACCCTCGCCGCCGCCGTGTCGATTCCGGCGGTGACCGAGTCGACCATCCCCGTGCCGGCGCGCGACACGATGTTCCTCATCGCGTTCATCGTCACGGTCGGCACCCTGCTGCTGCAGGGGCTCACGTTGCCGGTCGTCATCCGGGTGCTCGGCGTCCGCGACGACACGCAACGCGACCGCGACCTCGCCGCCGAGCTGGCGGTCTTCGCGACGAGCACGGACGAGACCATGGCCTACGTCGCCGAGCGTCGCGCCGAGTGGGAGAAACGGTGGGGGCCCGAGCTCACGGAGCGCGCGGTGCAGCTCTCGACGACCCGACTGCTGCGACAGAACGAGGCGCTGCAACGCACGGCCCTCGACGACGCCGACGAACGGGACGTCTCGGGGGCCACCGCCGCCCAGCGCGCCCGCCGTCGTGCGGCACCCCAGGCGCTCGGCTCGATCCGACGCGAGCTGCTCGCCAAGCGACGCGAGGTGGTGCTGCGCGAGCGGGATGCCGGCGCCCTGGACGAGGAGGTCATGAGGCGGGTGCTGCTCGGGCTCGACGCCGAGGAGCTCGCGATGGACACCTCGGCCTTCACGAGCACGAGGTCGTGACGCCCGCGCGGCGTATCGTGAGCGGCACCGGCGGCGAGACGGGAACACGACCGAGAGCAGGAGGGCACGGCACCGTGGCGACCACGACGAACCAGACGACCACGGACGACGCGGGCGGGCCGCCGAAGCCCGAGCCCGGTCGTTACCGCCGCTGGTACTCGACCCTCCACCCGTCGTTGCAGCTGATCGGCCTGCAGCTCTGGCTGCCGCTGTTCTTCATCGTGGGCTTCTGCCTCTGCTACATCGCGGCTTTCCACGCCCCCCACCCGCACGACGTCCCCGTCGCGGTCGTCGGGTCCTCGTCGGCCGCCGCCGATCTGCAGACGGGCCTCGACGACGCCCGCCCCGGCGTGATCCTTGTCCGCGCCTACGGCTCCGCCGACGAGGCCGAGGAGGCGGTGCTCGCCGGACGGGTCGCCGTGGCCTACGACCCGGCCGACACCACGATCTACACCGCGAGCGCCCACCAGTACCAGGTCGCCGCCCTCATCCCGGCGACGATCACCCCCGTGCTCGAGGCCCAGGGGGTCACGCCCACCGTCACCGACCTGGCCCCCCTGCCCGCGAACGACGAGTACGGCACCGTGTCGATGTACCTCATGCTCTCGTGGTGCATCGGCGGCTACATGGTGGCGATGTTCATCGGGCTGATGGGCGCGCCGCTCCGCCACCGCACCCGGATGACCGTCATCGGTGTCGGCGGCGGCGTGATCTCGCTCGTGACGAACGTCCTCGCAGGGCCCGTGATCGGCGCCGTCGACGGGCACTTCGTGCCGCTCTTCCTCATCGCCTGGGCCTGGATCATCGCGATCGGCCTCGCGGTCAACGGCATCAGCTACTTCGTCGGACGGTTCGTCGCCCTGCCCGCCATGATCGTCTTCGTCTTCCTGTCCATGCCGTCGTCCGGCGCCGCCTACCCCGCGTGGTTCATGCCCCAACCGTTCGCCTGGCTCAACGCCGTCGTCGTCGGCAGCGGCATCACCGAGATGCTCAAACGGGTGCTCTACGGCGTCGGCCCCGGATACGGCCGCGGCGTGACGATGATGCTCTGCTACGCCACCCTCGGCATCGTGCTGATGATCGTCGGCAAGCGCTGGTGGGAGAACCGTCGCATCGCGCGCATCGTGTCGGGTCGCACCACGATGTTCGCCGACGCCCAGAACGCGAATCGCGAGTTCCTCGTCGCCGAGCGCGACGAGGTGCTCTCCCGCCACGGCCTCGTGGCGACGGACACGGGCACCATCAACACGATCCCCGAGGACGAGCGCGGCGATCTCGGTGACGACGGGGAGCGGGGCGACATGTTCCTCGGCGCACCCGGCGGGCTCGAGAACGACGAACTCTCGACGCGACCCGTGCGGGTCGTGCCGAGCGACCGGGCCGGGTCGGCGCACCCCGCGCGCGACTCCGGTGCGGCGCGCTGAGGCGGTACCCTCGACGCTCGTGACCACGAACACCCTGCACCGTCTGCTCGTCACCCTCGTCGTCCTGCTGCTCGTCGCGGCCGGGACGCTCTACGTGTTCTCGGTCACGCTGGCACCACAGGGTGGTCCCGACGTCGCGGCACGCTTCGTCGGCTACGCCTGGATCGCGGTCGTCGGCGCTGTGCTCACGGGTGTCGTCGACTTCTTCGTGCGGGCGGGGCTGTCCCGCACCAGGACTCGACGCGGGCGCTGACCCCGGGCGGGTGAGGTACCGGTCTCAGACGAGTCGGGCCTCGGCGGCCGACGCCCGTCGTTCGGCCAGCTCGTTCGCGGCCAGGCGTTCGATGCGGTGCCATCGCGCGGCCGTGGCGGCCATGCCCGCGACGAGGGCGACCACGCCGAGGCTCGAGAGTGCCCACAGGACGCCGCCGAACGCCGCTCCGACCACGACGGCGACGAGGCCGAGGGCCCAGGCGACCGCGGGCAGCCACAGCGGCAACGACAGGTGGCGGGGCGCCATGGCGGTGCCGGCCGCGCTCCGGACCGTGGTCGTGGTCAGGCCGTCGTAGCTGGTCATGTCGCTCCCCGTGAGATCCGTCCGACGGCGGGGGTGTCCCCCGAGATCCGTCTCGGGTCCGACCCTAAGCGGGGCGCGCCGCCGCCGCGCCCCCCTCTGCGAGGGCCATGCGCCAGGGCCGGACGACCTCAGGGACCGGCGTGGCCGGCGGGCAGCGGGGCGTCGGAGGCCACCGTCGCGAGGTCGGCCGCGAACACGAACGTCCGAGCCACCCGTCCCCCGGCGAGCACCCCGGGCAGCCAGCGCGACGCGTCGTCCCACATCTCGTCCAGGGGCAGGTCGTCGAGGTCGAACCACCGCGGCACCAGCTCGTCGCTCTCGGCCGGTTCGCCGCGCCACGCGGTGACGACGAAGACCGTCGACCGCTGGCTCCAGCTCTCGCGGTGCGGGAAGAGGTACAGCAGGTCGCCCCGCCGGTCGAGGTCGGACGGGAGCACCTCGACGCCGCTCTCCTCCGCGATCTCGCGGACCACCGCCTCCTCGACCCCCTCGCCCGGCTCGAGCTTGCCGCCGAGGCCGACCCAGTGCCCCGTGCCGAGTCCACGCTTCTTGCGACCCAGCAGCACCTGGGTGCGGCCCTCGTGTTCCCGCAACAGGTAGGCGACGCAGACGCGGTAGACCGGCATGACGGCAGGCTATCGGCTGCCGTCATGCCGGGAGGACGGACGGCCGGAGGCGCGGGGCGCGTCCCCGGGAACGGCTCGGCGGCTCGCGCGTAGGCTCGTCGGCATGTCCGAAGCACGATCGAGCGGGAGGCGACGCCCCGGGCCGGAGTTCCTCGGCGCCGGTCGCAGCCTCGAGGTGCTGCGCGCCGAGGCCCACGACGAGCTCTCCGCCCTCATCGAACTGCGCTGCCGCAACGGCGAGGACCCCTGGGACGTCATCCCCGGGCTGCCCACCGTCGACGAGCAGGTCGTCATCTCGCTGCGGGCCGACGCCCTCGGCACCGACGGCGTGCCGACCGCGACGGGGCTCGGGCTCGCCGACGAACTCGGCTACCTGCGCACCATCGCGTTGTGGCACCCCGAGCTGTCGCGGGCCGTCTGGTCGCTCATGGGTCGGCTCGACGACGCCTCCCGCTGACCGACGCTCCCCCGCCCCGCCTGTCGGTGGTGCGTCGTAGCGTGTGGCCATGAGCTGGTGGGACGTCGTGACGGTGACCGTGGGTGCCTTCGTGGGTGCCGGGGCGGCGTTCGCGTCGAACCTGCTCGTGCGTCTGATCGAATCGCGGCGGCGCGAGGCGTCCGCCCTCAACGAGCTGATCACCGAGATCCACTTCCGGCGCGTGCTGCGCCGGGTGGCGCCGAGGCTCAGCCCCAACCCCCGCGCCCTCGACCCCGTCTACGAGCAGGCGCGCCATTCGATCTCGGCCCTGCGGGGTGAGATCCGGCGGGCCCGGCGAGCACTCCGCCCCCGCTCGTCGGCCCTGCCCGTGCTCAACGAGATGACGCTCGCCTGCAACACGTTCCTCGACGACAGCGACGACGCTCCCGAGCGCTACCGCCTGCACCTCATGCAGCTGCACGCCCGGCTCAACGCCTCGGTGAGGCGGCTGCGGTCCGACCGCCGGTCCATCTCCGACCTCGAACCCGGCGAGGCGCACCTCGGCCCCACCGTCCAGGGCTTGACCGCGCCGACCACCGCCTTGCCGGTCGACGACTGACCGCCGGGCCGGGCGGTGACCCGCGTCGGGGCAGGCGGACGACCGACGACCCGACCGGACGTCGCCGAGGAGGCGCGGGTACCGTCCCCGACATGAGCGACCGCGACGAGACCACGACTCCCTACACCTCGGAACCCCGCGACGGCGCGTCCGCCGCGACCGACCCGGCCGGCCACGACGTCGACGCGACGTACACCGTCCCCGGGACGCACTCCGAGTCGGCGGCGGAGAAGGCCGGCACCCCCGAGCAGGCGATCGACGAGGCCCGCGAGGGCGAGGCCCCCGACCCGGCCGACGTCCACGTCGCCTCGGACGAGTACCCCGAGGTACCGGCCTTCGGCGGAATCACCGCGAGCGACCGCTCGATCTGAGCCGCCGTTAGGCTCGGGTGATGGCCTCCGTTCCTGCCCCCCGCGCCCCCCAGAAGCCCGTCACCCGCTCGCACCACGGTCACGACTTCGTCGACGACTACGAGTGGCTCCGCGCCAAGGACGACCCCGAGGTCGTCGCGCACCTCGAGGCCGAGAACGCGCACACCGAGGCCGAGACGGCCCACCTCGCCGATCTGCGGCAGACGGTCTTCGACGAGATCAAGGGCCGGGTGCAAGAGACCGACCTGGGCGTCCCGGTCCGTGAGGGTTCGTGGTGGTACTACTCGCGCACGGCCGAGGGGCAGCAGTACGGCATCCACTGCCGCGCACCGATCGCCGGGCCCGACGACTGGACTCCCCCGTCGATCGAGGCGGGCGAGGCCGCCGAGGGCGAGCAGGTGCTGCTCGACGCAAACGCCGAGGCAGAGGGCCACGACTTCTTCTCGATCGGCAGCTTCGACGTCTCGCCCGACGGCTCCCTGCTCGCCTACGCGGTCGACGTCGAGGGCGACGAGCGCTACACGCTGCGCATCCGCGACCTGACGACCGGCCACGACCTCGACGACGTGGTCACCGGCACGGCCGCCGGCGCCCTGTTCGACGCCACCGGTCGCTACGTCTTCTACCCCACCGTCGACGAGTCCTGGCGGCCCGACACCATCTGGCGTCACGAGGTCGGGCAGCCCGGCGAGGACGTCACGGTGTTCACCGAGACCGACGACCGCTACTGGATCGGGGTGGGCCTCACCCGCAGCCGCCAGTACCTCGTTGTCGACGTCGGGTCGAAGATCACGAGCGAGACCTGGCTGCTCGACGCGGCCGACCCGACCGGCGAGTTCCGGGTCGTCTGGCCGCGTCGCGAGGGCGTCGAGTACGACGTCGAACACGCGATCGTCGCGGGCAGCGACCGCCTGCTGATCGTCCACAACGACGGCGCCGAGAACTTCGAGCTCGTCGACGTGCCGGCCGACGACCCCACCTCGACGACCGACCGCCGCGTGATCGTCGAGCACCGCGCCTCCGTCCGGCTCGAGTCCGTCGACGCGTTCTCCGGCCACCTCGTGGTCGAGTACCGCCGCGACGCGCTGCCGCGCTTCGCGGTCGTGCCGCTCGGTCCCGACGGCTACGGCGAGGTCACCGAGGTCGGCTTCGACGAGCCGCTGTTCGCCGCGGGCGCGGGCGGCAACCCCGAGTTCGACCAGCCGACCGTCCGCTTCGGCTACACCTCGTTCGTCACGCCGTCGACGGTCTACGACCTCGACGTCCGAACGGGCGAGCGTCACCTGCTCAAGCGCCAGAACGTCCTCGGCGGCTACGACCCGGCCGACTACGACCAGGCCCGCGAGTGGGCCACGGCGGCCGACGGCACCCGCGTCCCCGTGTCGCTCGTCTGGCGTCGTGACGCCGTCCCCGCCGAGGGGCCCTCACCGGTGCACCTCTACGGCTACGGCTCGTACGAGCACAGCATCGACCCGGGTTTCAGCGTCGCCCGCCTGTCGTTGCTCGACCGCGGCGTCGTGTTCGCCGTGGCGCACGTCCGCGGCGGCGGTGAGCTGGGACGCTCCTGGTACGAGGACGGCAAGACGTTGACGAAGAAGAACACCTTCACCGACTTCGTCGCCGTCGCCGACCACCTCATCGCCGAGGGACGCACGACCCCCGAACTGATGGTGGCCGAGGGCGGCAGCGCGGGCGGCCTGCTGATGGGCGCGGTGGCGAACATCGCCCCCGACCGGTTCGCCGGCATCGTCGCGGCCGTCCCGTTCGTCGACGCCCTCACGAGCATCCTCGACCCCGACCTGCCGCTCACCGTGATCGAGTGGGACGAGTGGGGCGACCCCCTGCACGACGCCGAGGTCTACGAGTACATGCGCGGTTACAGCCCGTACGAGAACGTGCGCGACGACGTGACCTACCCGCGAATCCTCGCCGTGACCTCGATCAACGACACCCGGGTGCTCTACGTCGAACCCGCCAAGTGGGTGGCGCGGCTGCGCGAGGTCGACGCCCCGGTGCTGCTCAAGACCGAGATGTCAGCCGGGCACGGAGGCGTCAGCGGTCGGTACGAGTCGTGGCGCGAGCGGGCGTTCGAGATCGCGTGGATCCTCGACGTCCTCGGGCGGGCCTGACGCGCGTGGACCCCGTCGCGCTGCTGCGGGGCGTCAACGTCGGCACGGCCAAGCGGGTGGCCATGGCCGACCTGCGGCGCGTGGCCGCCGACCTCGGCTTCGAACGCCCCGAGACGTTGCTGAACAGCGGCAACCTGGTGTTCGGGGCCTCGTCGCGGCTCGGTGCCGACGACGCGGCCGGGCTCCGGGCGGCGATCGCCCGGGCCACCGGCGTCGACGCCGACCTGGTGCTGCTCGACGCCGTGCGCTTCACGCGGCTGGCCGTGGCCAACCCGCTCCGACGCGACGGCGGCGACGGGCACGATGGGCACGACGGCGAAGCCGGCGGCGAAGGGCACGACGGCCGCGAGGGGCGCGAGCCGACGTTGCTGTCGGTGGCGTTCGCCGAGGTGCCGGGCGCTCTCGACGGGGTCGCGCCTCCTGCCGTCGACCTGGGCGACGAAGACCTGGTCGTCGCGCCGGACGCCGTCTACCAGTGGCTGCCGGCGGGCGTCCTCGCCTCGCGGGTTCCCGCCGCCTGGTGGCGCGGACTGCCCACGCCGGTCACGGCCCGCAACGACGCCACCGTCCGCAAGCTGCAAGCCGTGCTCGCCCGCCGCACCCCCTGACCCCATCCCTGCCGGCCTCGCCCCGAGTGCCTGCCTGCCTGCCTGCCTGTGCAAATCGCGACCACCAGGTGACGACACGCCGCTCATGTCTCCCTGCGCACGGCGTGTCGGGCGGCAGATGTCGGGTTCGGCCCGCCGCCCGAAGGAGGCGCGGTCGGGTTCGGCCCGCCGCCGGAAGGAGGCGCGGTCGGGTTCGGCCCGCCGCCCGAAGGAGGCGCGGTCGGGTTCGGCCCGCCGCCCGAGGGAAGCGACCCGACCGTCCTGACCCGCCCGGCGTCGGCGGGCCCGACCGAAGACGGGCGAGTCCGACGGATGTGGGCGGGCCCGATCGACCGTCCGCCACGGACACGCCCGTGTTCGGCGTCCGGCACGGTCGGGTTCGGCCCACCCTCCGCCCTCTGCCCTGGCCTCCGGTCTCCGGCCTCCGCGGTCAGAGCCGTCGGGCAGCGCGGCGGAAGCGGCGGAGGGCGTCCTCGGCCCCGCGAGCCTCCAGGGTCGCCAGCACGCCGTAGCCGAAGGCATCCTCGCCGGACCGGTGGGCGAACGACGCGACCTCGCGCACCGTCCTCACCGCGGCCAGGGCGTCCCGGTGCTCGCCGAGGGCGTCCTGCACGGCCTCGGCCCGGCGGGCGCGGCCGCGACCCGACCCGCTGCGGAGCCGGTCGGCCTCGAGGGCGTACCGCAGCCGTCGGGCGGCCTTCCGGGCGTCGTGCAGGGCCGAGACCGCCGCCGCTCCGTTCTCGAGGTCCGTCGCGTCCTGTGCCGCGAGCCCGGCCCGGACGGCCCGCTTCGTCCGCTTCCGCTCGCCCCGCAGCCGTGCGGCGGAGAGCTCGGCCGCCGGGTCCGCCGCGTGCGTGCCCGTCGCCGGGGCCGCCACGAGCGCGTCGACCGCGTCCAGCAGGTCGAACCAGGCTCCCGAGTCGAGCAGGCGACGCACGTCACCGACGGCCTCGTCGAGCCGTTCGCCGAGCCGGGCGTCGATCCGCCCCGTGGCCTGGGCGGCCACGAACCCCGCCGGAGCCGAGGAGGCGCGGGTCGCCACCCGGCCACGCGCCACCTCGACGTCCCGAGCGACCCCCGAGACCTGGCCGACGTGGCGGGCACCCGCCACGACGGTCGCGGCGAGCGCGGGGTCGAGGACGCCGTCCCACACGGTCAGCAGGGCGCGCAGTCGACGAATCGTGGTCCGTAGCCGATGGACGGCCTCCGGCCGGCCGTCGCGCACGGCGGCGTCGACCGCGAGCAGCTCGTCACGGAGTCCCGACGCGGCGGACGCCACGAAAGCCGCGGCCGACTTCTTCTTCGGGGCCGGGGCAGGGGCCCCGGCAGGCACGACCGTCGAGGCGGCCCCGCCCGCGCCTTCGCCCGTCACCGACGGCCCAGCCGGCTCCGAGCCCAGTCCTCGGGCCAGCTTCGACTTCGACGACGACACCGACGCCCCGGCCGACTCGAGTCGCTCGGCGACGGCGTCGAGCAGCCGCTCGCCCTCGTCGCCGTCGACGCCCGGCGCGAGCTCGACCTCCCACTCGCGCCAGGTGCGCAGCACGCCCGTGTCGGGGTTCGACGCCCGCACGACGTCGTCGGCGAGTTCGGCCAGCCGGCGGCCCGAGCCGTCGAGCAGGCGGGTCACGGTGCGCGTCGTCTCGAGTCGCAGCACGGGGTGCACGGGCCGGCCCCGCAGCCGTGCCTCGACCAGCCGCCGCAGGGCGTCCGGCACGGGCTCGTCGGGTTCGCCGAGCGGCCAGTGCACCTCGCGGCGCCCGGACGTGCCGGCCGACGGCGGCAGCTTGAGGTGCCATCCGGCGTCGCCACCGCCCTCGCGCCTCCTGAGGGTGGTCCGGGCCCCGAGCAGCGTGTGGTCGACGGTGTCCCAGTAGGTCGCGGCGAGTTCGACCGGGTCGTCGTGCCCGACGACGTCGACGACCGGTGCCCCGGCGGTGCCACCGCCCACCCCGGCCAGGTCGGGCACCCGGGCGCTCTCGTGGACGTCGTACTTGCGCTCGATCTCGGTCTGTTCGGTGCGGCGCGGGGATGCGGTGCTCATCACTCCGTTGTAGTCGAGGGGCTGGTGGGCCGCTCCCGGACCCCGCCGGGCGGCCCGGCGTAGGGTCGTCGCATGAGCGATGTGGCACCGATTCTTGCCGGATGGATGGCGCGACAGCGCTGGTACGCGACCAAGGGACGGACGCCCGCGCTGCGGGTGATCGGCTCGTTCGAGGCCGAGGTGGACGACGCCCTCACCATGACGCTGCTGATCATCGACGAGGCGGCGGACGTCCCCGTCCTGTACCAGGTGCCCCTCGTCAGCCGGGCGACGCCCCTGCCCGGCGGCGACTCGGCCTTCATCGGCTCGGCCGACGGACGCTATCTCTACGACGGCCCCCACGACCCGGCCTACGCCCGTGAGTTGCTGCGCACCATGTCCGCCGAGGCGCACGTCGAGGGTGCCGACGTCACGGTCGACGGCACGTGCATCGTCGACCCCGGGCAGGTGCGTCGCTCGCGCGTGCTCTCGGGTGAGCAGTCGAACACGTCCATCGTCTACGACGTCGAGGGCGGTCCCGTCGACCAGGTCATCGCGAAGGTCTTCCGGGTCCTGCACCACGGCGACAACCCGGACGTCACGACCCAGGCCGCCCTGACCCGGGGCGGGTCGACGCACGTCCCCTCGTCGTTCGGCTCGCTGCGGGCGACCTGGCCCGACGTCGGACGCGAGGGCGGAACGGCCACCGGCCACCTCGCCTTCTCCCAGGAGTTCCTGCCCGGCCTCGAGGACGCCTGGCGCGTGGCCCTGACGGCCGCGGCCGAGGGCACCGACTTCACGGCCGAGGCCCACGCGCTCGGCGTGGCCGTGGCCGAGGTGCACGCCACCCTCGCCACCGACCTCGGCACGGTGCCCGCCGGCGACGACGAGATCGCCGGGGCCCTGACGAGCATGCGGCGGCGCATCACGACCGCGGCGCGCGAGGTGCCGCAGATCGCCGAGCACGCCGATGCGATCGGAGGGGTCTACGACGCGGCCGAGCACCTGCACTGGCCCGACCTGCAACGCATCCACGGCGACCTGCACCTCGGTCAGGCCCTGCTCTCGCCCGAGCGCGGCTGGATGCTCATCGACTTCGAGGGCGAGCCCCTGCGGCCGATGCCCGAGCGCTCGCGCCCCGACCTGCCGATCCGTGACATCGCGGGCATGCTGAGGTCCTTCGACTACGTGGCCGGCTCGCTCGCGCAAGAGGACGTGCCGGTCGACGCGAAGGCCTGGGCGCACGACGCCCGCCGCGCGTTCGTCGACGGGTACGTCGCCTCGTCCGGTGTCGACGTCCGAGCCGCCCGCGCCCTGCTCGACGCGTTCGAGATCGACAAGGCCGTGTACGAGGCGATCTACGAGAGCCGCAACCGGCCGGACTGGATCGACATCCCGCTCACGGCCGTCGCCCGGCTGGCCGCGCGCAGCGCTCCCGCCGCGGGCTGAGCCGGGCGGGCAGGGTCGCGAGGTGTCCTGCCCGTGACGCACCGCGCCTCCTGACCCCTCGGGAGCGAGGACGCAGGAGGCGCGGCGACGGCTTCAGGGACGGGGCACGTTGCGCAGGTTCGACCGCGCCATGGCCACGGCCTCGCCCGCGCCGCCGTTCATGACGATCTTAGACATGGCGAGCGAGAAGCCCTTCACCTGGGCGCCCGTGATCGTCGGGGGCAGCGAGAGCGCCTTCGGGTCGGTCGCGATGTCGACGAGCGCCGGACCGTCGTGTTCGAAGGCTGCCTCGTAGGCCGCCCGGAGGTCGCGGGGGTCGTCGACGTGGACGGCGTGGATGCCGATGGCGCGCGCCACCGCGGCGTAGTCCGTGTAGGGCACGTCGACGCCGAAGTCGGGGAATCCGTCGACGAGCATCTCGAGCTTGACGAGGCCCAACGTCGAGTTGTTGAAGACCACGATCTTGACCGGCAGCTGGTACATCTGCGCCGTGACGAGCTCGCCCATCAGCATCGACAGCCCGCCGTCGCCGGAGATCGAGACGACCTGGCGGTCGGGGTACGCCATCTGCGCCCCGAGGGCGTGCGGCAGGGCGTTCGCCATCGAGCCGTGCAGGTACGAGCCGAAGATGCGTCGGCGCGGGGTCGGGGTGACGTAGCGCGCGGCCCAGACGTTGCCCATGCCCGTGTCGGCCGTGAAGATCGCGTTGTCGGCGGCGACCTCGTCGAGCAGCGAGGCCGCGTACTCCGGGTGGATCGGCCGCATCTTCTCGACGTTCTTCGTGTAGGCCCCGACCGCACCCGTCATCAGCTTCTCGTGCTTCTTGAGCGTCTTGTCGAGGAACTTCCGGTTCTTCTTGCGGGTCACGAGCGGCATGAGCGCCCGGAGGGTCGGGGCGATCGCGCCGTGCACGGGCACCTGCACGTCGGCGCGACGGCCGATGACGGCGGCGTCGACGTCGACCTGCGCGATGGTCACCTTCGAGGCGTCCGGCAGGAACTGCGGGTACGGGAAGTCGGTCCCGAGCAGCACGAGCAGATCGGCGTCGTGGATGCCGGCGTGGGCGGCCCCGTAGCCGAGCAGGCCGGTCATGCCGACGTCGAACGGGTTGTCGTACTGGATGACGTCCTTGCCGCGCAGACTGTGCCCGATCGGGGCGGCCACGACGTCGGCCAGCGCGATGATCTCGTCGTGCGACCCGCGGCCGCCCTCGCCGACGAAGAACGCGACGGTGTCGGCCTGGTTGATCGCGTCGGCCAGGGCCTGCACGTCGTGCCGATCCGGCACGAGCTCGGGCGGACGGACGCTGACGTACGCGGGCACATTGCCGCCCGCGTCGAGCTCGGCGATGTCGCCCGGCAGCGTGATGACGCTGACGCCTTCGCCCGCCAGGGTGTGCCGGATCGCGCTGGCGACCACCATCGGCGACTGCTCGGCCGTCGAGATCATCTCGCTGTAGCCCGAGCACTCGACGAAGAGGCGGTCGGGGTGGGTCTCCTGGAAGTAGTCCGAGCCGATCATCGTGCTCGGGATGTGGCTCGCGATGGCCAGTACCTTTGCGCGGCTGCGGTTGGCGTCGTACAGGCCGTTGATCAGGTGCAGGTTGCCCGGCCCGCACGACCCGGCGCAGACGGCGAGCTCGCCGCTCATCTGGGCGTCGCCCGAGGCCATGAACGCCGCGGCCTCCTCGTTGCGGACGTGGATCCAGTCGATCCCGCCCTTCGCCGATCCACCGGTGCGACGCACGGCGTCGACGATCGGGTTCAGGCTGTCGCCGACGATGCCGTAGATGCGCCGGACCCCGGCGGTGACGAGCTGGGCGATGATCTGGTCGGCGACCGTGTCTGCCATGGTGTTCCCTTCGTGGTGCGTGCTGGTTCGCCTCCCAGCCAACTCCCCCGGCGCTCACCGCCGACCGGGCTTAGCCTGGGGCCATGAGCGACATCGCGAGCACGTACGTCCCCGAGTCCGGCAGTATCACCATGTTCAGCACCTCGTGGTGCGGCTACTGCGCCCGACTCAAGCAGCAGCTCGGCAAGCAGGGCATCGCCTTCACCGAGGTCAACATCGAAGAGGTGCCCGGCACGGCCGAGATCGTCGAGAAGGCCAACGGCGGCAACCAGACCGTGCCGACGATCATCTACCCCGACGGTTCGACGGCCACGAACCCGTCGCTCGCCGACGTCCAGGCCAAGCTCGGTCTCTGACGCCGTCGTGGGCCCGACCGGCACGACCGCCTCGGCACGTCGCCCCCTGCGGCTGCTGATCCTCGGCGGCACCGCCTGGCTCGGTCGGACGATCGTCGAGGCGGCCCTCGCCGGTGGCCACGACGTCACGTGTCTCGCCCGCGGGTCGTCCGGCGGCGTCCCCGACGGCGCGACGTTCGTCCGGGCCGACCGCCGCACGCCCGGGGCGTACGATCCCGTGCTCGAGGGCGGACGGCGCTGGGACGCGGTCGTCGACCTGAGCCGCGAGGCGTCGCACGTGCGTGACGCGGTCTCGGTGCTCGAGCCGGCCAGCGCCTCCTTCGTCTTCGTCTCGAGCGTCAGCGTCTACGCCGACACCGCGACCACCGGGGCGGACGAGACGGCGGCCCTCGTCGACGCCGACGAGTCGGACTACGGCGGGTCGAAGGTCGCAGGTGAGCGCGCCGTCGTCGAGGCCTTCGGGGCCGATCGGTCGCTGCTCGTCCGGGCGGGCCTCATCGGCGGACCGGGCGACCACACCGGGCGCACGGGGTGGTGGCCGGTCCGCTTCGCCCGGGCTGCCGCGTCCACGGAGCCCGACCCCGTACTCGTGCCCGACGTGCCCGGTCTCGACGTGCAGCCGATCGACGTCCGGGACCTGGCGGGCTGGATCGTCGCATCCCTCGAGCGAGGTGTCTCGGGGCCGTTCGACGCGGTGGGTGATCGGCAGTCGCTGGCCGACCACCTCGCGGTGGCCCGCCGGGTCGCCGGGCACACGGGCGAGGTCGTCCCGGTCGACGAGGCCTGGCTCGACGCTCACGGGGTCGGACCGTGGGCCGGACCCCGGTCGATGCCCCTCTGGGTGCCCGTCGCCACGCACGCGGGCTTCGGCGCCCGGTCAGGAGGCGCGGGCCGGGCCACGGGCCTCGTGCCGCGCCCCGTGGACGAGACGCTGCGCGACGTCCTCGCGTGGGAGCTCTCGCGTCCCGGCGCGGCCGGCCCTCACGGTGCGGGGCTAGAGCCCGACGACGAACGCAACCTGCTCGCCGCCGCCCGCGACCGCTGAGGCCGACCCGCACTCCGCCGGTCTCTGCAAGCCACGCAGCGCTCGTCGCACGCCACCCGCCGCCATGCAGCGCACCGCGTTTCGTGCACCACACACCATCTAGTCGCGGTGCGGTGTACGAATCGTGGTGCGATGCCGGCAGGCGGCCCATGTCAGTTCTGTGCCGGCGGGGCGAAGAACTCGATCTGGTTGCCGTCGGGGTCCTTGATCATGAGGGCGTGGCCGAAGTCCGCGTCCTGCAGGTCGGACTCGATGCCGACCGACGTGGCGTGCTCCTGCCAGGCGACGACGCCGTCACGATCGGTCACGGCCAGGCCGATGTGGTCGAGCCCGGGGACGGTCGGGTCGAAGGCCGCGCTCGATCCCCCGGTGTAGGCCGTCACCCCGAAGATCTGCCCGTTGCCGACGGAGAAGATGCGGCGATCGAGGCCGTCGAGTTCGATGCGGCCGACGGGGCCGGAGCCGAGCAGCTTCTCGTAGAAGGCGAGGCTCGTGTCGAGGTCGGAGACGGTGATGGCGACGTGGGCGTAGCCGGAGAGTTCGGGCATGGGGTGCTCCTTCGGTGGTCGGGTGTTCTCCGACCCACCGAACTCGCCTCGACTGAGAACGGCCTCTCGTCCCGCGCCCCGCCGTCCCCCGCATCCCTCCACAGGGTCGGGAGATCCGATCCCGGAGTCCGCTCGCGCCCGAGACGATCGACGCGTGACCACCGACGAACGAGACCTTCGTTCCCTCCTCATCCGCTCGCGGTTCGACGATCCGTCGGAACGCCGAGCCCACGCGCGTGGCGAACTCGTGCGTGTCGCGCCCGGACGCTACGTCGAGTCGGCGGTCTGGCGGGGCCTGCGCCGCGAGGAACGCCACGCCGTCCGAACGGCGGCCGCGGTCGGCCGGATGCGTGACGCGGTCGTCGTCTCCCACACCTCGGCGGCCGCGGTGTGGGGCATGCCTGTGCTCGGCCCGCCGCTCGCCCGCGTCTCGACGACCGACCCGGCGCGCGCCCGGACCCACACGGGTGCGCACGTGACCAGACATGCGGCACCGCTGCTCTCGGACGAGATCACCCCTCATCGGGGTCTCCTCGTGACCACGCCGGCCCGGACGGCCGTGGACGTCGCTCTGAGCGGGACACGCAGCCAGGCCGTGGCCGTCCTCGACCACTGCCTGCGACGTCGGTTGTGCACGCTGGCCGAGTACCAGGCGTGCCTGCTGGGACGAGACCGTGTCCGGGGCTCGACCCGCGCCTCCTGGGTCGCCGAGTTCGCCAGCCCCCTGGCCGGTTCCGCCGGTGAATCGGTCTACCGGGTCGCCCTGGACGGTCTCGGATTCCCGGCACCCCGTCTCCAGGAACGGCACGTCGACGACGAAGGGCTCATCGGGTTCACCGATTTCGGGTGGGAGGCCTACGGCGTGTACGACGAGTTCGACGGCTTCGTGAAGTACCTCGACCGCGAGATGCGGCACGGGCTGACGGCGGAGGAGATCGTGGTCCTCGAGAAGGTCCGTGAAGACCGGCTGAGGGGGCTGCCCTACGTGAACCGGGTGACACGAACCGTCTGGCGCGATCTCGCGCGTCCGCAGCGGATCGTCACACGGCTCGAGCGAGCCGGCCTCCCGCGCGTCCACACCGCGAATCGTGCACGGCACCGTGACTAGTCGGGGTGCCGTGCACGAAACGCGGTGCGTCGAGGTGCGGCGGTGTGTCGCGGTGCCGTGCACGAAACGCGGTGTGTCGCGGTGCGGTGGGGTGGGGCCTGGTCAGGCCTCGAGGGCGTCGGTGAGCAGAGCGACCAGGGCCGAGAGCTGCACGTCGACGGAGTCGACGACCTCGGAGTCGTCGCCGTCGAGAGCGCGGGCGGCGAGGCCGGCCTTGCTGTCGATCAGTTCGGCGATCTTCGTGTCGATCGTCTGCGCCGCGATGACGCGCCACGCCGTGACCGGCTCGGCTTGGCCGATGCGGTGCACGCGGTCGATGGCCTGCGTCTGCTCGGCATCCGTCCACGACAACTCGGCCAGTACGACGTTCGAGGCGACCTGCAGGTTGAGCCCGACGCCGGCCGCGGTCAGCGAGCAGACGACGACCTCGACCTCGGGATCGTTCACGAACGCGTCGATCTGACGCTGGCGCACGGCCGGGGTCTGGTCCCCGCGGATCGACGAGTACTTGATGCCGCGCTTGGCGAAGGTGGCCTCGGCGACGTCCATGACGTCGATGTGCTTGGCGAAGAACACCACCTTGCCGACGTTGCGGGCGAGCTGGGCCGTGTAGTCCGCGGCGAGCCCGGCCTTGGCCTGACCGATGCGGCGCACCATGCTGAAGACGTTCTCGCCCGTGCTCGACGCGCTGGCGTCCTCGAGCTCCCACTTGGCGACCTGGCGGACGAGGTCGTGGTCGATGCCCTCGACGCGGACGCCCGACGTGCGGGTGGTGAGCGCGGTGCGGTACTTCTGCACCATGCGGCGGGCCAGCTCGCGCTCGGCGTCGCGGATGGACCGGCCCACCTCGTCGTCGAGCTCGACCGGCAGGTCGGCGATGCGACGAGCGGGGATGTCGGAGGCGACGTCGACCTTCTTGCGGCGGACGATGCCGAGATCGATCACGATCTCGCGGGCCGACGAGAAGAACCCGGGATCGGCAGGGGTCAGCCCGACCTCTTCGAGGCGTTCCATCAACTCGGCAGCGGGCTTCTTGTCGCCGATCCAGCCCAGGAACTCCCAGATGGCGCGGAAGTCCTCGATGTCGTTGATCAGCGGGGTGCCGGTCAACGCCATGAGCAGGGGGTGCGCGGTACGCGACCGGATGCGCTGGGCGAGCTGCAGCACGTGGCGCGACCGCTGCGACTCCTTGTTCTTGATGAAGTGGGCCTCGTCGACGATCATGCCCTTGAAGCCGAGGTCGCCGAGCCAGCCGACGTGACGGTCGAGCACCTCGTAGTTGACGATGACCACGTCGGCGAAGGCGTCGAGCTTCTCGCCGTCGCCGTGGATGACGGTCGCCGTGCGCGTCGGCGTCCACAGCTGGACCTCGCGGGCCCAGTTCGTCTTGACGACGTTCGGCACGACGACGAGCAGCGGGTACGCGGCGGCCGCCTGGGCGGCCAGCAGGGCCTGGGCGGTCTTGCCGAGGCCCGGCTCGTCGGCGAGCAGGTAGGTGCGGTGGCCTTGGCGGGCGGACTCGACGAGCTGCGCCTGGTGGTGCATCAGCGTGGCGCCCGCAGGAGCGTCGACCGTGGTGGGCTCGGGCAGCGGCATGCAGGCCGAGCCGCCGCCGGCGCCGTAATCGAAGGACTTGAACAGGGGGCCGAAGAGCTCCCAGTTGGCGAGGCGACGCGGGTGCGCCTCGCGGGCGACCTCGGCGAGGGCGAAGTCGGGCGGCAGGAACGGGTTCGCCAGCTGTCGCGAGATGACCGACTGCGGGACGACCTGTCGCTCGGAGGTCGGCACCACCGGCGCGGCCTCGGTGACGATGATCTGCTGCTCGGGCTCGAGTTCGAGCCCGGCCGACATCTGCATGTCGCGCTTGAGGGTCTTGGCCGCCTCGCTGACCGTCGCCGCGTCACCCAGCAGCGTGATCAACGACGTGTCGCGGGCGGCGGTCTTGGCGAGGATCTGGGCGACGCCGTCCAGCCGCTTCATCTGCTCGGCGCGCTCGGACTCGCTGATGGCCTTGTCGACCTTGACCCGGGCGCGTTCTTCGCGCATGAGCAGGGCGATGACCTGGAACTTGGTGCGGCTCGAGGGCTTGACCTGACCGCGTTGCGCGGCGGCCTCGACCTCGCGCACCGCGCGGGCGAGGACGGGGATCAGCCCGTCGTTGTCGACCTCGCGGCGACGGTTCGGACGCTGGGCGGTGCGGGTACCACCCGATTGACGCTGGCCTGGTCGAGCCAAGGCTCCTCCTCGTGGTCGACGCGGGGCGTCGACGGTGCTGTGCCGCCATGTCGGCGGTGGGTGCTGCGCGGGGCACCGAGAGGCTCGGCGACCCGGACGGACGACGACCGAGACGGTCACGCCGGATGCGTGCGGGGCGGGGTGCCGCGCGGTGGACAGCTGTACCGGCTTCGCGACGGGCGACCTTCGTGGCGGGCAGTCCGACGACGGCGCGTGCCCCGAAGCCCCGTCACGCCGAGGTGTCGACTCGCACCGGAGGAGGCGCGGACCGGAGAACACCCGGGCGGTGAAGCTGGGGACAGTTTACGCGTACGACGCGCCGGTACGCCACCAGCGCCTCCTCGTGTCTCGACGGCCTGTCGCGGCCGGCCCGTCGCGGCCGCTCGGCCGCCTCGGTCCGTCGCGGCGGGTCGGCGGCCCGTCAGCCGCGACGACGCAGGCCGCGGGTCGCCGGCCCCTCGAGCACGGTGCCGTCGGCGGCGAACCGCGACCCGTGCAGCGGGCAGTCCCACGACCGTTCCGAGTCGTTCCAGGTGACGATGCCGACGAGGTGCGGGCAGATCGCCGACACGGTGCACACCTCGCCGTCCACGGTCGAGCGCGCGACCGGGGCGAAGCCGCCCGAGCGACCGACCTCGCCCTGTCCCTCGGCGGGGGCGACGGCGACCAGACGGCGGGTCATCGCCCCGGCCCAGCCCTTGGCCGCCCACCAGGCGTCGGCCGCGTTGATCCCGATGCCGGAAGCGATCGCGATCGGCGTGGTGACGCGCCCGTGCAGCGTGGTCATCCACGGCTGGGGATCGCCGAGCACGTCCGAGACGAGGGTCATCGCCGCCTGGACCGCGTTGGTCAGCCCCCAGTGCTCGTACCCGGTCGCGAGGTAGATGCGCCCGCGACCGCGCGGCAGCCAGCCGACGAACGGCACGTGGTGCGGCGTGCCGTAGTCCTGACCGCTCCACGAGTGGGTCAGCCGGGCTCCGGGCCAGTGGCGCGTCGTCCAGTCGACGAGGTCGTCGACCAGCTCGGTCGTCGAGGAGGCGCGGCCCACCGGGTGCCGGTTGCCCCCGGTCACGAGGCGGTCGCCCACCGCCGAGAACGACCGCGTGGGCCCGTCGACCGCCTGGTACATGCCGTCGGGCAGGTCGTCGGCGCCCTCGAAGGCGAGGCCGTAGGAGCGCTCGCTGCGGAGCTTCGCGAAGTAGAGGCCGCGGTCGAGCACAGGGCTGCCGGTCGTGACGTGGACCCGGTGGCCGCGGACGTCGGGTCCGTCGCTGTGGGTCACCGTCGGGCTGGACGCGTCGACCCCGGTGACGCGCACCCCCTCGACGACGATGCCGCCGAGCGCCCGGACGTCCGCCACGAGGGCGACGACGGCCTGCATCGGGTCGAACTGAGCTTGGTCGGGCAGCCGGAGCCCGCCCGTGGTGCCGAACGGCAGGTCGAGGCCGAACTCCTTCACGACGGGCAGGCCGGCCCTCCGCGCGACGAGGTACTCGTCGTCGACCGTGGCGATCCCTCCCCGGGTCGTCGAATAGCTGTACGCGTCCCGACGCTCGACCTCGACTCCGGCCTCGTCGAGGTAGTCGACCATCCAGTCGAAACCCGCCCGGTTGCCCGCGACATAGGCGTCGACGACGCTCTGGTAGGTGTTGGTGCGGATGCGCTGGAGCTGCTTGCCCTGCAGCAGCGACATCGACGCCGTGCCGCTGCCGCTCGCGACGCTGCCCACCGAGCGCGCCTCCAGCACGGCGACGCGGTGGCCGCGCCGTGCGAACAGCAGAGCGGTGACCAGGCCGGTCAGGCCGCCGCCGACGATCACGTCGTCGTAGACGGTCTCGGGGTCGATCCTGTCGGTCGTGACGTCGGGCGCGGCGTCGAGCCAGGGTGACGGCATGGTGCCTCCGGGTGCGCGGGTGGGTGTTGCGCGCCACGGTAGGCCCGTCGGGCGGTGCGTGTGTGTCCGACGGGCGAGCGGGCGACCCACGGCACGACCCGCCGTCACGGCTGCTGCCGCTGCCGTCGGCGTCGGCTCAGGGGTCGGCGTCGGCGTCGGCTTAGGGGGGCGGCGTCGGCGAGCCAAACCCGACCGCGGGGGGCGCGAATTGCGTGCACAACCCGACACCGGGCTCGCGACACGCCGCCGCGTGACGGACGTGAGCGGCGTGTCGCGACGTGGTGGTCGCGAATTGCACACCGAGCCAGGCGGGGCGGGCGGGGGGCGGGGGCAGGCGCGGGGCGGGTCAGGCGGGGCGGGCGAGGGTGCCGGCGGCGGCGCCGATCAGCTGCACGGCCTTGCGGCGGCCGGTGTCGGTGCCGAGGGTGGCCTGGCCGCCGGCGTGGGCGAGCAGCTGCGACGCGACGCCGGGCGCAAGCCGGTCGGCGAGGTCGGGCAGGCGTTCGACCCAGGCGCGCGTCACGTCGTCGGCGAGACCTTCGCAGGCCCGGGCCTCGGCCTCGTCGCCGTTGCCCCGGTGCCACTGCCCGGTCACGACCAGGTGGGCGACGAGGGCCGCGGCGTCGCGGGCCGGGTGCCCGAGCCCCGCGGTGTCCACGTCGAGCAGACCGGTGACCCGCCACGGCTCGGACGGGTGCACGAACAGCTGCTCGAGGTGCAGGTCGCCGTGGATCACGGCCAGGGCGTCCGAGGCGGAGGAGGCGCGGCGCCGGTCGATCTCGTCGTAGAGGCCGTCGATCTCGGTCGCCCGGTCGGGCAGTGCGGCTCGCAGCGTCGAGCGGTGCCAGGCCCCGTGGTCGAGGGCGTCGGACTGTGCCCGGGCGGTCACCTCGACCCGGGCGATGCGCGTCCCGAGGTCGACCATCTGCTCGACGAACCGGGGGTCGTCGCCGAGCTCGACGACGCGCTGCCCGGCCGGCACCCCGGGGACGCGCTCGAGGACGAGCAGGCCGTCGGGTCGCGACGCGAGCACGGCGGGCACCGGCAGCCCCTGGGCCCGGAACGCCTCGTGCAGGGCGACGATCGGTGCCACCCGGTCGGGCCTGACCACCTTGAGGAAGACGGTGGTCTCGGCCGCGTCGAGGCGGATCACGGCCCGCTTGCCCGGCCGGTACGCCGCGACGCTCAGACGGGGTTCGGTGACGACGACGCCGAGGGCCGCGAGCGCGTCGGCCACCCGGTCGGGGTAGGTGGCTCCGGCGAGCGCCGGCAGCATGGGGTCGGCCGGGTACGCCCAGACGGCGAGCGGCTGACCGGTGGTCGGGTCGCGGGTGAGCACCGACGACGCGTCGGCGGCCCGGGTGTCGGTGTCGATGAAGGTGAGCACGGTCGCGGTCGCGCCGGCGGGGTCGACCGTGTCGACCTCGTAGCCGTAGAGGAACCCGGCGCCCGAGGGCTCGACCGAGTGCGGTCGGAAGGCGACGACGGTCAGCCCCGAGTTCGCGAACGCGGCGGGGAGCACCTCGGCGGAGTTGGGCCACACGGGGAGGCAGTCAACCAGCACCGGGCCCGATCGGCGGGGAGGCGCGGGCGGGGTGACCGATTCGTGACCTGACGCGGCGTCGCGACGCAGGCCGCGCCTCCCCGTCTACCCTGGGGTCGTGAAGATCGTCTCGCGCATCCGCCAGACGAAGCGCACGCCCCTGTTGCAGGTGGTGAAGACCAGCGTCGCGGTGATGGCGGCCTGGTTCGCCTCGGTGGCCCTGTTGCAGCAGCCGTTGCCGATCTTCGCGGCGATCGCCGCCCTGCTCGTGGTGCTGCCGAGCGTCAACCAGTCGTTCGTCCGGGGGCTCGAGCGCAGCGTGGGCGTCATCGCCGGCGTGCTCATCGCGTTCGCGGCCGGCCGGCTCTTCGGCGACGCGACCTGGATCGTGCTGGCGATCGTCGTGGTGAGCCTGCTCGTCGCGTGGGCGTTCCGGCTGACGCCGAGCTCGGCCAACCAGGTGCCGATCTCGGCGATGCTCGTGCTGGCGATCGGCGCCCAGACGCCCGACTACGCGCTCGACCGGGTGCTCGAGACGATCATCGGCGCGGCCATCGCCCTGGCGATCAACGCGTTGATCGTGCCTCCCGTCGCGCTCGCGCCGGCTCACCTCGCCGTCGGCCGCCTGGCGCGCGACATCGCGTCCGTGCTCGACGAGACCGCCGCCGTGCTCGACGAGCCGGTCGACGGGTCGCGCCTCGCGACCGGTCTGACGCAGGCCCGTGAGCTGCGGGTGACCCAGGCCCGGGCGGTCGACGCGGTCACCGCGGGCGAGGAGAGCCTGCAGCTCAACCCCCGCGCGAGCCGCAACCGCAGCGTGCTCGAGGCCGACGCGGCGCTGCTCCGGCGGTTGACCGTGCTCGTCAACCGCGTCGTGGGCATGGTCCGGTCGGTCCACGACAACTACGACTCGGGGTTGGCCGACGACCCCGTGGTGCAGAGCATCGCCGAAGACCTGAGACGGGCCGCCCACGACGTGCGCCTGCTGGCGCGGACCACCGAGGAGGCGCTGCCGGCCGGGCGCGCCTCCCGCGTCCCCGACACCACCGCCGGGCACGTGACGGGCCTCGGGCACGACGACGGCCCGGCCCTCACCTCGCCCGTGAGCGTGCTGCGACCCGACCCGGACAACTGGGTGCTGGTCGGGTCGCTGCTCGAGGATCTGAGACGCGTGCGGGAAGAGATCATCGGGTAGCATCCGACGATGCGACGGGGCCGGGCGACAGGGGTGGTCGCTCCGACCGTCGACGCATACGCCCCGTTCGACCTGGTCACCGATCCCCGGGCCATCGGACTCACCCGCGAGACGATCGACACGGCGCACGGCCGCACGGTCGTGCACCACGCGGCGTCACCGGTCGACCGATCCGCACGACGCCGGGCGACCGTCATGCTGCACGGCGCGGCCGGGTCGTGGACCACCTGGACTCCCCTGCTGCAGGCCGCCCGCGAGGTGGACGCGATGGTCTCCCGCCCGGTGCTGATCGACCTGCCCGGCTGGGGTGACTCGCCCGAGCCCGATCCGGGCCTCGACGTCGAGTCGGCCGCCGCCGTGGTGGTCGAGGTCACCGAGGCGCTGGGGGTCACGGAGTTCGACCTCGTGGGTCACTCGATGGGCGCCTTCGTCGCCCTGCACCTGGCCGCCGTCCGCCCCGACCTCGTGCTCAGCGTCTCGGTCGTGTCGGCCACGTCGTTCTCCGCGATCGACGCCGTCACGCACCCGGTGCGCGGCCTGGTGCGACTGCCGGCCTTCACGCTGCTGCGCGCGGCGTTCGGGGCGCTCCCCCGCGCCTCCGCGTCCCTGCTGCGCGGCGCGGCCCGCATCGGACTGCTGCGAGCACTGTCGTCGCCCGTGTTCCGCCACGTCGACCGCGTCCCGCGCTCGGTGCTCGAGGCGTTCGTGGCCGAGCTCAGGCCCCGGGGCTTCCTCGCGGCCTCCCGGTCGGGACAGGGCTACGACGCGACCAGGTGGCAAGGGATCGACTGCGACGTCGCCGCCGTCAGCGGAGCCGACGACGTCTTCGCCCGGGCGTCCGACCTCGACCGCCTGGCCGGGCTCGTGCGACACGCCCGGACGACCCTGCTCGCCGACTGCGGGCACTTCGCCCACGTCGAACGGCCCCACGAGACGTTGCGGGCCCTCGGCTGGGTCGAGGGCTAGGACGCCGCGGTCGACGCCGCCGAGCCCGCCCCGGCCTCGACCTCGCGCACGATCATCGCGACGCACCGGGCGTGGCCCAGCGGCCGGAAGTGGCCGTCGACCGGGAACTCGAGGTTGACGGCCCCCGGCAGGACGCTGCCCTCGGTGACGTGGGCGTCGAACCGCGACGCCATCGACGTGATGGTGCGGTTCGCCTCACGCTGCTCGGCGAGGCGCAGCAGGTCGGCGTCCCGGGGCGAGAAGGGCCTCAGCGCCCTGACCGGCAGCACCGTCGCCCAGCGCGAACCCGAGAAGGGACTGTTGACCGTCACCATGCGGGTGATGCGCCGATCGGTGTCGGTCGAGACCATCATCGTCTTGCCGACCAACCCGCCCTTACTGTGCGCCAGCACGACGACGTCCCGGAGGTCGTGGGCGTCGAGGATGCGCTGGGCGACCTCGGCGGTCGCCGCGATCGGACGACGGTTGTGACCCATGCCCGGGACGACGACGACCGGGTGGCCCCGGTCGTTCAGCCGGTCGGCCACCGGTCGGAGGAAGCGCCAGGTCTCGTAGACGCCGGGCAGCAGCAGGACGGGCTCACGGTCGCCGTGACGGTAGCGGGCCGGCACCACCCGGCCCGACCGCGGGACGAGGTGCACCCACCAGACGTACCGGTAGTCGAGCACGACCGTGCGGACGAAGCGCCACAGGCCGACCCGGCGACGTCCGTGGCCGCGCGACGGTGTGGAGCTCATGCCGCCACGCTAGGCGACGTCAGGCGGCCGTGCCCACCAGCGGCAGCTCGCCCCAGGGCTCGCCCTCCGGCCAGGCGATCGACTCGACCGCGGCCCGGGCCATCTCGAGCGTGAGGTCCCAGCGGCCACAGATCGACGCCCACGGAGGCGGGAAGGACGCCGCGTCGTCGAGCAGGGCGAGGGCGAGGCCACCCAGCCCGGCTCGGGCCGCCGCGCTCGCCGCGTCGGGCAGGGCGTCGGCGAGACCGTGGACGACCCGCACCCGATGGGCGAAGTCCATCTGCTCGATGTCGTCGAACGCTCCCCAGGCACTCTCGATCTCACGTCGCAGCCGGGTGATCTCGGTCGCGTCGAATCCAGGACGGTCGGCGCGTCCGGGTACCGCTCGTGCCATGTCAGCCCCCCTCAGAGCATGGGCCGAGGATCGGGTACCCACGGCCGGGCGTCGGCTTCGGTGCCGATGCAGGCGAACATACCATCCGGTACGGTCCGTCCTCCAGGGCCGTGGATCACGAGTCGATCACAGCCGGCAGCGCCCCGTCGGCGCGTCCCCGGGGGCACGGTCGGGCGCTCCGGACGGGACGTCCTGCTCGCGTGTCCCCCGAAGACTGAGCCGTCGCCGAGGGCCGCGGTCTACCGTCCACCTCGCACCCACCGGTGCGACGACTCCGCACGAACCCACGACGAACGGGAGACATCATGTTCCAGGGATCCGACCAACTCCGCGACAACATGCAGAAGGTCCTCGTCGACCTCATCGAACTGCACGTCCAGGGCAAGCAGGCGCACTGGAACCTGCTCGGCTCGAACTTCCGCGACCTCCACCTGCAGCTCGACGAGATCGTCGACGCAGCCCGCGAGTTCAGCGACGAGGTGGCCGAGCGCATGCGTGCCGTCTACCTGATCCCCGACGGCCGCACCTCGACCGTCACCCGCGGCACCAGCCTGCCCGAGTTCCCCGCCGGCCCCGTCGAGACCACCGCGGTGGTCGACCTGATCGTCGACCGCATGTACGCCGTCACCGGCACGATGCGCGCGGTCCACGACGACGTCGACGACGAGGACCCCACGACGGCCGACGTGCTGCACAGCATCCTCGAGCGCCTCGAGCAGCTCGCCTGGATGACCGGTGCCGAGAACCGTCACCCCGAGAAGGACGCCCGCCAGGACGACACCCGTCAGCGTGACGAGGAGGCCGCGGCCGAGGGCCTCGACCGCGTCGGCGCCGTCGCCAACTGACCCGACCACCTCACGAGGGCACCGTCCGGGAGCGCGCCACCCGCGCCTCCTGGGCGGTGCCCTCTCTCGTCGAGAGGACGACCCCATGACCGAATCGTTCGACCACGTCATCGTGGGCGGCGGCATGACCGCCGACGCCGCCGCGAAGGCCATCCACGAGGCCACGCCCGACGCGTCGGTGCTGATCGTCAGCGCCGACGTCGACGCGCCCTACACGCGTCCGGCGTTGTCCAAGAAGCTCTGGACCGACCCCGACTACACCGAGGCCGACAACGACCTCGGCACCGTCGCCGACTCGGGTGCCGAGATCCGACTGCGGACGCTCGTCGAGTCGATCGATCGCGACGCCCGGACGGTGACCACCAGCACCGGCGACGTGATCGGCTACGGGGCCCTGCTGCTCGCCACGGGCGGCAGCCCCACGGCACTCGACCTGCCGGACGACGACCGCGTCGTGTACTTCCGGACCGCCGAGGACTACCGCCGACTGCGCTCGCTCTCGGGCGGCGGCCGGCACGTCGTCGTCGTGGGGGGCAGCTACATCGGCACCGAGCTCGCCGCGGCCCTCGTGCAGAACGACACCCGCGTGACGCTGGTCTTCCCCGACGACGTGCTCGGCGGATCGGTGTTCCCCGCGTCGATCGCTTCGACCTTCGAGAAGGCCTTCGAGGAGGCGCGGGTCGAGCTGGCCCGCGGACGTCGCGTCGAGAGCGGCACGGCCGACGACGCCGGCGTCCACCTGCGGCTCGACGACGGCTCGACCCTCGACGCCGACGCGGTCGTCGTCGGGCTCGGCATCTCGGTCGACGACCAGCTCGCGGCCGACGCGGGTCTGACCGTCGACGACGGCATCGTGGTCGACGAGCACCTGCGGACGAGCGACCCGAACGTGTTCGCCGCCGGCGACGTGGCCTCGTACCCGGACGCGATCCTCGGGCGCCGCCGCGTCGAGCACGTCGACAACGCCAAGTCGCAGGGCCCCGTCGTCGGTCGCAACATGACCGGGGCCGATGAGGTCTACGACCACACGCCGTACTACTACTCGAAGGTCTTCGACATCTCGTACGAGGCCGTCGGCACGCTCGACGCGTCGCTCGAGACGGTCGTCGACGACAAGGGCGACGGCGAGGCCGTGGCGTACTACCTGGGCGACGACGGCGCGGTCGAGGGCGTGCTGTTGTGGAACGTCGAGGAGGCCCGTGACGCCGCCCGGGCCGTCATCGCGGCAGGCGTCACGCCACGCGACGAGCTCGCGGGGCGCATCTGACGCGTCTCCCAGGACGGTACGACGTCGCCCGCCCGAGCACGTGATCGGGCGGGCGACGTCGTTCGGTCGGCGCGTGGGGGCGTGCGGACGCGTGCGGGCCTGCGGGCGCTTGAGCTCGCGCGGACTCTCTCGGACTCGCGGACTCGCGGACGCGCGGACTCTCGAGTCAGCCGAAGAGGAACGGCGGTCGGGCCGCCCGGTCGAGCTCGAGCGCGAAGATGCCGCCGCTCAGCGGGAACTCCTCGAGCTGTTCGTCGCTCAGCCCCTCGCGGGCCGACAGCACGAACAGCGTGCGCAGGTCGTCGCCGCCGAAGCCGATGCCGGTCAGGTTCGGCACCGGGAAGGTGATCTCGTCCACGAGACCGCCGTCGGCGTCGAGGTGCACCACCTTGCCCTCGCCGTAGATGGCCCCCCAGAACTCGCCGCGCTCGTCGCGGGCCAGGCCGTCGTGGGCGCCCTGCGACGAGAACGGGACGAGCTCGCCCAGGGTGCCGTCGGCATCCCACGAGGCCCGGTAGATCGTGTCGTCACCGGTGTCGGTGAGGTAGATCTCGCTGCCGTCGTCGTTCCACTCGAACCCGTTGGTCGTGGCGAAGTCGTCGCGCAGCTGGGTGAGCGTGCCGTCCGGGGCGACGCGGTAGAGACCGGCCACGGGGCTGCCCTCGGGGTCGGTGGCGCCGACGACGAAGGCGCCGAACGGGTCGCACTTGCCCTCGTTCAGCCGGAGGCGCTCGTCGGCGTGGTCGACCGTCGCGATCGTCCGCTGCTCGGTCCCGTCGTCTCGCATGACGATCACCGTGTCGTCGAGTGCGGCGATCAGGCCGCCGCCGCGACGACGCTGGAAGCTCGGCAGGGGCGGGTCGACGACGACCGTCGTGTCGCGTGTGCCGTCCGCCGAGGTGCGATGCAGGAGGCCGTTCGTGATGTCGGTCCAGACCAGCTCGTGGGCGTCGACGTCCCAGACGGGACTCTCGCCGAGGGTGGCTCTCGCGTCGAAGAACAAGCGGGGCTCGGACGTGGTTCCGGTCGGAAGAGGCATCCGACCGGTCTACCCGCCCGACATGTCCACCGGCTCCTTTTCTCGCCCCCAGGGGTACGGAGGCCGTTGTTGGCACACAGAACACTGCGAGGGACGGGCACGAGGAGGCGCGCTGGGCCACCGTAGGAGGCGTGACGGACACCCTCGAGACCACCGACGACATCCAGGCCGACCACTTCGGCGCGACGACGGCCGCCGCCGGCGAATGGCACCGCCCCGACCCCCGGGACGACGGCTACGTGCCGCTGCGCTCCTACGGGGCGATCGGCGACGGTCGGACCGTCGCCCTCATCGCCCGCGACGGCCAGATCGACTGGCTGCCGATGCCCGACATGGACAGCGACCCGGTGTTCTCCGGCATCGTCGACGCCGGCAAGGGCGGACGCATCGAACTGCGCCCCGTCGACGACGACTTCGAGGTGCAGCGCGAGTACGTCGAGAACACGAACGTCCTCGTGACCCGCTTCCGCACCTCCACGGGTGTCGTCCAGATCACCGACGCGCTGGTCACCGGCATCGCGGGGCGCCTTCCCTGGGCCGAGCTCGCCCGCCGCATCGAGGGCGTGACGGGGTCGGTCGCCATGCGCTGGGCGGTGATCCCGGGCAACACGTTCGGCACGCACCCGATCCGCCGGGTCGACACGTTGCACGGGCCGGTCCTGCGCGCCGCCGACATCAACCTGGCGCTCGTCGGCTTCGAGCACGGCCGCCTCGACTCGGTCGAACCCGGCGACGGCGAGGCCCACGGCGGACCGCACCGGTTCTGGGGCGAGTTCACCACCCACGAGGGGTCGCGCTCGTTGATCTGTCTCTGCGGCGTCGAGGACGAACCCCTGCACCTGCCCGACCCGCACGTGGTCGACCAGGGCATCGACCGCACGGTCCGCAACTGGCAGACCTGGTCGGACGAGTTCAACTGGGACGGCCCGTGGTCCGACGCCGTGCAGCGCAGCGCCCTCGCGCTCAAGCTGCTGATCTTCAGCCCCACCGGCGCGATCGCGGCAGCCGCCACGGCGGCCCTGCCCGAGAACTTCACCGGGGACAAGAACTGGGACTACCGCTTCGCCTGGGTACGCGACCTGGCCTACACGGTGAACGCGCTCGTCCGCTTCGGCCTGCGAGAAGAGACCCAGGCAGCCGTCTCGTGGTTGCTCTCGGCGCTCAAGGCCAACGGCCGCACGATGCACATCTTCCTCAACCTCGACGGCTCGGTGCCGGACGGCACCCACGAGACGGGGTCCGAGGGCTGGCGCGGCATCGGCCCGGTCTACAAGGGCAATCCGGCGGGCGAGCAGCTGCAGCTCGGCACCTACGCCGACATCCTGGCGATCATGAGCCAGTACGCGGCCGACGGCAACATCCTCGACGAGTCCACCGGCGACCTGCTCGCCGGTTTCGCCGACGACGCCTGCCGCCGCTGGCAGGAGAAGGACTCGGGCATGTGGGAGCTGCCGGACGAGCAGCACTACGTGAGCAGCAAGATGGGCTGCTGGCAGGCCATCGACGCCGCCCTGCACCTCACCGAGGTCGGCCAGATGCACCCCGACCCCGAGGACGTCGTCTTCTGGCGGAAGAACCGCGACCTGATCGAGGACTGGGTCGCCGAGCACGGCTGGAACGAGAAGATCGGCTCGTACGTCATGTACCCGGGCAGCGAGAAGCTCGACGCGTCGGTGCTGCTGCACGCCCCCAGCGGTTTCGACCGCGGCGAGCGCATGTCCCGCACCATCGACGCGATGCAGCGCGGGCTCTCGGCCGGCCCCCTGCTGTTCCGCTACAGCGAGGTCGACCAGGAGGAAGGCACGTTCGTGGCCTGTGCCTTCTGGCTCGCCAGCGCCCTGGCGTGCGTGGGCCGTCAGGACGAAGCGGTCGAGCTGATGGACCAGCTCGTGCAGCAGCCGAACGACGTGGGCCTGCTGACCGAGATGATCAGCGCCGACGACGGGCAGTTCCTCGGCAACGTGCCGCAGGGCCTCAGCCACCTCGCCCTCGTCAACGCGGCGATCACCATCGACGAGATGAGCCGTGAGGGCACCACCGACGACATGGAGGGCCAGTGACGAACGACCACTCGACGCCGATGCCACCGGCGACCCCCGACGACCTCGCTCTCGTCGACGCGTGGTGGCGGGCCGCCAACTACCTGACCGTCGGGCAGATCTACCTGATGGACAACGCGCTGCTCACGCGGCCGATCGCGCGCGACGACATCAAACCGCGCCTCCTCGGCCACTGGGGCACGTCGCCCGCGCTGAGCTTCGTCTACGCGCACCTCAACCGCGTGATCCGGCGCGACGACCGCGACCTCTTGTACGTCTGCGGCCCGGGGCACGGCGGGCCGGCCATGGTCGCCAACACGTACCTCGAGGGCACCTACAGCGAGCTGTTCCCCGAGGTGACGCAAGACGCGGCGGGACTGCAGAAGCTCTTCAAGCAGTTCTCGTTCCCGGGCGGCATCCCGTCGCACGCGGCACCCGAGACCCCGGGGTCGATCAACGAGGGCGGTGAACTCGGGTACTCGTTGAGCCACGCCTACGGTGCGGTGCTCGACGACCCCGACCTGGTGGCCGTCTGCGTCATCGGCGACGGCGAGGCCGAGACCGGGCCATTGGCGACGAGCTGGCACGCGAACAAGCTGCTCGACGCCCGACACGACGGGGCCGTGCTGCCGATCCTCAACCTCAACGGCTACAAGATCGCGAACCCGACGGTGCTCTCGCGCATCCCCGAGGGCGAGCTGCTCGAGCTGATGCGGGGCTACGGATACGAGCCGCTCGTCGTCGCGGGCGGTTTCGACGGCGAGGACCCGATGCGGGTGCACGAGCGCATGGCCGCCGCCCTCGACCACGCCTTCGACCGCATCGACGAACTGCGGCGCGAAGCCCGCGACGGCGACGGCACCGAACGCCCGCGGTGGCCCATGATCGTGTTGCGCACCCCGAAGGGATGGACCGGCCCGAAGGTCGTCGACGGCGAGCGCATCGAGGGCACCTGGCGTGCCCACCAGGTGCCGCTCAGCGGGGTCCGAGAGGACGACGGGCACCGGGCGCAGCTGGACGACTGGATGCGGTCGTACGGTGCCGACGAGCTGTTCGACGAGACGGGTCGGCCGGTGGCCCGGCTCGACGGGCTGCGGCCCCGGGGCGCCAAGCGCATGAGCGCCGTCCCGGCGTCCAACGGCGGTCTCGTGCGCCGCGACCTGACCCTCACGGACTACCGTACGCACGCGGTCGAGACCTCCGACGACCGGCGCACGCAGGCCGAGGCCACCCGCGTGCTCGGTCGATGGCTCGCCGAGATCGTCCGGGACAACCCGTCGACCTTCCGTCTCTTCGGCCCCGACGAGACCGTCTCGAACCGACTCGATCCCGTGTTCGACGTGACCGAGCGGGTGTGGGCGGCCGACATCTGGCCCGACGACGAGCACGTGGCCCGCAGCGGCCGCGTGATGGAGGTGCTGAGCGAGCACCTGCTGCAGGGACTCATGGAGGGCTACCTGCTGACCGGGCGCCACGGTCTGCTCAACACCTACGAGGCCTTCGTGCACATCGTGGACTCGATGTTCAACCAGCACGCGAAGTGGCTCGAGAGCGCTGACGAGATCGACTGGCGCGCGCCCATCTCGTCCTTCACGTACCTGCTGTCGTCCCACGTCTGGCGGCAGGACCACAACGGGTTCTCCCACCAGGACCCGGGGTTCCTCGACGTCGTCGTCAACAAGCAGGCGCACCTCGTGCGCATCTACCTGGCCCCCGACGCCAACACGCTGCTCGCCGTCGCCGACCACGCCCTCCGGACGACCGACACGGTCAACGTGATCGTCGCCGGCAAGCAGGAGTCACCGGCCTGGCTGTCGCTGCCCGAGGCCGAGGAACACGTCCGCCGTGGCGCCGGCATCTGGGAGTGGGCCGGTACCGAGGGCGCCCCAGTCGACGGCGTCGACCCCGACGTCGTCCTGGCCTGCGCGGGCGACGTCCCGACCCTCGAGACGGTGGCAGCCGCCGACCTGCTCCGGCAGGTGCTGCCGTCGCTGCGCACCCGAGTGGTCAACGTGGTCGACCTGATGCGCCTCCAAGACGTGCGCGACCACTCGCACGGTCTGACGAGCGACGACTTCGACGCGCTCTTCACCACGTCCACGCCCGTCGTGTTCGACTTCCACGGCTACCCGTCGCTCGTGCACCAGCTGACCTACCGACGGACGAACCACGAGAACCTGCACGTCCGCGGCTTCCAGGAGAAGGGCACGACCACCACGCCCTTCGACATGGCCATGCTCAACGACATCGACCGCTACCGGTTGGTGCTCGACGTCCTGCACCGCGTGCCAGGTCTCGCCGACGAGCACCCCGACCTGGTGGCGGAATTCGAGTCACGACGCGAGGAGGCCCGGGCCTACGCCTACGAACACGGCGAGGACCACCCCGACGTGACCGGCTGGCAGTTCGGCGCCTGAGGCGTGCGACGAGCCGTCGCGCCGAGTGTACGGTCGGGCGCATGACGCCGAAGGACGAGACTCCCCCGCAGCTGAAGAAGCCCGACATGTACGAAGCGCTCCGCGACGAGGGCGCGTCGAAGGAGAAAGCCGCGCGCATCTCGAACGCCGCCGCCCAGAAGGGCAACAGCGAGAAGAAGGTGGCCGCGAAGGGCGGGAAGTCCGGTTCGTACGACGACTGGACGGTGGACGACCTCCGGGGCCGTGCGAAAGAACTCGGCGTCACCGGCTACTCCGACCTGAAGAAGGCCGACCTCATCGAGGCGCTCCGCCAGCACTGAGCGCTGCGGTCAGCCGGCCTTCTTCTCAGGGGTCGCCTTCTCGTCGGACGCGGACTCGTTCTCGGTCGCGCGCGAGGCGGGTTTCTTCCTCGCGGCGGGCTTCTTCGCGGCGGGCTTCTTCGCGGCCTGCTTCTTCGCGGCGGGCTCCTTCGCGGCCGGCTCCTTCGCAGCCGGCTTCTTCGCAGCCGGCTCCTTCGCAGCCGGCTTCTTCGCAGCCGGCTCCTTCGCAGCCGGCTTCTTCGCAGCCGGTTTCTTCGCAGCCGCCGACGAGCTCGACGACGCCGACGTGGACGCTGCCGCCTTCTTGGCCGGCTTGCGGTGTCCACCCGACCGGTTCGTCTCGACCGACCGGCGGAGCGCCTCCATCAGGTCGATGACCTCGCCGCCCTCGCCGTCCTCGTCGTCGTCCGACTTCTCGCCGAAGGTCGCGTCGGTGTCGAGGGACTCCCCCTCCTCGAGCTTCGCGTCGATGAGCTGTCGCAACTCCTCCTGGTAGTCGTCGCTGAAGTCGGCGGGCTCGAAGTCGTCGCTCAGCGAGTCGACGAGAGACGACGACATGTCGAGCTCCTTGTCGCTGATGCGCGTCTGCTTCTCGAGCGCCGGGAACCGTGCCTCGCGTACCTCGTCGTCCCAGAGCAGGGTCTGCAGCATGAGCACGTCGCCGCGGACGCGCAGGGCGGCGAGCCGGGTCTTCTGCCGCAGGGAGAAGTGCACGATCGCGGTGCGATCGGTCTCCTCCAGGGTGCGGCGCAACAGCACGTAGGCCTTCGGCGACGTGCCGTCCGGCTCGAGGAAGTAGCTGCGGTCGAGCATGATCGGGTCGACCTGGTCGCTCGGCACGAACTCGAGCACGTCGATCTCGCGCGAGCGCTCCTCGGGCAACGACTTGAGGTCGTCGCCCGTGATGACGACGGTGCGGTCGCCGTCGTCGTACGCCTTGTCGATGTGCTCGTAGTCGACGACCTTGCCGCAGATCTCGCACTTGCGCTGGTACCGGATGCGCCCGCCGTCCGCGTCGTGGACCTGGTGCAGGGACACGTCGTGGTCCTCGGTGGCGCTGTAGAGCTTGACGGGCACGTTGACGAGCCCGAACGTGATCGCGCCCTTCCAGATCGATCGCATGACGCTCATCTTTCTCCGCGTGCGCTCCGAATGACCGCCTCCGGGGTACAGGCCCCCGAGCGAGGGAGGCGCGGTGAGGGCACCGTGGAGGTCATGAGCCAATACGACAAGAAGAACCCGGTCGACCTCTACCCCGCACCGCCGTTCCCGAAGCAGGAGCAGTCGCTGCCGGGCGAGGCCTGGAAGATGGACCCGAAGCCCGACCACGGCGAGACCAGCTACGTCGGCAAGGAGCGCCTGACCGGATTCCGCGGCATCGTCACCGGTGGCGACTCGGGCATCGGTCGCGCCGCCGCGATCGCGCTCAGCCGTGAGGGAGCCGACCTCGTGCTGAGCTACCTGCCCAGCGAGCAGAAGGACGCCGAGGAGGTGCGCGACCTGCTCGAGGGCGAGGGTCGCAAGGCCGTCCTCGTCCCCGGCGACATCTCGGACGAGCAGTACTGCAAGGACCTCGTGCAGAAGGCCGTCGACGAGCTCGGCGGGCTCGACACCCTCGTCATGGTCGCCGGCCGCATGAAGAGCAACGACGACATCCTCACGCTCACCACCGAGGACATCGACTCGACCATCAAGACCAACGTCTACTCGCTGTTCTGGCTGACCCAGGCCGCGATCCCCCACCTCGAGCCCGGCTCGTCGATCGTGACGACCGGTTCGGTGCAGGGCACGCAGCCCAGCCCCGACAAGATCGACTACGCCCTGACCAAGGGTGCGATCGGCGTCTTCACCGCGGGTCTCGCGCAGCAGCTCGCCCCCAAGGGCATCCGCGTCAACCAGGTCTCGCCCGGCCCGGTCTGGACTCCCCTGCAGCCCGGCTCCGACGACGCCGAGACGGTGTCGGAGTTCGGCGGCCAGGCGCCGTTCGGCCGCCCCGGTCAGCCCGCCGAGCTCGCCGCCGCCTACGTGCACCTGGTGAGCCCCGAGTCGAGCTACACCTCGGGCGCGACCATCACGATCGCCGGAGCGATGCCAGCGGTCTGATCCCGCGCCTCCTCGGCTCCGTCGTCCTGACGACACCACGGCCCGTCGTCCCGCTCCGCGGGGAGGCGGGCCGTGGTCGATGCGGCGGGTTGCCGCCGTGCAGCGGGTCGGCGCGGACCCGCCGCGGACGACACGGACCCGCCGCAGTCGGGTAGAACGAACGAGAGACGGACGACACGAGGAGGCGCGCGATGGCGGGCAGGGGACGCGGCGAGACGGTCGAGGTCGGCGGGCACCGGCTGCAGCTGACGAACCTCGACAAGGTGCTCTACCCCGACGCGGGCACGACCAAGGCCGACGTGCTGGGCTACTACGCCGCCGTCGCCGAGTGGATGCTGCCGCACGTCGAGGGCCGGCCGGCGACCCGCAAGCGATGGGTGAACGGCGTCGACGGCGAGGTGTTCTTCGAGAAGAACCTGCCCGACTCGGCACCCGACTGGGTCGCCCGGCACACCATCGAACACAAGGACCACGCCAACGTCTACCCGATGGTGAACGACGTCGCGACGCTCACCTGGCTGGCTCAGGTCGCCGCGCTCGAGGTGCACGTGCCGCAGTGGCGCTTCGGCCCGAAGGGGGCGCAGCGCAACCCCGACCGGCTGGTGCTCGACCTCGACCCGGGCGAAGGCGTCGGTCTCGCCGAGTGCGTCGCCGTGGCGCAGCTGCTGAAGCCGATCGTCGAGGGCATGGGGCTCGAGCTGATGCCCGTGACGAGCGGCAGCAAGGGCGTGCACCTGTACGCCCGGCTCGACGGGAGGCAGACCAGCGCCCAGGTCGGCGAGGTCGCCCACGAGCTGGCCCGTGCGATGGAGGCCGATCACCCCGACCTCGTGCTCAGCACCATGGGCAAGGCCGACCGTCGGGGCAAGGTGCTGCTCGACTGGTCGCAGAACAACGGCAACAAGACGACGGTCGCCCCGTACTCGCTGCGCGGTCGGTCCCGGCCGACCGTCGCGATGCCTCGTACCTGGCGCGAGCTCGCGTCGAAGACGCTGGCACAGCTCGAGTACACCGACGTGCTCTCGCGCCTGAAGCGCCGCGGCGACCCCCTGGCCGACGTGTCGGCGCACGTGCCGGTGCCGTCAGGCGAGCTGGGCGAGGACTTCCGCAACACCGAGGCCCCCGACCACGACCCGTCCGAGAAGGTGCGCGACCGCCTCGAGGTCTACCGGTCGAAGCGTGACGCGTCGAAGACCGCCGAACCGGTGCCCGCCGAGGCCCCGGCCTCGACCGACGGCACGAGCTTCGTCATCCAGGAGCACCACGCCAGCTCGCTGCACTGGGACTTCCGCCTCGAGCACGACGGCGTGCTGGTCAGCTGGGCGTTGCCGAAGGGCGAGCCCGACGACCCGGGCACGAACCACCTCGCCGTCCAGACCGAGGACCACCCGCTCGAGTACGGCACCTTCGAGGGCACGATCGCCAAGGGCGAGTACGGCGCGGGCGAGGTCACGATCTGGGACTCGGGCGAGTACGAGCTCGAGAAGTGGCGCGAGGGCAAGGAGGTGATCGTCGTGCTGCACGGCGAGCAGCGCGGCACCCGACGCGTCGCGCTGATCCACACCGGGCACGGCGGCGGGCGGGCCGAGTCCAACTGGCTGATCCACCGCATGAAGGACGACGCCGACGGCCACGCGCACGGCGGCCACGGCGCCGGGTCGCGTGTCGGCAAATCCTCACGCGCGTCACGCGCGACCGGCGGGTCCCCCGAGAAGTCGGGCCGCGCCTCCTCGGCTCGCGACGGGAAGCAGGAGTTCCCGGCACCCGACCCGGTCGCGCCGATGCTGGCGACGACGGGCGACGCACACGACGTGGCCGAGGGCGCGTGGGCGTTCGAGATGAAGTGGGACGGCATCCGCGCCGTGGCCGTCGTCCACGACGGCGCCGTCACGCTGACCAGCCGCAACGGCAACGACCTGACCCCGGCCTACCCCGAGCTGCAGGTGCTGGCCGAGCGGGTCGACAGCGAAGGAGGCGCGGTGCTCGACGGAGAGATCGTGGCCGTCGACGAGAAGGGTCGCCCCGACTTCGGGCTCCTCCAGACGCGCATGGGGCTGACGCGGCCCCGCGACGTGGCCCGGGCCGCCCGAGGCGCGCCGGTCAAGCTGCTGCTCTTCGACGTCATGCGGGCCGAGGGGCGCTCGCTCGTGAAGGACGAGTACGACGACCGGCGCGAGGTGCTCGAGCGGATCGTCGAGAGCGGCGGGGCGGTCGACGTGCCCCCGGCGTTCGACGGGGACCTGGAGGCGGCGGTCGCGACCTCGAAGCGCCTCCGCCTCGAGGGCGTGGTCGCGAAGAGGCGCGACGCGACCTACAGCGCCGGCCGCCGTTCGCGGGCCTGGATCAAGATGAAGCACCACCAGACGCAGGAGGTCGTGATCGCGGGCTGGCGCCCCGGTGCGGGTCGCCGCGCGGACGGCGTCGGCTCGCTGCTGATGGGCGTGCCGGGCGAGGACGGGCTGCACTACGTCGGCCGGGTCGGCACCGGGTTCACCGACCGCGAGCTCGACGAGCTGCTGCCGTCGTTGCGGGCCGCCGAGCGGAAGACCAGCCCGCTCGTGGGCGTGCCCGCGGTCGACGCGCGCGACGCGCACTGGGTCACTCCCTCGCGGGTGGGCGAGGTGTCGATCGCCGAGTGGACCTCGACCGGCAGGCTGCGGCAGCCGAGCTGGCGCGGATGGCGGCCGGACAAGTCGCCGGACGACGTCGTCCGCGAGGGGTGAGGCAGCGCACGACGCCACGAGATGGGCAGGGCGCCAGGAAAAAGCCTGGCGCTATGTCCATCACCTGGCGTCGTGACCATCGCCCGGCGTCGTCTCGTCGGGTATCGGTCGGCGCCCGTCGGGTGTTGAGTGCAGCATGAGCACACCTCCCCCGGCCCCGAGTGACGCCGCGACCCTGCGCGGGCGGCGGGTCGTGCTCGTCGTCGCCGTGCTGGCCTCGTTCGTGGCGTTCCTCGACGGGTCCATCGTCACGGTGGCCCTGCCCGCGATCGCGCGCGAACTCGGCGCCGGCACGGGAGGCAGCGGCGCGACGGCCGACGACGGCGCCGGCCTCGCCCTGCAGCAGTGGGTCGTCGACGCCTACCTGCTGACGCTCGGGTCGCTCATGCTCGTGGCGGGCTCGCTCAGCGACACGTTCGGCCGCGTGCGGGTGCTGCGTGCGGGGCTGATCGGGTTCGCCGTGACGAGCGTGCTCGCCGCCCTCGCCCCCGACCCGGGCCTGCTGATCGCCGCCCGGGCCCTGCAGGGCGTGACCGCGGCCCTCCTCGTGCCGAGCAGCCTCGCCCTCATCACCTCGACCTTCAGCGGCCCCGCGCAGGGCAAGGCCATCGGCAGCTGGACGGCCTGGACCGGCGTCGCGTTCCTGATCGGCCCGCTGACCGGCGGCGCACTCGTCGACACGCTCGGCTGGCGCTGGGTGTTCGCCGTCGTCGTCGTGCCGGTCGTCCTCACCCTCGTGCTGATGAGCCGCCTGCCCGGCGACGCCCACCGAGGGCGCGACGGTGCACCCGCGCGGGTCGACGTCGTGGGCGCCGTGCTGGCTGCGGTGGGCCTCGCCGGACCGGTCTTCGCGCTCATCGAGGGTCAGCGGGTCGGGTTCGGCACCTGGTACGTCGTGCTGCCCCTCGTGGTCGGCCTCGCCGCGCTCGCCGCCTTCGTCTGGTGGGAGCGCCGGGCCCCGGCGCCGATGATGCCCCTCACGCTCTTCCGCACCCGGTCGTTCTCGGTCGGCAACCTGGCCACGGTCGGCATCTACGCGGCCCTCAGCCTCGGCACGCTGACCATCCCGCTGGTGGTGCAGGAGCTGGCGGGCCTGACGGCGACCCTGGCCGGGCTCGTCACCCTGCCGACGACGATCGTGTCGCTGCTGTTCTCGACCCTGTTCGGCACGCTCGCCGCCACCCACGGCCCGCGCCCGTTCATGACGGTCGGGCCGCTGATCACGGCGAGCGGGTTCCTCTGGATGCTGCTGGTCGCCGATCCGATCGACGTGTGGTGGCAGGTCGTGCCCGGCGTGGTCCTCTTCGGCTTCGGCCTGTCGGTGACCGTGGCTCCGCTCACCTCGACGGTGCTGTCGCAGATCCCGGCGGCGCAGTCGGGCATCGCCTCCGCCGTCAACAACGCGATCTCGCGCGTGGCGGGGCTCGTCGCCGTCGCGTTCCTCGGCGTCATCGCCGGAGGCGCGCTCACGGTGGGCGGGTTCCATCGCGTCGTGATCGTGGTCGCCGTGATGCTCGGGGTGAGCGCGCTGGTGTCGTTCGTCGGTCTGCGCGAGCGCACCCGCGCCTCCTGAGGGCGCGGGCGCGAGGCTGCCAGCCGGACGCGACCAGCCGGAGGCGCGGTGTCAGTGCCCGAAGCGGCGCCAGGAGGCGTCCTGCTGGGCCAGGCGTCGCAGGGCCAGCAGCAGCGGCTCGACCAACACGGTGCCGAGCACGACGTACTGCACCGCGGCGTCCACCGAATCGACCGGGATGCCCGCGATCTCGGCCTCGGCCACCTCGGCCATCGACCGCGCGTAGCCGTCGAGCGTCCCGTCGGGCAGCTCGAACCCTGCGGCCTCGAGTCCGTCGACCGCGACCTCGAGGGCGGCGAGCACGTCGGCCGACCCCGGGTCGATCGTCCACCCCCACCCGGCCACGAGCGCTTCGGCCCGCGTCAGGTCGACGCCTTCGGGGGCCGTCGTCGTGACGGCCGACTGGGCGACGCCGAGCACCTCGGCGACCGTCTCGTGCTCACCGTCGAGCTGCCCGAGGACGGCGCGCGCGCCGGCGACGCTGAGCCCACCCGCGCCGAGCAACGCCCGGACGAGCCGCAGCCGGCGCACGTGGTCGTCGCCGTACCGGGCCTGCGTGGCGCTGGTGCGCTCGCCCTCGGGCAGCAGCCCCTCGCGCAGGTAGTACTTGATCGTGGCGACCGGCACCCCGGTCGTCTCGGCGAGCTGGGAGATGCGCACGGACTGCCCCTTGACATTGGATAGCGCGACTCTCCAATATTGGAGAGCGCCACTATCCATCTAAGGAGACATCATGTCGAGAGTCAACCCGGGCCGCACCACGCACGAGCACGACGGCGAGCTCGTCGTCTTCCTGATCGGCATGACCGTCAACCGCTGGTGGCGGCCCGACCAGTGGGGGCCGGTGTTCGCGGCGATGGGACCGATGCTCACCGAGTTGTTCCGTGATCCCGAGAGCGGGCTCGCGGGCATGAGGCTGACGCTCGGACGTGGCGGGCCGGTGCTGGTTCAGTACTGGACCTCGCTCGAAAAGCTGTACGCCTATGCCAGCTCGCCGCAGCAGGCGCACCGGCCGGCCTGGACGGCGTTCAACCGTCGGGCACGCAAGGCCCCCGGGGCCGTCGGCATCTGGCACGAGACCTTCGTGGTCGAGCGCGCCGAGAGCATGTACGTCGGCATGGCACCGTCGGGGCTGGCCCGGGCGACCAGGTCGGTGCCGGTCGGTCCGCGCAGCGACACCGCGCGGGCCCGGGCCGCGAGCGGCCGGACCCCCGGCGCCGCGTCGGCCTGACGGGTCCGCCGCCGAGCCCCGGAGCCACCCATTGCCCCTGAGCCGCCTGTGACCCTACGATGAGCCAGACGTGAGCCGCCCTCGTTCGGGGGTGGCTCCAGCTCTGTCGTGAGACAGCCGTGATTACAAGGGAGTAATCGTGTCCGCTGCCCCTGCCCGCTCCTCCTCGACCCCTCGGTCGCGAGCCCCGCGCCGTCCGCGCCGCGGTCTCGCGCTCGCCGCCGGGACCGCCGCCGCGGCCCTGCTGCTCAGCGGCCTGCCCGCGATCGCCGCGCAGGCCGCGCCGGTCGACCTCGCCCGCTTCGGCACGGTGACCGCCTCGGCGAGCCAGGCCGACGGCGACGGCACGTTCCCCGCCGAGGCCCTGATCGACGGCGACCCGGCGACCCGCTGGGCCAGCGGCAACGGCCCCGACGAGGACGTCGAGTTCACCGCGTCGGTGATCGTCGACCTCGGCGGCACCGCCCGCGTCGACGCGATCGGCCTCGACTGGGAGTCCTCGTACGCGACCGACTACACGGTCGACGTCACGTCGGGCGATCCGACCCTGCCCGCGAGCTGGACCACGGCACAGACCGTCACGAGCGACGGCGGGCGCGACGACGTCACGCTGTCCACCCCGACCGACGCCCGCTACGTCCGGGTCAGCATGCTGCAGCGCTCGGCGGCGACCTGGGACCCGGCCCGCCCCCACTTCTACGGCTACTCGGCCTTCGGCCTGCAGGTCTTCGGCGAGGCCGAGACCCGCTCGGTCACCTTCGACCGGTCGACCGCGACCGTCGCGGCCGGCCAGACCCTGACCGCCGGCCTCAGCCTGACCGGTCCGAGCGACGAGCCGGTCACGGTCCGCGTGCGCTCCACCGGCGGCACGGCCACGGCGGGCACCGACTACGCGGTCCTCGACGGGACCGTCACCTTCGCACCCGGCGAGACCAGTGCCTCCGTGGACCTCGTCACGACCTCGACGGGCGCCCTCACGCCTCGCAAGTCCGTCGAGCTGACGGCGTCCGAGCCGAGCGACCCGACCGTCGTCGGCACGCGCGCCACCCTCACCGTGACGCTCACCCCGACGGGCGCCCTGCCGAACGTCGGCGCGACGACCGTGCTCGACGACTTCGAGGGCGGCGTACCCACCGGGTACTTCGGCTGGGGCCAGAGCCCCGCCGTCACCCCGGTGCTCGACACCGTGGAGGCGCAGCGCGAGGGATCGACGGGCGACCAGGCCCTGCGCGCCACCGTCGCCGGCCCGACCACCGCCGAGAGCTGGTTCGGGTTCTCGCACGACGTCCCCGCCACCGACTGGAGCGACCACGACGGCTTCTCGTTCTGGTTCAAGGGAGCCGCCTCGGGCCTGCCCCTCCGCTACGAGCTGAAGAACGGCGACGGCGCCCTCTTCGAGCAGACCGTCGTCGACGACAGCACCGACTGGAAGCAGGTCAGCGTCCTGTTCGCCGACCTGCGACAGAAGGGCCAGCCGTCGAGCGACCTGCGCTTCGACCCGTCGGCCTCGACCGGCTTCGCCGTCACCCTGACCCCCCTCGGCGCGGGCACCTGGCAGTTCGACGACGTCGCGCTGTTCGAGCGCGCGACGATGATCGAGGACTTCGAGGGCGACGTCCCGCTCGGCACGACGACCGACCCGGTCGGCTTCTTCACCTGGGGCTCCCCCGCCCCGCTCGAGCCCACGATCAGCCGCGACGTCACCGTGCAGGAGCGGGACGGCCGCGCCGACAACCACGTGCTGAGCGGTACCTCGTCGATCCCCGCCGGCGGCTACGGCGGGCTCAGCCACAACCTGGCCGACAGCCAGGACTGGTCGAGCTACCAGGGCCTGCGCTTCTGGTGGTACGCCTCGCAGGCGAACAACCCGGCCTCGCCGACGGCGGGTGCCGACATCAAGGTCGAGATCAAGGACGGCGACCCGGCCGGCGGCGACGGCGCCGAGACCAGCGAACTGTGGGCGACGACCTTCAAGGACAACTGGGGCAGCAGCACCAGCCGCTGGAAGCTCGTCGAACTGCCGTTCTCGGCGTTCACCCCGTCGGGCTACCAGCCGGGCGACGCGGCGACGACGAACGGCACGCTCGACCTGACGAGCGCGTTCGGCTACTCGTTCACCTTCACGCCGGGCACGCCCGCCCCGGTCGGCTACGCCATCGACGACACGCAGCTCTACGGCACCCCGGCGAGCGCCGCGTCCGTCACGGTCGACCCGTCGCAGGACGTCTACCTCGTCGACGCGGGCGGCTCGGCCGAGATGCCGCTGACGGTGACGACGGCCGGTGACGAGCCCCTGGCGTCGGACGTGTCGGTCGACTGGTCGACCGCCGACGGCACGGCCGTCGAGGGCACCGACTACGACGCGGCCTCGGGCACCGTGACCTTCGCGGCGGGGACCGCCTCGGGGACGGCGCAGTCCGTGACCGTGTCGACCCGCGCCTCCTCGGGGGCCGCCGAGTCGAAGGAGTTCGCGGTCTCGCTGGCGTCGACCACGGCGAAGGTGGGCGACGGTCCGCGCGTCGTGATCGGTGCGCACGACCTGCCGTACCTCGACCCGTCGCTGCCGACGGCCGACCGCGTCGCCGACCTGCTCGGCCGCATGACGCTCGACGAGAAGGTGGGGCAGATGGCGCAGGCCGAGCGGCTCGGCCTGTCGTCGCCCCAGGACGTCAGCGGACGCGCGCTCGGCTCGCTGCTCAGCGGTGGCGGCTCGGTGCCCGAGGGCAACACCGCGGTGGCGTGGGCCGACATGGTCGACGCGTACCAGCGCGAGGCGCTGTCGACGCGGCTGCAGATCCCGATGGTCTACGGCGTGGACGCCGTGCACGGCCACAGCAACGTGGTCGGCGCGACGATCTTCCCGCACAACACCGGCCTCGGCGCGACCCGCGACCCGGCCCTGGTCGAGCGCATCGCCGAGGTCACCGCGACCGAGGTGCGGGCGACCGGCGTGCCGTGGACCTTCGCCCCCTGCCTCTGCGTCTCGCGCGACGAGCGGTGGGGCCGCAGCTACGAGTCGTTCGGCGAGGACCCCGACCTGGTGCGCACCTTCGCGGCCCCGTCGGTGATCGGCCTGCAGGGCGAGGACCCGACCGACATCGGCGGCGCCGACGAGGTGCTGGCCACGGCCAAGCACTGGGCCGGCGACGGCGGCACGAGCTACGACGAGTCCGTGGCCGGCACGGGTGCGTACCCGATCGACCAGGGCGTCACGAACGCCGACTCGCTCGAGGACTTCACCCGGCTGCACGTCGACCCGTACCTGCCGGCCCTCGAGGCGGGCGTGGGCACGATCATGCCGTCGTACTCGGCGGTCGACCTGGGCGACGGGCCCGTGCGCATGCACGAGAACGCGGCACTGAACAACGACCTGCTGAAGGGCGACCTGGGGTTCCAGGGCTTCCTGATCAGCGACTGGGAGGGCATCGACAAGCTGCCCGGCGGCAGCTACGCCGACAAGGCCGTGCGCTCGGTGAACGCCGGGCTCGACATGGCGATGGCGCCGTACAACTACGGCGCGTTCATCGACGCGATCGTGGCGGCCGTCCGCTCGGGCGACGTGGCCGAGTCGCGGGTCGACGACGCCGTGCGTCGCATCCTCACGCAGAAGTTCGACCTCAACCTGTTCGAGCAGCCGTTCGCCGACCGGACCAACGTCGACGGCGTCGGCTCGGCCGCGAACCGCGCCGTCGCCCGTCAGGCCGCCGGCGAGTCGCAGGTGCTGCTGAAGAACGCCGGAGGCGCGCTGCCGTTGGCCGCGGACGCCGACCTGTACGTGGCCGGCTCCAGCGCCGACGACCTCGGCCGCCAGATGGGCGGCTGGACGATCAGCTGGCAGGGCGGATCGGGCGACACGACGACCGGCACGAGCATCGCCGAGGGCATCCGCGAGGTCGCGCCCGAGGCGTCGGTCACGCTGAGCCCCGACGCCTCGGCACCGATCGGCGCCGGTCAGACCGGCGTCGTCGTGGTCGGCGAACGTCCGTACGCCGAGGGCCAGGGCGACGTGCCGAACAACGGTTCGAGCCTGTCGCTGACGGCCTCGGACCAGGCGATCGTGGACGAGGTCTGCGCCGCCACCGAGTCGTGCGTGGTGCTGGTCGTCTCGGGCCGCCCGCAACTGCTGGGCGACGTCGTGAGCGTGGCCGACGCGGTCGTGGCATCGTCGCTGCCGGGCTCCGAGGGCGCCGGCGTCGCCGACGTGCTGTTCGGCGACCGGCCCTTCACCGGGCGCCTGCCCGTGACCTGGGCGGCCCGTGCCGACCAGGTGCCGATCAACGTCGGCGACGCCGACTACGAACCGCTCTACCCGTACGGCTGGGGTCTGCGCACCGACGGTGCCCGCGAGCGTCTGGAGGCGCTGGTCGCCTCCCTGCCCGAGGGTGCGTCCCGTGCCGCGGTGCAGGCCGTGCTCGACGCCGACGTGTGGGACGGCGACGGTGCGGTGACGGACGCCGCCGCCGCGCTGCGCCTCCTGCTCGCCGCGGTCACCCCGTTCGCCGGGACCGACCTCGGCACGATGGCCACGGCCGACGACCTCGTGTCGGTCGCGCGCGACCTCGCCCAGCAGGCGATGGTCGACGGCACGGCGGTCGACGGATCGGCGGCCCTGACGGCCGACGCCGAGAACGCGCTGCAGCGCGGGCTGCCCGACGTGGCGCTCGCCCGGTTCGCCTCGGTGCTCGGCATCGACCTGGGTGTCGTCGAACCGACGAAGGACGTCGTGCCCGGCACGCTCGACCCCGCGACCGCCCGCCCGGGCGACACGGTGTCGATCACGGCGACCGGCTTCGTCGCCGGCGAGGACCTCGCGGGCACCGTGTTCTCGGAGCCACAGTCGATCGGCGCCACGACGGCCACGGCGGCCGGCGTCGGCGTGCTGCGGTTCGTCGTGCCGGCCGACCTCGAGCCGGGCGCGCACGTCGTCGAGCTCGAGGGGACGGGGCAGCTCGCCCGGGCCACCCTGACGGTGCTCGCCGCGGCGGCGCCGGGCGACCCCGGGACGCCGGGTGGCGGGACGCCCGGCGCCGGCACGCCCGGCACGCCGGGTGGTGGCGGGCCGGGCAGCGGCTCGGGCTCGGGTTCCGGCTCGGGCGGCACCGTCGTGGCGTCGCCGGCCGGGCTCGCCTGGACCGGCTCGGGCGAGTGGATCGGCATCGCCCTCGCGGCGTTCCTGATCGTGGCGCTCGGGATCGCCCTGCGGCTGCGTCGCCCGCGCGACCGCCGCTGACGCGCTCCGCCGCACCGCGCCTCCCCTCGAACCCCGTTCCGAGCGATGCACCCCGTTCCTTCGGGGTTCATCGTTCGGAACGGGGTTCTTCGTCGACCGCGAGGCCTGGGGTCAGGGCTTCGCCACCGAAGCCGCCCGAGAGGCCGTCCGATTCGCGTTCGACCCGTCCGGCGCCCACCTGCCGGCTCTGATCAGCTTCAGGGCGGCGGTCAACGAAGCGTTCCGCCGCGTGATGCGCCGCCTCGGCATGACCCACGACCCCGCCGACGACTTCGAGCACCCCGCGCTGCCGCCCGGCCACGCGCTGCGGCCCCACGTCCTGTACCGGCTGAGCCGCGCCTCCTGACGCCGCCGCCCACCCCGTTCCGAGCCACAAACCACGATGGATCGGGGGTCGCCGCACGGAGCGGGGTTCATCGCGTGGTGGACCCGCCGCCGACGCCGACCACCCCGTCGTCCGCGCCCGCCGCGGCGAGCGCCTCGCCCACCTCGGCCAGCGGGATCGTCCTGCCGACGAGGGACTCGAGCGGCCACCGCCGCCACGCCTCGGACGCCCACGCCACGGCCGCATCCAGCCGCGCGGGCTCGGCGTCGCGCACGCCGCTGACCGTGACGAGCTCCTCGACCAGCCGGGCGCCGCCCACGCTCACCTCCCGACCGCCCGCCGCCACCGCTGCCGCCCCCGCCAGCACCACGACTCCCCCGACGGCCACCCGCTCGACCAGGGCCGACGCCGCCGCGACCCCGTCGAAGGCGAGCCCCACCGTGCGGTGACGCCCCGACCGGTCGACCGACGCGAGCACGCGAGACAGGGCGTGCGGCCCGGTCGCCGCCCCGGGGTCGGACACGGCGACGGCGCCGAACGCGCGCGACCGCTCGCGCCGCGCCTCCTCGGGGTCGACGACCACGACGCGCGCCCCGGCGTCGGTGGCCATCGCCGTCGCGACCAGTCCGACGGCACCCGCCCCCGACACGACGACGACCTGCCCCGCGAGCGACGGCACCCCCGAGAGCCCGAGCACCGAGGAGGCGCGGTGCAGCACCTCCGCGGCCGTCGCGGTGACTCCCGCCACCGGGGCGAGCACGGCGGCGGGTACGTCGTCGGTGACGACCACCACGGTGGTCCCCCGGCTCAGGTGCACGTGGCTCGCGACCGTGCCGGACAACTGCCAGCTGCGCCGCGTGCGCTCCTCGCCGTACCGCTCCCCCGAGACGCACGCCGAGGCCAGGCCCCGGTGACACGGGACGCACCGCCCGCAGGCCACCGTGCGCGACCAGACCACGCGCATGCCGGGCCGGAGCCGCCGGCCGTCGTGTGCTCGCGCGTGCTCGTCGGCCTCGACGACCCGCCCCACCGCCGAGCCTCCCGGCACCACGGGCAGGGACGCCGCACCCCGCCCGGTGAGCGAGTGCACCTCGTCCGGGCCGACGGCGGCGAGCTCGACGGCGATCAGGGCGTCCCCCCGCGCCAGGCGCACGCCGGGCACCGCGATCTCGCTGAAGCCGAGCCCGGTGCCGAGCCAGACCTGCGCCGTCGCCGGCGGATCGAGGCACACGTCGTGACCGTCGAGCACGGGGCGCATCGGGTCGGCCCGCAGCCGCCTCGCCTGCGTCGCCCTCGACATCGTCCCGCCCTTCGCGCCCGGCCTCCGGTGCACGCCGCGAGCCTAGGCAGGGCGGGTGGCGGCCCGGCGAACCCCCGGCGTCCACCGGGTGAACGCGCCGGACCGCAGGAGGTGCGGATCGGCTCAGGCGACCGGCGTCAGTCCCAGCGCCCGGATCACGTCGTCGGCCTCGTCCTCGGGCGATCGACCTGCGTCGACCACGACGTGGCGTTCGTCGACCTCGGGCGGTTCGAGCGTCGCGACCTGCGAGTCGAGCAGTGCGGTCGGCATGAAGTGGCCCTCGCGGGCGGCCATGCGGTCGCCGAGCAGGTCGCGGCTGCCGCGCAGGTACACGAAGACGACGTTGTGCTCGCGCAGCACGTCGCGGTACTTCCGCTTCAGCGCCGAGCAGGTGATGACGCCCGGCACGCCCGCCATGGCGTGTTCGACGATCCAGGACGAGACGGTGTCGAGCCACGGAGCCCGGTCGTCGTCGTCGAGCGGGGTGCCGGCCGCCATCTTCGCGACGTTCTCGTCGGGGTGCAGGTCGTCGCCCTCGTACGAGTCCCAGCCGAGCCGCTCGGCGAGCAGGGCCGCGACCGTCGACTTGCCCGAACCCGACACGCCCATGACGACGAGCACGGGATCGGAGGCGTAGGGCCCGCCCGTCGGCACCGTGCCTCCTGCGGTCGTCGCGGCACCCGAGGAGGCGCGGTCCGCGTTCTCGAGGACGGGCATCAGATGAACACGCTCGCGAGCATGACCCCGGCGAGGGCCGTGAGGCTGAGGACGCACTCCATCAGGCTCCAGGTCCTGAAGTTCTGGCCGACCGTGGTGCCGAGGTACTCCTTGATCAGCCAGAAGCCGGCGTCGTTCACGTGCGACAGGAAGACCGAGCCCGCACCGATGGCGAGCACCAGCAGCGAGGCCTCGGGGGTGGACATGTCGGCGGCGAGCGGGGCCATGATGCCGGCGGCCGTGACCGTGGCGACGGTGGCCGACCCGGTCGCGACGCGCACGAGGGCCGCGACGACCCAGGCGACGAGCAGGACGCTGACGCCCGACTCCGAGACGGCGTCGCCGATCACGGTGCCGATGCCGGTGTCGATCAACACCTGCTTGAACCCGCCGCCGGCGCCGACGATCAGCAGGATGCCGGCGACGTCGGGCAGCGACGAGCCGAGCGTCTTCGACACGGCGGCCTTGTCCATGCCCCCGGCGCGGGCGTAGAAGACCATCGCGTAGAGCACGGCGACGGTCAGCGCGACCATGGGCGTCCCGAGGAACTCGAGCAGGTCGACCCAGGTGCCCGTGGCGGTCGGCAGCGCCGCCTCGCGGATCGACCGGGCGAGCATCAGCACGACGGGCAGCAGGATGCCGACCAGGGCGTTCGCGAAGCTGGGGCGCTTGCGGGCCGAGCCCTCGCCGCCGTCCTCCTCCTTCGAGACGAAGAGGTCGGGGACCGGCACGGGCGCCCACTTCGCGGCGAGCTTCGAGAACAAGGGGCCGGCGACGATGACCGTGGGGATCGCGACGAGCACGCCGAGGCCGAGCGTCAGGCCGAGATCGGCGCCCACGGTCGAGACGGCGAGCAGCGGGCCGGGGTGCGGGGGCACGAGGGCGTGCATCGCCGAGAGTCCGGCGAGCGCCGGGATCGCGATGCGCATGAGCGGCAGGCCCGAGCGGCGGGCGACGAGCACGATGACCGGGATCAGCAGCACGAGGCCGACCTCGAAGAACATCGGCAGGCCGATCAGCGCGCCGATCAGGGCCATCACCCAGGGCAGCGCCTTCTGGGACGAGCGCGAGATCAGGGTGTCGACGATGCGGTCGGCTCCGCCCGAGTCACTGAGCAGCTTGCCGAACATCGCGCCGAGTCCGATCAGGATGCCGACGCTCGTCATGGTCGAGCCGAAGCCGGTGCCGAAGCTCGTGACGGCGTCGCCGGGGGCGAGGCCGGCACCGATGCCGACCCCGACGGCGCCGAGCAGCAGCGCGAGGAAGGGGTGGACCTTCAGCCAGGTGATGAGGCCGACGATCACGACGATGCCCACGAGGGCCGCGATGATCAACTGTGCGTCGGTGCCCGAGGGCGTGGGGGCGGCCGTGGCCGCTGCGAGGAGGTGCATTCCGTCGCGTCCTTCCGAGGACGCTTCACTGCGACCTCTTCGTCGTGGGCCGGAGCCCGTGGGGTTGTCGTCCGGCTGCGCCCGACGGATGTCTGGCAGTCTTGTCTCGCGGACGAGTCTGATTAGTGTGAATAATCAGACTTATGGAGTGTGCCACAGTCACCACGACCGCGCCACCCCTCCTTTCCACCCCCCTCTCCCCTAGGAGTCGACGATGACACCCGGTCTCTCTTCATCACGAGAACGCGGTCTGCACGCCCGGGTGGTCGACGTCCTCGGCACCGAGATCGTCGACGGTCGACTGGCCGTGGGCTCCATCCTGAACCTCGACGACCTGGCCGTCCGTTTCACGGTGTCCCGCTCGGTGCTGCGCGAGGCCCTGCGCGTGCTGCAGTCGCTCGGCATGGTCGAGCCGCGCCAGCGCATCGGCACGCAGGTGCTCCCGCGCACCTCGTGGGACCTCATGAACCCGCAGATCATCCTCTGGCGGGGTCGCAGCCCCGAGTACTTCGTCCAGATGCGCGAACTGCTCGAGCTGCGGCTCGGCCTCGAGCCGGTCGCGGCCCGGCTGAGCGCGCTGGCGTTCACCCCCGACCAGGCCTCCGCCGTCGAGGACGCCGCCCGCACCATGGTCGCCGCCGCCGCGTCCGGGGACGGTCGCGCCTACCTCGAGGCCGACGTCGAGTTCCACACGGCCGTGCTGCGCGGCTCGGGCAACGACGTCATCGGCCACTTCGCCTCGACCGTCGAGGCCCTGCTGCGCACCCGGACCGAAGAACGCCGGTTCACCATCACCGACTACACGCCCGCGGCGGCCGAGCTGCACCTCGACCTGGCCCTCGCGATCCGGGCCGGCGACGCGGACGCCGCCTTCTCCCGCTCATGGCGGCTGATCGACACGACCGTCGACGAGTTCGTCGCCGAGTCCGGCGGCTCCCCCGCGCCCTGACCCGCGCCTCCCGCCCTCACGCCGAATGCCGGCCGGCCCCTCTCGTCCGCTGTGCACTTCGCGACCACACGACCACGACACGCCGCCCGATGCGCCTCCCAGACGGCGCGTCCGCCCGTCCTTGTCGGGTTCGGCACGTCCCGGACCCTCCGGCTGGTCGGTTTCGGCACGTCCCGCACCCTCCGGTCGGTCGGGAACGGCTCAGCTCGACCGGGCGACAGCCCCGGACGCCGCTCACACCCGCACGTCGCTCACGGCTGACACACCGAGGAGGCGCGGTGGACGCACAGGCGCCCGTCACGTCCCGTTCACGCCCCGGTCGCCCCCGGGGTGGAGCATCGACGCATGATCTCGCTCAGCGCACTCGTGAAGCCGAAGGACGGAATCCACTCGGTCCGCCTGCTCGAGAAGAGCCTCCGCGACCACTACGAGAACGTGCCCGTGAAGGACCACCAGTACCTCGTCCGGTTCGCCGACGGCCCGGCCCTGGTGACCGACGAGCTCGCGGGCCTGCGGGTCGACGTCGTCGTCTCGGACGAGCGGGCCGCGACGCACTTCCGCGAGGCGCTGGCCGGCGAGATCGCGACCCGCGTCCTCGGACGCACCGTCGACGTCGTGTGGTCGCGGTCGGCGACCGTGCCCGCGCCGCTGCGCTGAGGCGCGTCGGAGACCGACGGGGTCAGGCGCCCTCGGCGTCGGCGGCGACGATCAACTTCGTCATCGTGCGGTGCAGCACGACGAGCTCGTCGTGCGTCACCCCGAGCCGCGCCATCATGCGCCCGGGGATGCTCTCGGCCTCGCGCCTCAGGGCGGCACCCGCCGGGGTCAGCTCGATCGACAGCGCCCGCTCGTCGTCGGCCCGTCGCCCGCGGGTCAACAGCCCCTGGGCCTCGAGCCGCTTCAGCAGCGGACTGAGCGTCCCCGGGTCGAGCCGCAGCAGGCGGCTGAGCTCACGACCCGAGAGTGGTGCGTGCTGCCAGAGGGCCAGCATGACGAGGTACTGCGGGTGTGTCAGCCCGAGAGGCTCGAGCACCGGACGGTAGGCCGCCACGACGCCCCGCGACGCGACCGAGAGCGCGAAGCAGATCTGGCTCTCGAGTTCGAGCGGGTCCGCGACGCCGGCGGCACTCATGCCCGAGGCGCCGGGCAGTGCACCATGGTGCGGACGCCCGTGCGGTCGACGACGTGCTCGTCCATCGGCGCACCGCAGAGCGGGCAGACACCGCCGTGCTGCGGCGCGACCGCCGGGGCCTCGTTCTTCAACCCCAGCTGGGCGCCGCCGATGTAGGGCCGCAGCCGGGCGTTCATGCGCTCGACCAGGTCGCCGAACCTGCTGCCGTGGTCGTGGTTCCGCTCGGGTCTCGTCATGATCGTTAGTCTACCAACGATTGGTGCCCCAACGACAGGGCGACGGTCGGAGACACACGACCGCGCCCGCCCCGACGAACGGGGCGGGCGCGGAAGAGCGGCACCGAGGAGGCGCGGCGAGCGGCGGTCAGGCGACCTTGCGACCCTGCGCCAGCGTCTGGTGCGCCCGGGCGGCGAGTTCGCCGCGGACCAGCACCTCGTACCGACCGGCCTCCATGGTGCGGACCGACGAGAAGTCGCGGCGACCGCGCAGCATCTTGTGGCCGACGAAGCCCCAGAGGGCACCCCACAGGGCGCCGAGGCCGACGGCCACGAGCAGCACGCCGATCCAGGCGGCGCTCGGGGCGAAGATGCCGAACAGCAGTCCGAGCAGCAGGCCGAACCAGGCACCTCCACCGGCGCCGCGTCCGGCGGCCTTGCCCGAGGTCAGGCGACCCGAGACGTTCTCGACGGTGCGGATGTCGTGCCCGACGATCGAGACGCTCTCGACGGGGAATCCTTCGTCGGACAACAGGTCGACGGCCGACTGCGCGTCCTCGTACTTGGTGAAGGAGGCCAGCACCTGGGGGTAGCCCGCGCCGGCGAAGGCGCCGATGCCACCGGGGCCGGGCGTGCCCGTCGTCGGGGTCGCCTGCGGGCCGGGCTGACCGTAGCCGGGCTGGCCGTACGGTGCACCCTGCTGACCGGGCATCTGCCCCGGCTGCTGCCCTTGGTCGGGCGAGGCCGGCTGACCGGCGGGCTGCTGCCCCGTGCCCTGCGGCGCGTACTCGCCGTACGCGGGGCGCGGGCGGTCGTCGGGGGTGGGCGTGGTGTCCTGCTCGTTGCTCATGCTCCCGTTCTATCGCGCCCGCGTCGACGCGGAGGGAATGCACAGTCGGCCCACAGCATTCCTTGGCGCGCTCCCAGTCGTGCCGTCCGCACCACCGTCCCTCCCCCGGTCCGGTGTGACGTGGGGCAGGATCGGGGGATGACCACCACCCACGTCCTCGTGCTCGACTTCGACGGGACGGTCTGCCTGGGCGACGGTCCCGTGCTGACCTACGCGCGCCTCCTCGACGAGGCCCTCGCGGCGGCCGACGAACGACACCCGCCCGGGTTGGTCGAGGCCGTCCTGGCGCGGTTCGTGGGCAGCCCGCTCGACGACGAGCCGGCCGGGGTCGACGAGGCGATCGCGCACGCCGACGGCTCCCCCGACGGGTACGTCGTCGCCGAACGGGTCTCGCGAGCCCTGGGCGTCGACGACGCGGCCCGCTCGGCCGCCTACGCCGGGGCTCGCGCGGCCCTCGCCGACGGTCGCCTCGAGACCACGGCCCCCGAGGGGCTCGCCGAGCTGCTCGACTCGCTGTCCGACGCCGTGCACGTGGTGCTCGTCACGAACTCCCCCGAGCACGGCGTCGTCCAACCGCTCGAGCGGCTCGGACTAGCCGACCGGGTCGACGAGATCGTCACCGACGCGCGCAAGCCGTCCGGGCTGCCCGCCGTGCTCGACCGGCTCCGGGCCGACGCGGGCCTCGAGGACCGGCCCGACCGTCTGCTCAGCGTGGGCGACATCTGGGCGAACGACCTCGAGCCGGCCGCGGCCCAGGGATCGCCGACCGCCCTGGTCGAGCGCTTCCCGGCCCCGGACGCCCGGCCGACGCACCGCGCGACGACGCTGCCCGAGCTGTACCCGGCGATCCGCGCCTGGGCGACCCGCACCTCCTGAGCCGCGGCGCGCCTCCCGAGCCGCGCCGCGCCTCCGGGGCACCACCCGGCAGGAGGCGCACCGCCGACGCGAGGACGACCTCAGACCGTCGCCGGCACCACCGCGAAGCGTGCACCGGGGTGGTCGGCCGAGAGGTGCGGCCCGGGACGGCCGAGCATCTGTTCGCGCAGCGTGCCCGTGGCCGGCTCGGCCGGCATGCGGCCGCGGCGACGCAGCTCGGGCACGACGAGGTCGGCGAAGTCGGCCAGGTCGGCCGTGCCGAAGATCGGCTCGAGCAGGAAGCCGTCGAGGTCGGTCTCGTCGACCAGGCGCTCGAGCTCGTCCGCGACCTCGACGGGGTCGCCGACCAGCTGGAGCCCGCGGGTGCCCTTGCCGCGCAGGTCGTCGAGGATCTCGCGCACGGTCGGCGCCGGCGAGCCGTCCTTCGGCAGGAAGCGGTCGATGTTGCTCTGCCCCATCTGCCCGACGGGCCCGCCGTCGTCCTGCAGCTGGGTCAGGTCGCGCGACGGGTCGAGCGAGAGCAGGTCGATGCCGGTGTTGCCCGCGTAGAGGACGGCGACGACCTCGTCGGTCTGCAGGTCGTCGAACTCCTTCCGCAGGGCGACGGCCTCGTCGTGGGTCGGGGCGACCGTGACGGTCAGCCCGACCATGATCTTGACCGACTCGGGGTCACGGCCGAGGGCGGCCGCCTTGGCCCGGATGTCGGCGACGTTCGCCGCGGTCTTCGGGACCGTCGTCCCCTGCACGAAGACGCACTCGGCGTTGCGCGCGGCGTAGGCGCGGCCCCGGTCGGACGTGCCGGCCTGGAACAGGACGGGCGTCCGCTGCGGCGAGGGGGCGACCGTGAAGTAGCCCGACGAGCGGAAGTGCTCGCCGGCGAACTCGACCCGGTGGATGCGGTCGCGATCGGCGAGGACGCCGGCCTCGGCGTCACCGCGGAAGGCGCCGTCCTCCCAGCAGCCCTCCCAGAGCGTCATGGCCAGGTCGACGTACTCGTCCGCCTGGTCGTAGCGGGCGTCGTGGCCGCGCATCTCGTCGTGGCCGAACAGCTCGGCGACGGTGTTCTGCGAGGCGCCCGTGACGATGTTCCAGCCGATGCGGCCGCCCGTCAGGTGGTCGAGCGTGGCGAAGCGGCGTGCCGACTGCACGGGGTGGTCGAGGCCGGTCGACGAGGTGACGACGAAGCCGAGGCGCTCGGTCTCACGGGCCAGGGTCGGGATGAGCAGGGCGGGGTCCATGCCGGGGAAGTTGATGCCCCCGTGGGCCGCGGTCTCGGGCAGGTCGCCGTCGATCGACGGGTAGCCGAAACCGTCGGCGAAGAACAGGAAGTCGAAGCCTGCCCGGTCGAGCAGCTTCGCCATGCCGATCCACAGGTCGAGCCCGTGGTAGCCGAGCGAGTCGCTGCGCGGGTGGGACCAGCTGAGGGTGCCGCCGACCTGGGGGCCGGCGACTTCGAACACACCGAGACGGATCTGCTTCATGCCGTCAGTGAACCGGATGGTTCATCCGGAGTCCAGCCCCGAAACAAGCTCTTAACACGAGCGGCCCGTCAGCGGGCGACCGCGGCGGCGCGGACGCGGGCGACGAGCGCCTCGGTCGCGTCGAGGGCCGCACGGTCGACGGCCCCGCTCGACCCGGCGCTGAGCAACGTGGCCTGGAAGCCGCGCCAGAGCGCGACCGTCTCGTGCGCGAGCGACTCGGCCCGCGCCTCCTCGACGCCCTCGGCGCGGTACGCGGCCGCCACCTGACCCACCCACTCGGAGCCGATGTCGCCGAGCAGCGAGGCGTAGCGCTCGCGGTCGAAGCTCGCGAGGCCGAACACCTCGAAGAACAGCCGGTTGAACGGCTGGTTGACGGGGTCGGACACCGTCCGCCAGACGGCCAGGAGGCGCTGGTCGAGCGGCAGGTCCGGCCCGGCCAGGTGGTCCACGACCCCGACGATGCCCGGGAACCGTCGTTCGGCGCCGTGCAGCGCCGCCACGACCAGTTCTTCCCGGCTGCCGAAGTAGTACAGCAGCATGCGGTTGTTCGAGCCGACCGCCGTCGCGAGGCCCCGCAGAGTGAGCTGACCGACGCCGTGGTCGAGCACGTGGTCGACGACGCGCTCGAGCAGTTCGGCCCTCTTGTCGGACGACTCGCGGGTGGCCATGCCCCCGAAACTAACGTCCCGCGAGGTCGACGACGACGGCAACACGACCGAAACGACGATGAAACAGTCCGGGTCTAGCTTTTCGACACCTCACCCGAACGAACCTCAGGAGTTCCCCCATGAGCCCTCTCTCCGTTCCTCCCGCGTTCCGCTCCACCTCCCTCGACCGCCGCGGGTTCCTGCGCCTCGGCGGGTCGGCCGCCCTCGTCGTCGGCACGACCGCCCTGCTCGCCGCCTGCACCGACTCGTCGGCCGGGACGGGCGCGGCGACCGGCGGGGCCGCCTCGGGCGGGTCGTTCGGCACCATCGCCGTCCAGCTCTCGTGGATCAAGAACATCGAGTTCGCGGGCGAGTACTTCGCCACGGAGAAGGGCTACTACACCGACGCCGGCTTCAGCGAGGTCACGCTGCTGGCCGGTGGCGGACAGACCGGAGCCGAGGAGGCGCTGCTCGCCGGACAGGCCAAGGTCGGGTTGTCGTCGGCCTCGCTCACCGGCCCGTCGGTGGCGCAGGGCGCGGCGCTCAAGATCATCGGCACGACGTTCCAGAAGAACCCGTTCTGCCTGCTCTCGCTCGAGGAGGGCGAGCCGATCCGCACCCTGGCCGACCTCAAGGGCAAGAAGATCGGCGTGCAGTCCGGCGGCAACCAGACGATCTTCGAGGGCTTCCTCAAGGCCAACGACATGACGCTCGACGACGTCGAGCTCGTCGCCACGCAGTACGACATCGCCCCTCTCGAGACGAACGCCTACGACGCGCACATGTCGTACATCACGAACGAGCCGATCCTCGCCGAGATGGACGGCTTCACCCCCGTCGTACTGGGCTTCGCCGACAACGGACTGCCGTTCGTCGCCGAGACCTTCACCGTCACGCAGGAGACCATCGACAACGAGCGCGACATGCTCAAGGCCTTCCTGGTCGCCGAGATCAAGGGGTGGACCGACGCGGTGAAGGACCCGGAGCAGAGCGCGAAGTACGCCGCCGAGAAGTACGGCAAGGACCAGGACCTCGACGTCGAGGAGCAGACCGCCGAGGCCGAGGCGCAGAACACGCTGATCCTCACCGAGGACGTCAACGCCAACGGCCTGTTCACGATGACCGACGAGCTGGTCGCCGAGAACATCGCCTCGCTGAAGGCCATGGGCACCGACGTGTCGGCCGACGACCTCTTCGACCTCAGCATCATCAAAGAGGTCTACGAGGAGAACCCCGACCTCATCACGGCCTTCACGATCCCCACGGCATGACCATGACGGACGGCACCACGACCGCACCCACGACGGCGACGGGCGACCCCGCCGGTCGACCCGAGCTCGCCACCGGCATCAACATCCAGGGACTGACCAAGTCGTTCCAGCTCGGTCGGAAGAGCGTGCAGGCCCTGACGCAGATCGACCTGGGCACCAAGAAGGACTCGTTCCTCAGCCTGCTCGGGCCCTCGGGCTGCGGCAAGTCGACCATCCTGCGCATCCTGGCCGGGCTCGAGACGCCCACGTCGGGCAGCGTCGTGATCAACGGCAAGACCGCGGCCGAGGTGCAACGCGGCCACGAGACGGGCATCGCGTTCCAGGACTCGGCCCTGCTGCCCTGGCGCAGCGTCGAGAACAACATCCGGTTGCCGCTCGAGGTCGCCGGGCTCACTCCCCCGGCCGGCCTGATCGACGACCTGATCGACCTCGTCGGCCTGAAGGGCTTCGAGAAGGCCAAGCCGGCGCAGCTGTCGGGCGGCATGCGGCAGCGCGTCTCGATCGCCCGCTGCCTCGCCGTGCAGCCGACCATCATGCTGCTCGACGAGCCGTTCGGCGCGCTCGACGACATGACCCGGCAGCGCATGAACGTCGAGCTGCTGCGCATCTGGGGCGAGAAGCCCGCCACCACGCTGATGGTGACGCACGGCATCGCCGAGGCCGTGTTCCTGTCCGACGTCGTCGCCGTGATGAGCGCCCGGCCCGGCCGCATCGCCGAGGTGGTCGAGATCGACCTGCCCCGACCGCGCCTGCCCGAGCTGACCCGCACCCCGGAGTTCCACGCGTACGTCGACCGCATCTCCGAGATCCTGTTCGGCTCGCACGGGACGGTGGCCGATGACTGACCTGCACACGTCGCCGCGCGAGACCGCCGAGCGCGAGGTCGAGGCGGAGCTCGGCCAGAGCGTGGCGCTCCGGGCCGAGACCGCCCGGGGGCCTGAGCGACGGTCGGTGCTCGGCTCGATGGCCGCCGCCCCTCCGTGGGTCGGCGCCCTCGTCGGCATCGTGCTGATCGTCGCGATCTGGCAGGTCGTGGCCGTCACGCTCTTCTCGGTGACCGGGTCGATTCCCCCGCCCGGCCAGGTGCTCGTCCAGCTCGTCACGGACCTCAGCGACCTCGTCTACTGGCGCGCCATCGGCGCGACCGCCGGCAGCGCGGCCTGGGGCTTCCTCTGGGGCAACCTGATCGCGTTCGCACTGGCCTTCGCCGTGCTGCTCGTGCCGTGGTTCGAGGGCCTCTCGACCCAGCTCGCCGTGGTCTGCTCGTGCATCCCGCTGACCGCGATCGCGCCGATCGTCACGCTCATGTCGCCTGCCGGCGGCCGGACGACGTCGATCTTCCTGGCCGCGCTCAGCGTGATCTTCACCACCGTGATCGGCACGCTGCTCGGCCTGCGGGCCGCGAGCGAGACCCAGCTCGACGTGATCACGGCCTACGGCGGCTCACGCTGGACGCAGCTGGTCAAGGTCCGTCTGATCGCCGCCCTGCCCAGCATCCTCGCGGCGCTCAAGCTGGCGGCGCCCGCGGCGTTCCTCGGCGCGGTGCTCGGCGAGTACTTCCTCATCGGGGTCGACCAGGGCCTCGGCATCCTGCTGCTCGCGGCGCAGGCCACGGCGGCGTCGGTCAAGCTCTGGGCCCTGGCCCTGATCTCGGGCGGCATCGCCGGGATCGCCTACTTCGTCATCGGGCGGATCAGCCGACTGGTCACGCCCTGGTCGGCGGGCGACAGCCGCGCCGGAGAGGGGTTCTGATGGCCACGACCCTGCCCACCGGCACCGGCACCCGCGTCACCGCCCCCGCGGTCTCGACCAGCGCCTCCTCGACCGCCCGGTTCGTCCTGCGGCGCATCGGCCGCACCGTGCTGACGATCGCGATCTCGGCGATCATCCTCGGCATCCTGTGGAACCTCGCCATCGTCGTGCTGCAGGCCAACGCGTTCATCGCGAAGACCCCGGCCGACGTGTTCCGCTGGTTCTTCGTCGACTCCGAGCTCAGCCGGACCACGGCGGCCGAGAACCGCGTGCACATCGCCGGCCTGCTCGGAGTGACCCTCTGGCACGCCGCGATCGGCTTCGTCTTCGGCGTCGGCGGTTCGCTGGTCGTGGCGATCGTCTTCACGCTGATCCGACCCGTCGAGTTCATGTTCATGCCGATCGCCATGCTGCTGCGCACCGTGCCCCTGCTGGCGATGGCCCCCGTCATCTACCTCGTGCTGGGCAACGGCATCGTCACCGCCGGCTTCATCGGCGGCGTGGTCGTATTCTTCCCCCTGCTCGTCAACCTGACCCTCGGCTTCCGGTCGGTCAGCGCCCAGTCGGTCGACCTCATCCGGGTCTACGGCGGCAGCCGCTGGACGATCATGCGCAAGGTCGCGTTCCCCACGGCCCTGCCGTACTTCTTCGCCTCGATGCGCATCGCCGTGCCGGGAGCCATCACCGGCGCGATGCTCTACGAGTGGCTCTTCACCTACGAGGGCCTCGGCGCCGCCATCACGGCCGCCAAGTCGCAGTCGCAGTACGGCGAGATCTGGGCGATCGTCGTGCTGATCACGCTCGTCTCGATCGTGCTCTACACGATCACGACGTTCGTCGAGACGGCGGTGCTCGCGAAGTGGGGCCCCAACGCCGGCAAGGCGACCGCGTCGTGACCGGCCACGGCGTGACCGGCCCCGGTGTGACCCGCCGCGTGCTGGTCGACACCGACACGGGCATCGACGACGCCCTCGCCCTGCTCTGGCTCGCCGCGCAGCCCGACGTCGAGATCGTGGGCATCACGGCCGTCTACGGCAACTGCGTCGTCGACGACGCCCTGCGCAACGTCGGGCACGTGCTCGGGCTCGTCGGTCTCGACGACGTGCCCGTCGCCCGCGGTGCCGAGGGACCCGTGGACGCGGAGGCGCACATCGCCCACTACGTGCACGGTCACGACGGTCTCGGTGACGTCGTCGCCGAGCGGCCGCTCCCGCGCGTGCTGCTCGACACCCCGGCGGCGGAGCGGCTCGTCGAGGTCGCCCGGGCGTCCCCGGGCGAGATCGACCTGCTCACCCTGGGGCCGCTCACCAACGTGGCCCTGGCGCTGAGGGCCGAGCCGCGCCTCCTGACCCTGTTCCGGTCGGTGACGATCATGGGCGGCAGCGGACCCTTCCCGGCCCTCGGCCGCACGGACATGGTCGACGCGAACGTGCAGAACGACGGCGTGGCCGCCCGCGCGGTCTTCGCCGCCCCGGCGACCTCGCGCCTCATGGTGGGCGTGAACGCGACGTCGCAGGTCATCACCGACGAATCGCACGTCGCGGCGCTCCGCGACTCGGGCACGCCGACCGGCACCTTCGCCGCCGACGTCCTGGCGACCTACCTCGACTTCTACCGGAACGCCTGGGGCCGCCGGGTCAGCCCCGTGCACGACGGCCTCGCCGCGGCGCTGATGGTGCACCCCGAGTGGATCGCCGACAGCGTCACCGGCCCCGTCGGCATCACCCACGACGGCTTCGCGACGCGGGGCCGGGTGATGCGCACGGCCGACGGAGCCGAGGTCGACTGGCACCCGGACGGCCCCGTGCCGACCGACCACCCGTCCACCGACACCACGGCGGTCACCGCCGTCCACACCGACCTCTTCCTGCCGTCGTTCGTCGACGCCCTGATCCACGGAGCCCGCTCGTGACCACCACCTCCCCCGCCGACGCCACCCGCGCCTCCTCGGCGTCCGCCCCCTCGCCCGCCGACGCCGTGGCGCGCGACCTGCGCGCCCTGCCCAAGGGCCACCTGCACCTGCACATGGAGGCGGCGATCCGACCGGACTCGCTGGCCGACATGGCGGCGGCGTCGGGCGTCGTCGTGCCGATGCCGACCAGCTTCGGGGACTTCAGCGAGTTCAGCGCGACGTACCAGGGCATGCTCGTGGTCCTCGCCGAGAGCGCGAACCTCTTCCGCCTGATCGACGAGGCGATCGAGGACTGCGCCGACGAGGGCGTCGCCTACGTCGAGTTCGGGGCGAGCCCGCAGTTCTACGTCGCCACCTTCGGGTCGCTCGACGCCTCGCTGCGGGCGATGCTCGCGGCCTGCGCCGAGAGCGGCGAGCGATGGGGCGTCGAGGTCGGCCTGATGATCACGGTCGACCGCACCGAGAGCGTCGAGGCCGCGAACGAGCTGGCCCACCTGGCCGCCGCGTACGCCGACCGCGGCGTCGTCTCGCTCGGCCTCGCCAACGACGAGCGCGGCAACCCGGCGGCCCGCTACGAGGAGGCGTTCCGCATCGCCAAGCACGCGGGCCTGCTCTCGACGCCGCACGCCGGCGAACTCGCGGGCCCGGACCAGATCGAGGAGGCGCTGGACGTCCTCGGCGCCGACCGCGTGCTGCACGGCGTGACGGCCGTGCGGAGCGAACCGCTCATGGCCCGACTGGCCGCCGAGGGCGTCTGCCTCGACGTGTGCCTCACCTCGAACGTGTTACTCTCGGTGATCCCCACCATCGAGGACCACCCGCTGAAGCGCCTCGTCGAGGCCGGCGTGCGGTGCTCGATCAACGCCGACGACCCCATCCTGTTCGGGCCGGGTGTGCTCGCCGAGTACGAGCTGGCCCGCACGACCCTCGGCCTGTCCGACGAGCAGCTCGCCGCGTGCGCGCTGAGCTCGATCGAGTGCTCGGGGGCGTCGCCGGAACTGAAAGCGCGGGCCGTCGCCGAGATCGCGGCGTGGCTGACGGCGTGACCGCACCCGCCTCCGCCTCGGTGACGCCGGCCCGGCGGCTGGTCGTCGAGGGCGCACACGTCGCGACGGTCGACGCCCACGACACCGAGCACGCCGGCGGGCACGTCGTCGTCGACGGATCGCGCATCGTCGCCGTCGGGCCCGGGCCCGCCCCCGCGTGGTGCACGGCCGGGCTCGCCGCACCCGGGTCGGCGGCCGGGTCGGTTCCCGGGTCCGCCGTGCCGGCTGCCGCGCCGATCCCGGTCGAGCGCGTCGACGGCCGGGGCCACCTGCTGACCCCCGGCCTGGTGAACACGCACCACCACCTCTACCAGTGGCTGACCCGCGGCATCGCGCAGGACTCGATCCTGTTCGACTGGCTCGTCGCGCTCTACCCGACCTGGGCGCGCATCGACGAGCCGCTCGTCGAGGCCGGGGCCGCCGCTGCGATCGCCGTGCTGGCGCGGTCGGGCTGCACGACCGTCGGCGACCACCACTACGTCTTCCCGGCCGGTGCCGGCGACCTCCTGGGCGGCATCGTCCGGGCCGCCGGAACCGTCGGCGTCCGCCTGCACGCCACGCGCGGCTCGATGGACCTCGGTCGGTCGCAGGGCGGCCTGCCCCCGGACTTCGCCGTCGAGACGACGGACGCCGCGCTGCGCGCCGGTCAGGAGGCGGTGGCCCGGTTCCACGATCCGTCCGGCGACGCGCGGGTCCAGATCGCGATCGCGCCCTGCTCGCCGTTCTCGGTGACGGCCGACCTGCTGCGCGAGGCCGCCGTCCTCGGACGGCAGCTCGGAGTCCGGCTGCACACCCACGGCTCCGAGACCGTCGAGGAGGACGCCTTCTGCCTCGAGCGCTTCGGCCGGACGCCGACCCAGTACCTGGAGGACCTCGGCTGGCTCGGCGACGACGTCTGGATGGCCCACTGCGTCCACCTCGACGACCACGCGATCGGACGGTTCGCCGCGACGGGGACCGGTGTGGCGCACTGCCCGTCGTCGAACGGTCGACTCGCCGCGGGCATCGCCCCGATCGCGTCGTTGCTGCGCGCGGGGGCACCCGTGGGGCTCGGGGTCGACGGTGCCGCGTCGAACGAGTCCGGCCAGCTCGGCACCGAGATCCGGCAGGCGGTGCTCTTCGGGCGCCTGCGCTCGGGCGCGGACGCGTTCTCGGTCCGGCAGGGACTGCGCCTGGCGACGATCGGTGGCGCCCGCGTGCTCGGGCGGGACGCCGACCTCGGCTCGATCGAGGTCGGCAAGCTCGCCGACCTCGCCCTCTGGCGCGTCGACGGGGTCGAGTTCGCGGGCATCGCCGACCCGGTGGCCGCCCTCGGGCTGGCCTCGATGCCTCCGCTGGCGCGCCTCTGGGTCGGGGGCGACGCGGTCGTGGCGGAGGGCGAGCTCGTCCACGCGGACCAGGGTCTGCTCGCCGAGGGCGCAGCCCGGGCGTCGGCGGACCTGCGCGCCCGCGTCTGACGCGACCCGCGCCTCCTGCGCCCGTCGGCGTGGGTCCCGTGGCCGCCCGATCCACCCTGCCCGCGCGACCCGTGCGACCCGCCACGACGTAAACACTCCGCCACGACATCTCGTGGCGGAGTGTTTACGTCGTGGCGGCGTTGCGGTCGACGCCCTCGAACAGCTGCCCCGCAAACGACGAAGGCCCCTCTCGAGGAGGGGCCTTCGTGTGGTTCTCGCGAACCCGTTCTGGTGGATCTGAGGGGACTCGAACCCCTGACCCCCTGCATGCCATGCAGGTGCGCTACCAGCTGCGCCACAGACCCAGGACTGCTGCCCCTCGGAGGTTTTCACCCCGTCGGAAGCAACTCGTCTACATTACTACATTTTTTCCGGCCGCAAGTTCACCCCGACGTCAGAGGTGACGCAGGTACCCCTCGGGTCCTTCGAGGAACGACCGCCAGTGGCCCACGAGGTCGAGATCGGCCCACTCGACCGCCCGCACCCCGTGGTCGCCCACCTCGAGGATGCGAGCCCCGGGCAGGGCCGTCAGGACGGGTGAGTGAGTGGCGCAGACGACCTGCCCGCCCGTCTCGACGACGTCGGCCAGCGTGCCCATCAGGCGCAGGCACGAGCTGAAGGACAACGCGGCTTCGGGCTCGTCGAGAAGGTACAGCCCCCGACCGTCGACGTGGCTGTCGAAGGCCTGGAGAAAGCTCTCGCCGTGACTGACGTCACGGAACGCCGGGTCACCGGGCTCGAACCGCCGGAACATGTCGAGAGCCGTCTCGGATCGCAGGAAGTACCCCCGGGCCGCCGTGCCCGTCAGCCGCGCACCCATCGGCGTCCGGTCGAGCTTCATCACGCGCCCGAGCGCTGATTTATCGAGCGGCGACGACCACCGCGAATCGCTGCGACCGCCCCGCACGTCGACGCCCCAGGCCTCGGCCAGCGCCTCGACGACGGTCGACTTGCCGCTGCCGTTCTCACCCACGACGAACGTCACCGCGCGATCGAGAGCGAGCCCCTCGCCGATCAGCGACCGCACGACGGGCACCGTGAAGGGCCACTGGTCGCGGTCGGGGACGAGTGCCTCGGGGGCTCGAACGCGCTCGACGATCACGCCCTCAGCCTGTCATCCAACACCGACACCAGCCAGCACCGACACCGACTCACTCGGCGCGCGGCTCTCGGCCACGAGCCCCGAGAAGACGCGACATGCCGCTCACCTCGGGGGTGAGCGGCATGTCGTGACGTCCCGCCGATGCGGCGAAACAGAGGAGGCGCGGGGCGGTCAGGCCTCGGCCGGCGCGTCGGCCGTGGCCTCGGCGGGTGAGGTGGCCGACTCGGCCAGCACGTCGAGCGGGATCGTCGGGCAGTCGCTCCACAGGCGCTCGAGCGCGTAGTACTGACGGTCCTCGTCGTGGAAGACGTGCGCGACGACGTCACCGAAGTCGAGCAGGACCCAACGGCCCTCGGCACGGCCCTCACGGCGGAGGGTCTTGACGCCGGCCTCGAGCATCTTGTCCTCGATCTCGCCGGCGATGGCGACCACGTTGCGTTCGCTGCGGCCGGTGGCCAGGAGGAACACGTCGGTCAGGGGCAGGGGGCCGGACACGTCGAGGGCGACGAGGTCGTCGGCCTGCTTGTCGTCGGCCGCGCGTGCGGCGATCTGCAGCAGCTCGATGGCACGAGGGGTGGCTGTCACGTGTTCCTTAGGGGGTAGGTGGTGATGCGGGCCGACCGGGGTCGGTTCGGGTGGGTCGGGCCTCAGCCCAGCACCCCGGTGGCGAAGCCACCGATGATCAAGCCGATGATACCGAGGCCCACGACGCCGCCCGAGATCCCGAGGATCAGCGGCAGGTGGTTGCCCTTGGGCTGCGACGCGGCCAGCACGACGGCGCGGGTGGACGTGTGCGTGCTGATGGCTCGGCTGGCACGGACGGGCTCGGCGTCGCTCGACGCCTGCTCGGCGTCGCCCTGCTCGAGGATGCGGTCCATGTCGGAGTTGTCGATCCGGGCCTGCGAGCCGGTCGACGCCAAGCTGCGGGGCAGATCGATCGAGCCCGTGATGATGATCTCGCCGGTCGCGTTGAGCGCACCGGTCACGTCGGCGACCTGGGCGTCGGTGAGGATCAGCGCGTTCTGCTGACCCGTGCTGGTGCCGAGCTGACGGCCCGGGACGGACTGCGCGTCGGGCTCGTCGGACTGGGTCGACCAGTGACCGGACGGCACGACGGGCGACGCGTCGGACGGCTCGTCACGCTGCTCGGGCGATGAACCGGAACCCGACGGGCGCGACGCCGTCGACGCCGCGGAACGGGACGGGGCAGGAGGCGCGATCGGCGAGCCCTGCCCGCCGCGGCCCTGCTCGTCGGACAACGCGAACGGGAAGACCGTGGGCGTCGACGTCGGCGTGGGGGTCGAGGACACCGGAGGGACCGAGGAGGCCGCACCCGTGCGACGGGGCCCCGGGGCGTCGTCCGACGCGTCGTCGTCGTCCGGTGCGGCGGACGGCACGGGGGCCGAGGCGGGGCGGACGGCTACCGGAGCCGGACCGGACGCGCCGGGCGCGGAGGCCGGACGGTCGTCGGCGGCGGGGGCGATCTCGTCGACGGTGTTGAGCGCGTCGGCCAACGGACGACGGGGTTCGGGGGCAGGGGCCTGCAGGGGCACGGGAGACGCGTCGCGGCTCTGGCTCGCGTCACGCAGCGCGCGCATCTGTCGGCGGGTCAGACCGGTGCCGGGGTCGACGACGGAGCCCGGTGCGGGGGGCGGGACGTCGCGCAGCGCGGCCGACGACGGCACCGGCATCGGTACGTCACCCGTCGAGCCCGCCGCAGGGCGCGGGGCGGGCGTCGAGATCGAGGCGGGCACCACGGGCACGGCGCCGGTGATGGCCTGACCGGCCTCGCGGGCTCGCTCGAGGTCGCGGATCTGTCGCCGGGTGAGGGGCGGCTGACCGTCGGACGTGCTCATGAAACGCTCCGATACAGATGGTGCTTGGAGATGTACTGGACGACGCCGTCGGGGACCAAGTACCACACCGGAAAGTCTCGACCCACCCGGGCGCGGCAATCGGTCGACGAGATGGCCAGTGCGGGGACTTCGAGCAAGCTTACGTCGCTCTCGGGCAAACCGCTAACGCTGAGGTCGTGCCCCGGCCGGGACACGGCGACGAAGTGGGCGAGGTCCCAGAGCTCTTGGACGTCTTTCCAGTCGAGGATCTGGGCGACGGCGTCGGCGCCGGTGATGAAGAAGAGCTCGGCCGTCGGACGCAGGCGACGGATGTCGCGCAGGGTGTCGATCGTGTAGGTCGGCCCCTCGCGGTCGACGTCGACACGGCTGACCGTGAAGGTCGGGTTCGACGCCGTGGCGATGACCGTCATGAGGTAGCGGTGCTCCGCCTCGCTGACCTCGGGTTTCATCCACGGTTGACCGGTCGGCACGAAGACGACCTCGTCGAGGTGGAACGACTGCGCGACCTCGCTGGCCGCGACCAGGTGCCCGTGGTGGATCGGGTCGAACGTGCCGCCCATTATGCCGACGCGGGGTCGCCTGACGCCCTCGCCGTCGGGCACGGTGGCGCCCGCCACGACCATCTCGCCGGCCTCGGCGGTCAGTGCTTCTCGGGGTGACCGAACTCGTCGATCGGACCGTCGTGGTGGTCGAGCTTGTTCGCCTTGCGCAGCGACCGGTTGGCGACGTCGCGGTAGCTGAAGACCACGTAGCCGAGGACGAGGAACGCGATGGCGAAGACGCCGGCGATGACCGGGGCCGGGGCGATCAGCGGTGCGAGTTCTTCGTGGGCTTCGGCGAGCAGCAGCGAGGCGTCGAGCATGGGTTCTCCCGTTCAGGCGGTGACGATCGTCGGTCAGTCTACCCGCGCACCTGGCCCTGGCCCCGCACGACCCATTTGGTGCTCGTGAGTTCGGCGAGCCCCATCGGTCCGCGGGCGTGGAGCTTCTGGGTCGAGATGCCGACCTCGGCCCCGAAGCCGAACTCGCCGCCGTCGGTGAAGCGGGTCGAGGCGTTGACCATGACGACGGCGCTGTCGACCTCGGCGAGGAACCGCTCGGCGGTCGCCAGGTCGTTGGTCACGATCGACTCGGTGTGGTGGGTCGACCACCGGGCGATGTGGGCCATGGCCTCGTCGACGTCGGCGACGACCCGGACCGCGAGGTCGAGCCCCATGTACTCGGTCGCCCAGTCGTCGTCGGTCGCCGGAACCCCGTCGGGGAAGACCTCGAGCGTCCGCTCGTCGCCGTGGATCGTCACCCCGGAGGCGCGCAGGGCACCCAGCACCGGGGGCAGCAGGCGCTCCGCCGCCTCGCGGTGGACGAGCAGCGTCTCGAGCGCGTTGCACACGCTCGGGCGCTGGACCTTGGCGTTCCGCACGATGTCGACGGCCCAGCCCTCGTCGGCGCTGGCGTCGAGGAAGACGTGCACGACCCCGGCACCGGTCTCGATGACCGGCACCGTCGACTCACGGACGACGGTGTCGATCAGCTCGGCGCTGCCCCGAGGGATCAGCACGTCGACCAGCCCCCGGGCCCGCATCAGCTCACCGGCCCCGTCGCGGCCGAACTCGTCGATGGTGACGACGGCGTCGGCGGGCAGCCCCACCTCGGCCAGCGCCTCGCGCATGACCTCGACCAGCACACGGTTGGACTGCTGCGCCGCGCTGCCGCCGCGCAGGACGGCCGCGTTGCCGCTCTTCAGGGCGAGCGCCGCGATGTCGACCGTCACGTTGGGCCGGGCCTCGTAGATCGCGCCCACCACACCGAACGGCACGCGGACCTGGTCGAGCCGCAGCCCGTTCGGCAGCACCTTGCCCCGCACCGACTCGCCGACCGGGTCGACGAGCGAGGCCACGAGCTCGGTGGCCGACGCGAGCCCGGCCAGCCGACCGGAGTCCAGCCGCAGGCGGTCCTGGAGTGACGCACCGACGCCGTTCTCACGCGCGTTCGCCAGGTCGAGCTCGTTGGCCGCGACGATGCGGTCGACGTTCGCGACCAGCGCGGCGGCGACGGCCCGCAGCCCCGCGTCCTTGCGGTCGGCCGTCGCGGTGGCGAGCACGCGCGAGGCGGCCTTCGCAGCGGTCAGCTTGTCGGTGAGCGACGGGGCCGGGGCATCGATGAGCGACATGCACGAAGCCTATGCGCCGCTCCCCCGTCCCGCGAGGCCGTCGACGGTCGACGCCGGTCGCCCGGACGACACCCCGGGAGGCGCGGGTCAGGCCGGTCGCCCGCCCGCGGAACCGGCGTCCCCCGTCGCAGGTCCCGACCCCGCGCCTCCCGCCGCCTCGAAGAAGGTGCCGACCTGTTCGCCCGCGAGTGCCCGGGCGACGTTGCCGGTGCTCGTCACGAGGACGGGTGTGCCGGCCTCGGCCGCGAACCGGGCGGCCGCGACCTTCGTGCCCGCGCCTCCCGTCCCGACGCCGGCCGCGCCTGCCTCGCCGAAGGTGACCCCGGCGAGCTCGTCCCCGAAGGGCACGTCGACGATCGCGACGGCGCCGGGTTCGTGCGGCGGTCGGGTGTACAGGGCGTCGACGTCGCTGAGCAGGACGAGCGCGTCGGCACCGATCAACTGCGACACCAGCGCCGCGAGCCGGTCGTTGTCGCCGAAGCGGATCTCGTGGGTCGCGACGGTGTCGTTCTCGTTGACGATCGGCAGGATGCGCAGCTCGAGCAGGCGCTCCATGGCGCGCTGGGCGTTGCTGCGGTGGGTCGGGTTCTGCATGTCGCCGGCGGTCAGCAGCACCTGCCCGGCCACGATGCCGTAGCGGCGCAGACTCTGCTGGTACCGGTAGATGAGGACGTTCTGCCCGACCGCGGCGGCCGCCTGCTGGGTGGCGAGGTCGGTCGGACGGGAGTCGACCCGCAGGTGCGGCAGGCCCGTGGCGATGGCCCCGGACGAGACGAGCACGACCTGGGCGCCCCGACCGTACGTCGCGGCGAGGGCGTCGACCAGCGGCTCGATCTGGCCCGCGTTGTCACCGCTGATCGACGACGAGCCGACCTTGACCACGATGCGGCGGGCCGTGCCGAGGCCGGCGCGGTCGACGACGCCCCCGGTCACGCCCGCTCGTCGCCTTCGACGTCGTCGCCCTCTTTGACCAGGAACCCCTCGTCGTCGGTCCACAGGCCGGCGGCGCGTTCGCGCTGCAGCTCGGCGCGGGCCTCGGCCTTGGCGTCCATGCGCTCGAAGTATTCTTCGCGACGCTGGTTGCGGGTCGGACGGTCGTTCTGGATCAGGCGCGGGTCGGTGCCACGGGCGCTCGTCATCAGCTCGGCCGTCGAGGTGAGGGTGGGCTCCCAGTCGAAGACGATGCCGCCCTCGGGGCCGATGACGACCGTCGAACCGGCCTGCGCACCGGCCTTGAACAGGGCGTCCTCGACGCCGATGGCGTTGAGCCGGTCGGCGAGGTAGCCCACGGCCTCTTCGTTGTTGAAGTCGGTCTGCACGACCCAGCGCTCGGGCTTCTGGCCCAGGATGCGGTACACGTTGCCGTAGGTTCCGCCCTCGACCCTGATGACGAAGGGCTTCTCGTTGACGGCGCGGGGGCGCATGACGATGCGAGGAGGCGCGGGGCGGGCCGCGATCTCGGCTCGGCTGGCCTCGACGACGTCGGCCAGGGCGAAGGACAGGTTGCGCAGGCCCTCGTGGCTCACGGCGGAGATCTCGAAGACGCGGTAGCCGCGGGCCTCGAGCTCGGGCGTGACGAAGTCGGCCAGCTCGCGGCCGTCGGGCACGTCGACCTTGTTCAGCGCGATCAGTTGCGGGCGGTCGAGCAGCGGCTTCTGGCCGTCGGGGATGGGATAGGCCTCGAGTTCGCGCAGGATGACGTCGAGGTCGGTCAGCGGGTCGCGGCCGGGGTCGAGGGTCGCGCAGTCGAGGACGTGCAGCAGCGCCGAGCAGCGCTCGACGTGGCGCAGGAACTCGAGCCCGAGTCCCTTGCCCTCGCTGGCACCCTCGATCAACCCGGGGACGTCGGCGACCGTGTAGCGCGTGTCGCCCGACTCGACGACGCCGAGGTTGGGGTGCAGCGTCGTGAAGGGGTAGTCGGCGATCTTCGGCTTCGCGGCCGAGAGGGCCGCGACGAGGCTCGACTTGCCGGCCGACGGGTAGCCCACCAGGGCGATGTCGGCGACGACCTTGAGTTCGAGCAGCACGTCCCCGGCCCAGCCGGGGGTGCCGAGCAGGGCGAAGCCGGGGGCCTTGCGCTTGGTGGACGAGAGGGCCGCGTTGCCCAGGCCGCCGATGCCGCCCTCGGCGGCGACGTAGCGCATTCCGGGCTCGACCATGTCGATCAACTCTTTGCCGTCGGCGGACTTGACGACCGTGCCCACGGGGACGACGAGTTCGAGGGTCTCGCCGTTGGTGCCGGCACGGTGGTCTCCCATGCCGAAGCCGCCGTTGTCGCTGGACCGGTGCGGAGCACGGTGGAACCCGAGCAGCGTCGTGACGCCGGTGTCGCTGACGATCACGACGTCACCGCCGTGACCGCCGTTGCCGCCGTCGGGGCCGGCCAGCGGCTTGAACTTCTCGCGCTTGACGGACACGCAGCCGTTGCCGCCGTTGCCGGCGCGGAGGTGGAGGGTCACTTGGTCGACGAATGTGGCCATGAGGTGCTTGATCTCTTTGTCTGTGCGTGCCGGTGCGAGCTGCCCGGGTCAAACACGTCTGGGGCGAGCAGGATGCTCGCCCCAGACGGTGCGACCCGCGAGGGCCGCCGATGCGGGTCGTGTGCCGACGCCGCGTGGTCGTGCTAGACCGTCGTCGTCGCGGAGGCGACGATGTTGACGACCTTGCGGCCGCCCTTGGCGCCGAACTCGACCGAACCGGGTGCGAGGGCGAAGAGGGTGTCGTCGCCGCCACGGCCGACGTTGACGCCGGGGTGGAAGTGGGTGCCGCGCTGGCGGACGATGATCTCGCCGGCGAGCACGACCTGGCCGCCGAAGCGCTTCACGCCGAGGCGCTGTGCGTTCGAGTCACGACCGTTGCGGGTGGACGATGCGCCCTTTTTGTGTGCCATGTGTTCTCAGCCCCTGGTTCAGTTGATCGAGGTGATCTTGACGCGGGTCAGGTCGGCACGGAAGCCCATGCGACGCTTGTAACCGGTCTTGTTCTTGTAGTTCTGGATGACGATCTTCGGGCCGCGCAGGTCGTTCAGCACCTCGGCGGTGACGGTGATCTTCGCCAGCTCGTCGGCGGCCGAGATGACCGTGTCACCGTCGACGTGCAGCACGGCGGGAAGGGTGATGGCGTCGCCTTCGGCGGCCTTGAGACGGTCGAGGGTGACGATCGTGCCGACCTCGACCTTCTCCTGCCGACCACCGGCGCGCACGACTGCGTAGACCATGTCTGTTCCTTAAGATTTGTGGGGTGTCCGGCGCGACGCGACCTCGAGCCTGCGCGCACCAACCGCCCATCGTACAGGGGGCCGCGGGGGCCGTCAACGCGTCCGCCGGCCGGCCCTGCGCCTCCTCCGTTCGGGGACTCGTGCGCCCGAGGGCGGGCCGACGACTACCATCCAGGGCGTGATCCTGATCGACGAGGCCGTGTGGCCGGCCCACGACACCCTGTGGGCACACCTGGTGAGCGACGACTCCTACGACGAGTTGCACGCCTTCGCCGCGCGTCACGGCATCCCCCGCCGGGGGTTCGACCACGACCACTACGACGTGCCCGAGTCACGACGGGCCGAATTGATCGCCGGGGGCGCCGTCGCCGTGACGGGCCTCGACCTGGCCCGACGTCTCGAGCGCAGCGGACTCCGGGTGTCCCAGCGGATCAAACGCGGCCTGACGGCCTGAGCCACCCGTCCACCCGGGCGCTTCCGCCCCGGCGCGGTCACCAGGTCGTGTCGAAGCCCTCGTAGCTGGCCACGACGGCGCCCGAGGCGATGTCGACGATCGTGGTGGTGACCCCGTCGGCCACGGGGTCGATCGTGTACGAGTAATCCGTCGGCGTCGTCGCGTCCCCGACCGACTGGACCGCGAGGTACTGCCCGTTCGGGGAGACGTCGAAGCCCTCGACCACTCCGGATGCGCTCGGGGGCTGCCAGAGCGTCCGCGACGTGGTGCCGTCGTCGGCGACGACGAGCGTGCGGTACGTCAGTCCGTCGTCGGAGGGCACCGACACCTGCTGCACGACGTGGTCGGAGTCGAGGGCCACGAGGGGGCCGGCGAACGGGAGGACCCCGTCGACCGGGGCGGGCGCCCGGGGGCGCTCGTCCCCCGTGGCGAGGTCGACGACCATGGACGCGATCGCCGACGCGGCGATCAGGGTCGTGCCGTCGAGCGAGACGCCCTGCAACAGCGAGTACGTGCCGACCGGCCGGACCGGGTCGGCTCCCGAGAGGTCGATCACGCTCACCGAGTCGTCGACGGACTGGACGACGACGACGTCCTCACCCGGCACGAAGGCCCAGTCGGTCGGTTCGACGGGCTGCCCGGACAGGCCGAGGACCGGGGACACCGCCCGCTGCCCCTGCAACGGCAGCGTGTAGAGCGTCTCGACGTCCGAGCCCGTGGGACGGAACGAGAACGCCAGCGTCGTGGTGGCTCGGTCGGCCGCGAAGCGCGTGATCAGGCCCGGCCGGTCGGGCACGGGCAGGGTCTCGACGGCGGCCCCGTCGAGCGACACGAGGCTGAGGCTGCTCTGCGCCCCGTCGTCCGTGACGACCGCGACCGCCGAGTCGAACACCTCGTAGGCCTGGATGCGCGGCGCCGACCAGACGGTCGTGCGGTCCGAGCCCCGCAGCCCGGCTCGTTCGATGCGGTCGTCGGCCCCGCCCGTGCCTCGCACGAGCCGGTACAGCGTCGCCGGGGGCGTGCTGAACCGCGCCTCCAGGGTCGAGGTCTGTCGTTGGTAGACGCTCGAGACGCCGCCGATGCGGACGTGGTAGTCGGTGTCATAGGCGAGCCGGCCGGTGAAGGTCACCGCGACCACGTCGCCCGAGGTCTGCACCGTGAACGCGGCCGCGGGCGTCACGACCACCTGCGACGCGTCGACGTGGGCGAGCGCCTGGTTGGCGAACACCCGCAGTTGTTGGCCGGGGCGCTCGACCACGGCCGTCGTGTCGACCTGCGTCTCGCCCGCCTTCGGGCCCTGGAAGTAGGTCAGTCCGACGAAGGCGGCGCAGAGCACCGCGAGGACGGTGACGACGGCGATCCATCGCGTGCGCCACCGGGCGCCGGCCTCACGGGCGTCCTCCTCGGTGAGGAACACGGGGTCGGAGGCGAACGGGTCGGGCGTGGCCCCTCCCGTCGTGCCCCGGCCCCGCCCGCCCTCAGTAGAGGTACGGGTCACTGGGCTGTCCCACGGTCGTGACGTCGTCGGGCACGAGGGCGACGGGGTCCTGGCTCGAGCTGCTGCGGTTGGTGTCGAAGCCACCCGTGACCTCGACCCAGTCGTCTGCGGCGACCTGGTCCTGCCACCCCGGCAGGTAGACCGGGACGCCGACGGGCTGGGCGTCGACCGCGCAGCACGTGATGACGAAACGCGAGACGTAGAACACGTCGTCGGGATCGGTGTCGGACGGCGTGACGAAGCCGACCACGTCCGCGGTCTTGCCCTCGTAGAAGGCGAGGTCGGTCGTCTGCCTCAACAGGCCGGCCCAGTCGAGGACGCTGAACGACCGGTAGGCATCCGAGGAGGCGCCGGTCGCGTCGGCCACGGTCGTACGGTCGAGCGCCGCGGTCGACGAGTTCACGTCGCGCTGGCCGGCCGTGGCGCTGGTCAAGGTGGCCGGGGGCAGGGCGACGACGGCGATCGCGACGGCGGCGGTGACGGCCACGCCCACCGAGAAGGCGAGGCGGCGGGCTCCCGTGGCGACCGGTCGGCGGCGGCGCGGACGGAGCCCGTCCTCGACCGCGGGCACCTCGGCCGCGTCGAGACGTCCGTCGTGGTCGTGGTCGTGGTCATGGCCGGCGTCGTGGTCGTGGCCGTCGTGGGCGTCGTCACCCCGGACGGGCGAGAACGCCAGAGTGGCCAGCGACAACGTCATGCCGATGACGATCATCACCACCGTGAAGACGTCGTACCGGGGGTGGATGTACAGCACGAGCTGACCGGTCGCGGCGAGCCAGAGGGTGGCGACGCCGACGACGAGCGTCAGCAGCACCCCCTGCCAGCGGTCGAGCAGTCGGCGCCAGGGGCGAGGAGCAGGGCTAGGCGACATAGTTGACCACCAGTCCGATCGCGGCACTGGTCAGGGCCACCACGAGGGTGACCTGCCCGAGCACCTTGGGTGTGTAGGTCGTCCGCAGCAGGGCCAGCATCTTGACGTCGATGATGGGGCCGAAGACGAGGAAGGCGGCGATGCCGCCGGGCATGAACGTCGAGGCGAACGGCAGCACGAAGAACGCGTCGACGTTCGAACAGATCGAGATGACGAAGGCCAGCACCATCATCGCCAGCACCGACCAGACCGGGTTGCTGCCGAGCGTGACGAGCACCGACCGCGGAACGATCGTCTGGATCGCGCCCGCGATGGCCGCGCCGATGAAGAGCGCGGGCATCATGGTCGACATCTCGCGGCGGAACAGGTCGACGCTCTTCGCCGTGCGACCCCGCCCGTGCGCATGGCCGTCGTCGACCCGGCACTCGGCCGCGAACGAGGAGGTCAGCAGGCTCTGCTGGTTCGGGTGCTTGCTGAACAGCCAGCCGATCAGGTTCGCGATGACGAACCCGCCGATCAACCGGGCCACGAGGATGCCGTTGTCCCACCCGAACGCCTGGTGCGTGGTGATGATGGTGATCGGGTTGAGGATCGGTGCCGCGAGCAGGAAGGTCATCGACTCGGACACCGTGAAGCCCTTGAGCACGAGCCCCCGCGCCAAGGGCACGTTGCCGCACTCGCAGACGGGCAGGAACATGCCGAGGAACGAGATGACCGCGCGACGGGGCAGCCCTCGCTTCGGCAGCCACGACGAGAAGAACGCCTGCGGCAGCCACTCCTGCACGATGATCGACAGGACGATGCCGAGCAGGACGAACGGCATCGACTCGACGATGACGCTGATGGTCAGCGTGACGAAGTCCTGCAGCGCGTTCGGCAGCAGGCCCGGGCCGAGGAGGGGCGAGGCGAGGCGGACCGCCACGAGCACGGCGAGCACGAGCCCACCGGCCACGAGCAGCGGGACGCGGGACGGCGCCCGGCGCGCACGACGTCCGACGCCGTGCCCGGCGTGCTCGGTGCGCTCCCGGACGGGAGCGCTCACCGGTCGTCCCCGCTCGGCTCGGCGGGGGGCGCGAAGCGCGACCAGTCGTCCGGCGCGGGGGTCGGGTGCGCCGGTACGACGGGACGCTCGGGCGGGGCGACGGGGGCCGAGGGCACCGCGGCGGCGACCGTCGGGACGCGGGTGAACCGGTCGTCCGAGACGGCAGGAGGCGCGGTGCGGTCGTCCACGTCGGCCGCGTCGGCCTCCGCCTCGGCCTCGGCGTCCCGGGGCCCGGGCTCGACCGCCCAGACCTCGTCACCGTCGCCGCCGCCCAGCCAGAGTCGGGCGAGCACGGCACCGGCGACGAGCAGGGCCGTGTCGACGATGCCGGCCGACAGCGGGATGGTCGTCAGGTAGAGGGCGAGGTTCACCCAGGTGCCGCCGTCGATCGAGAGGACGATGCCCGGGACGATGCCGACGACCGCCAGCGCGATCGTCCCGACGCCGCCCGCGACGACCGCGTGGCGGACCACCGTCCGGAGGTCGGACCGGGGCGTCAGCGGCTTCGTCGCGGCGAGCACGGCGAACGAGGCGACGTAGAACGGGAACGGGTAGAGCACGAAGCTGCCGAGGAACTGTCCGACCGGCGTCGCGACGAACCCGCTGGGGAACGCCGTCACCGAGAAGCCGACCGCCGACCCGACGAGTGCGACGAGCCCGAGGGCGAAACGGGCCACCAGGACGACGGCGAGGGCCGTGCCCGCCATGAGCAGGCGCTCGCGCCCCTCGGGCCCCGAGGCCGCGACGGACGCAGCCCGGAACCTCGACCTGACGGTCGGGGTTCCGGGCTGGGTCAGAGGCACGAGGTCACCCTAGACGACTCACAGATCGTCGGAGCTGACCCCCACGCCGAGGATGAACGGACCGGACTCGCCGGACGTCGTCGGCTCGGCCGGAGCCGCCGCGGTCGTGCCCTGGCTGGAGGCGCGGCGCGAGCGCGAACGCCCCTGTCCGGGCTGCTTCGGCTCGGGCAACGCACCCAACACCGAGTCGAGCAACTGCTCGGCGTCCTGGCTGCTGATGCGACGCGGCTCGCGACGCGTGGTGGCGACTGGGATGTCGAGGATCGCGACCGTGGCGTCCGGGGTCGAGACCGTGGCCGACGAGCGGCGACGCTCCGTGGTCTTGGCGACCGGCGCCTCCGTGGGTTCGTCGACGGGTGCGGCCACGGCAGCCGCCGGAACCGACCGCTCGGCCGGGGCGGCCGCGGGGACCTCGATCACACCGGCGCGCGAGTCGGCGGGAGCCGACTCGGAGGGCGTCGACTCGCCGGCGTCCTCGCCGGTCTCGCGCGCGGCACGTGACGAACCACGGCGACCCTTGCGGCCCGAACGCCCGCGACGGCCTTCGTCCGCCTGGTCACCGGCTGCCTCGGCGACCGGCTCGGCCTTCGTGGCGCTCGCGGCGGCGGCGTCGATGGCGGCCTCGACGGCCGCCGCGGCCTGGCTGGCCGCGTCGTCGTCCTTGCCGCCGCCTTCTTCGGCGTGGGCGATGGTGCTCGCCGCGATGCGCGAGAGGGCGTTCTTCACGTCGTCGGTGATGGCGTGGGTGCCCGTCGTGGGGTGTGCCCCACCGGTCGGCGCCGAGGGGCCGCCGCGACCGGACTGCGGCCCGGTGCCGGCACCGGAGCCCGTGTTGTGGCCGTTGCCGCCCGACTTGCCGGGCCCACCGGCCTGGCCGCCACGTCGACGGTCGCCCTGCTGGCCGCCCTTGCGGGGCTGTTGTTCTTGGACGCGCGCGGCACTGCCGGCCTCGGAGAACGACTCGGCCAGGCCGAGTCCCAACTTCTTGCGCGTCATCTGGACGAGCCCGAGCGACGTGACCTCGGCCACCTGGTGCTTGGTGCGGTCGCGGCTGAGGCACTCGACCAGGCGACGCAGCACGAGGTCACGGTTGGACTCGAGCACCATGTCGATGAAGTCGACGACGATGATGCCTCCGATGTCGCGCAGACGCAGCTGACGGACGATCTCTTCGGCGGCCTCGAGGTTGTTCTTCGTGACCGTCTCTTCGAGGTTGCCGCCCGAGCCGACGAACTTGCCGGTGTTGACGTCGACGACGGTCATCGCCTCGGTGCGGTCGATGACGAGCGAACCGCCCGAGGGCAGCCAGACCTTGCGGTCGAGCGCCTTCTCGATCTGCTCGTTGAGGCGGTACTCGTCGAACGCGTCCTTGTCGCCCTCGTAGCGCTTGACGCGGTCCATGAGGTCGGGCGCCACGGCCGACAGGTAGGACTGCAGCGTCTCGAAGGCCTCGTCGCCGTCGATGACCATCTCGTGGAAGTCCTCGTTGAAGACGTCGCGCACGATCTTGATGAGCAGGTCGGGCTCGGAGTGCAGCTGGTTCGGGGCGTTGCCCGCCGCGACCTTCTTCTCGATGTCGGCCCACTGGTTCGTGAGGCGCTTGACGTCGAGGGTCAACTGCTCTTCGGTCGCGCCCTCGGCCGCGGTGCGCACGATGACGCCGGTGTTCTCGGGCAGGGCCTCTTTGAGGATCTTCTTGAGGCGCGCACGCTCGGTGTCGGGCAGCTTGCGGCTGATGCCGTTCATCGAGCCGTTGGGCACGTAGACGAGGTAGCGTCCCGGCAGCGAGATCTGGCTCGTGAGACGAGCACCCTTGTGGCCGACGGGGTCCTTCGTGACCTGGACGAGCACGCGGTCGCCGGGCTTGAGGGCCAGCTCGATGCGACGGGGCTGGTTGCCGGTCGACAGGGAGTCCCAGTCGACCTCGCCCGAGTAGAGGACGGCGTTGCGGCCACGTCCGATGTCGACGAACGCGGCCTCCATGCTGGGCAGCACGTTCTGCACGCGACCGAGGTAGACGTTGCCGATGAGCGACACGTTCTGTGCCTTGGCGACGTAGTGCTCGGCCAGCGTGCCGTCCTCCATGACGCCGATCTCGATGCGGTCGCCCGACGAGCGGACGATCATCTTGCGATCGACGCTCTCGCGACGGGCGAGGAACTCGGCCTCGGTGATGACGGTGCGGCGGCGTCCGGCGTCGCGGCCGTCGCGGCGGCGCTGCTTCTTCGCCTCGAGACGCGTCGAACCCTTGATGCGCTGCGGCTCGGTGATGAGCTCCGCCTGTCGCGGGGCACGGTCGCGGTCGCGACCGCGGGTCTCGGAGTCGCGCTCCTCGCGGTCCTGCGAGCGGCCGCGCTGACGACGGCGCGAGGCGGGCTGCTGCTCGCGCTCGTCGCGGTCGTCGCGCTCGTCGCGCTCGTCGTCGCCGTCGTCGTCCCACGAGTCGTCGCGGTCGTCACGGTCGTCCCGCTGTCGTCGACCGGGGCGTGCCGGCAGGACGGTGATCTCGGGCGCGTGGAAGATCAGCGACGTGGTCGTCAGGTTCGCCGGGATCGGCGACCCGGACGACTCGTCGGTCGACGCGTCGTCGGCCTGGGCCGGCTGGGTCGCCGCGGCGACGAACGCCTCGGCGACGGCGTCGGTCGCGTTCTGCTCGGAGGTCGGGGCCTGGGCCGCGACCTGCTCGTCGGTGGTCTCGGTCTCGTGGGTCACGGGTGATGCCTCCTGGGCGTCGTCTGTCGTCCGGACGGGTGAAGGGAGTGGTGCTCGCTGCGCGTCGGGGGTCGCCGCCGGGGCGGCGTCGACCGCCGCCTGGCGAGCCCTGAGGCCTGCGAACAATCCCCTTCTCTTCTTCGGACGTCCGTCGTTGTCTGTGTTGTCGTTCACCACTTGCGGTGCGCTCCTCGCCCCGCCGAGGCCATGCCGTCGGCAGGAATTCTCGTGTCGTGGTCGGGCGGTGACGTCGCACCTGCCCCTGACCACCGCGCCCTCTCACGGCGCGCCTTGTCGGACACGTCACGTTCGGTCATCCGGGGTGTCGACCGACCTGCGGTCGTCGCCCTCGATGTCGTTCGTCGACGTGCTGTTCTTCGTGTCGCCTTGCTGGTTCGGAACTGGCCATCCGACGATGAGCGCCTGCGCTCTGGCCCGGTTTCGGCTCGACCTCGTCGAGAACGCGATCTCTCGCGTGACGACGACGGCCGGCAGTGCCCGGTAAGCCTGGATCTCGGGGCCTGGGCCCCACGACTGGCTCGATTATCGCACGCCCAGGCCGGTGCGGGGTCAAAGCGGACGCCCCGACGGCCCGTGCGATACTGCTCACCGTGACCGTCGAGACGCCTCGGGCCGTGACCCTGCCCACCGGCCGCACCCCGTTCGTGGCCGCCGTGCTGCTGATCGTCGCCGGCCTCGGCGGCCTGGTGGGGGCTTTCGCCCTCACCCTCGACAAGTTCCGGCTGCTCGAGAACCCGGGCGCGGCGCTCGGCTGCGACGTCAACCCGTTCGTGGGCTGCTCGCCGGTCATCAACAGCTGGCAGGCCTCGCTCTTCGGCTTCCCCAACCCGATCCTCGGCCTGATCGGCTTCGCCGCCCCCGTGGCGGTGGGTCTCGGCCTCCTCGCCGGTGCCCGCTTCGCCCGGTGGTTCTGGCTGGCGTTCAACCTCGGGCTGCTGCTCGCCTGGGTCTTCGTCACCTGGCTCTTCACGCAGACGGTGTTCGTCATCGGGGCGCTCTGCCCGTGGTGCATGCTCGTCTGGCTCTTCACCATCCCGCTGTTCTGGGTCTATACGGTGTGGGGCGCGGCTCGCGGCGTCACCGTCCCCGTGGGGCCTCTCCAGCGGGCGGCGGCACGGTTCCTCCCGTACTCGTGGGTCCTGCCGGTGCTCAACTACATCGTCGTCGCCACGACCATCGTCGTCGTGTTCCCGCTGCTGCTGCCGACGCTGTTCGGCTGACCCGCCACTCCTCTCGTCCCGGGGCGGCCGACCCCCTGCGACGTCCGTCGCGCTCAGGCTGCTCCCAGCAGATTCGAGGACGACCTCGCCAGTCTGGTCGGACGACCACCGAGCCACGACGAGGACTGATGACGCCACCCACCGACTCCCCCGCCAGCAAGAAGGAACGCCGAGAGGCGGCCCGCGAGAAGGCCCGCATCACCCGTGAGGCCGAGGCCCGACGGCGCCGACGCAACAAGTGGCTCCTGCAGGGCGGCCTGGTGGTCGGCGTGGTGGCGGTCCTCGCGATCGTCGCGCTCGTCATCACGCAGTCGATCAAGCCGGCCGGTCCCGGCCCCGCCAACATGGCGAGCGACGGTCTCGTGCTCGAGGGGTCGAACGGCGCCGTCACCGCCGTGCCGAGCGGGGCCCTCGCGGCCGACGCGACGCCGACCCCGGCCCCGAGTGCGACCGGCGACGTGCCGTCGATCGTGGTCTACCTCGACTACATGTGCCCGTTCTGCGGCCAGTTCGACACGACGAACGCCCAGCAGCTCGACGAGGCCGTCTCGAGCGGCGCCGCCACCCTGGCGATCCACCCCATCGGGTTCCTCGACAACGCCTCGCAGGGCAGCCGGTACTCGACGCGCGCCGCCAACGCCTTCGCCTGCGTCGCGAACCACGAGCCCGACAAGGCGCTCGACGTCAACACGGCCCTGTTCGCGCAACAGCCCGAGGAGAACACCCGGGGTCTGACGAACGACGAGCTCGTCACCCTGGTTCAGGGTGCCGGGGCGACCGACGAGCAGATCCCGTCGTGCATCAAGGGGGGCGACTTCGAGGACTGGGTCGCCTCGGCCACCCAGCGGGCGTTGAACGACCCGATCCCGAACTCGTCGCTCGACAAGCTCGCGAGCACCCCGCTCGTCCTGGTGAACGGCCAGCAGTACCAGGGCTCGCTGACCGATGCGAGCACCTTCGCGCAGTTCGTCGCCGAGGTGCAGAACGACGCCCCGACCGGCGACACCAGCACGGGCGAGACCGGTGGCTCGACGGCGACGCCGACCCCCTGACGACGCGACCCGTCGACACGACCGAGCCCCCGCCTCCTGATGGACTCAGGAGGCGCGGGCTCGGTGGTCTCCGGCGTCACGCCGGCGGGTGGCTCAGAACCAGAGGGCCAGCTCGCGCGCGGCGCTCTCGGGGCTGTCGCTGCCGTGCACCAGGTTCTGCTGGACCTTCAAGCCCCAGTCGCGGCCGAGGTCGCCACGGATCGTGCCGGGGGCCGCGGTCGTCGGGTCGGTCGTGCCGGCCAGCGAGCGGAAGCCCGCGATGACGGCGTCGCCCGCGATGCGCAGCGCGACGGTCGGGCCGCTCTGCATGAAGTCGACGAGGGGCTCGTAGAACGGCTTGCCCACGTGCTCCTCGTAGTGCTTCGCGAGCAGGTCGCGGTCGGCCTGCACGAGGCGGACGTCGACGAGCGAGTACCCCTTGGCCTCGATGCGGCGCAGGATCTCGCCGGTCAGGCCGCGGGCGACGCCGTCGGGCTTGACGAGGACGAGTGTTTCTTCGAGATCGGACATTGCTCCTCTTTCGGTGGGTGGCGGATGGCTCGCGGGCGGTCGCCCGGAGGACGGGTCGGGGGGGGTCTCGGCTCAGGCCACGTCGCCGGGGGCGTCGCGCAGCCGGGCGGCGTTCATGCGGTCGAGCTGCGTGCCCTTGACCAGGCAGTAGGTCCAGATGGCGACGAACAGGGCGGCCACGACGAACATGACCGAATCGAGGAACCCACAGGCCACGAGACCCAGCTGGACGAGCCAGCCGAGGGCGACGCCCCACCGCCAGCGCAGGGTCTGCGAGATCAGCAGCGTCAGGACGATCGCGGCGAGGCCTCCGCCCCAGGCGACGCCGGCCGGCAGCAACTGCCGCCCGAAGACCACGAGGGTGACGAAGAACAGCGTCATCGCCTCGAGCACGAGGACGATCGAGAGCAGGCTCTCGGCCGCCCCGCGGCGTCGACGGGGGCGCGGCGCGCGTCCGCCGGCTCCGGCTCCGGCTCCGGCGGGAGGCGGTGCCGTCGTCACGAGAGCCCCTCGGGCTGCTGCGAGAGGGCGATGACGTCGCCGACCAGCGTGATCGAACCCGTCACGACGACGCCGCCGGGCTCGTCGCCCTCGACCTCGTCGGCCAGGTCGCGCGCCGTGCGCAGGGCTGCCACGAGGTCGGTCTCGACGACGACGCGGTCGGCACCCACGACGCCCACCGCGATGGCGGCGAGCTCGTCGGCGTCGATCGCCCGGTCGGACTGCGAGCTCGTCACGACGAACTGGGTGACCGTGGGCGCCAGGGCGCGGACGATGCCCGCGGCGTCCTTGTCGGCCAGCACGCTGAGCACCGCGACGACGCCGCCGAACTGGAAGTAGTCGTCGAGCGCCTTGGCGAGGGCGCGGGCGCCGTGCGGGTTGTGCGCCGCGTCGACCAGGATCGTCGGCTCGTTGGCGACGATCTGCAGACGGCCGGGCGACGTCGCACTCGCGAGTCCCTCGGCGAGCACCTCGTGGTCGAGCGGCTGCGACCCGCCGCCGAGGAAGGACTCGACGGCCGCGACCGCGACGGCCGCGTTCTGGGCCTGGTGGTCTCCGAACTGCGGCAGCAGCAGATCGTCGTAGCGGCCCGCGAGCCCGCGGATCGTGACGACCTGGCCGCCGACCGCGACGGTGGTCGACTGGACGCCGAAGGCGGTGCCCTCGACCGCGAGCGACCCCTCGCTCAACTCGACGGCACGTTCGAGTTCGACCAGGGCTTCGGGGGTCTGCGACGCCGAGACCACGGCGGCCGTGGGCTTGACGATCCCGGCCTTCGTGCGGGCGATCTCGGCCACGGTCGAGCCGAGACGGTTCTGGTGGTCGAGGGCGATGGGGGTGAAGACGGCGACCTGGCCGTCGGCCACGTTCGTGCTGTCCCATTCGCCCCCCATGCCGACCTCGAGCACGACCACGTCGGCCGGAGCGTCGGCGAAGCAGGCGAAGGCGAGCACCGTCAAGGCCTCGAAGAAGGTCAGGGCGGGCTCGCCCGAGGCCTCGAGGTCGGTGTCGACCATGGTCAGGTAGGGCTGGATGTCGTCCCAGTTGGCGACCAGGCGCTCGTCGCTGATCGGCTCGCCGTCGACGACGATGCGCTCGTTGAGGTGCACGAGATGCGGGCTCGTCATGAGCCCGGTGCGCAGGCCGTGCGCCCGCAGGATGCTCTCGATCATCCGGCTGGTCGACGTCTTGCCGTTCGTGCCGGTGAGGTGGATGACCGGGTAGGCCCGCTGCGGGTCACCCAGCAGTTCGACGGCGCGCCGGGTCGGCTCGAGCCGGGGCTGCGGGGCCTGCTCGCCGATGCGTGCCAGCAGCTCGTCGTGGACGCGCCGGGCGCCGGCCACGAACTCGCCTCCCTGCTCGTCGGCGGGGTCGCCCTGACGGTCGTTCTTCTTCGGGGTCATGCGCGTCGTACCTCCACGACGACGGCCGAGCCGGGGCCCGATCCGACGACGGTCTTCTCGGGCCTGTCGCCGACGCCCTCGTGGACGTCGACGATCAGCTCGGTGGTCAGGGTCTCGCGAGAGATCAGCTCGCGGTGTGCCTCGACGGCGGCGGCCGCGGCGGCGTCCGTCGTGAGCGTCGTCGTGATGCGGTCGGACACGTCGAGGTCGGCGACCTTGCGGGCCTGCTGGACGGCGCGGACGACGTCGCGAGCCAGGCCCTCGGCCTCGAGCTCGGGCGTCGTCGCGGTGTCGAGCAGCACGAAGCCGCCGTCACCGACGAAGGCGAGGGCGCTCGACGCGTCCGCGACCGCCAGCTCGAGGGTGAACTCCCCCGGCAGCAGCTCGACGCCGCCGACGACGACGTTCTCGCCCGCGGGCTGCCAGTCGCCCTTCTTCGCCGCGGGGATGACCTGCTGCACCTGCTTGCCGATGCGGGGGCCCGCGGCCCGGGCGTTGACGGTGAGCTTGCGGGTGACTCCGTACTCGCCGAGGCTCTCCTCGGTCAGGCGGGTCACGACGACCCGCTTGACGTTGAGTTCGTCACGCACGATGTCGGCGAACGCCTCGAGGCCTGCCGGGTCGGGCGTGACGACCGTCAGACGGGCCAGCGGCAGACGGACGCGCAGCCCCTGGGACTTGCGCAGGGCCAGACCGCTCGACGCGACGGCGCGGACGGCGTCCATCGCGGTCACGAGAGCGTCGTCGGCCGGGAACGCCGAGGCGTCGGGCCAGTCGGTCAGGTGCACCGAGCGCGCCCCGGTGAGGCCCTTGTAGACCTCGTCAGCGACGAGCGGGGCGAGCGGGGCCGCGACCCGTGTGAGCGTCTCGAGCACCGTGAAGAGGGTGTCGAACGCGTCGACGTCGTCGCCCGACCAGAACCGGTCGCGCGAGCGTCGGACGTACCAGTTGGTCAGCACGTCGGCGAAGTCACGCAGCGTCGCGGTGGCCCGCGGCGTGTCGAGGGCGTCGAGCGCGGCCTCGACGTCGGACACCAGGAGGCGCGTCTTCGCGAGCAGGTAGCGGTCGAGGACGTCGCTCGAGTCGGTTCGCCACTGCGCGTCGTAACCGGGGGCGGCATGCCGACCCGCGCCTCCGGACGCGGCGTTGGCGTAGAGCGAGAAGAAGTACCAGGTGCTCCACAGCGGCAGCAGGAACTGTCGGACGCCCTCGCGGATGCCCTCTTCGGTGACGACGAGGTTGCCGCCGCGGATCACCGAGCTCGACATGAGGAACCAGCGCATGGCGTCGGCCCCGTCGCGGTCGAACACCTCGCTGACGTCCGGGTAGTTGCGCAGGCTCTTCGACATCTTCTGACCGTCGGAGCCGAGCACGATGCCGTGGCTGATGACGTTCGAGAAGGCCGGGCGGTCGAACAGCGCGGTGGACAGCGTGTGCAGCGTGTAGAACCAGCCGCGGGTCTGACCGATGTACTCGACGATGAAGTCGGCAGGGCTGTGCTCATCGAACCACTGCTGGTTCTCGAACGGGTAGTGCACCTGGGCGAACGGCATCGAGCCGCTGTCGAACCAGACGTCGAGGACGTCCTCGATGCGGCGCATGGTGCTCTGCCCCGTCGGGTCGTCGGGGTTCGGGCGGGTGAGCTCGTCGATGAAGGGGCGGTGCAGGTCGGGCTCGCCGTCGGCGTTCGTCGGGAGTCGACCGAAGTCGGCCTCCATCTCGGCCAGCGAGCCGTAGACGTCGACGCGCGGGTACGCGGGGTCGTCGCTCTTCCACACCGGGATCGGTGAACCCCAGTAGCGGTTGCGCGAGATCGACCAGTCGCGGGCGTTGCCGACCCACTTGCCGAACTGGCCGTCCTTGACGTTGTCGGGCACCCAGGTGATCTGCTGGTTCAGCTCGCCCATGCGGTCGCGGAACTCGGTGACGCGGACGAACCAGCTCGACACGGCCTTGTAGATCAGGGGATTGCGGCAGCGCCAGCAGTGCGGGTAGCTGTGCTCGTAGCTGGCGAGGCGCACCAGGCGACCGTCGGCACGGAGGCGCTGCACGAGCGGCTTGTTGGCGTCGAAGACCTGCAGGCCGGCGACGCCCAGCTCGTCGAACATCGGCAGGAAGCGCCCACCGTCGTCGACCGAGACGATGACGGGGATGCCGGCGGCGGCGCAGACCAGCTGGTCGTCCTCGCCGTAGGCCGGGGCCTGGTGGACGATGCCGGTGCCCTCGCCGGTGGCGACGTAGTCCGCGACCAGGATGCGCCAGGCGTTCTCGGTGCCCCAGGCCTCGGTGTCGGCGTAGAGGTCCCAGATGCGGTCGTACTCGACGCCCTCGAGCTCGGCACCGGTGAAGGTCGCGGTGACGGCGGACTGGGCGGCCTCGGCGGATTCGTAGCCCAGGTCGCGGGCGTAGGCGGCGAGCGTGTCGGCCGCGAGCAGGAACACGCTGCCGGTGAGCAGCTCTTGGTCGCCGGTGCGCTCGCCCGGCAGCAGGGCGTGCGGCACGGCGACGTAGTCGATGGCCGGCCCCACGGCGAGCGCCATGTTGGTCGGCAGGGTCCACGGGGTGGTCGTCCAGGCGAGGGCCTCGACGCCGGTCAGGCCGAGCGCCTCGGCCTTGGCGCCGACGAGCGGGAAGGCGACGGTGACCGTCTGGTCCTGGCGGCTCTTGTAGACGTCGTCGTCCATGCGCAGCTCGTGGTTCGACAGGGGGGTCTGGTCGTGCCAGCAGTAGGGCAGCACGCGGAAGCCCTCGTAGGCGAGCCCCTTGTCGTGCAGCTGCTTGAAGGCCCAGACGACGCTCTCCATGTAGTCGACGTCGAGGGTCTTGTAGTCGTCGTCGAAGTCGACCCAGCGCGCCTGACGGGTGACGTACTGCTGCCACTCGTCGGTGTACTGCAGCACCGACTTGCGGGCGGCGGCGTTGAAGACGTCGATGCCCATGTCGTCGATCTCGTGCTTCTCGGTCAGCCCGAGCTGGCGCATCGCCTCGAGCTCGGCGGGCAGCCCGTGGGTGTCCCAGCCGAAACGCCGGTGCACCTGCTTGCCGCGCATGGTCTGGTACCGCGGGAACACGTCCTTGGCGTAGCCCGTCAGGAGGTGTCCGTAGTGCGGCAGGCCGTTGGCGAACGGCGGGCCGTCGTAGAAGACCCACTCGTCGCAGCCCTCGCGGGCCCGGATCGACTCGGCGAACGTGTCGTCGCGCTTCCAGAAGGCGAGGACGCCGGTCTCGATCTCGGGGAAGCGCGGTGAGGCGGGGACGCCCGTGGCGTCGGAACCCTTGGGGTAGGTCATCGGTTCTCCAGGTCGTGCGGTGGGTCGCCCCCGCTGCTCTGGCCGAGGGACCTTCTGACCACGAGGACGCCGACCGGGTGCCTGACCCGGGTGGCGCGGTACCACCCCGCTTGCCGCCGTCGTCGCCCTCTCGGACGGTGACCGCGACCGCTCTGCTGCGGCTGTGACGGGCCTGCCCCGCCCGGTTCTACCGACGACCACCGGGCCGTGGCCCGCCGGTCGCTTTCTTCCGGGTGCTCCCCGGTGATGGCCGGATCGATGCGTGGTCGATCCTACCGTCAGAGCCGAGGAGGCGCGAGGTCGTTCCGAGGAGCAGGATCGAGGCCATGTCCTCCACCCCGTCCGCGTCGCCGGCCAAGCCCGAGAGCACGGTCACCGTCATCGTGGCGTTCCTCGCCAACCTGCTCATCGCCGTCGCGAAGACGGTCGCCGCCTTCCTGACGGGGTCGGCCTCGATGGTCGCCGAGTCGGCGCACTCGTGGGCGGACACGGGCAACGAGGTCTTCCTCTTCGTCGCCGACAAGCGCGGCGTCAAGCGCCGGGACGACGCCCACCCCCTCGGCTACGGGAAGGAGACCTACGTCTGGTCGATGTTCGCCGCCTTCGGCCTCTTCACCGTCGGTGCCGTCGTGTCGATCCAGCACGGCATCTCGCAGTTGACCGCCGAGGAGGAGGCGGAGAACTACCTGATCAACTACGTCGTCCTCGCGATCGCCTTCGTGCTCGAGGGCACGTCGTTCCTGCAGGCCTTCCGTCAGGCCAGGGGTTCGGCCCGCGAGCGGGGCGCGCCGACCCTGCACTTCGTCCTGCGCAGCTCGAACTCGACCCTGCGGGCCGTCTTCGCCGAGGACGCGGCGGCTCTGGTCGGGCTCCTCATCGCGTTCCTCGGGATCTTCCTGCACCAGATCACCGGGTCGGCGGTGTTCGACGCGATCGGGTCGATCGCCGTCGGCGTGCTGCTCGGCGTGGTGGCTCTCGTGCTGGTCGACCGCAACCGGCGGTTCCTCGTCGGTGAGAGCCCGTCGGACGAACTCGAGTCGACCGTCCTCGAGCGCCTCCTGGCCCGCCCCGAGATCGCTCGCGTGACGTATCTGCACACCGAGTTCGTGGGCCCCGGCCGGCTCTACCTGGTCGCAGCGGTCGACATGACCGGCAACGACCGTGAAGAGCACGTCGCGGTGGCACTCCGCCGGGTCGAGCGAGAACTCGAGGACCACGACGCCGTCGAAGAAGCCGTGCTCACCCTCTCCACGCCGGACGAGCCGAGCCTGACGCCCCGGAGGGCGTCCGACCCGGCTCGTCGCTGACCGCGGACAGCTCAGGCGTCAGCCCCGGGAGGCGCGGCGCCGGGTGACGAGGACGGTCGCCGCCCCGAGACCCACGAGCACCATGCCCGCGAGACCCGCCCACGGCGTCGTCTCGGACGAGCCCGTGTAGGCGAGGTCCGAGCGGTGCGACACGGGGACGACCCTCACACCGACCGGGATGACGGGCTTCGAGACGGTCGGGACGATCGCAGGCGTGACCGGAGACACCACCGGCGCTGCCGCAGCCGGAGCGGCCAGTGCGAATTCCACCACGACCGGGACGGATTGACGGCTGCGCGGCGGACCCTCGAGGCCGAGCTGGCCGTCACCGCGAGGCACGTACTGACTCACGAGCAGCCGCCACGACCCGTGAGGCAGGATCTCCGTGAAGCGGTAGGTACCGTCGGCGGCGACGCGGGGGGCGTCGTAGTCGTGGCCCCACCCCTCTTGACCACTCAAGGCTTCGACCGTGAAGGCGATGGCCGATCCGGGGACGCCCGTTCCGGCGATCTCGAACACACCCAGACCCGGGTACTCGGAATCTGCCGTCACGACCGCCCCGGTCCGTGGCGTGCTCACGGTCACGGCCGGGGACGTCGGGACGTCGATCCGGAACGTGCGGGATTCCTGCCCCAGCACGAGTCCCTGGGCATCCTCGACGACCACCGTGACGGTCTGGTCCACTGCGGCGTCGTCCCCGAGACCGATGGTCGTCTCGATCCGCGGACCGGACTGGTGCACCGCGCCCCAGACGACCACGCCCGCGCCGTCGAGCACCTCGATCTGCACGTCGACCTCGTCCGTGAGGACGACGACGTCGTAACCCAGGGTGTCGTAGGCCCCGCCCTGCACGGGACTCTCGAGCGTGAAGGCGCCCGCCCGCGCCGCGAGTGCCTCATCCGAACCCTCGACCGCTGTCTCGGGCACCGCCACGCCCGGCTCGGTGCCGACGGGCGCCTCATCCTCATCCGGCCCGGAACCGTCCGTCGGCTCGGCTGTGGACTCGTCCGCGGGCACGGCCGGCTCCGGAGCGTCGTCGACGATCTCGGGCTCTACCGTCGCTTCGACCACGGGTTCGACGTCGGCCGGAGCGGCCGCCGCCTCCTGCTCGATCGGAACCGGCTGCGCAAAGGCCGCCTGTCCGCTCAGCGCGATGCCCCCCAGGGCGATGACGATGGCCGTCGACAGCGCGGTGGCGGTCGACACGGTCTTCTTCATGAGTGATGTCCTCTTCCGTGAGTCAGGGTGGACCGGTCGCCCTGACCCACCCCGGGGCGACCGGTCGCCGTCCCGGTGATCCGGTCCGACGAGCACGACGTTAGCCACCGAGGGCGACAGATCCTCACGCCGTGATCAGGCCGTGACGAGAAGTCATCCGCAAGGTTGAGCCGCCCTCAACCCTCCGGCGCCGCGCGGGCTCACCCTCTCGTTCGGGGGGTGATTCGTGACGCATCCCGCGGTCGCTTCCAGCCACTTCATGGCGCGCTCGGCTACCGTGATGCAGTGCAAGCAGTCATCAAGCTCATCAGAGAGCACCCCTCCGCGGCGAGGTTCCTCGTCGTCGGGGGCATCGGCTTCGTGATCACCATGGTGATCAACTACGGGCTCAAGCTGTTCGTCATCCCCCAGCACCCCGTCACCGCCCTCGCGCTGGGCATCATCGTCGCGACGGTCTTCTCGTACTGGATGAACAAGAAGTGGTCGTTCGACGACCGCGGCGAGCGTCACACCGCGCACGAGATGTTGCTCTTCGTCATCGTCAGCATCATCGGGGTCGGCCTCAACTCGGCGCCGCTCTACCTCTCGCGTTACGGCTTCGGCCTCGAGGTGCCGAACGTCTCGCGAACCGCGCAAGAGATCGCCGACTTCGTCAGCGGCCCGATCGTCGGCACCATGCTCGCCATGGTCTTCCGCTACTGGGCCATGAACAAGTGGGTCTTCCCGAAGCGCGCCGAGCTGGTCGACGTCCTCTCGCCCACGTCCCCCTCGACGTCGCCGACACCGACCGTCTAGGCCGAGCGCGCCTCCCGGGCGTCGAGTCCGTCCGCGACCGGCCCCACGGCCGCCGCGACGACCGGTCCGAGGGGCCCGCGCGAGACACCGGCTCGGGCCCAGGTCGAGATCGCGGCCGCCGCGGCGGCGATCAAGGCCGAGCCGACCACCTGGGCCGACAGGTCCGACCGATCGCGACCCGAGCGCTCGGCGACGTACGATGCGACCGCCCCTTGCTGGCGCACGAACCGGACGGCCGCCGACGCGACCAGGTCGTCACCGAGGGCCATCGCCTCGGACTGGGTCAGCGCCCACGGCACGCGCTCGGGATCGTGGGCCTCGGCGAGCGCGACGAGCGCCGCCTCGACCGCCCGGACCGGCGAGAGCCCCGAGGAGGCGCGCAGCAGGTCCCCGAGATCCGCGAGGCTCTGGTCGAGGTCGAGCCAGAAGAGGTCGGACTTGGCCTCGAAGTAGTTGAAGAACGTGCCGCGGCTGACGCCGGCCCGGCGGGCGATGTCGTCGACGGTCGTCCCGGCGTAGCCGTTCTCGAGGAACAGCTCGGCGGCCGCGTCGGCCAGCATCTCGGCGGACGAGCGGCGAGGTCGGCCGACCGGCCGCCGCGGGCGGATCGGACCTGGTCCATCTGACATGGCCACCATCATGCCGCTAGACTCGACGCCGCACTTGTTGCACCCGGTCCACGAATGCAGCCCTCGTCTCGGAGGCAGTGGATCACACCCGACGTCCCGTCAGTCCCCACGCCCGGAGCCCCATGCGCAGCCGCCTGCCCGTCCTGATCGCCGCCACCGCCGTCGCGAGCCTCGTGCTCGCCGGCTGCACGAGCGGGGATGACCCCGACGCCTCCTCCACCCCGGTCTCCGGGGGCACGCTCACCTACGCCTCGGGCGACGCCGAGCCGACCTGCCTCGACCCCCACGTGGGCGGCAACTACCCGCAGGCGCTCGTGTCGACGCAGTACCTCGAGTCGCTCGTCTCGAAGGACGCGAACGGTGACGTCGTCCCGTGGCTGGCCGACTCCTGGGAAGAGGCATCCGACGGCCTCAGCTGGACCTTCACGCTGAAGGACGGCGTGACCTTCACCGACGGCACCCCGTTCGACGCCGCCGCCGTGGCCGCCAACGTCGCCCACCTCCAGGACCCCACGACGCTGTCGTCGACCGGGTACCTCGCCCTCGGCAAGGTCACCGGCGTCCAGGCGGTCGACGCCCGCACGGCACGCTTCGACCTGCGCGAGCCCGACAGCGCCCTCCTCGAGTCCCTCTCACAGCCCTGGCTCGCGATGGAGTCCCCCGACGCCCTGACCCGCAGCCAGGAGGTCAACTGCGAGTCACCGGTCGGCACCGGCCCGTTCGCGGTCGAGTCGTGGACCAAGCAGCAGCAGGTCGTCCTCACCCGCAACGACGACTACAGCTCGCCGCCGGCCGACGCCGGGCACCAGGGGCCCGCCTACCTCGACGAGATCGTCTGGCGGTTCATCCCCGACTCGGCGTCGCGCTACGCCGCGCTGCAGGCCGGCCAGGTCGACGTGATCGACAACGCCCAGCCCGACACCCTGGTCGCCGCGGCCAAGGACGACTCGCTCGACGAGATCGACGCCCCTCGCCCCGGGGCCTCGAACCGCATCGAGCTCAACGCCGGCAAGGCGCCCTTCGACGACCTGGCCGTCCGCGAGGCGTTCATCCGTGGCGTCGACGTCGACTCGGGCATCGACTCGCTCTTCTTCGGGACGGCGACGCGGTCGTACAGCCCGCTGTCGAGCGTCGAGCCGCTGGCATTCTCCGACGAGTCGCTCTTCGACGTCGACACCGACGCGGCGAACGACCTGCTCGACCGGGCCGGGTGGACCACCCGCGACGCGGACGGTTACCGCACGAAGGACGGTGTGCGCCTCGCCGCGACGTTCCCGGTCAGCACGAACCAGTCGATCCCGGCCGAGCAGTCGCTCTTCGAGCAGGTCCAGGCCGGCGCGAAGGACCTCGGCTTCGACGTCACCCTCGAGCCCCTCGACCTCTCGAGCTGGTACGGCGCCCTCGCCGCGAACGAGTACGACCTGGTGAGCGCGCCGTACACGAAGGTCGGCCCCGACGTGCTGCGCATCCTCTACGACAGCGACGGCATCACCCCGGCCCCGAGCGGCTACTTCGCCAACCTGTCGCAGACGAGCGACCCGGCCCTCGACGACCTGTTGACCCGCGCCTCCGAGACGAGCGACGCCGACGAGCGCGCCGACCTCTACCAGCAGGCGCAGCAGATCATCCTCGAGGGGTGGCACGTCCTGCCGCTGTACGACCAGCAGAACCACTACCTGGTGCGCTCGGCCGTCCAGGGGGTCCGTGCCCTGCCGACGGTCCAGGCGCCGACGATGTACGACGCCTACGAGGCGAGCTGACCGGGTGCGTCCCGGGCGGTGGCGACGGGCGGGTCGGTGGCTCGTCGGCCGCCTGCTCGGTGCGGTCTTCGTGCTCTGGGCCGTCGCGACGCTCATCTTCTTCGCCATCCGGCTCGTGCCGGGCGACCCGGCCGAGGCGATCCTCGGCGGTCCGGGGTCGCAGGCGTCGGCCGAGGCCCTCGACACGGTCCGCCGGCAGTACGGCCTCGACCAGCCGCTGCTCGTCCAGTACCTCGCGCAGCTCGGTCGACTCGCGACGGGCGACCTCGGCACCTCGTACTCGCTGCGCACCGACGTCGGCCGGTTGCTGCTCGACCAGTTGCCGGGCACGATCGGCCTGGCCCTGCTGGCCCTGGTCGTGGCCTGGCTGCTGGCGATCGCGACGGCCTGGTGGGCGACCCTCAGCGGTCGGATCGCCTCGGCCGTGTCATCGGGGCTCGAGGTCGTCGCCTCGGCCGTCCCGCACTTCTGGTTGGCCAGCCTGCTGATCCTGGTCTTCAGCACCGAGCTCGGGCTGCTACCCCCGGTGAGCACGGGCACCCCCGCGGGGCTCGTCCTACCGGTCGTCACGCTCGCGATCCCCGTCGCGGGGTTCCTCGGCCAGGTCACCCGCGACTCGCTCCTCGACGCCGCGGCCACCCCCTTCGCCCTCTCGGCCCGAGCCCGGGGCGAGAGTCCGTCGGGGCTCTTCGGCCGTCACCTGCTCCGGCACGCGGCCCTGCCCGGGCTCGCCCTGTCGGGCTGGGCCTTCGGCTCGCTGCTCAGCGGCGCCGTCGTGGTCGAGTCGGTGTTCGCGCGCCCGGGACTCGGCCGCACCCTCCTCGGCGCGGTCACGCTGCGTGACATCCCTCTCGTGACCGGTGTCGCCCTCGTCTCGGCCCTCGCCTACGTCGTCGTGGTCGCCCTCGGCGACCTGGCCGAGCGCGCGGTCGACCCGAGAGGACGCGCGGCATGACCGCGCTGCCCGACCTGCCCCGGGGTGCCGACCCGACCCGCGCCTCCTCGATGCGCGCCGCCCGGCGGCGCCTGCCGCTCGGCCCGGCGGAACTCGTCGCGGCCGCCCTGCTGTCGCTCGTGGTCGTGATGGCCGTCGCGCCGGCCCTGCTGGCCCCCGCCGACCCGCTCGCCGTGTCGCCGACCGACGCGTTCGCCGGTCCGTCGCCCGCGCACCCGTTCGGCACCGACGAGTCGGGGCGGGGCGTCTGGACCCGCGTCGTCCACGGAGCCGGCGCCTCGCTGACGATCGGGCTCGTCGCCACGCTGATCGGCACGGGCCTGGGTGTGGCCCTCGGCGTCCTGGCGGGCCTCGGCGGTCGCGGCCTGGTCGGTCGGGCGACCGACGTCGGCGTGAGTCGCGTGCTCGAGGTCCTCTTCGCCCTGCCCGGCCTGCTGCTGGCGCTCGTCGTCATCGCGTTCACCGGGCCCGGGGCCGTGCCCGCGACGATCGCCGTCGGCCTCGCGACCGCCCCCGGGTACGCCCGCATCGTCCGCAGCCAGGTGGCGGCCGTCCGCCGGTCGCCGATGGTCGAGGCCGCGACCGTGCTCGGTCGCCGCCCCGGGGTCGTCCTGCTGCGCCACGTGCTGCCGAACGCCCTCGCCCCCGTCGTCGTGCTCGCCACGCTGGGCCTCGGTCAGGCCGTCGTCTGGGCGTCGTCGCTGAGCTACCTCGGACTGGGATCGCCGCCCCCGGCACCCGAGTGGGGTGCGATGCTCTCGGCCGGGCGCACGTACCTCGCGGTCGCCTGGTGGATGACCGTCTTCCCGGGGCTCGCCGTCGTCGTGACGGCCGCGTCGGCCACGGTCCTGGGGCGCGGTCTCGCGCGACGCGGGCGAGGAGGACGACGATGACCACGGACCCGCCGGCGACCGGCGCCGCTCTCGGTGACCGGCACCGCGCCTCCTCGGACGACCTCGTCGTCGACCGCCTGCACGTCGCGTTCGACGGGGTGACCGCCGTCGACGACGTGTCGTTCTCGATGGGTCCCGGTGAATGCGTGGCCCTGGTCGGCGAGTCCGGCTCGGGCAAGAGCGTGACCGCCCGGGCCCTGCTCGGGCTGACCGGTGGCACGGTGACGGCCGACGCCCTGCGACTCGGTGGCGACGACCTTCTCACGCTGACCGAACGACGCTGGCGTCGGCTGCGCGGCCCGCGCATCGGGCTCGTGCTGCAGGACGCCCTGGTCTCGCTCGACCCCCTGCGCCCGGTCGGTCGCGAGATCGACGACGCCCTGCGACTGCACACGCGCCTCTCGCCGACCGCCCGTCGGGCCCGGGTGCTCGAGGTCCTCACCGAGGTCGGCATGCCCGACCCCGAGGCGCGCCGCGGCCTGCGGTCGGGCGAGCTCTCGGGAGGGCTGCGGCAGCGGGCACTCGTCGCCGCGGCCCTCGCCCTGCGGCCCGGCCTGATCGTCGCGGACGAACCGACCACCGCCCTCGACGCCGAGGTGCAGCGCCTGGTCGTCGACCGGCTCGCGGCCCTCCGCGACGCAGGGACGGCCGTCCTCGCGATCAGTCACGACCTGGGGGTCGTGCGCCGCCTGGCCGACCGCGTCGTCGTGATGCGCGACGGACGCGTGGTCGAGCAGGGGGCCACGGCGACCGTGCTCGACTCACCGCAGGCCGACTACACGCGCATGCTCCTGGCCGCCCTGCCGGGTGGGGCCCCGCGGGGTCGGCGCCTGTCGGCCGCCGTGACGCCCGACGGCCCGGACGCGGGAGGCGCGCCTGCGTCGACGACGCCGGTCGCTCCCGGCACACCCCGGTCAGGAGGCGCGCCCGGCCCGTCGACGCCCGACACGTCGACGACTCCCCCGGTCGGCCCCGTCCTCGTGGCGACGGGCCTGCGCCGGGTCTTCGCGAGCCGTCGGGGGCCCGACCGGGTCGCCGTGGACGACGTCTCGCTCTCGCTGCGGGCCGGCGAGACGCTCGGCCTCGTCGGAGCGTCCGGCTCGGGCAAGACCACGACGGCTCGTCTGCTGCTCGGCCTCGACGACCCCGACGCCGGGACGGTCGACCTGCTCGGCACGACCTGGGCCCCGGCGCGCGAGCGCGATCGCCGTCCCCGCCGGGGCGACCTCGGGGCCGTCTACCAGGACCCCTCGAGCTCGTTCGACCCGCGCTTCACCGTCGGTCGACTGCTGGCCGACGCGCTGACGGCCGGCCGCAGCACGCGTCTCGGCCCCGTCGAGCGCGAGGTCGTCGCCCTGCTGGCACGGGTCGGGCTCGACGCCGACACCGTGGCGCGACGGCCCGACACGTTGTCCGGCGGTCAGCGGCAACGGGTGGCGATCGCCCGCGCCCTGGCCCCGCGGCCCCGGGTGATCGTCTGCGACGAGCCGGTCTCGGCGCTCGACGTCTCGGTGCAGGCCCAGGTGCTCGACCTGCTCGACGAGTTGCAGCGGCAGGACGGGCTCGCCTACGTCTTCATCTCGCACGACCTGGACGTCGTCGAGCACATGTCCGACCGGGTCGCCGTGATGCACGAGGGCCGGATCGTCGAACAGGGCCGCACGGCGGACGTGTTCTCCGCCCCGCAGCACGCCCACACCCGCGCCCTGCTCGCCGCTCGCCCCTAGCCCCGCCCGACCGGCCCCGCCCGACCGGCCCGGCCCGGCCCCGTGACACGACGTGCCGCTCACCTCCGAGGGTGAGCGGCACGTCGTGATGTCCCGACCGCGGCGGGTGGACTAGGGACGGGCGCGGTGGGCGGCGTCGGCCTCGGCGGCCTTCGGGTCGACCACGTCGATGAGGCCGGACTGCGCCCACTCGAGCGCCCAGTCCGACTTCGCGACCTCGCTCGACTCGTCGGCGTAGGCCTCGACCAGCTCGCGCGCCTCGTCGTCGGTCGCGACCGACGGGCCCGAACCGAGCAGCGGCTCGTTGGCCGTCTCTTTCGTGAACCACACGGCGACGAGGCCGATCACGGCCGCGGCCATCAGGTAGAAGGCGGGGATGTCGTGGGCCCACGAGAAGCCCTTCCCCTCGGCCCAGACGACCAGCGCCTCGGTGGCCAGGGGCGTGGTGCCGCCGAACAGCGAGACCGACACGTTGAACGCGATGGCCAGGGCGCCGTAGCGGATGATCGTCGGGAAGAGCGCGGGCAGCGTCGACGGCATGGTCGACGTGAACGTGACGAGCACCAGGCCGAGCACCAGCAGGCCGACGAAGACGAGCGGCGTGCTCTCGGACTGCACGAGCTTGAGGGCCGGCCACGACAGCACCAGGAACCCGATGCAGCCGGCGAACAGCACGGGACGCCGTCCGAACCGGTCGCTCAGGCGCCCGCTGAACGTGATGACGATCATCATCAGGACCATCACGACGATCACGAGCAGCAGCCCCGAGGTGGCACTGCGTCCGAGCGTGTTCGTGAGGTAGGTCGGCATGTACGACAGCAGCATGTAGTCGGTCACGTTGAACACCAGCACCAGGCCGATGCAGACGATCAGCGCACGCCAGTTCTCGGCGAAGAGCTTCACGAACGGCACCTTGACGTGTTCGCGCCCGGCCGCTTCTTCCTGCTGCTTCTGGAACGCCGGGGTCTCCTCGAGCTTGAGGCGCAGGTAGAGCCCGATCAGGCCGAGCGGCCCGGCGATCAGGAACGGGATGCGCCAGCCCCAGGCGAGCAGCGCCTCCTCGCTCATGCCGAGCTGCAGGCCGGTGACCAGCGAGGCACCGAGCACGTAGCCGGCGAGCGTGCCGAACTCGAGCCACGAGCCCATGAAGCCGCGGCGCTTGTCGGGCGAGTACTCGGCGATGAACGTGGCCGCGCCTCCGTACTCACCGCCGGTCGAGAAGCCCTGCAGGAGGCGCGCCAACAACAGCAGGACGGGCGCCCAGAGGCCGATGGTCGCGTACGACGGGATGAGGCCGATGGCGAGCGTCCCCGCCGCCATCAGGATCATCGTGAGCGCGAGCACCTTCTGGCGTCCGATGCGGTCGCCGAGCGGGCCGAAGAAGGCGCCGCCGATCGGGCGCACGATGAACGCGGCGGTGAACGTGCCGAAGGTGAACAGGATGTTGAGCGCGTCGTTGCCCGGCGGGAAGAACACCTGGGCGATCGTCGTCGTGATGTAGGCGTAGACGCCGAAGTCGAACCACTCCATGGCGTTGCCGAGGGCTGCGGCACTGACCGCGCGCTTGAGCAGACCCTCTTCGACGACGGTGACGTCGTCGGTGGTCAGGCTGCGGCGGGCGGGCTTCTTGCTGTCGTTCTTCTTGGCTGACATCGGGTGAGGCCTCCAGGTCGTCGGGCGGTGGCAGTCGACCCCAGCGTCGGCAAAAAACCCGTCGAGCCTAACAGAACCGCCATGTCAGTACCAGTGCAGCGTGCGCAGGGGTGCAGTGGGCGCAGCGCGCGGGAGGCGCGGCGGCGGTCCACGAGGAGCCCTCGCGAGGGTGCGTACACTGGTCGGAGTCCCACAACCAGGCACCTCCCCACCGACACGGTGCCGTCCACAGAACCGGAGAAGACCATGACGTCAGCGATGCCCGAGAAGCCCGCCCTCGAAGGACTCGAGGCCCGTTGGGGTCAGGTCTGGGAGGCCGACGGCACCTACCGCTTCGACCGCACCGACGCGACCCGCGCCTCCGTGTTCTCGGTCGACACCCCGCCGCCGACCGCCTCGGGCAGCCTGCACATCGGCCACGTGTTCAGCTACACGCACACCGACGTCAAGGCCCGGTTCGAGCGCATGCGCGGCAAGCGCGTGTTCTACCCGATGGGCTGGGACGACAACGGACTGCCCACCGAGCGTCGCGTGCAGAACTTCTACGGTGTGCGCTGCGACCCGTCGCTGCCCTACGACGCCGACTTCACCCCGCCCTTCGAGGGTGGCGACAACAAGTCGTCGAAGGCCGCCGACCAGGTGCCGATCTCGCGTCGCAACTTCATCGAGCTGTGCGAGCGCCTCACGGTCGAGGACGAGAAGCAGTTCGAGGACGTCTGGCGGAAGCTCGGCCTCTCGGTCGACTGGACCCAGAGCTACCGCACCATCGACGACGACTCGCAGGCCATCGCGCAGAAGGCGTTCCTCCGCAACCTGGCCCGCGGCGAGGCCTACCAGGCCGACGCGCCGACGCTCTGGGACGTCACGTTCCGCACGGCCGTGGCGCAGGCCGAGCTCGAGGACAAAGAGATGCCCGGGGCGTACCACAAGCTCGCCTTCCACCGCACCGACGGCCAGGGCGACGTGCTGATCGACACCACGCGGCCCGAGCTGCTGCCGGCCTGCGTGGCCCTCGTCGCGCACCCGGACGACGAGCGCTACCAGGCGTTGTTCGGCACGACCGTCCGCTCGCCGCTGTTCGACGTCGAGGTGCCCGTGGTGGCGCATCACCTCGCCCAGCCCGACAAGGGCTCCGGCATCGCCATGGTCTGCACCTTCGGCGACACCAACGACGTGGTCTGGTGGCGCGAGCTGCAGCTGCCGAACCGCGCCGTGATCGGCTTCGACGGCCGCTTCGTCAGCGAGGCCCCCGAGGCGATCACGTCCGAGGCGGGGCGCGCCTCCTATGCCCAGCTGGCCGGCAAGACGGTGTTCAGCGCCAAGCAGTCCGTGGTCGAGCAGTTGACCGCCTCGGGCGAGCTCGTGGGCGAGATTCGCAAGATCTCGCACCCGGTGAAGTTCTTCGAGAAGGGCGACAAGCCGCTCGAGATCGTGTCGACCCGTCAGTGGTACGTCGTCAACGGCGCCCGCGACGAGCAGCTCAAGGGTTCGCTGCTCGAGCGCGGTGGCCAGGTGGCGTTCCACCCCGACTTCATGCGCGTCCGCTACGACAACTGGGTCAACGGCCTGAACGGCGACTGGCTCATCTCGCGCCAGCGGTTCTTCGGCGTGCCGATCCCGGTCTGGTACCCGCTCGACGGCGACGGCAACCCCGTCTTCGACCAGGTGATCGTGCCCACCGAGGCGCAGCTGCCGATCGACCCGGCCTCCCAGGCGGCTCCCGGCTACGACGAGTCGCAGCGCGGCGTGCCCGGCGGCTTCGTCGGCGAGGTCGACGTGATGGACACCTGGGCGACGTCGTCGCTCACCCCGCAGCTGGCCGGCGGCTGGGAGCGCGACCCCGAGCTGTTCGACCTGGTGTTCCCCTACGACGTGCGCCCCCAGGGGCAGGACATCATCCGCACCTGGCTGTTCTCGACGATGCTGCGGTCGCAGCTCGAGTCGGGCACCGTGCCGTGGAAGAACGCGTCGATCTCGGGCTTCATCGTCGACCCCGACCGCAAGAAGATGTCGAAGTCGAAGGGCAACGTGGTGACCCCGGCCGCCATGCTCGACGACCACGGCTCGGACTCGGTGCGCTACTGGGCGGCGTCGAGCCGGCTGGGCACCGACGCGGCGTTCGACCCGCAGAACCCCAAGCAGATCAAGATCGGCCGCCGTCTGGCCATCAAGGTGCTCAACGCGGCCAAGTTCGTGTACTCGTTCGAGCTGCCCTCAGGAGAGTTCGAGATCACCCAGCCGCTCGACCGTGACCTCCTCGCGTCGTTCGCCGCCGTGATCGAGACCGCGACCGAGGCGCTCGAGGGCTACGACCACGCCCGGGCGCTCGAGACGACCGAGAAGTTCTTCTGGACGTTCTGCGACGACTACCTCGAGCTCGTGAAGGAGCGCGCCTACGGCGCCACCACGCCGGCCGAGCAGGCCTCCGCCGTGCTCGCACTGCGCACGGTGCTCGAGGGCCTGCTGCGCCTGCTCGCGCCCTACCTGCCGTTCGCCACCGAAGAGGTCTGGTCCTGGACGCACGACGACTCGGTGCACCGGGCCGCGTGGCCGACCGTCGACGAGCTCGGCCTCACCGAGGGCGAGACCTCGTCCGGTCTCGTGGGGCTCGTCGGGCAGGCACTGATCTTCGTCCGGCGGGCGAAGTCGGACGCCAAGGCCTCGCAGAAGACCCCGGTGGCCTCGGCCGTCATCACGGGCCCTTCGGCCCAGCTCGAGCTCGTGAAGCTCGCGGCGGGTGACCTCGCGGCGGTCGGCAAGATCGCCGAGCTGTCCTTCGCCGAGGGCGACGAGCTGGCGGTCGGCGACATCGTGTTCGCCGAGGTGCCGGCCGACGCCGGTGCGGCCCGCTCCGGCGCTGCTGCCGATCCTGCTCCGACGGCGGGTGCCTGATGCAGCTCGGCACGCGGTGGAGCGTGGGAGGCGCGGCCCCGGCCGAGTTGCCTGCTCCCGTCCTCGGGGCGGTCGCCCAGGTCGAGCGTGAGCTCTCCGACCAAGGAGTCGACGCGACCTCGTGGCGCTGGACGCTGACCTGGCTCGAGCACCGTCCCGTCGTCGAGCTCGACGACGGCACGGTCATCCGGGTCGACGCCGTCACCGGCGAGGCCCGCATCCACGAGCCCGTCGACACCGAGGGTGACGACGCCGAGGGCGACGACGACTGACGCCACGTCGGCCGAGATGTCACGACATGCCGCTCACCGTCGAGGGTGAGCGGCATGTCGTGTCCCCTCGAGCCCTCGCCGCCCGGTGCTGACGGTCAGGCGCGGGCGAGCAGCTCGCCGTGCGGCATGATGAGCCAGCCGTCGGGGGCGTCGCGCCAGGCGCGCCAGGCGTCGGCGATCGCGTGCAGTTCGTCGTGCGTGGCCGCACCCTTGCCGATCGCGTCGGCGTAGAACGCCGACTCCGTCGCGCGGGTCGCCCAGCTGTCGCCCCACCAGGTGCGGTCCTCGTCCGAGGCGAAGCACCACACGGAGGCGCTGCTCGCCACGTCGACGAAGCCCGCCTCGAGCGCCCAGCCCTTGAGGCGCCTCCCCGCGTCGGGTTCGCCGCCGTTGCCGCGGTGCACGGCCTGGTAGACGTCCATCCACCGGTCGAGACCGGGGTTCTCGGGAGCCCAGACGCAGCCGTGGTAGTCGACGTCGCGGACGGCCACGACTCCCCCGGGTCGGGCCACCCGACGCATCTCGCGCAGGGCGGCCACCGGGTCGCCCACGTGCTGCAGGACCTGGTGCGCGTGCACCACGTCGAAGGCGTCGTCGTCGAACGGCAGGGCGAACAGGTCGGCCGTCTCGAAGTGGACGTTGTGCAGGCCGGCCCCGACCGCGAGCGACGACGCCTGTTCGACGATGCCGGGGGCGGCGTCGATGCCGATCACCCGACCGGGCGCGACACGGCCGGCGATGTCGACGGTGATGGTCCCCGGCCCCGACCCGACGTCGAGGACGCTGACCCCGGGCACGAGGTGCGGCTCGAGGTACGCGGCGGAGTTCTCGACCGTTCGCCACGAGTGGCTGCGCAGCACGCTCTCGTGGTGGCCGTGGGTGTACCGGGCGTGCGTCTCGGGGCGTTCGCTCATGCGGCGACCCTAGCGCGCCTCCTAGTGTGGGCTGATGACGAACCCGTTCCTCTCCCCCAGCACGCTGCCGTACTCGCTGCCGCCGTTCGCGAGCATCTCCGACGACGACTACGGCCCCGCGTTCGACGCCGGGTTCGCCGAGCAGCTGGCCGAGGTCGAGGCGATCGCGACCGACCCGGACGAGCCGACCTTCGAGAACACGGTCGCCGCCCTCGAACGCAGCGGCGCGATCCTCACCCGCGTCGAGCACGCCTTCTTCAACAAGACCTCGTCGGACTCGACCGAGGCCACCGACGCCCTCGAACTCGAGCTGGCCCCGCGGCTCGCGGCACACGCCGACGCCATCCGGCTCGACCCGCGCCTCTTCGCCCGTCTCCGCAGCGTGCACGAGCGCCGGGACGCCCTCGACCTGACCGCCGAGCAGCGATACCTCGTCGAACGACTCGTCGCCGAGGCCACTCGCTCGGGGGCCGCCCTCGGCGACGACGACAAAGACCGCCTGCGCGACCTCAACGGCCGGCTCTCGACCCTGACCACACGGTTCGAGAAGAACCTGCTGGCCGACACGAACGACCTCGCCGTCGTGGTCGACGACGTCGCCGAACTCGACGGACTCGACGCCGGGGCGATCGCCGCCGCCGCCGAGGCGGCCCGAGAGCGTGGACTCGAGGGTCGCTACGTCATCACCCTCGTGTTGTTCAGCGGCCACCCCTACCTCGCGAGCCTGACCGACCAGGCGCTGCGCGAGCGCATCATGCAGGCGTCGCTCTCGCGCGGACGCCGCGGAGGCGACCACGACAACCGCGAGCTCGTGCTCGAGATCGCCCGGCTGCGCGCCGAGCGGGCCGAGCTGCTCGGGTTCCGGTCGCACGCCGCCTACGTCACGGCGGGCGAGACGGCGGGCACGCCCGAGGCGGTGGCCGACCTGCTCGGGCGACTCGCGCCTCCTGCCGCCCGAAACGCACGCGCCGAGCAGGCCGAGCTCGAGCGCGTCGCCGGCCGGACGATCCGGGCGTCGGACTGGGCCTTCTTCACCGAACGGGTCCGCACCGAGAAGCACGACGTCGACACGGCCGCGATGCGGCCGTACTTCGAGGCCGAGCGCGTGCTGCACGACGGCGTCTTCTTCGCCGCGGGGCAGCTCTACGGCCTGCGGTTCGCCGAGCGCCCCGACCTGGTCGCCTACCACCCCGAGGCGCGGGTCTTCGAGGTGACCGACGCCGACGGCCGCGAGGTCGGCCTCTACGTGCTCGACCTGTACACGCGTGACAGCAAACGCGGCGGTGCCTGGATGAACCCGCTCGTCTCGCAGTCCGCCCTGACCGGACTGCCGACGGTGGTCGTCAACAACCTCAACGTGCCCAAGCCACCGGCCGGCCGGCCGACCCTGCTGACGCTCGACGAGGTGACGACGTTCTTCCACGAGTTCGGTCACGCCCTGCATGGCCTCGTCGCCCGGGTGACCTACCCGAGCTTCTCGGGCACGAACGTCTTCCGCGACTTCGTCGAGTTCCCCAGCCAGGTGAACGAGATGTGGATGCTTTGGCCCGAGGTGCTCGCGAACTACGCCGTGCACCACGAGACCGGCGAACGCCTCCCCCAGCCGCTGGTCGACGCGCTCATCGCCTCGCAGGGGTTCGACCAGGGCTTCGAGACGAGCGAGTACCTCGCCGCGGCGCTGCTCGACCAGGCGTGGCACGCCGTGTCGTCGGCCGAGGCCGCGGCGATCACGGACGTCGAGGCGTTCGAGCAGGAGGCGCTGGCCGCGGTGGGCCTCGACCTCGCGTCGGTCCCCACCCGCTACTCGAGCACGTACTTCGCCCACACCTTCTCGGGCGGATACGACGCCGGCTACTACTCGTACATCTGGAGCGAGGTGCTCGACGCCGACACGGTCGAGTGGTTCGAGCAGAACGGCGGGCTCACCCGCGAGAACGGTGACCGGTTCCGCTCACGCCTGCTGGGCGTCGGCGGCTCGAAGGACCCCCTCGAGGCCTACCGCGACTTCCGTGGTCGGGACGCCCGGGTCGAGCCCCTGCTCGCGCGCCGCGGCCTCGCCTGACACGAGAACGCCCCGGCCGAACCGGCCGGGGCGTTCTGACGTCGCTGCTAGGCGGACTTCTCGGTGCGCTGTTCGACGAGGCGCGGCACGATCGTGGGCGCGGCGTTCTCGAGCACCGAGGCCCGTGTGATGACGACTCGCCCGACGGTGTCGTCCGACGGGACGTCGAACATGATCGGACCGAGGACCTCTTCGAGGATGGCGCGGAGCCCGCGGGCGCCGGTCTGACGCAGGACGGCCAGGTCGGCGATCGCTTCGAGGGCGCCGCGGTCGAACTCGAGCTCGACCCCGTCGATCTCGAACATGCGCTGGTACTGCCGCACGAGCGCGTTCTTCGGCTCGGTGAGGATCTGCATCAACGCGGGCTGGTCGAGCTGCGTGACCGTGGTCACCACGGGCAGACGACCGATGAACTCGGGGATCAGACCGAACTTGTGGAGGTCTTCGGGCAGGACCTCGCTGAAGAGGGCTGCTTCGTCTTCTTTGCTGTGCAGCGGGGCACCGAAACCGATGCCGCGCTTGCCTGCGCGGTTCGAGATGATGTCCTCGAGCCCGGCGAACGCCCCGGCGACGATGAAGAGCACGTTGGTCGTGTCGACCTGGATGAACTCTTGGTGGGGGTGCTTGCGGCCACCCTGCGGCGGCACCGAGGCCACGGTGCCCTCGAGGATCTTGAGCAGCGCCTGTTGCACGCCCTCGCCCGAGACGTCGCGCGTGATGGAGGGGTTCTCGGCCTTGCGGGCGATCTTGTCGATCTCGTCGATGTAGATGATGCCGGTCTCGGCCCGCTTGACGTCGTAGTCGGCGGCCTGGATCAGCTTGAGCAGGATGTTCTCGACGTCCTCGCCGACGTAGCCGGCCTCGGTGAGGGCCGTGGCGTCGGCGACGGCGAACGGCACGTTCAGCCGCTTGGCCAGGGTCTGCGCCAGATAGGTCTTGCCACAGCCGGTCGGGCCGATCAGCAGGATGTTCGACTTCGAGATCTCGACCTCGTCGGCGAGCGACTCGGCGGCGGTGAGGGTCGAGGCGGCGCGGATGCGCTTGTAGTGGTTGTAGACGGCCACTGAGAGGGCACGCTTCGCCGCGTCCTGCCCGATCACGTACTCTTCGAGGAACGAGTAGATCTCGCGGGGCTTGGGCAGGTCGAACTCGCTCGCGGGTTCGTCACCGGCCTCGGCGAGGCGCTCTTCGATGATCTCGTTGCAGAGCTCGACGCACTCGTCGCAGATGTACACGCCGGGACCGGCGATCAATTGCTGGACCTGCTTCTGGCTCTTGCCGCAGAACGAGCATTTGAGCAGATCGGCACTCTCACCTATGCGCGCCATGCTCGGCCTCCCTGATTGGCTGAGGTCATCGACCGGGACCGGTCGTCGTGTGCACCGAGCCTAACCCGATCCGCCGACACTCACGGACCGACCCGGGTGGTTCGAGCACATCCGACGGGGATGGCCGGAGGACGCCGTGCCGACGACCCGGCGATCACCACGACGAAGGCCCCGGGCGGGAGCCCGGGGCCTTCGTCGTCATGCCGAGGTCAGCGCGTCAGCGCCGCCGGCTGGTTCTTGCGCGAACCCAGGACCTGGTCGACGAGGCCGTACTCGAGCGCCTCTTGGGCACCCAGGATGTTGTCGCGCTCGATGTCGCGGTTCACCTGCTCGGGCGTCTTGTTCGAGTGCTTCGACAGGGTCTCTTCGAGCCAGGTGCGCATGCGGAGCACCTCGGCGGCCTGGATCTCGATGTCGGAGGCCTGGCCGCCGCTGCTGCCACCGGTCGCGGGCTGGTGGATCAGCACGCGGGCGTTGGGCAGGGCGAGACGCTTGCCGGGCTGACCCGCGGCGAGCAGGACGGCCGCGGCCGAGGCGGCCTGGCCGAGGCAGACCGTCTGGATCTCGGGACGGATGTACTGCATCGTGTCGTAGATGGCCGTCATGGCCGTGAACGAGCCACCGGGCGAGTTGATGTACAGCGTGATGTCGCGATCGGGGTCCATGCTCTCGAGCACGAGCAGCTGGGCCATGATGTCGTCCGCCGAGGCGTCGTCGACCTGCACGCCGAGGAAGACGATGCGGTCTTCGAACAGCTTCGCGTAGGGGTCCTGGCGCTTGTAGCCGTACGCCGTGCGCTCTTCGAAGCTGGGCAGGATGTACCGGGAGCTGGGGGTCTGCACTCGACCCGCGCCACCCATCATCGGGAGTTCCATGAGTTCTTCTCTTTCTCGTTCTGACGAAGGGGCGAAGGGCCTAGGCCTGGTCGGTGCCGGCGCCGCCGACGACGTCGGTGGCCGAGCCGCGGATGTGGTCGACGAAGCCGTACTCGAGGGCCTCCTCGGCGGTGAACCAGCGGTCGCGGTCGCCGTCCTCGTTGATCTGCTCGACGGTCTTGCCCGTCTGCGCGGCCGTGATCTCGGCCAGTCGACGCTTCATCGAGAGGATGAGCTGCGCCTGCGTCTGGATGTCGGACGAGGTGCCGCCGAACCCACCGTGCGGCTGGTGCAGCAGGACGCGAGCGTTCGGTGTGATGTAGCGCTTGCCCTTGGTGCCGGCCGTCAAGAGCAGCTGGCCCATCGACGCGGCCATGCCGATGCCGACGGTGACGATGTCGTTCGGCACGAACTCCATGGCGTCGTAGATCGCCATGCCCGCCGTGATCGACCCGCCGGGCGAGTTGATGTAGAGGTAGATGTCTTTCTCGCTGTCTTCCGCAGCGAGCAGCAGCAGTTTCGCGGCGATCTCGTTGGCGTTCTCGTCGCGGACCTCAGAGCCGAGCCAGATGATCCGGTCTTTGAGCAGTCGGTCAAAAACACTGTTGGGCAGTGTCACGTCGGCCATGGTGGAGCTCCCATTCGTTGTCGCTTGTCGTCGAATCTATCGGAGCCAACGCACGGGTTCCGGGCTGTTCGCCCACGGCAGATACCGCGCCTCCACGGCCACGCGGGGCACGCCCGAGAGCCCGGGAGGCGCGGCGCCGGGAACGACGGAGGGCCGGGTGCACTCGCACCCGGCCCTCTCGACGTGACGGGTCAGCCGACCCGCCGCTGTTGCTTACGCGTGGTCGTGACCCGCGTGGTCGTCGTCGCCGCCGACACCCGCGGTCGCGGTGAAGGCGGACAGGTCGACCGAGTCGCCCTTGCCGTCGACGACCTTGGCCTTGCTGAGCACGACCGCGAGGGCCTTGCTGCGAGCGACCTCGCCGACCATGGCGGGGATCTGGCCGTTCTGGTCGAGGACCTTGATGAACTCGCCGGGCTCCATGCCGTACTGGGCCGCACCCTGGATGAGGTACTGCGTCAGTTCGTCCTGCTCGACCTTGACGGCCTCTTTCTCGGCGATGGCGTCGAGGAGGATCTGGTTGCGGAAGGCCTTCTCGCTGCTCTCCTTCACCTCGGCGCGGTGCTCGTCGTCCTCGAGCCGGTTCTCCTGCTCGAGGTGACGGTGCACCTCGTCCTCGACGAGCTTCTCGGGGACGGGGATCTCGACGGCCTCGAGCAACTTCTCGACGACCTGGTCGCGTGCCTGGGCACCCTGACCGAAGGTCTTCGACTTGGCCAGCTGCTCTTTCAGGTCGCCCTTGAGCTCGTCGATCGTGTCGAACTGGCTGGCGATCTGGGCGAAGTCGTCGTCGGCCTCGGGCAGCTCGCGCTCTTTGACGGCCGTGACGTCGACGGCGATGAGGGCGGTCTCGCCTTCGCGATCGCCGCCGAGCAGCTTCGACTCGAAGGTGGTGCTCTCACCGGCGGTGAGCGACTCGAGGGCCTCGTCGATGCCCTCGATCAGCTCGCCCGAGCCGAGCTCGTACGAGATGCCCTTGGCGGTGTCGACGACGTCGTCGCCGATGGTCGCCGTGAGGTCGATCTGCGCGAAGTCACCCGTGGTGGCGGGACGGTCGACGGTGACCAGCGTGCCGAAACGGGTACGCAGGTTCGTCAGTTCTTCGGCGATCTCGTCGTCGGTGATGTCGACCGTGTCGACCGTCAGCTCGAGGCCGTCGTACTCGGGCAGGTCGAAGTCGGGGCGCACGTCGACCTCGACGGCGATCTTCAGGTCGCCGGAGAAGTCCTTGACGTTCGGCCACTCGACGACGTCGGCCTCGGGACGGCCGAGGACGCGGATCTCGGTCTCGGTCACGGCCTCGCGGTAGAACTTGTCGAGGCTCTCGCTGACGGCGTGGTTGAGCACCTCTTCACGACCGACGCGCTGGTCGATGATGGGCGGCGGCACCTTGCCCTTGCGGAACCCGGGGATGTTGACCGACTCGGCGATGTGACCGTAGGCGTGCGTGACGCTGGGCTTGAGTTCGTCGGGGGTGACGACGATGTTGAGCTTGACGCGCGTGGGGCTGAGCTTCTCAACCGTGGTCTGGACCAATGTGGGGCTTCTCCTGTGTTGGTGGCGCTGAACTCACATCCGAGACAGCAGGTAGACGATCGTCGGGGCGACAGGACTCGAACCTGCGATCTTCCGCCCCCAAAACGGACGCGCTAGCCACTACGCTACGCCCCGTGTATCAGCCTGGAACTGGCCGGCACGCGTGAGCCCCGTTGAGGTCGGGTACGTGAAGGCCGCGTCGAGTCTAGCCGACGCCGAGGGCCCGTGACTGAGCGACCTCGTCGGATGCCTTATGCTGGTCTCACCCGTGCGGCTCGGCCGCTCACGGGGATGTAGCTCAATGGTAGAGCCTCAGTCTTCCAAACTGATCACGCGGGTTCGATTCCCGTCATCCCCTCTGTGTTTGTTCGACGNGTCGGCGCCGGGGGGCGCCTTGAATGAAATCTTCTCCGCACGTTGCACGCAGGCGTCGGCGCCGGTAGGCGCCTTGAATGAAATCTTCTTCGCGCCTTGCACGCAGGCGTCCGGCGCCGGGGGCGCCTTCAATGAAATGTTCTCCGGGCCTTGCACGTCGGTGTCGGCGCTCTTCAGGGGTCTCTCGGCCGGCTCGGGGGGAAGTCGTGCTGGCGGATGATTTTTCTCGGCGCGACGTGACCCAAGATGGCCACATGAGACGCGCGACGTTCGCACGGGTCGCGCTGGTCGGTGCGGTCGTGGCCACCCTCGCGGCCGGATGCGCCGCCCCTCCGACCGAGGCGACCCGCGCCTCCGGGTCCGGCGCGATCGCGCAGGCCGCGGCCGGGCCCGGCGTGGCCGTCGCTCCGAGCTCGGGGGGCGTGCGGGTCGCGATCGTCGGCGACTCGTTGACCGCCGGGGGCGGTCGTCTGCTGAGCGCCGGGCTCACCGCCGACACCTGGATGACCTACGCCCAGGGCGACGGCATCGACTACGTGGGTGGCTACGCCAAGGGCGGCTCGACAGTGCAGGAGCAGGCCGCGGCGGTGCGCCCGGTCGCCGACGTCGACGTCCTCGTGCTGATGTCCGGCACGAACGACGTGCGCCTCGGGCTGAGCTTCGCCGAGTCCGCCGCGTCCTACGACGCCATCGTCGACACGATCCGGCCGGAGCACGTCGTCGTGGCCGCGATCCCGCCCTACGACCGTGCACCGCGGGCCGCGGCGCGGTACGAGGGGCAACTCGAGCGCTACGTCGCCGACAAGGGCTGGACGTTCACCGACCCCTGGGGGTTCGCCCGGGCGGGCGACGTCTTCGCCGCCGGCACGACCGTCGACGGCATCCACCCCACGACAGCCGGTTACGAGGCCCTCGGCCACGCGCTACGCGACGCCGTCCTCGACGTGGCGGGCCCGCGGGCCGTAGCCCCTCAGGCGGACTCCCCCGCCGACCCGGCCGACGGCGCGCCGGGCACGACCAGCTGACGACACCCGTCCGGCGCTCTGTCAGCCGGTCGCGAGCTCCACCGAACCGGGGACGAGCCGACTCAGCGCTGTAGGAAGGCGAGCACCGCCAGCACCCGACGGTGGTCGGTGCCGCTGTCCTCGAGCAGGAGCTTCTGGAAGATCGAGGTGACGTTCTTCTCCACCGCACCCGTGCCGATGACCAGCTCGGCCGCGATGGCGGCGTTCGTGCGCCCCTCGGCCATCAGCGTCAGCACCTCTCGCTCACGCGGCGTGAGCGCGGCGAGCGGGTCGCTGCGACGACCCAGCAGCTGCGAGACCACCTGCGGGTCGAGGACCGTGCCGCCGTCGGACACCCGCCCGAGCGCGTCACGGAACTCGTCGAACGAGGCGATGCGGTCCTTGAGCAGGTAGCCGACCCCGCCCGAGCCCGCTTCGAGCAGGTCGCGGGCGTAGGCCACCTCGACGTACTGCGACAGCAGCAGGATGCCGAGGTCGGGCCGACGGCGTCGCGCCTCGATCGCGGCCCGGACGCCCTCGTCGGTGTGGGTCGGCGGCATGCGGACGTCGAGCACGGCGATGTCGGGACGGACCTCGTCCAGGTCGGCCAGCAAGGAGTCGGCGTCGCCGTACGCCCCGACGACCTCGACCCCGATCTCGTCGAGGAGTCGGACGAGCCCCTCCCGCAGCAGCACCGAGTCGTCGGCGACGACGACGCGGAGGGGCTGACGGGAGGGGCTCTCGAGACTCACGCGTCCAGACTACGGGCGCGGCCCACGGACTACGGTCGCGCGGGCGGCCCGGCCGGCGGGTCGAGCGGCCCGTCGGGCAGCGCCCCGTCGGGCAGCGGCTCGGTCACGGCCGTCGACGAGAACGGCGGCAGCGGCTCGGTCGGCAGCGGCATCGTCGGGTTGCTCGGCACCTCGATCGTCATCGGGATGCTCACCGTGACGATGGTCGGCCCGCCCTGCGGGCTGCTGATGTCGAGGAAGCCGCCGAGGCCCACGAGGCGCTCCTGCACCCCGGCGAGACCGTGGCCGTCGCGCAGGCCGGCACCGCCGCGTCCGTCGTCGGTCACGACGAGCTCGAGCAGCGTGCCGATGCCGTCGGGAGCCTGGCGCGTGCGCAGCACGAGGTCGGCGCTGGCCGCCTCGGCGTGCTTGCCCGTGTTCGTCACCAGTTCGGACGCGATGAAGTACGCGTTGCGCTCGATGTCGCTCGGGATCGCGACGTGCGCGGGCACCCGGTTGAGCATCGTGGTCGGAACCACCGAGCGGTCGACGAGCGACTCGAGTGCCGCGACCAGGCCGCGGTCCAGGAGCAACGGAGGCGCGAAACCGCGGGACAGGGCGCGCAGCTCCTCGAGGGCCTCGCGGGACTGCACCCGCGCCTCCTCGATGAGGGACTTGCTCTTCTCGGGATCGGTGTCGACGGCGCGGGAGGCCGCCGCGAGGTCCATCTGCAGGCGCACGAGGCGCTGCTGGGGCCCGTCGTGGATGTCGCGCTCGAGCCGGCGGAGGGCCGTGCCCTCGGCGGACAGGGCGGCCGTGCGCGAGATCTCTCGGTCGGCGAGCTCGACCTCGAGCTGCTCGCTGCGGAACCCGCCGAGCATCACGCCGGCGATCGCCTGGTGCATGACGACGAACCCGTGCACGACGTAGGGGTAGACCAGGACGACCACGGCGAAGAGGGCGAGCGCGAGGACGACGAGCACCGCGCCTCCGCCGTTGCCGATCGCGGACGCCCAGTTGAAGGTGTCGAACGGCGGCAACGCCTGGAAGACGAGCACGACCCCGAGGACCGCGAGCACCGGGCCGGCCAGCAGGCTCACGAGGACGAAGGTCGTGAAGCCCGCGACGATCGGGAAGACCACGACGCCGTAGAGCAGGTACAGCCAGTAGTGCGGGTTGGCGAAGACCGAGACCGCCCGCACGAAGCGGTTCGTGGACCGACCCCATGCGGTGTTGGGAGTCCAGTCGACGGGTCGGATCGGACGGTCGCTGGCCCAGCCCAGGCGGAGCACCTCGAAGGTGCCGAACCACCGGGCGATCCACAGCGCGCCGAAGACGACGATCGCGAGGAAGACGAGGGTGAACAACGAGTCGCTCGACCCGCTGACCGTGTGCAGGAACAACGAGGCGGCCACCGTCACGATGACGACGAGGACGGCCGAGAGCGCGACGTAGCCGAGTTCGCGAGGCAACTCGCGCCAGCGTCGTCGGTAGCCGCCGGGGCGGGACGGGGGCGAGAGGTAGGGGTTCGCGGCGGTGATGGTGGTCTCCTGGATCATGCCTTCGAGCCTGGTCTGCGCGGGGCGTCCACCCCATGGTGCCAGCGCCCGGAACGCCGGTGGGGTTATCCCCCCTCACGAGCGGGGTGAGGTGAGGCTGGCCTAGGTGAGCCGAGCCTCAGCTTGCTTGCGGAATTCTCCCAGACGTCTAGCGTTGCCTCCATCGTCTAGGAAAGGACCACGTCATGACCGACATCACCCGCACCGTCCCCCAGGGTTCCGTCGACCCCGACGTCGCCGCCGGCGTCGCCCAGTTCCTCAGCCAGATCGTCACGGACATGACGGCCCTGTCGGTCAACGGCAAGCAGGCCCACTGGCACGTGCGCGGCATCGCGTTCGTCGCCGTCCACGAACTCATCGACGTGGTCGTCGACCACGCCCGCGAATGGGCCGACCTCGCCGCCGAGCGCGTCGTCGCCCTCGGCCTGCCGGTCGACGGACGCATCGAGACCGTCGCCGCCAAGACCGTCATCCCCCCGACCTCCCCCGGCTTCAACCAGATCGACGTCACCATCGCCGAGCTGGTCGCCCAGATCGACGCCTCGCTCGTCGCCGTCCGCGAGGCCATCGACGAGCTCGGTGAGCTCGACGCCTCGAGCCAGGACGTCGCGATCGAGATCTCGCGGGGCCTCGAGAAGGACCGCTGGTTCCTCGCCGCGCACGTCGCCGGCTGACCCCCTCGCCAGACGGACGAAGGCCGCCACCCCGCCCGGGGTGGCGGCCTTCGCCGTGTCGGGTCGACACCGCCCCGTCAGAGCGTGCGGTGCGTCCACCGACCCGCCAGCACCGTGCCGACGACGGGCATCCGGCGCAGCTGGTCGTCCGTCGCGGTGAGCGGGTCGACCTCGGTGACGACGAGGTCGGCCACCGACCCCACCTCGACCCGTGCCCGGCCGCCGGTCGACGCGGCGAGCGCCGCCGAGGCGACCAGTCGCTGTTCTGGGTGCCACGGCTCGCGTCCGTCACGCGAGCGTGAGATCGCCGCGGCCATCGCGACCCAGGGGTCGAGCGGCGCCACGGGGGCGTCCGAGCCGAGCTGCAGGCGGACGCCGGCGGCGACGAGGCTCTCGAAGGCGAAGGCGCGACCGGTGCGACCGGCCCAGAAGCGGTCGGCCACGTCGCGGTCGTCCATGGCGTGCTCCGGCTGGACGCTGGCCACGATGCCGAGGCGCGCGAACCGCTCGACGTCGCGCGCGTCGAGCAACTGCGCGTGCTCGACGCTGCCGCCACAGCCGACCTCCTCGAGGGCGTCGAGCGCCTGGGCGTTCGCGGCGTCGCCGATCGCGTGCACGGCCGGCACGAACCCCGCCGAGGAGGCGCGGCGCAGCCACCCGACGAGCTCGTCGGTCTCGTAGATGCGCAGCCCCCGGGCCGCGGGGTCGTCCTCGAGCCCGGGGTACGGGTCGTGGCACCACGCGGTTCGGGTGCCGAGGGAGCCGTCGGTGATGATCTTGAACGGCCCCATCGTGACGAGCCCGTCGGTGCCCGGGATCTCGTCGCCGGTGCGCAGCCCGCGGGCGACGACGGCGTCGAGGTCGCGCGGGTAGACCCCGGGACGGATGCGCAGCCCGCGGGTCCCGCCGGCCACGCGGCGGCTCCAGCGGTCGAGCGACAGCGTCATCTCGAGGTCGACGACGCCGACGACCCCGCGCGCGGCGGCCGCGTCGACGGCCTCGGCCACCCACCGGTCGAGCTGCTCGTCCGGCACGACGCTCACGGCGGCGCTGACGTCGAAGGCCGGCTGCTCACGCAGCAGACCGGTCGGATGGTCGGCGTGACCGTGACGGGCCAGGGCTGCCGAGTCGAGCCAGACGGAGTGCAGGTCGTTGCTGACCAGGACGACCGGCACGTCGCCCGCCACCGAGTCGAGCAGCGCCCGACTCGGGGCGTCGGGCCAGAGCGCGTCCTGGAAGCCGTAGCCGACGAGGGTGCCTCCCGCCTCGACCGGCTCGTCGCGCAGGCGCTCCCCCACGATCGAGGCCGCCTCGGCGGCGGACCTCGCCCGCGACAGGTCGAGGCGACGGCGCACCAGCGCCCACTGGTCCATGTGGACGTGGGAGTCCCAGAGGCCCGGGGCGAGCCAGCGGCCGTCGAGGTCGACGACCTCGGCACCGTCGGGGGCGAGACCGGACGCGAGCGCGACGACGCGGCCGCCGTCGAGCAGGACGTCCACGGGGGCGGGCCCGCCACCGACCAGGCGGACGTCCCTCAGCAGCGTGCGCCGCGCCTCCTCGGCCGGGGTGCCGCCGCCGACCGTCATCGGTCGCGCACCCGGCGCATCTCGGCGGCGAGCGCCGGCTGCGCGTAGTGGTCGCCGTGCTCGAGCTCGTCGACGATGCGGTCGACGACCTCGGGCGCCTTGTTCTGGCTGAGTTTGGCGCGGGCGTCGAACCGGGTCACGCGCAGGCGGATGCCGACGGTGCCCTTCGCGACCCGTCGCGAGCCTGCCTCGTCGAGGGTGAGCGTCGACGGCTCGGGCATGACGCGCTCGAAGTGGTCGACGAGCTCGCCCAGCACGCGGAAGTTCTCGTCGTCGGAGAGGATCTCGGGCGTGCCCCAGAGATGCGCCGTCACGTGGTTCCAGGTGGGGATGATCTGCTTGGCCGGGTACCAGCCGGGCGAGACGTAGCCGTGCGGGCCCTGGACGATCACCATGACCTCGTGCTCACCGAGCTCGTGCGAGCGCTCGTCGGGGCGGCCGACGTGGCTGACGACCACGATGGCGTCGGGGTCGTCGTCGTCCTGCTCGAGCACGACCGGGTAGTGCGACGCCACGAGTCCCACGGCCGTGTGGGACACGATCGTGGCCCACGGGTTCTCGCGGATCAACCGCTTGACCTCGTCGACGTCGGACAGGACGAACGTGGGGGTGTGCCGCATGGTGTCACCCTGGCACAGGTTTCAGCCGCGACCGGAAGCCGTGACGGGGACGTGACACGGCGGCCCGGTCACACCTGGTCGGTCGGGCACCAGTAGAGCTTGCGGCCCGCGGCCATCTCCATCACGATGTTCGTGCCGCAGACCCGGCAGGGCAGGCCCTCACGGTGGTAGACCCAGTGTCGGTCGGCTCGGCTGCGCAGTGCCTTGGCGTGCTGGGCCTTGGTGAGGCCGTCCATGGTCATCATCTGGCCGAGCTCGACGCCGCTCTTGAGCAGCTTCGTCCAGTCCTTGTAGAGGGCACGCAGCACCTCTTCGGGCACCTGGTTGCCGGGCGTGTGCGGGTCGAGCCGGGCCCGGAACAGCAACTCGGCGCGGTAGATGTTGCCGATGCCGCTGACCACGCTCTGGTCCATCAGCAGAAGGCCGATCGGGGTGCGCTTCTTGCGGACGGTCGTGACGAAGCGGTCGCTGCCCTTCTTGGGCGAGTCGACCAAGGGGTCGGGGCCGAGCTTCGAGATCGCCAGGTCGACCCCGGCCGCGTCGAGGACCTCGCACTTCGTCGGGCCACGGAGGTCGCCGACGGCGGTGTCGGTCAGCAGACGCACGCGCACCTGCCCGACGGGCTCGGGCGGGAACGACTCGATGTCGTCCTCGGTCTTCTCCTGCTCGGCCATTCTCACGCGCGTCCTGCGAGGGGCACCGATGCTGGCCATCGAGTCCTCGCCGTCGTCGTCGGGAGCGTTCTCGGCCTTGCGGGTCGCCGCCCGGCGCGTCCGCGACTCGGCCATCGAGTGGCCCGTGGCGATGTCGCCGGCGAAGTCCCAGGCGCCGTAGAGCCCCAGGTGCACGTGCAGCCAGAGCCCGTTGTCGAACTCGAGGAACATCTGCTTGCCGACGGCCTTCGCGTCGACCATCGTGGCGCCGTCGAGCCGGGTCGCACCGTCGGCGAACCGGCCCTGGGGCGAGCTCACCTCGACGCGGTGGCCGACGAAACTCTGCTCGAACTGGTTGGCGATGCGGTGGACGGAATGGCCCTCGGGCACGGCGGCACCTCTCTGGTGGTCGGTGTGTCGGTCTCGCGCTCGACGGCGGAGACGACGGAGCGGCGAGGCCCCGGTCGGGGTCCCGCCGCTCTCGACGTTACGTCGTCAGTCGACCGGGTGACCGGCGATCGCGCCCGTGGTCTCGTACTCGCCGACCTGCGCGATGCGGCGCACGTGGCGTTCGTCGTGGCTGAACGGCTCGGCGACGAAGGCGTCGATGAACGCGAGCGCCTCGGCCTCGGTGTGCTGACGTGCACCGATCGCGATGACGTTGGCGTCGTTGTGCTGGCGGGCGAGCTTCGCGGTCGAGTCGTTCCAGACCAGGGCCGCCCGGACGCCCTCGACCTTGTTCGCGGCGATCTGCTCGCCGTTGCCCGAGCCGCCGAAGACGACTCCGAGCGCCTCGTGACCGGCACGCTGGTCACGCACGGTCGCCCGCGCCGCCGCGATGCAGAACGAGGGGTAGTCGTCGAGCGGCTCGTAGCTCGTCGGACCGTGGTCGGTCACGTCGTGGCCCGCGTCGGTGAGGTGCTGGATGACGGTCGTGCTGAAGTCGAGGCCGGCGTGATCGGTCGCCACGTGGATGCGCATGGTGACCATCCTAGAACCGGGCCACGACGGGGCCGACCGGCACCGCGCCTCCTCGTGGTCCGTCGTCGGGGCCCGAGCAGGCGCGGGTCCTCAGTCGAAGATCGGCCCGACCGTGCGAGAGCGCTTGATCTCGAAGAACCCCGGGTACGACGCCACGGCGACGACGCCGTCCCAGAGGCGCACGGCCTCGTCGCCCTTCGGCGCGGGCGAGATGACGGGGCCGAAGAAGGCCACGCCGTCGACGGCGATGACGGGGGTGCCGACGTCCTGACCGACGCGGCCGATGCCGTCGAAGTGGCTGGCGCGCATCTGCTCGTCGAACTCGTCACCGTCGGCGTACCGCGCGAACTCGGCGGGCAGTCCGACCTCGGCCACGGCACCGGCGATGACGACGTCGCCGTCCTTCTCGCCCTCGTGGTGGATGCGGGTGCCCAGGGCGTCGTAAAGGGGCTTGACGATCTGCTGACCGTGGAGCTCGCCCGCCGCCGTGACGAGACGCGTGTAGCGCAGCATGCGGGCGAAGTTCGCCTTGTACTCGTCGCTGACGTCGTTCTCCTCGTTGAGCACCGCGAGGCTCATGACGTGGAAGGTGACGTCGAGGTCGCGGTGCTTCGCGACCTCGTCGACCCAACGACTGGTCATCCAGGCCCAGGGGCACGAGGGGTCGAACCAGAAGTCGACGACGGTGTGGGGCGCGGGGACGGGGGTGTCGGTCATGCCCTCAGTCAACACCCCGGTGTCGTACAGCCGGTCTAGGCTCTCAGCGGACCACGAGTCCCCCCTCACCCCCCAGACGGATGGAGCCAGCGTGCCCGGAGAGAACCTCACCCGCGTCGAGGCGCAAGAGCGCAAGAGCGTCGTCGACGTCCAGTCGTACGAGATCGCCCTCGACCTGACCCGTGGCGACGAGGTGTTCGGCAGCTCGACCACCGTGCGCTTCACCGCCACCCCCGGCGCGTCGACGTTCATCGACGCGCTCACCCGCACCGTGCACTCGGTGACCCTCAACGGCACCGCGCTCGACGTCGACGCGGTCTCCGACGGCGTCCGCATCCAGCTCGCCGAGCTGGCCGCCGACAACGTGCTCGAGGTCGTCGCCGACGCCGAGTACACCAACACCGGCGAGGGCCTGCACCGCTTCGTCGACCCGGTCGACGGCGAGGTCTACCTCTACTCGCAGTTCGAGGTGCCCGACAGCCGCCGCGTCTTCGCGGTCTTCGAGCAGCCCGACCTCAAGGCGACGTTCCAGTTCACGGTCACCGCGCCCGCACGCTGGCAGGTCGTCAGCAACCAGACCACCCCCGACCCCGTCGTCGACGGCGAGACCGGCACCTGGACGTTCTCGCCCACGCCCGTGCTCTCGAGCTACGTCACGGCGATCATCGCCGGCCCGTACGACGTCGTCCGCAGCGACCTCACCAGCTCCGACGGCCGCACGATCCCGCTCGGCATCTTCACGCGTCGCTCGCTCACGGAGTACCTCGACGCCGACTACATCTTCGAGAAGACCCGTCAGGGCTTCGCCTACTACGAGGACAAGTTCGACTACGCGTACCCCTTCGAGAAGTACGACCAGCTCTTCGTGCCCGAGTTCAACGCCGGCGCCATGGAGAACGCGGGTGCCGTCACCTTCGTCGAGACCTACGTCTTCCGCAGCAAGGTGACCGACGCCATCAAGGAACGCCGCGTCGTCACGATCCTGCACGAGCTCGCCCACATGTGGTTCGGCGACCTCGTCACGATGAAGTGGTGGAACGACCTCTGGCTGAACGAGTCGTTCGCCGAGTGGGCCTCGACCATCTCGACCGCCGAGGCGACCGAGTGGACCGAGGCCTGGACCACCTTCCAGGCGATGGAGAAGAGCTGGGCCTACCGCCAGGACCAGCTGCCCTCGACCCACCCCGTCGTGGCCACGATCACCGACCTCGAAGACGTCCAGGTCAACTTCGACGGCATCACCTACGCCAAGGGCGGGTCGGTGCTGAAGCAGCTCGTCGCCTGGGTGGGCATCGACGCCTTCTACGCCGGCGTCGCCGCGTACTTCAAGAAGCACCACCACTCCAACACCGAGCTGGGTGACCTGCTCGTCGAGCTCGAGGCGACCTCGGGCCGTGAGCTGACCAGCTGGTCGAAGCTCTGGCTCGAGACCGCGGGCGTCAACACGCTGCGTCCCGAGCTCGACGTCGACGAGGACGGCGTCATCACGTCGTTCGCCGTGTTGCAAGAGGCCCCGGCCGACCACCCCACCATCCGCCCGCACCGCCTCGCCATCGGCCTCTACGCTCTGCAGGGCGACGCCCTGGTGCGCACCGACCGCGTCGAGATCGACGTCGACGGCACCCGCACCGAGGTGCCCGAGCTGGTCGGCCTGAAGCGCGGCGACCTCGTGCTGATCAACGACGACGACCTCGCCTACGCGAAGATCCGCCTCGACGAGGTGTCGCTCGCCACCGCGATCGCGCACCTGTCGACGATCTCGAACCCGCTGGCCCGTGCCCTCGTCTGGGGCTCGGTCTGGGACGCGACGCGCGACGCCGAGACCTCGGCCTCGGACTACGTGCGACTCGTGCTCGACAACATCGCGACCGAGACCGAGTCGACGACGATCCGCACCACGCTCTCGCAGCTGCTGCAGACCGCCCGCAGCTACGTCGCACCCGCACGCCGCGCCTCCACGATCACCGAGGTCGGCGACGGCCTCTGGGCCCTGGCCCAGGGCGCCGAGGCCGGGTCCGACGCGCAGTTCCAGTTCGTCACCTTCTTCGCCGCGATCGCGTCCACCGAGGCGCACGAGGAGGCGCTGGCCGGTCTGCTCGACGGATCGCTCGCCCTCGAGGGCCTCACCGTCGACACCGACCTGCGCTGGCAGCTGCTCGAGGGCCTCGTGCTCGTCGGCGGTGCCGGCGAGGCCGAGATCGACGCCGCCCTCGCCGAGGACAACACGGCGAACGGTGCCCAGGCGGCCGCACGGGCCCGTGCGACGATCGCGACCACCGAGGGCAAGCTCGCCGCCTTCGCGTCGGTCGTCGACAGCGCCGACCAGCCCAACGCCATCGTCCGGGCGACGACCCTCGGGTACCAGCACACGAACGACCCGGCGATCCTGCAGCCGCTCGTCGAGCGCTACTTCTCGTCGCTCACCGGCATCTGGGAGTCGCGCAGCTACCACATCGCCGACACCCTCGTCTCGGGGCTGTACCCGGCCGGCCTCGCCGACCAGGCGCTCGTCGACGCGTCCTACGCGTGGCTCGAGGCGAACCCCGAGACGCCGGCCCTGCGCCGCATCGTGAGCGAGAGCGTCGCGGGCGTCGAGCGGGCCCTGCGGGTGCAGGCGGTCGACCAGCAGTAGTCGCGCCCCGGGTCGCACGACGACCCGACGAACGAACCGGACGGCGGGCCCTCTCACAGGGCCCGCCGTTCCGGCGTCCAGGCGCCTCCCGGGTGAGGTCGCGGCGGCGTGCTTGACTTGTCGCTCATATGGACCTCCTCCTCGCAGCTGCCACCGACCCCGCCGCCCCGATCGCCTTCGACTGGGACGCGTTCTGGACGATGTGGCGCGTTCCCATCCGGATCGTCGCGATCCTGCTCGTCGCGGTGTTGTTGCGCGTCGCCCTGCACTTCACGATCCGTCGGGTCGTCGACCAGGTCGTGAACGGCATCAAACGCAAGCAGAACGTCGACGACACGCAGGCCCTCATGGCCTCTCCCCTCCAGGCGGTCCGGGTCGTGCAGCGCACTCGCACGCTCGGCAGCGTGCTGAACAACGTGGTCACGGTCGTCGTCGCGGGCATCGCACTCGTGTTGATCCTCGGCGAGCTCAACTTCAACGCCGTCGCCATCGTCAGCGCCGCCGGGGTCGTGGGGGCGGGTCTCGCATTCGGTGCCCAGAACATCGTGAAAGACATGCTCAACGGCATCTTCATGGTCGCCGAGGACCAGCTGGGGGTGGGCGACGTCGTCGACGTCGGGCCCGCGGCCGGCGTCGTCGAGGCCGTCGGCATCCGCGTCACGCAGGTCCGCGACGTCAACGGCGTGCTGTGGTTCGTGCGCAACGGCGAGATCCTGCGCGTGGGCAACATGTCGCAGGGCTGGACGCGGGTGGTCATCGACCTCGCCGTGCCGTACTCCGCCGACGTCGACCAGGTGCAGGACGCCATGCTGAACACGGCCAACGAGCTCGCGGCGATCCCCAAGTGGAAGCGCGCCATCATCGACCAGCCCGAGGTCTGGGGCATCCAGTCGATCTCCGAGGAACACGTGGTGATCCGCATCGTCGCCAAGACCAGGTCCTCCGATCGCGACAACGTCGACCGCGAGCTGCGGTCGCGCCTCAAGAAGACCCTGGACGCCATGGACATCGTGCTGCCCTCGTTGACGAGCGTCGTCCTGACCGGCTTCGACAGCGCCTCCTCGGTCCAGGGCGCCCGGGCGCCGCGCACGGTGCCGACGCCCCACGTGCCGCGGAGCAAGCGCAAATGACCGACATCCCGCTGACGCCACGCCCGTCCACCGCGCAGCCCGTGACTCCCCCGCCGTCGGCCGTGCCGGTCACCGTCCGGCGGGGTCTCGGTGACGACGCCGCCCAGGGCAACTTCTGGCAGCAGATCGGCGGGCGGCCGACCTTCGAGAAGTTGGTCCGTCGCTTCTACGAGGGCGTCCGGACCGACGAGGTGCTCTGGCCGATGTATCCCGAGGCCGATCTCGAGGGCGCGATCCAGCGCTTGACGGGGTTCCTCGAGCAGTACTGGGGTGGGCCCACCACCTACAGCCAGGAGCGCGGGCACCCCCGCCTGCGCATGCGGCACATGCCGTTCCGGGTGACGCCCGAGGCGCGCGACCACTGGCTGCAACACATGCGGGTGGCCGTCGACGAACTCGAACTCGCACCCCTCGACGACGCGATGCTCTGGGGTTACCTCGACCGCGCCGCCCAGGCCATGGTCAACACCTTCGAGCGCTGACGACCGCGGACCGCGTCAGAGCAGGGACGACCGACGCTTGACGAGGACGTGGCCCTTGGGCGTCGTGAGGCGCGTCCAGGTGCCCGTCTCGAAGACGGCGACCTCGTCCTCGCCGTCGAGGAAGCCGAGGCTGAGCGCACCGAAGCCGGCACCTGCGGGGACTCCCTCGGCGCCCTCGACGGGTGCCGACCACACGTCGGCCCTCACCCGGTGCACGATCTGCTCGCCCGTGCCCGTCGGGATCGCCTCGGCGACGCGGGCGATGCCCGCCTCGGCCGTCGAGCGGAGGCGGTCGGACTCGATCGGTTCGAGCCGTGCCCAGCCGCCCCGCGGCGGTGAGATGGCCGCCCAGGTGACCGTGTTGACCGTGGCGGGCACGGACACGGTGACGGGCGCGGTCGGGTCTACGACGTCGTTCTGCAGGCGCACGAGGCGCTCTTTCAACGACCGGACCGGCACCACGGCGTCGAACTCGGGACGGTCGTCGAGCTGGAAGGTGCGCAGTCCGAGCACCGTGGGGCTCGAGTCGAGCAGCCCCATCGGGTAGAAGACGGCGACGTAGACGGCGAGGACGCCCGAGCCGGCGATGAGCCGGACCGAGCCGTCCTCGACCCGGCCCGCACGCCCGAGATAGGTCGCGAGATCGCTGAGGGACAGGGAGTCGGGGAGGGTGAATGCGTCGTTCATCGGCCCCCTAAACTACATCGGGTGACCGTCGATCCGCTGCAGAGCCTGCTGTCCACCCTCGACCTCTCGCCGGCGGGCAACGTCGGCGGGCAGGACGTCTTCACCGGGGGGTCACAACCCGAGCCGCTCGGTCGCGTGTTCGGCGGACAGGTCGCGGCGCAGGCCCTCGTGGCCGCCCAGCGCACCGTCGGCGGTGGACGCGACGTCCATTCGCTGCACTCGTACTTCCTGCGGCCCGGCGACCTCACCATCCCCATCACGTTCACGGTCGACCGCATCCACGACGGCCGCTCGTTCGCGACCCGACGCACCCAGGCCTCGCAGGACGGGGTGCCGATCTTCTCGATGATCGCGTCCTTCCAGACCCCCGACGAGGGGCTCGACCACCAGGTCGACATGCCCACCGGGCTGCCCGACCCCGAGGGCGTCCCGAGCGACGCCGAACTGCTGTCGGCCGTCGACAACCCCGTCGCCCAGTCGTGGGCGCGGCGCCCGTTCGACATGCGTCACGTGCCGTCGCCCGTGTTCTTCAGCGTCGAGGGCGACCACGTCGCCCACCAGGCCGTCTGGCTCAAGGCGACGGGCCCGCTGCCCGACGACGCCGACCTCCACCGCGCCGCCCTGCTCTACGCCAGCGACTACACCCTGCTCGAACCGATCTACCGCCGCCACGGCGTCGCGTTCGTCACCCCCGGCCTCAAGGTCGCGAGCCTCGACCACGCCATGTGGTGGCACCGCCCCGCGCGTGTCGACGAGTGGTTGCTCTACGTGCAAGAGAGCCCCAACGCGGTCGGTGGCCGCGGGCTCTCGCTCGGTCGCATCTACGACCGAGCGGGCACGCTCGTGGCGAGCGTCGCGCAAGAGGGCATGGTGCGGGTGCCACGAGGCTGACGGGACGCGTGCCGGGTCAGCGCCGGCGAAAGGCGAGGGGCTCTTCGACGAACGGTGACCAGGCGTCGCGCTCGACGTCCGAGATGCGTCGTGGCCGGTCGGTCGCCGAGTCGACGAGCACGATCGTGGTGGCGGCCTTCGTGAACAGCTGCCGGGGTTCGACGCCCTCGGGCGACCAGACCTCGTAGCAGACCTCGAGGCTCGCTCCGCCGAGACGTCCGACCCAGATCTGCACGTCGAGTGGGGCCCGCAGGTACGGGATGGGGATCAGGTACTCGAGCTCTTGACGGGCGATGAGCGTCATCGTCGTGGCGTTCGGGCTGCCGTCGAGGACGGCGGCCGACGACCGCTCGTCGATCGCCCCGTCGGCCGACCAGAACGCGTCGATGCGCGCCTCCTCGAGGAGGCGCAGCATCGACGCGTTGTTCACGTGTCGGTACCCGTCGAGATCGCTCCAGCGGACTCGGGTCGGCACGTGCAGGCGGGTCATGACGGTGGGGTGCCGGTCAGTCGCGCGTGAGCTTGCGGTACGTGGCCGAGCTCGGCTTCGCCGCGTCGGCACCGAGGCGCTCGACCTTGTTCTCTTCGTACGCCTCGAAGTTGCCCTCGAACCAGTACCAGTTGGGGGTGCCGTCGTCGTTCAGGCCCTCCCACGAGAGGATGTGCGTCGCGATGCGGTCGAGGAACCACCGGTCGTGCGTGATGACCACGGCACAGCCGGGGAACTCGAGCAGCGCGTTCTCGAGGCTGCCCAGGGTCTCGACGTCGAGGTCGTTGGTGGGCTCGTCGAGCAGCAGCAGGTTGCCGCCCTGCTTGAGGGTCAGCGCCAGGTTGAGACGGTTGCGCTCACCACCGGACAACACGCCGGCCTTCTTCTGCTGATCGGGACCCTTGAAGCCGAACTGCGACACGTAGGCCCGCGACGGGATCTCGGTCTTGCCGACCTGGATGTAGTCGTGCCCCTCGGACACGACCTCCCACAGGTTCTTGTTCGGGTCGATGCCGCCACGGCTCTGGTCGACGTACGAGATGTCGACCGTCTCGCCGACCTTCAGCTCTCCGCCGTCGAGCGGCTCGAGGCCGACGACCGTCTTGAAGAGGGTCGTCTTGCCGACGCCGTTCGGGCCGATGACGCCGACGATGCCGTTGCGGGGCAGGGTGAACGACAAGTCGTCGATGAGCACCCGCTCGCCGAACGCCTTGTGCAGCTTCTTGGCGTCGATGACCTGCGAGCCGAGGCGCGGGCCCACGGGGATCACGATCTCTTCGAAGTCCAAGGTGCGCGTGCGCTCGGCCTCGTTCGCCATCTCTTCGTAGCGGGCCAGACGCGCCTTCGACTTGGCCTGGCGGCCCTTGGCGTTGCTTCGGACCCACTCGAGCTCGGACGCGAGGCGCTTCGCGAGCTTGGCGTCCTTCTTGCCCTGGACCTGGAGGCGCTCGCCCTTCTTCTCGAGGTAGGTCGAGTAGTTGCCCTCGTAGGGGTAGAGACGGCCGCGGTCGACCTCGGCGATCCACTCGGCGACGTGGTCGAGGAAGTACCGGTCGTGGGTCACGGCGAGCACGGCGCCGGGGTACTTGCTGAGGTGCTGCTCGAGCCAGAGCACGCTCTCGGCGTCGAGGTGGTTGGTGGGCTCGTCGAGGAGCAGGAGGTCGGGCTTCTGCAGCAGGAGCTTGCACAGCGCGACGCGGCGCTTCTCACCACCGGAGAGGTTCGCGACCTCGGCGTCACCCGGAGGCGTGCGCAGGGCCGACATGGCCTGCTCGAGCTGGGAGTCGAGGTCCCACGCGTCGGCGGCGTCGATCTCTTCTTGCAAGGTGCCCATCTCGGCGAGCAGCGCGTCGAAGTCGGCGTCGGGCTCGGCCATGGCGGCCGAGACCTCGTTGAAGCGGTCGAGCTTCTGCTTGATCGGCCCCACGCCCTCTTGGACGTTCTCGAGGACGGTCTTGGTCTCGTCGAGCTCGGGCTCTTGCATGAGGATGCCGACCGAGTAACCGGGGCTGAGCTTCGCCTCGCCGTTGCTGGGGGTGTCGAGCCCCGCCATGATCTTGAGGATCGTCGACTTGCCGGCGCCGTTCGGCCCCACGACACCGATCTTCGCCCCCGGGATGAACGACATGGTGACGTCGTCGAGGATCAGCTTGTCGCCGACCGCCTTGCGGGCGCGCACCATCGAGTAAATGTATTCGGCCATGGCAGCGAGTCTATCGGGCGGGGCCCCGCCCCCGTCGTCACCAGTCGATGGCTCGGGTCGACCCCACGAGGCAGGCGCCCGTGCCGAGCACCGGCGCCGTCTGGCTCGTGTACCCCGCGCCCGAGACCTGCCCGATCAGGCAGTCCTGACCCCAGAGCACGGAGAACTGCACGCTGTCGGCGTCGCGGCCGATCGAGGTCGTGTCGGCGGTGACCTGCATCGACGACTTGTCGAAGCCCGCAGCCACGAGCGCGTCGACGACCGCGCGCCCGCCCGGGCGGGCGTTCGCGGCGACGGTCGCCGCGTTCACCTCGTCGAAGTGGGCCAGCGCCTCGGCCGTCGTCGACTCGGACGAGAACGCCGGAGCGCCCGTCGACGTCGCCGTGGGCTGCGTCGTCGGTGCCGGCTCGGGGGACGAGGTGCAGCCCGCGAGGGGGACCGCCACGGCCAGCAGGATCGCGGCGAGCCCCAGGCCGCGTGGGGGTCTCGAACCGTGCACAGGTGCCCTTCGTCGCGGGTGGCGGCCGCGGGTCGGCGAGCCGTGTCGAGTCTACGGCGTACCGACCCGCGGGCCGGGAGCACGGGGGCGCTCCGGAGCTCAGAACGGGGCCGGCGCCTCGTCGGCACCGATGGCCGGTGGAGCACCCCAGTCCGCACCCTCGTCCGGGACCGCCACCCGGTCGGGGCCGGACGAGGACGCATCCGAGGCGGAACCGTCCGAGGGACCTCCGTGACCGGCCCCACCGTCGCCCTCCGTCCGGGGTGCCGCCCCGTCCAGGCCGGAGGTCGCGGCCGGGTCGTCACCACCCGCGGCAGTCGGCGCCACCGGTCCGACGGCCGGGGCGGACGCGACCCGTCGTTCGAACGTCGACCTTCCCCAGACGAGGTCGTGACCGATCGCGTCGGCGTCGACCTCGACCGTCATGCCGCTGCGTTCACCGGACTCCCACGAGCGGATGCGGACCCGCCCGGTGACGACGACCCGCTGCCCCTTGCGGAGACTGGCGAGGACGTTGTCGGCGAGCTGGCGGAAGGCCGTGACGGTGTACCAGTTCGTCTCGCCGTCCACCCACTCGCCCTTGACGCGGTCGTAGCGGCGTTGCGACGAGGCGAGCCGGAAGCTCGAGATGGAGAGGCCTGACTGCGTCACGAGGGCCCGGGGGTCGGTCGCGATGATCCCTGTGAGGGTGATGGTGTCTGTCATGACGGGAGTCTCGCGAAGGCGGGACTCCCCCGGGACGGCACCCGCGCCTCCTTGTGGAGAAGGACGACGGGGGCCGCTCGGGGGACGACGCGACGCGAGGTCGTCCGCGGAGGCCTCAGTGCTCGTGGAACTCGGGGTACTCGGCTCCCGGGCCCAACGCCGCGAACAGGGCGCTCTTGGCCACGGCCAGGGTCGGATAGACGCCGCCGTCGGTCCCCTTCGCGGAGAGGCGCACGGTGAAGCCGCCGTCGCTCCGCAGGATGGTGCCGACCGCGCCTGCCGGGCCCACGGCCACCCAGGTCTGTCGGTGCAAGGTGTTCTGGTCACTCATCGTCGAGCGCCCCTTTCCTCTTCTCTCGGTCGGTCGCGCCGGTCGGCGCGGCCCGTCTACGAGGCGAGCACGTACTTCGCGTACGACTTGCGGATCTTGGTGACCTTCGGCAGAGCGACGGCGGTGCAGTAGCCCTGGCCGGGGTTCTTGGCGAAGAAGTCCTGGTGGTGCTCCTCGGCGTCGTACCAGGTGGGCAGCGGCTCGATGGTCGTGACGACACCGCCGTCCCAGGCCTCGGAGGCGCGGTCGCGGGCCGCCCGGAAGAGCACCGCCTGCTCGTCGTCGGCGGAGAACATCGCCGAACGGTACTGGGTGCCGACGTCCGCGCCCTGCCGGTTCAGCTGACGCGGGTCGTGCAGGGTGAAGAAGACGTCGAGGACGACGTCGGCGGGGATCTTCTCGGGGTCGAAGGTGACCGCGACGGCCTCGGCGTGCCCCGTCCGGCCGGTGCACACGTCGTCGTAGCTCGGCTCCACGGTGTCTCCGCCGGTAGAGCCCGAGACCACCTCGGTGACGCCGTCGAGGGTGCGGTAGACCGCGTCGAGGCACCAGAAGCAACCGCCGGCGAGAACGAATGTCGTCATGCCCGTGAACCTACTCCCGACTCGAGGCCCCGCCCTAGGCTGACCGCATGAGATCACCCTTCACGCCCTACGTCGCCGACGACGCACGGTACTCACGACTCGACTACGTCCGCACGGGCCGCAGCGGGCTCAAGCTGCCCCGCATCTCGCTGGGCTTCTGGAACAACTTCGGTTCCGACCGCGGACTCGAGACCCAGCGCGACATCGTGCTCCGCGCGTTCGACCGCGGGGTCACCCACTTCGACCTGGCGAACAACTACGGCCCGCCCTACGGCTCGGCCGAAGAACAGTTCGGCCGCATCGCCGCGGCGAACCTGCGCCCCTACCGCGACGAGATCGTGGTGTCGTCCAAGGCGGGTTACGACATGACCCCCGGGCCGTACGGCGACGGGGGGTCGCGCAAGTACCTGCTCAACTCGCTCGAGGCCAGCCTCGGGCGGCTCGGCATGGACCACGTCGACATCTTCTACTCGCACCGCCCCGACCCCGAGACCCCGATCGACGAGACGATGGGGGCGCTCGCGACGGCCGTCCGGCAGGGCAAGGCGCTCTACGCCGGCATCTCCAACTACGACCCGGCGCAGACCGAGGCCGCGATCGACGCCCTGGCGGCAGAGGGCGTGCCGCTGCTGATCCACCAGCCGCGGTACAACATGTTCGACCGCCGGCCCGAGCGGGGGCTCTTCGACACCCTGCTGACCCGCGGCGTCGGCTCGATCGTGTTCTCGCCCCTGGCCGGGGGCCTCCTGACGAACCGCTACCTCTCGGGCAGTGCTCCCGCGGGCTCGCGCGCGGCCGAGGGCCGGTGGTTCTCCGAGGACGCCCTCGACGAGACCTACCTCTCGCGCGTCCGCGGCCTGAATGAGATCGCGGAGGCGCGGGGCCAGTCGCTCGCGCAGCTCTCGCTCACCTGGGTGCTGCGTCAGCCCGCCGTGACCAGCGCCCTCATCGGCGCCTCGTCGGTGGCCCAGCTGGACGACAGCCTCGACGCCCTCGACGGTGCCGAGCTGACCGAGGACGAGCTCGCGGCGATCGAGCCGCTGGCGGTCGACGGCACGGGCCGCTGACCGGACGGCGCGGTGCCGACGGGGCACCGCGCCCTCCGAGGTGTCCGAGGTGCCCGAGGTGTCCGAGGTCGATGTCGGTGGTCACCCCTAGCGTCAGGGGTGTTCTCGACAGCATCGGCCGGATGACCTCAGGAGCACCTCATGACCAGCAGCACCCTCGACCACGCGATCGTCCCGTCTGCCCCGCACGCTCACGCAGGCGTTCCCCTGCCCTCCCTGCGCTCGACCCGGGGCGGCCTGCACCTCGTCCAGGTGCACGACGACCTCGCTCGGGTGACCCGACCCGGCGGTGAGATCGTGGGCTACGTCGAGCGCTTCGACGACCCGCAGGGCGATCGCTACCGCGCCAAGCGGTTCCTGCCCCGTCAGCGTCGCTTCGTCGAGATCGGTGAGTTCTGGAGTCGCGACGACGCCACCGACTGCTTCCGGTTCGCCTGATCCCGATGCCTCCGCCCGGGCACCGTGACGGCCTCCCCGACAGCATGTCGCAGCCGTCCAACCTTCGACCTCGGCTGTAGTGTTCGCCCCATGCAGTGGTGGAACGATCTCGTCGAATGGCTCTCTTCGGACAACGGGTGGCGTGTCGTCACCGATGCGGTGATCCCCTTCGTCGCCATCGTCGTGGCCGGCGTCGTCGCAGCCCTCATCGGCCGGGCGAGCACGCGGCGAGTCGTGTCGTCGCACGAGGACGAGGCGAAAGCCGCGGCCGTCGCGGCCCTCGTCTCGGCGGCCCGCAAGGGTGCCGTCTACACCTCGCTCGGGGTCGAGGAGCGTGCCTACGCCGATCACCTCGGCCACGAAGCCGACGTCCGCCTGCGGCTGTTGCCCGCGACCGGCAGCACCCTCGCCGCCGACTGGGCGGCTCACGAACTGGCCGAGATCAAGCGCAACTCGGCGTCCTTCAGCTTCCAGTCCGAGCAGACGCTCGGTGAACTCCGCGACCGCCTCGTCGAGTGGCAGAACCGCCCCGGCCGGGCCAAGAAGCTCTTCCGCGACGATCTCGCCCGCTGGAAGTACGAAGAGGCCGACGTCGACCGAGACACGGCCGCGAAGCAGAAAGCCTGGGAGGCCGAGCAGCGCGCCGCGTCGGCGACCGAGCAGCGACGCACCGAGGCCTCCGCGCCCACGGGTGCCGCCCCCTCGGCGACGCTCCGCCCCGCGGCCCTCGACGATGCCCCGGTCCGGGGTGGCGACGAGGCCTACCGAGCACCCACGGCTCCCGCCCCGCTGACCGGACCGTCGCCGGTGTCCGCGCCCGAGGCACCCCCCGTCACGTCGGGTGACGCCTCCCACGACGACACGCGTGACGACCCGATGGACGACGAGCGCTACGAGCAGCCGGTCAGTGCGAGCCAGGTCCGCCGCCGCACGGCACCCGAACGCGCGGACGACTGACCACCTGGACGACAGCGCGCCCCCGACCTCGGTCGGGGGCGCGTCGTCGTGTGGGGGGGTGGGGTGCTGCGTGGTGCCCCCGGCAGGAATCGAACCTGCGACCAAGAGATTAGAAGGCTCCTGCTCTATCCGCTGAGCTACGGGGGCGAACCCGTCCACGATACCGTGCCCGGCCCGGCGAGCCGGGTCGGGCACGGCGCTGGTCAGCCCAGCGGGCTGGTCAGGTCGTACAGCGTGACCCCGTCGACCTCGGTCGAGGAGAAGTTCGCCTCGACCCAGGCCGCGATCTCGCTCGAGGACGAGCTGCCGCCGTTCGACTGCCCGACGGTCCCTCCGACGAACCAATGGATCTGCCCGTCGGCGACGTACTGCTCGAACTGCGCCAGGGTCGGTGACGGGTCGCTGCCGTTGAACCCGCCGACCGCCATGACCGGGTCGCCGGTCGCGAGCTGGTAGCCCGCCGCGCTGTTCGACCCGACGGCCGCGGCGACCCAGGTGTAGCGGTCCGAGTCCGCGCCGACCACGGCGGCGAGCTCGTCGGTGACCGAGCCCGAGCCGAGCAGCGAGCCGGCTCCGCCCCCGCCACCGGGGAGTCCGCGCGTGGCCGTACCCGCGCCTCCCGCGGTTCCCGCTCCGGTGCCGGTGCCGGTGCCCGCTCCCCCGCCGGTGCCGCCCGGCAGCTGCGGGGGCGTTCCGCCAGCCGCGCCACCGGGCCCGCCACCAGCGGCCCCACCGCGACCGCCGAAGCCGCCGGCGCCGCCTGCGCCACCACCGCCGAACCCGCCCGTGCCACCCGACACGGTCGGGCCGGCCGTGACGATCGAACCGGTGTGGGCCGTCGACACGGTCTCGACCGAGTAGGCCGCCGGAGCCAGCAGGCCGCCCGTGAGCAGCACGGCGAGGGTGGCCGCCGTGAGCGCCCGGCCCCGTCGTGGCAGCAGCACGAGCACGGCGCCCACGACGGCGAGCGCGACGACGACGTACCGGAGCCACGGCTGCCAGGACTCCGCCCGACCGAGCAGCACCCAGGCCCAGACGCCCGTGAGCAGAGCCGACGCCGCCAGCACGATCCGCACCCACAGCCGGGCCCGTCGTCGCCACAACACGTCGGCCGCAGCCCCCAGGGTGACCGCGACGGCCGGGGCGAGCGCCACCGTGTAGTACGCGTGGAAGATGCCCGACATGAAGCTGAAGACGAGGGCGGTCAGCACCGTCCAGCCACCGAACAGCAACAGGGTCGCCCGACGGGCCGAGGTCCGGTGTCGCCAGCCGAGCAGCACGAGTGCCGAGACGCCGATCACGAGGGCGGCGGGAAGCAACCAGGTGATCTGGCCACCGAACTCGCCCGTGAAGAGCCGGGTGATGCCGGTCTCGCCCCACATGCCCGTCGTGGCAGCGCCGGTGCCGCCGCCCCCGCCCGTCACGCTGCCGGTCTCGTCACCCGTGAGCCGTCCGAGGCCGTTGTAGCCGAAGGTCAACTCGAGGAACGAGTTGGTCTGCGAGCCGCCGACGTACGGCCGCATGCTCGCGGGCACCAGCTCGACGAGGGCGACCCACCAGCCGGCCGACACCACGACCGCACCGAGCGCGGCCAGCAGGTGCAGCACCCGCCGGCGCAGCAGGACGGGCGCCGCGACGAGGTACACCCCGGCCAGCACGGGCAGGATGACGAATGCCTGCAGTTGCTTGGTCAGGAAGCCGAAGCCGATCGCCACGCCGGCCCAGACGACCCAGCGGACGCGGCCCGTCTCGACGCCGCGCAGCGTCAGGTACGTGGCGAGGGTCAGCAGCAGCACGAGCAGCGCGTCGGGGTTGTTGAAGCGGAACATCAACACGGCGACCGGGGTCAGGGCGAGGACTCCACCGGCGACGAACGCGGCGACGCCCGAGAAGTGCCGCCGCACCGTGGCCCAGACGAGTCCGACGGTCGCGACGCCCATCAGCGCCTCGGGCAGCAGGATGCTGAACGACGACAGCCCGAACATCCGGACCGACAACGCCATGATCCACAGGCTCGCGGGCGGCTTGTCGACCGTGATCGAGTTGGCGGCGTCGGACGAACCGAAGAGGAACGCCTCCCAGTTCTGCGAACCGGCCTGCACCGCGGCCGAGTAGAACGAGTTCGCCCAGCCGTTCGCCGACAGGTTCACCAGGTAGAAGGCCCCCGTGGCGACCAGCAGCGCGAGGAACGCCGGTCGCTCCCACCGTGCCGCGTCCTCACGCCCGCGCACCAGGCGACGGGCGAGCGAACGGAGGCGCGCGCCGGCCGACCCGGACGGCGCGCGTCGATCGGTCAGCGGCACCGGCGTGGTCCCGGCGCTCATCGACCGACCACCGTGACGTCGTCGTCGCCGGCCACGGCGGCGACGCGGGTGGCGAGGTCGGACACGGGGTCGGCGACACCGCCCCGCTCGTCGGCCGGTCCCGGCGTCACGTGCGTCGCCTCCGACCGGAACACCCAGACGCGCAAGAGCACGAAGCGCAGGACGGTCGCGACGAGGTTCGCGGCCGTCAAGACCAGCAGCTCGGCCTGCGCGCCGGCCGCGGGAGCCGCGGCGTGCAGCACGACGAGCGACCCCGAGGTCAGCACCCAGGCGAGCACGAAGACCATCAGCCCTTGCAGTTGGTGTCGCGCCACGCCCGACGCCCCCCGTACCCCGAACGTGAACCGCCGGTTGGCGGCCGTGTTGACCACGGCCGTGACGAGCAACGACACGAAGTTCGCCGCCTGGGCCGGCATCACCTGCTGCGCGACGAGGTAGAGCAGCGCGTACGCGGCGGTCGAGGCGACCCCGACGACACCGAACCGCACGACCTGCGAGAAGAACGTCGGAGGCGCGGGCGGCTCGAACGGACGCCTCCCGATCGCGTCGTACACCGCCTGGACCGGGATCGCGCCCCGGGCGATGCCCGTGCCCACGCGCAGCATCCCCTTGAGGTCGGCGGCGGCCGTGGAGACGATGTCGACCGAGCTGTCGGGGTCGTCGACCCAGTCGACCGGCACCTCGTGGATGCGCAGGCCCGAGCGCTCGGCGAGGATCAGCAGTTCGGTGTCGAAGAACCACCCGGTGTCCTCGACGAGGGGCAGCAGTCGCTCGGCGGCCTCGCGCCGGATCGCCTTGAAGCCGCACTGGGCGTCGCTGAACCCGACCCCCATCGTGCGACGCAGCAGGAAGTTGTAGCTGCGCGAGACGAATTCCCGCGTGCCGCCGCGAACGACCCGCGACGATCGGCTGAGCCGGGTGCCGATCGCGAGGTCGGAGTGGCCGGAGAGCAGCGGTGCCACCAGCGGGCCGAGCGCCGAGAGGTCGGTGGAGAGGTCTTCGTCGAGGTAGACCAGCACGTCGGCCGGCGAGGCCGCCCAGACCTGCTTGAGGGCACGGCCTCGGCCCTTCTCGGCGAGGTGGACGGCGGTCACGCACCGCAGGCGTCGGGCGAGGTCGTCGGCGAGGGCCGGCGTGCCGTCGGTGCTGGCGTTGTCGGCCACGGTGATGCGCCAGGTCTCGGTGACGTGGCGGGTCAGATGGTCATGGAGGCTCGTGATGCTGGCCTCGAGGGTGGCGGCCTCGTCGAAGACGGGCACCACGATGTCGAGACGCAGGATGTCGGTGTCAGGCATGGGACCACGATCGGTCGCCACGCCATCAGCGGCCTCGCACCGGTCGATGGCGACGCCGTGGAGATCCTATGAGCCTCCCATGACGGGGCGCCGCGATCAGATGGCGAGGGACAGGGCCCCGAGCAGGCGGTCCAACGTCGGCACTCCCGGCGAGCGGAACACGACCTCGCCGTCGTCCCGGGTGATCACGATGGTCGGCGTGCTGCGGACGTCACGCCGCTCGGCAGCCTCGGGCCGGGCGGCGACGTCGGCCTCGTCGACGACGAGGGAGGGCACGAGTCCCCTCGCCTCGGCCACGACCGCCCTGGCCGCGTGGCAGGGCCCGCAGAAGGCGGACGTGTACAGCTCGAGCATCATGCCGGGGACAACGAGGAGGCGCGGGGGAAACTTCCCCCGCGCCTCCTGCGGTCTCGTTCGTCGTCGCGGCCGGAGCCGCCGACGTCAGTTGTCGCGGTCGTCGTTGCGGTCTTCGGGGTCGTCGACGGGGTCGCTGTCCTTCGCGTCGAGCGAGTAGTGCACCTGCAGTTGCTCGCCGACCATCTTCGCCTCGGTCGCGGTGTAGACGATGCCGGTCTCCATCCCGTCGATCAACACGAAGTCGGTGATCTGCTCGTCGTACGAACCGTCGGTGCTGATGCGGGTGTCGGTGGAGCCGTCGCTCGGACCGCCGTCGAAGAAGACGACGTACTCGGAACCCTCGGCCACGGTGGGCTTGCTGTCTGTCATGCCCACAGGTCTACCAGGAGGCGCGGAGTCGGCGCCCAGCTTCGCCGGTCCGAAACCCATAGCCAAGCTATATAGCTTGGCTATACACTCGACGGATGACTTCCCAGCCGACAGACATCCTGGAATCCCTCCTGACGTCGACCCATCGCCTGACGCGCATCGCCGCGCAGGAGACCGGCCGCACCACCTCGCCCGCCGTCTGGCGGACGCTCTCGATCCTGACGACCGACGGCGAACTCCGTGTCGGCGACCTCGCCCGGGCCAGCCGCGTGTCGCAGCCCACCATGACCAAGCTCCTCCGGGGCCTCGCCGAGGACGAATTCGTCAAGCGCATCGCCGACACCGACGACTCCCGGGCCTGGCTCATCGCCATCACCGACAAGGGCACGGCGGCGCTCACCGAGTGGCGGGGGCAACTCGCCGACTCGCTCGGCGGCCTATTCGCCGACCTCGACGACGACGAGTGGGCCGTGCTCGAGCACGCCACCCGCCTGTTGGCCTCGCGGGTCGGCACCCGTGCCGACGTCCGCTCCGACGCCGCCGAGGCGGTGTTCGCGTGAGCGCGCCTGCCTCTGCTTCCGCCCGCACCACGCCCGAACCGAAGCCGAGCATCCTGAAGCAGCCGACCGCCGTGTGGGCCATCGCCTTCGCCTGCGTCGTCGCCTTCATGGGCATCGGCCTCGTCGACCCGATCCTCCCCGCCATCGCGGAGTCGCTGAAGGCCAGCCCGACGCAGACCGAGCTGCTCTTCACCAGCTACCTCGCCGTCACAGGCATTGCGATGTTCTTCACCAGCTGGGTGTCGAGCCGACTCGGCGCCAAGCGCACCCTGCTGATCGGGCTCGCCCTGATCGTCGTCTTCGCCCTGCTCGCCGCCACCAGCGGCGACGTGTGGTCGATCATCGGCTTCCGCGCCGGCTGGGGGCTCGGCAACGCCCTGTTCATCTCGACCGCCCTCGCGACCATCGTCGGCGCGGCGTCCGGCGGCACGGCCTCGGCGATCATCCTCTACGAGGCGGCCCTCGGTCTCGGCATCGCCATCGGCCCGCTGATCGGCGGGTTGCTCGGCTCGGTCAGCTGGCGCGGGCCGTTCTTCGGCGTCACCACGCTGATGGCGATCGCCTTCATCGCGATCGTGCTGTTCCTGAAGGGCGGCGCCACGGAGAAACCAACGCCGACGGCGCTCTCGGCGCCGTTCCGCGCCCTGGGCAACCCGGCGCTCGGTGCCCTCGCCGCGACGGCGCTCTTCTACAACATCGGCTTCTTCGTCCTGCTCGCCTACACGCCCTACCCGCTCGGCTTCGGCGCGCTCGGCATCGGCTTCACCTTCTTCGGCTGGGGCGTCGGCCTCGCGATCACCTCGGTCTGGGTCGCGCCGCTGCTGACCGCACGCCTGCGTCGGACGACCGTGCTGCGCATCGCCCTCCCCCTGCTCGCGCTCGACCTCGTCGCCGCCGCGGTCGTCGTCCGGACGCCGGCCGCCCTCGTGGTCTGCGTGGTGGTCGGCGGCCTCGTGCTCGGTGTGCTCAACACGGTACTGACCGAGTCCGTCATGGAGGCGACCGACCTGCCCCGCTCGGTCGCGTCCAGCGCCTACTCGGGCGTGCGCTTCCTCGGCGGCGCCGTGGCCCCGCCCGTGGCGACCCTGCTCGCCGACACGATCGCCCCGAGCGCCGCCTACGTGTTCGCCGCCGCGAGCGTCGCCGTCGCCTTCGTCGTCGTGGTGGCCGCGCGCGGTGCCCTGCGCCGGGTCGACGACGGCCCCGAACCGGCTCGCGTCGAAGCCGAGGCCATCGGAGCGGGCGAGGCGATCTGATCCACCGCCACCGCGCCTCCTGCACCCGACCACCGCAGGAGGCGCGGTGCCGGAAGGGCACCGGACTAGACTCGCCCAATGGCTACGAGCAACGACCGACTGGTCTGGATCGACTGCGAGATGACCGGGCTCGACCTCTCGGTCGACGAACTGGTCGAGGTGGCCGTGGTCGTCACGGACTTCGACCTGACGCCCGTGCACCCGGGCTTCACGATCGTCATCAAACCCGATCAGTCCGCCCTCGACAACATGGGTGAGTTCGTCACCGAGATGCACCGCTCGTCGGGGCTCATCGACGAAATTCCGAACGGCGTCAGCCTCGCCGAGGCCGAGTTCGAGGTGCTGGAGTACATCCTCAAGTACGTCCCCACCGAGCAGCACGCCCCCCTCGCCGGCAACACCATCGGCACCGACCGGGCCTTCCTCGCGAAGTACATGCCCCGCGTCGACGGCCACCTGCACTACCGCAGCGTCGACGTGTCCTCCATCAAAGAGCTCGCCCGCCGCTGGTTCCCCCGCGTGTACTTCAACGCCCCCCAGAAGCACGGCGGCCACCGCGCCCTCGCCGACATCCTCGAATCCATCCGCGAACTCGAGTACTACCGTCGCGCCGGCTTCGTCGCCGACCCCGGCCCCACCACCGACGACGTCCAGGCGATCTCGAAGGCCGTCGTGGACGAATGGGCCCCCCGCTTGTAGTAGAGTCTTCTCGTTGCGATCGCCTCGGCAGTCGCGCATGGTGGGTATAGCTCAGCTGGTAGAGCGCCTGGTTGTGGTCTAGGAGGCCGCGGGTTCAAGCCCCGTTACTCACCCGAATAGAATCCCCTGCCCTCCGATGGGCAGGGGATTTTTCGGGCTCCAGGGCCTTCTGGTCGCGGATGCGCGAGCGCATCCACGACGTCGAGGGTCAGGACTATGCTGCGCTCGTCGCGGTCGCGACCTGCCCTCCGATGGGCAGGGGATTTTTCGGGCTCCAGGGCCTTCTGGTCGCGGATGCGCGAGCGCATCCACGACGTCGAGGGTCAGGACTCCGCTGCGCTCGTCGCGGTCGCGACCTGCCCTCCGATGGGCCGGGGATTTTTCGGGCTCCAGAGCCTTCTGGTCGCGGATGCGCGAGCGCATCCACGACGTCGAGGGTCAGGACTCCGCTGCGCTCGTCGCGGTCGTGGCCTCGCGGGGTGTACGACATCGCTCCGCTCGTCGCGGCAGGGGGCTCGGAGAAGCGCCCAGCGACAGGCCGTGTGGGCGTGCGAGAGTGAGCGAGTGGACGACTCCCCCGAGAACAGCGACGACGCGCTGGATGCCGACGAACGACACGCGACCGGGATCGACCCGTCGGAGGTGAGCGCCGAGGCGTTCGACGCGATGGTCGTCGACCAACTCGACCTGCTGCCGGACGACATGGTCGACGGGCTCGACAACGTCGTGTTCGTCACGGAGGACCGCCCCGAGGACGGCACGCTCGACCTGCTCGGCCTGTACGACGGCGTCGCCCTCACCGAACGTGGCCAGTACGGCTTCGGCGAGCTACCCGACCGGATCATCCTCTACCGCGAACCGCACCTCGCCGCCGTGGACGACCTCGACCAGCTCGCCGACGAGATCCACGTCACGCTCGTCCACGAGATCGCCCACTTCTACGGCATCGACGACGACCAACTGCACGAACTCGGCTGGGCCTGACGGGGGCCGCCGTCACCCGATGATCTGATACGTGAACCGGTAGGCGTCGGCTGGGAGGCCGTCCGCGAGGTCGCCGACCATCTCGACGTCGAAGGCGTCGGGACGCGACACGACGAAGAACTGGGCCGACGCCGCCGCGTTCGAGGCCGGACAGATGGAGACCACCGGCGCCGTGGCGAAGGGCTTCGAATACCGGACCCGCACCTGCGTACCGGAACGACGGGCCCGACCCGAACCGAAGCCGACCGTTCCCCTTAGATCGGAACCCGCCAGGGTGGGAGCCGGTGCGCCGTCGCCGTTCCGCCCCATGGCCGACGCCACCGGCGAGGGGCCGCCGAGGGCACCCAGCAACCGACGCCCGACCGCGAGGTCGCCACCCCAGGCCCAGAGCGGCCGAGCCTCGACCTCTCGTCGGTCGACGACGTCGACGGCCGAGCCGGTCGTCGCGATCCGCGTCGTCGGATCGACGGCGAACCGCGAGCCGTACCCCGCCCCCAACTCGACCCCTGCCTGGGTGAAGCGACCGAGACGGGTGCCCACCAGGGCGAAGTCGTCGCCCTTGGTGAGCCGCACGAGCACGCTCGACGCACCGACCTGGGCGGGGTCGGCCCCCAGCAGGGCGCCGCCGAGCAATCGGATGCCCCCGTCGAGGTCGACGCCCCGACGTCGTCTCTCGTCGTGCTCGATCAACGGTCCCGGCCCGCCGTAGATCGTCGGGGCGACGAACTCGACCTGCCGGACGTTGCCGATGCGCACGGTCGCGTCGGTGCCCGAGCCCGCCCGCTGCAGCGTCTCGATGTGCGGGGCGATCAGCCGGACGAACTCGACGAAGTACTCGGCGGTCGAACCCCAGGCGAGATCGAGCGCGACGTTCGCGCTGCCCTCGATGTGGAGGTTCACGCAGGTGAACGTGTTCGTGTTCGACCCACCCGAGGCCGGGGACCGGACGACGACCGCGGCCGCGTCGGCCGACCCGCAGTTGTTGACGAAGAGGTCCGACCAGAGATTGTTGTTGACCCGCTCGACGAGCAGGGCCGTGCCGGTCACGCCGGCCAACTGCACCCGGTCGAAACGGGACTCGAAACCGTTGACGACCTGTACGAGGGGTGCCGTCGAGCCGTTGCCCTGGAGGGTCAGCCCCTCGAGGGTGACGCCGTTGCCGTCGACGACGAACATCGGCCTCGTCGATCGGGCGAGGTGCCGGATGGTGACACCGCCGTCGGTGGAGGCCCCGTACCGACTGACGTCGGCCCCCGTGCCCCGGATCGACACCAGCAGCGGCACCGTCACCGAGTCGACGACGTACGTGCCGGCCGGTACGAGCACACGCCCCCTGACCGCCCTGGCCGCCTCGACGGCCCCGGCGAACGCGGCGGTGTCGTCGGTCCGACCGTCGCCGACCGCGCCGTGGTCACGGACGTCGACTCCCGTGCGATCGTCCCATGCCGCGACACCGGCTGCCGGTGCCGCACCGGCCCCGTCGGTGGGAGGCGCGTCGGCGGAGGGCCCGTCGGCGGCACGAGCCGGTCGGACGGCGGGAGCGACCGCCGCGGCACCGGCCGCGGCGATGCCCGCCGCGCCGACCAACAGGAATCCGCGACGCGAACGGGTCGGAGTCTCGGCGAGGGGATCGGTCATGGCACCAGGGTACACGAGCATGGGTAATATATGCCTCACCACATGTCGTCAGAAGATCGGGTGCACACCATCGACAAGAACATCGCGCCGCGCCGTCCCGCCCGTGCCCGCGCTCACCGTCTCGACGTCCAGGCGCTCAGGGCCCTCGCCGTGGCGATGGTCGTCGTCGAACACGTCACGGGTCGGCCCGCCGGTGGATTCGTCGGGGTCGACGTGTTCTTCGTCGTGTCGGGGTTCCTGATCACGGGGCTGCTGCTGCGCGAGGCCGACCGGCACGGGCGGGTCTCCCTCGCCGACTTCTGGCGACGCCGCGTCCGCCGCATCGTGCCGGCGAGCGTCCTGGTCCTCCTGGTGGGGACGCTCGTCACCTGGTCCGCCATCGGCCCGGCCCGGGGCACCTCGGCCGCGGTGGACGCCCTGTGGTCCGCCGCGTCCCTGGCCAACTGGCACTTCGCGGCCACCGGCACCGACTACTTCGCGGCCCAGGGCCCCGAGTCGCCCTTCCAGCACTACTGGTCCCTGGCGGTCGAGGAGCAGTTCTACCTCGTCTGGCCCCTCGTGGTCGTCGCCGCCGTCGCCGTCGCCCGGCGACGGCCCGGTCCGGCCGTCCCGAGGGTGGCCCTGGGGACGCTGCTGCTGGTGCTCGTGGTGGCATCGCTCGCCTGGGCCTGGCAGCAGTCCACGGCATCGCCGACCGTCGCCTACTTCTCGAGCCTGACCCGCGCATGGGAGCTCGCCCTCGGAGCGCTCCTCGCGACGGCGGCCCCCACGATGACCCGGCTCCCCGTCGTCCTCCGTCCGACCCTGGCGTGGATCGGCCTCGTCGGCGTCGTGGCCTCGGCCTGGGTCACGACGAGCACCGTTCCGTTCCCGGCTCCCGGAGCCCTGCTGCCCGTGGCGGCCACGCTGCTCGTCCTCGCCTCGGGAACGGGCTGCGTCGGAACACCGTGGCTCGGGCCCCTCGCCAGCCGACCGGTGACGATCGTCGGGGACCTCTCGTACTCGATCTACCTGTGGCACTTCGTCGTGCTCGTGGTCGGCACCTCGTTGCTGGGCGACGATCCGGCCAGGCTCTGGCCGACCGTCTTCGTCGCCACACTCGTCCTGTCGGCCTTGACGTACCACCTCGTCGAGCGACCGTTCATCGCCTCCCCCCTCCTCGAGCCGGGCCCACCCGGACGCGCCTGGCGACGATGGCGACGAGACCATCGGTCGACGTACCGGCGCGGCGGGGTCGCGCTCCTCGCGGTGGCCGCCGTCACGGCCACCGCCCTGGCCGTCGATGCCGTGCGGCCCACGGCCGCTCCTCCCGTCCTGCCCGCCACATCGGCCGACGGACGCCCCGACGACGGGGTCGACGACGGTGACGGCGACGCCGGTGGGGCCGGTGGCACCGACGACCTCGACCTGCCAGCACTCGACGAGTGGTCCGCCGAGGTGGGACGAGCCCTCTCGGCCACCTCGTGGCCCGACCTCGACCCCGGCATCGAGTCCGTCCTCGACCGGACGCGACCCGGCAGCCCGCACCTCGCCTGCGGGGACGCCGAGGCCCAGGGGCGGACACCCGACGACTGCACGTGGTCCTCCCCCACCGCGACCACCACGGTCCTGCTCGTCGGGGACTCGACGGCCATGCACCACCTCGATGCACTCGTCCCCCTCGCCGAGTCGACCGACGGCGGATTCACGCTGATCAACCGGGCCAAGTTCGCGTGCCCGTTCGTCGACATCCGCGTCCAGAACGACGTCGCCGGCATCCTCGAGTCCTGTCGCGCGCACAACGACGAGACCCTCGCCCTGATCGACGACACGCGCCCCGACGTCGTCCTCGTGACCAACTCCTATCAGACGCTCTCCGAGGACGGAGCGGGCACGATCACACCCGATCGATGGTCCGAGGGGTTCGGCGCCCACGCTCGACGCGCGGCCGCCGCCGCCGGGTCGGTCGTGGTCCTGACCCCGCCACCGGACGACGCCGACATCGCGTCGTGCTTCCGGCGAGGCGGCAGCCCGGTCGACTGCATCTCGCGGACGTCCCGCACGTGGCTCGACCGGGCGGCGGCCGACCGCGAGGTCCTCGACGCGGTCGGCGGGACGTTCGTCGACCTGCGGGTGTTGACCTGCGTGAGCGACCTCTGTCCGGCGTTCGTCGGCACCGTCCCCGTGAAAGAGGACCGCGTGCACCTCACGACGGCCTTCGCGCTCGCCGTCTCGCCCGTGCTGGGCGACCTGCTGCGGGCTCGGCAGGTGCTCTGACGCCTGGGCGCTACCGCGCCTCGACGACCAGGTCGGCGAGGCCCGTCGGCGACCACCGGTCGAGGTGCCGATCCTCCTGGGCAGCCCAGACGTCCCACCACGGCTCGAAGGCGGCACCGTCGCGGTCGAGGGCCCGTCGCCGACGGGTGTCGGCGTCGAGCTCCAGCCACACGCGGACGTCGGCCAGCGCCGAGGAGGCGCGGGTCAAGGCCCCGGCCCCTTCGACGATCAGCGAGACGGCCGGGTCGAGCACCTCCCATGCCGCCGCGCGGTCGTGCTCCCAGTCCCACCGCCGCCATCCCGGGTCGACCGGCGACAAGATGGACGTCTCGACCGCGCGGGACGCCGCCTCGAGCCCGTGCCAGCCCGGGTAGACGTCGTCGAGGTGCACCAGGCGCACGGGTCCGAGCCGGTCGACGGGCCACGCGGCGGCCACCGCACGGCCGAGCGTGGTCTTGCCCGAGCCCGAGCGGCCGTCGATCAACAGGACCACGCGACGCGACCCGACCCGCGCCTCCTCGGCTCGGCGGAGCAGGGCCCCGACGGCGTCGTCGACGACGACCCGCTCAGGCAAGGACGAACTCCCACGTGCCGGCCAGGACGGCCGCGGTCACCGAGGTGGCGGCGATGACGACGCCGAGGGCGACGAGCACGCCGTCTCGCAGCCCGAACGACGACGGACGAGCCCAGGTGCGCGGGGCGTCGCCGCCGAAGCCCTTGGCCTCCATGGCGGTGGCGAGCTTGCTGCCGCGTCGGACCGACAGCACGAGCAGCGAGAAGGCCTGCTGCACGAACCGCCTCAGCGCCCCGACCGGCCCGCCCGAGTCCGCGACGCCCCGGGCGCGACGGGCCAGGGCGAGCTGCCGCCAGTCGTCCATGAACAGCCCGACCAGACGCAGCCCGGCGAGGCCCCCCAACACGAAGCGTGCCGGCAGTCGCAACACCTGACCGAGACCGTCGGCGAGGTCGGTCGGGTCGGTCGTCGCGAACAGCACGATGCCGGGCACGCCGACGGCGAGGATGCGCAGGCCGATCGCCCCGGCGAGGGCCAGCGACCCCTCGGTCACCGAGAGGAACCCCCACTCGACCACGGACGCCCCGCCGTCGCGTCCGTAGAGGGCGATGGCGACGACCGACGTCGGGGCGGCGATCCAGAGCGGTGCCGTGCGGGCGACCAGCTGCCGGGCGGACAGACCGGCGAAGGGCAGCAGCAGGGCCTCGAGCAGCAGCGCGGTGCCGGCCGAGACCCAGTCGATCGAGAGCAGCAGGGCGATCGCGAGCACGACGGCGGCGAGCAGCTTGGCGACGGGATTGACGCGCCCGACCACGCCGGTCGCCACGACCGGGGTGAGGACGCTCATCGGCGCATCTCGGCGGGATCGGTGCGGCGAGCGTGGGCACTGAGGTCGAGCACGTCGTCGGCGAGGGTCGACGCGAACTCGGCGTCGTGGGTCACGGCGACGACCGCCCGGCCCTCGTCGAGCAGCTCGGCGAGAAGGGCCACGAGTTCTCGCCAGGTGCGGGCGTCCTGCCCGAAGGTCGGTTCGTCGAGCACGAGCATCGACGGGCGTGAGGCGAGCACGGTCGCGACCGAGAGTCGGCGTTTCTCACCACCCGAGAGCGTGAAGGGGTTCGCGCCGGCGAGATGGTCGAGCCGCAGCCGGTCGAGGAGGTGGTCGACGCGCGACGCGACCTCTCTCGGGGACGCGCCCAGCGCCTCCGGACCCACCGCCAGCTCGCGGCGGACGGTCGCCGTCAGGAACTGGTGCTCCGGGTCCTGGAAGACCGTGCCGACCCGGGTGAGCAGCTGCCGGGGCTTCCAGCGGATCGGAGACGGGCCGGCACCGTCGGCGAACGACGGCGTGGCCTCGAGGGCGCCCGCGACGGGGGCGAGCAGCCCCGCGACGGTGAGGGCGAGCGTCGACTTGCCCGAGCCGTTCGTGCCGGTCACCGCGAGGGCACGCCCCTCGGTGACGGTGAGGTCGATCCCCGCGGCGACCGCGCGACCCTTGGGCCCCTTGTGGCCCACGTCGAGGCCCCCGGCCGTCAGCAGCAGCTCACCGGTCGTGCGCGACCGGACGGGCGCAGGAGGCGCGGCACCGGGGACCCACACCCCCGCGTCGACGAGGCGGTCACGTTCGGCGCGGAGCACGTCGTCGGGTCGGCCGTCGGCCAGGACTCCCCCGCCCGCGTCGAGCACGACGACCCGGTCGACGACGGGCAGCCAGACCGACACCCGGTGCTCGACGACGACGAGCGTCGCCCCGGTGTCGGCGACGACGCGGGCCACGGCGTCGCGCACCTCGACGACCCCTCGGGGGTCGAGGTTGGCCGTGGGCTCGTCGAGGAGCAGCAGGCCCGGCCGCATGGCGAGGGCCCCGGCGAGCGCGAGCCGTTGCTTCTGGCCGCCGCTCAGCTCGGAGGTCGACGCGGACAGCGGCAGGTCGAGCCCGACGGCGTCGAGGGCGTGGCCGACGCGGCGCCAGATCTCGTCGCGGGGCACGCCCAGGTTCTCGCACCCGAACGCGACGTCGTCGCCCACCCGGGCGAGGACGACCTGCGAGTCGGGGTCCTGCAGGACGAGGCCGATCCGTCCGCGCTGCTCGGCGGGGGCGCGGCCGTCGACGAGCAGGTCGCCGGCCTCGTCGCCCTCGTCGTCGCCGCCCAGCACCCCGGCGAGACCGGCGAGCAGCGTCGACTTGCCCGCGCCGGACGCGCCGAGCAGCAGGACGCGCTCACCGGGGGCGACGTCGAGGTCGAGCTGCGAGACGGCGGGCCGGCGACGACCGGCGTGCCGCCACCCCCAGCCCCGGGCGGTGACGCGGGCACCGTCCACCGGCGCCCACCGTCCGCCGCTCGCCCTGCTCACGGGAAGGACCACGAGGAGGCGCGCCTAGACCCGGGCGTCCGCCGAGCGTCCCGAGGCGAACCGCGAGAGCGCGCCCGTGCGGGCGAGGCCGCGGGCGGCGAGCCACGAGAGCAGACCGGCGAGGACGGTGCCCGAGACGACCGAGGTCACGACGTAGATCGTCTTCGACCCGGCGGCGTAGGCGGCCGCCGAGGCGAAGCTCGTGTCCATCAGGCCGACGGCGAGGCCGGCGACGGCACCGGCGAGCAGCACCGTGCCGATCCGCCACGACTTGTAGAGGAAGACCGCGAGCACGATCTCGGCGCCCAGGCCCTGGACGATGCCCCAGATGAGCACCGAGAAGCCCCACTGGGTGCCGATCAACATCGAGACGACCGCCGCGACGACCTCGGTGTAGACGGCGGCGCCGGGCTTCCGGATGACGATGCCGCCGAGCACGCCGGCGAAGAGCCAGCCGCCGTTGAGGATGCCCTCGAAGCCGCCCGAGAAGCTCAGGACGCTGTCGATGGGCGTGTAGGCCAGGCCCCAGGCCCAGAACACGACGCCGGCGGCGACGCCGATGACGCTGGCGATCACGATGTCGACGACGCGCCAGCGCCGGGTGGGGGTGGTGCGGGCCTTCGGCGTGAAGCCGGTCGAGCTGTCGCGAGCCGCCGTGGAACGGTTTTCGGGCGTGGACGTGGACATCTGTTCTTCTCCTCCCTGCGCTGGCATGACCCAGATCAGGTTCGACGGTCGAAGCGTGGTTCGCTTCCTCTCAGCCCGGCTCACCGGACTCCCGTGTGTTGTGGGGACGATCATAGCGCCGGGCCGAGGGTCACGGTCACGGCGGCATCGACCGATCGGTCCGCCTAGGGTGGCGGCATGAGTCGGCCTCCCGTCGCACCACCCGCACCTCCGGCGCCCCCGCCGGCTCCGGTTCGCCGTCGGCCACCTCACCCCGCCCGTCTCGTCCTGCCGATCACCTCGGTGGTGCTCGCGGTCGTCACCGGGGTCGTCCCCTTCGTCGTCCTCCAGCCGATGATCCACTCCTACCGCGGCGAGGCGGCGGCGTACGGCATCCACGCCTTCGGCGTCGCGACGGTGGCGTCGGTGCTGTGCTGGGTCCTCGCGATCGTGACCCTCGTCGTCGGTGTGCTGTCCCTCGCGCTCCGACAGCGCCTGATGGGGCTGCCGATCACCGCCGTCACCCTGGCGGTGCTCCTCGCGTTCGCCGGGCCGGTCGCCTACCTGCTGATCGCCCTGTCGGCCGACGCGTACTGACGCGTCAGAGTCCGGCGGCCTTCCGGACGAGGGCGGCGACGGAGGCGCGGGTCGCGTCGTCGGCGCCGGTCACCGCGTACGAGGTCGGCCAGAGGGTGCCGTCGTCCAGCTGGGCACCGTCCTGGAACCCGAGGGTCGAGTAGCGCGTGCCGAACTTGGCGCCGGGTTGGAAGAAGACGACGGCCTTGCCGTCCTCACGGGCGTAGGCGGGGAAGCCGTACCAGGTCTTGGGGGCGAGGTTCGGGGCGTGCTCGGCGACGACCTCGTGCACCATCTGGGCGATCGGTCGTTCGACGTCGGTCATGGCCGCGATGGCGTCCGCGGCGTCCTGCGCCTCGGCGGCCGACTTGTCGGCCAACTTCTGGCGCTTCGCCTCGGCCCGGAGCTCGGCGGCGCGCTGCTTCATGGCGGCCTTCTCTTCTTTGCTGAATCCGGTGTCGGCCATGATCGTGCCCTTCTCGTGCGTGCGTGCGTGCGTCGGCTCGGTCGGGTCGGCGTACGCCCCATGGTGACAGGCAGGATGGTCGTCATGCACCTGGACGTCACGACCATCGGCGACGGCGACCGCCACGTCGCCCTCGTCCACGGGCTCGGCGCCGACGGTGCGACCTGGAAGCCGATCGTCGACCGGTTCGTCGCGACCGGTTCGTACACGGTCACCACCCTCGACCTGCGGGGTCACGGTGAGAGCGACCGGGCGTCGTCGTACCGGCTCGACGAGTTCGCGGACGACGTCGCCTCGGCCCTGCCCCAGGGACTGCACGGTGTCGTCGGGCATTCGCTCGGTGGCTCGGTCCTCGTCCGTGCCGTCGACCGGCTGCAGCCTCGGACGGCCATCTACCTCGACCCGGGGTTCTCCCTCGCCCTGCCGACGTCGGGTCTCACCGGCCGGCTCTTCTGGGCCGCCCCCACCGTGACGATGGGTGTCGCGGCCCTCGCCCAGGCGCGGAAGAGCGCGCGACTGCGCGCCGGGTACGACGACGCGACCCGCACCTCCTTGGATCAGGCCCACGCCCGGTTCGACTCGGCCATGGCGGTGGGCGTGTTCCGCGACGTCGCCTTCCACCCCGTCGCGACGACGGAGCCCACGGTGCCCTCGGTCATCGTGCTGTCCGACGACTCCTCCGCCGTCCTGCCCGAGCGTCTCGTGTCGGGCTACCAGCGGGCCGGCTGGCAGATCCGCCGCCTGCCGGGCGTCCACCACGACATGCAGCTCGAGGCACCCGACCGCACCTTCGCGCTGCTGGCCGAGCTGCTCTGACGCTCGTCGGCGGTCAGGCCTTCGGCAGGGCGTGACCCTCGGTGTCGAGGTGGTCCCGCCAGGAGCGCTTCGCCCTCCAGCCGAGCATGCGGGCCGCCTTGGCGGTCGAGATGCCCGACGCGTCGACCCGGTCGAGCTCGCGCAGCTCGACGCGGTCGCCGTGGTGTTCGCGCAGGGTGGCGGCGAAGTCGTGGCCGCCGGCGTTGTCGGCTGCGGCGATGTAGAAGACCTCGTGACCCGGCAGGTCGGACTCGGCGGCGAGCAGGAGGGCGTCGGCGAGGTCGTCGGCGTCGACGTAGCTGCCGAAGTTGGCGCTGTCGGGGTCCGCTTCGCGCACCTGGGGGCCGAGGTTGGCCTCGTAGTTGCTCTCGTCGTGGACGGTGCTCGGACGGATCGAGATCGCGCGCAGGTCGGAGCGGCGGACGGCGGCGTCCATCAGCTGTTCGCCGAACGCCTTCGAGAGGGCGTAGGGGTCCTGCGGGTGCAGGGGGTGCTCCTCGTCGACCGGCACGTAGTCGGGCAGGAAGGGCCGTTCGGGGAAGAAGTTGCCCACGATGCTCTCGCTCGACACGTTGACGAAGCGGGGCACGCCGAACCGCACGGCCGCCTCGACCAGGTTGAAGGTGGACATCAGGTTGGTGTGGAACACGACGTGGGCCGGGTTCGCGGTGGGCTGCGGGATGGCCGCGACGTGGACGACGACGTCGGCCCCTGCCACCACCGAGAAGGCGGTCCCCGCGTCGGTCAGGTCGCCCATCACGTAGCGCCCGGGTTCGTCGACGCCCGTGTCGAAAACGGGCCGGACGAGGTCGACGCCGAGGACGTCGTGCCCGGCCTCGACGAACCGGCGGACGGCGGCACGGCCGACCTTGCCCCGTGATCCCGTGATGACGACCTTCACGACGCGCTCCCTCGAACGAGGGATGCGCCGAGGGCCGGAGCATCCACCGGGGCGACGCTACGCGCGCAGCCCTCAGGAGGCACGCTCAGTCCTTCGCGCGGCGTGCGTGGGCCCGCGCCTTCATCCGGTTGCCGCAGGTCGCCATGGAGCACCACTTCGCCGTGCCGGGACGGCTGTGGTCCACCAGGAACAGGTTGCACTCGTCGTTCGCGCAGGCACGGAGGCGCCCGGGCAGCGTCGAGGTCACGCTCGACCACGCCGACACGGCTGCGACCGCGAGTCGGTCGTCGTCGGGCACCCGGAGTTCCCAGACGACGCCGTCCCGGGTCGTCCGCGGGATCTGCACGGTCCGGTCCATGACGTCGGCGAGCTCGGCGACGGCCCCGTCGTCGCCACCGCGGACGACGGCGTGCAGGGCCTCTCGCACGCGCCTGAGCTGGGCGACCTCGCCCGATGAGCCCGTGCCACCCCAGGTCCGCACCAGATCTCGCCCTGCCGCGCCCTCTAGGGCGTCCGTCGGGACGCCGTCGACCACCGGTGCGCTGTTCAGCACGGCCAGGAGCAGCTCTTCGTCGCGAAACACGTCTCCCTGCTCTCTCGCACCGTCCGGCGCATCTCGACCATGCTACCGTCGGGATAACCACTAAAACAATCCAAAGGGGTTAGACATGGTCACCGTCCACCACCGCACCGCCTCCGTCGACGGGCTCGACGTCTTCTACCGCGATGCCGGCCCCGCCGACGCGCCCGTTCTCGTCCTCCTGCACGGCTACCCCACGAGCTCGCACATGTTCCGCCACCTCATCCCCGCTCTGGCCGACCGGTACCGCGTCATCGCCCCCGACCACATCGGTTTCGGCCGCTCCTCCGCTCCGTCGGTCGACGAGTTCGAGTACACCTTCGAGGCCCTGGCGCGGGTGACCGGTCGTTTCCTGTCGACCATCGGCGTCGCGCGGTACGCGATCTACGTGCAGGACTACGGCGCCCCCGTCGGGTGGCGCCTCGCGCTGGCCGAGCCCCATGCGGTCACCGCTGTCGTCTCGCAGAACGGCAACGCGCACGAAGAAGGCTTCGTGCCGAGTTTCTGGGACCCGATCTGGGCCGACGCCGCCGAACGGACGTCCGAGACGCGCGACGCGCTCCGACCCGCCCTGGGCCGCGAGGCGGTCGAGTGGCAGTACACCCACGGCGTGCCGGACCCCACAGCCGTCGACCCCGATGCCTGGGAACACGACCTCGCGCTCCTCGCCCGGCCGGGACAGGACGACGTCCAACTGGCACTCTTCCGCGACTACGCCACCAACCGCGCTCTGTACCCCGCCGTGCACTCCTGGCTCCGCGCCTCCCGCGTCCCGGTCCTCGCGATCTGGGGCCGCAACGACGAGATCTTCGATGCCGCCGGTGCGGGTGCGTTCACCCGCGACGCCCCGGACGCTCGCGTCGAGCTCGTCGACGGTGGACACTTCCTGCTCGAGTCACACCTCGATCTGGTCGCGGCCACGATCCGGGAGTGGCTCCCGAAGACGTGATCCGGACCACCCGCGGCCACTCGCTCAGGACGGGAAAGCGAGTCGGCCCGGGTTCAGGGCGGCCCACTGGAGCAGCATGATCGTCTTGCCGTCCACGATGCGCCCGTCGGTGATCATGTCGAGCGCGTCCCGGATCGGCAGCTCGATCACCTCGATGTCCTCCCCTTCCTCCTCCACACCACCCCCGTCACCGGTGCGATCCGCCGCAGAGTAGGGGGCGGCGTAGAAGTGCACCCGCTCGGTGACCGAGCCCGGGCTCATGTAGGCGTCGAAGACGTGGATCAGGTCACCGACCTCGACGCCCGTCTCCTCCTGCGCCTCGCGGCGGATCGCGGTCTCGGGGTCGTCCTCGTCGAGCAGGCCGGCGGCGGTCTCGATCAACATGCCGTCGGGATGGTCGTTGACGTAGGCGGGGAACCGGAACTGCCGAGTCAGGAGGACCGTGCCCCGATGCGGGTCGAACAGGAGGATCGTCGCCCCGTTGCCGCGGTCGTACGTCTCGCGCTGCTGGGTCGACCACCGCCCGTCACGACCCCTCACGTCGAAGGTGGTGCGGCGGAGCACGTGCCACCCGTCCGAGGTCACCTCGACGTCCCGGACCACGACGTCGGGGTTGCGGGTCAGATCGCGGCCGGTCAGGTCGAGACCCGTCCGTCCACGACCGTCGGGGGAACGAGAGCCACGGGAGTCAATCACCCCACGAAAGTAACGGAGAGCGACGACCCGCGAGGGAGAAGAGGACCGTTGATGACATCCGTCACGGGATGTGGTGACGCATCGGCACTTCTCGAGGACGTCGCCCTCTGGTGTGCTTCCGGAGGAGCGTTCGGACCCGACTCGAACGCCCGGAGAGAGGACCTCGTGCGTACATCCCTGAAGGTGACCCTGTGGACCGTCGGCGCCCTCGTGGCCGTGCCCGTCCTGACGCTGACGACGACGTCGATCGTCGACCTGGTCGCCACGAGGTCGGAGCTGGCCGCCATCACGCCGTACGGCGAGCTCGTGCCCGTCGACGGGAAAGAGATGAACGTCGTCGTCAGCGGGTCCGGAGCGGACACGATCGTCCTGCTGCCGGGCCTCGGCACGGCGGCACCCGGCCTGGACTTCGGGCCGCTCGTCTCCGAGCTCGACGACACCCATCGCGTCGTCGCCGTCGAGCCGTTCGGCTCCGGGCTGAGCGACCAGACCGACTCACCCCGGACGGCAGAGAACATCGCGGGCGAGGTGCACGAGGCGCTGGGCCAGTTGGGCATCGACCGCTACGCGCTCATGGGGCACTCGATCTCGGGCGTCTACGCCCTCGAATACAGCCGGCTCTTCGCGAGCGAGGTCACCGCGTTCATCGGGATCGACAGCAGCGTCCCCGACCAGCCCGGCGCGGAGGACCCCGTGCCGACCGACGGGACGGCCTTGCTTCGCAGCCTCGGTGTGCTCCGCGTGGCGAGCGCTCTCGCCGGCGACGCCTACGCGGGGCTGCCGTACGACGAGGGCACGAAACAGCAGATGCGCTTCCTCACCACGAAGAACTCGACCGCTCCGACCCTGCTCGACGAGATGGACCACACCGCGAGCAACTTCGCGTCGGTCAGCGGACGGACGTTCCCGGCGGACCTTCCCGTCCTCCTCTTCGTCGCGCAGGACGACGCCGACCCCGACGCCGGCGGCTGGCTCGAGTTGCACGAGAACCAGGCCGCGAGCGTGGTCCGCGGCCAGGTCGTCGCGCTCGAGGGAGACCACTACCTGCACCACACGCAGGCGACCCGCATCGCCGCGGACACCGACGAGTTCCTCGCCGGATGAGCCAGATCGGGAGGGGTGAAGGTCACGGCGGGGTAACGAAGTAGATGCGTTCCAATCCTTTTCGGGTGCGGTGGCGAACCCTGTACATCCCCACCGGGACCAACTGACAAGGAGCTTCACCATGAACGCTTTCACTCGCAAGAACATCACCAAGACCACGCTCGGCCTCGTCGCCTCGGGCGCCCTGATCTTCTCCCTCGCCGCGTGCTCGATGGACTCCGGTTCGTCGACCGACACGTCGTCCTCGTCGAGCTCGTCCTCGTCCGAGCCCAGCGCCGCGTCGACGCCCGCCGCGTCGATCGCCGACCTCAGCAACGGTGTCGACACCCAGGTCGCCGTCGACCAGTCCTTCGTCGACGCGATCACCAGCCTCGGCCTGACCCCCGGCGTGGTGGGCACCGCGACCTTCACCGACGGCACGTTCTCGTTCCCGATCACGGGCGGCAACGTCGACTACTACGGCCCCGACAGCGACGTGCGCCCC
>NZ_JACYUB010000006.1:0-221208 GCF_014841545.1 Frigoribacterium sp. CFBP 8751
AGGGTATAATTTGGCATTTGACAATGTGCACGCTGTTGAGTTCTCAAGGACCAAACGCACCCGAAACCCGGCCCATGAAGACCATCGCCCGAAGCATTTCTGTAACCTTTTGCACTGACCGATGATGTCGAGTTCGTGCCGAAGTCCCTTGCGGAACGAGCCGTAACTCTACATCACTTTGATCAGTGTTCGCAACTCGCTTGGTCCGAGGCTGTGAAGCAACTCGAGGACTTGGAAGTTGGTCCCGCTTGAGGGCCGGGGAAGCTTCGCTCCGCCGCACCTTTGGGGTGACGAGGGATTACTTTACGCAGCCCCCGACGGATATGGCCAAATGTGCTGCATCCCGGGCGTGTCGCGCGTGACGTCCCGAAGAGGGGAAGGGGCTGCTACCCCAGGGGCAGCACGAGCACGGCGCCCAGGGACACCGAGGCGATGACGATCCACGAGGCCAGGCCCACGAGGAAGGCGCGACCACCGGTGCGGACGAGGCGCTCGAGGCGGATGCCCGACCCGAGGCCGACGAGCGCGAGCCCGAGCATGACCGACTGGACCGTCCCCGCGGTGGCGAGCAGCGCCTCCGGGACCGGCACCACCGTCCGGACGACGACCGCGACGGCGAAGCCGACGACGAACAACGGCACGATGGGCGGTCGGGTGCCGGCGCCGTCACCCCGTCGGCGGACCACGGTCGACGTGATCGCCACGATCGGCGCGAGCATCAGCACCCGCGTGAGCTTGACGATGACCGCGATCGCGAGTGCGGTCGCTCCGGCGGTCTGCGCCGTGGCGACGACCTGACCGACGTCGTGGACGCTCGCTCCGACCCAGGCTCCGAACTCGAGGTCGGTGAGACCGACCCACCCGCCGACCAGGGGCAGGACGGCGATCGCGAGCGTGCCGAACAAGGTGACGAGGGCCACGGGGGTCGCCGCGTCCTTGCCCCGGTCTCGGGTGACGGCACTCATCGCCCCGATGGCCGACGCCCCGCAGATCGAGAAGCCGGCCGCGAGCAGGAGAGGCTGGTCGCCGGGGAGTCGGGCCCATCGGCCGAGCAGGTAGGTGACACCGAAGGTGATCGCGAGGATCGCGATCACCACGACGACCGTCACCCACCCGAGACCGGCGACATCGATCAGGCTGAGCTGGAGGCCGAGCAACACGACGCCGATGCGCAACAGTCTCTTGGAGGCGAGGGTCAGTCCGGGCTTCCAGCTGCCGTCGAGCACCGGACGGAGGGGCCGGACCTGGGCGACGGCGATGCCCAGCAGGACGCACCAGGTCAGGACGGGCACCGCCGGCAGCACGAGATGCAGGCCCCACGCCACCCCGTACGCGGCCCCGGCGACGAGGAGCCCCGGCACCAGACGCGCGGGCGAGGGCGTGTCGACGGCGCCGGGGCTCACAGGACGGACCTAGACCCGGTTCTTGGCGGGGTTGATCAGCGAGCCGAGGCCCGAGATCGCGACCTCGACGGTCTGGCCCGACGTGAACGGACCGATGCCGGCGGGCGTGCCGGTCAGGATGACGTCGCCGGGCAGAAGGGTGAACACGTCGGTGACGTACTCGATCAGCTCGGGGATCTTGTGGATCATCTGCATCGTCGACTCACGCTGCATGACCTCGCCGTCGACCCGGGTCTCGATGGTGGCGTCCGCCCAGTCGAACTCGTTCTCGATGTAGGGCCCGAGCGGCAGGAACGTGTCGTAGCCCTTGGCGCGGGTCCACTGGCCGTCGGCGTTCTGCACGTCGCGGGCCGTGACGTCGTTGGCCACGGTGTAGCCGAAGACCACGTCCTGGTAGTCCTCGGCCTTCACGCGCTTGGCGATCGAGCCGATGACGATGGCGAGTTCACCCTCGAAGTCGACCCGGCCGACGTCGGGCGGCAGCTGGATCGAGTCGCCGAAGCCGATGACCGTCGTGTTGGGCTTGAGGAACAGGACGGGCGCCTCGGGCGCGGACTGGCCGAGCTCGTCGGCGTGGTCCTGGTAGTTCAGGCCGACCCCCACGACCTTGGAGCGCGGGATGACCGGCGCCAGCAGTTTGGCCTGACGCAGGGACACCCGCTCGCCCGTCGTCTCGTACCCGCTGTACATCGGGTCACCGGCGAGGACGATGAGCTCGCGCTCGTCGACGATGCCGTAGCGGGGGTCTTCTCCGGGCGTGGCGAAACGGGCGATCTTCACGCGTCGAGCCTAGTCATCCAGCCGTGGACGTCGGGACGCCGGCCGTACTGGATGTCGGTCAGCTCTTCACGCAGTGACATGGTCAGTTCGCCGCCGGACGCGGCAGGCGACCCGATGTGGATGCCCTCACCCTTGAGCTCGGCGATGGGGACGACGACCGCGGCCGTGCCGCAGGCGAAGACCTCGACGATGTCACCGGACTCGACGCCGTCCCGCCACTCGTCGATCGTCACGCGACGGCGTTCGACGCGGTGCCCCCGGGCCTCGGCCAGCTCGAGGATCGAGTCGCGCGTGATGCCCTCGAGGATCGAGTCGCTGTCGGGCGTGACGAGGGTGCCGTCCTTCTTGACGAGCACCACGTTCATGCCGCCGAGTTCTTCGATGTAGTTGCTCTCGGACGAGTCGAGGAAGAGCACCTGCTGGCAGCCGTTCTCGTAGGCCTCTTGCTGGGGAAGCAACGACGACGCGTAGTTGCCGCCGGTCTTGGCGGCACCCGTGCCGCCCTTGCCGGCGCGGGCGTAGTTCGTGGTCAGCCAGATCGAGACGGGAGAGACGCCGCCGCTGAAGTAGGCGCCGGCCGGGCTCGCGATGACGTGGTACGACACCTCGTGCGCGGCCCGGACCCCCAGGAACGCCTCGGTGGCGATCATGAACGGTCGCAGGTAGAGGCTCGTCTCGGGGGCCGACGGCACCCACCCGAGATCGGCCCGGACGAGCTGGCGGACGGACTCGACGAAGTCGTCCGTGCTGAGCTCGGGCAGCGCGAGTCGGCGGGCCGAGCGCTGCAGGCGGCGACCGTTGGCGTCCGGCCGGAACGACCAGACCGAGCCGTCCGCGTGCCGGTAGGCCTTCATGCCCTCGAAGATCTCTTGCGCGTAGTGCAACACCGACGCCGACGGATCGAGCTGCAGCGGACCGTACGGGTGGACGGACGCCGCGTGCCACCCGTCGGCGAGGGTCCACTCGATGGTCACCATGTGGTCGGTGAAGTGCTTGCCGAAGCCGGGATCGCTGAGGATCGTCTCGCGTTCGGCGTCGTCGCGAGCCGTCTCGGACGGCGTCAGCTCGAACTGCAGCGGGAAGTCGGCCGAGTCGTCGGTCGGGGCGGAGACGTTGTCGGTGGTGGTCATGATGCCCTTCAGGCGGAGGCAGACGGGGACAGGGTGCGCACGCGGTCGGCGATCGCCGTGCCGATCTCGGCCGTGCGGCGGGCGGGGACGGACGCGTCACGCGAGGCGCGGTCGGCGATGTCGGCGTCGACGGCCAGGGTGACGCGGGCCGCCGCGTCGGACAGGCCGAGGTGGTCGAGCAGGAGCGCGACCGAGAGGATCGCCGCCGTCGGGTCGGCCTTCTGCTGACCGGCGATGTCCGGAGCCGAGCCGTGCACGGGCTCGAACATGCTCGGGAAGGCGCCGTCGGGGTTGAGGTTGCCCGAGGCCGCGAGCCCGATGCCGCCGCTGATGGCGCCGGCGAGGTCGGTGAGGATGTCGCCGAAGAGGTTGTCGGTGACGATGACGTCGAATCGGGAGGGGTCGACCACGAGGTGGATGGTGGCCGCGTCGACGTGCTGGTAGTCGACGGCGACGTCGGGGTACTCGGTGGCCACGGCGTCGACGGTGCGCTGCCAGAGGCTGCCCGAGAACACGAGCACGTTGGTCTTGTGCACGAGGGTCAGGCGACCACGACGGCTGCGGGCCTTCTCGAAGGCGAAGCGCACCACGCGCTCGACGCCGTATGCCGTGTTGACGCTGACCTCGTTCGCGATCTCGTGCGGCGTGCCCTGCCGCAGCACGCCTCCGTTGCCGACGTAGGGGCCCTCCGTGCCCTCGCGCACGACGACGAAGTCGACCTCGCCGGGCGCCGAGAGGGGCGAGGCGACGCCGGGATAGACCTTGGTCGGGCGCAGGTTGACGTAGTGGTCGAGGGCGAAGCGCAGCTTCAGCAGCAGGCCGCGCTCGATGATGCCCCCGGCCAGCCGCGGGTCGCGGGGGTCTCCGCCCACCGCGCCGAGCAGGATCGCGTCGTGCGAGGCGACGGCCGACAGGTCGTCGTCGGTGAGGATGTCGCCCGTCTCGAGGTAGCGTGCCGCACCGAGCGAGAACGTCGTGACGTCGAAGGCCGCGTCGTCGCCCGCCGCGACCTCGAGCACCTTGAGCGCCTCGGCGACGACCTCGGGGCCGATGCCGTCTCCGGGGATGGCGGCGAGTCTGACGGTGCGGGGCATGGTTCTCCTGGCGTCTCGGGGGGGGGCTCGCCACACTTTACCCGTGGGCAGTAGGGCCGCGCGGGCCGGGCGGCCGGGTCGGTCCACCCGTGCCGGGGTGGCCCGGCACGGCCCGGGCCTCAGTCGGCCGAGGAGGCGCGGCGGAGGGTCGTGAGCGCGACCACCACCGCGGCGACCATCACCAGTGCCCCGACCCCGGCCGTGGCGACGAGGCCCTGGTCGAAGGCGTCGGTGGCGGCGCGCAGCAGGGGCCCGGCGAGCGACTCGGGCAGCCCGTCGGAGACCGCCACCGCGCCTCCCAGGGTCTCGCGGGCGGCCTCGCCGGCCTCGGCGGGGACGCCGGCGGGGACGACGAGTGCACCCCGGTAGATGGCGGTGAGCATGCTGCCGAGCACCGCGGTGCCGAGCACGGCGCCGACCTCGTAGGCGGTCTCGGACACGGCGGAGGCCGCCCCGGCCCGGTTCGCGGGCACCGCCGCGATGATCAGGTCGTTCGAGATCGTCTCGGCAGCGCCCACGCCCAGACCCACGAAGGCGAAGGCCACGACGAACACGACCACCGGGGCCCCGGCGCCGGTGGCGAAGACCGCCCCGTAGGCCAGCGCGGCGGAGGCGAGGCCGATCGCGACGATGGTGCGCGGGCGCAGCCACCGGACGACCCGCACGACGCCGAGACCGGCGAGGATCATGACGACGAGGCCGGGCACCAGCGTCAGCGCGGCCTGCAACGGCCGCAACCCCACGACGAGCTGCAGGTGCTGGGTCGTGAAGAACAGGAAGGCCACGAGCGCCACCACGGCGAGCAGGTTGACCATGACCGAGCCGGCGAACACCGGGTTCGTGAAGAGCCGCACGTCGAGCAGCGGACGCGGGCGGGCGAGCTGGCGCCTGACGAACAGCCAGCCCGAGCCCACTCCCACCACGGCCAGGGCGGCGACGGGCCAGACGAAGCCGTCGGTCGCGAGCAGCTTGATCGCCGCCACGACCGGCGCCATGGCCGCGAGCGACAGCAGCACCGAGAACGGGTCGGCGGGCCCCGGCGCGGGATCGCGACTCTCGGTCAGCAGCAGCGGGCCGGCGATCAGCAGGGGGACGAGCACGGGCACCGCGATGAGGAACACCGAACCCCAGGCGAAGTGCTCGAGGAGCACGCCGCCGACGATCGGGCCGAGGGCCGACCCGGCGGCGAAGCCCGAGGCCCAGACGGCGATCGCGAGCCGGCGCTGCTCTCGGTCGAGGAAGGTGCTGCGCAGCAGCGAGAGGGTCGCCGGCATGATCATCGCGCCGAAGAAGCCCAGCACGGCTCGTGCCGTGATGAGCTGCTCGGCGCTCGTGGAGAACGCTGCGAGCACCGAGACGACGGCGAATCCGCTCGCACCGATCAGCAGCAGCTTGCGGCGGCCGAACCGGTCGCCCATCGACCCCATGGCCACGAGCAGGCCGGCGAGGACGAGCGAGTAGACGTCGACGATCCAGAGCTGACCTGCGGCGCTCGGCTGCAGGGCGGTCGAGATCTCGGGCAGCGCGAAGCTCAGCACCGTGTTGTCGACCGAGACGAGCAGCACCGGCAGCATGAGCACGACCAGCGCGGCCCACTGTCGTCGGCCGGCACGCGGCGGGACGCCGGTCGGGGTCGTGGCGGTGACGGTGGCGGGGCGGGTCATGGCGTTCTCTCGCGGTCGGTGGAGCGGCGGGTCGGTCGATGGTGCGCCACCGCCGTGCGTCGGCGGCCCGACGAGGGCAGGAGGCGCGCGTGCCGACCGTCCGGACGGTACAGTTACACCGTCCAGACGGTACAGTAACAGAATGAGCCCTCGACCGTCAGCCCGGGAATCGATGCTCGACACGTTCGAGACGCTCGTCGTCGACGACGGCGAACGCGCCGCGACCTTCGACGCCGTGGCCGCTGCGGCCGGAGTCTCGAAGGGCGGCCTGCTCTACCACTTCCCCACGCGCGAGGCACTGGTCGACGCCCTCGTCGACCGCCTCACCGCACTGCTCGACGACGACGTCGCGGCGATGACCAGCGCACCGGAGGGCGTCGTGGACTACTTCGTCCGCACCTCGTCACCCGCGGCCATCCCGGCCGACGACCCGCTCGACCGCTGCATCACCGCCGTCTCGAACCTCGCGTCGAGCGGACGCCACCCCCGGGCGCTCGAGGCCCTCACCGCCATGCAGTCCCGCTGGCACCAGGTCGTGCTCGACGCCGTCGGCGACCCCGCGGTCGCCCGGGTGGTGTCGCTCGTGTCCGACGGGCTCTACTTCACGCCGCGGCCCTTCTCACCGGTGGACTCGGGCGGCGACCCGCGCCACGACACGTCGATCGACGACGTCATCGCCGTGCTGCAGCGGCTCGTTCCGCGACGCTGACCCGCGCCTCCTGCGGCCCGGTCAGACGGCGACGATGCAGGCGGGGCTGACCCGCGCCTCCTGCGGCCCGGTCAGACGGCGACGATGCAGGCGGGGCTGCCGAGGGTGAACAGGTCGACGGGAGCGCCGGGCAGACCGGTCGTCTCGTCGAGCGGCAGCACCGAGACGGTGTCGGAGCCCTGGTTGGCGCAGTAGAGCAGGCCGTCGGCGATGGCGAAGTGTCGAGGCCAGTCGCCACCACAGGGCACCTGCCCGACCAGGCGGAGCCGCGACGGCTCGCCACCGTCGGAGCCGCCCTCGGCGTCGACCGAGGTCTCGAGCACGCTGATCGTGTCGCGGCCGCGCGTGGCGACGTAGACCCGCGAGCCGTGCACGGCCAGGTGCGACGGGAGGTCGCCCCGCTCGTTCGGCTCGCCCTCGACGACCGCCACCGAGTACGGGATGACGAGCTCGTCGCCCTGGCGGCGGACGACGTACAGCCGGGCGTCGAGCTCGCCCACGACGAGCAGGTCGTCGCCGAGCCAGGCGAGGTGTCGCGGGCCCGAGCCGGGGGGCATCGGGTGGACGGCGACGATCGACGGCTCGAGCGTGACGACGTCGACGGCGACCTCGATCAGTCGGTCGGTGCCCAGGTCGCTGACCAGATGCGTGCCCCACGGCGTCGCGACGACCTGGTGGGCGTGCGGCCCGCCCTGGCGATCGGCGACCGGGCCGGAGCCCGACGGGAGCGCGACGGTCGCGGTGACGCGCGCGGGATCGGTGGCCTCGGAGCTCAACACCCCGAAGGTGCCGCCGACGTAGTTCGCGACGAGCAGGGCGTTCGAGGCCGGGTCGTGCGCGATGTGGCAGGGCGAGGCACCGCCGGACGCGGCGACGCCGGCCTCGACCAGGCGGCCCGCCGCGATCGTGTACGACAGCACACGGCCCTCGTTCGTCTCGGCGACGGCGTGCAACGCCCCCTCGGTGACGACCAGGAACGACGGGTCGTCGGCCTCGACGACCTGCCCGGCCTGCCAGCGCCCGTCGGCCCGCGACCGCTCGAGGACGGTGATGCCGACGCCGTGGCCACCGCTGACCGCGGTATACGAGCCGACGTAGAGGCGCGTCGGGGCGGACGGGTCGGGGTCGCTCACGCGCGGCCCGCCGTCGGGTCGTCGCCCGCGGCGATGCGCTCGTGGTGGTGGATTACCTCGGCGACGATGAAGTTCAGGAAGGACTCGGCGAAGGCCGGGTCGAGGCGGGCCTCTTCGGCCAGGCGGCGCAGGCGCTGGATCTGCACGCGCTCACGTTCGGGGTCGCTCGCCGGCATGCCCGCCGCCGCCTTGAGCAGGCCGACGGACTGCGTGTACTTGAACCGCTCGGCGAGCATGTGGACGAGGGCGGCGTCGATGTTGTCGATGCTCTGGCGGATGCCCGCGAGTTCGTCGATCGCGCCCTGGTCGGCCGAGCTGAGGGGGCTGTCCGCCCCGAGAGGACTGTCGAGTGCCATGCCCCGACCCTATCGGCGCGCCCGTCGGTGAGACCACCGACGGACCGCCCACGCACGAAGGAGGCGCGTCCCGCTCTCGCAGGACGCGCCTCCTTCAGGCCGGGTCGGCCCGGGTGGGTTCAGTCGACCAGCGTGAGCGTGACCTCGACGTTGCCGCGCGTGGCGTTCGAGTACGGGCACACGTGGTGGGCGGCGTCGGCGAGCTCTTGACGACGCTCGGGGTCGACGTTCGGGGTGTAGATGTCGAGCTCGACCGCGAGGCCGAACCCGCCCTCGCCGTTGCCGCCGATGCCGACGCTCGCCGAGACCTCGGCGTCCTTGGTGTCGACGCCGAGCTTCTTGCCCGCGCCGTGCATGGCGCTGAGGAAGCAGGCGGCGAAGCCCGCGGCGAACAGCTGCTCGGGGTTGGTGCCCTCGCCGGAGCCACCGAGTTCTTTGGGGGGCCGCGTGTCGAAGTCGAGTCGGTCGTCTTCGCTGCGGACGTGGCCGTCACGACCCCCACCGGTGGCGTGGGCGATGGCGGTGTAAGCGATGTCGAGTGTCATGAGGAGAAGACCATACCTAGATTCTGGGAGTTGGCTCGGTGGCGGGTGAGTATGGTAGCGCGGCTCAGCCCAGCAGGTCGTGACGCTGCACGATGGCATCCCGGCCCGGGCCCACGCCGATCGCCGAGATGCGGGCGCCGCTCATCGCCTCGACGGCGAGCACGTAGTCCTGCGCGGCCTTCGGCAGGTCGTCGAAGTCGCGGGCCCCGGTGATGTCTTCGGTCCAGCCGGGGAACTCTTCGTAGATGGGCGTGGCGTGGTGGAAGTCGCTCTGCGAGACGGGCACCTCGTCGTGGCGGACGCCGTCGACGTCGTAGGCGACGCAGACCGGGATCGTCTCGAGGCCCGTGAGCACGTCGAGCTTGGTGAGCACGAAGTCGGTCACGCCGTTGATCCGCGCCGTGTAGCGCGCGATCGGGGCGTCGTACCAGCCGCAGCGGCGAGGACGGCCCGTGGTCGTGCCGAACTCGAAGCCGTTGGCCCGGAGGAACTCGCCCGAGGCGTCGAAGAGCTCGGTCGGGAACGGCCCGGCGCCGACCCGGGTCGTGTACGCCTTGACGATGCCGATGACGCGCTCGATCCGGCCGGGCCCGATGCCCGAACCGGTCGAGGCGCCTCCTGCGGTGGCGGACGACGAGGTGACGAACGGGTAGGTGCCGTGGTCGACGTCGAGCATGGTCGCCTGGCCCGCCTCGAAGAGGACGGTCTTGTCGGCCTCGAGCGCCTGGTGGATCTCGAGCGCCGTGTCGGCGACCATCGGCTTGAGTCGCTCGGCGTACGACAGCAGCGACTCGACGACCTCGTCGACCTCGATCGCGCGACGGTTGTAGATCTTGACCAGCAGGTGGTTCTTCTGGTCGAGGGCCGCCTCGACCTTCTGCCGCAGGATGCCCTCGTCGAAGATGTCCTGCACGCGGATGCCGACGCGGTTGATCTTGTCGGCGTAGGTCGGGCCGATGCCCCGACCGGTGGTGCCGATCTGGCGCTTGCCGAGGAAGCGCTCGGTCACCTTGTCGAGGGTGCGGTGGTAGTGCGTGATGACGTGCGCATTGGCGCTGACCCGCAACCGGGAGACGTCGATGCCGCGCGCGATCAGCGCGTCGAGCTCGTCGAAGAGCACCTCGATGTCGACGACGACGCCGTTGCCGATGACGGGCGTGACGCCCGGCGAGAGGATGCCGGAGGGCAGCAGGTGCAACGCGTACTTCTGGTCGCCGATCACCACGGTGTGGCCGGCGTTGTTGCCGCCGTTGAACTTGACGACGTAGTCGATGCGGCTCGACAACAGGTCGGTGGCCTTGCCCTTGCCCTCGTCGCCCCACTGGGCTCCGATGATCACCACTGCTGGCATGGGTTTCTCCTCATGTCGGGGAACGCACCGGGTGAGGTGCACTTGAGTCTACCGACAGGCTCGTCCGGGCCGCCCGGACGGTCGGGGACCCGCCGAGGAGGCGCGGCGCGAGACCCACGGAACACCCCCGGTGGCCATTTGTGGTCACGTACGACAAACTGTGCCCATGAGTCTCGTCGCCGGGGTCGACTCATCGACCCAGAGTTGCAAAGTCGTCGTCCGTGATCTCTCGACGGGCGAACTCGTCCGGCAGGGGTCGGCAGGGCACCCCGAGGGCACCGAGGTGCCCCCGGCCGCCTGGTGGGAGGCACTGCTCGCGGCGATCGCGGACGCCGGCGGACTCGACGACGTCGCCGCGCTCTCGGTCGCCGGTCAGCAGCACGGCCTCGTCGCCCTCGACGCCGAGGGACGCGTCGTGCGCGACGCCCTGCTCTGGAACGACACCCGCAGCGCCCCGGCGGCCCGCGACCTGATCGACGAGCTCGGGGCCGACGAGTGGGCCCGACGCACGGGCTCCGTCCCCGTCGCGTCGTTCACCGCGACCAAGCTGCGCTGGCTGCGCGACGCCGAGCCCGAGAACGCAGCGCGAGTCGCCGCGGTGGCCCTGCCGCACGACTGGCTGACCTGGCGCCTCCTCGGTTTCGGCCCTGCCGACGAGAGCCCGCTCGGACCCGACCTCGACGCCCTGGTCACCGACCGCTCGGACGCCAGCGGCACGTCGTACTGGAGCCCCACCGACGAGGCGTACGACCTCGACCTGTTCGAGCAGGCCTTCGGCCGCGGGGCACGCGAGGCCACCGGCTCCCCCGCGGGCGACGACGACCGCATCGTGTTGCCGCGGGTGCTGCAGGCCGACCGGGCGGCCGGGACGACGGTCGCGGACGGCCCCGTGCCCACCGGCATCGTGGTCGGGGCCGGTGCGGGCGACAACGCCGGCGCTGCCCTCGGCCTCGACGCCACGGTCGGCGACCTCGTCATCAGCATCGGCACCAGCGGCACGGCCTTCGCCGTCACCGACCGGCCCGTGACCGACCCCAGCGGCACGGTGGCCGGCTTCGCCGACGCCGCGGGCGGCTACCTGCCCCTGATAGCCACGTTGAACGCGGCCCGGGTGCTGTCGTCGATCGGCGGGCTGATCGGCGTCGACCACGACGAACTGGCCCGCCTGGCCCTCGCGGCCGAGCCGGGCGCCGGTGGCGTCACGCTCGTGCCCTACTTCGAGGGCGAACGCACCCCCGACCTGCCCGACGCCACCGCGACGCTCTCGGGCCTGACCCTGGCGAGCTCGACCCGCGAGAACCTGGCCCGCGCCGCCGTCGAGGGCATGTTGTCGGCGCTGTCCGACGGTGCCGCCGCGGTCCGCCGTCAGGGCGTCGAGGCGACGCGGGTCCTGCTCATCGGCGGGGCGGCCCTCAACCCGGCCGTGCAAGAAGTCGCGCGGCAGGTGTTCGACCTGCCCGTGGTCGTGCCCGAGCCGGGCGAGTACGTCGCCGACGGTGCGGCACGGCAGGCGGGCTGGGTCCTGTCGGGGACGCGACCGGCCTGGGCTCCGGCGACCAGCGCCTCCTTCGCGGCCGACCTGCGACCCGCCGTCGGCGAGCGCTACCGGGCCGCGCAGGGTCTGGGGTCGCTGCCGAGGCCCTGACGCCGGGGCACGGGGCCCGGGCGACGAAGGAGGCGCGGGTGACGCCGCCTAGGATCGGACCATGCCCAGCGACCCGGCCAGCACGCGCACGACCATGGCCGAGGACTACCTCAAGGTCATCTGGAAGGCCGAGGAGTGGGCCGAGGCCGGCAGCGACTCCGGCATCTCGACCAACGAGATCGCCGCCACGCTCGGCGTGAGCGCCTCGACCGTGTCGGGCAACCTGCGCAAGCTCGACCGTGACGGCTACCTCGACTACGAGCCCTACCGGCGCATCGCCCTGAGCGACCAGGGCCGGGCGATCGCCGTGTCCATGGTGCGTCGCCACCGCCTCATCGAGACGTACCTGGTCGAACGACTGGGCTACGGCTGGGACGAGGTGCACGACGAGGCCGAGGTGCTCGAGCACGCGGTCAGCGACCGGTTGCTCGACCGGTTCGACCTCGAGCTCGGACACCCCACGGCCGACCCGCACGGCGACCCGATCCCCTCGGCCGACGGCACGGTCGTGCGGCCTCCCGCCCACCCGCTGGGCGACTTCGTCGAGGGCGAGTGCGGCTTCGTCGTCCGCGTCTCGGACGACGAACCCGAGCTGCTGCGCTACCTCAGCTCGCTCGACCTGCGGGTCGGCGCGCACGTCCGCGTCGGCGAGCGTCGCGACTACGCCGGCTCGCTGCAGGTCGTGCTGACCGACGCGCACGACCGCGCGGTCGGCAGCGTCGAGCTGGCCGGCGTCGCCGCGGCGTCGGTGTGGGCGAACTCCGAACCGCACACGCACGCCTGACGCGGCGGCGAGCGGCCCCGGCTGCGGGCGGCCCCGCCTGCTCGCCTGCCCGCCTGCCCGCCTGCCCGCCTGCCCGCCACGAGGTAAACAACCCGCCACCCGTTTGCGTGGCGGGTTGTGTACTTCGTGTCGGGTCGAACGCCACGAGGACGACGGCAGGAGGCGCGGGTCGGGTCAGGAGGCGCGGGTCACGGACGCCGGGTCGGCCAGCACCTCGGCGAAGGCTAGTTCTGCGGCACCGATCGTCAGCCGGTCCACGCCGAGCGCGGCTCGGGTGATCCGCACGTCGTCGCGGGCGCCGGGCAGGGACTGACCGCGGACCCGCTCGGCGAGCCGGCCGGGGTCGGCCGCGTGCAGCGATCCGAGGAAGCCGCCGAGCACGATCAGCTCGGGATTGAACGAGTTGACGACGCCCCGCAGAGCGACGGCCAGGAAGTCGATCTGACGCCGCACCTCGACGGCCACGGACGAACCGGGACCGGCACCGGCGAGCGCCGCGTCGAGCTGGTCGGCCTGACCGCGGTCGAGTCCGGTGACGGCGAGCAGGCGCGCCTGCCCGACCTCGGTCTCGAGGCAGCCCACGGCGCCGCAGTGGCAGAGCTGACCGACCGAGTTGACGAGGGTGTGCCCGATCTCGCCGGCGAAACCACCCACGCCGGTCACCGGGCTGCCACCGATCAGGACTCCCCCGCCGACACCACTCGCACCGCCGTTCAGGAACACGAGGTCGTCGACGCCCCGCCCGGCTCCGAAGCGCCCCTCGGCGACCGCACCGAGCGACGCGTCGTTGGCGGCCTGCGTCGGCAACCCCGTCGCCGACGCGACGACCGCCGCGAACGGCTCGTCGATCCAGCCGAGGTGCGGGGCGAGGCGCACCACTCCCCCGTCGGAGCCGACCAGGCCGGGCACCGCGAGACCCACTCCGAGCACCCGCACGTCGGGAGACAGCGCGGTGGACCGCAGCTCGGCGATCACCTCGGCGGCGAGCGCCGCGGCCTGGGGCGCGCTGGGCACCCCGTCGGTCTCACGACGGACGCGGTGCTGCACGACGCCGTCGAGCCCCACGGCCCCGACCGTGACGGCGTCGATCTCGGGGTTGACCGCGATCGCGACGACACGGGGGCTCGGGGCCACGACGGGGCTGGGACGCCCGACCCGGTTGGTGCCGACCGGGTCGGTCTCGACGACGAGCCCCCGGTCGACGAGTTCGCCCACGAGCGCCGCGATCGTCGACCGGTTGAGCCCGGTCGCCTGCGTGAGGGCCGACCGCGAGGTGGCCCCGTCGGTGTGGACGATGCCGAGCACCGTCGCGAGGTTGTCGCGCCGGACCCGGTCGAACCGAGCACCGAGGTCGGGTGTCGCCTCGGTCTCGCCACCGCCCTGCTGTGTCGTCACGCCCCCACCCCTCCGTCGATCGAGGCTACCTCGACCTCGACGGGCGGCGCATCGACGGGGTCGTGACGCCCGTCACGGTGCCGCCCGCCGCCGCCCGGCGTCAGACCTCGTCGACCTGCCAGCCGGTGGCGGCGGTCTCGACCGACACCGCGCCTCCTGACCGCCTGACGACGAAGTCGGCGGACTCGCCACCGGGCGTCGTCACCGTGAGCGAGCGGGTGCCGTCGCCGCCGGGGAACACCTTGAGCACGAGACCGTCGAGGTAGTCGTGGTCGGGGCGGTCGTCCCGCGCACCGACCGGGATCACCGCCCCCTCACGCACGTAGAGCGGCAGGCTCAGCACGTCGTGCACCTCGGTGCGCCAGACGCCGGCGCCCGCGTCGACGACGTCGCCGGTCCACCAGTTCGTCCAGCGTCCGGCCGGCAGGTACACCTCGACGGTGCCGTCGGCCGAGAAGACCGGCGCGACGAGCAGGTCGTCGCCGAGCAGGTACTGCGTGTCGACGTGGGCGGCGCCTCGGTCGTCGGGGAAGGCCAGGGCCATCGGACGCATGACCGGCAGTCCCGAGCGCGACGACTCGAGCCCGGCGGCGTAGAGATAGGGCATGAGGGACAGCTTCAGCTTCGTGAAGCGGCGGGTGACCTCGACGGCCTCGTCGTCGAAGGCCCACGGCACCCGGTACGACGAGCTGCCGTGGAACCGGCTGTGGCTCGACAGCAGACCGAAGGCCGTCCACCGCTTGTAGACCTCGGCGTCGGGAGTCCCCTCGAAGCCGCCGATGTCGTGGCTCCAGAACGAGAAGCCGCTCATCGCCAGGGACAGTCCGCCGCGGAGGGTCTCGGCCATCGACTCGAAGGTCGACGTCGAGTCGCCACCCCAGTGCACGGGAAGCGCCTGACCGCCCGTCGTCGCCGAGCGGGCGAAGACGACGGCGTCGCCCTCGCCGCGCACCTCCTCGAGCACCTCGAAGACCGCCCGGTTGTAGAGCTGTGTGTACCAGTTGTGCATGCGCTCGGGGTCGGAACCGTCGTGCCAGACGACGTCGGTGGGGATGCGCTCGCCGAAGTCGGTCTTGAAGGCGTCGACGCCCTGGGCCTGCAGCCGACGCAGGTGCCCCTGGAACCAGGCCGTCGCCTCGGGGTTCGTGAAGTCGACCAGGCCCATGCCGGCCTGCCAGAGGTCCCACTGCCAGACGCTGCCGTCGGGGTTCCGGACGAGGTAACCGGCCTCGGCCGCCTCGCGGAACAGCGCCGAGCGCTGACCGATGTACGGGTTGATCCAGACGCAGACGCGCAGGTCGCGCTCGTGCAGCCGGGCGAGCATGCCCTCGGGGTCGGGGAACACGCGGGGGTCCCACTCGAAGTCGCACCACTGGAACTCGCGCATCCAGAAGCAGTCGAAGTGGAACACGCTGACCGGCATGTCACGGCGGGCCATCTCGTCGACGAAGCCCGTCACCGTCGCCTCGTCGTAGTCCGTCGTGAACGACGTCGACAGCCACAGGCCGTACGACCAGGCCGGAACGTGAGCCGGGCGGCCGGTCAGCCGCGTGTAGCGGTCGAGCACGTCGGCCGGGGTCGGGCCGGCGATCACCAGGTAGCGCAGGGTCTCGCCCGCGACCGAGAACTGCACCCGTTCGACCGACTCGGAGCCGATCTCGTACGAGACGTGGCCCGGGTGGTCGACGAGGACGCCGTACCCGCGGTTCGTCACGTAGAACGGGACGTTCTTGTAGGCCTGCTCGCTCGACGTGCCGCCGTCGGCGTTCCACACGTCGACCGTCTGGCCGTTCTTGACCAACGGGCCGAACCTCTCGCCGAGGCCGTAGACGAGCTCGCCGACGCCCAACGAGAGTTGCTGCGAGACGTAGCTCGGTGCGAGGACGCGTCCGGTGCCGGCCCGGGCGTTGCCGAGCATCGCCCCGTCGACCTGGGCATCCGCGGCGACCCGGTGGTAGCCGACCGACTTGTGGCCCGACCGGGTGAGCACGGTGTCGCCGTCGCGGAACGTCAGCTCGAACGGTGCCCCGCGACCGACCGTGGCGGTGAGGCGTCCCGAGGTCAGGGTCGCGCCTCCTTCGCTCGTCTCGACCACCCCCACTCCGGCGGGGCCGCCCTCGGAGCCCACCAGGTCGAACCCGATCTCGTCGCGACCACCGGCGAAGTGGGTGACGTCGACGGCGATGACACCCTCCATCGGTGAACTCAGCGTGATCGTGAGCGTCGGGCGGTTGAGCGTGTCGCCCCGCGAGGCGATCACCTTGGTGGGCGCGGTGACCTCGATCGAGCGTCCGTCCTCCCGGGCCTCGACGTCGTGGGCCTCCTGGGCGAAGAGGGACTCGACCCCCGGTCGGATCTGCCAGAAACCGTCGGTGAACTTCATGTGGAGCCTTTCGGGGTGGAACGCGTCACTTGACCGCGCCGGCCGTGATGCCGCGGGTCAGGGTGCGCTGGAAGATCAGGAAGAAGACGAGCGTGGGGATCAACCCGAGCAGGGCCGACGCGCTCGTCGTGGTGACGTCCATCAGCCGGTCGCCCTGCAGGGCGGTGATGGCGACGGGGACCGTCTGGTTGCCGTTCGAGACCAGGAAGGTGAGCGGGATGAGGAACTCGTTCCAGGTCCAGATGAAGAAGAAGATCGCGAGCACCGACAGGGTCGGCCGGCTGATCGGCACGATGACCCGCCAGAGGATCTGCCACCGGCTCGCCCCGTCGAGCGACGCCGCCTCGAGCACCTCTTTCGGGAACGTGCCGTACACGCTCGAGAGCAGGTAGGTGCCGAAGGCGCTCTGGATCACCGTGAAGATGATGATGACCGCCCAGATGTTGTCGTAGAGGCCCACCTGTTTGAACATGAAGTACAGCGGGTAGAGCAGGGCCTCCTGCGGCAGCATGTTCGCCAGCAGGAACAGCACGATGATCCAGGTGCGACCGCGCACCCGACCGATGCCGAGCGCGTAGGCGTTGAACACCGAGATGACCACGGCGAACAGGGCCACCAACCCGGCGATGACGAAGCTGTTCCAGAGCTTGGCGGGGAACTCGACACGGTTCCAGAAGTCCACGAGGCCGTCGAAGTACAGCGACGTCGGCAGGCTGAGCGGCCCACCGGCCGTGTAGTCGGCGGGCGACTTGAACGAGTTGACGAGGATCAACAGGAACGGCAGGGCGATCAGCACGCCGAAGGCGATCGCCGCGCCGAGGATCAGCCAGTCGGTGGCCGTCTTCTTGCGCCCCCGTTGCCTGGCCTTCGGGAGGCGCGGGCTGGGCACCGCGGGACGGATGCGGTCGTCTTTCACCGGCGGCGCGACGGTCGTGGCCATCAGCGGTCCCTCTCTGCTCGTTCGACCCGGTTCTGAGCCCGGATGAAGAAGATCGTGATGACGACGATGACGAGCGTCAGCGCCGTCGCGATGGTCGCGCCGTAGCCGACCTGCTGGCTCTGGAAGAACTCGCTGTACGCGTAGTAGCTCGGCACGATCGTCGAGTCGCCGGGGCCGCCACGGGTCAGGGCGTAGATCGGACCGAACACCTTGAGGGCCGCGATCGTGCAGGTCAGCACGACGACGAAGATCTCGGGGCGGATGATGCTCACCGTGATCGCCCGGAACCGCTGGAACCAGCCGGCGCCGTCGAGTTCGGCGGCTTCGTACAGCTCGGGGTCGACCCGTTGCAGGGCGGCCATGAAGATGACGACGGGATAGCCGAGCTGCACCCAGACCATCACCACCATGATGCTGAGCAGGGCGGTGTCGGGGCTGCCGAGCCAGTTGTGCTGCAGGGCGCCCAGCCCCACCGCGTCGAGCACGGTGTTGAGGGCGCCGTTCTCGGGTCGGAGTATCCAGCCGATGACGATCGCGGCGATCGCCACGGGCAGGATCTGCGGCAGGTAGTAGGTCGCCCGCAGGAACGACGCGAGACGGCCGCCGAACTTTCGGCCGATGAGGTCGAAGAGCATCGCGGCGAGCAGCAGGCCCAGCACCGTGGGGACGACCACCATCGCGATGATCAGGAAGACGCTGTTGAGGAAGGACGTCCAGAACCGGTCGTCGCTCATCAGCTCGCGCCAGTTGTCGAGCCCCGCCCAGGTCGGCGGGCGGATGCCCCGGTAGTCGGTGAAGCTGAGGTAGACGTTCCAGATCAGCGGGACCAGGATCACGACGGTGAACAGGACGAAGCCGGGGATCAGGTACAGCCAGAAGCCCGCGCGGCGGGCTCCGGGCAAGAGGCTCTCCTCCGGCGGGAGGGCCGACGACGTGCGTCGGCCCTCGCGACGGGGGCGCGCCTCCCTGGCACCGGGTCGGGTGTCGAGGGAGGTCACGGCTACTTCCCGGTGATGTCGTCGACGCCGCTCTGGTACTGGTCGCCCAGGGTGGTCAGCATCTCGTCCGGCGTGGTCGTGCCGTTGACGAGTTCTTGGGTGCCGGCGACCAGCTGGTCGTAGAAGGTCGGCGTGGGCCAGTCCGGGTAGAACGCCAGGCCGTCGCGGTCGAGCAGGGTGTTGAAGTTCGCGATGAGTTCCTGGCTCTTCGGATCGGTGATGTCGGCGGGGTCGGCCTTCACCGGCACGCCGCCGTTGTTCCCGATGAGGTTCTGGATCTCGGGGCGCATCGTGATGTCGATGAACTCGTACGCAAGGTCCTTGTTGGCCGCGTTCTCGGGGACGACCCAGAGGTTGCCACCCGACCCCGGTGCCATGTCGCTGCCGGGGAACAGGAAGGTGCCCCAGTCGAAGGTCGCCTCGTCGGCGACCCGCCCGGCCCACCAGCTGCCGGAGACCATGATCGGCGCCCCGCCGCTCATGAAGGTCGTGCCCATGTCTTCCGCCTTGATGCCGGTGACGTCCTTCGAGATCCAGCCGTTGTCGACGTACTCCTTCAGCTTGTCGGCGGCGTAGGTCAGCTCAAGGCCCTGCCAGTCGACGTCACCTTCGTAGAGCTGGTAGTCGTCGACGAACGAGCGATCGGCCTTCGAGAGGGCCAGCTGGTAGAACAACTGCCCGAGCGGGTACTCGCCACCGGCCTCGGCGAGCGGCGTGATGCCGGCGTCGGCGAAGGTCTGCAGGGCCGCCTCGAACTCGTCGTACGTCGTGGGCACCGCGATGCCCTGCTCGGCGAAGGCGTCCTTGTTGTAGTACACCTCGACGTACTCGCCGTAGTTCGGGATGCCGTACCAGCTGCCCGAGCCCATGACGCCCTTCTCGTCGTACTTCGAGGTCGTGGCGATCGACGGGGCGAGGTCGTCGTCCCAGCCGTACTCGTCGACGGCGTCGTCGAGGTTCGCGAGCAGCCCCTGGCTCGCGAGCAGGCCCGCCGTGGCGTTGCCCTTGTTGTACTCGAGGATGTCGGGCGCCTCGTTCGAGTTGAGCACCTGGCTGGCGGTCGAACGGATCTGCTCGAAGCTCTTCTCCTCGAATTCGACCTTCGCGCCGGTCTCTTCCTCGAAGGTCTTGATGGCCTGGTCCCAGGCGACGCCCATCGCGCTGGTCTCGCTCTCGAAGTGCCAGAGCTTCAGCACGTTGGGGTCGGAGGACCCTCCGCTGCCGGCCGAGCAGCCGGTCAGCAGGGCCGCGGTGGCCGCGAGGGCCGTCCCGACGGCGACGATGCGTCGTTTCTTCATGGTGTCTACCTCCTCGTAGAAGCCCCCTGCCGACCGTCGAAGCGTTTCGACGATCGGCGTGGAGCGATGTGTTCTGTCCGTCGGATGACGGTGGTGCGGTGCTGCGTTGTTGCGGTCGGTGGACGCTCAGGAGGCGCGGGCCGGCCCGGAGACCGAGCCCTTCGCCAGATAGGTGGGTGCGATCAGCTCGACGCCCGTGTCGAGACGGCCGTCGATCCGCTCGAAGGCGGCCTCGACCGCCCGGGAGCACATCTCGTCGATCGGCAGCGGGATGGTGTCGAGGGCCGGCTCGAACTCGTCGGCGGGGTAGCTGGCACAGGCCGCCAGCACCGAGAGGTCGCGAGGCATCTCGAGCCCGAGGCGCCGGACGCGCTGGAGGACGGCCTCGGCGGTGGGCTCGCTGCAGTGCAGCACGAGCGCGGTCATGCCCGGCAACCGCTCGCGGAGGTCGTCGAACGCCCGGACGGCCGACGCCCGCCCGAGGTCTGCCGCCACGGTCAGGGTCTCGACACCGCGGCCGTCGGCGCGGGTGGCGAAGGCGTCGTCGAAGCGACGGATGAAGCCGGTGTCACGCTCGCCGTACGACGCCGGGTGGCCGATGACGCCGATGGACCGGTGCCCGGCGTCGGCCAGGCGATCGACGCTCTCGGCGGCAGCTGCGGCGAAGTCGAGGTCGATGCAGGCGAGGTCGTCGACGCCCTGGGGGATGCCGATGAAACCGGCCGGCAGGTCGAGCTCGCGGACGAGGTCGACGCGTTCGTCGACGGTCGCCACGCCGATCGCGACGACGCCGTCGACGAGCGAACTCGAGGCCACGCGACGGATGCCCGACACCTCGTCGTCGGTGGCGAGCAGCAGCACGTCGTAGTCCCGACGACGAGCCGCCTCGACGACGGCGGTGACGAACCGCATCTGGGTGGGCTGGTGGTTGTCGGGCCGGATCGGCGCGCTGAGCGCCAGGATGTTGGTCCGGGCACCGGCGAGCATGCGGGCTCCGGCATGCGGCCGGTAGCCGAGCCGCTCGACGGCGTCGGTGACCCGCTGCCGGGTCGACGCCGCGATCGACCGTTTGCCGGACAGGGCGTACGAGACCGTCGAGATCGACACACCGGCGGCCTGGGCCACGTCGTGGATCGTCGTCATGATGACCTCGCTGTCGGTTGCCGAACGGGTGCGGAAGCGCTTCGACTGCCGCGGATCGAGACACTACGTCAGCCGCGACGGGGCGCGCAAGTCTTTTGTGGGAGCCCGCGACAAATGACCAGCGCCCCTTCCGATCGACGCGACGACCGGATATGTTGAGTCTCACAACATTCGCGCAGGGGCGGGATCGCCCCACGCGACCGACCGCTCGACCCTGGAAGGGACACCGATGTCCACCACCCCCACCCGCGAAGACAAGTTCTCGTTCGGCCTCTGGACGATCGGCTACAACGGCTCGGACCCCTTCGGCGGCCCGACCCGCCCGCAGCTCGACGTCGTCGAGGCCGTCGAGAACCTCGACCGCCTCGGCGCCTACGGGCTGACCTTCCACGACGACGACCTGTTCGCCTTCGGCTCGACCGACGCCGAGCGCCAGAAGCAGATCGACCGCCTGAAGGGCGCCCTCGACGCGACCGGCATCGTCGTGCCCATGGTCACCACGAACCTCTTCAGCGCACCCGTCTTCAAGGACGGCGGCTTCACCTCGAACGACCGCGGCGTCCGTCGTTTCGCCTTGCGCAAGGTGCTGCGCAACATCGACCTCGCCGCCGAGCTCGGCGCGAAGACCTTCGTCATGTGGGGCGGCCGTGAGGGCGCCGAGTACGACAGCGCCAAGGACGTGCAGGCCGCCCTCTCGCGCTACAAGGAGGGCGTCGACATGCTCTCGCAGTACGTGCTCGACAAGGGTTACGACCTGCGCTTCGCGATCGAGCCCAAGCCCAACGAGCCCCGCGGCGACATCCTGCTGCCGACCCTCGGTCACGCCATCGCGTTCATCGAGACGCTCGAGCACCCCGAGATGGCCGGCGTCAACCCCGAGGTCGGTCACGAGCAGATGGCCGGGCTGAACTTCACGGCCGGCATCGCCCAGGCGCTGTACCAGGGCAAGCTCTTCCACATCGACCTCAACGGCCAGCGCGGCATCAAGTACGACCAGGACCTCGTGTTCGGCCACGGCGACCTGCAGAACGCCTTCTCGCTCGTCGACCTGCTCGAGCACGGCTCGCCCCAGGGCGGACCGACCTACGACGGCCCGCGTCACTTCGACTACAAGCCCTCGCGCACCGAGACGATCGACGGCGTGTGGGAGTCCGCGGCCGCCAACATGCGCATGTACCTGCTCCTCAAGGAGCGCGCGCAGGCGTTCCGTGCCGACCCCGAGGTACAGGAGGCCCTGGTCGCGAGCCAGGTCGCCGAGCTCTCGGTGAACACCCTCGCCGACGGCGAAGGCTACGAGCAGTTGCTCGCCGACCGCGCCTCCTACGAGGACTTCGACGCCGACGCCCACTTCGGTGGACACGGCTACGGCTTCGTGCGCCTGCAGCAGCTCGCCCTCGAGCACCTGATGGGCGCTCGCTAGACGGCCACCCTCCGAACGGTGGCGACTCGCCGCTCACGCCAGGACGTGAGCGGCGAGTCGTGTCATCTCGGGCAGGTCCCGTCGTGCGCTACCGTGCAGGAGCACCCCGCCCGACCGAACGGACACCGACCTTGCCCGCACGCCTCCGCCGCCGCCGCCACGCCCCGACCGGCCGTCCGTCGGTCGCCGTCATCGGCACCCGCGGTTACCCCAGCTACTACGGCGGGTTCGAGACCGCGGTGCGCCGGATCGCCCCCGCCCTGGTCGACGCCGGATGGGACGTCACGGTCTACGGTCGCGACGGGTCGACGCGCGACGACGACCCCGCCCGCGACCGTCGCGTGACCTCCCGCCTGACGAAGGGCGTCGAGAGCAAGTCCCTCAGCACCCTGAGCTACGGCCTCACCGCCGTGCTCGACGCCCTCGTGCAGCGGCCCGACGCGGCCCTCGTGATGAACGTGGCCAACGGCTTCTGGTTGCCCCTGCTGAGGCTGCGGGGCATCCCCGTGCTGGTCAACGTCGACGGCATCGAGTGGGAGCGCGCCAAGTGGGGGCGCGCGGCCAAGACCGTGTTCCGTCTCGGAGCCAAGGCGAGCGCACGCTTCGCGGACGGGTTGATCTGCGACGCCCGCGAGATCGTCCGACGCTGGCAGGCCGACTTCGGGGTGGACGGCCTGTTCATCCCCTACGGCGGCGACCCGGTCCGCGACCTGCCGGTCGAGCCGGGCCAGCGACACCGGGGGTACGCCCTCGTCGTCGCACGCTTCGTCCCCGAGAACACCGTGGTCGAGTTCGTCGAGGCGGCCCGCACGATCGCCGAGCGGCACGACGTGGTCATCGTCGGCTCGACCGGCTACGGCGGTGAACTCGACGACCTCGTTCGCCGACTGGCCGAAGAGGACGACCGCGTGACCTGGCTCGGCCACGTCAGCGACGACGACCGCCTGCACGCCCTCTGGCAGCACGCCGGGGCCTACTTCCACGGCCACAGCGTCGGTGGCACGAACCCCGCACTGGTGCAGGCCATGTTCGCGGGCGCCCCCGTCGTCGCGCGCGACACCGTCTACAACCGCGAGGTGCTCGACGGGGCCGGCGTCCTGGTGGCGCCCGAGCCCGCCGCCATCGCCGCCGCCGTCACCGCGCTGCTCGACGACCCCGCCGAGCAGCAGCGCCTCAGCGAGGCGGCCCTCGCTCGTGCTGCGGACGCCTACACCTGGCGGTCCGTCTGCGACGCCTACGAGGAGGCGCTGCGAGCGACCCTGCCCCGCTCGCGCTGACCGACGACCGCGGTGCCGAAATAAGTTGCACAAAGGTGTGCAAGATCGTACGATCAGGGCATGCCTGCCGCCGATGCCCCCGTGCGCGCCACCCGCGCGCCACGCCGTGACGCCACCGCGAACCGCGATGCGCTGATCACCGCCGCGGCGTTGCTGCTCAACCGCGACCCGTCCGTGTCGCTCGAAGCCATCGCCGCCGAGGCGGGCCTCTCGCGTCGCTCGGTCTACGGCCACTTCGCCACACGGGACGACCTGGTGCGCGAGGTCAGCGTGCGCGGTGCCGCCCGCATCGCCGTCGCTGCGCGCCCCGCCCCGATCGCGGACCCGGTCGTGCAGCTCGCCTCCCTGGCCGCCCTGCTCTGGGCCGAGGTCGAACACGTGCGGGTCATGGCCCAGCTGACCGTGCGCGGCCCGATGGCCCACGAGGTCGGCGAGGCCCTCGCCCCGCTGCGGAAGGCCGTGCGCGACGTCGTGCGGCGCGGCGTCGAGTCCGGACGCATGCGCGACGACATCGCTCCGCGCACGCTCGCGCACCTCGTCGAGGGTGCCGCCCTGTCGGTGCTCGACGAGGCCACGACGCAGCGACTCAGCCGCGCCGAGGGCCACCGACTCGTCATGCTCGCGGTGCTCGGCGTCGTCGGCCTCGACTGGCGCACCGCCGGAGACCTCGTCGCGACGGCCCCGGAACTCGCGCTCCCTCCCGAACAGGCGACCGGCGCCTCCTCGACGCCCCCGACCGGAGAACCCGCATGAGACTCGAACTGCACGACGTCGCGATCGGCGACGACCCCGGGGCGGCCCTGCCCCCGCTCAGCGCGGTCGCCGACCGCTGGACCCCCGGCTTCGTGGCGGTCGAGACCGAGAACGCGCCCACCCTGGCATCGCTCGTCGCGGGGGGCCGCATGCGCCCCGAGGCCGGCCGGGTGACGGTCGACGGTCGGTCGGACGACGCGGCGATCCGCGCCTCCTTCGCCCTCGTCGACACACCCACCGTCGCCGAACCCTTCGCCGCCCTCACGGTCGTGCAGGTCGCCCGAGAAGAACTCGCCCTGGCCGGGCTCCGCGCCGACAAGGCCTCGGCCCGACTGCTGCTCGACGAGATCGGCCTGCGCGAACACGAGCGGACGCGCCTGAGCGCCCTGCCCACCGAACTGCGCGTCCGCCTGCTCTGCGAGTTGGCCGTGCTGCGTCCCGAGGTACGCGGGCTGATCGTGACGACCCCCGAACGTCACGGGGGTGACGTCGAGGCCTGGCTCTCGGTCGTCCACGACCTCGTCGGTCGTGACTACACGGTGTTGACGATCACCGGGTTCGCGGCCCTCGCGACGATCGAGTCGCTGCCCACGCCCGAGTTCGCCCCGACGGCTGCGGTCGAGACCGACACCGTGCCCGAGACCGACACCGCCCCTCCTTCCTCCCCCGACGACACCGTGGTCGCCACCACCACCGACACCCCCGTCGAAAGCGACCAGCCGTGAAGATCTACGCCCTCGTCCGTTCCGAGCTGCAGCGCCTCACCGCCACCCCGCTCGCCCGCCTGGCGCTCGTCGCCCTGATGACCGTGCCGCTGCTGTACGGCGGCCTGTACCTCTGGGCCAACCAGGACCCCTACGCGAAGCTCGACCAGATCCCGGCCGCACTCGTCAACACCGACGCCGGCACGACGGTCGACGGCGAGACGGTGAACTACGGCGACGAGGTCACCGACCAGATCACCGACGGCGGCGACTTCGACTGGCACGTGGTCTCGGCGGCCCAGGCCGCGGCGGGCCTGCGCGACCAGACCTACGACTTCACCTTCACGATCCCGAAGGGTTTCAGCGACGACCTGACCTCGGCGAGCGGCGACGACCCGAAGCGGGCACAGATCACCCTCGCGACGAGCGACGTCAACAGCTACCTCTCGTCCACGATCGCCGAGCAGGCCGCGAAGACCATCCGGGCGTCGGTCACCGAGAAGGTCGGCAAAGAAGCAGCGGGCCGACTGCTGGTCGGCCTGGCCGACGTGCGCACGAACCTGGGCAGCGCGGTCGACGGGGCGAACCAGCTCGTCGCCGGCACCGGTTCGGCCGTCGCCGGGGCGAACCAGCTGGCCGACGGCGCGGCCGACGCGGCGACCGGGGCCCACACCCTCGCCGACGGCACGAGCCAGCTCAGCTCGGGCGCGTCCGCGCTGGACACCGGTCTGCAGACCCTGAAGACCCAGACGACGGACCTGCCCGCGCAGACCCAGACCCTGGCGGACGGCGCCGCCCAGGTCGCGGCAGGCAACGACGCGTTGGCCACCGGCGTGGCCGACGCGGCGACGACGAGCGCGACGGCCGCGGCCGCCCTGCCCGCCGCCCAGCAGCAGGCGCAGCAGCAGATCGCCGGAGCCCTGCGGCAGCAGGGGTACACCGACGAGCAGATCCAGCAGATCGCCGCGACCTTCGCCCCCGCGACCGAGTCGCTGACGACCGCCCTCCAGGACGCGAACACTCAGATCCAAGGGCTGAACACCCAGGTGGGGCAGCTCGCCACGGGCGCCGACCAGGTCTCGACCGGTGCCGCGACCCTGTCCGCCGCCACGCCGGCCCTGACCCAGGACATCTCGTCGGCCGCCACCGGCTCGTCGCAGCTCGCCACGGGTGCGGCGAGCGCCGCCACGGGAGCCTCGACCCTCGCGACCGGCCTCGACACCCTGAGCAGCGGCGCCACCTCGCTGCGCGACGGCGTGGTCAGCCTCGACACCGGCACCACACAGCTCCGCGACGGGCTGCAGAGCGGACTCGGCGAGATCCCCTCGAGCACCGAGCAGACGCGTGACGACCAGGCCAGCGCCATCAGCGACCCCGTCTCGGTGAAGGACGCCGCGCTGACCAGTGCCGGCACCTACGGAGCGGGGCTCGCCCCGTTCTTCATCAGCCTCGCGGCCTGGATCGGCATGTACGCACTGTTCCTGATCGTGAAGCCGATCTCGAAGCGGGCGATCACGGCCGTCAAGGCCCCCGTACGCATCTCGCTGGCCGGCTGGCTGACCCCGGTCGTGCTCGGCGTCGTCCAGATGGTGGCGCTCTACGTGATCGTCACGCAGGCGCTCGGTTTCGAGGTCGCCCACCCGCTCGGCATGATCGGACTGATGGCCCTCGCCTCGGCGGCGTTCGCGGCGATCATCATGACGCTCAACGTCTGGCTCGGCAGCGTCGGGCAGTTCCTCGGCCTGGTGTTGATGGTCGTGCAGCTCGTCACGGCCGGCGGCACGTTCCCCTGGCAGACCCTGCCCGCCCCGCTCGCGGCGCTGCACTTCGTGCTGCCGATGAGCTACGCCACCGACGGCCTGCGCCAGGTGATGTACGGCGGCAGCTCGGCCGCGGCCTGGGGCGACGCCGGCGTGCTGGCGGCCTGGCTGCTGGGCGCGCTCGTGCTGACCTGGGTGGCGACCTCCCGGATGACGCGTGCGCGCACGCTGCGCGATCTGCGGCCGTCACTGATCGGCTGAGGCCGGCGCGGCGGCGGTCGCCGTCGGGAACGCAGGAGGCGCGGGTCGGGTGACCCGCGCCTCCTGCGTTCTCGACGTCGGTCGCGCCGGTCAGCCCGCCTGGGCCTCGAGCGTCGGCAGGACGCTCGGGTCGGCGTCACCGAGGAACGTCGTCAGCCGCTCGACCTCGTCGGTCTCGCCGATGGCGGTCGCGCCCCGACGGAGGGCGAAGAGAGACCGCAGCACGCCGCGGTTGGGCTCGTGCGACCACGGCACGGGGCCCTGGCCGCGCCAGCCCGCCTTGCGCAGGGCGTCGAGCCCGCGGTGGTAGCCGACCCGGGCGTAGGCGTAGGCCTCGAGCTCGGCCCCGCGGGCGGCGGCCTCGTCGCTGAGCAGCGCCCAGGCCAGGGACGAGGTGGGGTGGGCCGTGACGACCTCGGCCGTGGTGAGGGTCTCGAGGTCGGCGACGACGGCGGGTTCGGCGGGCAGCCGGGTCTCGGGCACGCCGAGCAGGTTCGTGGAGGTCATGCACCCATCATCCACGAGTCGTCGCCGTGGCCGATCGACCCCGACCCGAGGGGGTGGATTTAATGCAATACTGCGCATGCCACGCGTGACATGACGCCGTCCCGGTGGCGTGCGGTCACCGCACCTGCCCGTGCGTCCTGCCGATCTCCGAGAGGCCCTCGTGCGACCTCACCGCGCCTTCCGACTGCCCGTCTCCACCGACCGAGCCCCCGCCCTGCTCGCCTACCCCATGCACGGGCAGCACAAGCTGCTGCGCGAGGGCTACCGCACCCGCGACGGCCACCTGATCGAGTGGCTGGGCCACGACCTCGCCGACCGCGGCGGCGTCGCCGTCGTGTCGCGCCCCGAGCCGGCCCTCACGCGGGTCGTCCGACGGCGTCCGCCCGGGCGGCCCGCGACCGGCACCCATCCGGTCGAGACCAGGGTGGCGCGGGTGCCCGACCCGCGCGACCGCCGCCGCTGGTGGGCGACGTCGGCGAGGTCGTACCCGGTGCTGCCCGAATCGGTGGCCGACGTGCCCGCCCTCGTCTGGAACCCCTTCGTCGCCCTCGCCCCGCACGGCGCCAGCCCCTTCGACGGTCGGCGCCGCGTCGTCCTCGACCTGCTCGACGACTGGAGCCGTCACTACGCGTTCGCCGGCGTCCGATCCGCGGTCGACGAGGCGTACGCGGTGGCGTTCGACCGCGCCGACGTCGTCACGGCGAACGGCGCCGGCACGGCCGACCTGGCACGCCGTCACGGCCGCGACGACGTCGTCGAGCTGCCCAACGGCTGCGACCCGCACCGCTTCGACCAGCGGTCGACGGCCATCGGGCCCACGACCGTGGGCTACGTCGGCAAGATCGGACGACGCGTCGACCTCGCGGGAGTCCTCGCGACCGTCGCCGCCCGCCGCGACACGACCTTCGTCTTCGCCGGGCCCGTGCTCGACCGCGAGTACCGGGTGCTCGACCGCGAGCCCAACGTGACGATGACGGGCGACGTCCACTACACGCACGTCCCCGAGCTGCTGCGATCCTTCGACGTCGGGTGGGTCCCGCACCACGTGGGCGAGCGCGAGGTCGGCGGTGACGTGATCAAGACCTACGAGTACCGCGCCGCCGGGCTCCCCGTGCTGAGCACCCCGATCTGCGGCGTCGACCAGAGGGGTCTCGACGGGGTGGTGGTCGAAGACCTCGACCGCCACGCCACCGCCCTCGCCGCCCTGACCAGGGACGGGGCCCGCGTGCCCCGGCGCCCGGCCGCCATCCCGCGCGACGCCACATGGCGCCACAAGGCCGACGTCGTGCTCGCGGCCCTCACCCGGGCCTGACCGCGACCACCTGGAGGAACCCCCGTGGAACTCAGAGCCTTCGTCGCCGTGGTCCGGTCGAGCTGGCAACTCATCGTCGTCCTGGCCATCGGAGCCGTCCTGGTCGGTGCCGTCGCGTCGTTGCTGACGACCAAGACATACTCGTCCCGCACCCAGCTGTTCGTCTCGGTGTCGTCGCTCGGCGCGTCCGACGCCGGCGACCTCGTCCAGGGCAGCAGCGCGGCCCAGGCCAAGGTGCGGTCGTACGTCGACGTCGTCACCTCGGGGCGCGTCCTGCAACCGGTCATCGACGAGTGGCAGCTCGACACCACACCGGCACAGCTCGCCGCACGCATCGAGGCGAGCAGTCCGGTCAACACCTCTCTGATCACGATCCGCGTCACCGACACCGACCCCGCGCGGTCCGCCCGACTCGCGGGCGCGGTGGCGGCGAGCTTCGAGACCGTGGTCGAGGACGAGCTCGAACGGCCCGAGGGCGGCGGCAGCAGCCTGGTCACGGTCGAGACGCTCGACGAGCCCGTCGTCCCCACGACTCCGACCAACCCGCGCCCCGTGCTGTGGATCGGCCTCGCCGCCGCGGTCGGCCTGCTCGGGGGAGTCGTCCTCGCCCTGCTGCGCTCCACCCTCGACACACGCATCCGCGGCAAGGGCGACGTCGAGGCACTCGGCGACACCCCCGTGATCGGTGCCGTCGGATTCCACGCGGACGCCTCGACCACGCCGCTCATCGTCCACGACGAGCCTCGCAGCCCCCTTGCCGAGTCGTTCCGTGCACTGCGGACCAACCTGCAGTTCCTGGCCTTCGAGGGCAGCCGCCGATCGTTCGTCGTCACGTCGGCCATGCCGAGCGAGGGCAAGTCGACGACGGCGGCCAACCTCGCCGTCTGCCTGTCCGAGACGGGGGCGAGCGTGCTGCTCGTCGATGCCGACCTCCGCCGCCCCCGGGTCGCCGAGGTGATGGGCCTCGAAGGAGCGGCCGGCCTGACCGACCTGCTCGTCGGCAGAGCCGAACTCGACGACGTCGTCCAACCGTGGGGGTTCCTCGGACTCCGTGTGCTGCCCTCGGGCAGCGTGCCGCCCAACCCGAGCGAGCTCCTGGGTTCGATGGCGATGGTGAGCCTGCTCACCGAGATCGAAGCCGCGTACGACTTCGTCGTGATCGACTCGCCTCCGCTGCTTCCCGTGACCGACGCCGCCGTGCTCAGCCGGTGTGTGAGCGGTGTCGTCGTGGTCGCCGCGGCACGAAGGTCCACCCGCCACCAGCTGCGCCAGGCACTGACCTCGGTCTCCGAGATCGGCAGCCGCACCCTGGGCGTCGTCCTCACCATGGTCCCGGCGCGGGGGGCCGGCGCCTACGGGTACGGCTCGTACACGGGGTACTTCACGACACAGTCCGCCACCCCCGGGCCCGAAGAACGACACCGATGACGCCTCCCGCACCGACCATCCCGACCCTCGCGACCGTTGCGACCGTCCTGACCGTCTGCACCGGCAATCTCTGCCGCTCGCCCCTCGCCGCGGCCCTCCTCGCCGACGCCCTGCCCGGGGCCGTCCTGCCCGGCGCCTCGACGGGCAGCGCCGGCACCCGGGCCCCCGAGGGTGCGACGCCACCCCGCCCCACCCTCGACCGGGCGCGCGACCTGGGCCTCGACCTCGGACGACACCGGGCCCGGCAGCTCGTCGAAGGCACCCTCGCCGGGACGGGACTCGTGCTGGCCATGGGCCGCGAGCACCGCCGGGCGGTCGTCTCGCTGGTGCCACGCGTCACGCGCGTCACCTTCACCCTGCGAGAGTTCGCGCGGCTGAGCGCGCTCGTCGACCCGGCCCAGGCCGACGACGCCCTGCAGGGCGTGGCCCCCGACGATCGCCTCCGGGTCGCCGTCGCCCTCGTCGCCGCCCGCCGGGGCAGCGGGCCGCTCGTCGGGCCGGAGGACGACGACGTGGTCGACCCGATCGGGCTCGACGCCGCGACCTACGACCTGTCGACCCGCCAGATCGTCGACGCCGTCACGCTGGTGAGCCGCTACCTCGGCCCCGTCGTCGGCTGAGCGTCGACGACTCGACGCGGTCGGGCCGGACGCCGTCGTGCCCGACGTCGTCGGAACGGGCGCCGTGGGGCCGGACGTCGTCGGAACGGGCGCCGTCCGTGCGGGCGAGGGCACAGAACGCGAAGGCGAGCCCCGACATCGAGAACCACACGAGGTAGTCGAAGGAGAAGAGCACGGTCGCCATGACGATCGTCACCGCCGTCCCCGTCCTCGAGGTCCTCGTCAGACCGACGACGAAGACGCCGACCACGAGGACGAGTCCGATCAGGCCGAACGTCGCGAGGGTCGTCACGAGCTGGTTGTCGACCACCGTGAAGCCCTCCTGCGGCAGCAACCCCCGGGCGTAGAGCTCGGGCTCACTGCCGAAGCCGCTGCCGACGAGCGACTCGGTCGGCGGTCGGGTCACCAACCCCGGAACGGCCCGCAGCGCGCCGACGCGGTTCTCGTACGAGCCCGACGCGACCAGGACCGCGACGGCCGACACGACCTCGGAGGCGAGCAGCACGCCGGCCACGACCACCACCGAGACCGACGACACGATCTTGACCGCCCGGTGGCGCAGGTCGGTCGTCAGCACCACGTAGCCGAGCGCCAGCAGAACCGCCGTCAGCACGCTGCGGCTGCCCGACAGCAGGATGCCCGTCGACAGCACGGGCACGACCGCCCACCTCGCCGCGCTCGAGAAGACGCCGCGCTCGGCCACCACGACGACGACGAGACAGACCGCGAGCAGGACCGCGTACGGGATGGGATGGCCCACCGACCCCTCGACCCGCATGAGGTCACCCGGCAGCACCTTGTTGTCGCTGACGAACGACCGGCCGGTCGCGAGCACCTTGTGGCCCCACGGCACGGGCCGGTGGGTGACCGTCAGCTCGACGACGCCGAGGACGACCTGGGCGACCCCGATGCCGACGAGCCCGCGCAGGAACACCCGGACGTCGGCACGGGACGACGTGGCGACCGCCCACGACAGCGTCAGCCCCACGACGGCGAGCTGCGCCATGAAGACGATGGTCGACGGTGCGATGGCGACCACGCAGCCGACGGCCCAGGCGAACCAGGCCAGGGTCCACGTCGAGGCTCGTGCCCGTTCGACGGGCCAGTCACGAGGCGAGAGCAGCGCCGCCGCGGTCACCCCGGCTGCCACGGCGACCGCCGCGCCCCGGACGTCGGCCGGGACCGTCAGCGAACCGGCCGCCGTCAGCAGGCCGAACGCGACGACGAGGGCGACGCCGCGACGACGGTCGGCGGGCACGAGCAGCCCTCCGGCGGCGACGGCGAGGAGTGCGGCAAGGACACCGAGCAGGACGGTCACGTCGGCGGCACCAGGTCGTCGGGCCGCCCGTGGCTGCCGGGGCCGTGGCTGCCGGGGCCGTGGCCACCGGGGCGGTGGGCGACGGCGACGAGTTGCACGACGAGGCCGACGGTCTCGGCGGCGGCGAGCGCGGCGAGTGCCCCCGCGGAACCGGCGCGCTCCCCCAGGACCAGCAGCCCGGGCACGCCGACGGCGGCCGAGCAGGACGCGGCGAGGGTCGTGCACCCGGGGCGGCCGGCGCTGACCAGTGCGAGGCCGGCCCCCCGGGAGGCGCAGACGACCCCCGCGAGGACCCCACCCCACACGGCGAGCGTCGGCGTGACGTCGACCGCGCCGGTGAAGAGCAGCCGACCGACCGAGGGCATGAGGGTGGCGAAGGCGACGCCCACGACGAACCCGAGCACGGCGTTGGCGAGCAGGGACCAGAGGCTGCGTCGGCGGGCGAGGCCGGGCGACGGGTGCCCGACCCAGGTCTGCAGACGGTCGGGCACGGCCGAGACGACCTGCAGCCCCATGCGCAGTGGACGGTCGACGGCCGCGAAGCCGGCCACCGCGCCGGGGGCGACACCGCCCAACATCGCGGAGGGCAACGACTTGTAGGTGGTGGTGACGGCCCGCCCCAGCACCAGGACGCGTTGCTCGCGCAAGGTGGCCGGGACTCCGGCGAAGTCCCGTCGGCGAGGTGGACGCGCGGCGTCGTCGAGCAGACTCGCGAGCGCGAGCGCCGCGACGACCGAGACGATCAGCCCGGAGCCGTACACCTCGAGGGGGGCGCCGTGGACGATCGCGACGGCCGACGCCAGCGACGTGACCACCCGCGGAGACGTCTCGGCCAGCAGCACGACGGCCGGCCGGCCGAGACCGATGAAGAACCAGGCCGGGCTGAGCGCCCCGAGCGACACCCCCACCGCGACGAGCACCGCCGCCGGGCGGTGTTCCACGACGACGAGGCCTGTGACGACCGCCGCCAGCGGCGTGGTCAGTGCGACGGCGACCAGCCTGCTGGCGAGGGCGGCGGCGTAGAGCCGGGACCGGGCGGCGGGCTGCCGGACGACGCGCTGGGGGCCGACGATCCCCCAACCGAGCTCGGCCACGACGGCTGCGGCCACCCCGACCGAGAGCCCGACGGCGATCGCGGCCCAGCCCGCGGCACCTGCCGTCGACGTCACGGCGGGGACGACGGCCAGGGGCGCGGCCGCCCCCACGGCCGGGACGAGCACGTGCAACGCGAGCCGACGCATCTGTCGCGCCGCCCGCGCCACACCCCGTGTGCCGGTCATCGGCCCTCGCGATCGCGGCCCGTGCCCGACCTCGCACCACGCCCGTGGCGAGCCCGGCGGTCGCCCCGCACCAGCGCCATGAGGTGTCCGGCGAGCGGCTGCCACGATGCGGCGACGAGTTCGTCGAGCCGTCGGTGCACGTCGACGTCGGTGGAGGGGGTCGACGGGCGCACGTCGACGAGCGCCTGAGCGAGCGACGAGGCGCACCCCGGCTCGGTCTGGACGAGCGACCCGCCGACCACCGCGGCGAGGGGGGCCAGGGCGGACGACCGCTGCGTGATCACCGAGCGGCCGCAGGCGAGTCCCTGCCAGACCTTGTTGGCGACGACGCCGCGGGCCTTGACGGACGTGCCGAACACCCCGAGGACGACGTCGGCACGGGCGACGTACCCCCTCAGCTCGGACTCGGGCACCGCGCCGACGAACTCGCACCGGACGCCGGGTCCGAGCCCGGCGACGCGGGCCTCGATGCGTCCACGATCGGGTCCGTCACCGACGAAGACCATCGAGACGTCCCGGCGGCCGTCGATCGCCGCGAGCGCGTCGACCACCAGGTCGACCCCGTGCAGGGGCACGTAGCCGCCGTAGTAGAGCACGCGCAGGTCGTCGTGCGGCTCCGGCGGGGGCTGCCATCGGGCCCACCCCGGCGCCCCGACGGCGAGGGGCAGCACGACGGCGGCGGGACGGTGCCGACGGACGAGCTCGGCCGCCCGCGGCTCGGTGTCGGTGAGGACGAGGTGGGCGCAGTGCACGGCGAGCGCGTCGAGCACCGCGAGCCGCAGGGCCCCGGGCGAACGCGGTGACGGACGCCCCCAGTCACCGACGGCCGTCTCGTGCGACAGGACGAAGCAGTCCACCAGGAGGCGCGCGCGACGGAGCGACGCCACCGCGCGCACCACGAGCGCCTGGCTGCTGCGGAACTCCGACAGCACCACGAGGTCGGCCCCTGCCGTCGCACGGCAGAGCGAACGCAGGTCGTGCAGTGCCCGCAGGGGCCGGGCCCCAGCCCTCGAGCGCGGGACGACGCGCACCCGGGCGCCCAGCTGTCCCTCGAGGACCGCGCGGAGACGGGAGTTGCGCGGGTAGGAGGGATCGTGCACGCCGTACTGGACCACGCGGAGCGGTCGACGCCTCGCCGCCGTGACGGCTGCCGCGCGGTTCATCGTGCGGACCCGCCGACGCCGAGCTCGACGAGGCGGTCATGGACGGCGTCGACCGACGCGGTGACGGACGAGCGCGACGCGTTGCCCGCCACGTGGTCGGACATCCGTCGCCGCAGGTCGGCGTCGCCGGCGAGGTCTCGCACCGCCGTGATCCAACGTCCCGTCTCGCCTGTGGGCAGGACGAAGCGTCGGCGCAGCTCGGCGTCGGTCACGAGCAGGGGGGCGGCCCCGTACCGGTCGCCGAGAACGATCGGCAGGCCCGTCGCCGCGGCCTCGACGGCACTGCGACCGAACGCCTCGCGCGAGGCCGTCCCGACGAAGAACCCCGCGCCGTCCCAGAGCTCGGACGCGTCCGTCCAGCCGGGCATCGACACGATCGGGGGCAGCTCGGCGCGCAGCCCCGCTTCGAGCGGCCCCTGGCCGTGCAGGCGCCCCGGCACCCCGGACCTCTCGGCGATGTCCACGAAGGCCCGAGGGCGCTTGTCGACGTCGAGGCGGGCGGCCCAGACCATGGGCACCGACCGTTCCCCGAAGGACGTGCGGGCGGGCAGGCGGATGCCCGCGGGCACGAGATGGGGCCGTCGGACGCGCGCGACGTCGGCCCCGAGCACCTCGGTCGTCGCCCACACGTCGTCGGCTCGGCGGAGCGCGGCCGACTCGACGAACCGGAGGGCCACCCGCCGCGCCGTCGACTGCTCACCGGGCGCGGGCCACGGCAGGCCCCGCACCCAGGCCACCCAGAGCCGGCCCCGCCGGGCGGTCGACCGCGACCAGGCGACGTCGCTCTGGGTCACGAGCGTGACGACGACGTCGGCCCGCGCCACCTCGGGCACGTCGTCGAGCACCTCGCGCACCTCGTCGACGACGGCGCGGCCGTGCCGCGTGATCGTCACCTCCCGGACGCCCGGCGTCTCGATGCGTCGGCCCTGCGCCGTGGGACGCGTGCCGAGCACGGCCCGCCAGTCGAGCCCCCGCGATCGGGCCTCGACGACGAGATCGTGCGTCGAGCGGTAGACGCCGCTGCGGGCCATCAACGGGGCGGCGACGAAGCACACCCGCGTCGGGTCGGACGCGGGTCGCGTGGGAATCGGCGGCACGGGGCGCCCTCGCTTCTGGTCGTGTCACTGCCGACGCCCCCTCCGGCCGCCGACACTCCAGAGTTTATGTGTGACATGTCGGGCGCGTCAACGCAACCGGGCAGGGATCAGAAGCGGTGCCGCAGCACCCAGGCGTGCATCACGACGGCCGCCGCCGCGCTCGCGTTGATGCTGCGCGTCGAGCCGAACTGCGAGATCTCGAGCACCGCCTCCGAGCCCGCGATCGCCTCGGCCGAGAGACCGGGTCCCTCTTGGCCGAACAGCAGCACGCACCGCTCGGGCAGGTCGAAGGTCTCGATCGGCACCGAGCCCTCGACGTTGTCGACCGCGAGGACGGGGAGGCGCTGCTCGCGCGCCCAGGCCAGGAACGTCTCGACGTCGGGGTGGTGCAGCACGTGCTGGTACCGGTCGGTGACCATCGCACCGCGCTTGTTCCACCGCCGTCGGCCGATGATGTGCACCGTGTCGGCGGCGAAGGCGTTCGCGCTGCGGACGATCGACCCGATGTTCATGTCGTGTTGCCAGTTCTCGACGGCGACGTGGAAGGGGTGCCGGTGCGAGTCGATGTCGGCGACGATCGCCTCCATCGTCCAGTACCGGTAGCGGTCGACGACGTTGCGCCGGTCGCCCACGCGGAGCAGCTCGGGGTCCCAGTGGTCGCCGTCCGGCCGGTCGGCCTCGCCACCGGGCCAGGGACCGACGCCGTGCTCGGGCTCGACGGTCGGTTCGGGGTCGTCCGGGCGGTCGGGGCGGGCGCGCCCCTCGGGCTCGAGCGGGGGTCGGTCGTCGTCCTGGGGCACCCGACCAGGGTAGGTGTTCTCCACGGACCCGACCCGCGCCTCCTCAGCTCGCAGAGCACCTCGCTAAGGTGACCGCATGGGTTCACGAGAAGACGTCGAGTGCTGGCTGACCGACATGGACGGCGTGCTCGTCCACGAGAACCACGCGCTGCCCGGTGCCGCCGAGCTGATCCAGCAGTGGCAGGACGAAGGCACGCCCTACCTCGTGCTCACCAACAACTCGATCTTCACGCCACGCGACCTCGCCGCACGGTTGCGCGCCTCGGGGCTGCACGTGCCCGAAGAGCGCATCTGGACGAGCGCGCTCGCCACGGCCGACTTCTGCCGCTCGCAGATGCCCGGCGGCTCGGCCTTCGTCATCGGCGAGGCCGGCATGACGACCGCCCTGCACGAGGCCGGCTTCATCATGACCGAGACGAACCCCGACTACGTCGTCGTGGGCGAGACCCGCAACTACTCGTTCGACTCGATCACCAAGGCCGTCCGACTGATCCTCGGCGGCGCGCGGTTCATCGTGACGAACCCCGACGCGACCGGGCCCAGCGCCGACGGCGTGCTGCCCGCGACGGGCGCGATCGCCGCCATGATCTCGAAGGCCACCAACAAAGAGCCCTACGTGGTCGGCAAGCCCAACCCGATGATGTTCCGCTCGGCGATGAACCGCATCGGCGCCCACAGCGAGAACACCGCCATGATCGGTGACCGGATGGACACCGACATCATGGCCGGCATCGAGGCCGGACTGCACACGATCCTCGTGATGACGGGCATCAGCGACCAGGCCGAGATCGACCGCTACCCGTTCCGGCCCAACGAGATCCTGGCCGGGGTGCACGAGCTGGTGCGCAGCGAACCCGTCGAGTCCGACGTGGTGCCGTCCGAGGCCTAGGGGCCCAGGAGGCGCGGGGCGGGTCGACCCGTCAGCCCGCCACCGCGACGAGGCTCGTCGTCAGGGCCTCTCCGCCGCTGCGGTTGACGAAGCACGAATACGTGCGGTCCCCGGCCGCCCAGGCGTCGGCGTCCGCGGGGAAGCTCGCGAGCAGCTGCACGTCGGGATAGGCCGCGGCGGCCTGGCGGTCGAGGGCGTCCGAGCCCGTGCAGAGCAGGTTCATCTGGCTCTGCAGCACGTCGGTCCCGGGGTACGCGGCCGACGCGTCGCCGTCGAGGCTGCCGAGGCGGGTCAGCTGGGCCACGTGCGGCTGAGCACAGTCGGAGACCTCGTAGTCCTGCTGCCAGGCCGACTCGAAGCTCGAGAAGCACTCGCCGCCCTGCAGGTCGGCGTACGAGTGCGTGCCGGCCGCCAGCGGGCCGGCCGGAGCGACCTCGGCGGCGGGTGCCGCGGGGGCGGCGGTCACGGTGCGGGTCCCGGTCGGCTCCGCCGCCACGGTCGGGTCGGAGCCCAGGTCGTCGGTCGACGCGAAGAGCGAGCGCGAGATGAAGAACAACGCGACCAGCAACAGCACGATCACGAGGCCGGCGCCGACGGCGGCCAGCGTGCGATGCTCGCCGACCCAGTCGGCCAGCCCCGGCCCGCGGGGTGTCGTGGCAGGCTTCTCGTCCACCGGACGGGTCTGCGGCACGAAGACGCCGGCTCCTCCGACCTCACGGCGCGGCCGCTCACCCTCCGGAGCGGCGGTGGTGCTCATCGAGACGCCGGGCAGCACCGGCGTGGCATCGGCCGGGACGTCCACGGCGTCGCGGGCCTCGTCGCGGGCGGACCGAGGAGGCGCGAACAGGGCGGTCGCGGTCGTCACCTCGGCCGCGTCGTCCAGGCCCTCGTCGTCGTCGTCGACGTCTGACGACAGCTCGACGTCGGGCGACGGCTCGACGTCGGGCGACGGCTCGACGTCGAGCAGGGGCACCTCGCCCGAGCCGGACAGGGACCACGCGGCGGGGACGTCCGCCGAGGGCACGGCGTGCTCCGGCTCGTGCAGGGCATCCGCGGGCTGGGTGTCCTCGGCGGAGGCGGAAGGGACGACGCCGAGGATCTCGGTGAAGGTGGGTTCGCGATCGCCACTCGCAGGAGGCGCGGCTTCGGACTGCGGGACGGGCGGCCGCTCGGCGGCGGGGGCGGGCACCGGCACCGAGGGGGCGCCGGGGACGCCGGACGCGACCCCGCCGGTGGCCGCGGCCGCGGCGGCGGCGGCGGCGGCCTCGGCCAGTCGCCGCTCACGCCGGGTCATCTCGTGGTGCTCCTCGACCCACCAGGGTGCCTCGACACCACCCTCGCGGGCCTCGATGGCAGGCTCGGGCTCGATAGCGACATGGAGCTCCGGCTCCGATGCGGGCTCGGGTTTCGGCTCCGGCTCCGGCTCCGGCTCCGGCTCCGGCTCCGGCTCCGGTACAGGCTCCTGCTCCCGCTCCCGCTCCGGTTCCGGTCTCGGCTCGGGCTCGGGCTGCGGCTCCGGCTCGGGCTCGGGCTCGGGCAGAGCGTTCCAGTCGAAGGTCGCAGGTTCGGCCGACTCGGGCCGGGGCGCCGAGATCAGTGCCGTGAACGGCCCCGGCTCGTCGCTGACGTCGGCAGGGTCCCCCACGTCCGCGGGGACCGGCGGCGGAGCGGCGGGATGCCCGTCACCCACAGGCTCCGGGTCGGGCTGCTGCGACTCGGACGGCGCGGGGAGGTCCGGAGTCGGCACGGACGACGGAGGCTGCAACGGTGGCACGGCACCCGTCAGCGCACCGAGGTCGAGGGCCTGGGGGTGGCCCGAGGTCTTCGGCGGAGGCGTCCCCGCCGGGGACTCGGGCACGACGAACGGCAGGGGGGTCGGCGTCGGCGGCTCCCCGGACGAGTCCGACGATGCCTGCCCGACACCCGGGTCGCCCCGGCGCTCGGTTTCGTCGTCGGGTGGGACCTCGACCGCTCGTGTGACCGGCGGCAGGTCGAACGCCTGGGTGGGGACGTCCTCGGGGGCGACGTCGGGAAGACGACCCGCGCCTCCTGACGGGGTGTCGGCCGCGGCGCCGTCTCGCCCGGCCCCGTCGCCGTCGCCGTCGCCGTCGGAGTCGTCGTCCTCGGTGCCGTCGAACTGCGCCGCGAGCCAGTCGCTGGCGTCGTCCCGCCCGGCGTCGTCGCCGTCGTCACCCCGCCGGTCGTCGGTCACGGCTTCAGCCCGAGGTCTTCCAAGCCGATGGCGGCGTAGTAGGGGTAGCCCGCGGCCTCGATCACCTCGCGGGCGCCGGTGCTGCGGTCGACGACCACGGCGACGGCGGCGATCTCGGCCCCCACGGCCTCGAGGGCCTTGGCGGCCGCGAGGGGCGAACCCCCCGTGGTCGAGGTGTCCTCGAGCACGATGACGCGCTTGCCGGCGAGATCGGGCCCCTCGACCTGCTTGCCGCGGCCGTGGTCCTTGGGCTCCTTGCGCACGACGAAGGCGTCGTAGTCCTTGCCCAGGGCGACCCCCTGGTGCAGGACGGCCGCGGCGATCGGGTCGGCGCCCATGGTGAGACCGCCCACCGCGAACACGTCGGGCACCTCGTCGATCAGGTCGACCATGACCCGGCCGATCAGGGGGGCGACGCGGTGGTCGAGGCTGACCTTGCGGAGGTCGATGTAGTACGTCGCCTTCTTGCCGCTGGTCAGCGTGAAGTCGCCGTGGAAGACGGCCTCGGAGCCGATGTAGTCGATGAGCTGCGTGCGTGCGTCGGTCACGGTGACCCATGGTAGAGCAGGCGGCCCGGGAACGCCGGGGCGGGCCGGCTCAGCGACCGCCCCGGGACGACCGGTCGAGCGATCGCGTGGTCAGCCGGTGCAGGTCGGCCCACGTGCCGGGCGGCAGGAAGAAGTCCTCGTAGCGGACGACCGCCGAGCGGGCGAGCCGGGCCACACGGACGTCCACGGAGACCGGGTGACGCTTCGGGTACGTCTCGATGCGAGCAGGGGTGACCCCGTGCGCACGTTCGTACCGGCTGCTCTGGCCCGGTCGGCCCGTTCCCCCTGGCCCCTCATGCGACATGTGTATTTTCTAGCGCGCCCCTTGCCCTTTGGGAAGGGTTTCGATGCCCTTTAGGCAACGACTCGGCAGAGCCGTCCCGTCTCATGCTCGCCCGGTACCGTGGTCGGCATGCGTGTCGCGACCTACAACGTCAACTCCGTCCGGGCTCGAGTGGGCCGGGTCGTCGACTGGCTCGTCCGTGAGGACGTCGACGTCGCGGGCCTGCAAGAGATCAAGTGCAAGCCCGAGCAGTTCCCCTACGACGCCTTCCGCGAAGCGGGCTACGAGGTCGAGCTGCACGGGCTCAGCCAGTGGAACGGCGTCGCGTTCGTCAGCCGCCTCCCGATGGAGGACGTCGAGATCACCTTCCCGTCGCAGCCGGGCTTCGCGAAGGGCCAGGAAGGCCCGGACCAACCCAAGGAGGCGCGCGCGATCGGCGTCACGGTCGAAGGCGTGCGGCTCTGGAGCCTCTACGTCCCGAACGGGCGCGAACTCGCCGACCCGCATTACGCCTACAAACTCGACTGGCTCGCCAAGCTGGCCGCCGAGACCGAGACCTGGCTGGCCGAACGACCCGACCAGCCGCTCGCCCTGATGGGCGACTGGAACGTCGCCCCCCTCGACACCGACGTGTGGGACATGTCGGTCTTCGAGGGTCACACCCACGTCAGCGCGCCCGAGCGGGACGCGTTCTTCCGCTTCGAGGAGGTCGGCCTCACCGACGTGGTCCGCTCACGACTGCCCGAGGGCTACACCTACTGGGACTACAAGCAACTGCGATTCCCGAAGAACGAGGGCATGCGCATCGACTTCGTCCTCGGCTCGAAGCCGTTCGACGATCTCGTCACGTCGGTCGCGATCCATCGCGACGAGCGCAAGGGCGACGCGCCGAGCGACCACGTGCCGGTCGTCGTCGACCTCGATCTCGAGACCGGGCTCGACGACGACCGGCCCATGATCTTCTGAGGCCGACCGGACGTCAGGGCTCGACGTCGAACCCGAACCCTTCGGTGACGACGGTCTCGCCCGTCCACGAGACCTGCGTGAAGGTCAGGTCGTAGCGCGTGCCCTTGGCGAGCCAGCGACGGAACTCCCACCGGCCGTCGGCACCGATCGTCGTGTCGCCGAAGGCCGTGCCCCACTGGTTGGCCCCGTGCAGGGTCGCGAACGGCGTGCCCGTGCCACGGAACGTCGTCATGACGTCTCCGTCGCCGACCGAGCCGCCCGAGAGATCGGGGGTCGTCACGACCAGGTCGGTGAGCACCGGCACCGTGAGGTGCACGACCGCCGAGTCGACGGCCGGCCCGCGGGTCTGGGTGAAGGTGATCTCGTAGCCGGACGAGGTCGGCCCGAGGTTGCGGTCGAAGGCCCACCGGCCGTCGACGCCGACGCGTGCGGACCCCATCGGGGTGTTCCACTGGTTGACCGCGGTGATCCGGGCACCGACGGTGCCGCGTCCCGAGAAGGTCGCCACCCCCGGGCCGTAGGGGGCACCGTCCCGGTGGCTGTCCACCCCCAGGGGCACGAGCGCCGCCGCGTACTCCAGGTTCAGCGGGACCCGCTGAGGGTCGATGTCGCGCCGCGTCTGCGTGACGGTGAGGCGATACCCGTCGAGGGTGGGGACGAGGTCGGCCCCGACCGACCACCGACCCGAGAGGGCGGTCGTCGTGCGGGCGATCTCACCGAGCCGTGCGTCGACGACCGTGACGAGCGCGTTCGGGGCCCCGTGCCCGGCGAAGACCGTGGGCCCGGCCGAGTAGAGCTGCCCGTCGACGTGGCTGCCGACCGAGAGCTCGACGGACCCCGCGTAGAACAACTCGAGGGCCTGCTGGTCACTCTCGGCCCCGAGCGTCTGCCTGAAGACGAGCTCGTACGACCGGGTGGTGGGCCCGAGGTTGCGGGTGAAGGCCCAGCGGCCGTTGACGGCGACGGTGGCTCGCCCCATCTCGACACCCCACTGGTTGGTCGCGACGACGGTGGCCGTGGGGGTGCCCGAGCCGAAGAACGTGGCGGGACCGGCCTCGTACGACTCGCCGTCCACATGGCTGAGCACCTCGAGGGGCGAGGTCAGCGCGGCGACCCCGGACTCGGCGGTCTGCAAGGCCTCGGTCGCGGCCCCGGTCTCGGCACCGGTCTCGATCCCGGTCTCGGCGCCGGTCTCGGCACCGGTCTCGACGGGGGCTTCGGGTGGGGCCGACGCGGGCGGCTCGGACGAGGGCGACGGGCTCGGAGTCGCTGCGTCCGAGGGCGGCGGAGTCGGATCGTCCGCCGGTGACGGGACCCGCGCCTCCTGCCCCTCGGGGGTCGACGGCGACTCGGAGGTCGACGGGGACTCGGAGGTCGACGGCGACTCGGAGGTCGACGGCGACTCGGGCGCGACGGGGCCGGCGACGGCGGCCGTCGCCGGGAGGTGCGCGGTCAGGACGAGGGCAGCCGACAGGACGGCACCCGTAAGGACGCGTGCCGGCGGTGGGATCGATATCAAGGGAGCACCTTTCGTGGAAAGTGAGCCCTCAGGGTGTCATTAAAAACGAGTGATGTGAAGTTTCGGTGGTCACATCAGGCGAGCAGGGCCGCGACCACCACGAGCACCGGCACCGACAGCACGGTCGTGGCGAGCACCGTGTCGCGAGCCACGACCACACCCGTCTGGTAGCGCTGGGCGTAGTTGAAGACGTTCTGGGCCGACGGCAGTCCGGCGAGCACGACCGCGACGAACAACTCGTCGCGGCCGAAGTCGAACACGAACGCGCCGAGCAGCCAGGCGGTGACGGGCATCACGACGAGCTTCAGCACGACGGCGACCACGATGTCGGCACGCCCCTGACCGGCCTGGAACGGCTTCGACCCGTACAGGGACATGCCGAAGGACAGCAGGACGACGGGGACCGCGGCCCCGCCCACCAGCTCGAAGGGCTCGCGGACGGCCTGCGGGATCTCGAGGCCGGTGACCGCGACGACGACGCCGAGGGCGGACCCGATCAGCAGGGGGTTCGTGAACGGGCGCGCGATCGTCCGGCCGATGCTGCTGCCGCGGTTCGTCACGGTGTCCATGACGGCGAGCACGATCGGCGTGAGCACGAGCAGCTGGTAGAGCAGCACCGGAGCGACGAAGGTGGCGCTGCCCAGCACGTAGGTGGCGACCGGCAGGCCGATGTTGTTGGCGTTGACGTACGCGCCACCCATCGTGCCGATGGCCGTCTCGGCGGCGCTGCGCCTGAGCACGAGTTTGAGCACCACGACCGAGAGGACGGCCGCGACGAGCGACGCGATGGCCGACACCACCAGGAGGCGCGAGAACAGCACGTGGACGTCGGCCTGCGAGATGGTGGAGAACAGCAGGCAGGGCGTCAGGACGAAGAAGACCAGGCGCGAGAGCACCCGGTGGCCGGACTCCCCGAGCAGATCGATGCGACCGACGACGTACCCGGTCACGATGATCACACCGATGATCGCGAACCCGATCAGCACTCCACCCATGGGTCCATCCTGTCGCACGCCCGGGGCCCTGCCCAGCTCGCCCGAACGGTGCCCGCGGCGCGACCCACGCCTCCTCGGCCCGTCGTCGACCTCCGCGGCGGTCGGCGGTCGGGCAGAATCGACGGGTGACGCGCCTCCACGATCCCTCGGTCCACACGTTCGCCAGCGACAACTACGCCGGGGCCCACCCCGAGGTGCTGCAGGCGATCGTCGACGCTGCCGGCGGCCACGTCGGCTCGTACGGCGCCGACCCCTACACGCAGCGCCTCTCCGAGGTCGTCGTCGAGACCTTCGGCGAGGGGGCGGCCATCGATCCCGTCCTGACCGGTACGGGTGCGAACGTCGCCGCGTTGCAGGCCCTGACGCCGCGCTGGGCCGCCGTGATCTGCGCGACGACCGCCCACGTCTACACCGACGAGGGCGGGGCGCCCGAGCGCCTCGGCGGCATCAAGCTGCTGACGGTACCGACCCCCGACGGCAAGCTCACGCCCGAACTGATCGACCGGCAGGCCTACGGCTGGGGCGACCAGCAGCGTCCTCAGCCCCTCGCGGTGACGATCACGCAGAGCACCGAGCTCGGCACGGTCTACTCACCCGACGAGATCCGGGCCGTGACCGACCACGCGCACTCGCTCGGCATGCGCGTCCACCTCGACGGCGCCCGCCTCGCCAATGCCGCGGCATCGCTCGGCGTCCCGCTCCGCGCGATCACGCGCGACGCCGGCGTCGATTCGGTCTCGTTCGGCGGCACGAAGAACGGCCTCGTGTTGGGCGAGTCGGTCGTGACCTTCTCCGAGGAGGCGCGGGCCGGCCTGGTCTACCTGCGCAAGATGGACGCGCAGTTGGCCTCGAAGATGCGCTTCGTCTCGGCGCAGTTCCTGGCGATGCTCGACGGCGACCTCTGGCTGCGGTCGGCGACCCGGGCCAACGCGATGGCCGCTCGCCTCGCCGAGGGGCTCGCAGCACTGCCGGGCGTCACCGTCACACAGACCGTCGACGCCAACGCCGTGTTCGTCGTGCTGCCCCGCGAGGCCGTGGAGCCCCTGCGGGCCGCGCACCACTTCTACGACTGGAACCGGGCGACGGGAGAGGTGCGACTGATGTGCTCGTTCGACACCACCGAGGCCCACGTCGACCGGTTCGTCGAGGACGCCCGAGCACTGATCGGCTGAGGCCCGGGTCGCTCAGCCCCGGGCGGCGTCCACGAACGCACGGATCAGGTCGACGCTCTTCACGCCACGACTCGACTCCACGCCCGAGCTGACGTCGACGCCCACCGCGCCGATCGGCCGCAGCCCCGCCAGCAGACCGGCCACGGTGTCGGGCGTGAGCCCGCCCGCGAGCAGCCACTCACGGGTCGGTGGGGTGACCTGCAGCGGGGCGGCGTCGAAGACGGCGCCGGCGCCGGGGTCGATCGCGTCGAGCAGCAGGGCGTCCTCGCGGAACGCGACCCGCGCCTCCTCGGGTTCGGCCGCGTAAACGGCGGCGCTGACGGCGCGGATCACGCGGAAGCCCTCAGCGTGGACGGCGGCGACGTCGGCCGGGGTCTCGTCGCCGTGCAGCTGGACGGTCGACACCGAGGAGGCGCGGGCGAGGTCGAGCACCGTGCCGATGCCCTGGCCACGGAAGACGCCGACCGTCTCGACGCCCTCCGGTACGCGCGCCGCCAACTCGCGGGCACTCTCGGGGTCGATCGTGCGCGGACTGCCTGCCGCGAACACGAACCCCACGGCATCGGCCCCGGCCTCGACGGCCGCGTCGACCGTCTCGGGCGTGGACAGGCCGCAGATCTTCACCCAGGTGCGCATGGTTCCAGTCTGCCGGGATCAGGCGGGCAGGTCGTCCAGGTCGTCGGGCGTGGGCTCGCCGACGTCGTACCGGGCGACACTCAGACCCTCACCTCCGTCCGCCACGTCCACCCGCACCGTGTCGCCGTCGGCGATCTCGCCTCCGAGCAGCGCCATGGCGAGCTTGTCGTCGATCTGCCGCTGCATCAAGCGGCGCAGGGGACGGGCACCGTAGATCGGGTCGTAGCCGCGCTCGGCGAGCCAGGCCCGCGCGTCGGGGGTGACGGCGAGCGAGAGGCGGCGATCGGTGAGCCGCCGGCCGAGGCGGTCGACGCAGAGCGAGACGATCTGGCCGAGGTCGTCGGTGCTGAGGGTCGAGAACACGACGATGTCGTCGAGTCGGTTGACGAACTCGGGCTTGAAGGCCTGACGCACGAGGCCCTGCACGAGTTCTTCCTTCTCGGGGTCGCTGAGGCCGGGATCGGTGATCACCTGCGAGCCGAGGTTCGACGTGAGCACGAGGATCGTGTTGCGGAAGTCGACGGTGCGACCCTGCCCGTCGGTCAGCCGACCGTCGTCGAGCACCTGCAGCAGGACGTCGAACACCTCGGGGTGGGCCTTCTCGACCTCGTCCATCAGCACGACGCTGTACGGGCGGCGGCGGACGGCCTCGGTCAGCTGGCCGCCGGCTTCGTAGCCCACGTACCCGGGAGGCGCGCCCACGAGCCGGGACACGCTGTGCTTCTCGCCGTACTCGCTCATGTCGATGCGGACGAGCGCCTTCTCGTCGTCGAAGAGGAAGTCGGCGAGGGCCTTGGCGAGCTCGGTCTTGCCCACCCCGGTCGGGCCGAGGAAGAGGAACGAGCCGGTCGGGCGGTCGGGGTCGCTGATGCCCGCGCGAGTGCGCCGGACCGCCTCGCTGACGGCCTGGACGGCCGCCTTCTGACCGATGAGGCGCCTCCCGAGTTCGCTCTCGAGGTGCAGCAGCTTCTCGGTCTCGCCGCTGAGCAGGCGTCCGACGGGGATTCCGGTCCAGGCGGCGACGACCTCGGCGATGTCGGCGTCGGTCACCGAGTCGCTGACCAGCCGGTCGCCGGACTTCTCGAACGACTCGGCGTCGGCGAGGCGCTTCTCGATGTCGGGGATGCGTTCGTAGCTGATGCGGGCGGCGTCTTCGTAACGGCCTTCGCGCAGGGCGCGGTCGGCGTCGATGCGGGCGTCGTTGAGGTCGCTGCGCAACGTGCCGACGCCCTGCAGGGCGGCCTTCTCGGCTTGCCACCGGGCGTTCAGGTCGTCGTAGGCGGCCTGCTGCTGGGCGATGGTCTCGCGCAGGGCGGCGAGACGCGCCTGCGAGGCGTCGTCCGTCTCCTTCTTGAGGGCGAGCTCCTCGATCTGGAGGCGCACCAGCCCCCGGTAGAGCTGGTCCAGTTCGACGGGCGACGAGTCGATCTCCATCTTGAGGCGGGAGCCCGCCTCGTCGACGAGGTCGATCGCCTTGTCGGGCAGCTGACGGCTGGGGATGTAGCGGTTCGACAAGGAGGCGGCGGCCACCAGGGCCCCGTCGGTGATCGTGACCCCGTGGTGCGCCTCGTACCGTTCTTTGAGCCCGCGGAGGATGGCCACCGTGTCTTCGACGCTGGGCTCGCCGACGTAGACCTGCTGGAAGCGGCGCTCGAGGGCCGCGTCCTTCTCGATGTATTGCCGGTACTCGTCGAGGGTGGTGGCGCCGATGAGGCGCAGCTCGCCACGGGCGAGCATCGGCTTCAACATGTTCGAAGCGGCGACCGAGCCCTCGCCCCCGCCGGCACCCATCAGGGTGTGCAGCTCGTCGATGAAGGTGATCACCTGGCCGTCGCTCTTGGTGATCTCTCTCAGCACGTCTTTCAGACGCTCCTCGAACTCGCCGCGGTACTTGGCGCCGGCGACGAGGGCGGCGAGGTCGAGGCTGATCAGGCGTTTGTCTTTCAGGCTGTCGGCGACGTCACCCTCGACGATGCGCTGGGCGAGACCCTCGACGACGGCGGTCTTGCCGACGCCCGGTTCGCCGATCAGGACGGGGTTGTTCTTGGTGCGGCGGGTGAGCACCTGGCTGATGCGACGGATCTCGGCGTCGCGGCCGATGACGGGGTCGAGCTTGCCGCGGCGGGCGATGGCGGTGAGGTCGACGCCGTACTTCTCGAGGGCCGTCTTCTGCTTCTCGGTGGAGGCCGGAGCGCCCTGCATGTTCGCCATGGATGTGCCTTTCTCGAAACTTGAGTGGTGCTGGCTCAAGTTTACGCCGACACGCCCGGATCGCAAGCCCTTGCGGTCGTCATGTTGTGCATGCCTTGTTTTGTGTCTAACATTTCACTATCTGTTCGCCTGGCGGCACATCGCGCTGCCCAGACATGAAAGAACACCTCTCTCACATGAAGAAAACTCTCAAGCGCACCGGCGCGATCGGGCTGGCCGCAGCCACGATCGTGACCGGCCTCAGCTTCGGTCCTGCGGCCGTCGCCTCAGCCCCTTCCACCACCAGCTCACCCGTCGACGGATCTCAGGTGCAGTTCGTCGGGCAAGGCGCCGACGGGACGATCTACGGTCAGTCATCGCCGACCGCTTGGAATACCCGCACCTATCAGACCCTCGCTGATGCACGATCCAATTCGATGGTCTTCACGACCACCAGGGTCGGGGACTACTTCTACGCGAGGGCCGTGGATGGCGGCGTCAACGGCTGCCTCCTCTACAATGCCAGCGCGCCCACGCCCCTCGTCGCCCTGGGCGGAAGGTGCGGTTCCGACGCGACTCTGTTCTCGATCGACGGCAACTCCCGTGTCGTGAACAAAGTCACGGGCACGCCGATGAGCACCCCGGTTCGATTCGGTAGTTACTCGTTCTTCGGCCTGTCGAACTCGTCTCCGCTCTCATTCGAGGGGATCGACGCGAAGTCGTATGCCTCGTCGTACAACGCGGCTGACGACACTGTGACGTTGGAGATCACCGGAGGCGAGAACAACGAGGACGTGTTCGTCGAGGACATGGCCGGGGGCAACGGCACGACCGGTCGAACGAACGACGACGGCGACGCGACGATCGCCCTGTCCTCCTTGCTCAGCGCTGGCGAGACCGTCCGTCTGAAGTTCGGCGAGTCGGGCACGTGGGAGACCATCTCCACGGGGCGGCTGCCCGCCATCAGCGACCTGCAGGTCGTGCGCGGCGACGACGGCGAGGTCACGGTCAGCGGCAAGGCGTCCGGCGCGGCCGGCGCCAATGTCTACGTGGGTCCCGACCGCCTCTCGCCCAACGCGGTCCAGATCGAGAAGGCGGCCGCGGACAACACGTTCTCGTTCGTGCTGAACGACGCCGCCGCGGCTCTGAGCACCGGCTACATCTACAGCTACATCCAGGGCGTCCGGACCGAGATCGCCATCAACGGCTTCTCCGGCAAGGTCGACTCGGTCGACATCCCCAACCGGACGGCCGCCATCTCCGGCACCGCCGTCCCCGGGTCGTTCGTCCTCATCGACACCGCCGTCCCGGAACAGGTGCAGGCCGGCACCGACGGACGCTGGTCGCACACGGTGACCGACCTCACGCTGGGGTCGAACCCGATCTCGCTCTCGCAGTACGAGAATGGTGAGAAGACGGGCGAGACCACCCTCGACGTCGTCCTCGACGTGACGCCCGTCCGCGGTGCCGTCTCGTTCCCGACCGATCTGGAGCAGGACGCCGTGCTGTCCGGCACCGCCCACCCCGGCTCCACCGTCGTGATCCGCGACGTCGACGGCGACGAGATCGCCCGCACCGAGGCGCGCCTCGGCTCGGGTGCCTGGTCGACCCCGATCGGCGCCCCCGACGCCGGCGGCGACTACGACGTCCGCGTCCACCAAGAGATCGACGGCGAGGCCAACGGTGAGATCGTCGTCACCGTCGCCTACGGCGCCGGCGTCGCGATCACCGCTCCGGTCGAAGGCGTGGCCCACGACGGCGGCCCGGTCACCCTGCGCGGCACCGGTGAGGTCGGCGCCCAGGTCACCGTCCGCGAACAGGGCCGCAGCACCGTCCTGGGCAGCGCCCAGGTGCTCGCCAACGGTCAGTGGACCATCCGCACCACCGACGTCGACGACCGCAAGCACGTCCTCGAGGCCAGCCAGACCGGCAAGGGCAACAACACCACCGCTTCCACGGTCACGCTGAACCCCGAGAACGACTCTGCCGCACCGGCAGACCTCACGCTCACCAGCCACGAGGACGGCGACACCTTCGCCCAGCCCGGCGCCACCACGCTGAGCGGAAAAGCGACGCCGAAGGCCACGGTCACGGCCTACTGGTTCGGCAAGGACTACCCCCAGTACGCGACGACCACGGCCGCCAACGACCAGGGTGACTACTCGATCTCGCGCAACATGGGCGGAACCCAGCCCTACAACATCACCCTCACCCAGACGGCTCAGGCCGGAAAGGTCAACGAGGTCACCGTGCGCCTGGTGCCCGCCGGAGTCGGCCCTGTCGACCTCACCGTCGGCAGCCACCAGGACGGCGACGCCTTCGCCCCCACCGGTCAGACCACGATCAGCGGCAAGGCGTCCTCCAACGCCACCGTCACGTTCTACTGGTTCGGCAAGGACTACCCCCAGTACGCCACGACCACCGTCGCGAACGCACAGGGCGACTACTCGATCTCGCGTGGCCTCGGCGGGACGAAGCCCTACGACATCGTGATCACCCAGCCCGCCCAGGCCGGCAAGATCAGCGAAGTCACCCTGCGCCTCGTGCCGGAAGCGACCGGCCCTGCCGACCTCACCGTCAGCAGCCACCAGGACGGCGACGCCTTCGCCCCCACGGGCCTGACCACGATCCGCGGCAAGGCGTCCTCCAACGCCACCGTCACGTTCTACTGGTTCGGCAAGGACTACCCCCAGTACGCCACGACCACCGTCGCGAACGCACAGGGCGACTACACCATGGCCCGCGGCCTCGGCGGCACCAAGGCCTACGACATCGTGATCAGCCAGCCGGAACAGGACGGCAAGGTCAGCGAGATGACCCTGCGGCTCGTCCCCACCCCCACCCCGTAACACCGCACCCACCCCACGAGGGCCCGGCACCTCCACGGCTGCCGGGCCCTCGCCTTCTCGACCCCACCGCACCGCCGCCACCGACCGTTCCGGCGCGCACCACACCACGACCAAGGAGATCCTCCGCAATGGCACGACCCACCCGCCGACTGCTCGCCACCGCCCTCTCGGTCACCGCTCTGAGCCTGAGCCTCGCCGCCTGCACCACTGACGGCGGCCCCGAGCCGACCCCCACCCCGACCGCCGTCACCGACCAGGCACAGCAGGCCGAGGCCCAGGCCGAGGCGCACCTCGGCGAGTGCGTCGACGGCTTCGCCCAGATCCAGGCCACCGGCGAGCCCGTCACGTTCGGTGACTGCGAAACGGTCTCGATCCTCGGCAACGCCACGGACGTCACACTGGGCGCCGTGACCACGCTGTCGATCGAAGGCAACGACAACACCCTCACCACCGAGGGAGTGACCAGCTTGTTGTTCGCCGGCACCGGCAACACCCTCACCCACACCGGTGGAGCCCCCGCCGTCGACGACCTCAGCGACGCCCCCGAGAGCAACACGGTCACCGCGCGCTGATCCGCCTCCCCCGACCGAAGCCCGACGACCCGGAAGGGCGTCGGGCTTCGTGCTGTGCCGTGACGGCCGAGGAACAGTCCCTCGTCCGCATCGCTCCGTCAGCACGTGGCATTGCTCATCCATAAGTAAAATGTTAGATTGGATCGAGTCACCGAACGGTGACATCCCGACTTCCTCGCGAGGTGACCATGCCCGTGGCTTCCCCACCCACCGCCCCTGCCCGCCGCGGCTCTCCGGCCGAGCCGGCCCGCGCCTCCAGGTCGTACCCACGCCCTCTCGCGATGACCGTCGACGCCCTCGCGTGGTCGGCGGCGATCACCTCGACCGCCCTGCTGGTCGGACTCGTCGAGCCCGAGACCGGCACCGGGGTCGCCTCGGCGGTCCTGTTCACGGTCGTGGCCCAGCTCGTCGCCGGACTCGCGATCGGCCTCTACCGTCGCCGCTGGCTCCCCGGCAGCCTGGCCGAAGCCCACGGCCTGGTCGCCTCCGCCCTGATCGTCGGCGTCGCGGCATCCGTGGTGCCGCTCGTGCCTCCGGGGCCGGCCATCCCGACATCCGCCTGGCCCCCCTCGCTGCCCCTCGTGGCGTTCCCCGTTGCCGCCCTGATCATGGCCGGCACCCGCACGCTCGTCCGAGGGCGCGTCGAACGCGCCCTGCGACCCCGGCCCGATGCGGCTCCGACGCTCGTCTTCGGCACCGGCGTGCTCGGCGAGCACCTCGTGCGCCAGCTGCTCACCGACCCGACCAGCCCCTTGCGACCCGTCGAGCTGCTGGACGACGATCCGACTCGCCGGGGGCTGCGCATCGCCGGCATCACCATCGCCGGCGGCCGCGACGAACTCGCCGATGCGGCCCGGCGAACCGGCGCCGAGACCCTCGTCCTCGCCGTCGCCCGGGCCGACGCGGCACTGGTGCGCGACCTGACCGAACGCGCGTCGGCGATCGGCCTCCGCATCCTGACCGTGCCACCGCTCGACGACCTGTTGACCGGCGGGTCGAGCACCAGCGACCTGCGCGACGTCTCGGTCGAGGACATCGTCGGACGACGCCCCGTCGACACCGACGTCGAGTCGATCGCCGACTACGTGCGAGGTCGCCGGGTGCTCGTCACCGGTGCCGGCGGCTCGATCGGCAGCGAGCTCTGTCGCCAGTTGTCTCGCTTCGCCCCTGCCGAGCTGATGATGCTCGACCGGGACGAGACCGCCCTGCAATCGGTCCAGGTCACGCTCAGCGGCCACGGCCTGCTCGACACCCGTGACGTCGTCCTCGCCGACATCCGCGATGCCACCGCCCTGACGACCATCTTCCGCGCACGACGCCCCGAGGTGGTCTTCCACGCGGCCGCCCTCAAGCACCTGCCCATGCTCGAGCAGTACCCGGCCGAAGCCTGGCAGACCAACGTGATGGGCACGCTCAACGTGCTCGAGGCAGCGGCAGCCGTCGACGTCGAGACCTTCGTCAACATCTCGACCGACAAGGCCGCCAACCCCACCAGCGTGCTCGGCCGCTCGAAGCGCCTCGCCGAGCGGCTCACGGCAGGCGCGGCCGAGAAGAGCGGGCAACGCTACCTGTCGGTCCGGTTCGGCAACGTCCTCGGCAGCCGGGGCAGCATGGTGCCGCTCTTCCGCGACCTCATCGCCACGGGCCGCCCCCTGACCGTCACCCACCCCGACGCCACCCGGTTCTTCATGACCATCCCCGAGGCCTGTCACCTCGTCATCCAGGCCGGAGCCATCGGAGGGCCCGGCGAAGCACTCATCCTCGACATGGGTGAACCCGTCAAGATCCTCGACGTGGCCGAGCGCATGATCGCCCTGTCGGGTCGCGACGTCGACGTGGTCTTCACCGGGCTCCGACCCGGCGAGAAACTCCACGAAGAACTCAACGGCGTCGGCGAGGACGACGTCCGCCCCGTCCACCCCTTGATCTCGCACGCGACAGTCCCCCCGCTGGACGCGTCGGACCTCGACGTCGACGCCGTCCTCACCGACCCCCCACCGGAGGCGTTCCGCCCCGTCGCCACGACCTGAGCCGGGCACCGCCCGCGCCGGACAGCGCGATTGGGCTGTCCACAGGCGCGAGCATTCCCGTTGTGTCATATCTCTTTCTACGTCTAGCATTTCGGTACCGATGCGTCGGTCTCCCTGCCACGACCAGAAAGACGACTCCATGCACATCACGTTCACGCGCACAGGCGCCCTGGGGCTCGCGGTCGCCACCGCCGTCGCCTCACTGATCCTGGGCTCGCCCGCGGCGACAGCGGCACCGGCTCCCCCCTCTGCCGACGAACCGTCGGCCCAGGCGCCCCTCACCCCCCTCCCTCGATCGACCGGCAGCGCCACCCTCGTCTTCGAAGGCGGGCCGGGGGCGTACTTCACCCCTGAGTTCAGCTACGACCAGGGCGTCGTCACGGGGTACTCGACGCACCCGACGGCCGAGGCCGCCGAGGGGGCAGCCCTCCGCCTCGACGTCCTGCCGTCCCCGGGCGGGTGGTTCCAGTTGCGCGACCCCGCGTCGCGACGCTGCGCATCCTCCGTCGCCGCCGTCGAGCACGCCGCCCTCGAAGTCGTCTACCAGAAGCTCTGCGACGACGACGACGCCCGCCGCTTCCGCGTCGTCGGCGACCGACTCGAGAGCGCGGCCCACCCGGGCCTCACCGTCACGGGGCCCACGACCTTCGTCGAGGCCAGCGGCCTCTACACCTGGAACGTCCTCGGCTTCGGCGCCGAGGGCGGACTGAGGGTCGTCGGCGACGTCGACGACCTCCGGGCGTTCTCCGTCGACGTCGACTCGGTCGACATCCCGAACCGTTCGGCGGTCGTCTCGGGCCAGGCCGCACCCGAGTCCTACGTCGTCGTCGAAGGCCTGCCCGGCACCCCCGTGGGGCCCGAGTTCCGGGCCGGGGCAGACGGGACGTGGTCGGGACCCCTGACCGGGCTCGCCCTGGGCTCGAACCCGCTCACCTTCACCCAGTACGAGAACCAGGTCCCAACCGCCGAGACCAGTCTCGACGTCGAGCTCGCCGTGCGCCCGTTGATCACCCGGGTCACCTTCCCCGCAGATCACGGCGATCGGGCCGTCCTGTCGGGCACCGCACACCCCGGCGCCGTCGTCGTCGTCCGGGACTCCGACGAATCCGAACTCGCACGGGTTCCCGCGTCGTCGGGCGCAGGCATCTGGTCCACGCCCGTCTCCGCCCCCGACGCCGGTGGCGACCACGACGTGTCCGTCCGACAAGAGATCGACGGTGAGGTCGCCGGCCACGTCACGACGACCGTGTCCTACGGCGCCGCGGTGGCCGTCACGACCCCGGTCGACGACGCCGCCCACGGCGGCGGTCGGGTCGAGATGACCGGCACGGGCGAGCCCGGGGCCGGCATCCGGGTCCGCGAAGAGGGGCGCCAGACGGTCCTCGGCAGCGCGACGGTCTTGCAGAACGGTCGCTGGAGCCTGCGGACGACCGTGGACGTCGACTCGACGAGGCACGTCCTCGAGGCGACGCAGAGCGGGCGTGGCCGCAACACGACCGTCGCGACCGTCACCCTCAATCCCGAAGGGACACCCGAACCCCCGGTGATCACCGCACCCACGATCGAGAGCCCGGCCGACGGAACGACGGTCACCACGCCCCGCCCGACGATCTCCGGTCACGGCCACGACGGGGCCACGATCTCCGTCGAGACGGCTCCCGGCCAGGTCATCGGCACCGGCACCGTCGAGGGCGGCACCTGGACCGTCCGGCCCACGCGCGACCTCGCCACCGGCCCGAACACCCTCACGGTCGTCCAGACGACGGGCGACGACGTCCAGAGCGTCAGCATCGCGGTGACCCGCGTCGCCGCCGACCTACCGCTCCGCGTCACCAGCCACGTGGACGGCCAGCTCTACGACGTGGGCACGACGACCTTCCGAGGCACGGCCCCCGTGGGGTCGACCGTCGTGGCCAAGAACCAGTGGAACACCCTCATGGGATCAGCCGACGCCACCGACGGCACGTGGGCGTTCGACCGCAACCTCGGGCCCACCTCGACGGGCTACGAGCTCACCTTCACCGCGACGATGCCCGGCGGGACGCCGCAGGTCACCAGCCTGCGACTCGTCTACGGCGGCAGCCTCGCGTTCCAGGTGACGAGCCCGGCGCACAACAGCACCTACACCGAGGGCGTGACCACCTTCGTCGGTCGTGCCGCCCCGAACACGACCGTCGTCGCCCGCAACCAGTGGAACACCCTCATGGGCACTGCCGTCAGTGGACTCGACGGGTCCTGGTCGTTCGACCGCTACCTCGGGCCCACGGCCGCCGGCTACGACATCAGCTTCGTCGCCACCCGGGGGTCCGACGTCCGCCGATCGATCCTGCACCTCGACCACCGGTCGTCCACGGTGCCGGTCCGCATCACCAGTCACGTCGACGGCGAGATGTTCCGGCCGGGCCCGAACACGTTGAGCGGCGTCGGCACACCGCGCGCCCGGGTGTCCGCCGTGGCGACGGTCGCCGGCAGCCGGGTCGAGCTGGGTGACACCGAGGTGACGACCGAGGGCCGATGGTCCCTGCCGACCCGGTCGTGGTCGGCGACGGGAGACCACGTCGTGACCGTGACCCAGACCAACCCGGACGAGACGACCTCGGAGGCGACCATCACGGTGACGGCGCCGGTCTTCGCCCCCCTGACCCTCAGCACCCCCGAGGTCGGCGACACCTACGAGAACCTCGTTCCCGTCCGTTTCGAGGGCACCGCCACTCCCTTCGCGACGGTCACGGTCCGGTCCGGCGTCAGCGACACCGTCTACCGCACCGTCGAGGCCGACCGTGCGGGTCGCTGGCGGTTCGACCGGGCGTGGGGGCCCGATCACGACTACGTGCTCGTGATCGAGCAGCAGGCCATGAACGGACAGGGCGACCGGTTGCCCGACCTGACCTGGGCTCCCTCACGATGACGTCGACGAAGGGGGACGCCCGGTCGTGGCGTCCGACGCGAAGGAGCCACGCGGGGGTCGCCGGTCTCTGCGGTCTCGCCCTGGTCGCCGGACTGACCGGGTGCACCTCGAACGGGTCTCCCGACGACCGGGGTGACCGCCCCCACGAGACGACCGGCGAGACGACGCCCGAGCCGTTCGTGACCGGCGTGTGCGTCGACGGGACCGCGGCGGTCGTCGTCGAAGCCGGGGCCCCCGAGACCGTCTTCACCGACGCGTGCGACACGGTGAGCGTGATCGGCACGGGCGGGACGGTCTCGCTCGGCACCGTTCGACACCTCGTCGTCGAGGGGACGAAGCTGGCCGTCGTCATCGACTCCGTCGAGCTGGTGGACTTCGCAGGCGACGACAACACGGTGAGTCACGCCGGCGCCGCGCCCGTCGTCAACGAGAACGGCACCACGGGCAGCGTCGTCACGAGCCGGTGAGCGGGTTCGGCCCGTCCCGATCGGTGCGGGCTGCCGGCTGTCAGTCGGCGGGCGCATCATGGTCCGATGTTGAGCATCGACCTCGCCCGCCGACTCCGGCGATCCGGATTGCGTTGGCGTCCCCGCCCCGGCGACCGCTTCGTCATCGACGGGGACGCGTTCGGCGACGAGGTGTTCATCTTGAGCGACATGACCATCGAGGCCCACGAACACCCGACCGGAACGGTCCTGGGCTTCAACGGCACGACCGAATGGGCACTCGACTCGGTCGCCGCGGACGACAGCCTGTGGTTGCCTCGAGAGGACCAGCTACGCGACCTGCTCGGACGCGCCTTCCGGTCCCTCTCGCGAGTGCCCGCGCTGGGCGAGGGACTCGACGGCGAGACGGTCGCCTACGACGTCCGAACGCGTCGCCCCGGTGCCGAGAACGACGAGTCACACCTCTCGGGCGACCCCGAGGACGCCTACGCCCTCTCCCTGCTGTCGTTCATCGACGCCTCGCTCACACCAGACGACTGACCTCTTCCCCGCCGACAGCCTCAACGCCGGGTCGACACCGTCACGGTGAACTTCGCCGTACGGGACACCTGGCGGGTCGGACCGACGACGCGCTCGAGGACGGGCCGGTACGCGAGGGCGCTGTTCCACACGCACCACAACTCGCCGCCGGGGCGGAGCAGCCGCGCTGCTGCGTCGAAGAGCTTGTGGGCGATGCCCGGGTGAACGGTCGCCCCGACGTGGAACGGCGGATTGAGCAGCACCAGGTCGGCGGAGCCCGGGGGCAGCGAGCCTCCCGCGTCGTCGCGCCGCGCCTCCATGCGTTCGCCGAGACCGTTCGCGGCGATGGTGGCGGTCGCCGAGTCGACCGCGGCCCGGGACTGGTCGGTGGCGACGACCGTCGAGGCCGGGTGCGCGCGGGCGTAGCTCACACCGAGGACGCCCGTGCCGCAGCCGAGGTCGACGACGTGACGGGCCCCGGGCGGGGCCGCCTCGAGTGCTGCCAGGAGCACCCGTGTTCCGATGTCGATCGTGGTACCCGCGAAGGCGGCACCGTGGGCCACGATCACGAGATCGCCGTGACGTCCGGACCGGGGCCAGCCCGACACCCCCGAGGGTCGGGGCCCCGCCACGGTGAGCACCCGCGACTTCTGGCGCGCCAATCCCGCCTGCACCTCGCCGAAGTGCCGACGCAGCACCTCGTTCATGGCCGTCGTCATGTGCTTGACGCGTCCCCCGGCGAAGACCTGCACCCCGGGGTGGGCGTGAGCGGCGATCAGCTCGGCGATCTCGTCGAGGGCGTCGAGGCCGCGCGGCAGTTGCACGAGGACCACGCGAGCGCCCGAGACGAGGTCGGGCTCGAGGCCGTGCGACGTCCAGCGAGCCCGCGGGGACACCGCCCGGGCGTTGGCCTCGAGGGCGCGCTCTCCGGACAGGGCGTCCTGGTGGACACGGACCTCCGCGCCGTCGGCGTGCGCTGCCACGACGTCGGCGACGCCGAGGGTCAGGGCGCCGTAGCGGTCGCCGATGACGGTGACGTGTCTCGGGTGGGCGACCAGCGCCTCCTGCGCGGTGTCGAGCAGCAGTCGATCGGTCGCGTCGTGCGCGACGAGCTCGGGCGCCTCGACGTCGGGCCACCGGCGGAGCTGCGCGAAGTCGATCACGCCACCACGGTATCGGTCGGGCCGGGGAGGCGCGGGCCGCCGCCCGTCCGCCCCTGCGGCCTCAGCGCAGCGGCCGCCACACGACCACCGAGGTCTGCCGCGACGGGCGGGTGCCGTGCCGCAGCGGCACGACCCCGCTCTCACCCGCGGCGAAGACACGGGCCCCGGGCCGGTTGACCATCTCGTCGGCCAGGGCCCGCTCGAGTTCGCGGACGCGCGATTGGAGCGCCGTCACCTGGTTCTCGAGCTCGAGGATGCGTTTGATCCCCTCGAGCGAGATGCCCTCGCCGCCGAGTCGTGCGATCTCGCGGAGCTGCACGACGTCGCGCATCGAGTAACGGCGCGACTTGCCCGCCGTGCGCTGCGGAACGACGAGTCCGAGCCGGTCGTACTGGCGGAGCGTCTGCGCGTGCAGGCCCGAGAGTTCGGCGGCCGTCGCAATGGCGAAGAGGGGCGAGTGCTCGTCCATCGGCCACTGGGTGGGGTCCGGTCGGTCCATCTCGTCTCCTGTCTCGTCGCTCGGGACCTGCCGCCGAGGAGGCGCGGGTCGGGTCGGTCTCGTCAGGCCCGCGCGCGGGCGATCAGGTCGTCGCGCGGGTTCTCGGCCGGCAGCGCGGCCGCCAGGGCCTCGACGGCCTCGCGTGCCCTGTCGTTGAGATGGGCGGGCACCGCGACCTGGACGGTGGCGAGCAGGTCGCCGACGCCGTCCTTGGCGTGCACGCCACGGCCCTTGACCCGCAGCACGCGGCCCGACGGCGTGCCCGGCGCGACGCGCAGTCGCACGGGGTCACCGCCCAGGGTGGGCACCTCGATGGTCGCACCGAGGGTCGCCTCGGCGAACGTGACGGGCACGTCGAGCCGCAGGTTCTTGCCGTCGAGCTCGAACACGGGGTGCTTGCGGACGGCGACGGTCAGCACCATGTCGCCGGCCTCACCGCCGTCGGGGCTCTGTTCACCCCGGCCGCGCAGCTTGATCTTCTGCCCGTCGTGGACGCCGGCCGGGATGCGGACCTTCATCGGCTTGCCGTTCGACGCCTGCAGCGTGATGGTCTCGCCGACGATCGCGGTCTGGAAGTCGAGGGTCGTCGTGGCCGTCATGTCGCGGCCCTTCTGTGGTCCGCCGAAGCCGCGGTAGCCGCCGCTCGTCTGGCCGAAGCCGCCGCCGCCGAACATGCCGCCGAAGATGTCGTCGAAGCCACCGCCGCCGCCCTGACGGAACTGCGTGCGCTGCCCGCCCTGGTTGAACATGCCGCCGAAGACGTCCTCGAAGCCGCCACCCGCGCCTCCGGGGCCACCGCTGCCGGCCGCGAACCGGGCACCGCCGCCCATGGCCCGGACCTGGTCGTACTCGCGACGCTGCTCGGGGTCGGAGAGCACCGAGTGCGCCTCGCTGATCTCTTTGAACTTCGCCTCGCTGGCGGCGTCACCCGGGTTGGAGTCGGGGTGGTACTTGCGCGCGAGCTTGCGGTAGACCTTCTTCAGCTCGGCGGGCGTGACGTCTTTGGAGACACCGAGGACGGCGTAGAAGTCCTTGTCGAACCAGTCCTGACTCGCCATGCGGCACCTCCTTCCTTGACTGGAGGTCGCTGCCTGGCAGCGACCGGAAGAGAACGGGGGAGGCGGTGGGCACCTCGTCGAGGAGCCCACCGCCGGTCGCGACTCGCGTCGCCGGGGGTGGTGAAGGGCGGCGCGGGGGCCGACCGTCACCGGGGTGCTACTGGGGGGTGTGCACCGCGACCTTGGCGGCGCGGATGACGCGGTCGCCGATCGTGTAGCCCGGCTCGATCACGTCGGCCACGGTGTTGACCGTGACGTCGGCGCTCGGCAGCTGGACCAGCGCGTCGTGCTTGCTGGGGTCGAACACGTCACCCTTGGCACCGATCTGCGTGAGGCCGAACTTGTCGAGCCCCCCGCGGATCTTCTGCGCGATGACGGTCATCGGGCCCTCGGCCAGGTCGCCGTGCTGCTCGGCACGGGCCAGGTCGTCGAGCGCCGGCAGCAACGACCGGATGACCTCGGCGACCACGGCCTCACGGTTGGCCTCACGGTCACGCTCGACGCGCCTCCGGAAGTTCACCAACTCGGCCTGAGCACGCAGCATGTCCTGTCGCATGTCGGCGACCAGGTCGGCACTGGCCGCGTCGAGGATGGCCTCGTCGTCGGCGCTCAGCGTCTCGGTGCCCTCGGGCGCCTCGGCCATCGACTCGGCCGCGGCCTTGGCCCCGGCCGGGGCCGCGGCGTCGGCCGGGACCTCGACGTCGGGAGCCTCGGCGTCGACGAGCTCGTCTGGTTCGACGACGTCGGCCGTGCCACCGTCTTCGGACGGGGTCGCGGGACGCGGCTCGTCGTCGGGCGTCTTGTTGTCGTCAGTCATGCCGACCGCCTCTACTTCTTGTCGTTGTCGTCGTCGTCCACGACCTCGGCGTCGACGATGTCCTCGTCGTCGCCCTGGGCCTGGCCGTCGGCGGGAGCACCTTCGGGGCCGGCCGTACCGGCAGCACCGGCCTGGTCGGCCTGGCTCTGCGAGTAGATCGCCTGGCCGAGCTTCTGCTGGCTCTCGTTGAGCTTGTCGAAGGCGGGCTTGATCGCGGACTCGTCGTCGCCGGCGAGGGCGGACTTCAGCGAGTCGACGTCGGCCTGCACCTCGGACTTGACGTCCGCGGGCAGCTTCTCGTCGTTCTCCTTGATCAGCTTCTCGATCGAGTAGACGAGCTGCTCGGCCGAGTTGCGGGTCTCGTTGGCCTCACGACGCGCCTTGTCTTCGGCGGCGTTCTCCTCGGCCTCGCGGACCATGCGCTCGATGTCGTCCTTCGACAGCGACGAGCCGCCCGAGATGACCATCGACTGCTCCTTGCCGGTGCCCTTGTCCTTCGCGGACACGTGCACGATGCCGTTGGCGTCGATGTCGAAGGTGACCTCGATCTGCGGGACGCCGCGGGGGGCCGGGGCGATGCCGGTCAGCTCGAAGGTGCCGAGGTTCTTGTTGTCGCGGGTGAACTCGCGCTCGCCCTGGAAGACCTGGATCGCGACGGACGGCTGGTTGTCGTCGGCCGTGGTGAAGGTCTCGCTGCGCTTGGTCGGGATGGCCGTGTTGCGCTCGATGAGCTTGGTCATCGCGCCACCCTTGGTCTCGATGCCGAGGCTGAGCGGGGTGACGTCGATGAGCAGCACGTCCTTGCGCTCGCCCTTCAGCACGCCGGCCTGCAGGGCGGCGCCCACGGCGACGACCTCGTCGGGGTTGACGCCCTTGTTGGGCTCCTGACCACCGGTGAGCTGCTTGACGACCTCGGTCACGGCGGGCATGCGGGTCGAGCCACCGACGAGCACGACGTGGGCGATGTCGCCCACCTTCACGCCCGCCTCTTTGATGACGTCGTTGAACGGCTTCTTGGTGCGGTCGAGCAGGTCGCTCGTCCACTGCTCGAACTGCGAGCGCGAGATGGTCTCGTCGAGGTTGAGCGGGCCGTCGGCCGTCAGCGTGAGGTACGGCAGCTGGATGCTGGTCGAGGTGCTCGACGACAGCTCTTTCTTGGCCTGCTCGGCGGCCTCTTTGAGGCGCTGCTTGGCGATCTTGTCGGTCGAGAGGTCGACGCCGTGGGCGTCCTTGAACTTCTTGATGAGGTGCTCGACGATGCGGTTGTCCCAGTCGTCGCCACCGAGGCGGTTGTCACCCGAGGTGCTGCGCACCTGGATGGTCGAGAAGTCTTCGTCCTTGCCCACTTCGAGCAGCGAGACGTCGAACGTTCCGCCACCGAGGTCGAAGACCAGGATGAGCTCGTCTTCCTTGCCCTTGTCGAGGCCGTAGGCGAGGGCGGCCGCGGTCGGCTCGTTGATGATGCGCAGGACGTTCAGGCCCGCGATCTCGCCGGCCTCTTTCGTGGCCTGGCGCTCGGAGTCGTTGAAGTAAGCCGGGACGGTGACGACCGCGTCGGTCACCTCTTCGCCCAGGTACTGCTCGGCGTCGCGCTTCAGCTTGCCGAGGATGCGAGCGCTGATCTCTTGCGGGGTGTACTTCTTGTCGTCGATCTCGACCTTCCAGTCGGTGCCGACGTGACGCTTGACCGACGCGATGGTGCGGTCGACGTTGGTGACGGCCTGGCGCTTGGCGGTCTCGCCGACCAGCACCTCGCCGTCCTTGGTGAAGGCGACGACCGAGGGGGTCGTGCGCAGACCCTCGGCGTTCGCGATGACGGTGGGCTCGCCACCCTCGAGGACGCTGACGACCGAGTTGGTGGTGCCGAGGTCGATTCCTACTGCACGTGCCATGTGCTTTTCTCCTTCGTGGTGCGGTGTGACGAAAGCCTTGGGGGCCGGCCTTGAGTCGGCCTGGCTCAACTTTACTCACGCTGCGGCCGACGTCAAGCTGCGAACCTGAAAGTTGAGCCAGAAAGACTCAAGTCTCGAACGGGGGTCGTCGCGACCGCCCCGGACGATGAGGCGCGGCCCCCGTCGGCCACGGACGCCCATTAGGTTGACCCCCATGACCGCAGCGCAGACGCTCGCCGACAGCACCCCGATCCCGCGCCGCCGCGTGATCTCGTGGGCCCTCTGGGACTGGGGCTCGGCCGCCTTCAACGCGGTGGTGACCTCGTTCGTCTTCAGCACCTACCTGGCGAGCGGCGCCTTCGTCGACCCGGCGATCGTCGCGGCAGCCGGAGACGACACCCGCAACCCGGCGCTGGTGCTGGCCAAGGCCGAGAACGCGACGGTCATCTCGACGGCCCTGACGATCGCCGGCGTGCTGATCGCCCTGCTGGCGCCCGTGCTCGGCCAGCGCAGCGACGGTTCGGGCCGTCGCAAGCTCTGGCTCGCGGTCAACACCGGCCTGGTCGTGCTCGCGATGGCCGCGATGGTCTTCGTCGCCCCCGTGCCCGACCTCCTCGTCTTCGGCGCCGCCCTGCTGGCCGTCGGCAACCTCTTCTTCGAGTTCGCGAGCGTCAACTACAACGCGATGCTCGTGCAGGTCTCGACGCCCAGGACGATCGGCAAGGTGTCGGGCTTCGGCTGGGGCCTCGGCTACGTCGGCGGCATCGTCCTCCTGGTCTTGCTGCTGGTCGCCTTCCTCCAGAGCTTCGGAACCGAAGGACGCGGCGGCCTGTTCGGCGTCGCCACGGGAACGGCAGGAGGCGCGTGGGACGTCCGCCTCTCGATCGTCGTCGCCGCGGCGTGGTTCGCGATCTTCGCGGTGCCGGTCCTGCTGTCGGTGCCCGAGCTGCCCGCCACCGCCGCGCGGGCCCGGGTGGGATTGTGGCGTTCGTACCGCCTCCTGGGGTCGACGATCGCCAAGCTGTGGCGCACGAACCGCCAGGTGCTGCTGTTCTTGCTGGCCAGCGCCGTGTTCCGTGACGGCCTCGCGGCCGTCTTCACCTTCGGGGCGATCATCGCGGCGCAGGTGTTCGGGTTCTCGCCGAGCATGGTCATCTACTTCGCCGTCGGCGCCAACCTCGTCGCGGGGATCGGCACCTTCGTCGGCGGGTGGCTCGACGACCGTCTGGGCGCCAAGACGATCATCGTCGGGTCGCTGGTGGGGCTCGTGATCGCCGCCTTCGCGGTGCTCGCCATCGGGACGGCGACGAACCTGTTCTGGGTGTTCGGCCTGGCGCTGGCCCTCTTCGTCGGGCCGATCCAGTCCGCGAGCCGGTCGTTCCTGGCGCGGGTGACGCCGCCCGGGCGCGAGGGCGAGATCTTCGGGTTGTACGCGACGACCGGGCGAGCCGTGAGCTTCCTCGCGCCGGGGCTCTTCACGCTGTTCGTGTCGGCGACGGGCGACACCCGGTTCGGCATCGTCGGCATCGCGCTCGTGCTGCTGGCCGGACTCGTGTTGATGCTGCCGGTCAAGGGAGTGCAGCGCTCGATCGACTGAGCCGTGCTCGGAGTCGCTTCTCGGGCGTGTGGAATGTAGAGTATCGGTTGGCCGCCCCGATCGGTCTTCCCTTTCCCCCATCCGGAAGAAGACATGAGCACGATCAGATCAGGCCTCACCGCCGTCGGCCTCGCGGCCCTCGCCGTGGGCACCCTCGCCCCCGCCGCAGCCCACGCGGCCCCCGCCATCACCGACCAGGCCCCGGCCGAGGCGCCGTCCGCGTCGCCCACGGCCCCGTCCGCACCCCGCATCGCGTTCGTCGAACCGAGCGAGGGCGACAAGCTGTCCGTCGCCGGCATGGCGCCGGGCGCCCGACTCGCGGGGGTCATCGTCGAGGGAGGGGGCAGCTACAGCGCCGCCGTCTGGAACGATCGCTTCGCCACGCTCGTCGACGTCGCCGACCGGGGCAAGAAGGCCACACTCGTCTCGTACACCCCACAGGGGAAGGTCGAGGTCGAGTTCGTCCTCGAGACCCAGTACGCCGAGGGCGAGAACGAGGCACCCGGCACGCCCGTCATCCACGCCGTCAGCCAGTACGACGACGGCCACTTCGTGATCGAGGGGACCGTGGCGCACCAGCCCGACCTGTTCTCGAAGACCGAGGTGTGGGCCAACCGTTCCGGCATGTCGTGGGACTTCCCGTCCGAGAACGGATCGTTCTCGCTGACCGTGCCCGCCTCGCGCGCCGGCGAGGTCATCGAGGTGACGGCCTACTACCGTGGCCACGGGAGCGAGACAGCTCAGGTCGAGCTCGTCCCCACCGAACGCAACACCGCCTCGGACGTCCACCCGCTCGAGGTCGCATCGCCCACCGCGGGCGACGTGCTGGCGGCCCCCGAGGCGACGTTCGCCGGGTCCGGCATCCCGAACTCGCAGATCGTCGTGACGCGCGACGAGAAGACGAACCGCGCCTCCTCGACGCTCTGCGAGACCCGCGTCACGTCGCTGGGCGACTGGAGCTGCACGTCGCCCGCGCTGCCCGCCGGTTCGTACCGGACCGCTGTGACCGAGACTCCCACGTGGGCCTCGGCTCCGAAGCAGGAGACGAGCGCGACGTTCACGGTCGCCCCCACGGAAGACGTCGACCCGACGACGCCTGCCCGCCCGCTCCTCTCGTCCGTGCACCGCAGCTCGACGGGCGACATCGTCGTCCGGGTCATCGTGAACCGGGCCCACCAGGCCGAGATCCGGGTCGGCGAGCACCGCGAGCAGGTGTCTGGCCTCCACGGGCGCTTCTCGTTCGTCCTCGACGGCTCGCTGGAGGGCCAGACCGCGACCGTCACCGGCATCGGGTCCCCCGACCGGGGCCGCTCCCTCGACATCCCGCTGACCCCGGCCGAGCTCCCCGCACCCTCGCCCCTCGCCGCACCGCTGGCGCACTCCGTCGGCGTCAACAGCGACGGCACCATGAGCATCCTCGGGACCACGAGCTACTTCGCGAACGAGTTCGACGTGCCCGGCGTCATCGCCCAGTTCGACGGCAGATACATCGGCGGCACGGGCGTCACGTGGAACGGCGCCTACGCGATCACCGTCGACCCCGAGTACGCCGGCGAAGAGATCGACCTGATCACCGTCCGCGGGACCGACATGTCCGAGAAGACCCCCATCGTCCTGGAGGCGACCGACGAGAACACCGCGCCCGAGACGTTCCCGCTCGACGTCGTCTCGCCCGCCGAGGGCGAGACCATCGACGTCGACACGGACGTGTTCACGGGCGAGGGCATCCCCGGCTCGATCGTCACCCTGAGCACCGACGTCGGGGGCACGGACGAGCCCGCAGCGACGCTCGGTGACGCCGACGTCCTGGCCGACGGCACGTGGACTCTCGAGCTGGATGCCACGGCATCCTTGACCCCGGGTGAGCACACGATGACCGTCGTCGAGACGCCCTACTGGGACTCGCTGAAGCCCCTGACCTCGACCCGGACCTTCACCGCATCCGAGAACGTCGAACCGGCCCCCGAGACCCGGGACCTCACCATCGAGGGCGACGGCACCGTCTCGCCCACCGGGTTGACCACCCTCACCGGCACCGGTCACCCCGGCGCGACCGTGACCCTCCACCCCTTCGGTGAAGGCCGCGGCGGCGAAGTCCGCACCGAGGTCCGCGCCGACGGCACCTGGAACATCGCCCGCGGCTTCGGACCGTCGAAGTACAACGCGGCAGTGTTCGTCCAGACCGGCGCCCCCGGCGCCGACCAGACCGTGGCCCACCCGCTCGACGGGACCCGCACCTCCTCGCTGATCATCGACGGAGACGGCACCGTCTCGCCCACCGGACGCACCACCCTCACGGGCGCCGGTCACCCCGGCGCGACCGTGACCCTCCACCCCTTCGGTGAAGGCCGCGGCGGCGAAGTCCGCACCGAGGTCCGCGCCGACGGCACCTGGAACATCGCCCGCGGCTTCGGACCGTCGAAGTACAACGCGGCGGTGTTCGTCCAGACCGGCGGACCGGGCGCCGACCAGAGCGTCCCCTTCCCGCTCGACGGCACCCGCACCCCGTCACTGATCATCGACGGAGACGGCACCGTCTCGCCCACCGGACGCACCACCCTCACCGGCACCGGCGACGCCGGCGCGACCGTGACCTTGCACCCCTTCGGCCAAGGCCGCGGCGGCGAGGTCAGCACCGAGGTCCGCGCCGACGGCAGCTGGAGCATCAGCCGCGGCTTCGGACCCACCACCTACACCGCCGCCGTGTTCGTCCAGACCGGCGGACCGGGCGCCGACCAGAGCATCCCCTTCCCGCTCGACGGCACCCGCTGAGACAGACCCACACCGACCGACGGGCCCCGAGACACCTCGGGGCCCGTCGCCGTCTCGACAGCAGGTCGTCTCGCCGTTGACACGAGGAAACCTAAATATTAGTATATTTCACTGGTACGTCGGCAGGGAGCTGATGGTGCCGACCCGAGACGCGAGGAGTCCCATGACCCGCACACCCACCACCCGCCGCGATGCGACGATCGGTCCGCGACGATGAAGATCCTGTTGATCACCCAGTTCTTCGACCCCGAGCCGACCCTCAAGGGCATGGCCTTCGCCCGCGAACTGACCCGTCGGGGCCACGACGTCCAGGTGCTGACCGGCTTCCCCAACTACCCGAGTGGTCGCCTCTATCCGGGGTGGCGGCAGCGTCCGTTCGCCCGCGAGTCCGTCGACGGCATCACGGTGACCCGCGTCCCGCTCTACCCCAGTCATGACGACTCCGCCGCCCGCCGAGCCCTGAACTACGCATCTTTCGTCGCGAGCGCGTCGCTCGCGGCCCTGCTCGTCGATCGACCCGACGTGGCCTACGTCTACAACCCCACGGCCGGCATCGCCGCCTGGGCGCTCAAACACCTGAGGGGCGTGCCGTTCGTGCTCGACGTCCAAGACCTCTGGCCCGAAACCGTGACCAGCAGTGGCATGATGCGCAACCGAGTGCTCGTGCGCGTCCTCGGAGCGATGACCGCTCGGGTCACCGCCGCCGCAGAGCACGTGGTGACCCTGTCCCCGGGAATGACCCGCGTCGTGGCCGAACGATCGCGACGCCCCGAGGCTGTCTCGACGATCCCCAACTGGGCCCACGAGCCCTCCCCGGCGGAACCTGCGGCCCCGGCCCCCCTGGCCCCGGGCGCCCCCGCCGGCCGGGCCGGCCGGGCCGGCCGGGCCGGCCGGTTCGTGGCGACCTTCGCGGGCAACGTCGGCCCCGCCCAGGGCGTCGACACCCTCCTCGACGCCGCCGCCCTGCTGTCGGACACACCCGACGTCACCATCCGCGTGGTCGGCGACGGCCTCGACGCCGACCGCCTGCGGCGCCGCGCCCAGGTCGAGCGACTGTCCAACGTCGAGTTCACGGACCGCGTGTCCGTCGAGGAAGCCGCGAGGATGCAGCAGTCCTCCGACGCCCTGATCGTGCACCTCACCGACGATCCCCTCTACCGCGTCACGGTCCCGTCGAAGACCCAGGCCTGCCTGAGGGCCGGACGCCCCGTCGTGATGGCCGTCCACGGGGACGCGGCCGAGCTCGTACGACGAGCGGGCGCGGGTCCGGTCGTGCCCCCCTCCGACCCCGCTCGACTGGCCGGCGCCCTTCGGGACCTCGCCCGACTGGACCCCGACGAGAGAGAGCTCCTCGGAGCGGCAGGACGCCGCTTCTACGACGCCGAACTCTCCCTCCGGAGAGGCGTCGACCGGTTCGAGTCGATCCTCGAGCGAGCAGCGTGCGCCCGCCCGCGACTCGACGCCCTCAAGCGGACGGCCGACCTGGTCGCCGCGGCCGTCGGGCTCGCCGTGAGCGCGCCCGTGCTCGCCGTGGTCTCCGCTGCGGTCGCGGTCGACCTCGGTCGGCCCGTGCTCTTCCGTCAGGAGCGCCTCGGGCGCGACGGTCGGATCTTCCGCCTGGTCAAGTTCCGTTCGATGAGCGACGAACGGGGGGCCGACGGCGAGCTGCTGCCCGATGAACGACGAATCACCCGACTCGGAGCCTTCCTGCGCGTCTCGAGCCTCGACGAGGTGCCGAGCCTCGTGAACGTCCTGCGGGGCGACATGTCCCTGGTCGGACCTCGTCCGACCCTGCCCCGCTACTCAGGCTGGTTCACCGACGTCGAGCGCCACCGCTTCCGGGCCCGACCGGGGGCATCGGGCCTGGCGCAGGTCTCAGGACGTCACACCTCGTCATGGGACGAGCGCCTCGCCTACGACGTTCACTACGTCCGCCACCCGTCCCTCCGCGCCGAGCTCAGCATCGTGGCGCGGACCATCTCGACGGTGCTGAGGCGGTCCGATGCCGTCGCGGTCGACGCCGTGAGCCGGGCGCACCTCGACCACGAACGGGCGGCGCCCCCTCCTCAGTCCTCGTGACGAGACTCCGGACGGATGGACGCCGTCCGGCACGCCGCAGCGGGACACCCTCGCGAAGTATATATTTATATTCACTCTTGCCGGATGATGTCTGAAATGCAAGAATAGTTCATGTCCGAGAGGGCAGCCCGAGCACGGTCACCGTGCGACTTCGAGGAGAAGAACATGGATCTGCGCGACTACGCCCGACTGGCTCGACGCTCGTGGTGGATCGTCCTCATGGCCTCCGCGGTCGGAGCCGGCATCGCCCTGGCGATCTCGTCCGTCGTGACCCCGCGGTACGTGTCGACCGCCCAGCTCTACGTGGTCGTCCGTGCCTCGGGCGACGCCACCACCGGTGACGTGGTCCAGGGCAGCACCGCCGCCCAGCAGAAGGTCCTCTCGTACGTCGACATCGCCAGCTCGAGCCGGGTCCTCGGGCCCGTCATCGACGAACTGGGACTCGACGTCTCATCGCGCGAACTCGCCGAGTCCGTGACGGCGACGTCACCCGAGGACACCGCACTCGTCGTCATCGAGGCCGCTGACCCCTCGGCAGAGCAGTCCGCACGCATCGCCGACGCCATCGCCACGACCCTGAGCCGGGTCGTCGACTCGATCGAGAACGTCGAGACCGCCGGCGTCGTGAGACTCGAGCTGGTGCAAGGGGCCGACACCCCCGATTCGCCCGAATCACCCCGGCCCGTCGTCAACACCGCCCTGGGCGCCCTGCTCGGGATCGTGGCGGGCCTGGGGCTCGCCGTCCTGCGCTCGACCCTCGACACCCGCATCCGCACCGCGGCCGCGGCCGAGGCCGCGTCAGGAGCCCCGGCCATGGCCGCGATCACCTACGACCCCGACATCCAGCGTCGACCCCTCATCGTGCACAGCGACCCGCACGACCACCGGGCCGAGGCGTTCCGCACGCTGCGCACGAACCTCCGGTTCGCCTCGGTGGGCGGACACCTGACGACCCTCGTCATCACCTCTCCCAGCCAAGGCGAGGGCAAGACCACCGTCGCGTGCAACCTCGCCATCGCCCTCGCCGACAGCGGCGCGCGGGTCGTCCTGGTCGACGCCGACGTCCGTCGCCCCCAGGTCGCCGATCGAATGGGTCTCGAAGGCGCGGCCGGTCTGACCGACGTGTTGATCGGCCGCGCCGAGGTCGACGACGTCCTCCAGCCCTGGGGTCGTGACCGACTCATGGTCCTGCCCGCCGGCGCCATCCCCCCCAATCCCAGCGAGTTGCTGGGTTCGCAGGGCATGTCGACCCTGCTCACCGACCTCGCCCACGAATTCGACCACGTCGTGATCGACGCCGCACCGGTCCTCCCGGTCACCGACGCGGCCGTCGTGAGCACGGTGGCCGACGGGGCCTTGATGGTCATCGCGGCCTCACGGACGCAGATCTCCGACGCCACCGCCGCCCGCGCGGCCCTCGACCGCGTCGGCGGTCGCGTGGTGGGCGTCGTGCTCAGCATGGTGCCGACCAAGGGTGCCGACGCCTACGCCGCCAACAACTCCTACTACCGCGCCGAGTCCCGACACGAGACGGGCGCGAGCAGCCCCTCGGGGCGCTGACGTGTCAGCAACCCACGACGAACGACCATCAACGACCAACCGGCAGCAGCCGAGCACGGGAGACGCCATGACCACCACGACGCACCACCGCACGCCGACCGGGCCCGACGGGCCCGGTCCACTCGGCGGCCACGCCGGCCGCCGTGTCCTCGTGACCGGTGGCACGGGTTCCTTCGGCCGCACCGTCACGCGCCGACTCCTCGACGGCGACGTCGCCGAGGTCCGCATTTTCAGCCGCGACGAGGCCAAACAGGACGCCCTGCGCCACGAGCTGTCCGACCCTCGGGTGCGGTTCTACGTCGGTGACGTGCGCGACTTCGAGAGCGTGCGCCGCGCCTCCCGGAACGTCGACCACGTCTTCCACGCCGCCGCCCTGAAGCAGGTGCCGTCATGCGAGTTCTTCCCGCTCGAGGCGGTCAAGACCAACGTGCTGGGCAGCGAGAACGTCGTCCGCGCGTCCGAGGAGAACGGCGTGACGTCGCTGGTCTGCCTCAGCACCGACAAGGCCGTGTACCCGGTCAACGCTATGGGCATGACCAAGGCGATGATGGAGAAGGTCGCGCGGTCCCACGGGTTGAACGACGCGAAGGCCACGACGACCGTGTCGTGCGTGCGCTACGGCAACGTGATGTACAGCCGCGGGTCCGTCATCCCGCTGTTCATCTCGCAGATCAAGGCCGGCACGCAGCTGTCGGTGACCAACCCCCACATGACCCGCTTCATGATGTCGCTCGCCGACAGCGTCGACCTGGTCGAGCACGCCTTCGGGCACGCCGAACAGGGCGACCTCTTCATCCGCAAGGCCCCGTCGTGCACGATCGGTGATCTCGCCGTGGCCCTGCAGTCGCTCTTCGGCGTCGACCGCCCGCTCAAGGTGATCGGCAGTCGTCACGCCGAGAAGATCTCGGAAGCTCTCGCCACGCGTGACGAGCTGGCCCGCGCCGAAGAGCACGGCGAGTACTTCCGCATCCCCGCCGACGGCCGCGACCTCAACTACGGCGAGTACGCCGACGACGGCGACCACACCGTCGACGCGGCCCGGGACTACGACTCGCACACGGTCGAGCGGCTCGACGTCGCCGCGGTCCGCCGCATGCTTTTGCAGCTTCCCGAGGTGCGGCGCGAGCTCTCGCGGGCCGGCCTCGTCGACGGGGCGGCCGCCTGATGGACGTCATGACCGGCGCCGGCGGGTTCCTCGGCTGGCACGTCCGCGCGCTCGCGCACCTCCGCGGGCACGACGAAGCCCGGCGCATCCGACTCGGGCGGGACGCCGACCCCGCCTCGATCGCCTCGGCCGTCGACGGGGCCGACCGGGTCCTGCACCTCGCGGGCGTGAGCCGGGCGAGCGACGACGACCTGCGCGACGGCAACGTCCTCTTCGCCGAGCAACTCGCCCGGGCCGTCACGACGTCCGACAGTCCGCCGGCCACGATCGTCTACGCGAACTCCGTCCAGTCGGGCGCCGCCACCGCGTACGGCCAGGGCAAGGAGCGAGCCTTCGAGGTCCTCCAGGTCGCCGCCGACGCGGTGGGCGCCGACCTGGTCGACCTGCGGCTGCCGAACGTCTTCGGCGAGCACGGACGGCCGCAGTACAACAGCTGCGTGGCGACCTTCTGCGACGACCTGACGTCGGGCCGAGAACCGCGACTCCTCGTCGACAACCGTTGTGGTTTCGTCTCGGCTCAGACCTCGGCGGAGTTCGTCCTCGGCGAGCGCCCCGCCTCCGAGCTCGCGTCGGCAGCGCACTGGCGGCTGGTCTCCGAGATCATGAGCGAGCTGATCGAGATCGATCGCGAGTACACGGGAGTCGCCGTGCCCGCCCTCGACGGGGGCTTGCGACGAGATCTCGTCAACGTCTATCGGTCGTTCTCGTTCGCCGGTCGGCCCGTGATCGACCTCGAGGGTCACGTCGACGACCGCGGCGCGTTCCACGAGATCGTCCGCTCCGACGTGGGGGGCGGGCAGACGTCGTACTCGACCACCGCCCCTGGCGTCACGCGCGGCCAACACGTCCACCGCCGGAAGGTCGAGCGCTTCTGCGTCGTCGGCGGCGACGCCGTGATCAGGCTCCGCCGATTGCTGACCGACGAGGTCGTCGAGATCCCCGTGTCCGGCGACCACCCGGTCGTGGTCGACATCCCGACGTTGTGGGCGCACTCCATCGTCGCCGTCGGCGATCGCCCCGTGCAGACCATCTTCTGGGTCGACGAACCCTTCGACCCCGCCCGACCCGACACCTACCAGGAGGACGTATGACCCGCCCGCTCAAAGTGATGACGATCGTCGGCACCCGCCCCGAGATCATCCGACTCGCCGCCGTCATCCGACGGTTCGACGACCACGTCGACCACGTGCTCGTGCACACCGGCCAGAACCACGACCACACCCTGAACCAGGTCTTCTTCGACGATCTGGGCCTGCGCGCTCCGGACCACGTGCTCGACATCGACACGTCGTCGCTTGGCCGCGTGCTCGGCACCGTCGTGATCGAGACCGAGCGCGTGCTGCTCGCCGAGGCACCCGACGCCGTGGTGGTGCTCGGCGACACGAACAGCTGTGTCGCGGCCGTCGTCGCGAGGCGCATGCGCATCCCCGTGTTCCACCTCGAGGCCGGCAACCGGTCGTTCGACGAGAACGTGCCCGAGGAGACCAACCGCCGACTGGTCGACCACGTGGCCGACTACGCCTTGGTCTACACAGAGCACGCCCGCCGCAACCTGCTGGCCGAGGGCATCCACCCGTCGCGCATCCTGCTGACCGGCTCGCCCATGCGCGAGGTGCTCGACTCGGCGGCCGACGGCATCGCCGCGAGCGACGTCCTGGCCCGCGAGGGTCTCGAACCGGGGCGTTACGTGCTGGTCAGCCTCCACCGTGAGGAGAACGTCGACGACGCCGAACGGCTGACCGACTCGCTGGACGCCCTGGTGCACCTCGCTCGCCATCTCGACCTCCCCGTCCTCGTCTCGACGCATCCCCGCACCCGTCGCCGACTCGACGAGCTCGGGGGCGTCGACACGACCGGGCTGGTCTTCCACGAGCCGTTCGGGTTCCACGACTACAACGCCCTGCAGCGATCGGCCGCCGTCGTCGTCTCCGACAGCGGCACCATCAGCGAGGAGGCGTCGATCCTCGGGTTCGCCGCCGTCACCGTGCGCGACCGGATCGAACGTCCCGAGGCCCTCGACTCGGGGGCGATCATCACGTCCACCCTGGGACGACACGCGTTGGTCGAGGCGGTGGGCTACGCGATGGCCCGGGTCCGTGACGGTCACCGTCCCGCCGCTCCGGACGAGTACCGGATCGACGACACCTCTCACCGGGTCGTCTCGTTCGTGCTCGGCACCGCCCGGAGCCACCACGGCCGTCTCGGCCTCCGTCCACCCGTCCGATGACGACCGCCCGCGCCCGCCGCACGAGCTCGCTCGGCGCGTTGCTCGTCGCCGGCGGCGCGGTCGCCACGGCGCGCGCGACGTCCCTGGTGCTCGCCGCCGTGCAGATCCCCCTTGTCGCCCGGCTGCTGCCCGCCGACGAGTTCTCGGTCGTGCCTGCGTCCGTCCAGCTCGCGGGCCTGGTCGGTCTGTTCGTCGCCGACCCGGCCGTCCTGGCGTTCCAGCGGCACCCCGGGGCCGTCGACGCCCGTCGGCACTACCGGTGGGCGGTCCGGTGGACGATCCTCGGTCTCACCGTGGGGGCGGTGGCGCTCGTCGGCGCGGGCGCCACCTCGGGACTGCTCGAGTTGGCCGTCGGTGTCGCGGGGTGGACCCTCGGCGTGACCGTCAACCGCCTCTCGGCAGTCGCCTGGCTCATGTGGGGTCGGGAGTGGCGGTACACCGCTGCCCTGCTGGCCAGCACGGCCACTCGCACCGTCGTGCTGCTCGGCACCCTCGTGGCCGGATGGTCGGCGCCCCTCGCCGTGGCGACGGCGGGCGTGGCCTCCGCGGTGGTCGCCATCGTCGCCGCGCCGCGACGCCGTTCCGCGGACGACGCCGAACCGTCGGCACCGGCCGGTGGCGACGACGTGACCCCCGACGTGCACCGCCCGACGCTGCGGCTCGGAGCAGGCTTGGCCGTCGGCCAACTGGGCATCCAGGTGCAGTCCGTCGCGCCCCTCCTCGTCGCGACCGCCCTGCTCGGCACGGCGGCGACCGGTGCGCTCGGCGCCGCGACGCAGGTCGCCGCCCTCGTTGCCGCGTGTCTCAACCTGGGCACGACACTGGCGTACCCGCGTCTGCGCCGGACGTGGGATTCAGGAGGCGCGGGTGCGGTCCTGACCGTCGCGCGCCTCCTCGTCGGGGGCTGCTTCGCCGTCGGGGCCTGGGCCGTCGTGACGTTGTGCCTCGGTGATCTGGCCCTGCTGCGCTGGGCCCTGCCGTCCGGCCTGGTGGACGGCCGCCTCGTGGTGGCCGTCACGGCCGGCGTCTGCCTCTCGTCGATCGGTCTCGTCTCGTCGTGGCTGCACCAGTTCCGACTGCACACGGCCCTGATCGCGCGACGGTCCCTGCTCACCGCGGGCGTAGCCGTCGGACTCGTCCTCGCCGGAACACTGGTCGGTGGCGTGACCGGCGCCACCGCGGGTGCCGTCGTGGGGCTCTCGGTGTACGCGACCTCGATGCTCGTCGGCAGCGGACTGCTCGGCCCGGGCTCTCTCGCCTCCGTCGTCGGCCTGACCGCCACGGGCCTGGGTGTGATCGTCGCGGGCGACGAGTCCTGGACCCTCGTCGCCACCGTGGCCGCACCGCTCGCCCTGGGAGCCACGGCGCGCCTCGTGCTGCAGGTCCGACGGCTCGCCTCGCGCGACGTGGTGCCCCCTCTCGGCGGCACGGCATGAGGGCGCCGAGGGGAACGACGAGCGAGAGCGTCCTCGTCACGATCGGGCTCCTGGCGCTGGTCGCGACGCTGACCCCCCTCGGCGACAGCACGGTCGCCGCCCTGGGCGTGCGGGTCGTCGGCGTCGCACTCGTCGTGGTGGCCGCGGCTCGAACGCGCGCGCCTCGACGCGACGACGTGGCCTGGCTCGGAGGTCTGATGGCCTCGATCGCCCTCTACGTCGTCGTGGGCACCTTCTTCCACGGCCAGTGGGTCGACGGGATCGTCACCCTCGCCTCGCTCGTGGCCGTCACCTCGGCCCTGCTGTTCGCCCTGCGGCGTCTCGATCCGGCGGTGTTCCTCGTCGCCTGCCGTCGGGTCCTCACGGCGAGCGTCCTGGTCTCGCTCGCCCTGGGCGTGCTGACGCCCGACACGGCACTCGAGATGGGCAGGCTCCGGGGCGCGTTCGAGAACGCGAACTCCACGGGCTTCGTGGCGCTGGCCCTCGGCACGCTGACCCTGCTGCGCCCGCGGGGCACGTCCTCGACGGTGATCGCCGTGGTGGGCGTCACCGCGGCCCTGGCCTGGAGCGGAAGTCGCACGAGCGCTCTCGCGCTGCTGATCGTCGTCGTGATCGTCCTGGTCGCGCGGCGATCGGCGACCCTCGTGCTCGTCGCGTTCGTGGTCGCCGTCGGCGTGGTGTGCCTCTGGGCCTGGCAGCCCGAGGTGCAGACCGCGCTCGACGGTCTCCTGCGTGGCACCGACTCCCGCTCGGCGACGACCGACCTCGCCGTGGAGGTCCTGCGCCGTCGGCCCGAGATCGGCATCGGCATCGGCAACGAGCACGGCACCCACGTGAGCAGCCCGGTCATGGCCTTCGTCCACGCCGGCCTCGCCGGTGCGATCGCGTTCGCCGGGATGGCCGCGGCCTTCGTGCTCCCGGCCGGCAGAGGCGGGTGGAGCTCGTGGACCGTCACGCTCGCCCTGCTCGTCCACAGCACCGGCGAGTCCTGGCTGCTGAGTCCGATCAGCCCGATGCTGCTCGTCTCCCTCTGCGTCTGGCGCGGGGTCGTCGGGACCGACCCGGTGCTGCGTCGACGCGACCCCGCGCCGGACCTCGCCCCGTCGACCGCCCTCTGCCTCGTCCCGTCCGCCCCCTCCCGTTCGAAGGTGACCTCATGACCCCCCTCTTCGCCGTCCTCGCTCCGCACTTCCCGCCGGCCTCGGCCGGGGGCGGGCCGATCCGCAGCCTGGACGCCCAGACGGCCAGCATCCCCGACGGCACGAGGGTGTTGGTCCTCACCCGCGACCGGGACGTCGGCTCCGCGACGCGCCTCGACGTCCCCTCGGGCGAGTGGACCCGTCACGGCGACGTGCCCGTGTTCTTCGCCGACACGACGTCGGTGCCCGCCCTTCTGCGAGCCTTCGCGGCGGTCCGGGCCCGGCGTCCGGACTACGTGTGCCTGAACACCTTCTTCGGCATGGCCCTGTCGCTCGCCCCGCGGCTGCTCGGCCGCGTCGGCTGGTGGCGTGGTGCGCGCATCGTGATCGCACCCCGGGGCGAATTCGGCAGCTGGGCCCTGGGATCGAAGGCCGTGAAGAAGAAGGCCTACATCGCCGCCTTCCGACTGCTCGGTCTGCACCGTGGCGTCATCTGGCACGCCGCCATGCCAGAAGAGGCCGACGACATCCGCGCCGTGTGGGGCCCCACCACCCGGGTCGTCGTCGACACCCCTCGGTCCCCGCTGCCGGCGACCGCCCGACGAACGCCACCGGCACCGGCACCGGTGCTGAGGGCGGTCAGCTACGGTCGCCTCACCCACCTCAAGGGCCTCGACCTGGTGCTGCGAGGGCTGGCCGGGCTGCCCGCGGGCACCCGGCTGCACCTCGACGTGGTCGGCCCGCCCGAGGACGCCGCGTTCGTCGCCGAGTGCCGACGGCTGGCCGCCGGACTGCCCGAAGGCATCACGGTCGCGTTCACCGGGCTGCTCGACCACCACGACGTCCAGACGGCACTGTCCCGGTACGACGTCGCGTTCATGGGCACCCTCGGCGAATCGTTCGGGCACGCCCTGGCCGAGGTGCTCTCGGTCGGCTGCCCCCTGCTCGTCGCCGACACGACCCCGTGGACGAGTGCGATCGCGGGAGGCGCGGGCCTCGTGGTCCCGGACGTCACCGCGGACGCGTGGGCGGCCACGATCGCGCGGTTCGTCGCCCTCGACGAGGACGCACGCCTGGCCCTCCGCGAAGGAGCCGCCGACGCGTTCGAGCGGGCACAGGACGATGCCGCCCCGCACCTGTTCGACCGCGTCCTCGCCGCGGACCGGCACCGCTGAGGCATCGGGGCCACTCGTCCCCCTCTCGCTCGCGTTCCCGTTCCGCACGACGGCCCGCCACGTCAGGTGGCGGGCCGTCGTGCGTCGTCGGCGCGCTGTCGGACGGCGAGACGCCGGGTCGCGCGGGTTCGGGCGGGGTCAGGTCGGGCGCGGTCGGGTCGCGCGGAGGTCCGACGGCGAGACGTCGAGCAGTTCGACGTCGGCCGGTCGCCAGCCGGCACGGAGGTCACTCGACGGCGGGCTCCGGCGCAGGAGGCGCGGTGAGGTACTCGCCGAGGGTGTCGTCCTGCAGGGCCTCGCGCAGCGGATAGAGCGCCTCGACGTCGAGCTGGACGTACGACTGCCCGTCGGCGGCGACGCCTCCACCCGCCGTGGGCAGGGTGAAGGTCTGCACCGCCGACGGTGACAGCGACCGGGAGCCCCACCCGATCTCGACCAGACGACCGAAGGTGAGTCCGGGGTCGACCGAGAGGTGCTCGGTGACGGCTCCGACGAAGTCCGACACGGTGGCCGGTGAGCTGAGCGTGCCCCGGTCGACGACGCCGTCGATCAGACCCCGCATGAACGCCTGCTGGTTGCGCACCCGCTGGTGGTCGGCGTCGGCGAACGGGTGACGGGCCCGGACGAAGTCGAGGGCCTGCCGCCCGTCGAGGTGGTTCGGGCCGGCGACGAAGTCGTGCCCCTTGACCGTGAACGCCTTCTCGGAGACGACGTCGACCCCGCCGAGGGCGTCGGTCATGGCCTGGAACCCGGCGAAGTCGATCTCGGCCACGTGGTCGACCCGCACCTGCAGCAGTTGTTCGACGGTCTGCACCGTCAGGGGGACGCCACCCCAGCTGTAGGCGGCGTTGATCTTCGCCATGCCGTGACCGGGCACGTCGACCCAGCTGTCACGCATGATCGACATGACGTACGCGGCCCGGCGGTCGGCGGGGAGGTGCACGAGCATCATCGAGTCGGAGCGACCCGCGGCCCCGGCCTCGCGGGTGTCGGAGCCGAGCAGGAGGACGTTCAACGCCCCGGTCTCGTCGGCCACCGGGCGATCGACCTCGGCGGGGAAGGCCTGCTCGATGGTCGTCGTCCGGTCGCCGTAGGTCGAGGCGATGTGCCCCAGGTAGCCCGCGACGAACAACGCGCCGACGGTCGGCAGCCCCACGACGACACCGGTGATCCAGGCCGTGACCGCGATCCACCGGCGACGTCGGCGGCGCTGAGTCGCGCCCGACTCGACCTGCTCACGCTGGCGCAGTTCACGCCGCGACCGGGGTTCGCCGAGACCGAGCGTCGCGAGACCGTCGTCGGGGTCGACCCCGTCGACCGGGGTCGGGCCCGAGCGCGTGACGGGGGCGGAGGCGGAGGGCGTCCCGAGCACGCGGTGGGTCGTGGTCGGGTCGCGGTCGTCGCCGGACGACGGGCTTTTCTCGGGCATGGAATCCTCTTGATCATGAATGATTCCTCACATCATATTTCGCATGTCGTAGAACCTCAAGGTGTCGCCCCTCCCCCCACGGGGTCCGTCCTCAGGACGACGACAACGACGGTGCCGATCCGTAGGCTGTGCGGGTGAGCACCCTCGACGACGACTACGACCTCCGCACGTCCGCGGCCGCGCTCGACACCGACGGGACGGACGTGGCCGATCCGGTGGCCGCCGCCGATCCCGCCACCACCGCCACCGCCGCCGACGCCGACGACGCGACTCCCCGCGCAGACGCCGCGACCGCGGCGTGGATCGGTGCCGAATCGATGGGCTTCCACGGCGCCGTCGACGACACGGCCGCCCTGGGTCGTTCCGCGCGCCGCCTCGTCGCCGACGGCCGACGCCTGACCGGCGTCCACCGTCGCGACCCGAACCCCGGCTCGCTCGACGAGCTGGGCTGGCCCGTGGCCACCTTCGCCTCGTTCGACAAGACCCTGCACGTCGGCGGCGGGCGCCTGATCGAGGCCGACCTGATCGCCGGGGTCACCGTGCAGCCGACCCACCGCCGCCGGGGCATCCTGCGCCGCATGATCACCGACGACCTCGCGCGGGCCAAGGCGGCCGGCACCGCCGTGGCGGCCCTGACCGCGAGCGAGGGCACCATCTACCGTCGCTTCGGCTTCGGGGTCGGCGTGCGCGAGCGCACGATCGAGGTCGACGCGCGTCGTGCGGGTGGTCTGCTGAGCGAGCCCGAGGGCAGCACCGAGCTGGTGACGACGGCGTCCCTGGCCGAGGTCGCCCCCGAGGTCTTCGCGCGGTTCCACGTCCGCAGCCCCGGCTCGATCGACCGCCACGAAGGCGCCTGGGACCACGCGCTCGGCCGCGAGCGCGCGCGCGGCACGCCCGACCCGGCCGTCCGGGCCGCGGTGCACCGTGACGCGACCGGCACCGTCGACGGCTACGTCACGTACCGGGTCGAGTCGGTGGGCGGCGGCGAGGGCGCCACGGGCACGCAGACCCTCGTGGTCGTCGACCTCGTGGCCGCCTCGGACGACGCCTACCTCGGCCTCTGGCAGCTGCTGCTCGCGGTCGACCTGGTCTCGACGATCCGGTACCCGAACGCCCCGCAGCACGACCCGCTGCCCCATGCACTCGTCGACGGCCGTGCCCTGACCGTCCGCCACGACGAAGACCACGTCTGGTTCCGCATCCTCGACCCCGTCACGGCCCTGCAGGCACGCCCCTGGGCGGCGGACGGCGTCGTCACCATCGCGATCGGCGACTCCCTGGGGCACGCCGCCGGCACGTACCGCGTCACGAGCGAGGCCGGCGAGGCGACGGTGAAGAAGGCGGCCGTCCGCCGGGCCGACCTCGAACTCGACGTGGCCACGCTCGGCTCACTCTGGCTCGGCGGCTTCGACCCGGTCACGCTGGCCGCCGCGGGGCTCGTCCGCGAGCGTCGCAAGGGGGCCGTGCAGAAGCTCCGCGCGATGCTGCTGCCCGAGCGGCCCCTGCACGGCATCACGTACTTCTAGGCGCGGCATCGGCCACGGGGCCGGGNTGGGACCTACGCCCGAGCCAACCCGTTCGCGCGCGCGACCTCGCCGTACCAGCGGGCGCTCGGCTTGGGCGTGCGCTCGAAGGTCTCGCGGTCCCACCCGATCAGGCCGAACGTGGGGCGGAACCCACTGGCCCACTCGTAGTTGTCGAGCGCGCTCCAGTGCTGGTAGCCGAGCACCTCGATGCCCTCGTCGACGGTGTCGTGGACGTGCTCGAGCGCTCCCTGCGTGTAGGCGATGCGTCGAGTGTCGTCGGCGGTCGCGATGCCGTTCTCGGTGACCATGACGGGCACGTGGCCCGACAGCTCCCAGGCGCTCCGGATGCCCTCGGCGGCGGCCGGCGGGTAGAACTCCCACCCCGTCAGCGTCGTCTCGAGCCCTTCGGCGACCGGACGCGGGCCCTCGGGCCCGACGAACGTCTGCGTGTAGGCCTGCACGCCGACGAAGTCGTCGCCCGCCGCCATCTCGCTGTACCAGTCGTCTCGGACGTAGCCGTACTCGCGCGTCTTCTCGGCGGCACCCGGCTCGTCGACGGCCTTGAACGCCTGGGTCGCGACGGTCCAGCCCGACTTGATCTGCGGCAGCTGCGACAACACCTCGCGGCTGCGCTTGTGCGACGCGAGCAGGGCGTCCGCGACCTCGAGGTCGGGGTTCGGCAGGCCGTAGGCGACGAGGTTCGAGGCGTCCTCTCCCCCGGCCAGCATGGCGGCGATGTTCGGCTCGTTGATGGTGCACACGTACCGGACGCCCTCCGCGACGACCGGCAGCGCGAGCTCGGTGTACCGGGCGAACAGGTCGGCGGCGTCGGGCGCGCGCCAGAAGCCGTCACGCTCGAACCAGCGGGGCACGGTGAAGTGCATCAGCGTGACGATCGGCTCGATGCCGAACTCGTGGCAGGTCTCGACCATGCGGCGGTAGTGCGCGACCTGCGCCTTGCTGACCATGCCGCGCTCGGGCTCGATGCGGGCCCACTCGATGCTGAAGCGGTAGCTGTTCAGGCCGAGCTCGGCGAGCAGCCGGATGTCGTCGCGGAACCTGTTGTAGCTGTCGGCCGCGTCACCGCTCGGCTCGACGATGGTCGTGCCGGGGGCGTTCTCGTGCACCCACCAGTTGCTGTTGACGTTGTTGCCCTCGATCTGGTGGGCGGCGGTGGCGGCTCCCCACAGGAAGCCGTCGGGGAAGGTCAGCACAGGGTGGTTCCTTTCAGGTGGAGCGAGGGAGATGTCAGGAGGCGCGGTGCAACCGGCGCGGGTTCGGCACCGCGTCGAGCAGCGTCACCGTGTAGGGGTCGGTCGGCCGCTGCAGCACCTCGGCCGTGTGCCCCCGCTCGACCACGGCACCGTGGTTGAGCACCATGATGTCGTCGGTGATCAGCCGGGCACTGAGCAGGTCGTGGGTGATGTAGAGCATCGACACGCCCCACTGTTCGCGGAGGTCCTCGAGCAGCGCCAGCACGCCGGCCCGCAGCGAGACGTCGAGCATCGAGACGGGCTCGTCGGCGATGATCACCTGCGGGTCGCTTGCGAGCGCCCGGGCGATCACGACGCGTTGCCGCTGACCACCCGACAGCTGGTGCGGCAGCTTCGCCGCGAACTGCTCGACCGGCGTCAGACCGACCGTCTCGAGCAGCTCGAGCACCCGGCGCCGCGCCTCCTGACCGGTCAGGCCGGTGTAGTTCACGACCGGGCGCGTCAGCGTGTACTCGACCGTGTGCAGCGGGTTCAGCGCGGCGTACGGGTCCTGGAAGACCATCTGCACGTCGCTGCGGAAGCTGCGGAGCGCGCGCCCCCGGAGCTTCGTCACGTCGGTGTCGCCGAACGAGACGCTGCCGCTGGTCGGCTTCTCGACGCCGGTGACGAGCTTGGCGATCGTGCTCTTGCCCGACCCGCTCTGCCCGACGAGGGCCAGCGACTGACCCGGTTCGAGCGTGAACGACACGTCGCGGACGGCGCGCACGGGGTCGTCTCCCCGCCGAGGAGGCGCGTAGGTCTTGGTCACGCCGCTCGCCGTGATCGCGTGCTGCGCCGTGCGCTGGCCGCGCGTGGCGACGGTCGGCACCGAGGTCGTCGTGTCGACGCGGCGGTCGCCCCGGGCCCGACGGACCGAACGGTCCTCGAAGCCGGGCAGCGAGACGACCTCGGCGCGCGGGTCGGCGTAGTGCGACAGCAGCATCTTCGTGTAGTCGTCCTGCGGGTCGGCGAGCACGTCGGCCGAGCGGCCGTCCTCGACGATGCGTCCCTCGTGCATCACGAGCACGCGCTGCGCCGACTCGAGCACGATGCCGAGGTCGTGGCTGATCAGCACGGCCGTGAAGCCCTCGCTCTGCTGGAGCGAGATGATCGTGTCCATCACGGCGTGCTGCACGAGCACGTCGAGGGCGGTGGTCGGCTCGTCGAAGACCATCAGCTGCGGCTCGAGCGACAGGGCGAGGGCGATCGAGACGCGCTGGCGCATGCCGCCGGACAGCTCTCCCGGGAACCGCGCGAGGACGCCCGGGTCGAGTTCGACCTTGGCGACCAGCTCGGCGGCGCGGGCGTGCCAGCGGTCGCGCGGCACGTGGCCGTGGGCCTTGAACACGTCGACGAAGTGGTTGCGGATCGTGCGCACCGGGTTCAGCGCGTTCATTCCCGACTGCAGCACCATCGCGAAGCCACCCTGTCGCTGCTGACGCAGCGCCTCGGTGTCGAGGTCGCGGACGTCCGCGCCGTCGAACCAGATGCTGCCGCCGTTGGTCCGCGCCGGTGGCTTCTGCAACCGGGTCAGTGCGTAGCCGAGCGTCGACTTGCCCGAGCCGGATTCGCCGACCAGGCCGACGAACTCGCCCCGCTTCAGCCGGAACGACACGTGGTCGACGGCCTGCACCGGCTCCGCGCCGGCGCTCTCGTAGACGACGCTGAGGTCGCGGACGTCGAGCAACACGTCGTCGGAGGACGAGGGCGAGGAGGCGGTGGGCTGGTCGGTGAGGTCCGTGGCGGTCACTTGCGCGCCTCCTTCTTCTGCTTCGCGCCTTCGCGAAGTCGGGGGTTGCCGACGGCGTCGACGCCGAAGTTGATCAGGGTCAGGCTCATCGCCAGCAGGGCGATGCAGAGGCCGGGCGCGAAGAGCAGGATCCACTGGCCGGTGAGCAGGGCATTCGAGTTCTGTGCCCAGTAGAGGATCGTGCCCCAGCTGACGATCGACGAGTCGCCGAGCCCCAGGAACTCGAGGCCGGCCTCGGCGAGGATCGCACTGGTCGCGGCACCGAAGAACGAGCCGGTGATCAGCGAGGTCATGTTGGGCAGGATCTCGCGGAACACGATGCGTCCCGCGCTCTCGCCCGAGAACCGTGCCGCCGTGACGAAGTCGCGCGATCGCAGGGACTGCGTCTGGCTGCGCAGCACGCGCGCACCCCAGGCCCAGCCGGTGATGACGATCACCGCGAGGATCACGGTGATGCCGCCGTTCTGCAGGTAGGCCGCGATGACGATCATCAGGGGCAGACCCGGGATGACGAGGAACAGGTTCACGATGAACCCGACGACGTCGCCGCCGAAGCCCTTCATGTAGCCCCAGCTCAGCCCGATCGCGACGGCGACCAGCGTCGACAGCACGCCGGCGACGACGCCGACGAAGACGCTGATGCGGGCTCCGTAGATCAGTTGGCTCAGGACGTCCTCACCGGCGGCCGTGGTGCCCATCCAGTGGGCCCAGCTCGCGTCGGCGTTGCGCTCGAAGCCGTTCTCGCTGCCGCCGTAGGGCGCGAGCAGCGGGGCGAAGATCGAGACGAGGACGAAGACGCCGAAGATGACGACGCCGATCTTCGCCTTGGGGTTCGACCAGATGGTCGCGGCCATGCGGCCGATGGTGAGCCAGCGACTGGGCGCCTTCTGCTCGGCGGGGCCGGTGGGAGGCGCGCCCTCGGGCAGGTGGACGGACACGGTGGAGGTCATCGGCGGGTCCTTGGGTCGAGCACGCCGTACAAGATGTCGACGAGGAAGTTGGCGACGAGCACGCTGACCGTGATCATCAGGAAGAGGGCCTGCATCAGCGGGTAGTCCTGGCCGATGACGGCGTTGAACAGCAGGTAGCCGATGCCGGGGTAGCCGAACACCTGCTCGACGAGGATCGAGCCGCCGACCACGCCGCCCAGGGCGAGGCCGAAGCCGGTCAGGTTCGGCAGGATCGCGTTGCGGGCTGCGTAGCGCACGGCGACCGTGCGGCCCTTGAGCCCGTTGGCTTCGGCGAAGGTGACGTAGTCGTCGCCCAGCGTCGAGATCATCGCGTTGCGCATGCCGAGGATCCATCCGCCGAGACTCGTCAGCAGGATGGTGATGGCCGGGAGCACCGCGTGCTGCAGGGCGTCGCCGACGAAGGCCGGCGTGAACCCGGGCGTGGTCGTCGCGCCGTAGGCCCCCGTGGTCGGGAACCAGTGCAGCACGTAGCCGAGGAAGAACAGCAGCAGCAGGGCCGTCCAGAAGTACGGGAACGTGCTCATGAAGCTGCCCGACAGGGTGGGCAGCGAGTCGAGCCACGTGCCGCGCTTCCACGCCGCGGCGACGCCGATCAGGGTGCCGAGCACGAAGGCGATGATCGTGCAGACCCCGACGAGGATCAGCGTGAACGGCAGGGCCTGGCCGACCAGGTGGCCGACCGTCTCGGGGAAGAACGTGTAGCTCGTGCCGAAGTCGAGACGCACGACCTGGCCGAGGTAGCTGACGTACTGCTGCAGCACGTTGCCGTCCGGCACGCCGAGCTGGGCCTCGATGGCGGCACGGGTCGCCGCGCTGACCGGACCGTTCAGCGACAACTTCGCGATCGCGGCGTCGGTCGGGCTGCCGGGCATCAGCCGCGGCAGGATGAAGTTCAGGGTGACCGCGGCCCACAGGGTGAGCACGAACAGGCCGAGTTTCTGGGCTGCGTACTTCACTGGTCGCCCTCTTTCTGGTCGACGCGCTTGAGCTTCGTGAAGATCAGCAGCGGTGCCTGGTCGTAGTTCTGCGGTGCCATGTACGGGTTCTCGGCGGTGGGCCAGCCGGTGAACTTCGAGTCGTTGAACAGACCCCAGAGCCCGCCGTAGTACAGGCCGATCACGGGCAGCTGGTCGTAGACGACGTTCTGCAGCTGGTAGCTGTACTGCTTCTGCTGCTCGGGGTCGGTCGTGGCCTTCCAGTCATCGAGCAGCTGGTCGACCGCCGGGTCGCTGAACCGCTCGTAGTTGGCCGCCGTGGTCTCGCCGACCGGGGTGGCGAACTGGCTGTTGAGCAGGTTGTTGTAGGCCTGGTAGACGTTTCCGTTGCCCATGCCGCCCATCGCCATGTCGAACTCGCCGTTCGCGATGGCCGACTGGTAGCCGGCCGGCTGGGGAGCCTGGATCTGCACGTCGATGCCGATCGCGCCCAACTGGCTCCGCACCTCCTGCACGGCCCGCAGCCAGTCGGTGTAGCCGTTGGCGGTGAGGATCGTGATCTTCAACTGCGTGCCGTCGGGGCCGACCAGCTCGTCACCCTGCTGCGTGTAGCCCGACTCGGCGAAGGCCGCGAGGGCGCCGTCGACGTCCTGCTCGATCACGCCGGCGTTCGGGATCGACGGGTCGAGGTCGTCCTGCTGGTTGGGCAGGATGAGCCCGGTCTGGCCGGCCGGCTCGAGGTAGCCCTCGGTTGCCGACTCGGCGATCGGACCGCGGTCGAGCGCCAGGGCGATGCCGCGACGCACGTTGACGTCGTCGAAGGGTGCCTTGGTGAGGTTGGGCACGAGACCGATCACGCCGCCCGGCGGGAACCAGAACTGGTTGTCGGGGCTGGCAGCGCCCCAGGTGCCCTCGACGTCGCTGATGAACGAGTACGACCAGTCGTAACCGCGCGTGACGGTGTCGAGCTGGTTGTTCGTGGCGGGCAGGATCAGGTGGCCGATCTCGATCTTGTCCGCCTGCCAGTACGACTCGTTCTTGTCCATAGAGTACTGCTGCGGCGAGTAGTTGCCGAGCGTGAACGGGCCGGTGCCGACCGGGTCGGGGTTGCGGAAGGTCGTGGGGTCGTCGACGTCCTTCCACAGGTGCTCGGGCACGATCGTCGTCTGGCCGATGATCTCCATCGCGGGGACGTCGTCGGTCTGCAGGTGGAAGACCACGTGGTCGCCCTGCTGCTCGATCGTGTCGATGTGCTGCCAGGCGCCCTTGAGGTCGAGTGACGGGTTCGCCTTGATCAGGTCGAACGTGTAGACCACGTCCGCCGGGGTCATCGGCGTGCCGTCGGACCACTCGACGCCGTCGCGGATCGTCATGTCGATCGTGCGCGCGTCGGGCAGGACGGTCTCGCTCGCGAGCCAGGGCGTGATCTCGCCGTCGAGCGGGTTGATCTCGAGCAGGGGCTCGTAGATCCAGGTCGAGGCGGTGCGCTTGTTCGTGAGGAACGGGTTGAAGTTGCGCTCGAACTGCGGGTTGCCCTTGTCGGCGTTGATCAGCATCGTGTCGGCCCCGATGCTGGGGTCGGGCTGGCTGCGGATCTGGATGCTGCAGCCGGTGGCCACGAGCACGGCGGCCGTGGCCGCTGCCAGGGCCGCGAGCGTGCGGAAGCGTCGGCGTGGGTGTCGCCGAGGGGGTGTCGCGTGCGTCATCGCCACGTTCTCTCATTCGTCGTCGAGGTGAGCTGGGCCCACTGTAAGCGCATACATCGCATGGGCGCAAGCAGGGGGAACTCGAGAAGACGCGCCGACCTGCCGCTCGGGTCCGACCGTGAGCGTCACGTCATCGCCTCTCCGGGCCGCGAACCCCGGAGGACGAGGAGGCGCGAGGTCGTTCGACGCCGAGCCAACCGTCAGGGGATGCCCGGGCCCGCACGCCAGAATCGGCGTCGGGTGCCGGTCGCGGTGCCCCGGCCGACCGGAGGGACCCGCATGGCCAGCACGACGCAGCTGCGAGCGCTCCGCGCCTCGCTGCCCGTGGTCGCCGAGCGGTCGCGCGACATCGCCGACGAGTTCTACCGCCGCCTGTTCGGCACCCGACCCGACCTGCTGCGCGACCAGTTCAACCGCGGCGACCTCGCGCAGGGGCGGCAGCAGCGCGAGCTCGCCCGCACGATCGTCGCGCTCGCACAGGCCGTCCTCGACGCGGCCCCGGGGTCGACGCGCGGCGAGGGGACCGACCGGCACCGCGCCTCCTCGGGGGGCCGACCGTCCGGCGCGGACGCCGCCCGCCAGGCCGGGGCGCCGACCCTCGCGCCGGCGACACCCGGCGAGATCGTCTCGCGATTGGCCCAGCGGCACGCGGCACTCGGCGTCACCCGCGACGAGTACGACCTGTTCGAGCGGCACCTCGGCGAGGCGTTCGCGGTCGCCCTCGGCCCGGACCTCACGGCCGACGTCGCCGACGCCTGGGCGGCCGTCTACCGTCAGGCCCGCGACGAGATGGTGGCGACGGTCGAGGCGATCTACCGGCAGGCCGACCTCGAGCCCGGTGACGAGTGGCGCGAGGCCCTCGTCACCGAACACCGCGTGGAGGCCGAGGACGTGGTCGCGCTCACCCTGGTCTCGGCCGACAGCGAGGCCCTGCCCCGGTACCGCGCCGGCCAGTTCGCGTCGGTGCAGGTGCGGCTGGCCGACGGGGCCCGGCAGATCCGGCAGTACAGCCTGCGCGGCGGTCACGACGAGCAGTGGCGCATCAGTGCTCGCTTGCTGGTCGGCGAACCGCCCGCACCCGACGGAGAGGTGTCGTCGCACCTGATGGGCGAGCTGCGGGTGGGCGACGTGGTGAGCGTCTCGCCCCCGATCGGGTCGCTGACCATCGACGACCTCGACGACGCCCCGCTGCTGTTCGTCTCGGCGGGCATCGGCTGCACGCCCGTGCTCGGCATGCTCGACCACCTGGCCCGGACCGAGCCCGACCGCGTCGTGACGGCGCTGCACTTCGAGCGCACGCCCGAGCGGCACGCGCACCGCGTCGAACTCGAGGCGCTGGTCGCGTCGATGCCGAACGCGACCCTGCGGGTCAGCTACACCCAGGGGTCGCTGTCGGCGCTCAGCGCGCTGGCCGAGGCGTCGATCGACGGGCCGGGCGTCTACCTCGACCCGATCGACCTGGCCCGGGTCGACCTGACCGCGTCGCACCGGGTGTTCCTGTGCGGACCGGTGCCGTTCATGGCGATCGCCCGGGCGGCCCTGATCGGCCACGGGGTCGACGCCGAGCGCGTGCACTACTTCGTCTTCGGGCCCGACGACGGGAGCGTCACCGGCGCCGACACCGGGCAGGGCGGGCTCGGGTAGGACGGGCTCGGCAGGGCGGGCTCGGTAGGGGCTGACTCGGACAGGGCGGTTCTCAGAGCGCGGGGCAGCTCTCGCGCAGCAGCACCTCGACCGGCAGGGTGACCCGCTGCGGCGGCGCCCCGGGGTCGGTGAGTCGTCGGACGACCGTGCGGACGGCGATGCGGCCGAGTTCACCCATCGGCTGGCGCACCGTGGTGAGCCGGGGCCGGGAGAACCGGCCGGCGTCGATGCCGTCGAAACCCGTCACGAGCACGCGACCGGGCACGTCGACGCCCTGCTCGCCGAACACGTCGAGCACACCGAGCGCCGACTGGTCGTTCGCGCAGAGGACGGCCCGGGGCAGGTCGCCGGTCTCGAGCAGCGCCGCTGCCGCACGACGACCGCCGGCGCGGGAGAACTCGCCCGGCTCGACCCGGACGGTGACGCGCGCCCCGGCGGCGCGGTGCGCCTCGACGGCCCGGTCGAACCCGGCGTGGCGGTCGAGTTCGTCGGGCGAGTCGGACGGCCCGGCGACGTAGGCGACGTCGTGCACGCCCCGCGTGCCCAGCACGAAGTCGGTCAGGGCGTGCATGCCGGCGACGTTGTCGACGCCGACGTGGTCGAGGTCGTCACCCGGCCTCGAGTCGGCGAGCACGACGACGGGGATGCGTCGCGAGACGTGCGCGAGCAGGTCGCCGGGCACCGTCTGGGCCAGCACCGCGAGCCCGTCGACCCGGCCCGCGATGTCGTTGACCATGACCTCGCGGCTCGACCCCCGGCCGGCGGCGACCATGAGGGCGAATCCCCGCCGCCAGGCCTCGACCTCGGCGCCGCGCAGCACTTCGTCGAAATAGAGGTTCGCCGGGTTCGACCCGTGGTCGGACGCAGGAGGCGCGGTGAGGCTCGTCGCACCGCGGCCCGGCTCGACGACGGTCGACGCCTCCACGCGCTCGCGGTCGTCGATCAGCGGGATGCGCGACGCGTCCGACACCCGAGCCCAGTCGGGTTCGGGGCCGTCGATGCCGTCGTGGCCCGGCAGGAAGAGCCCGAGCACGCCCGTGCGCCGCCCGGCGAGGCCGCGGGCCGCGCCGCTCGGCACGTAGCCGAGGGCACGCACCGACTCGAGCACCCGGCTGCGGGTCTCGGGGCGCACGTCGTCGGGACGGCGCAGCACCCTCGACACCGTCGCGATCGACACGTCGGCGTGGGCGGCCACGTCGTACACGGTCGGGGCCTTGGTCACGAGGGGTCCTCCAGGCGGGCGGCGGCGGGTCGCGGACCATCCTAGGTCGGTCGGCGTCCGAGGCCGGGCCGCGGCTCCGGCCCCGGCCCGGCCCGGTGGCGTGACCGGTGGTGCGGTGCGGCGGTGCGGTGCGGCGCGGTCGTGTGGTGCGGACCACCGTCGGGCGCCGTCGTCGAGGACGTCGGTGACGGACGTCGCCGGGCACCGGTTGCCGGAGCCCGCGATGCCGGGCATACTCGGTATGCACGAGCGCCGCAGGGCGACGTCGCCACTCGATCACAGGAGGCCACGTGACGGCACGACCGGACGGCGGGGCGGCCGCATGACCGTGCGACTCGGCCTCTTGGCGATCCTCGACCAGGGCCCGGGCTACGGCTATCAGCTGCGCAGCGAGTTCGACCGGCGCACCGGGTCCACCTGGCCGCTCAACGTCGGCCAGGTGTACTCCACCCTCGACCGGCTCGACCGCGACGGGCTCGTCGAGCGCGACGAGCCCGCGCCGGACGACACGTCGCCCGAGGCCGAAGGGGCACCCGCAGCCGAGGCCTCGGCGGCGGGCACCACGCAGCCCGCGGGCGAGCAGCAGCGGCTCTGGCGCATCACGGCCGCCGGACGGGCCGAGGTCGCCCGCTGGCTCGGCACGGCCGTCGACACCCCCGACGCCACCCGTGACGAGCTGCCGCTCAAGTTCGCCCTCGCCGCGACCCTGCCGGGGGTGGACGTGGCGACGCTCGTGCAGACGCAGCGCCGCGCCTCCTTGGCGAAGCTGCAGCGGCTGACCCGCACCAAGCACGCCGGCGGCGACCCGGGCGCGCCCGGCGAGTTCGCCTGGCGCCTCGTCGTCGACTCGATGATCTTCGCGGCCGAGGCCGAGGTGCGCTGGCTCGACCACGTCGAGTCGAGCCTGCGTCGTGCGTCCCTCACCGAACGGCAGTGGGCGGTCGAGGGCGTGGCCCCGACGACGGGTGTGCCCCGATCCCCGGCCCTGACGCCGGACCCGGCACCCACCGCGCGAGGCCGGTCGTGACCGGGCGCGCCGAGGTGCTGACCCTGCTCGGGGTGGGGCACGAACACGGAACCGGCGACCTCGCCCGTACCGCCCTCGACGGCGTGAGCCTGACCGTCCTCGAGGGCGAACTGGTCGCCGTCATGGGCGCGTCCGGCTCGGGCAAATCGACCCTCTTGGCGATCGCGGGCGGCCTGACGACGCCGACCGCCGGGCACGTGCAGGTCGACGGCACCTGGCTCGCCGACCTGAGCGCGGCCGAGGTCGCCCGGGTGCGACGCCGGTCGGTCGGCTTCGTGTTCCAGCAGTTCAACCTCGTCTCGACGTTGACCGCGGCCGAGAACGTCGCCCTGCCGCTCGAACTCGACGGCATCGGCACCCGTGCCGCCCGGCGTGCCGCCGACGACGCCCTGGCCGCCCTCGGCCTCGCCGGTCGCGGGCGGGCCTTCCCCGCCGAGCTCTCGGGCGGCGAGCAGCAGCGGGTCGCCATCGCGCGCGCCCTCGTCGGCAGCCGTCGCCTCGTCCTCGCCGACGAACCGACCGGCGCGCTCGACAGCAGCACGGGCGACGAGGTCATGGGCCTGCTGCGCGAACGGGTCGACGCAGGTGCCGCAGGCCTGCTCGTCACGCACGACGCCCGACACGCCGCCTGGGCCGACCGGATCGTGTTCCTCCGCGACGGCCGCCTCGTGGACGAGTCCGCGCCGCGAGGGCCCGAGTCGCTGCTGACCCCGGAGGCGCGGTGACGGTCGGCGGCCTCGTCGCGCGTCGCCAGGTGCTCAAGCGCCTGCGCGAGTACGTGATGGTCGTGCTGCTGATCGCGCTGCCCGTGGCCGGCGCCTCGGGGGCGGCGGTGCTCGTCGCGAGTGCGATGCCGACGACCCGCCAGGAGATCACCTCGACGCTGGGCCACACGGCCGCCCGGGTGCACTGGACCGGCTACGAGACCCGGCAGTCCGTCCGGGGGCTGAACCAGTGGTCGGGCGACGAGGTGACCTACCGCGCGCCGGCCGACGTCGTGCCCGGGGTCGACCGGACGCTCACCCTGCGCACCCTCTGGACCCGGGTCGGCACGTCCCCTGCCGGCGTCGTGATCGGACCGGTGACGGACCCGGCCTTCGAGGGCCGCTACGTGCTCGAGCGGGGGCGGGCCGCCGAGCAGGGTGACGAGGTGCTCGTCACGCCCGCCCTCGCCCGCGACGACGGGCTCGAGACCGGGTCGACCACGAGCCTCCACCGCGTTCCCGGCGCCGACGGTGCACGCGACCTCGAGGTGACGGTCGTCGGCATCATGTCCGAGGTCGGCGGCGGCACGGACGACCGACAGGTGTTCGCCCGTGACGACCTGGCGGCGGGTCTGCCCGACCCGTCGTCGACGGCCTCCTCGTCGTCGACCGAGCAGTACCTCGTGGGCGACGCCGTCGACTGGGCCGAGGTGCGCGAGTTGGGACGCGCGGGATTCGTCGTCTGGTCGGCCGCGGTCGTCGCCGACCCTCCGCCCGACGGCACCCCCGGCCTCGAGAGCGAGGCGGGCTACGGCAGCACGGGCACCTACGCCGCCCTCGGCGTGGTCTTCGCCGTGTTCGCCGGCGCCGAGGTCGCGCTTCTCGCGGGGGCGGCCTTCGGGGTGGGGGCCCGTCGGCAACGCCGCACCCTGGCCGTGCTCGCCGCGGTCGGGGCCGATCAGCGCACGCTGACGCGCGTCGTGACGCGACAAGGGGTGTGGGTCGGCGTCGTCGCCGCCGTCACCGGCCTCGCGGTGGGCGTCGACCTCGGCATCGGCGTCGTGGCCCTCTCCCGGCGAGCCGGTGTCGACGTGGGCCCGTTCGCGTTCTGGGGCGTTCATGTCCCCGGTGTCGCGGTCGCGGGCATCGGGCTCTTCGCCGTCGCGGTGTCGTGGATCGCGGCCGTCGTGCCCGCGCGGCGTGCCGCCCGGGTCGACGTGATGGACTCGCTGCGCGGCGGGACGGCCTCCGGCGCGGTGGACGCCGCGTCGGACCGGGGTCGTGATCGCGGCCGACGAACCGCCGTGCTCGCCGGCCTCCTCGTCGTCGGCGGCGTGCTCGCCTGCTTCGGCGCGGGATGGGTTTCGTACGCCACATCGGTCACGGTCGGCTCACGATGGTGGTGGGTGGCGTTCGTCGGCCTCGCGGTCTCCGCCGTGGCCGCTCTCGTCGGCGTCCTGCTGCTCGTGCCGACGCTCGTCCGTCGGCTCGGGCGCGCGTCCACGCCGGCACCCGTGCAGTTGAGGCTCGCCCTGCGCGACGCCGCCCACGGGGTCGCCCGCACCGCTCCCGCCGTGGCGGCCGTCACCACGGCGGTGTTCGTCGCGGTGTTCGGCGTCTCGATGTCGACCGCGGCCGCACGACAGTCCGAGGACTCCTTCTACCGCCCCTACCCGGCGGGCACCGTGGCGATCTCGTACGACCAGGCGTCCGACCTCCGCGTGCCGGGCGGCTCGACCGAGGCGGCCTCGCTCGACTCCGCGGCCGTCGCCGCCGTCGCGCGCGACCTCCCGGTGGGCGACCGTACCGTGTGGCAGACCCCGGTCCCGAGCGGTTACGACTCGAACGGCGCCCCGGTGGCGGTCGCCGCGATCACGCCGTGGGCCGTGCTGACCGTCCCCGACCGCTGCGACTCGTCGACGGGGCGCCTCGCGGGGTTGTCGTACCGCGAGGCGCAGCGGATCACCGATGCCGACCCGGCCTGCGCCTACCCGCTCGGCTCGTCCACGTCCCAGGACAACATCATCGTGACCGACGAGGACGGCCTTGCCGTGACCCTGGGGGCCGCTCCGTCCACGGCCGCCCGAGCCGCGTTCGAGTCGGGCGGCGTCATCGCCTTCGACCCGTCGCTCGTCGTCGACGGCGAAGCCACCATCGGTCTCGCCACCCCGGCCGAGGTCGCCGACGGCTTCGACGCCTCGGCCACCCCGACCACGTCCGTGTCCCTCCCCGCCGTCGTCCAGCGTCCGACGACGCTCAGCACCGGGGCCGTCCTGATGAGCCCCGCGACCGCCGAGCGACTGGGGTTCGAGCTGACCCAGCGTGCCGTGGTGATGGCCACCGACCGGCAGCCGACCGAGGACGAGGCCGCCGACCTCCGAGCCGCGGTCACCACCGCCACCGACGGCCGGGCGACGTTCGAGACGACCCCCGTCGACCGCAGCCTCGACCTGGCACTCGTGCTGGCACTCGTCGCGACGACCCTCGTCTGTGCCGCGGCAGCCGCGGTCGCCCTGGGTCTCGCCCGCGCCGAGGGGCTGAGCGACCAGGTGACCATGCAGGCCGTCGGAGGCACGGACGCCCAGCGACGCGCCATGTCGTTCTGGCAGGGCGTGGTGGTCGTCGGCACGGGTGCCGTACTGGGCACCATCCTGGGCCTGGTGCCGACGGGGGCCATGGTCTGGGCCTCCGACCTACCGTTCACCCCACCGTGGTGGGTGCTGGTCGTCGTCGTCGTCGGGCTTCCCCTCGTCGTCGCCACCGGCAGTGCCCTGACGAGCCGTCGACCGCGCTCCCTCGTGCGGCGACCCGTGCTGGACTGACGAGCGCGTCGGCGTCGCTACCGGGCCTCGTCGACGGGACGACGCCGCCCGACGCCGACGCCGACGACGCCGACGCCGAACACGACGATCAGCAGGGCCGCGAGAGCCACCGGGCCCGGCTCGGAGCCCGTCCAGGCGAGAGCATCCGAGGAGGCGCGGGCCGGCTCGGCGGCGATCCGGCGTCCCGAGGCACCCGCGTCGAGCACGGTCCCGCCCGGCCGCGCACCCGGGGCGGGCGACGTGGGCCCCTGGCCGGCCGGCGCGGCCTCGGGCCCGACCGGGACGCCGCTCTCGTCACCCGGCACGGGAACGGGGAGCGGGTCGACGGCGAAGAGGACGACGGGGCCGGTGGCCGAGACGACGTCGTCCACCGTCCGGGTGACGGCCGAGACGTGCCAGTCCCCCTCGGCGAGGCCGGAGAACGTCGCGCTGAACGTTCCGTCCTGCTGGGCGCGGACCGTGGTGGACACGGCAGCGGCCGCCACGGCCCGGGTCGACGCGAGAACCTCTGCGGCGGGCTCCATGGTGACGGTGACGCGGGCGGAGTCGATCGAGGTGCCCTCGACGACCACGTCCTGCCCCGAGGGCACCCGTGCCCCGCCGGCGGGTGAGGTGACGACCGGGCCGGCCAGCGCCTCCTGCACCTCGACGTCGACGACCGCGCTCGCGCCCGACGACCCGACCACGGCGAACGTCGAGGGGCCCGGCGGGGTGCCGGGCGAGAGCCGGACGGGCAGCTGGACCCGCCCACGCTCGTCGGCGACGGTCGACGTCGACTCGTCGAACGCGTCCCCCTCGGCCCGGACCGTCTCGCCGGGCACGAAGCCGGTGCCGCGCAGGGTGGCCGCCGCGCCCGCCCGCAGCGTGCCGTCGGGGGCGACGACGACCGGACCGAGCGACAGGTCTTCGGTCACGGCGGCGAAGGCGTCGACCATGCCGGCCCCGAAGTACTCGGCCGGGGTCTCACCGCCGGCCTGACGGGTGAGCAGGTCACGCAGCTGGGCCGGGGTCGCGTCCGGATGCACGCTCGCCAGCAGGGCCGCGACCCCGGCCACGTGCGGAGCCGCCATCGAGGTCCCGCTGAGGGCGGCGAACCCGCCACCCGGCACCGTGCTGAGCACGGCGGACCCGGGGGCCGTCAGGTCGACGACGCCCGCCCCGTAGTTCGAGAAACGGGACTTCTCGATCGAGCCCCCGGTGCCCTGCTGGGCCGACGAGACCGTGACGACGCCGTCGACCTCGGCGGGCAGCTGCGCGCACCCCTGCGAGACGTCACGCCCCGACTGCGGGGTCGAGTCGTTCGGGCTGAGCGAGTCGGTCGTCTTGTGGGCGAGGTCGACGGCGACGGCACCGGTCGCGGCGTTGCCGACGGCCGCCACGTCGAGGACGCCCTCGTGCTGCGACCAGGCGACGGCCCGCGCGACCGCCTCGAGGGCCGGGGCCTGGTCGGGGTCGGCCGAGCACCAGGCGGCCCACGGGTCGACGAAGAGGCTGGCGTTCGTCACGTCCATCTGCTGCTGCGCCGCCCACATGTAACCGCAGATCGCGTACTCGGGGTAGATGAAGCCGTTCGCGTCGACGACCTTGACGCTCGCCAGCCGCACGCCCGGGGCGACGCCGACGACACCCCGGCCGTCGTCGGCCGCGGCGATGACGCCCGCCACGTGGGTGCCGTGTTCGCGCGTGCTCGTCGCGGCGTCGGGTGAGGGCGCCCAGGCGGCGGGGTCGCTGTCGGCGACGCCGTCCACGCTGCAGCCCACCGAGGCGGCCGGGTCGACCTGCGAGGCGAGGTCGGGGTGCGTCGCATCGATCCCGCTGTCGAGCACGCCGACCAGCACGTCGCGGCTGCCGGGCTGCACCGCCCGCGCCTCGGCCGCGTGCACGGCCTGGTCGTTCCACCCTCGCTCTTCGGCGGGGTCGGCCACGTCGGTCACCCGCTCGGCCAGGCCGGTCGACTGCACGCCGACCGTCGGGGCCGGCGCGGAGCCCGCGTCGTCGCGCGGGCCGGCTCCGGCCGTCGTCCGGACGGCGGCCGTCCGCGTCGGACCCGCCGATCCGACCGCCGAGGAGGCGCGGACCCGGTCGACGAAGTCGGCTGCGGTCGACCGCGCGGTCACCACCCCGATCTCGTCCCACCGGGCGAGGACGGTGCCGCCCGCGGCGACCACGGCGGCCGACGCCGCGTCGGTCGCGACGGCACCGGGCGCGGCGTTGACGACGTAGGTCATCGCGTCGACGGCGGTCGGCACCGAGCTCGAGGCGGGCGAGGACAGCTCGGGGACGGCGGTCGTCGGGGCCGGAGACGAGGTGGCGGTCGCCGGGGCGTCCGCGGCGAAGGCCGTGACCGGTGCGAGCACGAGCACCGCGGCGAGCGCCGCCCCACCCAGTGCGCGGGTCGATCGACGAGCGAGAGGACGTCGAGGGCTGCTGATCACCTGGCAACGATAGGCGGCGACGCATCACGACGGGGTCACGATCCTGCCGCCTGGGCAGGACTCGGTCGCACGCCTCGTCCCCACCTTCCGGATCGCCCGCGCGTTACGCAGCGTTGCCCTGCGGCACCCGACGCCGCCGAGCCGCCCGTAGCGTGGGGCGCATGGCCACCAGCGACACCATCTCGAACCTGCTCGACGAGCGACGGACCTTCGCCGCGCCTCCCGCGCTCGTCGAGGGGGCCAACGTCACGTCCGCCGAGCACGCGCGGGCGGCCGCCGACCCCGTGGCGTTCTGGGCCGAGGCGTCGCAGCGGCTCGACTGGCACACGCCGTGGACGGTCGCGCACACCTGGAAGCCCGTGACCGAGGGGCCGGGCGGCGAGCTCACGGTGCCCGAGGCGACCTGGTTCGCCGACGGCACGCTCAACGTCGCCGTCAACTGCGTCGACCGGCACGTCGACGCCGGTCTCGGCGACAAGGTCGCCCTGCACGTCGAGGGCGAGCCCGGCGACCGCCGCGACATCACGTACGCGCAGCTGCAGCGCGAGGTCGTGAAGGCCGCCAACGGCTTGCGGTCGCTCGGCGTGGGGAAGGGCGACCGCGTGGTCGTCTACCTGCCGGTGATCGCCGAGACGATCGTGGTGACCCTCGCCATCGCCCGTCTCGGTGCCATCCACTCGTTGGTCTTCGGCGGGTTCTCGGGCGAGGCGCTGAAGTTCCGCGTCGAGGACACCCGCGCCAAGCTGCTGGTCACGACCGACGGGCAGTTCCGTCGTGGCACCGCGGTGCCGGTCAAGGCGAACGCCGACCACGCGGTCAGCGGCGACAACGAGATCGAGCACGTGCTCGTCGTCCGGCGCACCGGCGAGCAGACGCCCGACGTGCCGTGGACGGACGGCCGCGACCTGTGGTGGCACGATGTCGTCGACGACCAGCCCGACACCGACGAGCCCGAGTACTTCGGCGCCGAGACGCCGCTGTTCATCATGTACACGAGCGGCACCACCGGGAGGCCCAAGGGACTCGTGCACACGAGCGGCGGCTACCTGACGCAGGCGAACTGGACCCACTGGGCCGTCTTCGACGCCAAGCCCGGCGACGTGCACTGGTGCACGGCCGACCTCGCCTGGGTGACGGCGCACACCTACGAGATCTACGGTCCGCTGTCGAACGGCCTGACCCAGGTGATCTACGAGGGCACGCCCGACACTCCCCACCCGGCCCGGCACCTCGAGATCATCGAGCGCTACGGCGTCACCACCTACTACACGGCCCCGACGCTGGTGCGGACGCTGTCGTCGTGGTTCCCCGAAGGATTGCCCGACACCCACGACCTGTCGTCGCTGCGCCTGCTCGGCACGGTCGGCGAGGCCATCAACCCCGAAGCGTGGGTCTGGTTCCACGAGCAGTTCGGCCGGGGCCGGTGCCCGATCGTCGACACCTGGTGGCAGTCCGAGACGGGGGCCGCCGTCATGGCCCCGCTGCCCGGGGCCGACACCCTCAAGCCGGGCTCGTCGCTGCGGGCCCTGCCCGGGCTCTCGACCGCCGTGGTCGACGACGCCGGCGAGCGCGTCCCGAACGGCAGTGGCGGCTACCTCGTGGTCCAGCGGACCGGGCCGGCGCTCGCCCGCACGGTCTGGGGCGACCCCGAGCGGTACCGCGACAGCTACTGGGCGACCTACTGGCGGCAGGGCTGGTTCTTCTCGGGCGACGGCGCGAAGTACGACGCGGACGGCGACATCTGGGTGCTCGGGCGGGTCGACGACGTGATCAACGTGTCGGGTCACCGCCTGTCGACCATCGAGATCGAGTCGTCGCTCGTGTCGCATCCGGCCGTCGCCGAGGCGGCCGTCGTCGGTGTGACCGACGAGCGCACCGGCCAGGCGATCGCGGCCTTCGTGGTGCCTGCGGCACGACCGGCAGGAGGCGCGGTGCGGGACGCCGGCGACGTCGCCGAGCCGTCGGTGTGGGCTCCGCTCGCGGGGTCGCTGTCCCCCGTGCTGCGCGCCCACGTGGCCGATCAGATCGGGCCGATCGCCAAGCCCGCGACCGTGCTCGTCGTGCCCGACCTGCCCAAGACCCGCTCGGGCAAGATCATGCGGCGGCTGCTGGCCGACATCGTCGACGGCCGGCCCCTGGGCGACACGACGAGCCTGCAGGACGAGACCGTGCCCGGACGGGTCGCGGCGATCGTCGCCGAGGCGACCCGCGCCTCCTGACGTCGGGAATCACGCGGGGGCGGGCGGAGTTGTCGTGTCCGTGGCTCGACGGCGCGCCCACCCCCTTGTCACCGAGAAGAAAGAGGCACCATGTCGATCTCCGAGTCCACCGCCCCGTCCACCGTCCGCACCGCCGAGACCAGCGTCCCCCTCGTGTCGCTCCTCGACGAGCGCTGGAGCCCTCGCTCGTTCGACCCGACCGCCGAGATCTCGGACCGTCAGCTCGACGCCCTGCTCGAGGCCGCCCGCTGGGCCCCGTCGGCCCAGAACCACCAGCCCCGCCGCTTCATCGTGGCCCGCCGCGGCAGCGAGTCGTTCGACACGATCGTCGGCACCCTCATGAGCTTCAACGCGATGTGGGCCGGCAACGCCGCGGCACTGATCGTCGCCGTCGCCGAGACCTCGACCGTCGAGGGCGACGCACGCCCGACCGCCGAGTACGACCTCGGCCAGGCCGTCGCCCACCTCACGGTGCAGGCCCACGCCGAAGGCTTCCACACCCACCAGATGGCCGGCGTCGAGTGGGACAAGATCGTCGCCGCGTTCGACCTGACCGACAACCTCAAGCCCGTCACCATCACGGCCGTCGGCGTCGTCGACGAGGCCGACAAGCTGATCGAGGCCCTGGCCGAGCGCGAGACCGCCCCCCGCGAGCGTCTGCCCCTGGGCGAGCTCGTCCTCCGGCGCGACTAGTCCCCGCCGGGATCGGCCCGGGCTGGTGCCTGCCAGCCCGGGCTGGTTGGCTGGGCGCATGTCGATCTCCAGCACGGCCGAGAAGGCCGAACTCCTCCGCTCCCTCCACGTCCCCGGCGACCCGCTGATCGTGACGAACGTCTGGGACAGCATCACCGCGCGCATCGTCGCGGGCGCACCGGGCGTGAAGGCCCTGGCCACCGCCTCCCACTCGATCAGCGAGGCGCACGGCGTCGAGGACGGCGAAGGCCTCGACGTCGACGACATGCTGGCCGCCGCCCGCATCGTGATCCGCTCGGTCGATCTGCCCGTCTCCGTCGACTTCGAGAAGGCCTACGCGACCGACGCCGCCGGCACGCTCGACAACGTCTTCCGCCTCATCGAAGAGGGCGCCGCCGGTCTCAACATCGAGGACAGCATCGGCCAGGCCAAGGCGCCGCTGTACGACATCGACACCCAGGTCTCGAAGATCGCCGCCGCCCGCCGCGCCGGCGACCGCGCCGGGGTGCCGATCGTGATCAACGCCCGGGTCGACGCCCTGGCCGGCGACCCCGATTCGTTCGACGACGCGATCACCCGCGCCAACGCCTACCTCGACGCCGGCGCCGACTGCGCGTTCGTCCTCGGTCTGGGCACCGAAGACCTCGTCAAGGCCGCCCTCGACCAGATCCACGGCAAGGTCAGCGTCATCTCGAACCCGTCGTCCGTCAAGCTCGCCCGCCTGGCCGAGCTCGGCGTCTCGCGGGTCAGCTTCGGCCCGACGACGATGGGCCTGACCCTGTCGCACCTGCGCGACGCCGCGACCACGCTCACCGCGCGCGGCGAGTACCCGTCCGAGCTCGGCTTCGAGTTCTAGCCCGCCTCGGACGCCCAGCCCCTCCACCCCGGTGTGCACTTCGCGACCATCCGAGCACGACACGCCGTCCGCAGCGCCTGTCGGGCGGCGTGTCGCCACCGCATGGTCGGGTTCGGCACGCACATCGCGCACGCGCAGGTCGGGTTCGGCACGCCCGACGAGCACGCGCAGGTCGGGTTCGGCACGCCCGACGAGCACCCGCAGGTCGGATGCGGCACGCCCACGAGCACCTGCAGGTCGGGTGCGGCACGCCGGTCGGGGCGTAAGCGACCCGGTGTCCGTTGCCGCCGCACGAGAGACGACCCGCGCCTCCCGAGCTCGTGAGAGCCGAGGAGGCGCGGGTCGCGTCGTCAGAGGACGTCACCTAGTCGTCGCGGTCGCCCTTCGAACGGTCGCCCTTCGAGTGTCCGCCGTCGGCGCGCTCGTCCTTCTTCCGGTCGGACTCGGACGCCTCGGAGCCGCCCTCGCCGTCCGGCTCGGGCACCTCGTCGCCGTTCCGCTCGATCGTCGCGGCGGCGGCCTGACGCAGTCGCATCCCGGCGAGTTCGTCCTTGGCGAGGGCCGCGGCCTTCTTCTCGCTCTGGGCGGTGTCGCGGGGCGGCAGCAGGATGTCGCGCTCGGCCCGGAGGCCGGCCTGCAACTCGCGGCCACGCTCGAGCTCGGCGTCGAACTCGGCCCCGAAGAGCAGGGCGTTGTTCGTGATCCAGAGCCACAGCAGGAAGACGATGACCGCACCGAGCGAGCCGTACGTCTTGTTGTAGTTCGAGAAGTTCGCGATGTAGAAGGCGAACCCCACGGACGCGACCAGCCAGATGACGAGCGCCACGAGCGACCCGAGGCTCATCCACTTGAACTTCGGCTGCTTGACGTTCGGGGCCCAGTAGTAGAGCACGGCGACGATCACGACGGCGATGATCGCGAGGATCGGCAGCTTCGCGATGTCCCAGACGAACACCGCGGTGCTGCCCAGTCCGACGAGGTCGCCGACCGTCTCGGCCACGGGACCACTGATGACCAGGATGAGTGCCGCGACGACGATGAGCACGACCGTGAACGCCGTGACGCCGAGCATGGTCGGGCGGAGCTTCCAGATCGGACGCCCCTCGTCGATGCCGTAGACGCGGTTCATGGCCCGACCGAAGGCACCCACGTAACCGGAGGCCGACCAGAGGGCACCCAGCACACCGACGATCAGAGCGACCCCGGCGGCCGGCGAACCGGTGAGCTGCATGATCGGGTCCCGCAGCAGGTCGGCGACCTGCGGCGAGCCGAACTGCGAGACGAGGTCGAGCAGCGTCTTGGCGGTCGAGTCCGCCTGCCCGACGACTCCGAGCAGCGACACGATCGCCAGCAACGCCGGGAAGATCGCCAGCACCGCGTAGTACGTGAGCGCGGCGGCGAGGTCGGTGCACTGGTCGCGGGTGAACTCGCGCAGGGTCTTGCCCAGCACGTACCCCCACGATGGCTTGGAGACGTCCGTCAGGTCTTGTGGCTTGCGCGAGTCGTCCTCGTCGGGTGACTGCTGTTCGCGCTCGGTGCTCTTCTGGGCCACGGGTCAGCGCCTGATCGTCTTGACGATGCCGGCGACGAGCGCCACGACGCCGACGGTGCCGGCCGCAGCGGCCGCCACGACGGGCTTCGGGTCGCTGTCGAGGCGCCGCTTGACGCTCGCCTTCAGCCGACGGGCGTGGGCGGGGACGCTCAGCTTGTCCTCGATGGCGTCGAGCGTGGCCGCGAACTCTTCACGGGTGCGGGCGAGGTCGAGCTCGATCTCGGGGATGCTCGCACCGGGGCGGGGCCCGGTGGCGTTCTCGGCGTCCTTGTCGGGCGACGTGCTGCCGTGGGCATCGGCGCGCTCCTCGGCCGCACGGGCCTCGGCGAGCTCGGCACGGGGGTCGGGCTCGTCGCCCTTGCCGCGCTTCGCCGTGCCGTGTGCGTCGTGATCGCTCGCGTCACTGCTTCTCGGAGTCATAGCTGCCCTGCCCTTTCAACGCGCTGACGTCGGCCTTCACGCTGGCGACGGCCTTCTCCGGGGTCGGCGGCACGCCCTTCTTGAGGGCCTTGATGCCGAGCAGTGCCAGCACGGCCGTGATGACGAGCAGGACGGCCGCGACGATGAGCGCCGCGAGCCAGGGAGCGACGACCGTCGCCAGCCCCAACACACCGGCCGTGATGAGCACGGCGAGCAGGAAGAAGCCGAACAGGGCGGCGCCGACCAACAAGCCGACACCTACCCCGGCCTCTTTGGCCTTGGTGGCGAGCTCGGTCTTGGCCAGCGCGATCTCGCCGCGGATCAGCCGCGAGATCAACTCGGGCAGGCTGCCGATCAGCGAGCCGAGCGAACGTTTGGTGCTCTGTTCGGGTGCCTTCAGGTCACTCACCGACCGTCACCCCCGGCAGCTTGTCGTCGTCGGGGCTGGTGCCCGCGGTCTGCTTCTTGACGTCGTCGGCCTTCTCGTTCACCTTGTCGGCGGCCTTGTGCGCCGCCTCGGTCGCCTTGGCGGCGGCCTTGTCGGTGGCGTCCGAGCCCTTGCCCGACACGGACTTCGCCTTGGAGCCGACCGCGTGGGCGGCGTCGTTCGCGACGTCCTGCGCCTTCTTGGCGACGATCGGAGCGTTCTCCTTCACGAAGCCCTCGGCCTGCTGGACGCCCTTCTGGACGGTCGGGTTCTCCCACAGGCTCTCGGCCTGGTCCTTGATCTTGACGTACGCGCCGCGACCCGCGCGGGCTCCGAGGACGTATCCGACGGCCGCTCCTGCGACGAAGAGGATCTTGCCTTTCATGGGTGCTCCTTGGCTCGTGGTGGCAGGTAGGCCTTCCACGGTGGCACGACCCGGCGCACGCGGCCCAGATTGGCCGGGCATCCGTGGACGACGCCGTCCGTCGGCATGCAGGGGACGAGCCACCCCGACGCCGGGGTCAGGAGGCGCGGGTCGCCACCAGCGGGACGCGCACCTCGAGCGCGTCGCTGCGCACCGTGGCGACCGCCAGCCGCACGAGTCGCACCGTGCACCAGCAGAACAACACCACGAGCAGGGCGTTGCGGGCGCCCAGGACGAGCACGGCCACCGGGTCGAGCTCGATCAGGGATCGGTAGAGGATCGGGAAGACCAGCGTCGTGAGCCCCGAGGCCCAGGCGGTCAACACGGCCGGCGTCCGGAACGCCTCGGGGCGCGAGGCGTACCCGACGGCCACGATCGGCACGATCCAGAGCAGGTACTGCGGCGAGCCCACCTTGTTGAAGACGACGAAGGCGAGGGTGAGGGTCAGCGCGCCGAGCAGCACCGTGCCGAACTCGTCGTCGCGGCCACGAGCCGGGACGACGGCCGCGGCGCCGGCGGACGCTGCCGACCCGCGCCTCCGGAGCCCTCCCCATCGGGGCAGGCCGAAGCTGGCCACGGCCAGGACACCCGCCAGCAGCACGAGGACGGCGAGCATGACCTGGGTGCTGTCGTTGATCATCCAGGTGTCGCCGGGGCCCATCACCTCGCGGGTGGCGAGGGCGACGTTCTGGTACACCGAGGCGCCGGGGACGCGCAGCATGGCCATCCAGAGCCAGGGCGTCGAGAGCGTCGCCTCGAGTTGCAGGGCCCGCCCCGACTGCATCGTGACGAAGCTCGTGATGTCGTCGGCCCCCCGGCCGAGCAACACGCACGACACGACGACCATGGTGACGAGCACGCCCCCGCGCAGCACGACCGCCCGGTGACGCGACCCGACGACGACCGCCGCGATGACGGCGGCGGGCCAGACCTTGATCCACGTGGCCGCCGCCAGCAGCAGCCCGGCCACCCGCGGACGCGTCGAGAGCAACATCAGGGCGGCGACGACCAACGGCGCGCTGAACCCCTCGAGTCGCAGGAACGCGACGGGGCTGAGCACGAGCGTCACGAGCAGCCACCACCAGGCGGCCCGGTTGTCGACCGTGCGTCGGCCGCGGTCGGTCAACAGCCAGAGCGCGGCGGCGTCGAGCGCGGTGAGCAGGGCCAGCCAGACGAACTGGTAGTGCTGTTCACCGAAGACGTTCGGCAGCACGATCGGCACGAGGGCCCCGGCCGGGTAGACCCACGAGAAGTCGAGGACGGGCCAGACCCCCTCGCTCAGGGCCCCCGTCGCCCAGAGGCGGTAGAGCGGCAGGTCGCCGGTGACCCCGCCGCCGATCATCAGCGGCGTGAGCGCCAGGAACACGGCGGCGTGCACGGCGACGAAACCGTAGAGCAGGCCGCGCGGATGGGCCTGCACGCGCGACCAGGTGCGGCGCAGTCGCGTGGGGAGGGGCGCAGGCGCGACGGCGCTCGAGGTGGTCACGCCTCGAATGTAAGGCCGCGGCCTTGCCGTTGTCTTTCCGGCAGGTGAATCCATCGGAAGATCCCTCTCGAGGCGGAGGTCCGACCGGTGTACGGTGCCGTCCATGGACCGACGACGTTCCGCAGACGGAGGCGAGGTCACTCCGCCGACCGACGACACGCACGCACCTCACGACCTCGGCAGCGTCGACGACGACCTCGCCGTCGACCGGGGGCGCCCGATCGGCTTCTGGCTGAGGCTCGTGGACGGGCTGATCGACCGGCGCTTCGAGGAGGTCCTCGACGAACACGGGGTCACTCGCCGTCAGTGGCAGCTGCTGAACCTGCTCGAACGGGGCCCGGCCACCCGCACCACCCTCGACGAGGCCGTCGCGCCCTTCCTCGACCCGGCCACGGGCGAGTCGAGTTCGGACCACCTCGCCGAGCTGGTCGAGAGCGGCTGGGTGAGCCTCGCGACCGACGGGGTCGGTGACGGTCGCTACGCCCTCACCGAGCGCGGGAGCCTCGCGCACCGCAAGCTCGTCGACGTCGTCGACGGCATCCGCGACGAGACGGTCCGGGGGGCCGAGCCGGGCGCCCACGCGACCACCGTGCGGTTCCTCCGCACGGCCGCGCTCAACCTCGGCTGGCGTCCCTGATCGCCCGGCCCACCCGACCCGGCGGGACGAGGGGCGACGAGCGCAGGAGGCGCGGCGTCAGTTCCGCAGGAAGACCCACCAGATCATCAGCATCGTCACGACGAACCCGCTGACGAAGTTGAGGGCCAGGAAGCGCCGCCACCCACGGTTGACTTCCTCGGCCCGGTCGTCGGTCACGTTCCACCACGGGGCGCAGCTCATCGCGTAGGGCAGGGTCAGCAGGGCCGCGAGCGGGCCGGGCCACTCGGTGAAGGTCAGCAGAACGCCGGCCAGCAGGTAGGCCACCACCGAGAGACGCACCGTCGAGCGGGCCCCGATCTCGGTCGCGATCGACGAGATGCCGCCCTCGCGGTCGGCCAGCACGTCCTGCACGGCACCGAACGCGTGACTCGCGACGCCCCAGAGGAAGAACGCCCCGAGCAGCGCCCACAGCTGGGGCGTGAACGTGGCCCCGGCCAGCACGAGACCGTAGACGGCGGGGCTGACGAAGTGCGTGCTCGAGGTGATCGAGTCGACGAAGGGGCGCTCCTTGAAGCGCAGGCCGGGGGCCGAGTAGGCGATCACCGCGAAGACGCTGACGGCCAGCACGAGCCAGCTCAGCGGACTGCCGACCGCCACGAGGAACACCAGGAACGGGACGTTCGTGATCACCGCCGCGCGCAACGTCGTGCGGTGCAGGCTGCGATCGAGCAGCGCGCCCTCGACGCCGCCCTTGCGCGGGTTGTGCAGGTCGCTCTCGTAGTCGAAGACGTCGTTGATGCCGTACATCGCGAGGTTGTAGGGGATCAAGAAGTAGAGCGCGCCGACGATCAGTACGAGCCAGTTCACCGGGCCCAGCACGTTCTCGGCCGCGGAGAAGATGATGGCCTCCGTGCCGGCCGGCGTCACGTCGATCTGGGACAGCGGCTGGTACGAGCCCAGGTACCCGGTCGTCGTCGGCGCGAGCAGCGACGTCAGCACGTACGCCGCCGCGAACGGGAACGCCGTGTTGATCCAGCTCAGGGGCCGGGACGAGACGAACAGGGCCTTGAGCGTGTTCACGAGCGCGCCTCCTTCACGGTCGTCGACCCGCCGGCCGCCGGCGCCGCGGGAGCGCGGGGCGTCTTGGGGCCGCCGAGCAGCACCCACACCGAGGGCAGCAGGACGAGCGCCGCGACCGCGTAGGCGAAGTCCTCGAGCGGGGCGATGCCCACGAAGACGCCGCTGATGCGGGCAGCGTCGTAGCCGACCAGTCCGATGCCGATCATGACGTTGTCGAACACGGCGGTCATCACGAGCAGCACGCCCGTCGCGAGGCCCGCCCCCAGCAGCCGTTCGCGTCGCCGCCGTGACGTCTCGGCCGGGGACGAGGAGGCGCGCGCGGCCCGGCCACGCACCCCTGCGGCCACCAGCGCCAGCACCCCGAGCACCGCGACGATCGACAGGAACACCGCGTTGACGGCCCAGTAGCTCACGACGCCACGCCGTCCGCCCGGCGACCGGCCCGCGCGTGGCTCTCGTCACGCCGGTCGAGGACGACCACCGCCGCCATCCGGGCTCCGGCCAGCAGGTTCATCGTCAGGTAGCAGAGCAGCGCCAGGAAGAAGAGCTCTTCGAGCGGCAGCTCGGTCGCCACCAGGACGCCGGTCATGAACGAGGTCTCGCCCCGGAAGAAGATGCCGAGGTCGATGCCCACGACGTCCCAGATCAGGAAGAACACGACGCCGACCAGCAGCGTCACCGCGGCCCGGGGCACGTCGCGCCAGAAGAACAGGTGGAACCTGCGGTCGAGCATCACCATGCCGAACAGCGAGACGAGCAACGCCGCGAGGTAGACGAACCCCATCAGCCGGCGGCGGGCTCGGGGAGCGGCTCGGTGCTGGTGTCGCCGCGCAGGTTCTTGAGCAGGACCTCGGCGCTGATCAGGCACATCGGCAGGCCGATGCCGGGGCGGACCGACCCGCCGGCGTAGAACAGCGAGTCGACGCGGGTCGAGACGTTGCCGGTGCGGAACAGGGCGCTCTGGGCGAGCGTGTGCGCGGGGCCGAGCATGCTGCCGCTCCAGGCGTTGACGTCGTCGACGAAGTCCCGCGGTCCGCGGGTGCGTCGGACCACGACGCGGTCGGCGAGGTCGGGCACGTGCGCCCACTCGGCGATCTGGGCGATGACGCCGTCGGCGAGCCGCTCGATCATCGGGTCGCCGTCACCGTCGACGTCGCCGGAGCCGAGCGCAGGGTCGGCGGGCAGCGGCACCAGGACGAAGAGGTTCGTGTGACCGGCGGGCGCCGTCGACGGGTCGACCGTGCTCGGTTTGCAGACGTACAGCGACGGCGGGTCGGGGATGCGCTTGTCGGCACCGAAGATCCGCTCGAAGTTCTCGTGCCAGTCCCGGGCGAAGAGCAGTGTGTGGTGCTCGAGCTCGGGGATCTCGCCCTCGACGCCCAGGTAGAGCAGCAGGGCGCTCGGCCCGGGGTTCTTCTTCGCCCAGTACGACGAGTCGTAGGTGCGCAGCTCGCGCGGCAGCAACTGCGTCTCGGTGTGGTGCAGGTCGGCCGCGCTGACCACGAGGTCGGCGTCGACGCGGTGCTTCTCGCCCTCGGCGTCGGTCCAGTCGACCCCGGTCGCCTCGGCGGTCGCCTTCGAGCCACGCGGCAGGGCAGCGCCCTCGGCCGCGAGCGGCTGCGTGACGATCTGCGTCACGGCCGCGCCGGTCACGACGGTCACCCCGGCCTCGACGGCCACGTCGCGGATCGCCTCGATCACCGAGATCAGGCCACCCTGCGGGTACAGCACGCCGTCGTCGAGGTCGAGCGTGCTCATCAGGTGGTACATGCTCGGGGTGTCGAACGGCGACGAACCGAGGAAGACCGCGGGGTACCCCAGGATCTGTCGGAGGCGCGGGTCGGTCACCGTGCGGGAGGCGTACGAGTCGAGGCTCGTCAGCAAGAGCCGCGCCAGCTTCGGCAGGCGCACCAGCACGTCGCCGCGCAGCAGCGGCGTGAGGCTGCCGAAGCTCGTGTAGAGGAACCGCCGCTTGGCGATCTCGTAGGTGTCGCGGGCCGAGCGCAGGTACCGGCGCATGCGTTCGCCGCTGCCGGGCTCGACGCGCTCGAAGAGCTCGACGTTCTGCTCGAGCCCGCGGGGCACGTCGATCGGTGCGCTGGCCGCGGGGTCGTCGGGCGTCGGCTCGAACAGCACGCGGTAGCCCGGGTCGAGTTCGACGAGGTCGAGGCGCTCGGCCGCCGACGTGCCCATCAGGCGGAAGAAGTGGTCGAAGACCTCGGGCATGAGGTACCAGCTCGGGCCGAGGTCGAAGCGGAAGCCCTCGTGGCTCCACGACCCGGCGCGGCCGCCGACCTCGTCGTTCTTCTCGAGCAGGGTGACCTCGTGGCCCTCGCGGGCCAGCAGCGCGGCCGAGGCCAGGCCGCTGATGCCACCACCGATCACGACGACGCGGCGGCCGTGGCGGGTGACGCTGAGGCCGTGCGACTCGTCGGGCGCACCGGTGCCGGCCCCCGTGGCCCCGCGGTCGACCGTGTCGCGGCTCATGCGCGGGCCTCGGGCAGGCGCGTGACGCGACCGGCCGCGGCCCCCGCGGCGATGCGGACCTTGACCGGGTTCGGCACGCGCACGCGCGCCCGGACCAGCGAGGAGGCGGGGGTCGCCTCGAGACGCCGGTTCAGCTCGGCGAACAGGCCGTGGGCCAGTGCCACCGCACGGCGTGAGGACGTCGGCAGCACGGGGATGATCTCGCCGCTCACGCGGAGGTCGTCGTCGATGTCTCGCACCAGTCTCGTCTTGGTCTGCTCGTCGAACGTGGTCACGTCGACGCCGGGGAAGTAGCTGCGGCCGAGCTGCTCGAAGTCGGCTGCGAGGTCGCGCAGGAAGTTCACCTTCTGGAAGGCCGCGCCCAGGCGACGAGCCCCCTCTTCGAGCTCGGCGACCGTGCTCGACGGGAAGGAGTGCCCCTGCAGGAACGCCTTCAGGCACATCAGGCCGACGACCTCGGCCGAGCCGTACACGTAGGCGTCGAACGAGGCCTGGTCGTGCTCGCGGGCGCTGAGGTCGGCCCGCATGGAGGCGAAGAAGGGTGCGGTGAGCTCGGCACCGAACCCGGTGGCGCGGGCGGTGCGAGCGAAGGCGTGCACGACCAGGTTGGGGCTGAAGCCCTCGACCAGGGCCCGCTCGGTCTCGGCCTCGAAGCCGTCGAGCAACCGGCCGGCCGCCTCGGCGCCCAGACCGGCCTCGGTCGCGGGGCCGTCGACGATCTCGTCCGCCACGCGCACGAGCGCGTACACGTTCTCGACGTGCTGCCGCACCTCGCCGCCCAGCAGGCGGGACGCCAGGCCGAAGGACGTCGAATAGCGGCGGATCACGCCTCCCGCGGTCGCGTCGGCCACGGAGTCGTACAGCGACAGGCCCGTCATCGCACCCTCTCGAGGACGTCCTGGACGACCGGCGTCAACGCCTCGCGCAACGACTCGGGCACCTCGGCCCGGTCGAGCACGTCGAGCGCACGGCGGGCGTGCTGCTCGACGAGTCCCTCGGCGAAGGAGCGGGCGCCGCAGACCTCGAGGCGACCACGGACGTGCTCGGCCTCGGCCTCGCTGAGGTCGGCCTTGCCGATGAACGGCTGGATCGTGAACCACTCGTCGGTGGTCGCGGCGTGGGCGACGAGCACCGTGCGCTTGCCCTCCCGCAGATCGCCGCGTGTGGTCTTGCCGGTCGCCTCTTCGGTGCCGAAGACGCCGAGCAGGTCGTCCACCACCTGGTACGCGACCCCGACCTCGCGGCCGAAGTCGCCCACCGCCGTGACGACGGCCTCGCCCGCACCGGCCAGGACGGCGCCCGCCTGCAGCGGTGCCTCGAACGAGTAGACGGCCGTCTTGGCGCGCTCCATCTCGAGGATCTCGTCGACGGTCGGCAGGTCGGTGGACAGTGAGAACTCGACGTCGACCATCTCTCCGCCCGCGCTGACGAAGATCGCCTCGTCGAGCAGGTCGAGCAAGCGCGTGCGGACGTGGTCCTGGCAACCGATGCCGAGCAGCATGCGGCTGGCCCCGGTCAGGGCGAGATCGCCGGCGATCACGGCGGCCGACATGCCCCGGTGCTCTGCCGCGGGGGTCGGGATGCCCGCCGTCGTCGCGGTGTCGCGATAGCTGCCCGAGACGTTGGGGATGCCGCGCCGCGAGAAGTCGCGGTCGATGACGTCGTCGTGGACGATCAGGGCCGTGTGCAGCAGCTCGAAGGCCGCGCCGACCCGGGCCACGGCCTCGTCGTCGGTGCCCCCGAGGGCGTCGTAGGCCGTGAAGACCATGCGGGGCCGGAAACGCTTGCCCCCGGCGCTGTTGCGCTCGAGCACCGACCACAGGTCGACGTATCGCCAGCCCACCGACTCGGCGCGGCGCTTGGCCAGCGCGAAGAAGTCGTCGAGGACGGCGTCGACACGATCGTGTCTCGCCCGCGTGCCTGCGTGCAGGTGATCACCGTCCACCAGGGCAGACTACCTCTCATGACCCGTGAGATCTCGACGCATCCCCAGCCGACGTCCGGTGACCGCCCCGGCGCGCACGACGAGCTCGTGGTACTGCTCGACGACGAGGGCACGCCCATCGGCACGACCGCGAAGGCGACCGTGCACACCGCCACGACGCCGTTGCACCTGGCCTTCAGCTGCCACGTCACGGACGACCTCGGCCGCGTCCTCGTCACCCGTCGCGCCCTGTCGAAGAAGACCTGGCCCGGCGTCTGGACCAATTCGTTCTGCGGCCACCCCGCCCCCGGCGAGACGCCGGCCGAGGCGCTGATGCGGCGCGCCCACCAAGAGCTTGGCATGGAGGTCCGCGACGTCGAGGTGATCCTGCCCGAGTTCCGGTACCTCGCCACCGACGCCTCGGGCGTGGTCGAGAACGAGATCTGCCCGGTCTTCACGGCCCGCGCCGTGGGCCTGCCCGACCCCTCGCCCGACGAGGTCGCCGAATGGGCCTGGGTCGAGCCGGCCGAGCTGCGCGACGCGGTCGCGGCCGCGCCGTTCGCCTTCTCACCCTGGTTGGGCTGGCAGCTGGCCGCCTGGCCCGCCTGAGAGCGCCGAACCCTCGACGGTAGCCCCCGCCGAGGGGCCTGACAAGCCCCTCGCGAACGCCCTCGCGCACTCGTATCGTGGCGATCGAGGGACCGGATGCGACGTCCGGCCCGCGACGGGAGGCGACCGTGGGTTCCACCTACACGAGGGACGCGACGACGTCCCCGGTCGCGATCCACCCCTACCCCAAGCACCAGTCCCGAGCGGTCGGGGACCGCGACCACTCCTCGGCGACCCGGGAGGCGGGGGCCGCGTCGGGCGACGCACGTCCCGTCCGCTACGCGGACTTCTTCGGGGACGACGAAGGCGCGAGCCGGTCCGCCTGACCCGGCCCGCGCCTCCTGCGCTCTCTGTGTTCGACGCGGCCTAGCGCGGACGCATGGCGTACGCCGCGGGGCAGTCGAACGGGTCGCGGGCCGAGAGGCCGACGCGGTTGAGGTACCGGATCACGATCGCGTACGACTTGCCGATCGTCGTCTCGGTGTAGGGGATGCCGTGCTCGGCGCAGTGCGCCTTCACCAGGGCGCTGGCCGCGCGCAGGTTGGGACGCGCCATGCTCGGGAACAGGTGGTGCTCGATCTGGTAGTTCAGCCCGCCCATGAAGGCCGTCGAGTGCCGACCCGTGATGTTGCGCGAGGTGAGCACCTGCTTGCTCAGGAAGTCGACCTTCGCACCCTCGGGGATGATCGGCATGCCCTTGTGGTTCGGGGCGAAGGACGACCCCATGTAGAGGCCGAAGACGGCCATCTGCACGCCGATGAAGGCGAAGGCCATGCCGAGCGGCAGGAACCAGAAGACGACGCCGAAGTAGGCGACGAGTCGCACGGCGATCAGCGTGATCTCGAGCGCGCGGCCCTCGACCTTGTCACGGCCGAGCAGCGTGCGGAACGACGTCACGTGCAGGTTGACGCCTTCGCCGAGCAGCAGGGGGAAGAAGAAGTAGCCCTGACGACGGGTGACGAAGCCGAGCACGCCGCGTTGCTTCGCCGCGTCCTCTTCGAGGAACGAGATCGTGTCGAACGCGATGTCGGGGTCTTTGCCCTTGGTGTTCGGGTTGGCGTGGTGGCGGCTGTGCTTGGTCATCCACCACGCGTAGCTGATGCCCACGACGCCGGCCGCGAGGACGCGACCGACCTTGTCGTTGCGCGTGCCCGACTCGAACACCTGACGGTGCGCGGCCTCGTGCGTGAGGAACGCGAACTGCGTGAGGATGACGCCGAGGGCAGCGGCGATCAACAGCTGGAACCAGCTCGAGCCCAACAGGACGAACCCGGTGGCCGCGCCACCGAGGCACGCGACGAGGACGACGAAGACCGTGACGTAGAAGCCGGTGCGGCGCTGCAGCAGGCCCGCCTCGCGCACGGACTTGAGCAGGCTCGAGTAGGTGCTGGTCGGCTTGCCGACCTGGCCCGCGACGGTGGGTCGGAACCCGGCGGGCGCGGCACCTGCGGGCGCGTGGACGATGCGCGGGTACGAGGTTCGGGGGGTCGTGGGGACGGTGGCGGTCATCGGGCTCCCGCGGCTGGTCGACTTCTCAGCCGGGTGGATGGGCCGGAGGCGGCCCGAAGATGCTGCGAACGTAACGGCGTGGGCTGGGAAGGTGTCGGGAGATCGCCGTGTCGTGACGCGCTTGCCCTCACTCGCATGTCACACGTAACCTGTCACACGTGACAGCCAGTTTCGTCGAGCGTCTCAGCGGGGTGGTCCACGACCTCGAGCAGGTGCCCTACCGCACGGGCGAGCGCGACGCCCGACAGGGGCACGGGCTGCGGCACCGCGCCCTCGAGGCCGCGGCCTCGGCCGCACCGGTACGCGAGATCGAGATCTCGGGGCTCGAGGTGCTCGTCGAGACCTGGCCCGACGCCAAGGACGGCCACGGCTCGTGGGTCACGGGGGGCACCGTCGTCGGCACCGGGCCGCGGCCCGCCTCGGTCGTGGCGGGCTACGTCGACCTGCTCTTCATGAGCACCGCGGGCGTCCGGCGCACGTACTACCGACTGCTCACCGTCGACGACCCCGACCCCGACGTCGCGACGGCCCGCCTGATCGAGTGCGTCAAAGAGGTCGGACCCGACTGGCGATCCACCTGGGCCGACACGACGACCGCCTACACCCGGGTCAGCCGCCTGCCGGCCGGCGTGCTGATCGCGGACCAGCTGCACACGGCCGAGGGGCTGGCCTCCACCCGACGCGTGATGGACGGCGTGCTCACCGGGTTGTCGCTCGAGTCCGAGGGGGTGCTGCGGGTGACGCCCTCCGGCATGGCCCGTCAACTCACGACGCTCAGGGGCCGCGGCTGGCCACTGACCTTCGGCACCGCCCGCCGCCTGGCGTTCAGGAGCGCGCGGTAAACTCGGCGGGTCCCCCACCCGTGAAAGAGGTCTCGTGACGCCTGCGCACCACGACTCCGGCGCGACCGCCCCCGTGACGTCGCCCGACCCCTCGGACCGGGGCGTCGACCCCTCGCCCTCCGCGTACTGGCCCGTGCCCGTAATGCGTGCCGTCCCCGCCCTGGCGGCCGCCGCGGCGATCACCTTCACCCCCGATCACTCACCCCAGGTCGGCCTGCTCGCCTTCGGGTCGTCGGCGGTCGTCGGTGGCGTCGTGCTCGCCGCGGGCTCGGCCCTGCGCCTGTCCGACCGATCGAGCCGCACCATCGCCGTGCTCCAGGGTGTCGTCGGGGCCGTGATCGGCGCTCTCTGCCTCGTCTTCTCGCACGGGCAGCTGCCCGTGCTGGTCGCCTTCGTCACGGCCTGGGCCGTGCTGACGGGCGTCCTCGAACTGCTCACCGGCCTGCGCCGTCGTCGTCGCTCGCCGCTCGCCCGTGACTGGACGACCGTCGGCGTGCTCACCCTGGCCCTGGCCGTGGTCTTCCTCGTCGTCCCGCCGGACTACAGCCAGCAGCTCGGCGGCATCGAGCAGATCGAGGGCGAACTGACGTCCTCGACCGTGCTCGTCGGCATCCTGGGCGCCTACGGCGCCCTGGTCGGCGTCTTCCTCGTGATCGCCGGCCTCTCGCTCAAATGGCAGACCGGTCACCCGGCCGCTGCCGACACCCCCGACGACAAGGCACGAACGTCATGACCCACCCCACCTGGCGCGACCGGTTCCGCCCCGCCGAGTTCCTCGGCCTGTCGGGGGTCTTCGCCGCCTTCGTCGGCCTCGTCGTCCTCATGACGACGCGCGACCTGCAACTCGCGCTGATCTTCCTCTGCATCGGCTTCATCGTCGCGCTCGTCACCATCGCCATGCTCGCCCTCGCGGCCAAGCCCAACGACGACGAACGCCACGAGATCGACGACGCCGACAAGCCGCGCGGCCACTGACGCGACGCGGATCGACTGCCGCGGCCTCTCGGCCGCTGCTCCGTCGCGGCCCGCCGGCCGCTGATCCGTCGCGCGGCGCCCTCGGGTGCGCGGGCCGTCCTGACGGGCCGGCCCGCACCTCCTGGGGTCAGGCCAGGTGGTCGACCAGCTGCGACGCGATGCCCGTGTAGGTCGCCGGGGTCAGCGCCACGAGGCGCTGCTTCGCCTCGTCGGAGACGTCGAGGCCCTCGACGAACGCGACCAGTTCGGCCTGCCCGACGCGCTTGCCGCGGGTGAGCTCTTTGAGCATGGCGTACGGGTCGCCGATCGACGATCGTCCGGCGACGACCTCGGCGCGGATCACCGTCTGGATGGCCTCGCCGAGGACCTCCCAGTTGGAGTCGAGGTCGGACTCGAGCGTCACGGTGCCGACGGCGATCTCGCCGAGGCCACGGCGCAGGTTGTCGAGCGCGAGCATCGAGTGACCGAAGGCGACCCCGATGTTGCGCTGGGCCGACGAGTCGGTGAGGTCGCGCTGCTGGCGACTGGTGACCAGGGTCGAGGCCAGCGAGTCGAAGAGTGCCGACGAGATCTCGAGGTTGGCCTCGGCGTTCTCGAAGCGGATCGGGTTGATCTTGTGCGGCATGGTCGACGACCCGGTCGCCCCCGCCTGCGGGATCTGCGTGAAGTAGCCCATCGAGATGTACGACCACACGTCGGTGGCGAGGTTGTGCAGCACGCGGTTGGCGTGGGCGACGCGCGAGTAGAGCTCGGCCTGCCAGTCGTGCGACTCGATCTGTGTCGTCAGCGGGTTGAAGGTCAGCCCGAGGGCGTCCTCGACGAAGGCGCGGGCCGTCGCGGGCCAGTCCAGCCCGGGGTCGGCGACGACGTGGGCCGAGAAGGTTCCGGTCGCCCCGCTGAACTTGCCGAGGAACTCGGTGCCGACGATCTGCGAGCGCAGGCGCTGGAGGCGGTGCGCGAAGACGGCGAACTCTTTTCCGACCGTGGTCGGCGTCGCCGGTTGCCCGTGGGTGTGCGCGAGCATCGGCACGTCGCGCGCGTCGGTGGCCCAGGTGGTGAGGGCGGCGAGGACGGCGTCGAAGGCCGGCAGCCAGACGTCGAACAGGGCCGCCTTGACCGTGACCGCGTACGAGAGGTTGTTGATGTCCTCGCTGGTGCAGGCGAAGTGGGTGAGTTCGGCGATCTCGTCGAGCCCGAGCTCGGCCAGACGGGCCCGGACGAAGTACTCGACCGCCTTGACGTCGTGCCGGGTCGTCGCCTCGAGGCCGGCGAGCTCGTCGATCGCAGCCTGGCCGAAGTCGGTGACGACGGCCCGCAGTGCCCGCTTCTGCTCGTCGTCGAGCGGGGCAGAGCCGAACGCGCCGCGGTCGGTCTGCGCGATGAGCCACTCGACCTCGACGTGCACGCGGGCCCGGTTCAGCCCCGCCTCGCTGAGGTGGTCGCCCAGCGTGCCGACCGACGAGCGGTAGCGGCCGTCGAGCGGGCTGAGGGGCTGAGGAGGCAACGTCATGACTGTCCCTTGCGGAGTGCGGGTTCGATCTGGCGGAAGAGGGCCGAGCAGGCGCGCTCGACCATGTCGAGCACCTCGTCGAAGAGTCCTGCGTCGGAGTAGTACGGGTCGGGGACGTCGAGACCGCCGCCCGCCGGCGCCGCGTCGGGAGCGAAGGTGAGCAGCAGCTGCACCTTCGAGCGGTCGGCGTCGTCGCCTGCCCAGGCCCGGAGGATGCGTTCTTGGCCGCGATCGAACGCCACCACGAGGTCGTAGCGCGCGAAGTCGTCGGCCTCGAACTGTTTCGCCCGGTGCCGGGAACCATCGTAGCCGCGGCGTTCCAGGGCCTCGACGGTGCGGGGATCGGCCCCCTCGCCGACGTGCCAGTCGCCGGTGCCCGCGCTCGTGACCTCGACCCGGTCGCCGAGGCCCGCGTCGTCGGCGAGCGACCGCAGCACCGTCTCGGCCATGGGCGAACGACAGATGTTGCCCGTGCAGACGAAGCAGATGCGGAACCGGTTCACCGCTTCCGGTCACCCCGCCCGACCACGGGGCGGACGACGACGCCGATGGCCCAGGCGAAGACCGCGAGCACGACGGCACCGATCACGCCCCACCAGAAACCGTCGATCGTCAACCCGAAGCCGAAGAGATCCGAGATCCACGCCACGATCAGCAGCAGCAGCCCGTTCACGATCAACGCGATCAGGCCGAGCGTCAGGACGTAGAGGGGGAAGGCCACCACCCGGATCGCCGTGCCGACCACGCCGTTGACGATGCCGAAGACCAGGGCGAGCAGCAGGAAGGTCACGATCGTCTCGGGGGTGCCTCCTGCTCCGTAGGGCGTCACCGTCACCCCCGACACGAGCAGCGTGGTGAGCCACAGGGCCACCGCGTTGATGAGCAGCCTCACGACGAATCGGGTCATGCCCCCATCATGCCGACCTCTCCTCCACGGGCGGTAGTGCCCGACCGGATCCCCCGAGGAGGCGCGGTGCCCTGCCGCGACGCGGCCCCCGCCCCATAGGCTGGCCGCGTGACCACTCCCGTCCGACTCCGTCCCGAGATCGCCGCCCTCCCGCCCTACCGCCAGGGCAAGCAGGCGTCCCCCGACGCCTTCAAGCTGTCGTCGAACGAGAACCCGTTCGAGCCCCTCCCCTCGGTCGTCGAGGCCGTCCGTGGCGCCGTCTCGCTCAACCGCTACCCCGACGCCTCGGCGACGGCCCTGCGGACGGCCCTCGCCACCCGGTTCGGCGTCACCGTCGACGAGGTTCACGTCGGCGCGGGGTCGGTCTCGTTGCTGGCCCAGTTCGTGCTCGCCGCGGCCTCGGTCGGCGACGAGGTCGTCTACGCCTGGCGTTCGTTCGAGGCCTACCCGGGGCTCGTCACGGTGGCCGGTGCGACGAGCGTCCAGGTGCCGTTGCGGGCCGACGGGGGCCACGACCTCGAGGCCATGGCCGCGGCCGTCACCGACCGCACCCGCGTCGTCATCATCTGCTCTCCCAACAACCCGACGGGCACCACGGTGTCGACGAGCGAGTTCGAGTCGTTCATGGCCGCGGTGCCCGACGACGTGCTCGTGCTGCTCGACGAGGCGTACGCCGAGTTCGTCACCGACAGCACGGCCGTCGACGGCGAGACGCTCACCGAGCTGCACCCGAACCTCGTCCTGTTGCGCACCTTCTCCAAGGCGTACGGGCTGGCCGCACTCCGCGTCGGGTACGCGATCGGCGCCTCCTACCTGCTCGACGCCGCGCGGGCCACGGCCATCCCCCTCGCCGTCACCGAGCAGGGCGCGGCCGCGGCCCTCGCCTCGCTCGACCACGCCGACGAGCTGCTCGCGCGGGTCGACCGCATCGTCCTGCTGCGCGACCAGGTGCGACGCGCCCTGATCGACCAGGGGTGGACGGTCCCCGAGGCCCAGGGCAACTTCGTCTGGCTCGCCACGGGCGAGCACACGGCCGCCGCGGCCCAGGTGTTCGCCGACCACGGGGTCGTGGTCCGGCCGTTCGCGGGCGAGGGCGTCCGCGTCACGATCGGCGAGCCGTCGTCGGTCGACAAGCTGTTGCACGCCGCCCAGCAGGTCGCCGACCTCACATCCCGGTGACGGCATATGCCGCGGAATAGATTGGACGCCATGTCTTCCTCCGAAGCGACCGACGCGCCCCCGCCCGTCCAGCTCCTGTCGCCGTCGGGCGAGGTGGTCAAGTCGGCTGCGGCCGACGAGTTCCGCCCCTACGTCGACGCCCTCGGCGACGACGGGCTCCGCGCCCTCCACCGCGACATGGTGTTGACCCGTCGGTTCGACCGCGAAGCCGCGGCACTGGCCCGCCAGGGTCAGCTCGCCCTGTGGGTGCCGAGCCACGGCCAAGAGGGGGCCCAGGTCGGCCTGGCCCACGCCACCCGTCCGCAGGACCACCTCTTCCCGTCCTATCGCGAGCACGCGGTCGCCCTGTCCCGCGGCATCGACCCGGTCGACATCCTGCGCCTGCTGCGCGGGCACACGCACGGCGGCTGGAACCCCGCCGAGCACCAGAACTTCCACATCTACACGCTGGTCATCGGCTCGCAGACGCTGCACGCGACCGGTTTCGCCATGGGGCTCGGCCTCGACGGCAAGAGCGGCACGGGCGATCCCGAGGTCGACCAGGCCGTCGTGACGTTCTTCGGCGACGGCGCGACCAGCCAGGGCGACGTCAGCGAGGCCCTGGTGTTCGCCGCGAGCTTCCAGACCCCCGAGTTGTTCTTCCTGCAGAACAACCAGTGGGCGATCAGCGTGCCGGTCGCACGCCAGTCGCGCACGCCCCTCGTCGCCCGCGCCGGCGGCTTCGGCATCCCCGGCACCCAGGTCGACGGCAACGACGTGCTCGCGAGCTACGCCGTCAGCCGCCGCGACCTCGAGGCCGCCCGCGGCGGTGGCGGGCCCCGCTTCATCGAGGCGCTCACCTACCGCGTCGGCGCGCACACCTCGTCCGACGACCCCACCAAGTACCGCACCGACGACGAGCTGCAGTCCTGGATCGCCCGCGATCCGATCACGCGCTTCGAGGCCTTCCTGCGGAACCGAGGCGAGGGGGACGCGTTCTTCGCCGACCTCGAGACCGAGGGCGACGACCTCGGAGCCGACGTCCGTCGGCGCACGGTCTCGCTGCCGAACCCCGACCGCGGCCTCATCTTCGACCACGTGTACTCCGAGCCGCATCCGCTCATGACCGAGCAGAAGCAGTGGCTGGCGACCTACGAGCAGAGCTTCGGCGGCGCGGGCGAGACCGCGACCACCGACGAGGGGGCAGCATGACCGACACCGTCGAGAACCCGACCGGCACGACCGAGTCGACCCGCGCCTCCGTGCAGTCCATGCCGCTCGGCAAGGCGATCAACGCCGGCCTCCGCAAGGCCATGGCCGACGACCCCCGCGTCCTGCTGATGGGAGAAGACATCGGCACGCTCGGCGGCGTCTTCCGCGTGACCGAGGGGCTGCAGGCCGAGTTCGGCGACAAACGCGTCATCGACACCCCCCTCGCCGAGTCCGGCATCGTCGGCACCGCCATCGGACTCGCGATGGGTGGCTTCCGCCCGGTCTGCGAGATCCAGTTCGACGGCTTCATCTACCCCGGCTTCGACCAGATCACGTCGCAGCTCGCCAAGATGACCAACCGTCACGAGGGTGCGGTCACGATGCCTGTCGTGATCCGGGTGCCCTACGGCGGACACATCGGCGCGGTCGAGCACCACCAGGAGAGCCCCGAGGCGTACTTCGCCCACACGGCGGGGCTGCGCGTCGTCAGCCCGAGCACACCGCACGACGCCTACTGGATGATCCAGGAGGCGATCGCGTCGAACGACCCCGTCATGTTCTTCGAGCCCAAGAGCCGCTACTGGCCCAAGGGCGAGGTCGACCTGAGCGACCCGCAGGCGCCGCTGCACGCGAGCCGTGTCGTCCGGACGGGCACCGAGGTCACCCTGCTGGGGCACGGAGCGATGGTCAGCGTGCTGCTCCAGGCGGCCGAGATCGCGGCAGCCGAGGGCGTCTCGGCCGAGGTCGTCGACCTGCGCTCGCTCTCGCCGGTCGACTACGGGCCCATCCTCGAGTCGGTCCGCAAGACCGGACGTCTCGTGGTGGCCCAGGAGGCCCCCGGTTTCGTCTCGGTCGGCTCCGAGATCGCCGCCACCGTGGCCGAGAAGGCGTTCTACTCGCTCGAGGCGCCCGTGCTGCGCGTCAGCGGCTTCGACGCCCCTTTCCCTCCTGCCAAGCTCGAGACGCAGTACCTGCCCGACGCCGATCGCGTGCTCGAGGCGGTCGACCGGGCCCTGGCCTACTAGGAGTCACGACATGACCAGCGAATTCACCCTGCCCGACGTCGGCGAGGGCCTGACCGAGGCCGAGATCGTCGAATGGAAGGTCGCCCCCGGCGACAACGTCGAGATCAACCAGGTGCTCGTCGAGATCGAGACCGCGAAGTCGCTCGTCGAGCTGCCGTCGCCCTACGCCGGTGTGGTCGAGAGCATCCTCGTCGAACCGGGCACCACGGTCGACGTCGGCACCCCGATCATCAGGGTCGGCGACTCGTCGGCACCCGCGACCCCGTCGGGTCGTGCCGCCGAGTCCGAGTCGCTCGAGTCGGGCGGACTCGCGCGCACGGCGCAGGTGGTGTCGCAGAACGAAGAGGCGCTCTCGGCGCAGCGTGCCCGTCAGGCCGAACCCGCGGCACCCACCGCCTCCGCGTCGACAGAGGGCTCGACCCCCGTCGCCCCGGCCCGCTCGGCCGACGCGGTCAGCGCCGACGGCGACACCGGTTCGGTGGCGCACGCACCCGAGGCCGCACCCGAGACCCCTGCCGACTCCGGTTCGGGTGCCGTGCTCGTGGGCTACGGCGCCGCGGGCGGTCACGGCTCGACCCGCCGCCGTCGCCCGTCGCAGACCGAGGTCGACGCGCGGCAGCTGCGCGTCGCCGAGCAGGCCCGGCGGCGCCCCACCACGTCGGTGCCCGCCGCGCAGGCCCTGCCGATCATCGCCAAGCCGCCGATCCGCAAGCTGGCCAAGGACCTCGAGGTCGACCTCGCCGTCGTCCAGCCGACCGGCCTGGCCGGCGAGGTCACGCGCGACGACGTCATCCGCCACGCCCAGCAGGCCAGCGTCTTCCGCAACATCGAGACGCCCGAGTGGGGCGAGGAGCGCGTCGAGCGCATCCCGGTCAAGGGCGTCCGCAAGGCCATCGCCGCGGCCATGACGTCGTCGGCGTTCACCGCCCCGCACGTCAGCCTGTTCGTCGACGTCGACGCCACCCGCACGATGGAGTTCGTCAAGCGGCTCAAGGCGTCGCCGCAGTTCGCCGGCGTCAAGGTCTCTCCGCTGCTGATCATGGCCAAGGCGATCATCTGGGCCGTGCGCCGCAACCCGATGGTCAACTCGGCCTGGACCGACCGCGAGATCCTCGTGCGCCACTTCGTCAACCTCGGCATCGCCGCGGCGACCCCCCGTGGCCTGATCGTGCCGAACGTCAAAGAGGCCCAGTCGATGAGCCTGCTCGAGTTGGCCCAGGCCCTCGAGCAGCTGACGCTGACCGCGCGCGACGGCAAGACGACGCCCGCCGACATGCGGGACGGCACGATCACGATCACCAACATCGGCGTCTTCGGCATGGACACCGGCACGCCGATCCTCAACCCGGGCGAGGTCGCGATCGTGGCCCTCGGCACGATCAAGCCCAAGGCCTGGGTGGTCGACGGCGAGGTGCGTTCGCGCATGGTGACGACGATCGGGGCGAGCTTCGACCACCGCGTGGTCGACGGCGACGTCGCCAGCCGCTTCGTGGCCGACGTGGCGAGCGTCCTCGAAGAGCCGGCGCTCCTGCTCGACTGACGCCGCGCCTCCTCGTCCGTTCCTGAGAACGGCGCGGTCGGCCGGGTCCTCACCTGGCTGGGGAGGGACGGCGTGGACTAACGTCGAGTGCAGGACGACCGGTCATGACCAGATGGGACCACCCTCGGGCGCGATCGACGAGGGGGCCATGACCGAGCACATCACCGACGGAGCCGTGCCGAAGCACGAGCAGTTGCGCTCCATCGTGCAGCGCCTCGCGGCCGGGTCCCAGCCCGGCTCGGCGATCGCGAGTGAGCGCCAGCTCATGCTCGAGTACGGCGTCAGCCGCATCACCGTGCGCGAGGCCGTGGGGCAACTCGTGAACGAGGGCTGGTTGACCCGCGTCCGGGGCAAGGGCACCTTCGTGGCGCACCGCGTGGTGCAGTCGACGCTGCACCTGGCCTCGTTCACCGACGAGATGACCAAGCTGGGTCACGTGCCGAGCACGGTCGTGCTGGTCAAGGCCGAGACGACTCCCCCGCCCGAGACGGCCGCCGCGCTCGGACTCGAGGCCGGCGCGTCGGCGTTCCACGTCAAGCGCCTGCGACTGGCCGACGGCGTGCCGGTCAGCATCGACGACGGCTGGTATCCCGCGGACCGCCTGCCCGGCCTCCTCGACCACGACCTCAGCAGATCGCTGTACCGCATCCTCGACGGCGACTACGCGACACCGATCACGCGCGCGACCCAGACCGTCAGCGCCGAGGGGGCCGACGCCGACGTCGCCACGCTGCTCGGCACGAGCGAGGGCGCCCCGGTGATGTACTTCGACCGGATCTCGTTCGCCGGCGACGTCCCGCTCGAACACGCCAAGAGCTGGTACCGCTCCGACCGCTACCGCCTGCAGATGCAGGTCGAGTCGGGCACGACGCCCGACTGACTCCCGACCGCGACGCGTCGGCCTCAGAGGTCGAAGAGGGGCTCGCCCGAGGCGACGGTCGTGCCGACGGCCCGCTGCGGGACGCTGTCGGGGGTGCTGTCGAGCACGACGACCGGGATGACCGCCGAGTAGCCCGCCTCGGCCACGACGGCCGGGTCGAAGCGGACGACGAGGTCGCCCGCCGCGACGGTCGCGCCCTCGGCGACGGCGAGCTCGAAGCCCGTGCCGCCGAGCTTGACGGTGTCGATGCCGACGTGCACGAGCAGGCCCGTGCCCGACTCCCCCACCACGACGAACGCGTGCGGGTGCAGCTTGACGATCTCGCCCGCGACGGGCGAGACGACGGCGACCAGGCCACCGGCAGGAGGCGCGCTCGGCTCGACCGCGACGCCCGCGCCCACGAGCTGCCCCGCGAACACGGCGTCGGGCACCTCGGCGAGCGCCGTCACCCGGCCGGCGACGGGTGAGACGACCGTGGTCACGGCAGCAGGTCGTTGATGTCTTCGGCGAGCGAGTCGGCGATCGTGCCGACGATCACCTGGACGCTGCCGCCCGCGTGGACGACGGCCGTCGCTCCCGCGGCCTTGAGGGCGGCGTCGTCGACGAGGGAGATGTCCCGCACGTCGGTTCGGAGGCGCGTGATGCAGCCCTCGATCTCCTCGATGTTGTCGGCGCCGCCGAGTCCGTCGATCATGGCCTGTGCTTTCGACATGAGTTGTTCTCCTCCGTGGGTCGGTCCCTCGCGGTGACAGGGGGTCGTCCTAGTTGACACCACCCGTCGGTCTGAGGAAACTACCACTCACTGGTCATGACCGGACAGGACCGGGCTGGCTCCGCGCTCGACGCGACCCGCGCCTCCCGAACCGCCTCCGCCCGCACGACACCCACCCCGCACCACGGCTGCTCACCGACGAGAGGACCACCTGATGACGACGACGACCGAGTCGGCCCCGACCAAGAAGAGGGGCTCGGCCGCGTTCGCGGTGCTGCAGCGCCTCGGGCGCAGCCTCATGCTGCCGATCGCCGTGCTGCCCGCCGCGGGCATCCTGCTGCGCCTCGGGCAGGACGACCTGCTCGGCGCCATCCCGGGCTTCGAGACCGGCGCCTCGGTGATCGGAGCGGCCGGGCAGGCGGTCTTCACCTGGCTGCCGCTGATCTTCGCGGTCGGCATCGCGATCGGCTGGGCCAAGAAGTCGGACGGTTCGACGGCCCTCGCCGCGGTCGTCGGCTACATGGTGATCGACGGCGTCTTCAAGGCCATGTCGCCGGTCGTGCTCGCCGGCCGCGAGACCCCGACGGGCGACCCCGAGGTCATCAACTACGGCGTGCTGGCCGGCATCGTGATGGGCATCCTCTCGGCGATGATCTGGCAGCGCTTCTACCGCACGAAGCTGCCCGACTTCCTCGGGTTCTTCTCCGGCCGTCGCATGGTGCCGATCCTCACCGCCGTCACGGGCCTGGTCGTCGGCGTCGTCATGTCGTTCATCTATCCCCTGTTCAACAACGCCCTCACCGGCATCGGCCAGGCGGTCGCGTCGAACGACGTCGTCGGCAGCGGCGTCTACGGCGTCGCCAACCGCCTGCTGATCCCCACCGGCCTGCACCACATCCTCAACTCGGTCGTCTGGTTCCTGGTCGGCGACTACACGAACGCGAGCGGCGAGGTCGTGCGCGGCGACCTGAACCGCTTCTTCGCCGGCGACCCGAGCGCCGGGGTGTTCATGACCGGGTTCTTCCCGATCTTCATGTTCGCCCTGCCCGCGGCGGCCCTGGCCATCTGGCGTCACGCCCGCCCCGAGAAGAAGAAGCTGATCGGCGGCATCATGCTGTCCACGGCGCTGACCGCGTTCATCACGGGCATCACCGAGCCGCTCGAGTTCTCGTTCATGTTCGTCGCCTGGCCGTTGTACGTGATCCACGCGGTGCTGACCGGGACGTCGATGATGCTGGTCAACGCTCTCGACATCCACACCGGGTTCACCTTCTCGGCGGGCTTGATCGACTACGTGCTGAACTTCAACATCTCGCAGAACTCGATCTGGCTGATCCCGATCGGGCTCGGGTACGCGGTCGTCTACTACGTCCTGTTCAGCTTCGTGATCAAGAAGTGGAACCTCAAGACACCCGGTCGCGAGGACGACGACGCCGCCGGCGCCGAGTCCGTCGAGGCCGCCACGAAGGCCTAGGTCCGGCGAGACCCCAGGAAGTGACCGAGACCCCCGTGCGCGCACGGGGGTCTCGGCGCATTCCTGGGGTGCCGACCAGCCGAGGAGGCGCGCTCGGCCGACCCGCGCCTCCTCATTTTGACAATCATTATCAGTAGCAATAGCGTGACGGCCATGAAGATGCGCTCGCTGCCGACCCTGCTCGTCCTGCCCGCCGCCGCGGCCCTCGTGCTGAGCGGTTGCGCCACGGGCGCCTCGGGCTCGACCGACTCCACCGACGGAGGCGCGATCTCGGTGGTCACGTCGACCAACGTCTACGGCGACATCGCCGAGACGGTCGGAGGCGACCTGGTCGACGTCACCAGCATCATCAGCGACCCCTCGCAGGACCCGCACTCGTACGAGGCCGACGCCCGCACGCAGCTGGCCGTCTCGAAGGCCGACGTGATCGTCGAGAACGGCGGCGGCTACGACTCGTTCGTCGACACGATGGTCGACGCGAGCGGAACCGACGCCACCGTGGTCAACGCCGTCGACGTCTCGGGGCTCGACCCCGAGGCCGGGCACGACGACCACGCCGACGAGGCCACCGACGCCGCGAGCGACGACGCCACCGCCGAGGCCGACGGGCACGACGACCACGACCACGCCGCGTTCAACGAGCACGTGTTCTACAGCCTGCCGAGCATGGCGAAGCTCGCCACGGCCCTGGCCGACGAGTTCGGCCGGGTCGACACCGCGAACGCCGACACCTTCACCGCGAACGCCGAGGCCTTCGGCACGAAGATCGCCGACCTGGAGGCGCAGGCCGCCTCGATCAAGACGGCCCACGACGGCGACCCGGTCGCCTACACCGAGCCCGTGCCCGGCTACCTCTTCGACGCCATGGGCCTGGTCAACGTGACGCCGGCGGAGTTCTCCGAGGCCATCGAGGAGGGCGACGACGTCTCGCCCGCCGTGCTCAACGACACCCTCAAGCTCTTCACCGACGGGAAGGTCGACCTGCTCGCCTACAACGAGCAGACCTCGAGCCCCGAGACCGAGCAGGTCGAGAAGGCCGCGACCGACGCCGGCGTCGCCATCGTGCCGGTCACCGAGCTGCTGCCCGAGGGGGAAGACTACGTGGCATGGCAACAGAGCAACATCGACGCGATCTCGGCGGCCCTCGGCGAGTGACCGACCCGTCCGGCGCGACCTCCGTCGCCGCCGCCACCCGCGCCTCCTCGGCCGGTGGCGGCGGCGACGCCGTGCTGCGCCTCCGCGACGCCGGGGTCTCGTTCGGCGCCCGCACGCTCTGGTCGGGGCTCGACCTCGACGTGCGGCCGGGCGAGTTCATCGCCGTGCTCGGGCCGAACGGCGCGGGCAAGACGACGATGCTGCGCACCATCCTCGGGCAACAGCAGTTGACCGAGGGCAGCATCGAGTTCCTCGGCCGACCGGTCGGGCGCGGCCACCGCCGCATCGGCTACGTGCCGCAGCAACGGCTGATGGAGTCCGGCACCCCGCTGCGCGCCCGCGACATGATCGCGCTCGGCGTCACGGGTCACCGCTGGGGGCCGCGCCGCGAGTCGGCCGCCGAACGGGCTCGCATCGACGCCCTGGTCGACGAGGTCGGCGCGACGTCGTTCGCGACCTCGCCGGTCGCCAGCCTCAGCGGCGGCGAGCAACAGCGCACGCGCGTCGGCCAGGCCCTGGCCGCCGAGCCGGCCCTGCTGCTCTGCGACGAACCCCTCATCTCGCTCGACCTGCGCCACCAGCGCGAGGTCACCCGCCTGATCGACGAGCAGCGGCGCGCCCGCAACGCCGCGGTCGTGTTCGTCACGCACGACGTCAACCCCATCCTCGACGTGGTCGACCGCGTGCTCTACCTCGCCGGGGGCCGGTTCCGCATCGGAACACCCGACGAGGTGCTGCGCGCCGACGTGCTGAGCGACCTCTACGGCACCCCGGTCGACGTGATCCGCACCATGGGCCGCATCGTGATCGTCGGCAGCCACGACGGGCACGACCACCACGTCGACGAGCACCACGACGACGAAGGGCTCGTCCGATGACCGACCTGTGGTCGCAGCTGTTCAGCTTCCAGGACTTCGGCGAGCTGCTCGTGCTGGTGCGCAACAGCGTCATCGCGGGCGCCGTGCTCGGCCTGGTGGGCGGCCTGATCGGGCCCTTCGTGATCACGCGCAACATGCCCTTCGCGGTGCACGGCATCAGCGAGCTCTCGTTCGCCGGCGCCGCCGCCGCCCTGCTGATCGGCGTCGACGTCGTCAGCGGTTCGCTCGTCGGCAGCCTGATCGCCGCCCTGCTGATCGGGCTGCTGGGCACCCGTGCACGGGAGCGCAACTCGATCATCGCGGTGCTCATGCCGTTCGGCCTGGGCCTCGGCATCCTCTTCCTGGCGCTCTACCGGGGGCGGTCGGCCAACAAGTTCGGGCTGCTGACCGGCCAGATCGTGTCGGTCGACAACCCGCAGCTGGGCTGGCTGGTCGCCATCTCGGCCGTCGTGATCGTCACGCTGATCGTCATCTGGCGTCCGCTGACCTTCGCCAGCGTCGACCCCGACGTCGCCGCGGCGGCGGGCGTTCCCGTGCGCACGCTCGGCATCGTCTTCATGCTCGTGCTGGGCCTGTCGGTCGCGGTGTCGGTGCAGATCATCGGGGCGCTGCTCGTCCTCTCGCTGCTCGTGACACCCGCGGCGGCCGCGCTGAGGCTGACCGTGAACCCGCGACTCGTGCCCGTGCTGAGCGTGACCTTCGCCGTCGTCTCGGTCGTCGGCGGCATCCTGCTCGCCCTCGGCGGCGGCCTGCCGATCAGCCCGTACGTCACCACGATCTCGTTCACGATCTGGCTCGTCTGCCGCCTGGTCAGCTGGCGTCGGACGACCGCCGCCGTGAAGCAGCGCAGGGGCCCGCGGGTACCCTTGGCCTCGACCGGGGTCTGACACAGAGAGGCAGGACGACGTGGTGGTCCGACGCAACACGTGGCAACGCGAGGCCGTGCGAGAAGCACTCGGCACGAGCGAGGGGTTCGTCAGCGCCCAGGCGCTGCACGCCCACCTGCGCGAGACCGGCATCGGCCTGGCCACGGTCTACCGGGCCCTGGCAGACCTCGCCGCCGACGGCTCGGCCGACTCCCTGCAACAAGAGGGCGAGAGCCTCTATCGCGCCTGCACCCCGGGCACCCACCACCACCACCTCATCTGCCGCAACTGCGGCACCACCGTCGAGATCGAGGCCGACGAGGTCGAGACCTGGGCCCAGCACGTCGCCGCGACGCACGGGTTCACCGAGGCGCAGCACGTGGTCGACGTGTTCGGCCTGTGCCCCGCGTGCACGGCCGAGGCCCGTGCGGCGGCCGACGCCTCCGCGATCCGCTGAGCCGCGCCTCCTCGTCCCCGCGCCTCGCGTCCGCACGGCCTCGCCGACCGGGCCGAGGAGGCGCGGGTTGCGTGGGTCCGGGCGTGTCGCGTAAGCTCTCCCTTTGGTTGGGCGCTCTCTGCGCCCATGTGCACCGCCTCCCGGCACCATCGCCCGATCCTTCGATCGAGCAAGGGGGACCGGCGCGCCGACAAGTGACCTTGGGTGAGGGCTCCGGCCCTCACGGTATCTACGGAGGAAAACCATGGCAGCAACCTGCCAGGTGACCGGAGCCGTTCCCGGCTTCGGACACAACATCTCGCACTCGCACCGACGCACCAAGCGTCGTTTCGACCCGAACATCCAGAAGAAGACGTACTACGTGCCGTCGCTTCGTCGTAACGTGACGCTGCAGCTCAGCGCCAAGGGCATCAAGGTCATCGACGCTCGTGGCATCGAGTCGGTCGTCAAGGACCTGCTCGCTCGTGGGGAGAAGATCTAATGGCTCGTCAACAGGACGTCCGTCCCATCATCAAGCTCCGCTCGACGGCGGGCACCGGCTTCACGTACGTGACCAAGAAGAACCGTCGCAACAACCCCGACCGTCTCGTGCTGAAGAAGTACGACCCGGTGATTCGCAAGCACGTCGAATTCCGCGAGGAGCGCTAAAAATGGCCAAGAAGAGCATGATCGCCAAGAACAACCAGCGCGCCGAGATCGTGGCCCGCTACGCCGAGAAGCGTCTCGAGCTGAAGAAGGCCCTGATCGACCCGAACGGTTCCGACGAGAGCCGCGAGGCCGCTCGCCTCGGTCTGCAGAAGCTGCCGCGCAACGCGTCGCCGGTCCGCCTCCGCAACCGCGACTCGGTCGACGGCCGCCCCCGCGGTCACCTCAAGGCCTACGGCATCAGCCGCGTGCGGTTCCGCGACATGGCCCACCGTGGCGAGTTGCCGGGCATCACGAAGTCTTCCTGGTAGGTTTCAACCGGTTCCACAGGGCCCTCGGCTCTCTGGTCTCGATCGCACAGGCATGGTGAACGCCGTGTCTCGTCACACCGAATGAAGTCCGAGGAGGACATTTACATGGCTGACAAGTCACTGAACCGTACCGAGCTCGTCGCAGCTGTCGCATCCGAGTCCGGCCAGAGCCAGGCCGCCGTCAGCGGCGTCGTCGACGCGTTCTTCTCCGTCGTCTCGAAGTCGGTCGCCGACGGCACGAAGGTCACCATCCCCGGGTGGATCGCCTTCGAGAAGACGCACCGCGCCGCTCGCACCGGCCGCAACCCGCAGACGGGTGAGGCCCTCGAGATCGCCGCCAGCGACAGCGTCAAGGTCAGCGCCGGCAGCAAGCTCAAGGCTGCCGTCAAGTAGTCCTCGCTCTCTCGAGCACCCGAGAAGGGGCGTGACGACCATCGGTCGTCCCGCCCCTTCTCTCGTTCCGATCACTCGACGTCGAACGACGTCCCTCACCCCCGCCTGTTCACCAGGCGATCCGACTTACCCTGGTAGACGATGCCCAGACTCGCTCGTACCACGGCGCCCGCACTGCTCGTGCTGGTGGCGTTCGCGTCCCTCCTCGCCGCGCTGAAGTTCGGCGGGGCAGCCGACGCGCCCCTCGTCGTCGACCCCGGCGAGGTCGTGCGCTACGGCCTGCCCATGGCCAAGATGCTGGGCAACATCGGTGCGGCCCTCACCATCGGCACGCTCTTCCTGACGTGTTTCGCACTCACCCGACGCGAAGCGGAGTACGACCGCGCCCTGGACGTCGCCGCCGCCGCGGCGGGTTTCTGGGCCGTCGCCTCGGCGATCACCACCTTCTTCACGTTCCTCAGCGTCGCCAACGTGCCGGTCACCTTCGACGACCAGTTCGGGCGGACGCTCGCGTTCTTCCTGACGAACACCGAGCTCGGCATCGCCTGGCTCATCACGACGCTGATCGCCGCGACCGTCACCGTGCTCTGCTTCATCGTCCGCAACATCTGGTTGATCGTCGCCGTGACGGTGCTCGCCGCCGGCGGGCTCATCCCCATCGCCGAGCAGGGCCACGCGGCCGGCACGAGTGGCCACGACGCCGCCGTCACCGACCTCGCCCTGCACCTGGTCGGAGCGTCGGTCTGGTTGGGCGGCCTGCTCGCCATCGTGCTGCTGCGCGGGCACCTCTCGAGCGGGCGGCTGGCGATCGTGCTCGCGCGCTACTCGAGCGTGGCCATCGTCTGCTTCGTGGTCGTCGCGGTGTCGGGCATCGGCAGCGCCGCCATCCGCATCGGCGACTGGTCGGCCCTGACGTCGGGCTACGGCGTGCTCGTACTCGTCAAGACGTTCGCCCTCGTCGCTCTGGGCTTGTTCGGCGTCGTGCAGCGCCGGTGGCTCGTCGGCCGCCTCGCCACCCACCCCAAGGCGACGGCCAAGCTCTTCTGGTGGTTCGTCACCGCCGAGCTCGCCTTCATGGGGCTCGCCTCCGGAGTCGCCGCGGCACTCGCCCGGACGGCCACCCCGGTCGAGCAGGTCGCGGCGGCCGACCTGGCCGATCCGACCCCCGCGGTCATCCTCACCGAAGAGGCCCTGCCGCCCGAGCTGACGCCCCTGCGCTACCTCACCGAGTGGAACGTCGACCTGCTCTGGGGCCTGCTCTGCGCCTTCGGCGTCTTCTTCTACCTGGCCGGCGTCGTGCGCCTGCACCGCCGCGGCGACCGCTGGCCGGTCGGCCGGACCGTCTCGTGGGTGGCGGGCCTCGTCGTGTTGTTCTACATCACCTGCGGTGCCCCGAACGTCTACGAGGAGTACCTCTTCAGCACGCACATGCTCGCGCACATGGCGCTGGGCATGCTCGTACCCGTGCTGCTCGTGCCCGGCGCCCCGGTCACGCTCGCCCTGCGCACCATCAAGAAGCGCAGCGACGGCACGCGGGGCGGTCGTGAGTGGATCATGATCCTGGTGCATTCGCGGTTCGCGACGTTCGTCAGCAACCCGATCATCTCGGCGGTGCTGTTCGCGGGCTCGCTGTGGGCGTTCTACTACACGCCGTTGTTCAGCTGGGCGACGACCACGCACATCGGCCACTACTGGATGATCGTGCACTTCCTGATCACCGGTTACCTCTTCGTGCAGTCGATGATCGGCATCGACCCGGTCAAGGGTCGACTCCCCTACCCGGCCCGGCTCGTCGTGCTGCTCGGGACCATGGCGTTCCACGCGTTCTTCGGCCTGGGCATCATGAGCGCCACGGGCCTCTTCCTGGCCGACTGGTACGGCGCCATGGGCCGCACCTGGGGGCCGACCCCGATGCAGGACCAGTACGTCGCCGGCGGCATCGCCTGGAGCGTGGGCGAGATCCCGACGATCGTCATGGCCATCGCGGTGGCGATCATGTGGAGCCGCAGCGACGGTCGAGAGGCCGTCCGCAAGGACCGCCAGGCCGAGCGCGACGACGACGCCGAGCTCAGGGCGTACAACGAGCAGCTCGAGGCGCTGTCACACCAGCGCGAGCGCACCCGCTGACGCCCCGAGGAGGCGCGGGTCAGGTCAAGCGAGCATCTCGCGTACCAGCGGAACGACCTTCGTGCCGTACAGCTCGATGCTGCGCATCATGAGCTCGTGCGGCAGGCGGCCCATGCTGTACCGCATGTCGAAGCGCGTCGCGCCGAGCAGGCGCATGTTCTGTGCAATCTTCGTGGCGACGGTCTCGGGCGAACCCACGTAGAGCGCACCGGTCGAGCTGGCGCTGGCCTCGTACTGCGCACGGCTGTAGGGGGGCCAGCCGCGTTCGCGACCGAGCTGGTTCGTCTGCTCCTCTTGGTACGGGAACAGCGCCTCCTTGGCTTCGGTGTCGGTCTCGGCCACGAAACCGGGCGAGTGCATCGCGATCGGCTGCGAGTCGTGGCCGAACTCGCCGAGGGCGCGTCGGTAGAGGTCGGCGTAGGGCGCGAACTGGGCGGGCTGGCCGCCGATGATCGCGAGGAAGAGCGGGAAGCCGTAGTGCGCGGCACGGATGACCGACTGCGGCGATCCGCCGACGCCGACCCAGGTGCGGATCGAGCCGCCCTCGGTCTTCGGGTAGACCTCTTGTGCGTCGAGGCCGGCGCGGACGGTGCCCGACCAGGTCGTCGGCCCCTCTTTCAGCAGTTCGGCGAAGAGCTGGATCTTCTCCTCGAAGAGCACCTCGTAGTCCTGCAGGTCGAGACCGAAGAGCGGGAAGGACTCGGTGAACGAGCCGCGGCCGAGGATGACCTCGGCACGGCCGTTCGAGATCGCGTCGACCGTGGCGAAGCGCTGGAACACGCGCACGGGGTCGTCCGAGCTGAGGACGGTGACGGCCGAGCCCAGGCGGATCGTCTTCGTGCGGGCGGCGATCGCGGCGAGCACGACCTCGGGTGCCGAGACGGCGAAGTCCTTGCGGTGGTGCTCGCCGACGCCGATGAAGTCGAGGCCCACCTCGTCGGCCAGGACGGCCTGTTCGACCAGGTTGCGGATGGCCTGGGCGTGGGTGACCGGGCTGCCGTCGAGGCGGTCGGTGATGTCGCCGAAGGTGTCGAGGCCGAACTCGAGGGGGTGTGCCATGCGGGTGCTCTCCAAATTCATACGTTTGCATCATTCTAGCCGATGGAGGGCGATCGCGGGAGGGGGCGCGATGCACGCGCCCGTGGCCCACCCGGTGCCCGGGCGCGGGGTGCCCGGGCGCGGGGTGCCCGGGCGCCGGGGTCAGAGGCGGTCGAGCGGGTTCGCGGCGATCCGGTCGCGCATGCCGCCCCGGATCGTCCGATCGGCCTCGGACCCGGGCTTCCGGTGCGCCTGCGCGGACATCAGCCCACCGAACTCGACACCGAAGCCGTCGCGGGGCAGTCGGTCGACGAGGGCGGCGACCAGCTCGGTCGGCCAGTCGTCGCCGCCCACCCCCGACACGTCGAGGCTCGTCGCCCGCTCGAGCAGGTGCCCCTCGACGTCGAGGCCGGGCGAGACCGCGGGCCACATGTGCCGCACGACGACCTCGGCCACCCGTTGCGACCGGTCGGACGACCACCCCGCCCCGGTCGCGAACACACGGGCGACCTCTCCCCCGGCCCGCTCGAAGGGCTCGGCATGGCTGTCGAACGGGCCGGCCAGTCCGACGTCGTGCAGCGCCGCCGCCACGAAGAGCAACTCGTGGTCGAACTCCAGACCCTCGAGTCGCCCCAGGGCCACGGCGAGCGCCGCCGAGCGAAGGCTGTGCGCGAGCAGGACCGGACTCGACACGACGGCGGCCGCCTCGAGGGCGCGGGCGGCCACGGGCGTAGGAGGCGCGAGCAGGTCGTCGAGGACGGCGGCGGTCGGGCGGGGCTCGGCGTTCGGGCGGGGCTCGGCGTTCGGGCGGGGCTCGGCGGTCATGGCAGGAACTCTACGAGTGGACACGTCCTGCCACGAGTGGCAGTCTTGCCACCACCCGTCGACATCCCGCCATCCCGCCAGCCCGCCAGCCCGCCAGCCCGCCAGCCCGCCAGCCCGCCAGCCCGCCAGCCCGCCAGCCCGCCACGATGTGGACACGACGCCACGAGAAAAGATGGCGCGGTGTCCACTTCGTGGCGGTGTGCGGCTCGCCCCACCCCAGGAGACCCCATGTCCCCGTTCCGCACCGTCGCCACGATCGTCGCCGACGGCGTCGCGCCCTTCGAGTTCGGGGTGCTCTGCGAGGTGTTCGGCCTCGACCGGACCGACGAGGGCGCGCCTCCGTTCGAGCACCGCATCGTGACCGAGCACCCCGGGCTCGTCCGCACGAACCAGGGCTTCTCGATCACGGTCGACCTCGACCTGGGTGCCGCGGCCGACGCCGACGTCGTCTGCGTGCCGGCCCTGTGGAACCGGCCCGACCAGGCCGAGCTCGTCTCGCCGGCCGTGCGCGAACTGCTCGTCGCGGCCGAGGCGCGCGGGGCGTGGTTGCTCAGCGTGTGCAGCGGGGCGTTCGTGCTGGCCGAGGCCGGGCTGCTCGACGGCCGCCGGGCGACGACCCACTGGCGCTACTCGGACGCCCTGCAGCGCGACCATCCCGCGGTCGAGGTCGACGCCGACGTGCTCTTCGTCGAGGACCGCCGCGTCATCACGAGCGCCGGCACGGCCGCCGGCATCGACGCCTGCCTGCACCTCGTCCGCCGCGAGCACGGCGTCGCCGCCGCGAACGTGATCGCCCGCCGGATGGTCGTGCCGCCGCACCGCGACGGTGGCCAGAGCCAGTTCATCAAGACCCCGCTCCCGGTCGAGGTCGACGACTCGCTGGCCCCGCTCACGGACTGGATGCTCGGACACCTCCGCGACGACCTGAGCATCGAGGGGTTGGCCGCGAGGGCGCACATGTCGCCGCGCACCTTCGCCCGTCGCTTCAAGGCCGAGCTGGGGGCGACGCCCGGGGCGTGGCTCACCCGCCAGCGCCTCCTGCGGGCGCAGGAGCTGCTCGAGGCGACCGGGCTCGGCATCGACGCGATCGCCGACCAGGTCGGCTTCGGTTCGGCGGCCGTCCTGCGCCACCACTTCGCGCGTGTGCTCGGCACGACCCCGCGCGCCTACCGCTCGACCTTCGGCGGCGTCGACGACGTGCGCGACCTCGCGGGGGCGGGAGCCGCCAGCGCCTGAACGGGACGGTCCGTGACGGGACGATCCGTGACGGGACGATCCGTGACGGGACGGTCCTTGACGGGACGGTCCTTGACAGGCCGACCCGCGCCTCCTAGGTTAACTACTCAAGTAGCTAACCAAAGGAGCAGTCGTGCTCGACGACGGGACGCCGATCTTCCAGCAACTCGCTGCGCAGATCGAGAAGGACGTGCTCGACGGCACCTACGCCGACGAGGCACCGGTGGCGTCGACCACCGAGCTCGCCGCGTTCTACCGGATCAACCCGGCCACGGCAGGCAAGGCCGTCAACCTGCTGGTCGACCGCGGCATCCTCTACAAGCGCCGGGGCGTCGGCATGTTCGTCGCGACCGGTGCCCGCGAGCGGCTGGCCGAACACCGACGGGCCCGCTTCGCCGACGAGTACGTGCGCCCGCTGGTGGCCGAGGCACGCGCGCTGGGCATCGACGCCGCCGCCCTCCACCACCTGATCGAAGAAGAGGACCAGTCATGAGCCCTGTGATCGAGATCACCGACCTGAGCCGTCGTTACGGCTCCTCGCGCGCCCTGGACGGCGTCGACCTCAGCGTCGACGAGGGCGTCATCTGCGGCCTCCTCGGCCGCAACGGCGCCGGCAAGACGACGCTGATGGCCTGCGTGGCCGGCCAGGAACGGCCGTCGGGAGGCGCGGTGCGGGTCTTCGGCCGAGAGCCCGCGGACCACGCCGACGTCCTGTCGCGGGTGTCGTTCGTGCGCGACAGCCAGCGATACCCGGACGGCTTCAGACTGAAGCACGTGCTCTCGGTGGCACCGGCCTTCCACCGCGGGTGGGACGCCACCCTCGCCCGCGACCTCGCCGCCGACCTGCGAGTGCCCGAGAAGACCGACCTGAAGAAGATGTCTCGCGGGCAGCTGTCCGCCGCGTCGATCGTGATCGGCATGGCCTCGCGGGCACCGCTGACGATCTTCGACGAGCCCTACCTCGGACTGGACGCCACGGCCCGGCAGCTGTTCTACGACCGCCTGCTCGCCGACTACTCGGCCCACCCCCGGACGATCCTGCTCTCGACCCACCTGATCGACGAGATGGAGGCCCTGCTCGAACGGGTGGTCGTGCTCGACGAGGGCCGGGTGCGCCTCGACTCCGACGTCGACCAGGCGCGGGCCTCCGCCTACCAGGTCGCCGGGACGGCATCCGCCGTCGACCGGTTCGCCGCGGGGCGCCGCCTCCTGTCGCAGCACGCGGTCGGCGGACTGAAGACGGCGGTGGTCGACGGCGTCGCCGACCACTCCACGCGAACCGACGCCGCCGCGGCGGGAGTCGAGCTCTCGGGGGTCTCACTGCAACAGGTCGTCGCGGCCCTCGGCTCGCGCGACACCGAACTCGAAGGGGTCGCCTCGTGAACCGCATCCTGCCCGTCGTCCGACTGCAGTTCGCCCGTCGGCGCAGCGCGCTGCTCGTGCCGTTGCTCATCGTCGCCATCACGTTCGCCGTCACCGTGGTGATCCAGGTCACACTGCAACGCTCGGGCGCCTACGACGACGGCGCCTCGTACGCCACCGGCGCACGCTTCAACCCGGGGGTCGTGTGGGCCCAGTCCGGGTACCTCGTCGCCATGGGCGTGGCCTCGGTCGCGTCGACCTTCCCCCTCGCCGCCTCGTTCGGGGCGACGCGACGGGCGTTCGCGCTGGGCACCGCCGTGACCCACACCCTCGTCGCGCTCTACCTGACCGGGGTGTTCGCCGCCCTGCTCGCGCTCGAGGTGCTGACCGACCACTGGTTCGGCGGTTTCTACGTCTTCGACGTCAACGTCCTCGGTGCCGGCGACCTGGGCGTGCTCGTCCCGATCGTGTTCCTCGGCGCCCTCGTCGCCCAGACGGCCGGCGGGGTGTTCGGAGCGGCCTGGCTGCGGTTCGGGCCGCGGGGCCCGCTGGGCATCTCGATCGGCGTCGTGCTCGTGCTGGCCGTCGCGCTCCTGGCCGCCGGCCCCTCGCTGCCCGCCGTGTTCGCGAGCTACCAGAGCTGGTGGGCGGCGCTCACCGCGGCACTGCTCGCGGCGGCGGCGATCGCGGGGACGTTCGCGTTCTTGCGCCGCGCCTCCGTCCGCTGACGCGAGGGTCGGGTCAGTCGAACGTCAGCTCGTCGGACGTGCTGATGCGCATCAGGTACGTGACGGTGAACGGGACGTCCTCGTCGATCGTGTAGCGCTTGCCGTCGAAGAGCGACTGGGCACCGACGACGAGGTGGGCCGTGCCGGCCACCCCGGGCACCTGCCACTGTCCCGACGGACCCGGCACGATCGAGACGACGGGGTGCACCGGCACCGTCCACGTCGGATCGTCGGTGACCCGGTCGTCGACCTGGCGTCCGAAGGGGCACCCGGCCGGCAACAGCACCTGCTGCGTGACGCACTGCTCGTCGAGCTGCTGGTCGACCATGTCCTGCACGGCCTCGACGAACGCCTCCCGGGGCTGGACCTCGATCGACACCGCCGACGTCGCCCCCACCGTGAGCACGTCGGCCTCGACGGTCGGCGCCTCGAGGTAGCGCGACGAGTGGTCGAGCTCGAACCGCGACGGCGCCAGGACCGTGAACCGGGTCGCGACGTCGGGGGCGTCGGTCGTGACGTCGCGGCCGTCCACCGTGAAGCGGGAGTCGTGCTGGGGCGTCACGTCGAGCTGGGCCGTGGGCGCCTGCACGAAGCGCCACGAGTGGAAGAGCCCGAACCGGGTGCCGACCCGCTGCACGACGAACTGCGACTGCGCGGGGGCCTCGGCCGTGGCCGACGTGCCCTGCATCGAGTACGAGAGCGTGATCGCGTGGGTGTCGTCGCCGAGGTCGACGTCGCCCACCTCGGTCACGTCGTCGACGCCACCGAGCGAGGGCACCTCGAGCAGCGCGTCGGCCAGCTGGTCGGTCGGCGCGACGCCCGCGAGGGTCAAGGCGCTCGACGTGTCGCCGCGGTCGACCGCCGCCACGTAGCCGCGGGCGAACCCGGCGGCGCTGTAGACGGTGGCGTTCAGGGCCACGACGGTGACCCAGAAACCGATCAGCACGAAGAGCAGCGCCCCGCCCCAGATCGCGACGAACGGCCAGCCGAGCGGTGGGCGCGTCTCCTCCCCCACAGACGACGACATGACGACAACAATAGGAGGCGCGGGTCACGAACTCCCGAGCACCACCGCCGTCGCGGGTAGATTGGTGGCCTCCCCCACCCCCTCCCGAAAGGTGCTCGTCGTCGTGAGCGTGGCCCTCTCCGCCGAACAGCAGGCGCTGTACGACGCGATCGAGAACACCCGCGAGCACATCTTCGTCACGGGCCGGGCAGGCACGGGCAAGTCGACGCTGCTGAACCACCTGTCGTGGAACACCTCGAAGCAGATCGTCATCTGCGCCCCCACGGGCGTCGCCGCCCTCAACGTCGGCGGCCAGACGATCCACTCGCTGTTCCGCCTCTCGGTGGGGCTCATCGCCGACCACGACATCGAGCAGAACGCCGAGCTGCGCAAGCTGCTGAACACCATCGACACGCTCGTCATCGACGAGGTCTCGATGGTCAACGCCGACCTGATGGACGCCATCGACCGCTCGCTGCGCCAGGCCCGGCAGCGCAAGCACGAGCCGTTCGGCGGCGTGCAGGTCGTGCTGTTCGGCGACCCGTACCAACTGCCGCCGGTGCCGGGCGACGCCGAAGAGCGCGAGTACTTCCGCGACAACTACCGCTCGATGTGGTTCTTCGACGCCAAGGTCTGGGCCGAGGCGAGTCTGCGCATCTACGAGCTGGCCTTCATCCACCGCCAGACCGAGGGCGACTTCAAAGAGATGCTCAACGCCGTGCGGCACGGTCGGGTCACGGCCGAGATCGCCGGGGCGCTGAACGGCGCCGGGGCCCGCCCCGTGCCGACCGACGGCGGGGCCATCACCCTGGCCACGCGCAACGACACGGTCAACCGCATCAACAAGGTCGAGCTCGATCGCCTGTCGGGCAAGGTGATGACCGCCAAGGCCGAGGTCAGCGGCGAGTTCGGCGGGCGGGCCTACCCGGCCGACGAGGCTCTCGAGCTCAAGGTCGGGGCCCGGGTGATGTTCCTCCGCAACGACTCCGAGCAACGGTGGGTCAACGGCACCACGGGCGTCGTCACCCGGGTGCGCGACACCGTCTTCGTCGAGGTCGACGGCGAGGTGCACGAGGTGCAGCCCGTCGTGTGGGAGAAGCACAAGTACTCGTACTCGGCGACCACCAAGCAGCTCAAGAAAGACGTCGTGGCCGAGTTCACCCAGTTCCCGCTGCGTCTCGCCTGGGCCGTCACGATCCACAAGTCCCAGGGCAAGACGTACGACCGGGCCATCGTCGACCTCGGCTCGCGGGTGTTCAGCGCGGGGCAGACCTACGTCGCCCTCAGCCGCATCACCTCGCTCGAGGGGCTGTACCTCTCGCGCCCGCTGCGGCCGGCCGACATCATCGTCGACCTCGACGTGCGGCGCTTCATGAGCGAGGCGTCGCGCGTACCGGCCATCAAGGCAGCCGCCGACGCCGGCGTGGGCGACGGCACGGCGACCGCCGCCACGGGCTGACCGCCCGGTACGACCAGGCATCGGCCGTCACGGGCGGGCCACCCGGCACGACCGGGCATCGGCCCGGTGGCTCGGGCCGTCGGCCTGTCGGCCCGATGGCTCGGCCCCTCGGCCCGGTGGCTCGGCCCGTCGGCCTGTCGGCGATCGGCTAGGCCGCGGCCTTCGCGGCGGCGAGGTCGGTGAACAGCTCGGTGCTGAAGCGGTACGCGGCGCAGACCTCGTCGAGCACGTGCTCGCGCTCGTCGGCCGACCAGGCCACGGCATCGAGCTGGCGACGGTAGGTCGTCTTGAACGACTTCGGCTCGGCGATCTCGGCGAAGAGGAAGAACCCGACGCCGTTCGTGTCGAACCCGAACCGGCGCTGCAGGATGCTGCGGATCACGTGCCCGCCGGACAGGTCGCCGAGGCAGCGCGTGTAGTGGTGTGCGATGAAGCCGCCGGCCCAGGTCGACGCCTGCTCGATGCGGTCGACGTACGCACGGGTGGTCGGCAGCGGCGAGATGCGGGCCCGCCAGCCGTCACCCAGCAGGAACGCCAGGTCGGCCTCGATGGCCGGCAGCCGGGTCAGCCCCGGGGCGAGGAACGGAGCCACGACCGGGTCGCCCGACCACCGCACGGCGGCGTCCTCGAGGGCGGCGTAGACGAAGTAGTGCTGGGCGAGCAGCTGCACGTAGTCGTCCCGCGTGCCCCGGCCGATCAGCAGGTCGGTCATGAACGAGCAGCCGACGTCGGCGGGGACCCGCTCGGCCGTGCGCTCGCGCACCGCCTCGGAGAAGGGGATGACGACGGTCATGGTGCGCACCTCCTGGGTCACCTGGGTTAGGTGACCCTAACCCTAGCCAGGGAGGCGCGGTGCCGGTAGCCCCCGGGGCCGATCTCGGCAGACGTGCAGCCGGCCCGCAGCCCGTCGAGAGGTGCGGCGCACCGCGGCGCGGGTCAGCGGCGGCGGCGCTCGGCCCCCACGGCGGTGGCGAGCAGCAACAGGCCGCCGACCAGGTGCGTGATGTTGTCGCCGAGGTTGAACGCCAAGAAGTTGACGTCGGTGCCCTCGAGGAAGAAGCCGACGACGCCGAAGATGACGAAGATCAGGCCGATCCAGGTGTTGATGTAGCGGGCGCTGGCCCGCGAGGACGCCCCCGCGATGATCAGGGCGGCGCCGGCCAGCACCCAGACGACGACCAGCGCGGGGTTGAGGTTCCAGACGAACCAGAGCGAGGCGCCCTGCGTGGAGAAGAACGTGCCCATGTCCTCGACGAGGAACCCGATGGCGCCGAGCAGCAGGAACACCGTGCCGACGAACAGCCCGGCCCCGCGGTTGGGCGACTCGCGGATCGTCGGCTCGTAGGGGGCCGGGGTCGCGGTCGTCGTGGTGCCGTGGGTGCTGCTCATGGTGAAGGTGCCTCTCGTCAGGTGGGTCAGCGTCCAGTATGCCCGCCACCCGCGGCGGGCCGTCCGACCCGGACGGGCGCGGGGCTGGCAAGATCGACCCCATGACCCCGACGCCCCTCCGCCTGGTCGTGGCGATCAACCCCGGCGCCTCCGCCGGCGGCCGGAAGCACCTCGCCGACGGGGTGCTCTCCGGGCTCCGCGGTGCCGGCCACACGGTCGTGCCGCTCACCGAGTCGAGCTACGACGACCTCGTGGCCGCCGCCCGTCGCGAGCTCGACCCGGACCACGGCGAGCGACCCGACGCACTGATCGTCGTCGGTGGCGACGGCATGGTGAACCTCGGGGCCAACCTCGTCGCGGGCACCGACGTGCCGCTGGGACTGGTGCCGACGGGCACCGGCAACGACACGGCCCGGGCCTTCGGGCTGCCCCACGACGACGCCGAGGCCGCCACGCGCCTCCTGGTCCGGCTGCTCGAGGGCGAGCCCACCACGATCGACGCCGGACGCGTGCTGCAGGCCGACGGCCGGGCCACCTGGTTCGCGTGCATGGTCTCGGCCGGCTTCGACGCCGTCGTGAACGAGCGGGCCAACCGGCTGAGCTGGCCGAAGGGGCGCCGACGCTACGACGTCGCGCTCGCCATCGAGCTGGTGCGCCTGCCGCGCATCTCGTACCGCCTCGAGCTCGACGGGGTCGCCTCGACCGTCGAGGGCACCCTGATCTCGGTCGGCAACGGCCAGTCGCTCGGCGGCGGCATGAAGGTCACGCCCGACGCCGTGCTCGACGACGGACTGCTCGACGTGCTCGTGGTCGAGCGGCTGACGCGCTGGCAGTTCGTGCGGCTGTTCCCGAGCGTGTTCCGGGGAACCCACCTGAGCCACCCGAACGTGACGGTGCACCGCGTGCGTCGTGCGGTGATCGAGGCCGACGGGGTCGCCGCCTACGCCGACGGCGAGCGCGTCGGGCCGCTGCCCGTCACGGTCGAGGTCGTCCCCGGCGCCCTGCGCGTCTACGCCGCCATCGGTCGCTGACCGTCGGCACGAGCCGAGGAGGCGCGCTCGGCGGCGAGACGACCACACGCCCCGGGCGCCCACGGCCTCAGCCGCGGTGCAGCGTCTCGCGGGGGTACTCGCCGAACCGCTGCTGGTACGCGGCCGAGAACCGGCCGAGGTGGGCGAAGGCCCAGTGCCGGGCCACGTCGGCGACGGTCGTGGCGTTCGGGGCGGCCGCCCGCAGCGCGTCGTGCACGCGCTCGAGGCGGATCTCGCGGAGGTAGGCCGTGGGCGTGGTGTCGAGGTGACGACTGAACGCCTGTTGCAGCCCCCGGGCGGTGAGCCCCGCCTCCCGGGCGATGTCCACGGCCGAGATCGGCAGGTGGGCGCTGGCGTGCATGTACTCCACGGCGAGGCGGAGGCTCGCGTTGCGCGGAGCCAGCAGCGCCGCGGGCATCTGGGTCGAGGTGTGGGCGAAGGTGTCGAGCAGGGCCACCGCGCCCATCCGGGCCATCTCGGTGCGCATCAGGTCGCTCGGTTCACCGGAGCCCAGGTAGGCGCGTCCGATCAGACGGACCGTGGCGTGCCAGGCCTGCACCGCGGCGGACGAGACGGGGGCGGCATGGTCGAAGCGGAGCGTGCCGGGCATGATGCCGTGGCGCTCGGCCGCGACCTCGTCGACGACCGACTTCGAGAGGTGCAACAGGCTCTGGTTGACGTCCTCGGTCGTGAACTCGAACTCGCGCCCCTCGGGGAAGAGGATCGGTCGCCCGACGGCGCCGGCCACCTCGTCGCGACCGTTGTCGACGGTCGATCGTCCGTCGAGCAACCAGTGCACGACGTGCTCGTCTCCGGCGGCTGCCTGCCCGTCGACGCGGCCCATGAACATCGTGGACCGCAGGGTCATCGCGCCGTCGCCGACGATCGTGTGGCGGAACGCGAAGGGGGCCTCGGTCGGGGCGACGTGGAAGTCGCGACCGTTGTACCCGGCGCTCAGGATATCGACGGCCTCGTCCAGGTCACGACCACGCGCGTCGAAGCGGATCTTGTCGTCCTGGGCAGCCATCTCAGCGAATTGTTGCACGCACTCCAAAGTTCGTACCAGTCGACCCGAGGGGGGTTGACAGCGACTGCCGTGCCGTCTAGTGAGCTCCCTTTCCTGCCGACACCCGCACCCGCACCCGCACCCGCACGTGCACGCGCACGCGCACTCGCACTCGCACCCGCACCCGCACGCGCACGCGGCGGCAACTCCTGACCGGTGCTGCGACGCACGCACCAGCATCCCTCGCTCCCGCGCGATCCGCTGCGGGAGGCAGGACTTCTCGACGAGGGGTCGACCCGGTCGCTCCCGTCGGCGACTTCAGCCTTGGCCAGGAGCCGCGGGGTCGAGGCGCACCTCAGACGTTCTCGGCACCCGGGGCAGGGGTGCCGGTCACCCGGGCGACGCGTCGGACCTCAGCCCGGGCTCGGGCGACGCATCCTCCCGAACGGCGTCGCCGAGCCGTCCTTCAACACCCGCGGACGACGGCTCGACCCGAGGCCCGCGTCGTCGACACGCTCGTGGACCATGACAACGATCGCCGAATTCGTCTCAGCGGCTGGAGGACTCCTCCACAAACACGACCTGGTGGCCCTGGGCGCCACCGACCGTCACCTGACCGTCGCGGTCCGTTCACGCACGGTCAGCAGACCCCGGCGTGGGTGGTACTCCACCTGGGAGCGTGGAGATCCCCGATACATCGCGGTCGCCGTGGGTGGTCGACTCACCGGCGCATCCGCGTTGCACCAGCTGGGAGCATGGACGTGGGCCCGTCCGCCGGTCACGGTGTCGGTACCCGTGACGGCTTCGCGGCTTCGACGGCGGCGTGGAGTCCGAGTCGTGTGGGACCCACTCGAACTCTCCGATCGGGGTTCGACCTGGGCCGTCGACCCTCGTGACGCCCTGGCTCGGGCAGTCGTCGAGACCCGATCGTTCGAGGATGCGGTCATCCTCGTCGACTGGGCCAGACGGGCCGGCATCGTCGACGGCGACGACGACGCAGCCGAGGTGCTGTCCCGGAGACGTGCCGACGCTGCCGGCCTCGTCGCGTGGAGCGATCCGGGCGCCGAGAGCATCCTCGAGAGCGCGGCGGGCACGAGGTTGCGACGGGCAGGGCATCACGTCACCCGCCAGGTGCCTGTTTCCGGCACCTCGAAGATCATCGACATGGTCGTCGACGGGGTCGTCGGTCTCGAGACCGACGGACGAGCGCACCACGAGACACGTTTCGACAAGGACCGACTCAAGGACGCCGACATCGCTCGCGACGGTCTGATCCCGTTCCGGGCGGGGACGGTGATGGTGCAAGACAGGTGGGGCCTGACGGTCAGCGCGATCAGGGCTCTGATCCGGACGGCGGGCGGTCCGCGACCCGTCGCGGGCGTCGGGAACTCCTCACTGCCGCGAGTGCTCGGGCCGAGAGGACGCAGGACGTGGCGGCTCGCTCGACCTCGGCGACACACGGGTCAGGAGTTGCCAGCTGCGGCAGGCTGACGAGGCGAGGGGGCGAGGGGGCGAGGCGGCGACCGAGGGGATGGGACAGGTGGCCGCCGCACAGAGCTCGCGGCGGGACGGGGCTGGAGGGAACGGCGGCGCGACCGGGCAGGCTCGCGCCGGCGAGCGGACTCGCAGCGGGCGGGCCTACCGTCGGACGCATGACCCTCGACGACATCACACTGACCACGATCCGCGGCGAGTCCACCACGTTCGGCGCCTACGCCGACAAGGTCGTGATGGTCGTGAACGTGGCCTCACGCTGCGGCCTCGCCCCTCAGTACGAGAAGCTCGAGGCGCTGCAGAAGCAGTACGGCGAGCAGGGCTTCACGGTGCTGGGGTTCCCCAGCAACCAGTTCTTCCAGGAGCTCTCGAGCGGCGAGGCCATCGAGGAGTACTGCTCGGCGACCTGGGGCGTGACCTTCCCGATGATGGAGAAGGTCAAGGTCAACGGTCGCGGTGAGCACCCGCTCTACACCGAGCTCAAGAAGGCCACCGACGCCGACGGCAAGGCCGGCCGCGTCAAGTGGAACTTCGAGAAGTTCGTGATCACGCCCGGCGGCGCCGTGCACCGCTTCCGTCCGACGACCGAGCCCGACGCCCCCGAGGTCGTCGCGGTCATCGAGGAGGCGCTGGCCGGCTGACCGGGCGGCCGCGGTCGGTCAGCGGCCGGCCGCGTACCGGGCCTGGACGGCCGAGGCGGTCTGGGCCGAGTTGTTGTAGATCGTCGTGCCGTCGACCGAGCCGACGAAGAAGCCGTTCGTGGGAGCCGAGGGCAGGCCGCCGAGCGGGGCGTAGCCCACGCGCCAGTAACCGGTGGCCGTCTGCACGGTCTTGTTCGTGGTGTCGGTCACGACCGCGACACCGTCGACGTAGATGACCGTGCTCGTGCCCGAGAGGGTGGCGACCACGTGGTGCCAGGCGCCGTCGTTGTACGAGGCCGGGGTCGTCGTGGCCTTGGTCGTGCTCGAGGTGGGGCGCACGCCGAGGGCGATCTTGCCTGCCGTGGTCAGGTAGAGCGCACGGTCGGCGGTCGTGTTCGTGCCGGTCTGCGCAGCGGTGAACGCGGCCAGGGTCCCTCCGGCGGCGCTGGTCGTCCGGAACCAGGTCTCGATCGTGAAGGCGGCCTGACCGGTGAGGTTGACCGCCGTCGTGACCTGGCCGGTGCCGTCGAGCTGCAGGTAGGGGCTCTGGTTGGTGGCGCACGAACCGGCGACGAACGTCGCCCCGCCGCTCAGGGTGCCCACACGGGCGAACGAGCTGCCGTCGGCCGTGGTCGTGCCCGACGTCTCGTTGTACGGGAAGCCGTACGAGGTCTGCGAGTTGTAGGTGTCCTGCAGGCAGTCGTAGTTCCCGGCACCGAAGCTCGACGTCGGGTTCGCCGTGGGCGCGGCGAACGCCGCGTGCGCGCCGCCCGAGACGACGAGGGTGAGTGCGAGGCCGCCACCGATCGCTGCCAGGCCGATCGCGCCTCCTGCGGTCCGGAGGCGACGGAGGCGCCGCTCGCGTCGGCGCTGCACGCGGCGGCCGGCGGGGACGGTCACCCGCGGCGACGCGGGGCGTTCGTCACGGTCGTCACGCAGCAGGTACCGGTCGTTGCGGCTGAGCAGGACCACGAGGATGAGCAGTCCGCCGGTGACCAGCAGGTGGCCGTACTGGTGGGCCGCGGCCCAGACGAAGGGCGTTCCGACGTACGGCACGCGCAGGAACCCGACGCCGATGACGGCGCTGCGGTCGATCGGCGTCGAGTCGACGCTCGGGTTGGCGTCGCCCTTGGTGACGATCTGCCCGGCCTGGCCGTTGTCGTGGTAACGGTGCAGCCGCAGGTGCCCGGCCTGGTCGGGGTCGTCGAAGAGGAGGACCTGACCGCGGTGCACGTCGGCAGCCGCCACGGGCTTCGCGACGACGACGTCGCCGGGGTGGATGCGGGGCTCCATCGAGCCGGTCATCACGGTGGTGGGGCTCCAGCCGAGGGCGGCGGGGGCGGCCGCGTAGACCATCAGGCCGAGCAGCGAGTACAGCACGACCCGTGACGCGGTGCCGAGGGCCAGGCGCGTCCAGTCGAGCCACGAACGAGAGGCACCCAGGGGCACGGTGATCGAGGCCGCGGCTGCGGCGGCGGGCCGTAGCTTCAGGTCGATCGTGCTCATGGGTGCCTCTGCTCGGGGGATGCGGATGATGCGGTGTCGGGCCGCCTGGTGCGGTGGTGCGGTGGTGCGGTGGTGCGATGCTGCTGCGGTGTCGCCGTGACGCGGGGGTCAGCCGCGGGACGGGCCTCAGCTGTTCTGGGCCTCCCAGGTGAGGCCGAGGCTCGCGGTGCCGCCCTGGGTCGTGTTGGGGGCGGTGTTCGAGACGGTGTAGGTCACCTGGTAGGTGCGGGTCTCGGACGCGGTGCCGGTGGGGGCCCAGGTGCCGACGCCGTTGGAGTAGTTGGTGTAGCTGGTGCCGAAGGCGGCCAGCGTGCCGCTGTAGAGGCTCGAGCCCGACGAGAGCGGGGTGAAGCCGGTGCACGAGCCGAAGCCGCCGCCGGTGCCCTGCACGACGCTCAGCGTGATGTTGGACGCGAGGTTGTTGGTCGTGGCGGCGCCCGTGCCGTAGAGCTTGACGGCCGAGGCGAGCGAGCCGGTGCTGGTGACGGCGATGCAGTTGCTGCCGGTCTGGCCGGGCTTGAGGTTGGTGGCCGTGAAGAGCGCGGTGTTGCTGTCGTCGTCGGTGAGGGCGACGGTGCCGGCGGTCCAGTTGCTGGTGGGGTTGACCGTGGTCGACGAGAAGGCCGAGTACGACGCCGTCGAGACGACGATGCCCGAGGCGACGAGGGCGGCGGGGATGGCGATCCAGGCGGCGATGCGGGCGATGCGGGGCGTGGGACGGGACATGGTGTGCTCCAGGGCGAGAGGGTGGAAGAGGGGGATGTCGGGGGCCACCCCGGCGAGGTGGTTCAGGGGCTTCGCCGGTGAGAAGCTCACCTCCCGAACCGTTCTGGTTTCGAGTGGTCGTTGTTCTCAAGTGGTACGACAATCAAATTACTTGGACTTTGAGAGGCACGCAAGGCGAGCCATGTCCCCAGTGGTGGGGGTGTCACGATCGTCGAGATTCTTGTTGACTGAGCCGGTGCCATGGACGGCACGCCCACATGCGTCACGGAGGACCCTCTTGCTCGTCTCCCCACCCCGGGCCGACCCCGGCCTCACCCCCGAGCCCGGCCTCGCCCCCGAGCCTGGCCTCGCCCCCGGCGACCTCGGCCGCCTGCTCGACTCGTTCCGCCTGTTGATGCTGAACCACTCGCGCGTGCTCGACCACCAGGGCGACCTCTTCGGTCTGGGCGACACCGACATCCGGTTCCTCTTCTACGTGTGGGCCACCGGCGACCTGGTCACCCCCAAGCGCGCGGCCGAGCACCTCGACCTGTCGTCGGGTGCGATGACCAACCTCGTCGACCGTCTCGTCGACGCCGGGCACCTCGACCGGCGGCGCAACCCCGACGACCGCCGCAGCGTCATCGTCAGCCGCACGCCGCGCGGCGTGGAGGTCACCACCGCCATCGCGAGCGCCTACGCCGCCGCGTTCGCCGAGGTCGTGCCGGCGTCGGGACACGGCGCCCTCGCCGACACGCTGCTCGACCTCGGCCGGGCGTTGGACCGGCACGGGGTCCGTGCCGTCGACGCTCCCCACGCCGCCGCCTGACCGGCCTCGGCCGCGGCGCCGGGCGCCAGAACGGGCGAGTCCGTGACGGACGGGCGAGCGCGACGGCCCACCGACGACGAACTCGCCCGTTCCGGCCGTGGGTCGCGGCGCGGGGCCTACGGGATGAGGCGGCGCAGGCGTGCGGCGTCGGCCAGGTCGGCCCGGAAGCGGTCGAGCGTCGACAGCGTGTAGAGCCCGTCGATCTGCTGGTCGACCCAGAGCTGGTGGATGCGCTTGAGGTCGGCCTGGCGGCTCTTCCAGCCGATGCCGTCGATCACGGCCATGACGGTCTGTCGCGGCAGCCGGACGTCGGCCATCTCCTCGATCTCGCGCACGGCGTCGGTCAGCTTCGAGCCGGTCGAGTCGAACCCCTTCGCGGCGACCACGATCGCGGGCTCCTCCGCCGAGGGGATCACGAGGTCGCACGGCGCCGTGCGGTTCGCCCGACCGGTGAACCGCGTCCGCGTGCCGCAGGCGAGTCCGAGGTCGCGGGCGATGGCCTCGATCTCGTCCTCGAGCCTCCGCCCCGACACCCCGGCCCGGATCGCCGACGCCCGCGTGCCGGCCCGGGCCGAGAGCAGGTCGCCGAAGTCGTACGTGCGGTGCCGCTGCGACGCGACGAGGCGCACGAGCTCGAACTCGTCGTCGAGGTGGGCGACCAGCTCGGCGGCCCGCCCCCGCGCGAGCGTCAGCCAGCTCGGGGTGTCGAAGGCGTGCCGCAGCGAGTTGCGCAGCTTCTCCTGCGACAGCCCGACGGCCAGGCCGAGGGCGGGCACCCACGCCGGGTGCTGCCGGGTCCATTCGGCCAGGTGGTCGCGGTCGACGACGGGCAGCTCGCCGAGGCTCGCCGCGGCCCGGCCGAGGTCGGTCGCCGCCGCCGAGGGGGCCGTGGGGTCGACGTGCGGGGTCATGCGGCCGAGCGACGCCACGTACTCGTCGAAGGTGGGGATCGTCACGGTCAGTCCCTCCCGACGAACACGTACTCGGTGGCCGCCGTGCGGGTCGCCGTGCGGTGCGTGCCGAAGCTGTAGGTGTGGTCGACCACGCGCACCTCGACGTGCGGCTTGACCGTGCGCATCAGCTGCTCGATGCGCTCGCGGCTCGGCACGGCGTTGGACGAGTACGACAGCACGAGCGCCCCGGCGTCGGCGAACTGCTCGAAGGTGCGCACGAGGGCGTCGTCGACCGTCCGCGGGTAGGCGAACGGCGTGAACAGCTTGACGATCTTCTTCGTCTTGGTCTCGGTCATGATCGTCTGTCCCCGCCAGTACACGGCGAGCCCCTGCAGGAAGTGGTACCGCTTCATGTAGTCCGCGTCGTCTCGAGGAGGCGCGTAGGGCGGATCGAGGTACACCAGGTCGGCGGGCGGTCGCCTCAGGTCGGCCACGTCGCCCTCGACGGCCTCGTGCGCGAGGCCGTCGTCGAACACGGTCGCGCCGTAGGCCTGCACGGCCGCCCGGAACTGCTCGGCCATGGTCATCCGCAGGTCGCGGCGCCCGTCGTCGTACCGCGCGCCCGTGAAGGTGAAGACGCCCCGGGGCTGCTTGCGCGCCGCGGCGAGCACGAGGCCGGCGATCGCCAGGTCGCGCTCGGCCCCGTCGAGCCGGTCGACGTGCGACCAGGCCGAGTCGAGGAACGCCCGGTCGTCGGCCGAGAAGAACACGCCGTCGAAGGTACGGCGCACGATGTCGCGATCGTCGGCGGGCGGGCCGCAGATCTCGTCGACGAGGTCGTCCGACAGCGTCGTCGACCCGTTGACGACGGAGGCGCGGGCGATGACCGCGGGGAACGCCAGGAAGTCGTTGCTCACGACCCGGCGACCCTCCGCCTTCATCAGGTACGAGACGACGCCCGACCCACTGAAGGCGTCGATCGCGGTCGCGGGCCGCACCGCGCCTCCTTCGCCTTCGGGGTCGTCAGCCGACACGGGCGCGACGCTCGAGAAGACGTCGTGCAGCACGGGCAGCAGCGCGTACTTCGAGCCCATGTAGCGCAGGCGGGGGAAGGCCGCGACGCGGGCGGGCACCGCGGCAGCCACGGGGGCGGCGGCCTCGCTCGCGACGGAGGGCACGAGCTCGACGGTCACCGGGCAAGTCTGCCGCACGTCAGCGGTCGGACGGGCTCCGGGTGCGGGAGTCGAGGTCGACGCGCTCGGCGTGCGGGACGCTGCCGGTGGTCGTGCCCGCGATCCGCAGGCTCTCTTGTCGCAGCTCGAGCTGGGCGACGACGAGGGCCGCGAGGTCGGCGAGGTTGGCGACCTGCTCGTCGCTGGCCGTGCCCGGCTCGCGACCGATCACCGAGAGGGTGCCGATCGTGTGGCCGTCGCGCCGGGTGAGGGGCACGCTGACGTAGAACCGCATGCCGAGCGGACCGGTGACCAGCGGGCTCGACGCCACACGACGGTCGGTGGCGGCATCTTCGATGACCAGCGGCTCGGACGAGTGGACGGCCCCGAGCGAGAGGTCGATGTGCCGGGCGATGTCGCCCACGGCCGGGTCGTAGTGGGTCGTGAACCACGTGCGGTCGTCGTCGATGACGGTCGCCAGGGCGATGGGCGCCGAGAACAGGCGGGCCGCCATGGCGGTGACGCGGTCGAGCGCCTCGTTGGGCAGGGTGTCGAGCACCTCGCTGTGGTCGAACGGCTCGGTGTCGCCCCCGCGCATCGAGCCGTCGCCGGTCGACAGGTCGCCCACGGCGTCGCGGTGCTCGGTCGTCTCGGTGATGACCACGTCGCGCATCATCGCGACGAGCTCGGCCCGCGTCGGCCGTTGCGCGGGATCGCGGCTGGTCATGGCGCGCAGGGCGTGCCGCCAGTGCTCGGGCAGGGGCTCGGGCAGCACCGGGTCGCGCGACAGCCGGGCGACGGCGGACTCGACGAGCGATCCCGGGAACTCGCGCCGGCGGGTGAAGCACTGCAGCAGCACGAGGCCGAGGCTGTAGACGTCGCTCGGGGGGCCGACCTCGCCACCCACGGCCTGCTCGGGGCTGAGGTACGCGGCGGTGCCGGTGGTGACCCCCTCGGCGGTGAGTCGTTCGACGTCCTCGGTGAGGGCGATGCCGAAGTCGGCGAGCTTGGCCCGGGCACGGGCGGCCTCGTGGTCGCCGTAGTCGACGAGCAGGATGTTCGACGGCTTGATGTCACGGTGCACGACCGAGTGGCCGTGGATGTAGTCGAGCGCCTCGGCCATGTCGTAGCCGATCTCGGCGATGTGCCGCGCGGCGAGCGCTCCGTGCCGCAGACGGTCTTCGAGGTTGAGCCCGGCGATCAGCGGCATCACGAGGAAGCGCTGGGGACCGTTCGGCCCCTGCTCGACCCCCGCGTCGAAGAGACCGACGAGGCCGTGGTGCTCGAGGCTCGACAGCACGCCGAGCTCGGCTTCTTGTCGGGCCGGGTCGACCATCGCGCTGTGGAAGACCTTGATCGCGACCGTGCGGTTGAGGCTCTCGTCGACGGCCTTGTAGACGGTCGCCATGCCGCCCCGGCCCACGACGGACTGCAGGCGGTAGCGCTCGGCGAGGACGCGATCGAGCGCGTCGTCCTGCTGTGGCGCGGCCATCGCCTCCCCCTCGTGACTGGTGTGGGGTCCATCCTGTCGCATGCGGGGCCCCGAGGTGACGATGGCGCGGGTGACGATCGCATCACGACGGGGTCACGAGCACGACCCGTCGCCACGGGACGAGCCCTGCGGACCTTGCGATGCCCTGGGAGAAGGGCATCGTCGGGAAGGCATCGAGCGGGCCGCCGGTTGAGTTGCTCATGACAACCTACGGAATCATCGGAGCAGGCAACATCGGCAGCCAGGTCGCCCGGGCGGTCATCGCCCACGGGCACGACGTCGTGATCAGCAACTCGCGCGGGCCCGAGACCCTCGCCGACCTCGTGGCCGACCTCGGCCCGAAGGCCCGGGCCGCCACGGCGACCGAGGCCGGTACGGCAGGCGACGTGGTCGTCGTCACCGTCCCCCTCAAGAACGTCGACCAGGTGCCGGTCGAGCCGCTCGCCGGCAAGACCGTGATCGACACGAACAACTACTACTTCGAGCGCGACGGTCACATCACCGCGCTCGACGAGGGCACCGACACGACCGCCGAGATGCTGCAGCGCCACCTGCCGACCAGCACGGTCGTCAAGGGCTTCAACCACATCCCGGCCGCCGACATCACGACCGACACCGCCCCGGCCGGCACCCCCGACCGCCGCGCCCTGGCCACGTCGAGCGACTCGCCCGAGGCCGTCGCCCTGATGACCGACCTCTACGACGAGCTCGGCTTCGACACCGTCGACGTCAGCCCGCTGTCCGAGAGCTGGCGCGTCGAGCGCGACCGTCCGGCCTACGTCGTGCGCCAGACGAAGGACGAGCTCGTCGCCAACCTCGCGAAGGCGAACCGGGTGCCGCAGGCCTCCTGACCCGGCCGGGCGGTGACGCCGCCCGACGAACGCGACCCGCGCCTCCCGCAGGAGGCGCGGGTCGCGTCGTTCATGGAGGTGCCGGTCAGAGCACCCAGCAGCGGTAGGCCGAACCGGTCACGGCGCGCTCGCTCGTCACGAGCGAGGTCGTGTAGGTCTGGGTGAACGTGTCGACGGCGGGCAGGTCGACGACCTTCCACCCGACCACCGCGCGGTTCTCGTTCAGCGCCTGCACGGCGCAGGCGACGTCCGTGCCGCCCGCGACGTTGATCGTGTACTGCACCCGGACCGCGTCGTCACCCGCGACGGTGAACCCGTAGTGGCTCACCTCGAGCTCGGCCGAGTCGCCGTCGAAGGCGACGAGCACGACCCAGGCCGCGACCACGACGGCCACGGCGGCGCCCGCGACGAGGGCGATCAGTCGCGATCGACGGGTCCGGCCCGGCCGCCGACCGTACCGACTGTCGAGCCGTGAGGCCGGATCGGCGCGGGCCGGGTCGAGGGTCTGCATGGCGTCAAGGGTAGGAGGCGCCGGCTCGGAACCGCATGGACGTCGCGTCCCCGCGGGGTCAGGCCGCGTCGGCCTCGAAGAGCATCGACAGGTCGATGGGTTCGGTGGGGGCGAGCTCGACGTACGTCAGGTCGTCGTTCACAGGAAGAGCCCGTTGCTGAGGAAGAGGGCGGCGACGAGGCTGGCGCTCGCCCCGACGGCCGCCGTGGCGATGACGAACAGGGTCGCCTGGCGTTCGGTCTCGCGGACCTCGGAGAAGGGGCTGCTGCCCGTGTCGGTGCGGCGACGCGACGGCGTGAGGAGTGTCATGGTGTGTCCGTTCTCGGCAGCCCTGTGCTGCCTGCCCGTGGTGCTGGTCCTGAGTCGGCCGCGACTCGGTCGCGGCCCGCACCGCCCGTGAAGTCGGTACACACGAATGAAACCATGGGTTAGTTAGTCCATCTAGCTACTCGGCGAGGCTGTTCGCATTGCGGACAGTGCGTGCCTCCCGCAGCCCCTCGGTAGCCCCTCCCGGCCCGAAATCCAGCCAGTTCGCATCGACCCCTCCCCCAACGGGGGCCTGTCCTCCTTTGGGGGGACCGGCAGACTGTCCCGGGCCTCAGGACGAGGCCGACGGAGGCCGAGCCTCCTGCACTGCACGGATTGCGAACACACATGCCCCTGGTCGAGACCCCGACCCCCCGCCGACACGGCCGCCTGATCGCGGCGGTGGTCCGGGCCACCAAGCCTCTCTTCCACCTGCACCTCGCGCTCTACCGGCGCGAGGTGGCCCGGGCGCCCTACCCCCGCGACGCCCGCCGCATGACCGTCGACGGCCCGGACCCCGTGCACCTGCTCTTCGTCGGCAGCATCGCCGTCGAGGGTTTCGGCGTGCTCGCGCACGACCTGACCTGCGCCAGCCAGACCGCCCGCCTGGTCGGCTCGGCCCGGGGCCGCGGCGTCAGGTGGCGCGAGGTCTCGGCACCCGTGCTGACGGCCGCCGAGGCCGCCCGGGTCGAGCTGCCGGCCGGACGCGCCGACGCGGCCGTGGTGCTGCTCGGCATCTGCGACGTCCTGCTCGCCACGAGCGGCTCGTCGTGGGAGGCCTCGCTCCGTCGCCTCGCCGTCCGGGTGCGCGAGACGGCCGGCCCGGACTGCCGCATCGTCTACGTCGGCATCCCGCCGATGGCGGAGTTCCGACCGATCCCGCCGATCGCGAAGCGTCTGCTGACGCGGCAGATCGAGCGGCTCAACGCCCTGACGGCCCGGGTCGCCCTCACCACGCCCGGCGCCTCGTGGGTGCCGTTCCCCGAGTGGCGCTCGGAGGGGCTGTACCACCAGGAGCTGCTGTCGTGGGGCACCATGCACCGGCGGTGGGGGCAGGCGATCGCGCCGACCGTGGTGACGTCGCTGGTCGGCGCCGAAGCCGCCGACACGCCCTGCGAGAGCGGCGCCGGGCCCGGCGTCCCGGCCTAGACGCCCGAGTCCGCCAGGCTGCCGACGCGGGTCGTGCCGTAGGTGTACGCGTAGCAGACGACCGAGCGCTCGCCGTCGTCCCACCCCTTCTCGGTCGGGGCGAGCACGCCGTAGTCGGCGAGGGACTCGTCGTACGAGGCCCCGACGTAGTCGCCGAAGGCCGCGTCGCAGAGGGCGGCCGCCTCGTCGAGGACCTCGTAGCCGCCGGGGAACGCGCCGCCGTCCAGCTCGTCCACCAGGTAGGCCTCCTCGTCGTGGGCCTCGTCGCAGGAGGCCGTCTCGACGTCGCCCGTGCCCTCGCGGCCGAGGTCGCCGACGGTGAAGCAGGTGCCGACGTCGAGGCCGTCCACGCTCGTCACCCCCGAGAAGTCGAGGGGGTAGAGGTAGTCGCCGTAGACCGCGTCCGAGCCGAAGTACGTGGTGGGGTCCTCGTCGGCGTACGACGAGCCGTCGTCGTAGCCGTAGCCCGCCGACCCGCCGGCGAGCGACATCCCGCCGAGCAGGCCGGCCCCGCCGCCGACGATCAGGGCGACGACGGCCGCGCCGACGATCGCGAGGACCCACGGAGTCTTCGAGGGCTGCACCGGCAAGGCGGGGAGGAAGGCAGGAGGCGCGGCGTAGGGGTCCTGCGTCGGCCACGGCTGCCAGGGCGCCTGGGCCTGGGGCTGCGACTGGGACGGCCAACCGGACGGCTGCTGCTCGGGCTGCGGCCAGCCCTGCGACTGCGGCTGCTGCCCGGGCTGCGGCTCGGGCTGCTGCCACCCCTGCGGTCGGGGCTGCTGGTCGGGCACGCCCGGCTCGATCGGTGTGCTCACGGTCGTTCCCCTTCGTCGACCGGGCCGTCGGATCACCGGGTCACGCCGGATCATATCCAGCGCCGGGCATCCCGCTCGACCCCCTGTCCGGGAAGACGACCGTGATCTGGTTGCCCGCCCTCTCGGCCTGACCTACACTCGATCCGTTCGAACACACGTTCGAACGTGCAGGAGGACGACATGAGCACCCAGACCACCCACGAGCCCGTCGCGCTGTGGTTCGAGCGCGACCTGCCGGCGCGGCTGGTCTGGTCGTGCCGACGGTGGCGGGTGAGCGACACCCCGACCGAGCTGCGGGTCGAGCCGGCGGTCACGCCCGCCTTCATCACGCACCCGCCCCGGCGCTTCGTCGGCTGGCGCTTCCAGGCCACCGACGACGACGGCACCACCCACATGTTCGAGGTCGTCCTCGGCACCGACGGCGGCTGGGTGCTCGGCCGCGTCTACGACTGAGCCGGGACGACGACGAGCGACTGCGAGGATGACGTCATGACGGACCCCCTGCTCGAACGCATCGAGCGCTACATGGCCAGGTCACCGGTGAGCGAGTCGTCTCACCTCACCGCCTGGGCCCGGACGCTCGCCCTCGGCGAGCTGGTCCGCGTCCTGAGGACGGACGAGCCCACCGACGTCGGAGTGCAGACCCTCGAGTCGCAGCTGCGGCTCGCAGCGACGATCACACGGGACTGCGGCGGGGGCCTCGAGGTCGCGGCCTCGCACCACGATCGCCTCGCAGCCGATCTCACCGCCGTGCGACCGGATGCGGACCCGTACTCTCCCGTCCGCAACGCCGCCCGCGCCCATCGCATGGCGGCGGCCATCTGCCGTGGTGATCACTCGGACCTGCGCCGCTTCGCCTCCCACCCGAGGCACGGGACCGACTACACCGCGGCGCTCCGGTTGCCGCCGGCCGAGTGACGGCCGGTCGTCGATCTGCCGGTAGGCGTCGGAGCGCATCGCTGCCCTGTCGAACGGCCTCGTTCAGGACGTCGGCGCCGCCGGCGCCCCGAGCTGCAGCGTCAGCTCCATGCACCGCAGCTGGGCCGGGGAGAACTCGTAGGGCATGCTCCTGATGACATCCGCGGCGCTCCTGGCCTGGGTGGCCACGGCCGGGTCGGGACCGTTCTCCGCGTCGGCGCCTGCGATCGGATGGGACTCGTCCCAGGTGTCGAAGATCGCGTCGTCCTCCTCGAGCTGACCGGACTCCTCGATGACGCGCATGAGCTCGGTCTCGAAGGCATGCCGCTCGGCGGCGACCTGCGCCACCCGGGGATCGTCGACGGCGACCGTGTCGTCGAGCGTCTCCTCGGCGGCGTCGACGCGGTCGGACTCGGCCCGCAGCTCGGGGTGGAGGGCCAGGACGAGGAAGCGGCTCGCCTGCAGGACGGCGCCGAGCGGACCGAAGATGCGCTCGGTGACCAGGAGGGTGTCCAGGTCGTCCTGACGCAGCGAGCCCCCGGGTGCGGCCTCGAGGCGGCCGGAGACGATGTCGTCGAGCAGTCCCAGGCGGCTGCCGAGGGTCCGCATGCGCTGCACCGAGGCACGCTTCCTCCGCAGCTCGGCCTCCTGCGCGGCAAGGGTGTCGTCCAGGCGCGCGAGGACGTCGGCGACCTCGTCCTCGTCGCCGGCACCACCCGGTGCGGTGTCGGTGAACGCGTCGCGGATGTCGTCGAGGGCGATCCCGGCGTCGGCCATGCGTCGGATCCAGAGCAGCCGGATGATCTCCGCGTAGCCGTAGCGGCGGCGGCCGTCGCCGCCTCGCTCACGCTCCGGGAGCAGGCCGACCTGGTGGTAGTGCCGGATCGCCCGCGGAGTGGTGCCGACGAACGCCGCGGCGTCGCCGATCAGGACCTGACGGGGCGGGGTCGGGAACGGATGCATGGCGGACCTCTCGAGGCGGGACGGGGCAGGCGGTACGTCGAGCAGACCACATGACGTAGCGGCAGGTGCAACCCGGTCGAGGCTGAGTCGGGACCACTTCGAGCCTCTTCCGGAGCCGCCCCCGTCTCACGGTCTCAGCGTCCCGTCTCGGCCAGGGCCGCGTTGAGCTCGAGCACGTTCACGGTGGGCTCGCCCAGGTAGCCGAGGTCCCGGCCCTGGGTGTGCTCCTCCACGAGCGCCTCGACGTCCGCGACCGGCAGGTCGCGCGCCGCGGCGACCCGCTCGACCTGGATGCGCGCGTACTCGGGGCTGATGTGCGGGTCGAGCCCGGACGCGGAGGCGGTGAGCGCGTCGACGGGGACGTCCTCCGGGGCGACGCCGTCGCTCTCGGCGATCGCCGCCCGTCGCTCCTCGACGGCGGCGACGAGGTCCGCGTTCTCGGGCCCGTGGTTGCTGCCGCTCGAGGCGGAGGCGTCGTAGCCGTCACCGGCGGCGGAGGGCCGCGACTGGAACCACTCGGGCAGGGCGACACCGTCGGCGTCGGTGAACGACTGCCCGATGAGTGACGAGCCGACGGTCTCACCGTCGACGCGGACGGCGGAACCGTCCGCCTTGCCGCCGAGGACGAGTTGGCCGACCCCGGTGACGACGGCCGTGTAGGCCACGCCGAGGACGACGGTGAAGACGAGCATCGCGCGGAGGGCGACACCGTACTGGCGGAGCAGGGTGCGGGTGTTCATGGTCTCTCTCTCGTTCGTCGTCTGCGTCGGCTCAGAAGCCGGGGAGCAGGCTGACGATCAGGTCGATGATCTTGATGCCGACGAACGGGGCGACGACGCCGCCGAGTCCGTAGACGAGGAGGTTGCGCGACAGGATCGACGACGCCGACGCGGCGCGGTACTTCACACCCCGCAGGGCGAGCGGGATGAGCACGACGATCACGAGGGCGTTGAAGACGATCGCCGAGAGGATCGCCGAGGCCGGCGAGGACAGCTGCATGACGTTCAGCAGCCCGAGCCCCGGGAACACGCCGGCGAACATGGCCGGGATGATCGCGAAGTACTTCGCGATGTCGTTGGCGATCGAGAACGTCGTGAGCGCGCCACGGGTGATGAGCAGCTGCTTGCCGATGCGGACGATGTCGATCAGCTTCGTCGGGTCGCTGTCGAGGTCGACCATGTTGCCGGCCTCCTTCGCGGCCGAGGTGCCGGTGTTCATCGCGACACCGACGTCGGCCTGTGCCAACGCGGGGGCGTCGTTGGTGCCGTCGCCGGTCATCGCGACGAGCGCGCCTCCTTCTTGCTCCCTTCGGATGAGGGCGAGCTTGTCCTCGGGCGTGGCCTCGGCGAGGTAGTCGTCGACGCCGGCCTCGGCCGCGATCGCCTTGGCGGTGAGGGGGTTGTCGCCGGTGATCATGACCGTGCGGATGCCCATGCTGCGCAGTTCGGCGAAGCGTTCGCGCAGGCCGGTCTTGACGACGTCCTTGAGGTACACGACGCCGAGGACGCGAGCGTCCGAGGCCGCGGTCTTGATCGCGACGACCAGTGGGGTGCCTCCGGCGTTCGAGATCTCGTCGATGCGGGTCTGCAGTTCGTCGTGCTCGGTGCCGGCGAGACGGCGGCCTTCCTCGACCCAGGCGATGACGGAGGCGCCGGCACCCTTGCGGATCTGCGTGCCGTCGGGCAGGTCGAGGCCGGACATGCGGGTCTGGGCGGTGAAGGGCACGATCTCGCCCGGTCGACCGTCGGCGTCGTGCCACCCCGTCGTCAGGGCGAGGTCGACGATCGACTTGCCCTCGGGGGTCGGGTCGCTGAGCGACGACCGGGCGGCGGCATCGACGAGTTCGGCCCGGGCGATGCCGTCGAGCGGCGTGAACTCGGCCGCCTGCCGGTTGCCGTAGGTGATGGTGCCGGTCTTGTCGAGCAGCAGCGTGGTGACGTCACCGGCGGCCTCGACCGCGCGGCCCGACATGGCGAGCACGTTGCGCTGCACCAGGCGGTCCATGCCCGCGATGCCGATGGCGCTGAGGAGCGCACCGATCGTCGTGGGGATGAGGCAGACCAGCAGGGCGATGAGCACGGGGATGCTCACCGACGCGTCGCTGTAGGCCGCGATGGGGTTCAGCGTCAGGGTCACGACGACGAAGACGATCGACAGGCTCGCGAGCAGGATGTTCAGCGCGATCTCGTTCGGGGTCTTCTGACGCGAGGCGCCCTCGACGAGGCGTATCATGCGGTCGACGAAGGTCTCGCCGGGCTTGCTCGTGATGCGCACGACGACGCGGTCGGAGAGCACGCGGGTGCCGCCGGTCACGGCGCTGCGGTCGCCGCCCGACTCGCGGATCACCGGGGCGGACTCGCCCGTGATGGCCGACTCGTCGACGCTCGCGATGCCCCAGACGATGTCGCCGTCACCCGGGATCAGCTCGCCGGCGGTCACGACGACCGTGTCGCCGAGCGTCAGGTCAGCTGAGGACACGGACTCCGAGGAGGCGCGCTCGGCACCGGCGTCGGACGTCGCGTCGTACGAGACCACGCGCTGGGCGGTGGTGCTGGTGCGGGTCGCCTTGAGGGTCTCGGCCTGTGCCTTGCCGCGGCCCTCGGCGACGGACTCGGCGAGGTTGGCGAAGACGACGGTGAGCCAGAGCCAGACGGCGATGGCCCAGGTGAACGAGCCGGGGACGGGCGAGCCGCCCGAGGTCTCGGGACCGGTGAAGAGGCCGGCGATCGCGAGGATCGTCGTGTAAGCGGCACCGACCTCGACGATGAACATGACGGGGTTGTGCCACATCTCGCGCGGGTCGAGTTTGCGGAGCGCGCCGGGCAGGGCCGCGACGAGCGGGGCGGCGCCGAACGCGCCTCCTCGGTTCGTCGGGGCGTGCTCGCCTTCGTGGTCGGTGGTGGGTGTGTCGGTGGTGATGGACATGGTCACTTCAGCCCTTCGGCGAGCGGTCCCAGTGCGAGGACGGGGAAGTAGGTCAGCGCGGTGATGATCACCGAGACGCCGGTGAGGAGGCCCACGAACTGCGGGCGGTGGGTGGGCAGGGTCCCGGCGGTGGCGGGGACCTTGTCCTGAGCGGCGAAGGAGCCGGCGAGGGCGAGCACGAGGACGATCGGGAGGAACCGCCCGAGCAGCATCGCGACACCGAGGGTGGTGTTGAACCAGGGCGTGTTCGCCGTGAGGCCGGCGAAGGCGGAGCCGTTGTTGTTCGCGGCGGAGGTGAAGGCGTAGAGCACCTCGCTGAAGCCGTGCAGGCCCGGGTTCCAGATCGACGTGCCCTCGACGTCGGCACGCACCGCGGGGATCGCGAAGCTCAGCGCCGTGAAGGCGAGCACGATGGTCGGCGTGACCAGGATGTAGAGGCTGGCGAGCTTGATCTCGCGCGGCCCGATCTTCTTGCCGAGGTACTCCGGGGTGCGGCCGACGAGCAGGCCGGCGATGAACACCGTGATCACGGCGAGGACGAGCATGCCGTAGAGACCCGAGCCCACACCGCCGGGGGCGATCTCGCCGAGCATCATGTTGATCATCGGCATCATGCCGCCGAGGGCGGTGTACGAGTCGTGCATCGAGTTCACCGCACCCGTCGACGTCAGGGTCGAGGTGGAACCGAACAGGGTCGATCCCCAGATGCCGAACCGCGCCTCCTTGCCTTCCATCGCGCCTCCGGCGAGCTGGGTGGCGGTGCCGGCACCGCGGAGCTCGAACCAGGTCATGGCGGTCAGCGAGACGGCGAAGATCGTCGTCATGACGGCGGCGATCGCGACGCCCTGCTTCGTCGAGCCGACCATGCGGCCGAAGGTGCGCGGCAGGGAGAACGGGATGACGAGCATCATGAGGATCTCGAACAGGCTCGTCCACGGCGTGGGGTTCTCGAAGGGGTGGGAGCTGTTGGCGTTGAAGAAACCGCCACCGTTGGTGCCGAGCATCTTGATCGCCTCCTGCGAGGCGACGGGCCCGCCGGGGATCGTCGCGGTCCCTCCGGTGAGGGTCGTGACGTCGGTGAACCCGGCGACGTTCTGGACGACCCCACCCGCGACGAGCACGAGGGCCGCGACGACGGCCAGGGGGAGCAGCAGGCGGACGAGCGTGCGGGTCAGGTCGACCCAGAAGTTGCCCAGCGTGCCGCTCTTCGCGCGGGCGAGCCCGCGGATGACGGCCACGGCGACCACGATCCCGACGGCCGCGGAGACGAAGTTCTGGACGGCGAGTCCGCCGAGCTGCACCGCGTACCCGAGGGTCACGTCGGGCGAGTACGACTGCCAGTTGGTGTTCGTGACGAAGGAGGCCGCGGTGTTGAACGACAGGCCCTCGGGGACGGCGGGGAAGCCGAGCGAGTAGGGCAGGAACGCCTGGAGGCGTTGGATCGCGTAGACGAACAGCACGCCGACGACGGAGAAGCTGAGGACCCCGCGCAGGTAGGCGGGCCAGGTCTGTTCCGCCGCGGAGTCGACGCCGATGAGGCGGTAGAAGCCACGCTCGACGCGGGCGTCCTTCGCCGTCGTGAAGATCCGCGCCATGTAGTCACCCAGGGGGCGGTACACGACGACGAGGACGACGACGACCGTGAGGATCTGGAGGATGCCGAACAGCGCGTCCATCAGAAGCGCTCGGGCTTCACGAGGGCGTACACGAGGTACGCCAGGGCGGCCACGGCGAGGACGGCGGCTCCGATGCTGAAGACGATCACAGCTTCTCGACCCCCTTCGCGACGAGGGACACCACTGCGAACACAGCGATGACGGCGAGCACGTACACGATGTCGAGCACTACGACTCCAAGGAGGACGATCGACGGGCCGGACGGCCCGGTGCCCGTCGTGGGCACAGCGAGTCAGTAGACACCTCGCCGCAGCGCCGATCGCGGGCCCTTACGACTTCCCTACGCCGATCGGCGTCTTCCTCACGGACACCACACGCCCACCGGGGCACCGTGACCACGGAGCGACGGGATCAACCCGACCGTCGAGCGGCTGGAGGCTCTACTGTCGCTGGGTGCCTTCCTCTTCCCCGCGGGTCCGATGGTGACCGCCGCCGAGTCCTGGCTCGAACGTCGGCAGATCGGCCTCTACCTGGTGGCGATCGCGGCTGCCGGCGTGATCGGCCTCACCGTGCCGGGAGCGCACCACCTCGAGGGAGCGATCGAGCCCGTCCTCGGGCTGCTGTTGTTCGCGACGTTTCTCGGCGTGCCGTTCGCCGCGATCGGGCGGTCCCTCCGAGACGGACGGTTCCTCGCCGCGGTCGGAGTGCTGAACTTCGTCGTCGTCCCGCTCGTCGTGTTCGGGCTGTCGCGGTTCGTCGCGGACGAGCCGGCCCTGCTGTTCGGGGTGCTGCTGGTGCTGCTGACCCCGTGCATCGACTACGTGATCGTGTTCGCCGGCCTCGCCGGCGGTGCGTCGGAACGACTCCTCGCCGCAGCGCCGCTGCTCATGCTGGCGCAGATCCTCCTCCTGCCGCTCTACCTGCTGCTGTTCATCGGCACCGAGGGTGTGGCCGTGGTCGAGGTCGGGCCCTTCGCCCGAGCGTTCCTGCTGCTCATCGTCGTCCCTCTCGCCGCGGCCGGACTCGTGCAGGCCCTCGGCCGGCGACACCGCGCCGGTGCCCTGGTGGAGCGCACGATGCTGGGCCTCATGGTCCCGTTGATGATGGCGACGCTGTTCACGGTCGTGGCCTCGCAGGCCGGGGCCGTCGGAGAGTCCCTGGCGCAGCTTCTCGTGCTGGTGCCGCTCTACGCCGGATTCCTCGTCGTCATGGCGGCACTCGGCCTCGGCGTCGGCCGCGTCGCCCGGTTGGACGTTCCGGCCACGCGGGCTCTGATGTTCAGCGGAGCCACGCGCAACTCGCTCGTGGTCCTGCCGCTGGCGCTGGCCTTGCCGGCGTCGCTCTCGCTCGCGCCGGTCGTCGTCGTGACCCAGACCCTCGTCGAACTCGTCGGCATGATCGTCTTCGTCTGGGTCGTCCCACGCCTCGTCCGTGGTCAGCCGGTGGAGTAGCCGGCTTCGAGGTCCTGGGTCATCCCAGATCAAGGCAGAACGCCATGACCGCTTGCTGGACCGGCAGGAGGGATGCCTTGAAGGCGTGGCCGACGAAGGCGGGGTGCGCGATGGCGTCGGCACTCACCTCGACGCCGCGGAGGAACGGTGGACACGGGTTCAGCCGTGCGCCCGTCGGCGCCGTGTCGAGCAGAGCCGAGGTGATGCGGTACGGCGCGAGGAGTTCCTCGTGCTCGCCCGGGCCGTCCGTGAGGATCACGTCGGCGGATCGGATCGCCGTCTCGAGGTCGTCGGTCCATCGGGCGCCGGGACTCCGGAGCCCCGCGGGGCAACACTGGACGAGATCGAGCTGCAGTGCACGGGCCGCCTCCTGCCAGGCGCCCGCGATGTTGCCGTCGGCCCCGACGAACAGGAACCGCAGGGACCCCAGCTCGCTCTGCTGCCGGAGGGACCAGAGGTCGGAGAGCACCTCGCACGGGTGGTTCCGGTCGGTCATCGCATTGACGACCGGGACCGTGTCCGCTGCAGCCAGCCCCTCCAGGACGGCGAGATCCCCGTGTCGGGCGACGATGATGTCGGCCCAGGCGCCGAGGTACTCGGCCACGTCCTCGAGGGCCTCGGACTTGTCGAGCGTCGTGTCCGGGAGCACGACCGGCTGGAGCCCCATCAGGGCGGCACCGCGTTCGAACGTCACCCGGGTGCGCAGGCTGGCCGGCGGGAAGAACATGACGGCACAGCCCGCTGTCACCGGGCCGCATCCGTCGCGGAAGGCGTCGGCGAGCGCGAACACCCGCTCGATGTCGGAGGGGGCCAGGTCGTCGAGTCTGATCAGGGAAGGCACCCTGCCACCGTAGAAGACGAGCGGGACCGTTCGGGCAGGCCACTCACGAGTGCCGCGAGCTACCGCCGGTCGGCCCGCTGGGTATCCCTTGCCGGGCGGACGCGGGTTGCGAACCAACGGTGCGGTCGCTGACTTCGGTCATGCCACGGGAAGCCACGCGGGAGGCGATCGAGCGGACGGAGGCGGACGGGTTCAGGCCGGTGCTCGGCCCGGGGAGCATCACCACGATGATCCACGTCGTTCACCGAGTCGGTCGGCCTGAGCGCTCTCGCGTCAGCCTCGGCGAACCACCCGCGTTCTTCGAACATGACGACCTCCGTCGGTTGCGAGAAGCATCCCAGTGGGATGGGTCGCGGTCAACGACGCTCATCGAGACGCTGACGCAGGCAGTAGGTTCGCCATGTGGTGGACAACTTTCGACGAGCGCTGCACCAGAGGTGGTTCCAAGGCGCCCTGTGCGTCTGGGCCCTCGTGGGCCTCGTCGCTCTCGGCGCTCCAGTGCTCGACTACTCGTCGACGTGGGTGAGCATGGCACTCGGCGCGGGAGGCATCGCCAGCTCCCTCTTCGTGTTCCGCGGCCTGTGGATCAATTCGGCACCTTCTCGGAGCATGAAGAGCGACGACTGACCGTCACGCCGCCGGAACTTCCTCCCACGCGACGGAGCACCCTGGTGTTCGCCCCCAGGGCTCGTCGTCCTCGCGGCGGCACGGACCACGTCTTTCTTGGCACTGGTCCATCAGGGCGATGAATACAGCACGTCTGCGCGCTCTCGCGGCCTGAACTGGTCGGCGAAATCGCGTTCGTTCGGGCCCCAGACCTCGGCCCACAGCTTTTCGTGGCTCCGTCCGAGTTCCCTGTCGCGGGCCATGCCACGCCGAACAGCGACGTCGAGCTCGACGTCGCACCAAATCGTCACGTCGAGAGCGGGCATGGCCTCAGGGTGGAAGAGGCCGATCAGATCGACGACGAGGACAGGGGCAAGAGGAAGGGGCTCCAGGGCACCGAGTGCCCCGGCCGACCAGTCGTACCGTCGGAACTCGCCCTCTCGCCCGCCACGGAACGGGGACAGGACGCTCGAGACGAGACGTGACCGGTCCACCCCGTCCCAGTCCGCGGAGCGAAGGTGGGAGCGCTCGGGATCGAGGAAATCGTCACCACGCATCCTCACCGACCCCGGCAGAGCTGCGACCATGCTGTGCGCGAGTGTGGATTTCCCCGAGCCGCAGAAGCCGGAGATGCCCACCACGATGGGATGGCCGGCCGATCGAGACCGCAGCGCGATGTGCTCGACCACCTCGCTCTGGTCCATGCAACGACCCCCCATCAGCTACTTCGTCTCAGGCGAGACGGGCACATCCGTCCGTGGAGGGAGGGGCGGCCGGCGACGAAGCTCATCGAGCATCACGGTCGCCTTCGCCGACCCTCTCCAGGAATCGACCGTCGACCAGATCATGGCGACGACGAAGAACACCGTGAAGAGCCACCAGACGGGCCCCTCGGAGAGGGCCAACCAAGCAGTCAGCGCCGCGAAGGCGACGAACGTGACGGGCCCGAACCACCTATTCAACCGGTACTGACGCTCCCACTTCTCGAAGGTCGGAACCCACCTGCTGGGCTCGACCCCGGGAGGGATGCTGCCGGCCTTGAAGGCTGCCCGCATCTCGGCCAGGTCGGTGACTCCGCCGGCGAGACGCCTTGCTCGAGCGATCATGAAACCGAAGACCGCGGTCATCGCTCCCGCGTAGAAGACCGTCCCGATCAGTCGCACGAGAACAGGCTGGTCATCGGGCATCACGATCACACCGATCCCGAACCACAAGGCTCCTGTGACCACGAACAAGACCACGAGAAGAGCCGGCAAAGGCAGAGTACGGAAACGCGCCATCATGAAACTCCCTCGGTCGTCCTGCAAGCATCCCCGGCAGGCCGGCCCGAGCCAAATCAGCCGAAGCGAAACCCCTCTCGTCCTCGGCGTCGGCCCGTGCTCGGCCTCGTCGTCGCAGCCGAGGAGGCGCGGGCCCGGACACCAGGACGGCTCGCCTCGGACGTGCGCGCGCTGACCGAGCCCGCTGGACGATCTTTCGTCAGACGATGAATCGAAGCCAGGAGTCGGCCGGCAACTCCTGTCGAAAGCGGCCACGTTCGTCGGGAAGCGTGCCGGTGAAGGCGGACATTTCGTGGCGGAACATCGTCCAGAGCTGTTCGAGCTCGGGGCGATGCCGATGCCCCACAGGCCGGCCGTGTTCGTCACGTCAGACCCTTTGCCCCACGTGATGGCGAAGACGACGGCTCCTGCCGCGGCGGCGACGACGGTCACAACGGCCGGAATGGGCACGGCAGCTCGATGGCCTGCTCTCCACGCCGCGCGTGAGCTTCTCTGGGGCACAAGGCTCTGCTCGAGTCGAGCGCGCCGGTCACCTCGAGCAGAACCAGCCCGTCATCCGTCGCGGTCGCTCTCAGAGCCCCCGACGCGCGAGGCTGTCCGGTACCGCCCCGGTGGGAGAGAGCGTTCGCGGCTGAATGCTCGACTGAACGCGTAAACGGACGTGTAGCCGACGTCGGCGGCGATCTCGTCGAGCGTGTCCTCGGTGTCCCGGAGGCGATGTGCGGCGAGGTCCATCCGCCAGCGGGTCAGGTACGCGCCGGGCGTGGTCCCGGCGAAGGTCGCGAAGCGGCGGACGAGAGTCTGCTTGGACGTCGCGACCTCGCGCGCGAGGGCCTCCGTCGTCCACGGGCGCCCCGGGGCCTCGTGGATCAGCGTCACGGCGCGCAGGAGGAGCGGGTCGCGGAGGACGCCCCACCACGATGCGTCGACGGGCGGGGCGGAGGCCAGCCAGGTGCGGAGGACCTCGATCAGCAGCACGTCGACCAGACGGTCCAGGAGGAGGTCCGTGGCGAGACCCGGGCGGGCGATCTCCCTGCCCAGGAGCCGGACGACATCGGTCAGTGTGGCCTCGAGTTGCGGGGCACCCAGGTGGACCACCGGCGGGAGGAGCGCGAAGACTGGTGTGCTCCCGGCCGGGTCGTGGGAGTAGGAGGCGCCGAGCACCTGGGTCTGCACGTCACCGTTCCCCAGGCGCAGTTCGCCGCCCTCGCGGCGGGCGTCGGCGGCGGCGACCACGTCGCACGAGTGGATGTCGGCTCCGGGCTCGCTCGAGAGGGAGTGCGCCGCGCCCGTGGCGAGGATCACGACGTCGCCGGTCATCAGCAGGCGTGGGGCCTCCCCGTCGAGGGTCAGCCAGGCGATGCCGGCGGTGACCGCGTAGACGACGGCGTCGCGGTCACGGAGCCACTCGACGCCCCAGTCGCCGCCCGCCGCGATCCGCGCACCGGCGCTCCCCCGCACCCCGGACACGTCGAGCACTTCGGAGAGAACGTCCATCCCGTCACCCTACGGCTGGTCGTGCGAGGAACCCACGACCGGAGCGCAGTTGATCCTTTCGGACATCATCGTGGACCCTCCGCGCATTGAGCGCACCGCCAGCCGCTCCTAGCGTGAATGCCATCCCCGAGCGCATGCCGGGGCGAGAAGACACGAGAGAAGAAGTCACCATGAGCACCACTGAAGACACCGTCCCCGACGGCCTGATGCCCGCCGACGTCCTGGCCTCGACCACTCCGGTCGCCGTCTACGGCTTCGCCCGCGCGAAGGTCGGCAAGGAGCGTGAGCTCGAGGAGGCGATCCGGGCGATCATCCCGGCGGTCCGAGCCGAGCAGGGCTACGAGCAGTACGCAGTCCACACCACTGAGGAGGCGCCGGGCGCGTTCGCGTTCTACGAGCGCTGGTCATCCGGCAAGGACATCGCCCGCCACGTTCAGCAGCCCCACATGCAGGACTACTTCGGCAAGCTCGGCGACCTGGTCGAAGGCGACCTCGAAGCCGAGTGGCTCCGACCCCTGAGCGACTGACCCGGCGAGTCCGCACCGCGAGTCGCCCCCGCCGACTCGCGGCGCTGGGCATCCGGAGCGATTGTCCACCCGTTCTTCAGCCAGAGGCGCTCGAGAGTAGCGAAAACCGGATCATGATCAGTCATCGGGCAGACCGTGGAACTCTTCTACCGTGGACAAGAAGACAACCCGGAAGCCAGTAGCGGCCGCTCTCAGAGCGGGAAGAGTTCACACGCGATCATCTCACGACTGATCGACCGGCACATCAGCCCGAAGTAGTGATCGCGCGCGCAGCAGCGGAGCCGCAGAAGACCATCGTCTAGCGGGGCTGGTGGCAGATCGGTGAATGTGCTCGTTCGCACGGCCCCTTAGCCTTTCGTCCCATGGGGCCTGAGGCGAACGAACATGACGAGGACAGAGACGACGCCTCGGCCCGAACAGGCGCGGTTCCTCGAGGACGGCGGCGGCGCCGCATCGTCCTTTCGGCCGCCGTGGTCGCCCTCGCATCGCTCGCCGTCGCCGCGTTGCTCTTCACGGGAACGCTCTGGCCCACCCGCACGGCGGCCCTCAGGTACCCGGTGCAGGGCGTCGACGTATCCGCCTACCAGGGCACGATCGACTGGGGCGTCCTGGCGGAGGAGGACATCGACTTCGCGTGGATCAAGGCGACGGAAGGCTCGAGCTACCGAGATCCCCGGTTCGAGGACAACTGGGCCGACGCACACGACACCGACCTATTCGTCGGCGCATACCACTTCCTCAGTGTCGACAGCCCGGGAACGGACCAAGCAGCCAACGTCATCGCCACCGTCTCCCGGAACAGGGGCGACCTGCCCGTCGTGGTCGACGTCGAGTGCTACGCCGAGTACTGCGATGCCCCTCCCTCGGCAGCCACGGTCCGGGAGGTGCTGGACCCGCTCCTCCTCGCGATCGAACAGCATTACGGCCGACCAGCTGTGCTCTACGCGACCCGCGACTGGTACGAGCGATACCTCGCCGGGAGCTACCCCGCCAACCCCATCTGGTTCCGCTCGGTCGCCACCTCCCCGCGTCTCACCGATGATCGCGACTGGACTTTCTGGCAGTGGTCCGCGCGCGAGCAGCTCGACGGGTACGACGGCGACGAAGAGTTCATCGACATGAACGCCTTTCGAGGCACCCGAGAAGACCTGGAGTCGTTGCTGCTGCCTTGATGCCCCGCCGTCGCGGCCGCGCTGATGCCCGCAGCAGCATCCCCTACCGAGACAGCGCCGGGGCCTGCGACGCATGAGGTCCCTTGCAACCACGGCGACAGCGGCCCTGATCGCGAGAGACCGTGACGCTACTCGGTGTCGACGTGCCCGATCGGGTCGCCGGCTCGGCGGAGAGCGTCCCGGGCCGCGGGCCAGGCGCCCCCGTCGACGCGGAGAGCGGTGCGGAGGTAGGCGGTGCTCATGCGCTGGATGACGGCGACCCGTTCGGGGTTCTCGTCGGTGGTCTCGGCCACTTCGTAGCCGACGATCCCGCCCAGGGCATGTTCTCCGCCGTGCAGGGTGAGGAGGTCGGTGGCGCCGGGGCTGTGCGTGTAGGCGTCGGTGAACCAGTCCGGTCCGCGGCTGGACATCGTGGATTGGTCGTGGTCGCCGGCGACGACGAGGGTCGGGGTGGTGAGCTCACGGAACGACGGGCGCACGAAGGGGAAGTTCGCCTGCGCGAAGGGGTGCAGGTCGTCGCCGCCGAGACCGGTGGCGGCGAAGAGGATGCCCGCGGTGACGCGGCTGTCGGACATGTCGTCTCCGACGTGGCCCTCCTCGTCGACGATGCGTGCACCGAGGAGTGTCTGCGCTGTCTGGCCGCCCCAGGAGTGACCTGTCGCGGCGATCCGGTCGCGGTCGACGCGGCCGGCGAGACCGGGGACGGCCGCTTCGACGGTGTCGAGCTGGTCGAGGACGCGGGTCAGGTCGGCGATACGTTCGGTCCAGATCGTCGGGAAGACCGGGTGGTCGAACCCGAACCCGTTCCGCCTCGAGTCGAGGTGCGTGGGCTGGACGACGACGAAGCCGCGCGAGGCCCAGAACGCGGCCAGGGGCGCGTACCCGTCGAGGTTCCAGCCGTTGCCGTGCGAGAACACGACGACCGGCAGGTCACCTCCCGTGGCGGGTGCCGACACGCGGACCTCGAGCGGGACGGCGCGCCCCGGGGCCGACAAGGTGACCGGCGCGACGGAGACGACCGGGCCGGCGCCGCCGGCGCCGACGATCTCGTCCAGTGCGGTGACGAGTGATGAGGACATGGAGAGTGCCTTTCGTCTGGAGTCACGCTCTGCGATACTGCTTATCGGAGCGCTGCTCCGCAACATTACGGAACGCTGCTCCGTTAAGCAAGCACCGGTTCGACCCGATCGAGGAGGCGCCATGCCCGACACGCAGGACGGTGACGCCCCAGCCGCACAGCCACGGCCGGTGGGCCGACCCCGCAGGAGCCAGCAGGCTCTCCTGGACGCGGCTGCGGCGGTGTTCGTGGAGTCCGGCGTCGACGCTCCCGTCCGCGAGATCGCGACGAAGGCCGGCGTGGGGGTCGGCACCATCTACCGGCATTTCCCGACCCGGCCTGAGCTGGTCGTCGCGGTCTACCGACACCAGGTCGAGGCCTGCGCCGAGGCCGGGCCGCGACTGCTCGCCGAGAGCGCGACCCCGGAAGGAGCCCTGCGTACGTGGGTGGCGCTGTTCGTGGACTTCCTCGTGACGAAGCACGGCCTCGCCACCGCCCTCCACGGTGACGCTGCTGGCTCCCACGCACTCCACGCGTACTTCGTGGGCCGCCTCGTACCGGTCTGCGGGTCGCTCCTCGCCGCGGCCCGCGCCGATCTCGGCCCCACGGACGACGAAGCGGCCCTGGATGGGTACAACCTCCTCAAAGGCGTCGGCAACCTCTGCATCGGCGCCGCGAGCGACTCTGACTACGACGCCGATCGGCTCGTCCAAGCCCTGATATCCGGCGCACTCACCCCAGAGTCATCACGGCTCGAAGGCCCCCGGTAACCCATCCCCTAGTGCGACGCCCGGCCGTGGCGACAGACCCACATTTCGCAACCTGCCCTGGAACGAAACTGAATAGGCTGTGAGACTCGACGACATGCGTTGCCTATCGAAGAGGTAAGTGGTTTGCCCCAAGAAACTTCCGACCGTCTCAGCCGTTATGCGGTGGCATCCGTCGCTGTAGGTGTCCTGGCGCTGGTCTTGCTCTGGGCGTTTGGTGCGCCAACCCTTGTGACCGCATTTGGTGCCGGGCTGGGACACCTGGCATTGCAGGACATCAAGCGAACGAGATCCCGCGGCATCGCCCTGGCCTCGGTGGGCCTGACACTTGCGTACGGCCTGACGCTCAGCTCGATCATCCGGTTCATTCCATCGGCGATCAATGGGCTCAACTAGGCAGCCCCTCCTTCGCAGCGAGTTCAACAATCGCGCCCCTTCCAGGATCCACGGCACCGACCCGACAGGCACTCAACACCCCTGCGACGGATGAGCTCACGGCGGGTAGTGGCGATCGTCACCTCTACCCGACGCAGCCTCTGGCAGAAGATCCAGTCCGATGATCGATCCCCTATCGGGCGTGTATCAGTAAGCGTCGCCGATGCCCGGTGATTTTTCCGCGCCCTCGATGACAGCGAGCAGCAGTGCGTTGAGCTGTGCGCTCCGCGACGCGTCCAGCCCGAACATGCTGAGGTCGTTCGTCGCCAGGGCCACCTGCTGCACCGCGTCGAGCACGGCCTGGCCGGCTGGCGTGCTCGCGGCGGGGTTCCTCCGGCCGCGGGCGCGGACGCCCACCCGGCGGACGAGACCGCGACGCTCCATCCCGTCGAGCACGTCCGACATGCTCTGCGGGCGAACGAAGACGGCCCGAGCGATCTCCGCCGACGTGAGCTCAGCACCGTCCGCCAGGCACGACAGCACGCCGAACTGCACGAGGCTCACGTCGTGCTCCGCCATCCCCGCGGTGATCTGGGAGCCGATGATGCGGGCGACCTTCACCGCGTTCCAGCCCAGCACGGACTCGAGCCCGCGACCTCCGTCGTCACTCATGCGTGCCTCCTCGTCGCTCACCTCGATAAAACAGGAACCTGTTTTTGAGGCTATGGTGCAGGAACCTGCTTCAGGGACCTCCTTGCAGTGTGCACCACCCCCCCGCGCGAGACCGAACCGACATGACAGGACAGCCACCATGACAACACCCGCACTCCCAGACGACCGAGGCCGCTGGGGCGCCGACGACGAACTCGGCACGCTGAACCTGATCGACGACGCCGCCAGGGCCCGCGCCGCTGAGGAGGTGCGGATCGGCCGGAGCGTGTCGCTCGCGTACCCGGTCGAACCCGCCTCGATGCTCGGCGGACCGTTCGCTCCCCCAGCACCGCCGTCGCCCCCGGTTCAGCAGGCGCTGCTCTACACGGGCACGCCGCCCATGGGGATGTCCGAGGTCCTCGTCGTGACACCGCATCACCCGGCGCTGACGCACATCGACGCTTTCGCCCACATGCCCGTCAACGGCACCGTGTACCCGGGCCGGCCACTCGAGGAGACCGTCACGGCCGGAGGCGTCGCTCACGGTTCCACGACCGCCTTCGCCGCCGGGGTCACGACGCGAGGAGTCCTGCTCGACCTGGCACCGGAGGGACGGCTGCCGTCCGCGCACCCCATCACCTCGGCGGACCTCGACGCTGCCGAGGCGCGAGCGGGGGTCGAGGTGCTGCCCGGCGACGCCGTGGTGGTCCGCAGCGGCTGGGGCTTCAGCTGGGATGCGGAGGCCCAGGCGCCGGGCATGACCGTCGACGCGGTCATGTGGATACACCACCGTGGCATCTCGCTCTACGCCGGCGACGTCAGCGACTCCTTCCCGCCGAGCGACCCGGAGATGCCCATGCCGATGCACATAATCGGGCTGGCCCGCCTCGGCATGCCCCTGATCGACAGCGTCGCCACAGACGACCTCGCCGCGACCTGCGCCGAGCTCGGCCGACACGCTTTCCTGCTCAGCATCGGCCCGCCCCGCCTCCACGGCCTCACCGGCGTGCCCGTGAACCCCCAAGCCATCTTCTAGACCGACACCACGGCCGTGCGCGCCGCAATGACCGATCGGCTATCGGGCAGCGCTCCCGTCGAGAGCTACTGCGGAGGAGGCGGCGGAAAAACGTTGGTGAAGGCGTAGAGCACGATGACCGTCGAGATGATCAGCATGCCGATCCCGCCGACGATCATCAGCCCTGGCGACTGGGTCTGCGGGCCGATCCGGCGCCCCTGATCCTTGCAGGCCCTGCGAGCAGCATCGGAGATGTGCTGGTGGAACACGATGAAGCAGACCCCGAAGATCGCGAACAGGGGCGCAAAGACCACGGCGGCGGCCTGCAGCTCTGTCATCGCCTCATCCTGTCCGCGAGAACGGCCACAGGTCCACATAGGTGCGGCCGCAGGACGGGTGCGCGTCCCCGTCTCAGGCGCCGGCGCCGCCGTCGACGGGCACGATGGCACCCGTCACCGCCGAGGCGCGATCACTGAGGAAGAACCCCGCGACCTCGGCGACTTCGAGAGCGGTTGCCATGCGGCCGATGGGGCTGGCTGCGTTGTTCGCCTCGATGATCCCTGGGGTTTTCCTCTCCCATTCGTCCATCATCTCGGTCGCGGTTCCACCGGGCATCAGGCCGTTCACCCGAATTCCTTCGGCAGCCCAGGTGACCGCGGCGGTCTCCGTGATGCTGTTCAGTGCCCGCTTCATGGCCCCGTACGCCGGCAGCGGCGGCACGGCACGTCGACTGCCGATGCTCGAGGTGTTCACGATCGCGCCGCCGCCGGACTTCCGCATGAGAGTTGCTTCGGCGACCATCGCGACCCAGTGTGCGCGGAAGTTGACGGCGAATTGCTCGTCGGTGTCGGCGTCAGACGTGGTGTCGAGCGGACCGGTCTCTTGCTGGTTCACGCCGCCGTTGTTGAATGCCCCGTCGAGGCGTCCGTGGAGCTCCTCGACGCGATCGATGGCCGCGCGGATGCTGGCTCGATCTGCGAGGTCCATCACGACGGTGTCAGCCGTGCCACCCTGGGTGCGGATCTCGTGGACGAGGGCGTCCAGCGCCCCCGTGCTGCGGGCTGCCAGCACGACAGATGCTCCCTCTCTCGCGAAGAGACGGCCCGCTGCGGCGCCGATACCGCGGCTGGCTCCGGTGATGAAGATGACCTTCCCGGTCAGCAGGCCAACCGGCATGTTCTCGTTGTTGTTCGTCATGTGATGAGCGTCTTCGCCCCGGGAACTCGCATCCAGGCACAAACGGTACGAGGGTCCGCAGCCTGACCGGGCGGAGAATGGCGGCATGGACAAAGGTGAGCTCGCAGCTTTTCTCCGGAGTCGCCGCGAGCGTCTCCACCCCGAAGACGTCGGCCTCTCGTCTGGGTCTCGGCGAAGGACTCCAGGTCTTCGGCGAGAGGAGGTCGCCGTCCTCGCTCACCTCTCGGCCGAGTACTACGCCCGACTCGAACAGGGCCGCGCGCCTCGGCCCTCAGACGTCGTACTCGCAGGCATCGCGGGCGCACTGCGTCTCACCCCCGAAGAGTCCGATCACCTGCACCGGCTGGCCGGCACCGCCCCCACTCCGACGGGACTGCACAGTCGCGATGTACGGCCGAGCATCCTTACCCTGCTCGAACGACTCCCCCACACCGCCGGAATCGTCCTCTCGGCCACCTTCGAAGTGCTCGCCTGGAACGACCTGGCGGCAGCTCTCATGGAGGACTTCTCCCTGCTCGTTCCCCGCGATCGCAACCTCGCGAGGAAGACCTTCCTCAACGGTGGGCAGCAGTCAGAGGCGATCTACGGGATCTCCGACGAGGCCGCATTCCGGGAAGGTGTCGTGACCCAACTCCGTAGCGCCCAGGCTGTCTACCCATCTGACCCGAGCGTCCGCGATCTCATCGACGACCTCCGTTCCGGCAGCGCCGAGTTCGAACAGCTCTGGGAGCGACACGACGTCCAGACACCACCGCCCCTGCAGAAGACCTTCCGCCACACACCGGCCGGGCCGATCACCGTCAACTGCGACTCCCTAGCCATCACCGAGCGGGACCAACACCTCGTGCTCTACACCGCACCAGCGGGCTCCCGAGACGCTGAGAACCTCGCCCTGCTGGAAGTGATCGGCTCCGAACCCCTCATCGGACCGCGGGGCACCTGAACGGCCCATCCAAGCTTTGGCTCCGAGAGATCGACCAACATCGCGGCCGAGTCTCGGTGGCCGATCCCCTAACGGGCGCATTGCCAGAGGTGACCTCGAGTTGTGGCACGCTTGCCGGCGTGAGCGAAGTTGTGCCCTCAGAAGTGGATGATGGGTTCTATGGCCCGAGACATCGGCGTCCGGACAGCACTCGCCACCGTTCGGGCCCCTGGACGCGCGCCTGGCATCTCTCGGTCTACGCCGGGGCCGCTCTAGTAGCGCTGGTCGTCGCTTTAATTCTCGCCTCAGCCGTCCACGACTCGACTCAGGCGCATGTGGCAGGCACGTTCACCGAGGAGAGCTGCGAAGGCGATGGCCGGCACGGCTGCCAAAGCGTCGGCACGTGGACGAGCGACGACGGTGAATTGACCTACCGCAGCGTCGGACTCGACGGGGCAGTGGGGAGGAACGGCACCTCGCGTTCTTACGCGATACCGGATGCCATCCTCGGCGGCACCGACACCGTCCACGACAGCGCCAGCAGCCCCCTCATCGGAATCCTCGTCGCCACCACCCTGCTCGTCGTGCTCGCTCTCGGAGTCCTGCGTGCAGCCGAGAAATGGGGCGACTTAGCGCGTCTGAAGAATTCGTGGAGACGCCGCAAAGGGTCCAGGCCCTGACTCGGACCGAGGAGACAATCGACAGACGCCTCGCCTCCCGAGAGATGCCCGCGACTACGAACGAGCTTGCCCGGTCGCCGATCCCTATCGGGCGGTTTCATCCACGTCGTTAAAGAGGGATCTGGGATTTCTACTCAGGAAGAACGTCGCGAGGCCGAGCAGACCTGACGCTCCGGCGAGCACACCGGTGAAAATCACGGCCCCGTCACCGTCCGCCAATACAAAGCACAACGTCGCCAAGACCAGGCTTAGAACCGACACAACGACCCCGAGCCATCTCAACCCGCCGACACTTCTCATGTGCTCACGCTAGTTACGGGAGCTTGCCCCGGTGACAGATCGGCTAGCGGGCACACGACGGCCCCGTGCCCGCTTGGCGAAGCAATCAAGACTGCGCGAACCAAGCGACCATGCAAACCAGCCCCACAACAGCGATAGAAACCGTGAGCACAGCGAAGCGGAGGCGACGCTGTTTCGACATTGCCTTGCCACCACTGAAACGTGCGGCCGTGACTACGTTCATCCCAACGGCGACGACGACGCACACAAGCCCGAGCGCAAAGAGAAGCTCTGCGGGTGCCATGGCACTCATCTTGCTCTACCACCTCGCGTGCCCGTCCTCGTTCCACCTGCTCATAGCTCACCTCATCGGCGCAAAGCCCGGCAGGCGATCGTCTATCCGTCACGGGGTGGAGACGCTTGCTACGACTTTTCCGCTTCCAAGACGAACTGGCCATCCAGGCTCACCTCGGCGACGCGCATGGTCCTTACCCCAGCCCCGACCCGTTCGTCGAAACCACCGCGGTCGGCTGCTACGACACTGAGGTGTCGGGTGCGTCGGCGCAGGGCTCAGCGAGCGTGGCATGTAAGAGCCCGGAGGCCTCGATCGGCCACTGATCACCGGCCAGGATGCCGAACACGAACGCAGCCGCGACGAGCGCCGCACGATTGGGTACCCGGAACTTCGCTTGCAGCTTGGCGACGTGGTACGCGACCGTGGCTGGTGCAAGGTAAAGCCGCCGACCTATGGAGTCGTAGCCCTGGCCACGCGACAGCTCGACCAGGATCTGAGCCTGGGTGGGGGTCACGCAGTGCGCGCAGCGGGACTTGTGTGCCACGTGGCCCCTTCCGACCGGTCTGTCGGTCACTATACCGATCGCTAGTCCTCAGCAGAACAAGCCGTTTCGCCTTGCGACCTGAGTGCCCGCTGGTCTTTCATGAGCGTCATTGCAGCACCTGGCGAAGGAGGAATGATGGCCACGAAGACCACCTGGACGGGCGCCGTTGCCGCGGTCGTCTGCCTCGCCGGCCTGACTGCGTGCGTCGGCACAACATCGTCAACTGATCCAGTGTTTAGCGACCCGGCACCGACTAGTACGACGTCGTCTCCTGAAAGCGGCGGCACGCTCGTCGACCCCTTGACACGGCTCGAGGACCCCGACTCGGACGACTTCATCGCCACGACGGTCTCGCCGTCGCTACACGAACACGGCATCGGCGGGGCCACCTTCAAGATCGCCCGGCCCGACCCGTCCTTGACGCAACTGCGTTTCTACGTCGCCTGCTCAGCCGGTGATTTCACGGTCACTCTCGGCACGTTCTACTCGGGCGACTGCACACCTGACTTCACCAGCAGCGGAAGCATCCCGCTGCCATCGGGAGAAGACCCTCTGAGCGTCCGCCTGGACGTCTCGGCAGGGACCGACTACTGGATCACCGCCATCCCGGTGCCGTGACCAGCCGACGCGAGTCGGACCAGACAACAAAGGGGTACTCATGAAGAAAAGCCTTGCCACCGTCGCCGTCACGGCCCTGCTCGTCCTGGCGGGTGGCACAAGCGCGATGGCAGCCGAGGGGCCCACCGCGGGTGCCCAGAATGCACCGACAACGACCAATGGGACAGACTCCACTGACGGCACCGACTCTCTCTGCTCGGGAAGCCGGGTTGTCTACAAGTCATCAAGCTCGGCCGGGTCCTTCACCCAGGCGTCCGGGGCGAACAGCTCTGTCACGGGTGGCCCGGGCGTGACCCTCGCCATCAGCACCTCCACCACGTTCACTGTCTCGGGCAGCATCACCGCCACCACGGGAGTCACCGTGAGCAACGTCGTCGCCAGTGTCAAGGCTGATGTGGGCGTGACCATCGGTGCCAGCAAGAGCGGCACGACAACGAATTCGGGGTCATGGACCGTGCCGTCCAGCTACGGATCGGGACGCCTCGCGATCGGTTCGATGAAGTACAGCGGAACGACCACGAAATACATCGAGAACTCCAGCTGCACCCTTGTGAAGCAGGGCTCCTCCGCGACCTTCAACGCCCCGCAGCAGGAGTGGCACTTCCAAACATCGCGAGTGTCCTAAGGCCGAACGGATCACCACTGGACACCACCGATCCCCGTCGACCAGTCAAGTCGGCGGGGATCGGTCTCCCGAGAGTCGCCGCGACATCCGCCTCACCGGGGCCCATTCGCCACCGGGCAAAACCGCAGCTCGAACCGGTAACCGATCGGCAAATGGGACGGTTGTCCACCTTCCTGGCAGCACGACGGTGCAGCTTCAGGAGTTGTCCAAATGTCGCGGCTGCACAAACGCCCAGATTGCTTGGCCACCGAAAACGACGATCGTCACTATTCCGATTCCGATGCCGGTAAAGCCGCTGAGGTCTGTCGTGGCACTAACGATCGCGAAACCGACCACCTCAAGGACGCCGACGACGGCACCGATCAACCCCAGGCGCAGTCGCATGCGGACTTGGTTTGGGTGCGGGCGAGGCCTCATCTCATGAGTATGCCTGGGTTTATCGCGGGGGTCAGCGTTCGTTCCATCGCCTGACTGCCCGGTCTCCGATCCCCTATCGGGCGGAACTCACTAGCGGCCCTCCGGGCCCGAGCTGCTTTGCAAAGCGGCTTTAGCTAGGCGCAGGGCTGCCGCCGCGTCGATACCCAAGCCGCTCATGCTGTTTGCAAAGGAAATGGCGGCGGCATGAGCTCTCTGCTGCACGTCGTCAGCACCCGCTGCCACTACCGTCCCGGCCCGTCGTCGCGTCTCGATAAGGCCCGCTCCTTCAAGCTCTTTGTATGCGCGGGCCACAGTGTTGACCGCGATGCCCAGATCGGTTGCGAGCCGCCGAATGGTTGGCAGACGGGTCCCAACGAGAAGCTCGCCAGCCAGGATCTGCGAGCGGAACTGAGACCGGATCTGCTCGTAGGGCGGCACAGCAGATGTCGCGTCGAGGACGATCACGACGTTGCGCCTCGAACTTTCGCCGTGTTCTCGATCGACTGGTGAGACGTCGCCATCGGCCTAATGGCAATTGCAAGGACGGCAACAGCAGCAGCACTGTTGACTACTGCCCTGTAGGCGGTGATCGTACTGGGCGCCGGAGGGGTCAAGCCGAGCAGTTCGAGCAGCGTCGGCCCTGCAAGGAGAACAGCTAGGCCGCCGGTGAGCACGGCAGCCCACGCGAGGTCACCTAGTGCGTCTCGCCTGATCCGTACTTCCAGAGAGAGCAGCATTACGTCGCTGGCTTTGGTCGAGCGCCGGGCCAGTTTGCGTCCCAATATCTCGAACGCGGTCACAGACACGACCGCCATGACAGTCATGAGCACGTTCGGGTCGAGCAAGAAAGCCCACAGCGGGAACCGGGCGGACAAATACGGCATCAGGCCTTCACGCGAGGCGAGTAGGGCTGTCGTGGCGACGAGCACCGCCATCGCCAAGACGACCATAAGGCGGGCGCCGAGTCGTAATGGACGAGACACCAGGTCCTTGAAGCCGACGTGGCGCGAGTAGGCGACACGCGGACCCGGGCCTTCGGCCCGGACTCGCGGGACACGAACGGCGGCCAGCCCGACGACACTGCCCAATAAGGCGATGGAGATAACTAGCCACACGGCCGGCGACCCGCGATCGACGCCCAAGACCCAGACGTCGCAGCCCGCGAACAAGGCACCCCCAGCGAGACCGAGCCCCAGGCCCGCGACACGACAGCGGCGCCAGAGCAGGGCTGGGGGCGCCTCGTCCGATCCGCTCTCCTCGCCTACTGCCATGGTCCTCCGTTTGAGGAAAGCGCTAGCTGCGACGGTCAACCCCAACACCACAATGCACAAGACCGAAACCGCGGTCGACGAAGCCACACCGAACATGATCTTCCCCCTTTTGTCGCTAACTTTGTCCACTTGTCTTGGTGCATAAGTTGCCACAAATCCAGGTGGTTGTCTATTTCGTGTGCCCCTTCCCGAGCCCGGGGGTAGGTGGGTTGCATCGCGACTGGGCCCGGCCGCCTGGTCACGCGACCGACTGACTAACTCGGTTCTGCGCGCCGAATGGACCGGTAAACGGTCGAACGCGCAACACCGAAGAGCTCGGCGATCTCGCTCGTCGTATGGGCCCCAGTGCGGTTAAGTTGCACGAGGTGCTTCTCCTGCGACGGGGTCAGCTTGGGCTTGCGCCCGCGGAGCTTGCCGGCGGCCTTGGCGATCGCCATACCCTCACGGGTGCGGGCACGGATCAGGTCGGCCTCGAACTCCGCAACCATCCCGAGGACGTTGAACAGGAGCCGGCCGACCGGGTCGGTGGGGTCGTAGACCGCTCCCCCGAGGTTCAGAGCGACGCCCTTCTTCGTCAGCTCGTCCGCGATGTCCGTCGCGTCGCGCAGCGACCGCGCGAGACGGTCGAGCTTCGTGACGACAAGGACGTCGCCGGCACGGCACGCGGCAAGAGCCTCGCTGAGACCGGGCCGGGCCGGGCTCAAGTCGTACCGACAGCCCATCGTCTATCGGGCACCACGGTTGTTCCGATGCGCGACCGCCGTCACTGACGGATATCGTCCTGAGCAACGAAGGAACTTCTTGGGGGTCGACCGTGAACAAGTACAGACGCGTGTTCGCTTGGATTCTTGGGCCCATTGCCATCTTGTTCCTCGGCTTTACGATTTTCGCCGCCGCCACGGGCTTCGTCTCGTGGTTGCCTCCTCTAATCGCGACGATCTGCCTGATCGGCGGTGGCACGGTCATTTGGATCAGTCTTGGCAAAGCGCCCCGGTAGCGAGTCCTGCCGGTCTGCCGATCGATCGGCTATCGGGCACGCAGGCAGCGGAGGCAGATCAGCCGCTGTCACCCGTTATCTGCACCGGGACGAGGTACGCGGCACACGAGCCGCGATCATCACACTCATCCAGCGGACTTCCGGTGACTAGCGCCTGAGCGGCCCCCACCGGGAAGCCGTCAGGAACGGGCAGGTCAGCCTCGAACGAACCGTCCGCTGCAACATCGACGCTCAGCGGTTCGGTTTGCGATGACGGGTCCGCTTCGTTTTGCAGAACCATCGAGTACTTGGCGTCGGCGCCAATGCCGAGTTCGCAGTCGACCGCAGGACTGGACAGTTTCACGATCCCACCGGCGACGACTTCATCCGGAAACGCGACGAGAGCAGCCGGCAGACAACGTTGGCCCCCCCCTCGAGCAGGCCGACGCAGAGTTTGCGAGAAGCGTCGCAACAGCCAGCACGCCCACCAATCTCGCGAACTTCTTCAATGTGGGGCCCGTCCTACTCATCCTCAGCTCGGCCAAGTTTGGCCTCAGCGCTAGTGTCTAGAACCCGCGTGACTAAGCGCAAGACACTCGCGACAACGAAAAGTCAGGGCCGAGCAGGCGTGTATGCGGGCGGGCCCCGTCCTGATTCATTGGCGAGCGGTCTGCCCTCTTGCCCATCCGCAGACGGACGGTCAGCACCGCCGCCATGATGAGGTGCATGCCCCTACTGAGAAGCGACGTCACCCCTGCGGTCATCGCTGCCGGTCGACGTCACTCGATCGGAGTCCAGTCGGACGGGACGGTGGCGGCGGCTGGCGATCTTCGCGCTGAGGAGTGCCAGGTGCAGACCTGGGAACACGTCGTTGCAGTCGCGGTCGGGAACGTGCACACCGCACCGAACACGGGACGTTCCCACACCGTCGCTCTCACCGCGCACGGTGCGCTCCTTGCGACCGGGTGGAACGGAGACGGCCAGTGCGACGTCAGCTCGTGGGCGGGAGTCGTCGCTGTCGCCGCGGGCTGGCGGCGGACTGTAGCGGTCCTGGAGGACGGCACGGCACGAGCCGCGGGCCGTCCGAATGAGGGAGCGTGCAACGTCGAGTCTTGGACGGACCTTCGAGGCGTGGCTGCGGGTGACTGGCACTCGGTCGGTCTCAGGGGAGACGGCACCGTCCTGGCCGTTGGCAGCAACCGCCGAGGACAGTGCGACGTCACCGAGTGGTCGGGCGTGCAAGCCGTGGCCGCGGGATACCTTCACACGATCGCCCTGACCGAGCGGGGGACGGTTCTCGGTGTGGGTGACCAGACAGCCGGCCTCCGTGACCTCGCTCGTTGGAGCAACGTGGTCTCGATCGCGGCCGGCAGTCACCATGCGGTCGGCGTGACGAGTGACGGTCGGGTTTTTGCCGCGGGCGACAACTCGCACGGTCAGTGCGACGTCGGCCATTGGCGCAACGTCGTGCAGGTTTCCGCTGGCTCACAACACACACTTGCGCTGCGGGCAGACGGACGCGTTCTCGCGTCGGGAAGCAACAGCGCCGGCCAGTGCGAAGTCAACGACTGGCTGCTGACCGAGCCGGCCGAGCCGTCTCGATAGCCGATCGATCACCGACCACCGGCGGACGCTAGCCACTCCCCCGCAGCTACGGGGCGCCGGCTGTCTCGATAGGTCAGTCCGAAACTGATCTCGGTGAACGATCCCCTAACGGGCGCCTGATTCAGGGACGAGCGCCTCTAAGGAGCCGGATAATGCCCACCCCGATTGCACCGGCGCCGCTTATCCACAGAAGTCCGACAAGTGCCCAGCCCGGGAGTCCTACCCGGCCCATCGGCTCACCGAGGTCGTGACTCGTGAACCTCATGAAGAGGCCGATGCCGATGAAGAAAACGCCCAGGCAGATGGCGATGATCGCTTCCTCATACGGCGTCGCCTGCGGAGCCTTTGACACGCGTCCTCCTCGTTCGTGAGCCAGAGCCTAACCGGGCTCATTTCCGGACACGCGACTCCTAGGGGTGACGTGGGAACTGTAGATCGTCATCGAGCAGGCATTGGACCGACTCTCACTCCGAGTCAGTAAGCGATCGTCTATCGGAACATCAAGCCGGGACACTCGGCGGCGCTAACCATGCAGCGCGAACAGTCAGGGTCTGTCCGCACGACGGCGCTTGATTGAAGCCCAAATCGCTTGCCCGCCGTAGAGAGCAATCAAGACCACCCCGATCACGATTCCGCCGAAGCTGCTCAAGTCAGTGGTCGCGCCGAGAACGACAGCTCCTACGATCAGGAGTAGGCCCACGCCAACGCCGATCAGTCCTACGCGGAGCTGTGCGCGGAGCAAGTTCGGCTCACGACGGGGACTCATGCCTGAAGTATGCCTCTGCTAGATACCTTTCGGCGGTCGCATGTTGAGAGCTGCCCGGTCCCCACCTATACCTGCTCTGCGCGTTCGACAGCTCGATAGACGGTCGAGCGAGCGACGCCGAAGAGCTCGGCGATGTCGCTGGTCGTGTGGGCGCCGGTGCGGTGCAGCTGCACGAGGTGCTTCTCCTGAGAGGGGGTGAGCTTGGGCTTGCGGCCGCGGAGTTTGCCGGCGGCCTTGGCGATCGCCATGCCCTCCCGCGTGCGCGCACGGATGAGGTCGGCTTCGAACTCTGCGACCATGCCGAGGACATTGAACAGGAGCCGGCCTACCGGGTCGGTGGGGTCATAGACCGATCCCCCAAGATTCAGGGCAACACCCTTCTTCGTCAGCTCGTCCGCGATGTCGGTCGCGTCGCGCAGCGATCGAGCAAGACGGTCGAGCTTTGTCACGACCAGAACGTCGCCGGCACGGCACGCAGCCAGCGCCTCGCGGAGCCCCGGCCGGGCTCGGGTTGTACCCGACAAGCCGTGGTCAACATGCACGTGTTGATCGTCAACACCTAGCGCTGCAAGACCGTCGCGCTGTGCTGCGAGATCCTGTCCGGACGTTGAGACGCGGGCGTATCCGATGAGCATCTGGCGACTGTAGCGTTTACACCCCCATCACCGGGCATTTTTGCGGGACAGGCATGCGGGAATCCGCAGGCCAGGCACCACTTGACCTCACCCGACCGAGAACGGCTCGAGAAGGTGTCCCGATGAACGACCGCCTTCCGGACGGACACGACGCGGGGACCGCCGATCGCGAGGTGCCCGGTGTCGCGAATCGCGCCTCCTGCCGGTGTCGCATCGGGGCCACGAGGGCCACCGGCCCGTCGGCCGCGTCCACGAACACGCATCGAGGGCGGCCGCCCGCGCGGGGCTACGGCGCCGTCGCGACCACAGCGACGGCGGAGCAGGCCGCGGCCGGTGAGGAACGCCGCGTAGCCGAGCAGAGCGACCCCCACGGCCGGCACGAGCCACGTGCGGGCTCCCGCCGAGACACCCGTGTTGAGCCGTCCGAGCCACGGCACCGAATACCAGACCTCGCCCATGACCTGGCCCTCGACCACGGCGTCGCGGTCGGGCTCGGCGTTGGCGTCACCCTTCAGCGTGAAGGTACGCCCCTCGGCACCGACCGTGATGCCCACCACGCGGTGCGAGATGACCCCGGGCACCCCCGAGCGGATCTGGTAGGTCACGACGTCGCCGACCCGGATGTCGGCCGGACGCACCAGGCCACCGGGGCGGCGGGTCGACGGGGTGAGTGTGCCGGGGACCGCAGGAGGCGCGGTGCCGGAAGTCCGACACCGCGCCTCCTGGGGGTGGGTCGCTACGGGACGATGACGGCCCGGCCGCGGACGGTGCCCGCGGCGAGCGCCTCGTAGGCCTTCGGGCCGTCGTCGAGCGAGTACCGCTGCGTGGCGACCTCGACCTGACCGGCACGGGCGAGGTCGAGGACCTCGATCAGCTCGCTGCGGCTGCCCCAGTAGGGGATGCGCACGGCGACGTCGTAACCGATCGTGCCGAAGCCGAGCTCGACGGTGCCGCCGCCGATGCCGACGATGGTCACGTCGGCGTCCGCCGCGGCGACCGCGACCGCCGTGGCCATGGTCGGCCCCGCCCCGACGAAGTCGAAGACGGCCTGGACGCCGAGTCCGCCGGTGATCTCGCGGATGGCGTCCGCGGCGTGCTCGTCGCTGATCACCGTGTGGTGCGCACCGACGTGCTTGGCCAACTCGAGCTTCTCGTCGGTGACGTCGAGCGCGATGATCTGCGCACCCGAGAGCGCCCGCAGGATCTGGATGCCGACGTGCCCGAGGCCTCCGGTGCCGATGACGACGGCGTAGGTGCCGGCGCCGAGCTTCGGCAGCGAGGTCTTGATCGCGTGGTACGGCGTGAGGCCGGCGTCGGTGAGCGACACGTTCGCGACCGGGTCGAGGTCGCCGAGCGGCACGAGGTGGCGGGGGTCGTCGACGATCATGTACTCGGCCATCGACCCGGGGGCGCCGAGCCCGGGAGGCTTGATGCCCTCGGCGGCGGCGTTGACGCAGTAGTTCTCCTTGCCCTGGGCGCACTGGTGGCAGCGCCCACAGCCCCACGGGCCGTAGACGGCGACGGCGTCACCGACCTGCAGGTGCTCGACCCCCTCGCCGAGCTCGGCCACGACGCCGGCTCCCTCGTGCCCGAGGGTGAGCGGCAGCGGGTAGCCCTGCGCCGTGTAGTCCTCTTCACTGAGGCTCATGACGTACTCGTCGGAGTGGCAGACGCCCGCCGCCGTGACCTTGAGCAGCACCTGCCCGGGGCCGGGCGACGGCTTCTCGATCTCGACGACTTCGGGGTGCTGACCGACCTGGGTGTACTGGAGTGCCTTCATGGGGCGCAGGCTACGCCCGGCCGCTGGAGAACGCACGACAGGTGTCGCGTTACTGGCGGGGTCGGGTCGCGCTGATGGCGGGGTCGGGTCGCGCGGGTGGCGGGGATCGACGGTGACGGTGGTCGGCCCTACGATCGACGGCATGGCACACCTGCACCGGGCCGGCATGAGCCCCTCCAAGATCGACCTGCTCGACGCCTGGGTGCCAACCCAGCCGTGGTTCGAGGGCCCGCCCCGGTCCGAGGGCGCCGACGACGAGGGCCTGCGCAGCGTCGCCGCTTTCCGCTTCGACGACCCGGCGGGCGAGGTCGGCGTCGAGACGATCATCGTCGCGACGGCCGACGGCGTGCAGCTGCAGGTGCCCCTCACCTACCGCGACGCTCCCCTGCCCGGCGCGGACGCGCACCTCGTCGGGACGACCGAGCACTCGGTGCTCGGCACGCGGTGGGTCTACGACGGCACGGCCGACCCGGTCTGGGCCGCGGCCCTCGCGACGGCCGTGCTGACCGGCGGCACGCAGGCCGAGGCCTGGTTCGAGGTCGACGGCGAGCGGCAGGTCCGCGAGCCGAACTCGACCGTCGTCGGCAGCGGCAGCCCGGGCACCCCCGTGCCGGACGTCGACCGCCTCACCGTCGACCAGGTCGAGGGCCGCACGGTCGTCACCGGCGCGGCGGTCCGCATCGTCGTTGCCCGCGTGCTCGGCCGTCACGACGCCGGCGCCCTCGCCTCGACCGGCGGCCACACCGGCGACCACGGCGTCGAGGTGCTCACCGGCACGTGGACGGGGCACGACCAGCCCGAGACGCTCGCGGTCGTGCTCACGGCGTAGCGACCTGCGAGAGGCGCGGGGCGCGGGCGTCGCGCACCGCGCCTCCTCGACGTCCGAGCAGGAGGCGCGGGTGGCGTCCTCGGTGTCCGGGCAGGAGGCACGGGTGGCGTCCTCGACGAGGGGGGCCGCGCCTCCTGGTCTCGTCCAGAGCCTCGTCGTCTCGTCCCTGGACCTCGTCGTCTCGTCCCCAGGCGCTCGCCGGGTGACGGGACGGTGAACGATCGTGCACGGGGCTTCGTCGGGAGGCACGCTGCCGCTACGGTGGCCCGATGACGGCGATCGACACCTCCCCGACGACCGCGGCCCCCGCGCCCGGCACGCCCCTCCGGGGCACGACCCCGACGAGCAGCGACCTCTCGGGTTCGCCCCTCTCGGGCACCGTGCTCGCGACGCCGCCGACGGCCGAGCTGCACCTGCACGTCGAGGGCACGCTCGAACCCGAGCTCGTCTTCGCCCTCGCCGACCGCAACGACGTCGACCTGCCCTTCGCCTCGGTCGATGAGCTGCGCGCCGCGTACTCCTTCGGCTCTCTGCAGGAGTTCCTCGACCTCTACTACGCGTGCACGGCCGTGCTGCAGACCGCCCAGGACTTCCGCGACCTCGCCTGGGCCTACCTCGAACGCGCCCACGCCCAGGGGCTGCGTCACGTCGAGATGTTCTTCGACCCCCAGGCGCACACCTCTCGCGACGTCGACGTCGACGAGGTCGTCGACGGGCTGACCCAGGCGCTCGACGAGGCGCGCGAGCGGTTCGGCATCACGGGCGGGCTCATCCTCTGCTTCCTGCGGCACCTGCCGGTGGGCGACGCGGCCGCGACCCTCGAGTCCGTCGCGCACCGCGCCTCCGACCTGATCGGGGTGGGGCTCGACTCGTCCGAGGTGGGGTTCCCGCCGGCCGCGTTCGCCCGCGTCTTCGACCGCGCCCGCGCCCTCGGGCTGCACGTCGTCGCCCACGCCGGTGAAGAGGGGCCGCCGTCGTACGTCACCGACGCCCTCGACCTGCTGCACGTCGAACGCGTCGACCACGGGGTGCGCAGCCTCGAGGACGACGCCCTCGTCGCACGGCTGGTCGCCGACCGGGTGCCGCTCACGGTCTGCCCGCTGTCGAACCTGCGGCTCGCGGTGGTGTCCGACCTGACCGAGCACCCGCTGCCCCGCATGCTCGAGGCCGGGCTGCTCGTCACGGTCAACAGCGACGACCCCGCCTACTTCGGCGGCTACGTGGGCGACAACTACGAGGCGCTGCGCGACGTGCTCGGGCTGGACGACGACGCACTGGCCCTGCTGGCGACGAACTCGGTCGAGGCGTCGTTCGCCGACGCGGGCCGCAAGGCCGAACTGACCGCCGAGGTGCGGGCCTGGCGCGAGGCGCGTCGCACGGCCTGAGGCCCGGGAGGCGGGTGGCGGGCGGCGGGTACTGCCGCACGCGAGGCGGGCGTGTTCCTGGCGACCGGGCCGTCACGACGGACCGGTGTCGACGAACTGGCCCGTCGACGGCACCATCGGCACGACGAGCATCAGCGGCGGCACCACTCGGCGACGGGGCGAACGAGCGGTGACGGGACGGACGAGCGGCCCTGCGGTGGACTGCCATGCGGTCCGGCCCGCCCGGCTGGAGGGTGCGACCGGCTGGAAGGTGCGCCCGGCTAGAAGGTGCGCCCAGCTAGAAGGTGCGGCTGGCTAGAGGGTGCGGCCGGCGTTCGCGTCGAGCCAGGCCTTGGGGTCGACCTGCGTCGTGCCGCCCAGCAACACCTCGAAGTGGAGGTGCTCGCCGGTCGCGACTCCGCTGCGGCCGACCTTGCCGACCAGCTCGCCGACCTGGACCGTCTGACCGGCGACGAGCGGGCTCGACCCGACCTGCATGTGCGCGTACAGGGTGCTGACCCGCTGGCCGTCGATCACGTGGTCGATCACGGCATACTGGCCGAACTGGCCGTGCATGCCCGAGGTCCGCACGACGCCCGCCGCAGCAGCACCGATCGGGGTGCCGCCGCCGGGCGTCATGTCGAGGCCCATGTGCATGCTCGAGCACGCCGCGCACGGTGCCGAGCGCGGGCCGAAGCCCGAGCTCAGGACGACCGAACCCGGGAACGGCCAACGGATGTCGCCGGTACCCGAGTTGACGATGGTGCCGGCCCCCGAGGAGGCGCGGTTCGAGCTCGCCGACCCCGCCACGTTCTTCGACGTGACGACGGGTTCGGGCTCGGGCGGAGGCGGCGGCGGCGGTGCGTCGGTCACCCCGAAGGCGTCACGGTCGGAGACGGTCAGCACGACGAGCGACGCCGCGAGGGTCTGTGTCGGCATCGGGGCGGCACCGGCGGTCGGGATGTTGGACCCGCCCAGGTCGCTGGCCGAGGCCGGAGTGAGGTTCGAGGTGAAGAAGAGCATGACGGCACAGACGCCGAGCACGGGCAAGGTCGCCGCACGGACGCGGGACGAGACCGCGCGCAGCCGGGAACGACCGGGGGTCGCCCGGGGGCTCGGGCCGCCGGCGTCTCGGGTCCGACGCAGCAGGGCCGGCACCGAGGGCCGCGGGCGCCGCGCGACGCGCGTCGCGGGCTCGGCCGTCGCGGGCTCAGCAGCCACACCCTCGCGCAGCGTTGCACCCACTTCCGAACCAGGAACCCGGTTGCTCGTGGGTGCATCGCTCGAAACCGGGTTCATCGCGGGGTCAGTCGTCGCGGGGTCGGCCGTCGCGGGATCGGCGGGAGGCGCGGCGGACGAAGGGAAGGGAGCAGCAGCGGCGGGGGCTGCGGCGGGAGCAGCACCGGCGGCGGCGCGCTCGAGCGCGCGGGCCTCGCGACGCGTCAGCGGCGGGTCGGCTCGGGGCGTCTGCTCTGTCGTCGTCGAGGACTCGGGGGTGTTCGAGGGGTCGGTCATGAGCGCTTCCTGGGACGGACGGCGCAGCGACTCACGGTTCTCCTCGTTCGGGCGGACCGACCCACCTTACGATCGGAGACGCCCGCTGACCAGGGGTGGAGGCGGATTTTCAGGAGCTTCACCCTTCGTGGTCGACCGGCACCGCACCTCCTGACCGGGGTCGATCGCCGTGATGCGGGCGACGCTACCGACCGTCCGAAGGGCCCGTCACACCCAGAACGCGGCACAGGCGGGGCGCGGTCACCCCACCTCGCGGGGCTTCCGCCGGGCCGACGGCACCCCCTACCCTCGGGCCGTGACCTTCGTGCTGGCTGCCCTGCCCCTCCTGCTCATCGTGGGGGCGCTCGTCGACATCGTCACGCGTCCCGAGGGCGACGTCCGCCACCTGCCCAAGGGGCTGTGGATCATGATCGTGCTGTTCCTGCCGCTGATCGGCAGCATCGTCTGGTTCGCCGCAGGCCGCGAGTACGGCCGACGCGTCGAGCAGATCGGCCCGCGCGACCAGAGCCGGTACCACGAGGCCGCGGCCCGCACGCTCGACCACCGCGTCCGCAGCACCGAGCAGCAGCTCGCCGACCTCGACCGCGAGGCCGAGCACTACGAGCGGCTCGCGCGCCTGGCGAAGCTCGAGGCCGAGGTCGAGCAGCGTCGCTCCACGGCCGGCGACGACGTCCCCGCCTGACCGGCACCGCGCCTCCCGGCCTGCGGCGGCCGCGGACGCAGAAACGGGCGGGTCCGCGGCGGGCGGGCGTCCGAGGACGCCCGCCGACCACGAACACGCCCGCTCGACGCCCAGGAGGCGCGGGTCACCGCCCGCGGACGGCCGACGTCAGCCCCGCAACCAGGCCGGCGTCAGCCCCGCGACCAGGCCGCCATCAGCCGCGCAACCAGGCCGCCGTCTCGCCCGGCAGCTGCCCGGCGTCGGTCAGCGGCCCGCTGGAGACCAGCACCTCGCTCGAGCCCAGCCCGAGCGCGGCCAGGTCGACGGGCTCGGTGCCGAACACGCACACCACGTGCCATCCGCCGGGCCGGACGAGGTGCAGCACGTCGTCGCGGCCCTCGACCGGCAACCACTCGAGCGTCTCGTCGGTCTGCAGGTCGCGTCGTGCCGCGAGGGCCGCACGGTAGAGCGCCAGCGTCGAGGTCGCGTCGGCCTCTTCCGCCTCGACCGAGTACTCGCCGAACCAGCTCGGCTGCGGCAGGTGGGCGTCGCCCGGGCCGAAGCCGAACGACGGGCCCGACCGGGTCCAGGGCAGCGGCACGCGGCAGCCGTCCCGACCGATGTCGACGCCGGGGTTGCGGAAGAACGACGGATCCTGGCGCTCGTCGGCGGGGATGTCGGCGACCTCGGGCAACCCGAGCTCCTCACCCTGGTAGACGTAGGCCGACCCGGGCAGGCCGAGCATGAACAGCGACGCCGCACGAGCCCGACGCAGGCCGGTCTCGACGTCGACCTCGGGCGAGGTGCCGCCCGACAGCAGCCATTCGGCGCCCTGCTTGACGTCGCGACCGTCGAGGGCGGGCAGGCCGTAACGGGTCGCGTGTCGGACGACGTCGTGGTTCGAGAACACCCACGTCGTCGACGACCCCGAGGCCTCGGCCGCGTCGAGGTTGTAGGTGATGATGTCGTGGAACTGCGTGGCGTCGAAGTCGGCCTCGAGCAGGTCGAAGTTGAACGCCTGGCCCAGCCCCTCGGCGCTGGCGTAGCGGGCACGACGCGACGGCTCGACCCAGGCCTCGGCCACGGCGATGCGCGGCGGGTCGTACTCGTCGAACACCTCGCGCCACGTGGCGTAGATCTCGTGCACCTCGTCGCGGTCCCACAGCGGGTGGTCGCCGTCGGCCTTGGGCAGCGCCTCGAGCTCGGCCGTGGACGGCAGCACCTCGGGCAGGCTCTTCGCCAGCCCGTGCGCCACGTCGACCCGGAAGCCGTCGACCCCGCGGTCCGACCAGAACCGCAGCGTGGTCAGGAAGTCCTCGCGCACCTCCGGGTTGTCCCAGTCCCAGTCGGGCTGCTCGCTCGCGAACGAGTGCAGGTACCACTGGCCGTCGGCGACGCGCGTCCAGGCCGGGCCGCCGAAGATCGACGTCCAGTCCGAGGGCGGCAGCTCGCCGGTCTCGCCGAGGCCGTCGCGGAAGATATAGCGCGCCCGGGCGGGCGATCCCGCGGGGGCGGCCAGCGCCTCCCGGAACCAGACGTGCCGGTCGGACGAGTGGTTCGGCACGAGGTCGGCGATCACGCGGATGCCGGCCGTGTGCAGCGCGTCGATCATCTCGTCGAACTGCGCCAGCGTGCCGATCTTGGGGTCGACGTCGCGGTAGTCGTCGACGTCGTACCCACCGTCGGCGAGGGCCGACGGATAGAACGGGCTGAGCCAGACCGCGTCGACGCCCAGCCGCTGCAGGTAGGGCACCGCCGCCGTGATGCCGGGCAGGTCGCCGATGCCGTCGCCGTTCGAGTCGGCGAAGCTGCGGGGGTAGATCTGGTAGACCGCCGCCTGGCGCCACCAGGTCGGGTCGTCGGTCAGCAGCTCGGTCGAGGGTGCGGTGCGGAGCGTGTCGGTCATCGTGGAGCGAGGTCCTCTCGGGGGTGGTGGGTTGCCTTGGGGGTCAGGAGGCGCGGGTCGCGTCCCCGACGGACGCCTACTTGATCGCGCCCTGCGTCACGCCCGCCATCACCCAGCGCTGGGTGAAGAGGTAGACGACGATCGCGGGGGCCATCGCCATGAGGTACGAGGCGAAGGCGACGTTGTAGTCGTTGCTGAACTGCGTCTGGAAGATCTGCTGCAGCACGGGCAGGGTCTGCAGTGAGGGGTCGGCGGTGATCAGCGACGGCATCGCGAAGTCGTTCCACGAGGCCAGGAAGGCGAAGATGCCGACCGTGGCGCTCATCGGGGCGAGCAGCGGGAAGACCAGGCGCCAGAACACCTGCCACGTGGTGGCGCCGTCGAGCCGCGCGCTCTCTTCGAGCTCTTCGGGCAACGACCGCAGGAACGCCGTGAACAGCAGGATCGAGAACGACAGCTGGAACATGACGTGCAGCAGGGCGACGCCGGCGGGGTTGTCGAGGCCGACGATGCCGGTCAGCTTGATCTGCGACAGCGCGACGACCGGGAACGGCAGGAACATCGCGGCCAGCAGGTAGAAGAACGAGAAGCGGAACAGCTTGCGGTCCCAGTTGCGCGAGATGGCGTACGACGCCATCGACGCCAGCACGACCGTGCCGACGACGGTGACCGCCGTGACGAGGGTCGAGATGCCGAACGCCCGCGGGAAGTCGGTCAGCTGCCAGGCGGCCGCGAAGTTCGAGAAGTCGATCGGCGCCGGCAGGCTGAACGCGTTGCCGTCGACGGCCTGGGCCGACGTCTTGAGCGACATCGTGATCGTGACGTAGATCGGGATCAGCACGGTGATCGAGCCGAGCACGAGCAACGCGGTGACGAGCCGGTTCGGGCGTTCCCGACCGACGCGACCGCGTCGACGACGGGAGACGGCGTCGGCGTCGCGACCCGCGCCTCCCGGGGTGGGGGCCGCCGAGGCGGCCGGGGTGACGAGTGCGGTGTTCGCCATCAGACGGCCGCCTTTCCGCGGGTGATCCGGAGTTGGACGAGCGCGATCGCGACGGCGATCACGAAGAAGATGGTCGCGTTGGCCATCTGGTAGGCGTAGTCGCCGCCGGTGAAGCCCGTGAAGATCGTCATCGCGATGCTGCGGGTCGACGTGCCGGGGCCGCCGTTCGTCAGGCCGACGATGATGTCGTACGAGTTCAGGAAGTTCTTGAAGCCGATGATCGTGTTGATCAGGACGTAGCCCGCGACGAGCGGCAGCGTGATCGACCGCAGCTGCTTCCAACCCGAGGCGCCGTCGAGGCTGCTCGCCTCGTACACCTCGCCGGGGATGGCCAGCAGGCCCGCGATGTAGATCAGCAGCGTGCTCGGGATCGCCTGCCACGCGGTCACGACGACGATGCCGATCCAGGCGGTGTCGGCGTTCGCGAGGATGCTGTCCTGCAGCCCGGGGATGCCGAGCGAGGCGCCGAGGGCCGGCAACGAGTTCGAGAAGAGGAACTGGAAGACGAAGGCGATGATGATGCCCGAGATGACCATCGGGATCACGAACACGGCCCGCAGCGCGGTCTTGGCCTTGATCTGCGAGGTCAAGCCGATGGCCAGCAGCAGCGCGACGACGTTGACGGCGATCACCGTGACGAGTGCGAAGCCCATCGTGAAGCCGTACGAGCCGAGGATCGCCGGGTCGGTCGCCATCGCGAGGTAGTTGGTGACGCCGACCATGTCGAACTCGCCGAAGCCGATCGAGTTCGTGAAGCTGTAGAACACGCCCATCACGGCCGGCAGGGTGATCGCCAGCGAGAACAGGACGAGCGTCGGCACGAGGAAGACGTAGAAGACCGGGTCGACGCGCCTGCCGCGACGCCTCGGGTTGCCGGCCGTGCTGCCGCTCGACGAGGTGCGGGCGCCTCGCGCGGCCGTGGGGGTGGTGGTGGCCATCGGGTCTCCTTCGACTCGGGCGGTGGTCGGGGTGGCCCGGACGGCCGGGCCCGTGGTGCGTGCCGTTCCGTCGATCGCGCTCATGCGCGGAGCGCCAGACGGCGCCAGTCGGCGTCCATGGTGCGCAGGGTGCCCTCGACGCTGGCGCCCGTGACGATGCCCTGCACGTAGTTCTCGGCCGGGATCGTCAGCGGGATCGCCTTGGAGGCCCCCTGGTAGAACCGCGCGTCGTCGTAGTAGCTCTGCATGCCGGCGATGCGCTCGTCGGTCACGGCGGGGGCCGACCTCGTGGTGCCGAACGCCAGGAAGTCGCGGTTGTAGGCGTCCTGGATCTCGGGCTGCATCAGGTAGGTCAGGAACTCGCGGGCGGCGTCCTGCTTGCGCGACTGCTCGGGCACCCACAGGGCCAGGTCGAGGTTGACCCGCACCTTGCGGTCGGCGGGGTCGTCCGTCATCGGCAGGGGGAACGTCCCGACCTTCGCCTCGGGGTTGGCCTTCGTGATCTCACCGAGTGCCCACGGCCCCTGCATGAGCATCGCCGCCTCGCCCTGGGCCATGGCGAGGTTGCCGTCGCCGTAGCCGCGGCTGTTGCGGTTGGCGTTCGACAGCCGGCCGAGCTGCACCATGCGCTCGACGGGTTCGCGGAAGTCCTTCTCGAACGAGACCGAGCCGCCCTGGCCGACGCTCGTGCCCTCGGCGTTCATCTTCTCGTAGAAGGCCGCGACGTCGAGCGACCCGCCGGTCGTGTAGTCGAACAGGCCCTGCGCGACGGTCCACGGTTCGCGGAAGGTGCTGTAGATCGGCGTGACGCCGGCCGCCGTGAAGGTGTCGCACGCCGCGAGGAACTCGTCCCACGTGGTCGGCACCTCGACGCCCAGGTCGGCGAAGACCTGCTGGTTGTAGATCACCGACGCGGCGGTGATCGAGTACGGCAGCACGCTCGTCCGGCCGGGGTAGGTCGCGTACTGGTCGACCAGCTCCTGCACCTCGGGGCGGATCGTGCCCGCCTCGGGCAGGTCGCCCAGGTCGCTCAACGCCCCGCGCTCCATGAAGCGGGCCATCTCGAGGTTGTACGTGAAGGCCGCGACGTCGGGCGGGTTGCCCCGGACGAAGCCGGCCGAGATGCCCGAGGTCGAGTCGTGGATCACCCGGATCGCCGACTGCGACTCGTTGAACCGCGAGACGAGGTCGGAGAAGTACGGGATCGCCTCGGGCTTGGTCGCGTAGAAGGTGATCTCGGTGCGTCCGCGGCCCGAGCCGGACGGGGCGCAGCCGGCGAGGAGGAGCGCCGCCCCGGCGGCACCGATCCCGCCGAGGAGGGTGCGTCGGCTGAGGCCGGCACCGGAGGGCAGTGGGGGTGTGGGCACGTCGTCGTCTCCCGGGTCGCGACCCCGACGACAGCGTCGGGACCGAGTTGATCTGGTGTGTAGATTTAGACCCTAGATCAATTCGCGGCGTGGCACCATGGGTCGTCGTCGAAAAGATCCGCCGTGTCGCGAGGCACCGGCCACAGCACGAGGAGGCGCGGGTGGCGCTGAGCACCGGGGTGTCGTCGCCGAGCCTGCTCCGCCGCATGAACGCGGCCGAGGTGCTGCGGCACGCGTGGTCCGTCGACGCCGTCACGGCGAGCGACCTGATCGCCCTCACCGGACTCACCCGGTCCACCGTGCTCGGGGTCTGCGACGACCTCATCGACCACGGCTGGATGGTGTCGCTCGCCGACGCCCGCTCGACCGGCGAGTACCGCAAGGGCCGCCCCGCGCGGCGCTACGCCCTGGCACGGTCGGCCGGGCACGTCGTCGGGGTCGACGCCGGTCAGCACCAGCTCACCGCCGTGGTCGCCGACCTGCGAGGCGACGTGCTCGCGCGGGCCGTCCGCCGCATCGACCCCTGCGGCTCGGCCGACGACCGCCGAGGCATCGTGTCGGCCCTGGTCGACGACGCCCTCGCCTCGGCCTCGCTCGCCGACGACGACGTGCTCGCCGTGACCGTCGGCGTCCCCGCCCCCACCGACGCCGAGGGCCGGTCACCGGTCGAGGCCGGCGCCGACTTCTGGGAGCTGATGAACCCGGACTACGTCGGCCTGTTCGCCCTGCGCGGCTGGGCCGTCGTCGTCGAGAACGACGCGAACCTCGCCGCCGTCGCCGAGGCCGCGGCCGCGTCCCGGGCCGACCGCGAGGTCGGTGGGGGTGCCGGTGCCGCCACCGCGTCGTTCGTGACCCTGCTGGCCGGCGAGCGCTTCGGCGCCGGGTTCGTGCTCGACGGAGCCCTCGTGCGGGGCAACCGCGGTGCCGCGGGCGAGATGCGCCTCCTCGACCTGGTCGACGGCGTCGGATCGGCCGACGGCCTCGGAGCCCTGCTGCGCGACTGGGCCCGGGCCGCGCGCGAGCTCGGCACCGTGCCGGCCTCGTCGCCGCTGCGGACGATCCCGCTCGACGAGCTCGAGGCCCCCGCCGTGCTGGCCGCTGCCGACGCCGGCGACGCGACGGCCCTGCGCCTGGTCGAGAAGGCCGCCGAACGGTTCGGACGCGTCTGCGCCGTGCTCAGCGGCATGCTCGACGTCGACCGCATCGTCGTCGCCGGGGCCGTGGCACCTTCGATCGGCCTGCTGCTCGAGCGGACGACGCCGTGGCTCAGCCGGTTCACGCACCGGGCCGCGCCCGAGGTCGTCGCCTCGACGCTGGGCGACGCGGTCGTGACCACGGGCGCCGTCGAGCGAGCCCTGTCACACGTGCGCGGCCACGCACTCGAGCTGACGCTGCCGGGTGCGGCGGACGCGACCCGCGCCTCCTGAGGGCTGCTCGGCTCGGGCTCGGCTCGAGCTCGGCTCGGGCTCGGACTCGGACGGCGATGAACCCGGTTCCGAACGATGCACCCGGTTGCTTCCGGGTTCATCGTTCGGAACCGGGTGCATCGTGCGTCGGGGCGGGGCGGGAGGCGCGGGGCGGCCCGGCGCACGCCGCTAGGCTCGCGGGATGGTCACCGTCGTGCTCCCCTGGCGTCCGCAACCCAGTCGCGTGGCGGCGTTCGAGGTCGTCCGCGACTGGTACGCCGACGCGCTGCCCGAGGCCGAGATCCGCACGATCGATTCGCCCGATCCGGTGTTCAACCTGGCCCAGTGCCGCAACCTTGGCGTGGCCGGCCTGGCCGACGACGAGGTCGCCGTGATCGGCGACGCCGACACCCTGCCGCAACGCGAGCCCCTGCTCGCGGCGATCGAGGCGGCCCGCACGAGCGGCCGGGTGCACCTGCCCTACACCGAGTACCACTGGCTGGGACGCGACGGCACCGCGCAGGCGGCCGCGGGCACCCCCCTCGAGCGGTGCGACTTCGAGCTCGTGCGCGGGGCCTGCTCGGGGGTCTACGTGACCCGCGCCTCCTCGTGGCGCAGCCACGGCGGGCAGGACGAACGCTTCCGGGGCTGGGGCTTCGAGGACGCGGCCTGGTACCTCGCCCACACCACCCTGCTCGGCGAGGCCCCGCGACGGCACGAGGGCATGGTCTTCGCCCTGCACCACCAGGCCGAGGTGCGCGAGGGGCCGCAGTACGACGCCAACGCCGCGCTGATGCAGCGGTACCGCGACGCGGCGGTCGGCGAGGACGCGATGCGCGCGGTCGTCTTCGGCGCCTAGAGCTAGGGGCGACAGAGCCGAAGGGCGACAGCGCAGGAGGCGCGGGGCACGTCCGGCGGACGACCCGCGTCAGTCGCGGCGGACGGTGTGCAACGGGCCGAGCGCGTGGTCGAGTGCGGCCTCGAGCGGCCAGCCCGCCCGCTCCGACTGGCTGAGCAGCAGTCCCCCCTGGATCGCGGCGATGATCGCGGTGGCGACGCGCACCGGATCGGCCGAGGCGTCGACCGACCCCGAGGCCTGCAGCCGCCGGATGCCCGCGGCCAACTGCTCGCGCCAGGCGTCCCAGCTCGCCTTGACGCTGCGCTCGACCTCGGCGTCCGTGGCGGCGACCTGGGCGGCGAGCGTGCCGATCGGGCACGCCCAGCGGCCGAGGCTGATGTAGTACTCGACCAGGGCGGCGCGCCAGCGCTCCCACGACTCCCAAGTGCCGAGGTCGTGGATCTCGGGCTCCTGCGCCTCGAGCAGCTGACGCCCCTCCCACCGGGCGACCTCGTGGATCAGCTCGGTCTTGCCGCCGGGGAAGTAGTGGAACAGCTGGCTCTTGCTGGTCAGCGTCGCGGCCCGCACCGTGTCGAGCGTCGTCCCGCCGATGCCCGCGGCGAGGATCTGCCGACCGGTCTCGTCGATGATCCTCTGGCGGGTGAGCCGTCCGCGCTCGGTGATCTTCGTCTCGTCCACGGAAGGATTCTACGTCGACTGGACCAATTGGTCCACGAACACTGGACTCGGCGGTCCAGTCCGTGCTAGCAATGGACCATGCAGTCCAATGAAGATGTCCTCGACTCCCTGCCCACCGACGACCGCCTGGCCGGTCGCACCGCCCTCGTGACCGGCTCGACCAGCGGCATCGGTGAGGCGATCGCCCGCGTGCTGGCCGCCTCCGGTGCCACCGTCGTCGTCAGCGGTCGCGACGACGCCCGAGCCCGACGGGTGGTCGACGCGATCACCACCCGGGGCGGCTCGGCCCACGCCGTGTCCGCCGACCTCGCCGGCCCGTACGCCGACCTCCGCGCCTTCGCCGCCCGGGCCACCGAGGTGCTCGGCGGCCGCGTCGACATCCTGGTCAACAACGCCGGCGTCTACCCGACGATGCCGACCGACGCCCTCGACGACGCCGACCTCGACGCCATCCTGGCGACGAACGTCCGGGCACCGCACGTGCTCGTCGGGGCCCTCGCCCCGGCGATGGCCGACCGCGGAGCGGGCTCGATCGTCAACATCGGCTCGTGGATGACCCGGGTCGGGGTGCCGTTCGGCGCCATGTACACCGCGTCGAAGGCCGCCGTCGAGCAGATGACCCGCACCTGGGCGGCCGAGTTCGGCCCGCGCGGCGTCCGCGTCAACAGCGTGGCGCCCGGCGCGACGTCGACGCCGGGCAACGCCGAGTCCGCGGCCGTCCTCGACGCCCTGACCGCCGCCACCCCGGCCGGTCGACCCGTGCGTCCCGTCGACATCGCCCACGCGGTGCGCTACCTGGCGTCGGACGAGGCGGCCTTCGTGCACGGGGCCCTGCTCGACGTCGACGGCGGCATCCTCCACACCCGGACGATGTAGGCCGACCCGCGCCTCCTGCCGGTCGGCCCTCGGCCGTCCGGACCAGACGCCACGACGTGCCGCTCACCTGCGAAGGCGAGCGGCACGTCGTGGCATCTCGAGACGCGACGAGCCGAGGAGGCGCGGGCCCGGTCGGTCAGCCGCGCCCGGTGAGTGCCGCGTGGGCTCGTGCCCGTCCGGGCGTCTCGCGCAAGGACGCCGCCAGCCCGGCCAGGCGCCCGGCCGCACCGGGGTCGCGCGTCGGCAGGTCGAGCACGTGCCGCAGCGCCTCCGCCAGTTCGTCGACGGTCGCCGTGTTCGGGGCGAGCGCCACGCCCACCCCCGTGCGCTCGAGGGCGGCGGCCCCGGCGAACTGGTCGGTCGAGAACGGCAGGACGACGACGGGCACACCCGCGGTCATCGCCTCGGTCACGCTGTTGTTGCCGCCGTGCGTGACGGCCGCGGCAGCCGCGTCGAGCAGGGTCACCTGCGGCAGGAACTCCCGCACCAGCCAGTCGGCCGGCACCTCGCCGAGGTCGGACCGGTCGCCCGAGCCGAGCGCGATCGCGGCCCGCACCCCGACGCGACGCAGGGCCTCGGCCACGCGCCCGAGCACGTCCGACCGCACCGACAGGAAGCTGCCGAAGCTGACGTAGACGAACGGGGCGGGCGCGGGGTCGTGGTCTGGCGTGGGGTCCGGCGCGGCACCGGCTGCCAGCCAGGCGGCGACCTCGGCGTCGACCGGCTCGGCACGGACGGCCGAGCCGAGCCAGACGTGCGGCGGCAGCAGGTGCTCACGCTCGGGGTCGGCCAATTCGCCGGGGTAGTTGTAGAGCAGCAGGTCGCCGTGCTCGCCGAAGGCGCTCGTCGACGGCGGCAGGTGCGGAGCGAGCTCGGCCAGGGCGGCGTTCCACTCGGCGGTGAACGAGGAGTCCACCCGCTCGCACAGCTCACGCAGCCCCTCGATGCCCTCTGGCTCGGCCCCGGGTCGCACCACCGATGTGCTGTCGAACCACGCATGTGGGTGGTTCGACACCACATCGGTGGTGCGTCCTGCATCGCCGACGGGCCGTGCAGCACCGGCACCGCCGAACGCCGCGGGCCACTCGGGCGGGCACCCGTAGACCTCGTCGCCCACGGGCAGCGCGGTCGGGTGCCCCAGCACGACGTCGGCGAACGGCACGCCGCCGGCCACGAGCGCGAGCCGGGCGCTGAAGGCGAGGTGGTCCACGACGATCTGGTCGGGCCGGACGGCGGCGACCACGTCGAGCACGGCCCGGGCCGTCGCGACCGGCTGCCACATGAGGTCGGTGAGGCGTTCGCGCGCCTGGTACGAGAGCGTCTCGACCATCCCGAGCCGGGTGGCGTCGAAGAACCCGCGCAGCGAGGCGTCCTCTTCGGCCACCTGCTCCTCGGCGCGGATCACCCCGGGGTTCGAGCCACGCCCGAGCTGCAGGTGCACGCGCTCGAAGCCGAACGACTCGACGATGGCGGCGGTGGCCGGGCCGGTCGCGACGACGACGCGCTCGCCCCGGTCGCGCCACTCGGTGGCCAGGGTCGCGAGCGGCAGCAGGTGCGACGCGTAGTCGGGGCTGATGACGAGCAGGGTCATCGTGCGCTCACGCTCCACTCGCGCTGTTCGAGTTCGTCGTGGTGCACCGTGTCGTAGACGCCGGACAACGACCGCGCCATGGCCTGGATCGTGAAGGACCGCTCGACGGTGTCGCGTGACCGGGCCGCGCGCGCCTCCGTCGTCTCGAGCGAGGCCGCGGTGAGCGCCTCGCCCATCGCCTGGCGCAGGGCGTCGACGTCCCAGGTGCGCGTGAGCCAGCCGGTGTCGCCCTGGCGCACGTAGGTCGAGGGGCCGCCGCCCTGCGGCGCGACGACGAGCAGCCCCGAGCCCATCGCCTCGAGCAGGGCGATGCCGAACTCCTCTTTCAGGCTGCCGCAGACGTAGACGCCGCGCGGCGCCGCGAGCCCCGGCAGGCCGAAGCGGGCCGCCGCGACCCACCGGGCGACCGTGTCGTTCGGCCGGTGGCCGGGCAGCAGCAGTCCGGAGGCGCGGTGCCGGTCGGCCGGGACGATCGCGTCGATCAGGTCGAGCTGTTCGCGTTCGTCGGCGCTCGGGTGCTCGAGGTCGCCGCCGATCAGCAGCAGGTTCGCGCGGTCGCGCAGGGGTCCGTCGGCCCACGCCTCGACGATCGTCGCCATGCCCTTGACCCGGTGCAGTCGTCCGACGCTGACCAGCAGCGGCAGGCCGCGGCGTTCGGGCGGCAGGGTCTCGAGCAGCGCGCACAGCTCGGCGAGCGGCGGGGTCGCGGGCAGGCCCGCGGCGTGCTCGGCGGCCTCGGCGACCGAACGGTCGACCACGTCGAGGTCGATGCCCTCGGGCACGATCGTGTGGCGCTCGGGGTGCGAGGTGACGTCGATGCCGACCAGCTCGCGCATGTCGCGCTCGAGCTCGGGCCGGGGGAACAGCACGGTGTGCGACGCGTTCGAGGCGAGCTGCTGCACGAGCCGGGTGCGGAACCAGAAGTGCTCGACCTCGTCGACGTCGCCGAAGGTCTCACGGGTCAGCGCGCCCGAGAGGTCGAGCGACTGGATGACGGCGTGCGGGTCGGGCGCGACCGTGAACACGACGGGGATGTCGAGCTCGCGGGCGACGTCGGCCGCTGCGAGGCTGCCCACGTCGGCCATCCGCAGGTGCAGCAGGTCGACGCCGCCCGCGGCGCGCAGCACCCGCCGGATGCCGCGCCGGGCCGCGACGCGCAGCGGCCACGCGGTCGCCGACGAGACGGGGTCGCTGAGCAGCGGCACGCGCCCGTAGACGTGTCCGGAGGCGCGGGTCGCCAGGTCGCGGACGCTCGCGACCGCCGCGTCCGCCGACCCGCGCGAGAGGGTGACCACCCGGGCGACCCGGGGGTCGTCGAGGACGTGCGACGCGCCTCCTGCGGGGAGCACGCCGCCCGCGGCGAGCGCGTCGCCGAGCCGGACGAGCAGCGTCGCGATGCCTCCGTTGTCGCCGCTGCCGGCGTGGGTGAGGCCGGCGTCGATGTCTGCGTGCAGGAAGAGCTGCGCGATCGTGAGGCCGTCGCGCCCGGCCGGGTGGTCGCCGTCGGGCCCGTCCTCGACCCCGCGGTCGTGCACCCGGTCGCCGTCGGGCACCTCGTCGGGGGCCGAGAGGTCGATCGCCGAGAGGCGGGCGACGTCGCCGAGGTAGCCGTCGTGCCGGGCGAGTTCGTGCACGACGGTCGCGACGGCCTGGTCGCCACGACGCTGGCCGAGAGCCGAGACGGCGGCGACCCGGACGTGCTCGTCCTCGCCGCGGTCGCGGGCGATCGTCAGCAGCGGACGCGAGGCGATGCGGGCGCGCACGAGGCCCAGCGTCTCGACCAGGCGGTACCGGGCGTCGGGCTCGTGCACGCCGATCAGGGCGCCCTCGAGGGCGACCCCGACGACGGCGGGGGCGGCCGACGACCACTGCTCGAGCGTGCGCTGGGCGACCATGCCGGTGAAGCCTCCGGCCACGACGAGCCCGATCAGCCGACCGACCGTGTCGTAGCGGGGCAGCCGCTGGCTGAGCGCCGACGCGGCGTGCTCGCGGAGGAAGGTGCGGTCGCTCGACAGCAGGTCGCTCAGCACGACGTCGGCCTGCTCGTCGAAGACCTGCGCGAGGGCGTTCGTCGCCGCGATGGCGACGAGCTGGTCGGGGCTGCCGAGGGCGCCACGCAGCACCCGGATGGTCCGGGCCCCGCCCGTGCGGGCGGCGTCGAGCGCGAGGTCGTCGGCGAGGCGCATCGAGTCGACCAGGCGGTCGGCCTCGTGGATCGCGTCGAGCGAGGTCTGGATGCCCATGGCGGTGCCTCTCGGGTGCAGCGGGTGGCGGTGCGGCGCGCGGCGCACCGGGGCGGCCCGGGAGCCCCGGGCCTGGTGGAGCCTATCGCCGCCCGGTGACCGGCCGGTGCGGGGCCGGTGCGTGGTCGGCCGGGTGCTCGGGGCCGCGGGGGTCCGGTACCGTCGTGGGCGGCATCGATCCCGCTGCCGAGTCCCGCAGCGAGAGGCCCCACCCGTGCGAACCGTCACCATCGGAGACGTCGGCGTGCTCGACGGCATGGTCCACATCGGCGACGAGGCGATGTTCCACGAGGCGACCGTGCAGCTGCGCGCCCGAGGCGCCACGATCACCGGCGTCTCGTCGAACCCGGCCGAGACCGCCGACCGGTACGGCGTCGACGCCGTGCCCGCGATCGGCTTCCACCCCGCGACGACCGGCGGCCGGCTCGGCCAGCGCGAGCGTCGCGCCCGCGTGCTGTCGGCGATCGACGGAGGCGCGGGTCACCTCCCCCAGGACGACCCGGCCTGGCAGGTGATCGAGGCCGTCCGCGAGGCCGACGGCGTGCTCGTCGCCGGCGGCGGCAACATGGCCTCGCTCTGGCCGATGCACGTCTACGAGCGGAACACCCTCGGGCTCGTCGCCCGACGCTTCGGCAAGCCGCTCGTCGTCAGCGGGCAGACCATCGGCCCGGTGCTCGAGGGCGAGGACCGCGAGCTCGTCACCGAGCTGCTCGACGCCGCCGCGCTCGTCGGGCTGCGCGAGGGCGCGTCGCTCGAGCTGGTGCGGTCGCTCGGCGTCGACGCCGCCACGACCGTGGGGACGGTGGACGACGCGAGCTTCCTCGGGTTCGACGCCGCGCCTCCTGCCGGGGGTGCCGCGGGTGCGGCGGGCGCGGCCGCGCCCTACCTCGCCGTCAGCCTGTCCGCGCACGTAGGCGACGCCGACCGCGCGGCGTTCGCCACCGCCGTCGCCCGACTGCTCGACCGCGTGGCCGGCGAGGCGGGGCTCGAGGTCGTCTTCCTCGCGCACTGGGCCTCGCTCGACCCGACGGAAGAGCGCGGCGACTCGCTGCTGCACCGGGCCGTGCTCGACCAGCTGACCGTGCCCGCGCGGGTCGAACCCACCACCGACTCCCCCGCCGCGGCCCGCTTCGCCCGGGGTGCGGCGCTGCACCTGACCAGCCGCTACCACCCGGCCGTGTTCGCCGTCGCGGGCGGGGTGCCGACGGTCGGGCTCGCGGTCGACGACTACACGACGATCAAGCTGACCGGGGCGCTCGGCAACTTCGGGCAGACGAGCGTCGTCTCGGCCGCGCAGCTGCTCGCGGGCGAGGCCGACACGGCGGCACTGGCGGCCTGGGCCGGGCGCGACGCTGTGCGCTCGACGTGGGCCGAGCGTCTCGACGGGACCCGCGCGGCGTCGGCCGCGTGGTGGGACCGGGTCGCCGGCGCGCTGCGCGGCTGACGCGACCCGCCGCGCACCGTCGGGCGCAACCCGCGATCCGCGACCCGCGCGCCGTCGGGCGCGACCCGCGTCGGGTGGCGACCCGCGCCTCCTGGGGGCTGCCCCGCGTCGCGCGCACGCCGCCGGGTGATGGGCACAGCGCCAGGACGTGGTCACAGCGCCAGGAGGTGGTCACGGCGCCAGGCTTTCTCGTGGTGCGGTGTCCACCTCCTGGCGTGGTGGCCGGCGGACTGGTCGCACCACGCCCCATCCCGCCATGAAGTAAACGATCCGCCACACGAAGACGTGGCGGACTGTTCACATCGTGGCGGCGTGGCCTGCTCGCGCCGGCGCGGCTGACGGCGCGGCCGACCGCGCGGGGGTCAGCGCTGCAGCGTCGCGCTGGGGTACTCGCCGAAGCGCTCGACGTACGACGCCGTGAAGCGGCTCAGGTGCGTGAAGCCCCAGCGCTGCGCGACGGCGCCGACGGTGGCCTCGCCCGGGGCGAGCTCGATCAGCTCGGCCCGCACGTGGTCGAGACGGATGGTGCGCAGGTACTCGGTGGGCGTCACGCCGAGCTGTCGGCTGAAGGCCTGCTGCAGCCCGCGCGGCGTGAGGTGGACGGACTCGGCCAGCTGGGTCATGTTGACCGGCAGGTGCGAGTGCGTGTGCAGGTACTCGACGGCCTCGCGGAGGCGGGCGTTGCGCGGCACGAGCAGCGCGGGCGGCAGGTCGATCGACCGGTGCGAGAACGTGTCGAGCAGGGCGAACGCCGACTCGCGCTTGAGCTCGGACCGCAGCAGCTCGGTCGACTCGCCGCCGAGGATGGTCTTGGCCGCGTTGGTGATCGTGGCCTGCCAGCGACGCAGGTTCGCCAGGTCGGGCACGGCCGTGTGGTCGAACTGCAGCGGTCCGGCGAGGGCGCCCTCGTGCTCGGCGGCCATGCGTTCGAGGTAGGCGGCGTCGAAGTGCACGAGGTTCTGGCGGTACTCGCGTACCTCGAACTCGAAGGCTTTGCCCGTCGGGAACATCAGCGGGCGGCCGATCTCGAACGCGGCCTCTTCGGCCCCGACGTCGACCCGGCCCTCGCCCGCGGTGATCCAGGCGACGACGTACTCGCGCTCGGGTTGGATCGCCCCGCGGATGTCGCCGAGGAACATCGCCGACCGCAGCGTCATGTCCTCGTCGCCGGCCGTCGTGTAGCGGTAGGCGAACGTCTCTTGCCGCGTGTCGGTGCGGAACCCGGCGCCGTTGTAGGTGTCCTCGAACAGCGCGCGCGCCTGGTCCATGTCGCGGCCGCCCATCTCGGAACGCACCGGGGGCAGGGTCTGTTCGGGTTCCATCACAGTGATCTTGCCACGACCGAGCCCCTGAAAGAACGTCCTGACCGGGCGGAAGCCCCGAAGCGGGGGCGGAGGGACGTGGGGCTCACGCGCCCGTCGGGCTCGTCGCGGGGCCGAGGGCCTTCGTGAAGGCGGCCTTGAGCACGGCCTTGAAGCCGGAGGGCAGGCGCGTGCGGTGCAGCACGTCGGCCTCGACGACGAGGGCGAAGAACGTCTCGCCCTCGACGAGCCACCAGGCCCGCACCGTGTCGACCGAGAACACGGCCTCGCCGTCGGGCTCGTCGGGGCTCTCGACGATGATGCGGTCCTCGTAGAGGGCCACCGCACCGTGTTCGCCGTTCATGGACGCCGAGCACTCGAAGACCAGGTCGGGGTCGAGAGGAGGCGCGAAGTCACCGAAGAACAGGTCGGCAGCCGGCGTGCGGGCCGCGTCGCCGATCTCGCCGAAGTCGCTGGCGACGTTGAAGTCGCCGAACGCGGTGTCGGGGGCCGTCGATGTGTCGGGGCCGGGTACGCGGCGCGACGTGTCGCTCTCTGCGTCCACTGGTTTCTCGACTCTCGTCCTGATCCGGTGCGTACCTTCTCACCGCCGTGCAGCTTCTGCACCTGTTCCATTAGAGCGCCTAGCAATGCGAGCCGCACCTCGACGGGACCTCAGTTCGGTTTGTGGCCATGACGATCGGCGACGCAGGAGGCGCGGGCCGCGACGGTCAGGACACGCGCGTGATGCGCTCCACGGCCTCCCGGGTCAGGGCGCGACTCGGCGGGGACGGGTCGAGGGCGCGGTGGATCGAGATCCCCTCGATCAGGGCGTCGACCTGACGGGCGGTGTCCGGGTCGAAGTGTCGCTCGAGCTCGACCCGGCTGCGGCGCATCCACTCGCGGGTGATCTCGCGGAACCGCGGCTCGCGCGCGGCCAGCGTGTAGAGCTCGTAGCTGAGCACCTGGTCGCGGACCGCGGCAGGGCCGGTCAGGTCGTCGTGGACCAGGGCGACCACCGCCTCCTTGGCCTCGTCGCGAGTGGTCGCGGCGCCGAGCCGCCCCTCGAAGCGCACGATGATCGTCTCGGCGAAGCGCGAGAACGCTTCGTGCAACAGCTCGTCCATGCCGTCGAAGTGGTACGTCATCGAGCCGAGGGGCACGTCGGCACGCGCCGCGATCCTGCGGTGCGAGGCGCCGGCGACGCCGACCTCGGCCACGACGTCGAGCGTCACGTCGATCAGGCGGTCACGACGGTCGGGCTCGGTGCGGCGGGCGGTCCCCATGACTAGATGCTCCTCACCACGCGGGCCGGGTTGCCGACCGCGACCACGTTCGGCGGGACGTCCTTCGTCACCACCGCCCCGGCACCGATCACGCTGTTGTCGCCGATCGTCACCCCGGGCAGCACGATCGCGCCGCCGCCGAGCCAGACGTTGTCGCCGATCGTGATCGGCTTCGCGGCCTCGAGCTTCTCGCGACGGGGCTGCGGCTCGACCGGGTGCGTCGGCGTCAGCAACTGCACGTTCGGGCCGATCTGACAGTCGGCCCCGATCGTGATCGGGGCCACGTCGAGCGCGGTCAGGCCGTAGTTGACGAACGTGCCGGCCCCGATGGTGATGGAGCTGCCGTAGTCGACGTACACCGGCGGACGGACGTGGGCCGTCTCGTGCAGGCTGCCGAACAGCTCACGCGCGACGGCCTGCGCGGCGTCGACGTCGTCGGCGAAGGCCGCGGCGAAGCGCGCCTGCAAGGTGATCGCCCGCTGCTGCCGCGCCGCGATCTCGGGGTCGTCCGCGATGTAGAGGTCGCCCGCGAGCATCCGCTCGTGGTTCGTGCGCGGGTCGCCGGCGAAGTGGTCGGTGGTGGTCATGCACGACACCCTAGACGACGAGCGTACGAACGTACACACTGGACGCATGACGAACCGACCGCCGTTCAGCCCCGAGCTCGCCCGACGCCGGGCGGCGGTGTTCGTGTTCATGGCGGTCGTCGGCGTCTCGCTCGCCTCGTGGGTCGTGCGGACCCCGGCCATCCGCGACCTGCTGCAGGCCTCGACGGGCGAGATGGGCCTCGTCATCTTCGGCCTGTCGATCGGGTCCATGGGCGGCATCCTGTCCTCCGCGCCGATCGTGCGACGCCACGGGGCCCACCGCGCGGTCGCGATCGGCGGCAGCTCGCTGGTCGCCGGCGTGGCCCTCGTCGGCCTGGCCGCGTCGCTCTCGATCACCCCTGGCGTCTTCGTCGGCCTCGCCCTGGTCGGCGCGGGAGTCGGCCTGGCCGAGATCGCCGTCAACATCGAGGGCGCGGCCATCGAGACCGCCTCGGGCCGGTCGGTGCTGCCCGTGCTGCACGGCTGCTTCAGCCTCGGCACGGTGGCGGGGGCCGGCCTCGGCATCCTGCTCACGGCGACGCACGTGCCCGTCCAGTGGCACCTGCTCGGAGTCGCGCTCGCGGGCGGCGCCGCACTGGCCTGGGCGGTGCCGATCGTGCCGCGGACGACCGGACGCTCCGACGAGCGGGCCGAGCGCGCCTCCGGGGTGCGGGCCCGGCTCGCCGGGTCGCTCGCCGTCTGGCGCGACCGCCGGCTCGTGCTGCTCGGCCTGATCGTGCTGGCGCTCGCCCTGGCCGAGGGGTCCGCCAACGACTGGCTGCCGCTGCTCTTCGTCGACGGGCACGGGGTCTCGGCGACCGCCGGCACGGTCGTCTTCACGGCGTTCGCGGCGGCGATGACGGTCGGCCGCTTCCTCGGCGAACCGCTGCTCGCCCGCTTCGGGCACGCCACCGTGCTGCGCGCCAGCGCACTGGTCTCGGCGGTCGGCATCGCCCTCGTCGTCTTCTCGGACTCGGTCGTCGTCGCGGGCGTCGCCGTCGTGCTCTGGGGCCTGGGTGCCGCCCTGGGCTTCCCGGTGTCCGTCTCGGCCGCAGCCGACAGCGACGACCCGACGACGGCGGTCGGAGCCGTCGCGACGATGGCCTACGTGGCGTTCCTGGTCGGGCCGCCGCTGCTCGGTTTCGTGGGCGAGCACGTGGGCCTGCGCAGCGCGATGATCGTCGTGCTGGTGGTGGTCGCGGGTGCCTCGCTGATCACCTCCGCGGCGCGTCCCCGCGAGCGCTCCGCCGCCGCCCGCCCTTAGTGTACGTTCGTACACCATGACGTCATCGACGACCTCTCCCGCGGCCCCGGCCCGCACCGTGCCGACACGCGAGGACCGCCGGGCCCGACTCGGCGTCGCCCTGCTCTTCTTCACCAACGGCGCACTCATCGCGAACCTCCTCCCCCGCTACCCCGCGATAAAGGACGGCCTCGAGTTGTCCAACGCCGACTTCGGCCTGGCGGTCGCGGCGATGCCGGTCGGCGCGCTCGTCGCGGGGCTCGGCGCCGGGTGGCTGATCCGCCGCCTCCGGTCGTCACGGGTGGCCGTGGTCGGCACGGTCGTCACCGGGGTCGCCGTCCTGCTGGCCGGCATCGCCCCGGTCGGTGGGTTGCTCGCCGCGGGCTTCCTGCTCGCCGGTGCCCTCGACGCCATCGTGGACGTCTCGCAGAACTCGCACGGACTGCGCGTGCAGTACCGCTACCGCCGGTCGATCCTCAACTCGTTCCACGCGGTGTGGAGCATCGGAGCCGTCCTCGGCGGACTCATGGGCGGGGCGGCAGCCGGACTCGGCATCCCCATCGTCTGGCACCTCGGGGCCTCGGCGCTGATCTTCGCCGTCGTGGCGCTCGTCGCGTACCCGCTGCTGCTCGCCGGGCCCGAACCGGCCGAGGGCACGGTCGAGACCGCCGACGCGGCGGTCCTGCCCGGCGACGACGTGACCGCGGGCGCCGGGGCGGCGGCCGCACCCGTCGCGACGGGCTCCGTCGACGACGGAGCGCAGGAGGCGCGGGCCGGCTCGACCACCGGGGCGGGCTCCGTCGACGACGCGACCCGCGCCTCCTCGGCTCGTGACGGTCGCCGCGTCTCGCCCGGCTTCGTCGCGAAGTGGGGCGTGCTGCTCGCCCTGGTCGTGATCGCGTCGTCAGGAGCCGTCGTCGAGGACGCGGGCAGCACGTGGGCCGCGCTCTACCTGGGGTCGCTCGGAGCCGGCGTGACGGTCGCCGCCCTCGGGTTCGTCTCGCTGCAGGGGGCCCAGTTCGTCGGACGACTGCTGGGCGACGGCATGGTCGACCGCTTCGGACAGAAGGCCGTCGCCCGGGCCGGAGGCGTGTTCGTCGCGGTGGGCATGGGCGTCGCACTGGCGTTCCCATCGGTGATCGGCACGATCGTGGGCTTCGCGGCGGCGGGGTTCGGCGTCGCGACCCTGATCCCGGCGGCGATGCACGCGGCGGACAACCTGCCCGGGTTCCGGGCCGGCACGGGCCTGACGCTGGTGAGCTGGCTGCTCCGGCTGGGGTTCCTGGCGTCACCGCCCGTCGTCGGGTTCGTCGCGGACTCGGCCGGGCTGCGGTACGGACTGCTGCTCGTGCCCGTGGTGGGCGTGGCCGTGATCCTGCTCGGCGGGGTGCTCGAGGGGCGCCGGGCCCGGGGGTCGGCGCCGCGCGGCAGCTGATCCGGTCCGTGCCGGATCGAGCCGGGTCGCTCACGTCGTGTGCGCGCGGCTGATCCGGTCCGTGCCGCTCCTCCCCGCGTACCGAACCCGACCCGTCCCGCACCTCCCCACGCACCGAACCCGACCCGTCCCACCCCTCCCAACGGACCGAACCCGACCCGTCCCGCCCCTCCCCACGGACCGAACCCGACCAGCCGAGCTCGACACGCCGCTCACGTACGCCCGCGAGGGGCCGATCGCCGACGTCTTGTCGCGATGTGCACACTCGGCGGGCGGGCAGGGCAGGCGGGCGGGCAGGCAGGGCAGGCGGAGCGGGGCGGGCGGGGCAGGGCGGGCAGGGCGCGTGTCAGCGCCCAGAAGTGGGGAGTGCGGCGGGGCCGGACGGCGTGCAGAATCGGTCCAGCCCTGAGCCCGAGGAGGCCCACCCGTGCTGTCCACCGTGTACGTCAGTCGATCGTCGTACCCCTTCACCGACGACGACCTGGCCAATCTGCTGATGACCAGCCGGTCGAACAACGCCCGCCTGGGCATCACCGGCATGCTGCTGCACCGCGAGGGCCGCTTCATCCAGGTGCTCGAGGGGCCCGAGGAGGCGGTCCGCGAGCGCCTCGCCGTGATCGCGCGCGACCCCCGGCACACGGCCGTGCACACCATCGTCGACGAACGCGTCGAGGACCGGCTGTTCCCCGCCTGGACCATGGGCTACCGCGCCGTCACGGACGACCTGGCCACGGTCCTCCCGGGCTACGCCGACGTCTTCGACTCCGGCTCCGGCACGGGCGCCGGCACGGCCTCCCTCGCGGGTGCCGGCGTCCGCGACGACTTCAGCAACCTGTCCCCGTCGTCGTCACACAAGGTCCGCACCCTGCTGCGCTGGTTCCGTGACCAGCCGACCGACGTCACCGACGGGCTGTTCTCGCCCCGCGCCTCCTGATCGGGGCCAGCTGACCGGGGCCTCCTGACCCGCGGTCGGACCCCGCCGGGGTTGTGACGCCCGCGTGACGTCGGAGATACTTTTCGGACGAAAGTATCTGCCGCCGTCTGGAGCATCCGTGTCGCACCCCACCCCGTCGCCCACCGTCGTCGCGCCGTCCCGGGCACCCGACGCGTTCGTCCACCTGAGCAGCGCCGGCGTCAGCCTGCTGCTCGACGTCACCGAAGCGCGCCTGCCGGCGGTCCTGCACTGGGGCGCCGCCCTCGGTCGGCCGACGCTCGACGACGTGCGGTCCCTCGCCGCCGCGGCGGTGCCGCCGTACGTCAACAACCTGATGGACGAGCCGGTGCGACTGGCGATCCTGCCCGAGCACCACGCGGGCTGGTCGGGCAAGCCCGGGGTCGGCGGCCACCGCTCGGACGGCGCCGACTGGTCGCCACGGTTCACGGTCGACACGCTCGACGTGACGGGCGAGGCGGAGGCGACCCGCGCCTCCTCGGGTCCCGAGCTGGTCGACGCGGGAGCCGCCGTCGTCACGGTCGAGGCACACGACGACGTGGCCGGACTCGCGGTCGTGCTCGAGATCGAGCTGACGGCGAGCGGGCTCGTCCGCACCCGGGCCGAGCTGACGAACGTCGCCGGGCGACGCGGGGGCGGGATGCGCGGGGGCGGGGGTGCCACCGGCGACGACCGGACGACGAGCACCGCCGCCGGGGCCGCGAGCACCGCAGCCGACGTCTACACGCTGACCGACCTGCACCTGGCCCTGCCGGTGCCGCCGCGGGCCCGCGAGATCCTCGACTTCGCGGGCCGCTGGGGCAAGGAGCGCACACCGCAACGCCGCGAGCTCGTCGTCGGCGTGCACGAACGCGAGGGACGCAAGGGACGCACCGGCCCCGACGCCGCCACCGTGCTCAGCGTCGGCGTGCCCGGGTTCGGTTTCGGGGCGGGCTCGGGCGAGGTCTGGGGTCTGCACGTCGGGTTCAGCGGCAACCACCGGCACTACGCCGAACGCCTGTCGACCGGAGCGCAGGTGCTGGGCGGCGGCGAGCTGCTGCTGCCGGGCGAGCTGCGGCTCGAGGTGGGCGAGTCGTACCGCAGCCCGTGGATCTTCGGCTCGTACGGCGACGGCCTCGACGACCAGGCCCGGCGGTTCCACCGGTGGCTGCGCTCCCGCGAGCAGCACCCGACCCGCCCGCGCCCGATGACGATCAACGTCTGGGAGGCCGTCTACTTCGACCACGACCTCGCCCGCCTGCGCGACCTGGCCGACCGGGCCGCCACCCTCGGCGTCGAGCGGTACGTGCTCGACGACGGCTGGTTCCGGGGACGACGCGACGACCACGCCGGCCTCGGCGACTGGGTGGTCGACGCCGACGTCTGGCCCGACGGCCTGTCACCGCTGATCGACCACGTCACGGGCCTCGGCATGGAGTTCGGCCTCTGGTTCGAGCCCGAGATGGTCAACGAGGACAGCGACCTCGCCCGCGAGCACCCCGAATGGCTGCTTCAGACCGGCGACCGGCTGCCCCCGCGGTCGCGCGACCAGCAGGTGCTGAACCTCGGCATCGCCGGGGCGTTCGAACACGTGCTCGGCCAGATGACGGCGATCCTCACCGAGTACGACATCGCCTACCTGAAGTGGGACCACAACCGCGACCTCGTCGACGCCGGCACCTGGCCGACCGGTGCCGCGGGCGTCCACGAGCAGACCCTCGCGGCGTACCGGCTGATGGACGAGCTCAAGGCGAGGTTCCCCGGGCTCGAGATCGAGTCGTGCTCGTCCGGCGGCGCCCGCGTCGACCTCGGCGTGCTCGAGCGCACCGACCGCGTCTGGGTCAGCGACTGCATCGACCCGCTCGACCGGCAGCAGATGAACCGCTGGACGATGCAGCTGCTGCCGCCCGAGCTGCTCGGCTCGCACATCGCCTCGGGCGTCAGCCACTCCACCGGCCGCTGGCACGAACTGTCGTTCCGGGCCGGCACCGCCCTGTTCGGCCACCTCGGCATCGAGTGGGACCTCGCCCGGGCGACCGACGCCGAGAACCGTGACCTCGCCGCGTGGATCGCGCTCTACAAGGAGCACCGCCAGCTGATGCACACGGGCGACCTCGTGCGGGTCGACGAGGCCGACCCGTCGCTGCTGGTCTACGGCTCGGTCGCCGCCGACGCGAGCGAGGCCCTGTTCTTCCTCGCCTCCGTCGGACGGTCGGACGTCGCACCGCTCGGCCGCGTGCTGCTGCCCGGGCTCGACCCCGAGCGGCGGTACCGGGTGGCCCCCGTGACCGTGGGATCGCCGGACCACGGCCTGACGCCCCCGCCGTGGTGGGGCACGGCGGACGAGGGCGGCGCCTACCCCGGGGTCGTGCTCGACGGGCGCGCCCTGGCGGTCGCCGGGGTGCAGGCGCCGTCGTCGTTCCCCGAGCGCGTCGTGCTGCTGCGGGTCACCGCCGAGGGGTGAGGGCGGGCGGCTCTCGGTGCCGATGAACCCCGTTCCGTGCGATGAACCACGACGATGCGTGGTTCATCGCACGGAACGGGGTTCTCGACGGGTCGGAGGTGCGGGGGCGCGCAGGAGGCGCGGGTCGCGGGGGCAGGCAGGAGGCGCGGGTCCGGCAGGAGGCGCGGGTCCGGCAGAAGGCGCGGGGCCGGCAGAAGGCGCGGGGCGGCCATGAACCCGGTTTCGAACGATGAACCCGAAAGCTTCGGGGTTCATCGTTCGAAACCGGGTTCATCGAGGGTCGGGCTCAAGGGCGAGGAGGCGCGGGGCGCGTCCCGAGGAGCGCGCGCGGCGCCGGCGAGCGCGCGTGGCGTCAGCGCCCGAGCGCGTGCATCTGGATCGCGACGGCGGCGGCGCCGCGTGCCCACTCGTCGAACCGGAACTCCTGGACGATCAGTCGCGGCGGCGGAACCGCCCCGTGGGTGCCGCGCCCGATCGCGGCGTCGACCGCCGCGCCGCCGACGGTCGCGAGCCGCACGCCCTCGCCCGACAGCAGGACCGCCTCGGGGTCGAGCACGTTCAGCACGCCCGCGATCAGCTGCCCCAGGACGTCGGCGGCGGTGTCGACGACGACCCGCGCCTCCTCGTGTCCGTCGGCGGCGAGGGCGAGCAGGTCGTCGTAGGCGACCGGGCGGCCGAGGGCCCGGGCGGCGGCGGCCTCGACCGCGGCGACGGTGAGGAATGCCCCGGCGCAGTCGTGGTGGCCGAGGTCGCAGGTCGGGGCCGACGCCTCGGCAGGGGGTGCGGCGGGGGCCTGCACCGGCACCGGCACCGGCACCGGCACCGGCACCGGCACCGGCACCGGCACCACGATCCGCTGGTGTCCGATGCTGCCCGCCGACGAGTGCGCCCCGCCGAGCACCTCGCCCGCGGCGACGAGGCCGAGCCCCACGCCGGCGCCGATCGTGACGAGGGCGAACGAGCGCAGCCCGCGTCCCTCGCCGAACCAGAGCTCGGCCTGGGTCAGCGCACGGACGTCGTTCTCGACCCAGGTCGGCAGGCCGGTCGTGGCGGTCAGCAGCTCGGCGAGGGGCACGTCGTCCCAGCCGAGGAACGGCGCGTGCCGCACGTGGGCACGGTCGACGACCTGTCCGCCGACGGTGACGCCGACCGCGCGGATGCGGTCGTCCCGGCCCCGGGCCGAGCTCACGACCCCCGAGACCTGGTCCACCACCGCGGCGGGCGACGGGTCGGGAAGGGCTTCGTCGTGCCCGTCCAGCACCCGGCCCCGCTGGTCGGCCACGACGACGAAGAGGCGGTCTCGGGTCAGCTTGACGCCGACGAAGTGGTGCGCGTCCGGGTCGAGGTCGAGCGGGACCGAGGGCCGACCCGAACCGGACGGCGCGAGGGACGCTCGTTCGACCAGCAGTCCGCTCTCGAGCAGGGGCCTGGTGATGCGCGTGAGGCTCGGGCCCGACAGGCCGAGCCGGGCGGCGAGCTCGGTCCGCGGGCGGGCGCCGTGCACGAGGATGTCGAGCACCACGGCCTGCGCGCTGCCGGCCAGCGGGGACCAGCCGCCGTCGGCGTGGCCGAGGGAACCGTGAGCGGGAGCGGCGTGCCCGGGAGCGTGGGAGTCCGTCACGCGACGATCCTAGGTGGCCGACCCGCGCCTCCTCGTCCCGACGTCGGGCTCCGCCCGGGCCGAGCCGGGGCCGCGGCGAGTCCGCCCGACGCCCGTCGCTGCGTACCCCGCCACCCGAAGTGGGGGACAACTAAGGGGCCTCTCGTGGCCGAACATGAGTCGTGGTGATCCTCATGGACGAAACGCGCGAACTCCCCCTCTGCACGCTGTGCGCGTCGCCGACCCGTCTCGAGCCCAACCCGTTCTACGGCACGGCCCTCTCGGTGCACCGTCACGTGCTCGTCTGCACCTCGTGCGCGACCGTCGGCTTCGCCCCGGCCGTCGCCGACGCCCCCGAGGAGGCGCGGCTCCGGTCCCGCCCCGTCGGCCTGCGTGCCCGCGTGGCCGGCTGGTACCGCGCGCTGCCCTGACTCCAGGGCCGCGCCTCCCGGAGCCTCCCGTGCCGCCGAGCGGTGGGTCAGCCCTGCGGTCGGCCGCCGCGCGTGGCCGCCGCGTGCTCGGCGTCGGCCTGGAACCGGCCGGCCGCCTCGGCGTCGAGCTCGGTGCCCGCGCCGCAGTAGGCGCAGGTGTAGACGTGCTTCGTCGAGTACGGGATCACCGGGATGAAGAACAGCGTGAACCACCGACGGTGCTTGACCAGGCGCTGCGCGGCCTCGTTGCCGCAGACCCGGCAGACGAAGAAGAGGACGCCGAGCAGGGCGCTCGTGCCCTTGGTGCCGAAGATGATCATGCGCTCACCCTAGGCGGCGTCGGAGCAGCCGGCGGGGAGCGGGCCCCGGGGCCTGACGACCCCGGGACCCTGTTCCTAGCCCTTGCGCACCAGGTCGACCGCGAACCGGGCGACGGTCACGACGAGAGTCGCGATCTGCCACCACGGCACGGTCTTCCTGGGCGGGCGGCGGTCGTCCTCGGACATCCGCTCCCTCCTCTCGGTGTTCGCGCCGGCGAACACCGCGAGAGAGCCAGGGACCCACCCCGTGGGATCGACGTTTGCACGTCGATCGTCATGGGATTACACTTCCGATCAGATGAAGCGGGATCTCTGTTGGGTCCCTGGTTCTCTTCACGGAGAGCACATCGAAGCCCGAGATCGGTTGGACGGTCTCGGGCTTCGCCATGCCCGGGGGTCGTTCCGGCGATGACGACACCCGACGACCATTTTACATATCGCTCGTCTGTCTGGCGGTGGCGTAAGGCACCCTGTGGGTGGTCGCACCAAGAACTGAACATCGCACCGCCGAAACGGGCGGTGCGACGTTCAGCAGGCGGTGCGACACGTGCCCGCGCAGCTCACCCGTGGTGCGACACGAGTCGGGCACGCGGAGCCCGCCCCGCCTCACCCGGCGCGGAACCGCCGCAGGCGCAGGCTGTTCGTCACGACGAACACCGACGACGCCGCCATCGCCGCGCCGGCCAGCACGGGGTTGAGCAGCCCGAGCATCGCGACCGGGATCGCCGCGACGTTGTAGGCGAAAGCCCAGAACAGGTTGCCCTTGATGGTGCCGAGCGTCGCCCGCGACAGCCGGATGGCGTCGGCCACCCCGGCGAGCTCGCCGCTGACGACGGTCAGGTCTCCGGCCGCGATCGCCGCGTCCGTGCCGGTCCCGAGGGCGATGCCGAGGTCGGCCGTGGCGAGGGCCGCCGCGTCGTTGACGCCGTCGCCGACCATGGCGACGACGCGACCCTCGGCCTGCAAGCGGGCCACCGCCTCCACCTTCTGCTGCGGGGTCGCCTGCGCCACGACGTCCCCCGCGGCGATGCCGACCTGCGCCGCGACGTGCCGGGCCGCGCCCGCGTTGTCGCCGGTCAGCAGCACGGGCGTCAGGCCCAGACCGCGGAACCGCTCGACGGCTTCCCGCGCACCGGGTTTGACGGTGTCCGCGACGGTGACGACACCGCGCACCCGACCGTCCCAGGCGACGGCGACGGGGGTGGCGCCGGTCGCCTCGGCGGCGGCGAACACCGTCTCGAGGTCAGGAGGCGCGGTGACCGACCACTCGTCGGCCAACCACCCGGGGCGGCCGACCAGCACGAGCGTGCCGTCGACGAGAGCCTGCACGCCGGCCCCGGCGTGGGCGGTGAACTGCTCGACGGCCGGGACGACGACCCCGCGCCGGGCGGCCTCGGCCTCGATCGCGCGGGCGACCGGGTGCTCCGAGCCGGACTCGACGGCGGCGGCCCGGGCCAGGACGTCGTCGACCTCGGCGGCCGCGGCGTCGCCCGCGCGGACATCACCCAGGACGACCTCGCGCACGCTCATCCGCCCCGTCGTCACCGTCCCGGTCTTGTCGAGGACGATCGTGTCGACCGTGCGGGTGCGCTCGAGCACCTGCGGCCCCCGGATCACGATGCCGAGCTGTGAGCCGCGGCCCGTGCCGACGAGCAGTGCGGTGGGCGTCGCGAGCCCGAGCGCGCACGGGCAGGCTATGATCAGGGTGGCGACGGCGGCGGTGAACGCGGTCTGCAGCGACCCGGTGAAGAAGCCGCCGCCCCCGGCCCCGTCGACCAGCCCGCCGAACGCGAGCCAGCCGACGAAGGTCGACACGGCCAGCCCGATCACGACCGGAACGAACACGGCCGACACCCGGTCGGCCAGTCGTTGCACCTCGGCCTTGCCGCTCTGCGCCTCCTCGACGAGGCGACCGAGGCGGGCGAGCTCGGTGTCGGCCCCGACGCGGGTGATCTCGACGAGCAGGCGTCCGCCGACGTTGAGCGTCGCGCCGACCACACGGTCGCCCGGCCCCACCTCGACCGGCACCGACTCGCCGGTGAGCATGCTCAGGTCGACCGCCGAGGTGCCCTCGCGCACGAGGGCGTCGCTGGCGATCGCCTCGCCCGGGCGGACGACCACGAGGTCGCCGGGCACCAGGCCCGCGGTGGCGACCCGCGCCTCCTGACCGTCGCGCAGCACGGTGGCCTCCTTCGCGCCGAGCTCGAGCAGGGCACGCAGGGCCTCGCCCGAGCGACGCTTGGCGCGGGCCTCGAGCCAGCGGCCGAGCAGGATGAACACGGTCACGGCCGACGCGACCTCGAGGTAGAGCTCGGTCGGGCCGCCGTGGGTCGCGACCAGGCTGAACGACATGTGCATGCCCGGTCGGCCGGCGTCGCCGAAGAACAGGGCCCAGAGCGACCAGGCGAAGGCGGCGATCACGCCGACGCTGACCAGGGTGTCCATGGTCGCGGCACCGTGGCGGGCGTTCACCGCGGCGGCGCGGTGGAAGGGCCAGGCACCCCAGACGGCGACGGGTGCCGCGAGGGTCAGTGCGAGCCACTGCCAGTTCGTGAACTGCAGCGCTGGCACCATCGAGAGCACGACCACGGGCAGGGCGAGGGCGGCACTGACGAGGGTGCGGTGGCGCAGGGCGTCGACCTCGCCGGCGCGGGCGTCGGGGGCGTCGCCGGCCGAGCCGTCGGCCGCATCGGTCGAGGACGCAGGAGGCGCGGGCACGGTGGCCCCGTACCCCGCGGCGGCCACCGTGGCGATGAGCGCGTCGACGTCGGGCACGACGGGGTCGCCGTCGCGTGCGTCACCGGCCGCACCGGCCACGACCCGCACGTGCGCCTTCTCGGTCGCGTAGTTGACCGACGCCTCGACGCCGGGGAGCTTGTTGAGCTTGCGCTCGATGCGGTTCGCGCAGGAGGCGCAGGTCATGCCGGTGATGTCCAGCTGCACCGCGTCGGGTGGCAGGGTGCCACCGGTGACGCCTCCGCCCGGCCGACCCGCGCCTCCGGCGGCGGTCATCGTGCGGCGAGCTGGTAGCCGGCCTCTTCGACGGCCGCCCGCAGCTGGTCGTGCTCGACGGTCGCGTCGGCCTGGACCGAGACGGTGGACGAGCCCCCGGGGTTGAGGTCGACCTCGACCGAGTCGACGCCGTCGACCTCGGAGAGCTCTTCGGTGACGCTCGCGACGCAGTGCTCGCAGGTCATGCCGTCGACCTGCAGGGTGGTGATGGTGGTGTCGGTCATGCGCTGTCCTCTCGATCGGGCCTCAGTTTATACCCCCTAGGGGTATCCGTGCCAGGCCCGCCCTTCGGGTGTCCCCCACCTCCGAGAAACCTCCGAGACGACCCGACCCTCAGCGAGGCCGACTACGAACGGAGGAGACCCCGCCAGGACGGCGGGAGAGAGAAGGCACCCGACCATGACCGAGATCACCGCACACCACGGCCTCTTCAAGGACACGAACCTCCACGTCGACGACACCGGCGGCACGGGCCGCGCCGTCGTCCTGATCCACGGCTGGCCCCTCTCGGGCGAGTCGTGGAGCAAGCAGGTCCCCGCGTTCGTCGAGGCCGGCTACCGCGTCGTCACCTACGACCGCCGCGGCTTCGGACGCAGCGACAAGCCGAAGACCGGCTACGACTACGACCACCTCACCGAGGACCTGCACACCGTCCTCACCGAGCTCGACCTGCAGGACGTCACGCTCGTCGGCTTCTCGATGGGTGGCGGCGAGGTCGCCCGTTACTTCAGCAAATACGGCACCGAGCGCCTGCACAGCGTCGTCTTCGCCTCGGCCGTGCCGCCGTACCTGCTCAAGACCGACGACAACCCCGACGGACCCCTCACCAAGGAGGCCGCCGCCGAGATGACGGCCGGCCTGACCAAGGACGAGGACTCGTTCTACGAGGACTTCACGACCGGCTTCTTCTCGGTCGACGGCGTCCTCAAGGTGTCGGAGGCCGACCGCCAGGACGCCCTCCGTCTCGCCAAGCAGGCGAACAAGGCCGCCGCCCTCGAGGCCATGGCCTCGTTCGCGAACACCGACTTCCGTGACGACCTGACCAAGGTCACCGTGCCGACGCTGGTCATCCACGGCGACGGTGACGCGACCGTGCCGTACGAGGGCTCGGGCGCCCGGACGCACGCGGCGATCGCCGGGTCCGAGCTGCACGTGATCGCCGGTGCACCGCACGGTGCGAACGTCAGCGACGCCGACGAGTTCAACCGCGTCGTGCTCGAGTTCCTGAAGAAGTAGAGCGGAACCCGACGCGACCGCAGGAGGCGCGGTGCCGGTCCTCGAGACCGGCGCCGCGCCTCCTGCACGTCCGGCTCGACCCGTCGCGCACCCTCGCCCCTCGTTCGGGGGTGAAGGTCACGGGCGGGTAACGAAGTGACCGAGATCCAAACCTTCTCGCCCCCGGTGGCGAACCCTGTACATCCCCACCGGGACCAACTGACAAGGAGCTTCACCATGAACGCCTTCACCCGCAAGCGCATCACGAAAGCCGCCTTCGGCATCGCCGCCTCCGGCGCCCTGATCTTCTCCCTCGCCGCGTGCTCGTCCAACTCGGGCACCGCGACGGACACCTCCTCGACGTCGTCGTCCTCCTCGTCCGAGCCCAGTGCCGCGTCGACGCCCGCCGCGTCGATCGCCGACCTCAGCAACGGTGTCGACACCCAGGT
>NZ_JACYUB010000007.1:0-197406 GCF_014841545.1 Frigoribacterium sp. CFBP 8751
GCGGCGCTGGGCTCGGACGAGGACGAGCTCGACGAGGACGACGTGTCGGTCGACGAACCGGAGTCCATCGAGCACGCGGCGAGCGAGAAGATCAGGGCGCCCGAGGCGACGAGGCCCAGCGTGGTCTTGGTGATGTTCTTGCGAGTGAAAGCGTTCATGGTGAAGCTCCTTGTCAGTTGGTCCCGGTGGGGATGTACAGGGTTCGCCACCGCACCCGAAAAGGATTGGAACGCATCTACTTCGTTACCCCGCCGTGACCTCCGACGTCTCGTCGACACCGGTGCCCGGGTTCGACGAACGTCGCGCGCGAGCCACCGCGAGTCCGCGTTGCGAGCTCCAGAAGTCGCGCACCGTCTCGCGGAGCTCGGATGCACCGACGTCCGCCCCGAAGGCCAGCGACCCCGGCTCGAGGGCGATGCCGTCGGCCAGGGTGGGCAGGGCGACGGGGTCGAAGCCGATGGCGTCCACGAGGTCCGCGACGACGTCGAGTGCCTCTCGGTCGTCCGACGCCAGGGCGATCGCGCTCCGCTCGGGATCACCGGCGGGCAGGGCTCCCTCGTCGAGGTCGTGGTACCCCATGTGGTTGAAGCCCTTCACGACGCGTGACGTGGGCAGGTGCTGCTGGACGAGCTCGCTCGTCGAGGTGCGGACGTCCGAGAGGTCGTCGCGCAGGCCGTCCGTCTCCCACCAGTAGTTCATGGCGTCGACGACGACCTTGCCCGCCAGGGCATCCACCGGGACCGAGTCGAGCTTGCCGAGCGGCAGGGCCAGGACGACGATGTCGGCCTCCCGTGCCGCGTCGGCCGACCAGACCGCTCGGGCCCCGGGGGCGATCACGTCGACGATGAGGCGGATGCGGGCAGGGTCTCCCGAGCCGGAGAGGAGGACGGGGTGGCCGGCGGCGTGGACGAGGCGGGCGAGGACGGTGCCGACCTTGCCCGCGCCGAGGATGCCGATGGTGGGTGCGGACGTCATGTGTCGTGCAACGCACGGGGGCATCCGGCGATTCCGGACGCGGCGATGCACCGCAGGCCCCTGAACCAGGTCTGCGGTGCACCGTCGGTGTGGAGTCGCTCAGAAGCGAGCGACGGAGGTGGCCGTCAGGCGCGGGCCGTCCGGCGGCGGGCCGCCACGAGCAGGCCGAGTCCGGCGAGCAGCGCCAGCAGTCCGCCCAGGAGCGGGGCCGTCGCGTCATCGCCGGTGAAGGCGAGCGACGAGTCGGCGGCGAGAGCCGAGGAGGCGCTGGTACCCGAGGCGAGGACGCTGCGGTCGGCCGCCGCGGCGGTCACGAGCACGGTGCCGGTGGTCCCGGTGGTCCCGCCGAAGCCGTCGATGCCGGCGGTGTCCTCGGTGCCGGGCGTGGTGGCGCCGTCGTCACCCGGGGTGGCGGGCGTCGTCGGGTCGACCGGGTCGGTCGGGTCGAACGGCTCGGCCGGGTCGACGGGGATCGTCGGGTCGGTGGGGTCGGTCGGCGTGGTGGGGTCGGTCGGCGTGGTGCCGGTCGTCCCGTCCGTGACGTCGGTGTCGCCGATCACCGCGACGGCGTTGCCCGACAGGTCGATCGGCAGCGAGATCGAGGGGACGATCTGGGTGCCGCCGAGGACGCCGTCGTCACCGCTCGTGGTGCCACCGGTCGTGCCGGTGCCCGTGGTACCGGTCCCGGTGCCGGTGCCGGTCGTGGTGCCCGTGCTGGCCGAGTCACCGACCACCGAGATCGCGTTGCCACCCACGGTCACGGGCAGCCCCACCGACGGCACGACCTGCGTGCCACCGAGGACGCCGTCGTCACCACTCGTGGTGCCACCGGTCGTGCCGGTGCCCGTGGTGCCGGTGCCGGTGCCGCTCGTGGTGCCCGTGCTGGCCGAGTCACCGACCACCGAGATCGCGTTGCCACCCACGGTCACGGGCAGCCCCACCGACGGCACGACCTGCGTGCCACCGAGGACGCCGTCGTCACCACTCGTGGTACCACCGGTCGTGCCGGTCCCCGTGGTGCCGGTGCCGGTGCCGGTCGTGGTGCCCGTGCTGGCCGAGTCGCCGACCACCGAGACGGCGTTGCCGCCCACGGTCACGGGCAGCCCCACCGNGCGGGGGCCTCGGTCGTGGTGCCCGTGCTGGCGGAGTCGCCCAGCACCGAGATCGCGTTGCCGCCGACCGTGACCGGCAGGGTCACGTCGACCAGGCCCTGGGTGCCCGAGCCGATCGAGTCGTCACCCGACGTGGTGGCCGGTGCGGACGCCACAGGGGCGGCCGGGGCCGGGGCCGGGGCGGGCGCCGCGGCGGCCGAGTCGCCGAGCACAGAGATGGCGTTGCCACCGACGGTGACGGGAACGTCGACCGAGACGATGCCCTGGGTGCCCGAGAGCACTCCCGAGTCACCGCTCGTCGTCGTGACCGGTGCCGCAGGTGCGGCAGGTGCGACAGGTGCGGCAGGTGCCGCCGCCGGGGCGGCGGGAGCAGCAGCTGGCGCGGCAGGTGCCACGGCCGTGCTGCTCGAGTCGCCGAGGACGCTGACCGCGTTGCCGAGCGCCGAGACCGGGGCCTCGACGACGGCGCCGACCTGGGTGCCCGAGAGCAGCCCGTCGTCACCGGTGGTGGTCGCCGCGTTCGCGGCGGTCGTTCCGAGGGCCCAGATGCCCCCGACGAAGAGCGCTCCCATGAGCCCTCTCGAGACGTACTTGTTCATGGTCTTCTCCAAGAGATGAGGTGTGTGGTGCCGCGCAGTCGCGGCGGGGTCGCTGATGTCGCCGGCAGCCGGGAAGCTGCAGGGGCGACGCGACCGGCCTCAGTCGGGAGAAGAGTCGGTGTCGTACGCAGGCGTCGACGGGAGGTCGTCGTCGCCGTCCGCGGACCCCGCCGAGACGGCGAGTCCGGGAAGCTGGGAGGCGCGGGTCGCGTCGAGCGCGACGGCACCGCCGGCCGCGCCCCCGCCCGTGGCCTGACCGTTCGCGCTTCCGCCGGTGCTCGAGGGCAGGGCGGGCGAGCCGTGGTCGTCGCCGGCGGGACGCGGCGTGGGGCCCTGGGTGGGTGCCAGGGGCACGGTGGTCACGTCGGCACCCGTCGCCGGACCGGCGGCGATCTGCGCCCGCAGGGTGGTGACCGCGTCGGTCGCCTCGGTCGCCGCGTCGGCGACCGACGCAGCCGTGACGACGTCGGCGCCGACAACTCCGAGGAGGTCGATCCCGTCGTCTCCTGCTGCCGCATCGGTGAGGGCGTGGCTCGCGGGGAGCGTGAGGCCGGGCCGGGGCGTGACACCCTCGGGCACGACGGGCGGGACGATCGGCGTGGCGGGGGCCGCCGCCGAGTCGCCCACGGCGGCGAGGCCCTCGTCGACGACGCCGGTCAGCGGGTCGGTCACGGTCGAGACGGGTGCCGGGCCGGTGACGGCGGACACCACGGGGACGGCTGCGACGACCTGGTCCACGGTCTGCGCGACCGGCGCGACGACGGCCGAGACCGGTGCGGCGGCCGCGACCTGCTGCACGACCTGTGGCACCACGGGGGCGGCGGCCTTCACGACCTGCTGCACCGGGGGCGCGACGGCGGTGGCCTGGACGGCGACGTCCGTGACCTGCGACACCGCGCCTCCTGCGGTCTGACCGACGGCGACCACGGGGGCGTCGAGCGAGCCGGCGACCTGGCCGACGGCCGAGGTGACGCCGCCGAGAAGTGACGAGGGGGCTTCGTCGGCCGAGGCCGACGTCGACGAGAAGGCGAGTCCGAGACCGACCATGCCGATCGCCGCGAGACCCGAGAGGCCGAGGAGGCGCACGAGACGGAGCGAGGCGGGTCGCCTCGTCGGCGTCTCGGCCGTCTGATCCACGGCGCACCTTCTTCGGTCACGTCTCACATCGGGCGGTTGGTCCCGACACCGGGGCCGTGAGCCCCTGATCACGCTGGTAAGACGCGATGTGCCGTCGTTTCTACGCCGACCGACCGGAGTTGTCCATGAGGACACCTCAGATGTACCCCGTTCAACCAGGCTTTCCCCAGGTGACGCGAGAGGTCACACCAGCTCGAGGTCCCAGGCCGGCGGCACGTAGGCGGAGCCCCAGCCTGCGCGTAGACGGGTGATGGCGCGGTCGAACGACTCGAGCACGTCCATCTCACGGCGGACCATCGACTGGAGCTGCAGCCCCTCGTACAGGGCGATGAGTTGCTCGGCCCCTCGGGCCGGCTGCATGGTCTCGGGCTCGCGCCCGAGCTCCACGTCCTGTGCGAGGGAGGCGTGGATCAACCGGTAGAACTGCAGCCACTGCTCGTACAGGGGCCTCGCGAGCGGGTGGCCGGGCGTGGCCGCGACGTTGACCGTGGCACTCAGCAGGCGCATCAGCGCGGGCTCGGCGGCGTTGGCCTGGACGATGGCCCGCAACAAGGCGATCGTTCCGTGGGTCCGGGCGAGCGGCAGCAGGGGGCGGGTGCGGCGACCGACCCAGAGGTCGACCGTCGCGAGCACGAGCCCGTTCCAGTGGGTGAACTCGTCGGTCACGACCTTCACGGGCAGGTCGGCCGCCTCGGCGACGAGCGCGAACGACGCCTCGTGGAAGGCGTGCACGGTAAAGACGCGCATGGCCGCCTCGACGATGGCGATGCGTCGCTCGACGGCGACGGACGGGGCTCCGAACGGGACGGCCGGGGCGGTGGTGGCCGTCGGGGCGTCCGCCGGCTCGGGGTGGCTCTCGTGGATCACGGATCGACGTTACGGACCGTGGCGGGCACCGGTCGACGCCCAGTCCGGGGCACAAGGCACCCGCTGCGCCGGTCGCGTCACCGAGGCGACGCGACCGACGGGGCCGGAGGGGGCGCGTACCCGAACGCCGCCGCCCTCCTCGCCGCACGACACCCGATGGGTCGTGGCCGGTCCTCACCCGAAGAGGACCGATGTGGCGTGTCCAAGTTGTACGCCAGCCATCACCCGACCCCCTCAACCCCGGGCGGATTATCAGGAACTGTTTTAAACATTGTGTTATGCGGTTGTTCCGCGTATACATCGAGTAGCGGGGAACTCCGACGCGTACCGATCACGTGTGTCCAGGGGTCTCCCCCTCTTCCAGTCAGGTGGCGCCATGCCCCGTTCGACGTCCACCTCCCTCCTGGCCCGTTCGGGGCTCGTCCTCGGCGTCGCCGCAGCACTCACGGTGGCTTCGGCCCTGCCGGCGAGCGCCGCGAACGTCATCGACGGTCCCGTCGACCTCCAGTCGGCCGGCACCTATGCCGTGCTCGCCGCGTCCACGGTCACGAACACCGGAACGAGCGTGGTGAACGGCGACGTCGGTCTCAGCCCGGGCACTTCGGTCGTCGGATTCGACGCCGGCGGCCCCGGTGTGATCGTCGGCGGCGTGCAGCACGTGAACGACGAACCGGCGCAGCTCGCGCAGCAGGACCTCACGACGGCGTACGACGTGGCCGCGGCCCTCACCCCGCAGGAGAGCAACGTCATCGACCTGGCCGGTCGGTCGCTGACCCCGGGCGTCTACTCGGGGGACGCAGTGCAGCTCACCGACAACGGCGCCCTCGCGTTCGCCGGCAGCGCCGAGTCGGTCTGGGTCATCCAGGCCGCCAGCACCCTGACCATCGGCTCGGCCACCACGATGACCTTCTCCGGCGGCGCGAGCGCCTGCAACGTCTTCTGGCAGGTCGGCAGCTCGGCCACCCTGGGCAGCGCCGCGGACTTCCGCGGGACGATTCTCGCCCAGCAGTCCATCACGGCCACCACCGGCGCGACCGTCATCGGACGCCTCCTCGCCCGCGGCGGCGCGGTCACCCTCGACACGAACACCATCACCGTTCCCGCGGCCTGCCCCACCGTCGGCACCCCGTCCGAGACCGTCGCCCCGACCATCACCTCCGGCAGCCCGACGGCCGCGACCGAAGGCACGCCCTACTCGTTCACCGTCACGGCGACCGGCACCCCGGCCCCGACGTTCACCGTCACCACCGGCACCCTGCCCGCCGGCCTCACGCTGAACGGCACCACGGGCGAGATCTCGGGCACACCGACCACGCCGGGTGACACCACCGTCACCATCACGGCCGACAACGGCACCACGCCGCCCGACACCGCGGACTACACGATCACGGTCACGCCGGCCGACGTCGTCACCCCGCCCCCGGGCGACGGCGGCACCCCTCCCGGCACCGTGACTCCCCCCGGCACGACCACGCCCCCCGGCACCGCCACCCCGTCGACCCCGGCGGTCCCCGTGTCCGACCGGAACGGCGACGGTCCCCGCGGCGACCTGGCCTACACGGGCTCGGACAGCGTGATGCCCGCGATCGGTGCCGGCCTGGCCCTGCTGCTCGGTGCCTCGCTCGTCGTCACCACCGCGATCCGTCGCCGACGCCTGAATCGTTCCTGACCGATGTCCCCGGGCGGCCCGTCGATGTGCTTCGATGGGTCGCCTGCGGATGTCCCCGTCACAGGACGGATGCTCGCGGACCACATGAGAGGTCCTGATGAGCCACGTCCCGACGACCCCCGACGACTACGTCCACGACCCCGACTCCACCTCGGGCCGCGTCATCGACGCGATCTATGCCCTCCAGGACGCCGAGGCCCTGTACCGGGCCCGACTTCGATCGAAGTTGGGCATCGGCGCCAGTGAGCTGACGACCGTCCAGTTCCTGGCGCGACTCGAGACCCGGAACATGTCGGCTCGGCCGACGGACGTCGCGGCGCACCTCGGGATGACGAGCGGAGCCGCCTCGATCATCATCGCCCGTCTCGTGACCCGCGGGTACGTCGTCCGCCGGAGGAATCCCCGGGACGGACGCGGGCAGCACCTCCAGCTGACCGACGCCGTGCACGGCGCGGTCGCCCGAGCGGCGGGTGGGGGCCCGCTGGGAGCCCTGGACGGGGTCCTCGGCCTGTCCGAGCGCGAATCACGACGCGTGGTCGCCTTGCTCTCGGGTGTGACCGACGGCTTCACCGACGGCGCCTCGATCGACCGACCCGCGCCTCCTGCCTGAGGCCCTCCCCTCGGGAGGCCGGTCACCGGCCCGCCGCGTACCTCGCGCTCACCTCGGCCGCCGTCGATGCCACGTCCAGGACCGTCGTGTCGTCGAGGTCACCGCGGTAGTACTTGCTCGTCGGGGACGACGGCCACGAGATGCTGACCGCGTCGTAGCCGATCCGCCAGTAGCCGCGGGCGTTCTCGGCGGCCGTCTGGGTCGACGAAGCGACGAGCGTGCCGTCGACGTAGAGGGCCGTGCCCGACGGGCCCAGGGTCGCCGTCGCCAGGTGCCACGCACCGTCCGTGTAGGCCGCCGGACTCTCGACGCTGAAGTAACCGCCGCTGTAGACGCCGAAGATCAGCCTGCCCTCGTCGGTCAGGTAGAGGTGGCGGTCGTACTGGCCCGACAGTCCTGCCCGGCTGTTCCCGAAGCCGATCAGCTTGCCGCCCGTCGTCGTGGTCGTGCGGAACCAGGTCTCGACGGTGAAGACCTGCGGACCGTCGATCATCTGCCCCGTCGTGACCTGACCGCTCACGCCGTCGAGCCGCAGGTAGGGTCCGTCGCCGGCGGCGCACGTGCCTCCTTCGATCGTGGCCCCGGGCGTGAGGGTCCCCGATCGTCCGTTGCCGCTGCTGTCGCGCGCGCTCGTGCCGACGCCGTCGTTGAACTGGTAGGCGAACCGCGCCTGCGCCGCCACCGGACGATCGAGGCACGAGAACCGGGACGTGGCGAATGCGCTCGACGTCGACGTGGTGGCCGAGAACGCGGCGTGGCTCGAGCCGACGACGAGGAACATCACGGCCACCCCGGCGACCACTGTCACCACGAGACCCGAGACCCTGACGGCGCGGGACCGCCCCGACGGGTGCGTGGGTGCGCGGTGGCGGGAGAGGGCGAGCGGGTCGGCGACGTCCTCGCTCGCCGGCTCGAGCCGCGTCGCCGCGAGCAGGAGCAGCACCACGAGGGACACGACGAGCACGCCCAGGACGCGATCGCCACCGTGCCAGAGCATCGCCGACCCGATCGACGGGACGAGCAGGACCCCGACGCCGTGCACGGCCCCGGGTGACACGAGGCTGGAGTCGACCTCGGCGTTGGCGTCGCCCTTCAATCGCAGCGAGCCGTCGTCGGTCGTGTCGACCAGCCGGTGCAACCGCAGGTCGCCGGCGCGGTCCGGGTCGTCGACGAGCAGCACCTGCCCCGCGTCGAGGGCGGCGGCGTCGACGGGCATCGCCACGACGACGTCCCCCGGGGTGATCGCCGGAGCCATCGACCCCGAGGCCACGGTCGTGGGCGACCAGCCCCAGAGGGCCGGGACGGCCGCCCAGAGCAGGAGGCACACGGCCGTCGCCAGGACGACCCGCGCCGTCGTCGCCAGGCACAGCGCACCCCAGAACGACAGGTCGGAGCGGACCTGCGGGGTGGTGGCGGCGGGGGCCGCGAGGGTCGTCATGATGGCGTGTTCCGGCTCGGGCGTCGACTCCCGCGCTAGCGGGTCTGGGCCTCCCAGGTGAAGGCGATCGCCGCCCGGGAGTCCTGACCGGTGTTCGGCGTCGACTGGCTGAGCGAGTACGAGAACTTGAACGAGCGAGCCTCGGAGGTCGTCCCGGTCGGCGACCAGGTCGGGGCGCCGTTCGCGTAGCCGGTCCGCTGGCTCGCGAAGTCGGCCAGCGTGCCCGAGAAGACCTGGGCCCCCTGGCTCGCCGGGGTGAAGCCGTCACACGACGCGCTCGAGGCACCCGACCCTTGTTGGATCGTCAGGTCCAGGTACGACGACAGCGAGTTGGTCGTGGTGGCCGCGGTGCCGTAGAGGCGGACGGCCGAGGGCAGGCTGCCCGTCGAGGTGACCGTGACGCACTTCGTCCCGGCGTCGCCGGGCATCAGGTTCGAGGCCGAGAACAGGGCGACGTCGGAGTCGTCGTCCGTGAGCTGCACGGTGCCGGTGGACCAGTTGCTCGTCGGGTTCGAGGTGGTGGCCGAGAAGGCCGAGTACGACGCCGTCGAGATGATGGCGCCGGAGGCGATGACGGCGACGGGCACGGCGGCCCAGCGGGCACGGCGCGTCCAGCGGGCGCGGCTGATCGATCGGGACATGTCGGGGAGTCCTTCGGGTGGGGTGTCGCCGAGGCCCCGTGGTGCCGGTCGGGAGGGGGCTCGGACGTCTCGGCACGGTGCCGATGGGGCGAAGGTACCGACGGATCGCCTTCTCGGTGAGGGTCGACGTGTCCCCAGTGAGGGGGATCACCCCCGTACCCCGCCGGTTCGTCCCGCCCTGCCTCAGCGGCCGCGGCCCGCCACGAGCGCGTGCAGCAAGGGGACGGCCGAGGTGACCATCAGCACCGTGCCGACCACGTCGTCCCCGTCGCGCAGGACCGCCCCGGCGATCAGCAGGGCCGCGAAGAGCACGGCCGAGACCACACGCCGCGCGGTCCGCTCGATGCGGGTCAGCTGGCGCTCGATCCGGGGGCTGCCCACCTCGAGCGTGCCGTCCTCGAGGCGCGTGACGAGGTGGTCGAGTCGGCCGGGCAGCCGCACGGCCACCGTGGCGGCGTCGAGGGTGCGGCGCGTGACGTCCTGAACCGCGTTGCCCCGTTCGTCACGGATCAGCTGGGCCGCGTACGGCTCGACCGAGTCCCACAGGTTGAAGGCGGGGTCGAGCGCGCTGGCGACCCCCGAGGTCAACGTCATCGCCCGCAGGACGAGCAGGAAGTCCTCGGGCAGCTGGAACGGCAACGACCGGATCAGGTCGCCGAACTGACCGGCGAACTCGCGGTACTCGCGCGGGTCGACCTGCCGGAGCTCGGCGAACCCCATGCCGCCGAACCGGGCGAAGGTGGCGGTCACGGCCCGCTCGAGCCCGAGCGTGTCGGCGCTCGGCAGCAGGACGCCGAGGTCGCGCATGGCGCCGACCATGCCCGAGCCGTCGCGGGACGCCGCCGCGATCAGCAGTTTCCGCAGGCCCGTCCGGGTGCCGGTCGGCACCTCGCCCATCATGCCGAAGTCGATGAAGGTGAGCTTCCACGGTCGCTGCCCGTCGACCGCGTCGGGCACGGGCGTGACGAAGATGTTGCCGGGATGCGGGTCGGCGTGGAAGAACCCGTGGGTGAACAGCTGGTCGAACATCACCTCGGCGAAGACGGGCGCGACCTCGGCGGGGTCGATGCCGGCCGCGGCGAGCGCGTCGACGTCGGTGATCTTGATCGCCGAGACGTCGTCCAGCACGAGGACGCGACGCGTGGTGCGCTCCCACACGACGTCGGGCACGCTCACGCGGTCGTCGTCGGCGAAGTCGGCGGCGAACCGGGCCGAGTTGGCGGCCTCGTTCAGGTAGTCGATCTCCTCGAGGCTGGTGCGCGCGAACTCCTCGACGAGGGCGGGGGCGTCGACCCGGTCCGACACCAGTCGGACGTGGCTGAGCCAGCCGCCGACGCGACGGAGCGCGGCCAGGTCGACGTCGACCACGGCGTCGATGCCGGGCCGCTGCACCTTGAGCACGACGGCGGAGAGGCCCGTGTCGGCCGCGTCGGCGGGCCCGAGCGTCGCGCGGTGCGCCTGGCCGAGCGACGCGGCGGCGATGGGAGACTCGGCCACCGTCGCGAAGACCTGCCCCAGGGGTCGGCGGAGTTCGGCCTCGGCCAGGGCCCGGATGCCCGCGAAGGGGACGGGCGTGACCTCGTCCTGCAGCCCCTCGAGCTCTTTCGTGATCTCGGGCGGCAGCACGTCGAGGCGTGACGACAGGTACTGGCCGACCTTGATCATCAGGCCGCCGAGATCGAGCGCGAGCGCGTGGAATCCCCGGGCGAAGCGACGCATGCGCCGGGCCCGGGTCCGCTCGGCCAGACGCCGCAGGCCGAAGCGGGGCAGGACGAGTTCGAACCACCAGGTGACGGCGAGATGCCGCGAGGCGAACCGCAGGATGCGGCGGTACCGCGCGCGACCGGCCCGGTCACGCACCGGAGGACTGGACGCGGAGGGGTCGGTCGACGCCACCCTCGTCAGTCTCGGGCGAGGATCGAGTAGATGCGACGACGGGCCTCGTCGAGCACCGCCACCGCCTCGTCGACCTGCTCGGGCGAGCCCGTCCGGCCGACCTGCGCCGTGGCGCGGGCCAACTCGACGCCGGCCTTGGGCAGGGCGCGGAAGCGGTCGCCGGTGGCGGTGCGCTCGGGCTCCCACGGTGCCGACGGGTCGACCCCGGCGGCGGCGCGACCGGCCTCGGTGAGCGAGTAGACCTTGCGGCCGTCGGTCTCCTCCGCGGCGACGAGCCCCTCGTCCGAGAGCAACTGCAGGGTCGGGTACACGGACCCGGCGCTGGGCTTCCAGTCGCCACCGCTCCGCTCGTCGATCTCGCGGATGATCTGGTAGCCGTGCATCGGGCGTTCGGCCAGCAGCGCGAGGATGGCGGCACGCACCTCGCCCCGGGGGGCGCGGGTGCCCTCGCGGCGGTCGAAGGTCGAGCGGAGCTGCTCCATGGCCTGCCACATGCCGTCGAGGCCGGTGCCGAATCCGAACGTGCCGGGTGCTGACGTGCTGCTCATGGTGTTCTCCTTCTCGAGGGTCGGACGCGGTCGAACGATACCCGGACGATATACCCCGTCCCCCGGAGCGTCAGGGCTGACGCCCAGGCAGGAGGCGCGGCCACGGAGATCCCGAACGGTCCTGTTCTGGGGGTGCCCGACCACTCGTACGGGGGGTCCGCGCCGGCGGACGGGGGTGGTTGAGTTCCATTCGTGGGTATGAACCCCCACCGACGGCTCGCTGCCGTCACCTCTCCGGCGTTCCCCGACGTCCGCCGGCGAGCCCTGCCGCCTCGGCGTTCCCCGACGTCCGCCGAGGCGGCAGGACCTCCGTCGTTCCCCGACGTCCGACGGAGCAGCACATCCTCGGTGACGACTCGCGCCTCCGAGACCTCTTGGAGTCCTGCATGCCCTCGTTCCCGACCGGCCGCCTCGCGGCCACCGCCGCCGCCGCGGCCCTGGTGCTCACCGCCCTGGTGTCCGCACCGGCCCAGGCCGCCGCCCCCTCGTCCGTCTCGGCCGGCACGGTTCCGGTGACGACGGCCTCGGCCTCGACCACCACGTCGACGTCCGCCGCCTCGACGGTCAGCGCGGGCGTCGCGGCCGACCTGTCCCGCGACATGGTGAAGGTGCCCGCCGCGCCCCTCCTGAAGGCCCAGACCGACGACGTCGTGTCGCCGGTGGCCGGCGTGACGAACCACCCGGTCTACGTCAGCCTCGCCACGGTGACGGCCGCGACCTCGGACGACTCCGCGACGCCGCCCGACGAGGCCTCGGTCCGCGCCGCCGTCACGCAGCTGCACGACTACTGGTGGGAGGAGTCGGGTCACACCGTGAACGTGACGCTCGCCGGCATCGAGACCCGCCCGCTCGACCAGACCTCGTGCGTCCCCGCCACGGTGCTCAACACGGTCCACACCTCGGCCTTCGGGGGTCGGTTCGCGAAGTACGCGTGGGCCGGCACCAACGAACACCTGATCGTCCTCAGCCGCGAGACCTGCGGCACGACGGCGACGGCGTTCGGCACGGTCGGCGGCGACGGCGGCGAGGTGTTCAGCTCGTACGGCGCGGGCACCGCGCTCGGCGTCCCGGTCCTGCTGCACGAGTTCGGCCACAACCTCGGGTTCGGCCACGCCGGCGCCGGCATGTGCCGCAGCACGACCTCGTTCGACGGGGCCGCGAGCGACTACCGCTACGCCACCTCGACCGACACCCCCGCCGCCTGCCCCGTGCTCGAGTACGGCGACTTCCTCGACATCATGGGCTACTCGGTCTCGTCGGCTCGACCCCACCTGTCGTCCGTGCAGCGCGTCCGCGCCGGCTTCCTGACCGACGTCACCACGCTCAGCGGGGCCGGCACCACCCGGCAGGTCACCGTCGCCCCGCTCGACGGCAGCGCCAAGGGCCGCGCCCTCAAGGTCGTCGATCCGCTCAGCGGGCAGGACTACTACGTCGAGTACCGCACCGCCACCGGCACGGACGCGACCAGCGCCGAGTTCGGCGGTCGGGCGGCGTCCTGCGCGCTCGTCGCGTCGGGCTTCACCCGCTGTGCCCTCACCAGCGACAAGGCGACCGGTAGCGTCCGGGTGCTCCGACCGCTCACCCTCTCGGGCAGCACGGTGTCGACCGTCGCCCTGGCCGTCGGCCTCGACGCGAAGCGCGACCCCAGCCGTCGCGACACCCACCTCGACGCGGGCGAGTCGTTCACCAGCGCGAACGCCGGCTTCACCGTGTCGGTCCGCTCCATGACCCCGTCGGGAGGCGCGGTGCTCGACGTCACGCTCGCCGGCGCCGCCAAGAAGGCTCCCGCCACGACGACCACGAGCGCGCTGACCGTCGACCGGACCCGCCAGACCTACGGCTCCACCACGCGCATCACGGCCACCACGCAGGTCACCACGGCCGACGGGTCCGCCCCGGCCGGCACGGTCACGCTGCGGGACGGCACCACCGTCGTCGGCTCCGTGCGGGTCGGGGCCGGCGGACGCGCCGCGGTGACCCTGCCGGGGACCACGGCCGCGGGTGCCCACTCGCTGCGCGCCTCCTTCGTCCCCGACACGGCCGCCCAGGCCGCGTCGGACTCGACGGTCGTCCCGGTCACGGTCGACAAGGCGGCGACGACGGCCTCGCTGACGCTGGACCGCAGCACCCAGGCCTACGGCTCGACCCCCGTGACGGTGACGGTCGCCGTCACCGGCGTCGCCGGGGTCGCACCGACCGGCACGGTCTCGGTGTCGCTCGACGGCACCCGCGTGGCACAGGTCGCCGTCTCGGGCGGCAAGGCGAGCTACGCGCTGCCCTCGACGACGACCGTGGGAACGCACCGCCTCGTCGCGACCTTCACGCCGGCCGACGCCTCGCTGACGTCGTCGACGAGCAGCACGGCCAGCATGACCGTCACGAAGGCGACGTCGACCAGCACCCTCGTGCCCGGCTCGACCGCCGTCAAGAAGAACACCGCCTCGAGCGTCACCGTCACGGTCTCGGCCGCGGGCGTCCCGAACCCGACCGGCACCGTCACCGTGACCGCCGGCGGCAAGGTCGTCGGCACGGCGACCCTCTCGGCCACGGGTTCGGGGCGGGTGACGGTCCCGGTCGCGAAGTTCGCGCAGGCGGGCACCTACTCGCTGTCGGCCTCGTACGCCGGGGCGAGCACGGTCTCGACCAGCGTCTCGAAGCCGGTGCAGGTCACCGTCCGCTGACCCCCGCCGCGCCTCCTGCCCGGCCGGCTCGAAAGGTCGGGTCCGACGGGCGCGCCACGGTGACCCTGCCGGGGACGACCGCGGCGGGCACCCACCAGCTGCGCGCCTCCTTCGTCCCTGCCACGACGACGCAGTCCGGCTCGGACTCGGCGGTCGTCGGAGTGACCGTCGACAAGGCCTCCTCGTCCAGCGCGCTGACCCGTGCGACGACGGCGATCACCAAGAACAAGGCGGCGACGGTCACGGTCACGGTGTCGGCCCCCGGCGTCCCCCGCCCCACCGGCACCGTGACCGTGACCTCGGACGGCAGGACCGTCGGCACCGCCACCGTCTCGGCCGACGGAGCAGGACGCGTCACCGTGCCGGTGGGGACCTTCACCCGCGGGGGCACGTACGTCCTGTCCGCGTCGTACGCCGGGTCGGGCAACGTGTCCGCCAGCGTCTCGAAGCGGATGATCGTCGTCCTGCGCTGACGAGCACGGCGCCGAGTCCGCGGCGCCGGTCCGCGGCGCCGGGTCCGCGGTGCCGAGTCCGCGGCCCCGGGGGCCGGAACGGCAGGAGGCGCGGGTCGCGACCACAGAGGGGCGGTGCGTCATGGCCCGGGACCGTGACGCACCGCCCGGCCCGACAGGAAGAGCTGTCGGGCGGCCGGGCCTTCTCAGGAGCCCGGCGGCCTGCCGGCGGCTACCGCGGAGTCACCGTGATCGAGTCGAGCTCGGCGAATCCGGTGCCCCCGGCGAAGTTCGGAGAACCCTTCGCCAGACGGATCACGTTGACCCCGGCCTTGAGCGTGACGGGTGTGGCCGCCGAGGTGGCGAACCGCCCCCAGCCACCCGTCGGTGCGTACGACACCGTCGAGAACGCACCACCGTTCAAGGCGAGGCCCTGCGTCGACGTCGCTGCGCCTCCGTTCGCGTAGCGGGTCGTCAACGAGTAGCTGCCGGCCGTCGGCACCTCGACCACGAAATCGACGAACGAGTTCGACCGGCCGTCACCCAGACCGTCGATGCGACCCACGTAGCCGGAGTTGGACGCCGAGGACGACGACAGGAGCGACGCGTTGACCACCGTCGCGTTCTCGGCCTCGTAGGTCTGCTGGTAGCTCGTGGCCGGGCCCGAGGCGGGCGTGACGACCACCTGGTAGGCGCCGAGGTAGTCCTGCTTCGGGATGGGGACGGTGACGGCCCCGTTCACGACGCCGACGGTGGTACTCGACAGCTGGGTCGGTGCAGCGACGTTCGACATTCGTCCCGAGCGCGGCGTGTAGTTCACCGTCACCCTGACCTGCGACCCGAGACCGGCCAGTCCCTTGACCTGTACGGCGTTGTCACCGAACGTCCCGCCGAACGCGACGTTGACGATCCCGCGTGTCGAGTCGTACGAGGCGAACCCGTCGAGATCGCCCGAGGGCGTCACGTCGACCATGGAGCCCGCCATCTCGCCGTACCACTTGTAGAGCCAGTACGACCCGGTCGGAGCGTTGTTCCAGACGAGTCCCCCGACCGTCCCGGATTCGTACCAGTACGCGCGTTCGGCGTCCTTGATGCCGGTGCGCTCGAACTGCGCGATGAAGTGGGCCGCGACGCTGGGGGTGTCGACCTGGTTCGGCGAACCGTATTCGTTGATCGAGATCGGACGCGGCACACCCGGTCAGGGCGAGCGACACGGCGGCCAGACCCACGACGGCGACGGCCGTCTTCTTGCTGCGGATGAACGAGATCACAGGAATTCCTCTCTGAATGCTGCGGGTTCCTCGTTCGGAGAGCGCCGCGCGGTGCCGCGAGGTAGAGGACGACCGGGGCGATGAAGGCCCAGGCGGCGCGACCGTCTCGTCGTCGAGAAGTTGTAACCGAAACCGGTTTCGGGTTGAAAGCTACATTTGGCACAGTTGCTTGTCAACACGTTCGTGAACTATTTTCGCTACATGGGTACGAGCAGCGGTGGTCGAGGGACGGGGGCGCCCGTCACGCTCGCGGACGTGGCCCGGGCCGCCGGCGTCTCGGTGGCGACCGCGTCGAAGGCCCTCAACGGGCGGGCCCAGGTACGCGAGAGCACGCGCGTCAAGGTGCGAGAGGCCGCCGCCGCCCTGTCGTTCACCCCGAACTTCTTCGCCCAGGCCCTCAACTCCCAGCGCACCGGCACGATCGGCATGGTCACGAGCGACCTCGACAACCGTTTCGTCCTGCCCGTGCTGCTCGGCGCCGAGGACGCCTTCGGCTCGGGGTCGCTCTCGGTGCTGCTGGCCGACGCCCGCGACGACGCCCTGCGCGAGCAGTTGCACCTGCAGAACCTGCTCACCCGACGCGTCGACGGGCTCCTGATCGTGGGCCGCACCACCAACCCCCGCCCCCCGGCTCCCGTCCTCGCCGACGTGCCGGTGGTCTACGTCTACGCGCCGTCGACCGACCCGACCGACGCGTCCTTCACCCCCGACAACGTGCAGGCCGGCCGTCTCGCCGCCGAGCACCTCATCGCCAAGGGTCGGCGGCGCATCGCGCTCGTGAACGGCGAGTCGTCTTACGCCGCCTCACGCGACCGGGCGGCGGGGGTGCTGGCCGCCACGCAGGCCGCCGGGCTCGAGCTCGTCGGCGGTGCCTCGTTGTACGGGCAGTGGGGCGAGGCCTGGGGGCGGGACTGCGCGCGCCTCCTCGTCCGGGGCGACGAGACCGTCGACGCGATCGTCGCGGGCAGCGACCACATCGCCCGCGGCGTGCTCGACGCGCTGCGCGACGAGGGCCGGTCGGTGCCGGGCGACGTCGCCGTCATCGGCTTCGACAACTGGGACGTCCTCGTCCGCGAGTCACGCCCGACGCTGACCAGCGTGGACATGAACCTCGAACAGCTCGGCCGGGCGGCCGCCCAGCACCTGGTCGACGCGATCGGGGGCTCGACCTCGGCGGGCGTGACCTACGGAGCCGTGCGCGTGCACGAACGCGAGTCGACCGGCTGACGCGCGGCGCGCCTCCTGCTCTGGCCCTCCGCGCCGGCCCGGTGGCCTCCCTGCCGGCCTGATGCCGCCCCCTGCCGGCCCGCAGCGCGACGAAGAACCCGGTTCCGAACGATGCACCCAGAAGCAACGGGGTGCATGGTTCGGAACCGGGTGCGAGGCGGCAGGAGGCGCGGGTGGGCGACCGGCGGAGGCGCGGGCCGGCCACCCGAGGAGGCACGGGTCGGCGACTCGGGACGCCCCGCGTACATCAGTACTTCGCGGACTGCCCGCCGTCGATCGGCACGACGGCCGCGTTGACGTAGGTGGCGTCGTCCGACAGCAGGAAGGCGACGACCGAGGCGATCTCGTCGGCCTTGCCGTAGCGCTTGGTCGGGTTGATCTGGATGAACTGCTCGGCGGCCTTCTCGGGGTTCTCGGCGTCGATCTGACGCATCGAGGCCTCGACCATGGGCGTCCAGATGGCGCCGGGGGCGATCGCGTTGACGCGGATGCCGAACTCACCGTACTCGACGGCCGAGTTGCGGGTGAGGCCGACGACGCCGTGCTTGGCCGCGGCGTAGCCCGACTGGTTGCCGACGCCGCGGATGCCGCCGACGCTCGCGGTGTTGACCACGGCACCGCCGTCGCCCTGCGAACGCATGACGCCGAGGACCTTCTCGAGGCCGAGGAACACCCCGCGCAGGTTGATCGAGACGACCTTGTCGAACTCGTCGGCGCCGAACCGCTCGGTCAGGTTCTGCTTGCCCTCGATGCCGGCGTTGTTGAAGAACGCGTCGATGCGCCCGAAGCGTTCGACCGTCGCCGACACGTAGCGGGCGACGTCGTCCTCGCTCGACACGTCGGCGACGACGATCAGCACCTCGGCACCGGGGACGGCCTCGAGCACGGCGGCCTGCGAGTCGGCGAGGCCCTTCTCCGAGACGTCGACGAGCGCGAGCTTCGCCCCCTCGCTCGCGACGCGGACGGCGGCGGCCCGGCCGAGGCCCGACCCTCCGCCGGTGATGAGGACGACCTTGTCGGTGAAACGCTCCATGGGACGGGCTCCGGTTCTCTCGTTCGGTGGGCCCGACGCGGCGCCGGGCCAGTCGCCGCGCGACCGTGTGCGACTCGCCGTAAGGCTACACATGTCGCCTTACTGCCCCCTGACCGCGGCGGCCGCCCGGCGCCTCCCGCCCGCCGCGCCGCGAAGAACCCCGTTTCGTGCGATGAACCACGAACCTTCGTGGTTCATCGCACGGAACGGGGTTCGCGGGCAGAGGAGGCGCGGGCCGGCAGCCCCGGGAGGCGCGGGTCAGCTCCCGGTGCGCGTCGCGATCTCGACGCCGACGATGCGCTCGTCGGCGATCGTCACGGGGTACACGTCGCCCGTGAAGCGCACCGTCGCCTCGGTCTCGCGTTCGGCGCACGAGGCGCCGACCCAGAGCTCGACGTCCCCGGGCTCGACGACCCGTCGGTGCTGCCGGTCCGTGAGCGCCAGACGGGTGGTGGGGACGCGGAAGACGACCCGCGCCTCCTGACCCGGTTCGAGCGCGACGCGCGCGTAGCCGAGCAGTTGCGCGACGGGCCGGGTGACCGAGCCCACGACGTCGTGCGCGTACAGCTGCACGAGGTCGGTGCCGGGGCGAGAGCCCGTGTTGGCGACCGTCACCGACGCGACGAACGAGCCGCCCGTGGGCACCTCGGCCGAGTCGACGACCAGGTCGGAGCGTCGCCACGAGGTGTACGACAGCCCGTGACCGAACGGCAGCACGGGCGTGCTGTCGGCGCTCGTCACCTCGGACGGTCCACCGAGCACCGGGTGCAGGTAGGAGAACGGCTGCGCGCCGGCCGACCTCGGCAGCGACACGGGCAGGTGCCCGGACGGCTCGACGCTGCCGGTCAGGACGCCGGCGACGGCGGCGCCGCCCTCCTCCCCCGGGAAGAACGCCTGGACGACGGCGGCGGGCGCCCCCGCACCCGACACCGCCCAGCCGATGGCGTACGGCCGGCCCGAGAGCACGACCATGACGGTCGGCGTGCCGGTGGCGACGACGGCCTCGACGAGCTCGCGCTGCACCCCGGGCAGCTCGAGGCTCTCGACGTCGTTGCCCTCACCGACGGTGCCCCGTCCGAACAGGCCGGCCCGGTCGCCGACGACAACGACGGCGACCTCGGCCCCGCGGGCGGCGTCGACCGCGGCGGCGATCCGTGACCGGTCGTCGCCTTCGACGTCGCAGCCGGCCTCGACCACGACGTCGGCCGCGGGCAGCTCGCTGCGCAGGGACCCGGCGACGGTCGGCAGCTCGATGCCGAGCGGCACGCCCGGGTGGTGCGCCAGCACGTGGTTGACGAACGAGTAGCAGCCCATCAGGGCCTCGGCGCTGTCGCCGTTCGGCCCGATCACCGCGACCGAGGCCGGGCCGGCACCTGCAGCGGTACCAGCACCGGCACCAGCCGCACCGGTACCGGTACCGGCACCGGCACCAGCGGCACCGGCGGCCCCACGAACCAGCGGCAGCACCCCGTCGTTCGTCAGCACGACGACCGACTCGTCGGCCAGCCGTCGCGCGACCGCCCGGTGCTCGGCCGAGTCGAGGTCGATCGAGGTCGGCGGCGGCGTCTCGAACGTCTCGTCGAGCAGCCCGAGCTCCTCCTTCTCGGCGAGCACGCGGAGGACCGCCCGGTCGACCAGCGCCTCGTCCACCTCGCCGCGGCGCACCCGCTCGGCCAGGGGCGCGAGATAGGCGTCACCGGTGGGCAGCTCGACGTCGATGCCGGCCTCGAGGGCCAGTGCCGCGGCCTCGCCCCGGTCGGCGGCGACGGCGTGCATCACCTGCAGGAACGCCACCGAGAAGTAGTCCGACACGACGACCCCGTCGAACCCCCACCGTCGGCGCAGCACCTCGGTCAGGTACGACGGCGTCCCGGCGACCGGCACCCCGTCGATCTCGGCGTACGAGTTCATCACCGAGCGCACCCCGCCGTCGAGCACGGCCATCTCGAACGGCGGCAGCAGGACGTCCTCGACGAACCGCGGTCCGACCTGTGCCGGCGCGTGGTTGCGCCCCGCCGCCGAGGTCGAGTAGCCCACGAAGTGCTTGAGCGTCGCGTGCACGCCGGCCGCCTGCAGCCCCTTCACGTAGGCGGTGCCGATGGTGCCGACGACGTAGGGGTCCTCGGCGATGCACTCGTCGACCCGACCCCACCGGGTGTCACGGATGACGTCGAGCACGGGCGCGAGACCCTGGTGCACGCCGAGGTCGCGCATGGACCCGCCGATCAGCCGGGCCATCTCCTCGACCAGCTCGGGGTCGAACGAGGCCCCCCAGGCGAGCGGCGTGGGGAACGTCGCGGCCTGCCAGGCGGCGAGGCCGGTCAGGCACTCCTCGTGCACCAGCGCGGGGATGCCCAGACGGGTCTCGTCCCGCAGGCGGCGCTGTTCGCGCCACAACCAGGAGGCGCGCTCGACGGGGTCCACCGGCCTGGTCCCGTAGACCCGCGTCAGGTGCCCGAGCCCGTGCCGGGTCGCCTCGACGTAGTCGCCCGACGTCGCCATCTCGCCCTGCATCGGGGCCACGTTCTCGGCCCCCTGGTCGACCCACCACCCGACCAGCTGGGCGAGCTTCTCGTCGAGGGTCATCTCGGTCAACAGCGACGCCACCCGGTCGGAGGCGCGGGGTTCGCCGACCGTGAGGGCCTGCGGTCGGTGAGCGGTGTCGGTCATGTCGGCTCGCGCCTCCTGGTCTGTGACGGTGTCGGTGGCGGTCATCCCTTGACCGCCCCGGTGAGCCCGCCGACGATGCGGCGTTCGAAGAGGCTGAAGAAGATCAACGCGGGCAGCATCGAGAGCGCCGTGAAGGCGAGCACCCGTGCCGTGTCGACCGAGTACTGCGACGAGAACGCCTGCACGCCGAGGGGCAGGGTGAACGTCGACGGGTCGTTGAGGATGAACAGCGGCAGCAGGTACGAGTTCCAGGCGCCGATGAAGGCGAGGATGCCCACCGTGATGACGCCGGGCAGCGACAGCCGCACCACCATGCGGAAGAAGAAGCCGAGGCGGCTGCAGCCGTCGATGAACGCGGCCTCCTCGATCTCGTCGGGGATCGCGCGGAGGAACGGCACGAGGATGATGATCGTCGTCGGCAGGGCGAAGGCGATCTGCGGCAGGATCACGCCGGCCAACGAGTTCGTCAGGCCCAGGTCGCGGATGACGAGGTACAGCGGCGTGATCGCGACGGTCATCGGGAACATGAGGCCTGCCGCGAAGAGCGCGTAGAGCACCCCGCGACCGGCGAAGCGGTACCGGGCCAGCACGTAGCTGGCGGCCAGACCGAGCGCGACCGTGCCGATCGTGGTCGCCCCGGCCGAGATCAGCGAGTTGCCGACCTGTCGCCAGAACGTGCCGCCGGTCAGCACGTCGAGGTAGTTGCCGATCTGCCACGGGCTCGGGAACCCGGACGGGTCGGTCGTGATCTGCGCGTTGGTGCGGAAGCCGCCGATCACGATGAACGCGACGGGCGCGAGCATCGCCACGATGACGACCGCCGCGACCACGTACGCGACGCCGCGTCCGGGGTCGGCGATGCCGCGCCTCCTGCGGGTCGGCGGTCGGTCGCCGGTGGCGGCGGGCCCGCGGCCCCGAGGAGGCGCGGTGAGGGTCGAGGCGGTCATCGTTCTTCTCCTGCGGTGGTCGCCGAGGTCGTGACGGCCCCGGCCGTGTCGCGTCGCAGCACGAAGCGCTGGTAGACGAGGGCGACGACGAGCGAGATGAGGAACAGCACGACCGCGACGGCGTTGCCGTAGCCGTAGCTGCCCGAGGTGCGGCCGTTCGCGACCATGTAGGTCGCCATGGTCGAGGTGCCGGCGGTCGCCGCGATGTACTGACCCCAGATGATGTAGACGAGGTCGAAGAGCTGCAGCGAGCCGATGATCGACAGGAACGCCCAGATGCGCAGCGTCGGTCCGAGCAGCGGCAGCGTGATGCGGCGCTGGATCTGCCACCAGCTCGCGCCGTCGATGGCCGCGGCCTCGCTGAGCTCCTCGGGCACGCCCTGGAGCCCGGCGAGGAAGAGGATGACGGCGAAGCCGACGTACTTCCAGGTGATGATCACCAGCAGCGTCCAGATGGCGATGCTGGGATCGGCGAGCCAGTCGGTGGCGAACGAGCCGAGGCCGACCTTGGTGAGCAGGTCGTTGACGGCGCCGCTGCCCTGGAGCATGAGGCTCCAGCCCGTGCCGACGACGACCTCGCTGATGACGTAGGGCACGAAGATCAACACGCGGATGAGCGACTGACCGCGCAGCTTGCGGTTGAGCAGCAACGCGAGGCCGATGGCGACCGGGCCCTGCAGCACGAGCGAGAGCACGACGATCGTGGCGTTGTGCCGCAACGCGTCGAGGAAGGTCGGGTCCTGGAAGATCGTGACGTAGTTGCGGAACCCGACGAAGTCGGTCGGCGGGCCGAAGCCGGACCAGCTGAAGAAGCCGTAGTAGGCGGCCATCACGATCGGGAAGACCACGAACGCCAGGAACACCACGAGGGCGGGGCCGACGAGCAGGGCGATCTCGAGGCCGCGGGCGCCACGCCCCTTCCGGGACACGGCCCGGGAGGCCACCGGGGGCGAGACGAGTGCCTCGCCCCCGGCGGTGGCGTGAGGCCGCGAGGGTGCGGCGGGCCGCACGGAGGGTTCGCGGAGGCTCACGATCCGACCTCTACGCCTTCTTGGCGGCGGCGTCGACGGCGTCGACGAACTGCTGCGGCGTGCCGTCGCCCGAGAGCAGGTCGACCACGGCGACGTTCATCGCGTTGCCGACGTTCAGGCCGTAGACGGTGTCGAGCCACTGCGAGACGAACGGGGCGTCGTTGTAGGCACTGAGCACGTCCTGCAGGTAGGGCTCGGTGACGGCCTGCTGCGCGACCGTGTTGACCGGAGGCGCGTTGAAGGCCTTGTAGTACGCCTCCTGCACGTCGGGGGTCGCCAGGTAGTTCAGGAAGTCCACGCACGAGTCGGGAGCGCCGGCCGAGCACGAATACCCGTCGACGCCGCCCATGATGGCGCCGGCCTCGCCGTCACCACCGTCGACGGCGGGGAAGGGGAACCAGCCCAGGTCGGCCAGCGGCTGCTGGTCGGGCGTGAGCGAGGCGATGACGCCCGGGTCCCACGCACCCATCAGTTCCATGCCGGCCTGGTGGTTGGCGACGAGGCCGGCCGAGCTGCCGGCGCCCTGCTGGGCCGCCGTGGTGAGGAAGCCGTCGTTGAAGGGCTCGGTGTCGCGGAAGTCGGCGAGGTCCTCGGCCGCCTTCACCCAGCAGTCGTCGCTGAAGTCACGGTCGGTCGCGGCCTTCTCGAGCACGTCCGAGCTGCACGAGCGCAGGGCGAAGAAGAAGTACCAGTGCGCGGCGGGCCACGCGTCCTTGCCGCCGAGCGCGACGGGCGAGACACCCGAGCCCTTGAGGGCGGTGACGGCCTGGTCGAGCTCGTCCATCGTCTTCGGGGCCTCGGTGATGCCGGCCGCGTCGAAGAGGTCCTGGCTGTACCAGAAGCCCCCGGGGAGGACGGCGACGGGCATCGAGTAGACCTTGCCGTCGACCGAGCCCGACCCGAAGGTGCCCTCGCTGATGTCCTTCTTCGCCTCGTCCGAGATGACGTCGGTGAGGTCCTTGACCTGTCCGGCCGAGACCATCGCCTGGAGCTTGCCGCCGCCGCGCTGCAGGAACACGTCGGGGGCGTCGCCCGAGTTGAGGGCGGTCTGCAGCTTGCTGTCGAAGTCCTCGTTCTGGACGGTCTGGACGTCGATCTTCACGTCCGGGTTGGCCTTCTCGAAGTCGGCCGCGGTCGCCGTCCAGAAGTCCTGGCCGGGGCCGGTCGTCGAGTTCTGCCAGAGGGTGAGCGTGCCGTCGTCCGACCCGCTTCCTCCCCCGGTGCTGCAGCCGGTCAGCAGTCCCGCTCCGATCAGCAGGGCCGCCGACCCGGCCAGGAGCCGTCGAGATGTGGTCATGGTTCCACCTTTTCCTCTTCGTTGAGCGGCCGTGGTCGGCCGAGCGTGCCGTGCTCCGATGCGCGGCATGGCCTCAGTGTCGAAAACGTCCGGACGGGTGTCAAACGTTTTCGAAAACCATTTCCGTCGGGCTAGGCTGCCGACGTGATGACGGCACGGGTGACGATCCACGACGTGGCGCGGGCGGCCGGGGTGTCGGTCGCGACGGTGTCGAAGGCGGTCAACGGGCGCTACGGCGTCTCGGCCCAGGCGATCGAGCGCGTCATGGCGGCGGTGGACGAGCTCGGCTACGAGTCGAGCCTCGTGGCCAGCAGCATGCGGGCCCGCCGCACCGGGGTGATCGGCGTGCTCGTCGCCGACTTCGAGCCGTTCAGCTCGGAGGTCCTCAAGGGCGTCGGGGCGGCCGTGCGGTCGCGGGGAGCCGAGTACGACCTGCTGGCCTACAGCGGAGCGCACCGCGGCGAGAACACCGGCTGGGAGCGTCGCTCGCTCAGCCGGCTGAGCGGCACGCTGATCGACGGGGCGATCCTCGTCACGCCGTCCGTGCTGACGACGGCCGCGAGCATCCCGGTGGTGGCCGTCGACCCGCACACCGGGCGCACCGACCTGCCGTCGGTCGAGGCCGACAGCCGCGGCGGCGCCTTGCTCGCCGTCGAGCACCTGCTCGGCCTGGGCCACCGGCGGATCGGATTCCTGGCCGGCCGTCCCGACCTGCGCTCGGCCTCGTTGCGCGAGGCGGGCTACGTGCAGGCGCTGCGGGCGGCCGGCGTCACCCGCGACCCGGCACTGACCCGCAACGGCGACTTCGAGTTGACGGCCTCTCGCCAGGCGGCCCGCTCGCTGCTGACCAGCCCCGACCGGCCGACGGCCGTCTTCGCCGCCAACGACCTCTCGGCCATCGCCCTGCTGCGCACCGCGCTCGACCTCGGCCTGCGGGTGCCCGACGACCTCAGCATCGTCGGGTTCGACGACATCCCCGAGGCCTCGCGGGAGTCGCCTCCGTTGACCACCGTGCAGCAGCCCATGCAGCGGCTCGGCAGCGCGGCCGCGGGCATGCTCTTCACGATGCTCGAGGGCGGCGAGCCGACCGCCCCCGAGGTGCAGCTGCCGACGCGGCTCGTGGTGCGCGGCACGACGGGGCCGCCGCGCGGGTGACCGCCTGCGACTGCGATCTCCCGTTCACACTTCCGTACGTCGGGGCGTACCCTTGTGTGCATGCCAGAGCAGAGTGTCGCCGACTACGCCGCCAAGAACGGTCTGTCGGTCCGCCGCGTCCAAGCGCAGGCGGCATGCGGCGCCCTACCCGCACGGCGGGTCGCGGGGCGTTGGTTGATCGACGAGTCACTCGAACACAGGGCCGTCGCCCGGCGCCCTCTCGGCGTCCGCATGCAGAAGGCCCTGTCCGCACGACTGGACGGTCTCGACGACGGATTGACGCCCACCGAGAGGCTGCGCCTCGCGAGGCATCTCGACGAATTGAGGTCTGACGCGGACCCCGCCGATCTCATCTGGGCATGGTTCCGACCCCGGCGGCCCCTCAGACTCGACGGACTGCCGAGCGATGTCGCCGACCTCCCCGCGGACGGCCGCGTCGTCCCCTCCGGGTTCAGCGACCCCCGTGCCGGGATCGCAGCCGCCGGGATGCTCGAGGCCCACGTCGGCGCCCATGACCTCGATGCCGTGCTCGACGACTTCATCCTCGAACCCTCCGACCGGCCCACCGTCCTGTTGCACGTCGACGACGTCCGCCCGAGTGATCCGGTGCCGTTGGCGGTCCTGCTCGTGGACCTCGCACAGAGCCCCGGGCCACGCGAGCGGGCCCAGGTCGGCCGTCTCGTCGCCGAGCACCTGGCATGACAATCGTCGCCCCCGTCATGACACCGACCCAGGCAGCCGCGTGGCATGCCCTCTTCGCCGTCCACCAGCGACTGCCGACCGGTTGGTGCCTCGTGGGTGGTCAGATGGTCCATTCGTTGTGCTGGGAGCACGGGATCACCTCGTCTCGCCCCACCGAGGACGCAGACGCGGTGTTGGACGTCCGGGCACATCCCCGGATGCTCTACGACTTCACCAGCAGCCTCGCGGACCTCGGCTACGGGCCGGACGGTGAGTCGTGGACCGGCCACCACCATCGATGGGTGAACGGCCGAGCGCAGATCGACGTCCTGATCCCGCGCTTCCTCGGCGTACGAGCGGATTCCCGACGAGGTGCCTCGGGCGGAACGACGATCGCTTCCGCGGGCGCACAAGGGGCCTTGAATCGGGCAGAGCCCATCCAGGTCGAGGTCGCCGGTGTCGTCGGAACGGTTCTCAGACCGACGTTGCAAGGCGCCCTGTTCGCGAAGGCGGCAGCTCTCGTCAACGATGACCCGAACCCCGACCGCCATCTCCTCGACATCGCCTTGCTCGGCACGGCCGTGGGCAGGACCGTCCGCCTAGGCAAGGGCGCGACGGCCGTCGAGAGGCGTCGCCTGCTCTCCGCGTTGGCACGGCTCGATCGCCGCCCGGCCCTGACGGCCGGACTCGAGCGCGGCCCGGGCGTGACTCGTCGAGTCCGGCTCGCTCTCGACCGGACCTGATCTCGACCCCCCGCAGACCCCGGTGTCGCCCTTGACACCAGAGTCCGTGCCGAGAGTTCGGGCTCCCGACGATGCCAGCGGTTCGGGCCGCCGACGGCGTGCCGCGACGGGGTCGGTCGGGCACGGGGTGCCCAGGGGCACCCGGGCATGTCTTCGGAGCGGCACGTCTCCCCCGTTTGGGTGACATCGCGAGAAAGGCGGACACGCAGGAGGCGCGGGTCACGCGACCCGCGCCTCCTGCGTCCTCGAGGCCGTCAGGCCCGACCGATCAGGCCCAGAGGAACGGCACCACGAACGCCAGCAGCGTGACGACCGGTCCGATGACCACCATCGAGAGGCCCCATCGGGTCAGGTGGCGGTAGAGGCGCGGCCGGTCCTCCTCGACACCCGAGGCGACGATGGTCGCGCCGGTCGTGCCGAACGGAGCGCAGTCGACGAGCGAGGCGGAGATCGCCAGGGCGTAGATGAAGCCGGTCATCTCGAGTCCGCCGCCCGGGACGAGCAGGGGGACGGCGAGCGGGATGAGCGCACCCAGGATGCCGATGGTGGAGGCGAAGGCCGACACGAGACCGGCGATCACGCAGATGACGAACGCGGCGAGCAGCGGCGACGAGACCGAGCGGGCGACCTCGCCGAGCTGGTCGATGGCGCCGAGCCGCGTCAGGACGCCGACGTAGGTGATGATCCCGCCGAGCAACAGGATGGTGTTCCAGTCGATGCGCGCCAGCGACGCACGGCCGACGTCGGGCTTGAGGAAGGCGAGGAAGACGGCGAGCGTCAGTGCGACCGCACCGAGGTTGAGGTCGACGTCGAGCAGCGTGATCGTGAAGAAGCCGACGATCAGCACCGGGATGCTCACGAGCACGACGAGCTGGTACGCGCCGAGTCGGGTGGCGGTGGCCGGCTCGGCGAGGACGGCGGTGCCGCCCTGACCGTGCCCGGCGCCGGCAGCGCGCCCGATTCCGGCACTGCGCGTGCCGCCGGTGCCGCCGGTCCCGCCGGCTGCCACCGCGGCCCGGGCCGCGCCCGCCGCCCGGGTCCGGGCGATCAGCTCTCGACCGCCGAACAGGAAGAACGCGACCAGCACGACGAGCGTGTTGACGCCGACCGAGAGGCCGAACATCAGACCCGGGTTGTACGGGATGCCCGAGGCCCGCGCCACGGTCATGACCGTGATGCCGTTGATGCTCGTCGGGGCGAGGGCACCGCCCACGATGGCCGAGCTCATGACGATGCCCATCATCGTCGAGTGGATCTTGTGCTTGTGCGCCAGGCTCATCGCGATCGGCACGATCGTGAAGGCGGCGTGCGACGTGCCGAGGCACGCGACGAGCGTGCCGATGACGAACATCGCCCAGGGGATGAGTGCGACGCGGTCGCCGATCAGACCGACCGAGCGGTCGACCAGCCAGTCGACGACGCCGGTCTCGCGGGCGATGCCGAACAGGTAGGTGATGCCGAGCAGGATCAGCAGGGCGTCGACCGGGAAGCCGCCGAGGACGTCGTCGAGGCTCTCGCCGACGACGAGCACGCCGACCAGGAGGGCGGCGACGAACGCCAGGGCGCCCATGTGCACGTTGCGGATCGCCGAGAGGGCGAAGACGGCGACGAGGACGATCAGCGCGACGAGCTCGACGCTCACGAGGTCGCCGCCGGGGTGGGTTCGGTCGGTTCGGGGGTGTAGGGCATCGTCGTCGATCTCCTGGTTCGGGGTGTCACGGGTCGGGAGGGGGGAAGGGGAAAGGCCGAGGAGGCGCGGGTCAGCGACCCAGCGCGAGCCCGGCCCGGTAGGCCGCCAGCGCCGCCTCGGGCACGTCGGCGAGGTCGTCCAGTCGCACGAGGTCGCCGGGGGCCACGTCGGCCACGAGCCGCGCGCCGCCGAGCAGGTAGTAGGGCGCGATCCCGTCGTCGTCGGGGTCGACGATGACGGGGACGACACCGGCGATCTCGTGGTGGTGGCCCTCGACGCGGAAGGCGGTGCCGACCGTCAGCGCCTCGTCGGCCCGGGCCGCGAGGATCGTGTGCTGCCGGGGCTCGGGCAGGCGCGACGTCCCGTCGACCGCGGCGACGATGCTCAGCGGGGTCTCGACGCCCATGAAGTGGTACGGCCAGTAGATGCAGGCGTGGCGGCCGTCGCGACTGACGACGTGCCCCTTGCCGCGCAGCGTCTCCCAGGTGACGGGGTCGCCGGTGCGGACGATCACGAAGACGCCGCCGGCGAAGCTGGCCTCGCCCGGCAGGCGGAGCATCGAGAAGACGTCGACGACGCCGGTGCGGCCGAGCAGACCGCCGTCCTCGCGCGCCGTGTAGAGGTCTGCGAGCTCGTCCGGCCGGGCGACGGGGTAGTGCATGGCCTCGACGTCGGCGCGGGCGCCGGTGTAGAGCGAGACGACGTTCATCTCGCACGAGTCGGCGGCCGCTGCCCGTTTGAGACCGGCGACCGCCGAGGCACGCGTCTCGACCGTCGCCAGGGGGTCGTCGCCCAGGTCGAGCAGCGACGCCAGGGAGGGAGCGTGGACGGTCGTGCCGGCCTGGTCGACGACGCCCGTGGCCGGGTCGAACGCGAGGTCGTACTCGCCCGACTTGCCGAGGGCCACGACGTCGAAGCCGCACTCGAGCACCCAGGCCACGAGACGCAACAGGTTCGCGGGCTGGTCGCCGTCGCCGGGCAGGTACCGCAGGCCGGCCGCACGGGCCTTGGCGCTCAGCGCCACGCCGGCGACGGTCTCGACCTCCTTGCTGACCATGACGACGTGCACCCCGCGGTCGAGCGCGGTGTCCGCGTAGCCGTGCCCGGCCTCGATGCGACCGGTGGCCTCGACGAGGACGTCGACACCGTCCCAGTCGACGGCCGAGGCGTCGGCGATCACGGCGATCGAGCCGGCCGAGACCGCCTCGGCGGTCGCCGCCGCCGTCGACGGCGTCGCGACGGACGCGGCGGGCACCCCGAGCTCGTGGAGCATGGCCGTCACCCCGTCGACGTCGGGGTCGACGAGCTGCGTGGCCGTCAGGTCGGGCAGGCGGCGCAGCTGGTCGAGCAGCGTGCGGCCGTAGCCACCGTTCGCGCCGGTGAGGAGGACGCGGACCGGAGTCGCGCGAGACGTCGTCGAGTGGAGGATCACCGTTGTTCCCGTTCGTTCAAGAGGCCAGGAGCGGCCCGGGCGAGCATGGCAACTGTAGCGAGACTTATCAAATTGTCAAACATCGCACCAAATAGTCACATAGACTGTCCTCGCCCACCCGCCCAGTCCGAGGCGCCGTGAGCCCGCCCGCCACCGAGAGGTCCTGCATGTTGATAGGTGCCGTCGCCGACGACTTCACCGGAGCCACCGATCTCGCCTCGGGCTTCCGCCGCCGTGGCCTCGAGACGGTGGTCGTCGTCGACCCCGCCGCCGTCGAACCGACGACGTACGCCGGCGTCGACGCGGTCGTGGTGGCCCTGAAGACCCGCACGGCCCCGGTCGACGAGGCCCTCGAGCAGTCGGCCGCCGCCCTGTCCTGGTTGGTCGAGGCCGGCGCCGGACGATTCGCCCTGAAGTACTGCTCGACCTTCGACTCGACCGACGAGGGCAACATCGGGCCCGTCCTCGACGCCTTCCGCGACCGGCTCGGGGTCGACCGGGCGATCGTCGTCCCCGCGTTCCCCGCGAACGGCCGCACCGTCCGCGACGGTCGCCTCTTCGTCGGCGACGACCTCCTCGAGGACTCGTCGATGCGTCACCACCCGTTGACGCCCATGACGCGCTCGCGGCTGCGCGATCTCCTGGCGCCCCAGACACCGACCCCCGTGACGGAGGTTCCCCTGGACGACGTCCGCGCCGGGGTCGACGCGCTCCGATCGACGCTCGACGACGCGCCGTCGGGCTACCTCGTCGTCGACGCCGTGGACGACTCCGACCTCGAGACGATCGGCCGGGCGACGGCACACCACCGCCTCCTCAGCGGCGGAGCGGGCCTGGCCCTCGGGGTCGGTGCCGCCGATGCCCCGCCACCCGCCCTGCCCGCCGAGTTCTCGCACGTGAGCGGGCGGCGCCTGGTCGTGTGCGGGTCGGCGTCCACCGCCACCCGCGGCCAGATCGCCCACGCGGCGGCCACCCACCCCACGCGCAAGGTCGACCTCGCGGCCGCCACGACCGACCCCGCGGCCGAGATCGCGGCACTCGCCGACTGGGTGCGCGGTCTCGACGCCGACTCGGTCCCCGTCGTCTACTCGGTGGGCGACCCGTCCGACGTCGTGGCGGCGGGCCCCCGCGGCCCGTCGACCTCGACCTCGACCTCGACTCCGTCGGCCGCGTCCGTGGTCGAGTCCGTCCTGTCGACCCTCGTGCACGACCTCGTCGCCGACGGCACGGTCGGGCTGGTCGTCGTCGCCGGTGGCGAGACCAGCGGTGCCGTCGTGACGGCACTCGGGGCACCCGCCCTGATCGTCGGGCCACCGCTGGGCCCGGGCGTCTGCTGGAGCGCCGCGACGACGAGTGACGGCCGACCGGTCGCCCTCGTCCTGAAGAGCGGCAACTTCGGTGCCGCCGACCTGTTCTCGACCGCCTGGGAGGCCCTCTCGTGACCGCCACGACCACGAAGACCGCGACGACCGCGGCCGAACGACTCGTCGACGCCGGCCGCGCACTCGTCGCCGCCGGCCTCAGCCCCGGCAGCTCGGGCAACGTCAGCGTCCGCGACGGCGACCGTCTGCTCATGACCGGCACCGGCACCATGCTGGGGTCGCTCACCGTCGACGACCTGTCGGTGCTCGCCCCCGACGGCACGCTGCTCGCGGGCCCGAAGCCGTCGAAGGAGGTCGCGCTGCACCGCGCGATGTACCTCAAGAACCCCGAGCACCGGGCCGTCGTGCACGTGCACTCCCCCTCCGCCGTCGCCCTGTCGTGCCTCGAGCCCTGGTCCGGGCACTGCGCCGTGCCGCCGCTCACGCCGTACTCGCTCATGCGGGTCGGCCAGGTGCCGCTGCTGCCCTTCGTCGCCCCCGGCGACCCGGCCATGGGGTCGCTGGTCACCGACAGTCCGCTGCCGTTCCGTGCGGCCCTGCTGTCGAACCACGGCAGCGTCGTCAGCGGCGAGGACCTCGACCGGGCCGTCCTCGGTGCCGTCGAGGTCGAGGAGGCCTGCCGGATCGCGCTGCTGACCCAGGGCGCCGACCGCCGCCTCATCCCCGCCGACCAGGTGGCCGCCATCACGGCGGCGTCGGGCATGCCGTGGACGGGCCCCACCGCACTAGGCTGACCGACGCGAGAAAGGCCGACGTGTCCCCCACAGCCCCCCTCATCCCCGAGCAGCGGCGCGAGAGCATCGTCGAGCACCTGCAGCGCGAGCGTGTCCTCAGCTACCGGCAGCTGACCGACCTCCTCGGCGTCAGCCAGATGACGGTCCGGCGAGACGTCGCGACCCTCGAGGACGAGGGTCGGGTCACGGCCACCCCCGGTGGCGCCAAGCTCACCCCGCGACTGCTGGTCGAGGCGAGCCGGGACGTCAAGCAGGACGTCGACGTCGCCCAGAAACGGGCCATCGCCCGCGCGGCCGCGGCGCTGGTGCGCGACCACATGACCGTCTACCTCGACGCCGGCACGACCGTGCAGGCCATGCGCGAGCACCTCGACGACCTCACCGGCCTGACGGTCGTCACGAACGACCTCGCGACCGTCCGGTCGTTCTTCGACCACCCCGACGTCGACCTCATCGTCGTCGGGGGCCGGGTCGACAGCGCGAACCAGTCGACGCTGGGGCGGCTGACCCGGTTGACGCTCACCGAGCTGTCGCTCGACCTCGCCTTCATCTCGTCGAGTTCGTGGGACCTCACGCACGGCGTCACGACGCCCGTCGAGGCCAAGGTCGAGGTCAAGCGGGCCGCGCTCGAGGTCGCCGAACGCTCGGTGCTCGTCGCGGACAGCTCGAAGTACGGTCGCTTCGGCAAGTACCGGGCCCTCCGCCTCGCCGAGCTCGACACGATCGTGACCGACGACCGCCTGGGCGACGAGGCGACGGCGGCCCTGGTCGACGCCGGTCTCGACCTCGTGGTCGCCGCCCCCTGATCAGCGCGGGACGACCGAGAACAAGAACTTCTTCTTCACCATCACCCAGAGCAACAGCACCGAGACCACGTGGACGACCGTGCCGACGATCACGTCCGAGCGGTCCAGCCCGGGGATCGACGCGACGGCGAGCACGAAGAAGACCTGCCAGATGAACACGTAGAGGCTGGCCTGCCCGAGGGGGACGTAGAACCAGCCGAGTGCCGCCGAGAGCGGCTTCCAGAACACGGTGAGGATCGCGTAGACGCAGACGACCACGAGCGCCACGTCGACGAGCCGGCCCCACTGCATGTCGACGCGCTGGTAGCCGGTCGAGTACAGGGTGTCGTACAGACCCGACGGGATCGGCCCCGGGCTGAAGCCGTAGGCGTGACCGGCCCAGATCAGCGCGAGGAAGCCGGCGTAACCGACGACTCCCACGCCCACCAGGACCTTGCCGAGCCGGGTGGTCAGCGCCGCCACGATCTGCCGCCGGTACCAGCCGATCACGAGACCGTGGGTGAAGAGCACCTGCCAGGCGAAGAGCGGGAACACCGGCTCGAACTGCGACGGCAGGGGGTGGAAGTCCGGGAAGACCACACCGACGGCGTAGATCGCCCAGCTGAGCAGCAGGACGGCCCACCAGGCACGCCGCTTGATCGCCCACGTCAGCGCCGGGATCGTCAGGCTCAGGACGACGAACAGGCCCATGATGTTGAACGGCCACGGCCCCATCTCGAGCAGCAGCAGTTGGCGCACCGCGTACCAGGGCGGCGGGTAGTCGAGCAGGCGGTCGACGTTCGGGTAGAGGTCGTAGACGCGTCCCTCGGCCGAGGTGCCCGTCATGCCCGTGCCGCGGTCGGTGAAGGTCGTGATCGCGGCGGTGTTCAGGAACGGCACGAAGCTCAGCGCGAAGACGATCAGGATGACCGCGAGGGTCACGACGTACTGCTTGCGCGCCCGGACGAACGCACCGATCGCCGCCGCCTTCTCGCCGTACTTCTTGATGCCGAGCGGGTAGACCATGCCCAGCACGATGCCGCTGAGGAACACGAACATCTCGGCGCCCGTGATCGCCCCGACGGCCTTCAGCGTGACGAACGAGAACGGCCCCGCGACCTCGATGTGCGTGACGACGACGGCCAGGATGATGAACCCGCGGAAGAGGTCGATGCGCAGGTCGCGGGCGGGGGATCCGTCGTCCGGGTAGCGCCAGCGGGGCAGCAGGCGCCCGACGACGCCGCTCACCAGGAAGGCCAGGGCGAGCGCCACGGCACAGGCGACGATCCAGCCCATCTCGTCGCCGCCGCCGTCGCGCACCTGTACGGTCGCGGCGTCGCCGTCGGTCGAGGTCACCCGGTCGCTGACCGGCCCGAGGTCGATGCGGTCGCCCGCCTCGAGGTCGGTTCGCAGGGCCTCCGCGATTCCCGGCTCGGCGGTGGCCCGCCAGTCGACGGGGCGGTCGCCGGCCTCGGCCTCGTCCCGCTCGACCTCGAGCCAGGTGACGCCGGCGATCCGGTCGTGGGTCGGCAGGGCGTCGAACACCTGACGCCACCAGCCCTGCTTGACGTCGAGCTCGGGGGCACCGTCGAACTCGTCGGCGTAGAGGGCGCCCGTGTCGAGCAGCATGGGTCGGTCGCGCCCCTCGGCGAAGCGCTCGTAGAACGTCGACGGCTGAGCCTCGGTGTAGCCCCAGGTCTCGTCGAAGCGCGCCTCGACCTCGCCCGCCGCCGGGGCCTGGTTCTCGACCAGCGGCACCGACGTGCCGGCGGCCGTCGAGGCGCTGCCCTTCGCGAAGTAGAACATCGACTGACCCACCCAGTCGACGGCGTCGTCGCCCGGGTAGTACGGCCCGTACGGGTCGTCGGCCTCGGTGACGCGCCCGTCGTCGTTCGTGTCGAGCAGGTCGACGTCGCCCGAGGGGGTCTCGGTGAGCCGGCCGACGGCGTCCGAGAACGGATAGCCCGCACCGTAGGACGGAGCCCACACCATGCGGGCCTGCGAGTCCCCGGCGTGGACCACGTCGGCCAGCGTGCGGAACGCCCCGACGAACGCCGTGGGCTGCTGCCCCCAGCGCTGCCAGTTGCCGTTCATCTCGGGCGCGAAGCGCACCAGTTGCAGCGTGCCGTACTGCTGGTCGATCTCGGTCAGCAGGTCGTCGGCCCGACGCGCGTCCGCGGCGTCGAGGTCGGCGAGCCGCCCGGTGGGCTCCAGGCTGACCACGAGCACGGCGCCCTGGGCGGCCGCGGCACGGGCCGACCGTCGCCACTCGTCGGTGGCCCGACCGTCGAGCGGGTAGTCGATGTTGACGCCGTACAGCGACGGCGTCGCGCCGAGTCGACCGGCGTAGCCGTCGGGGCCGTCCGAGCCCCAGTCGAGGTCGGGGCCGAACCACGTGCCCGAGGGTTCGGGAGGCGCGGCGGCGGCCGACGCGGACGTCGCGTCCCCGAGCACCGCCGGCCCCAGCGCCAGCGGCACGAACGCCGCGACGGCGAGCAGGGCCGCGCCGATCCGACGGGCCGCCCGCCGACGTGGCACCGTCGCCGACGGGTGCCTCAGCGTCGGCACACGAGCGTCCACACGTTGCGGCCGTCCTCGTGCCGGTAGTCGAGGCTCTCGAGGCTGAGGAGCGCCAGGGCCAGGCCGCGACCGTCCTCGTCCTCGAGGTCGGCCATCGAGACGGCGCTGAGGTCGATCTCGCTGGGCATGCCGTTGTCGTGGAAGACGGCCATCAAGCGGTCGTCGGTGGCGGAGAGCTCGAGGGTGAAGCGGCGGCCGCGGTCGGCCTCGGACCGGCGCGAGTGCTCGACGACGTTCGCCGCGATCTCGACGATGGCGGTCTCGAACGAGAAGCGCGTCTCGAGCGAGTCGTCGCCGAGCGAGGTCCACCACGCCTCGAAGGCGTTCTGCACCAGGTCGATGCTCTCGGGTTCGACGGCCACGTCGATGACGACGGGGCCGGGACGCTCAGTCATCGAGGGCGGCCGCGACCGAGGCGCGGGGCTTGAGGATGCGGTCGAGGTTCGTGAGGCGCAGCACCATCGAGACCTGCTCGGTGGGGGCCACGAGCCGCAGGTCTCCCCCGGCCTGGCGTGCCGACTTGAGGCACGACACGAGGGCCCCGAGGCCCGACGAGTCCACGAACGTCGTGCCCGAGAGGTCGACGATGATGAGGCGGTCGCCGGCCGCGAGACGTGCGGCCACCTCGTCGCGGAGTTGTGGTGTCGAGACGACGGTGAGGCGCCCCTGTGGGGAGAGCACGCAGCCGCCTTCGACGGCCTCGACGGTGACGGTCATCATGATTGTTCCTTGTCGTGGGGTGCCGAGGGCCCCGGATAGAGAACGGCCCGGACGATGATGCTGAAGATCACCAGGTCGAAGAGCACCCAGGCGATGTTGACGAGCGGCGCGATGCCCTCGGCCTGCCCGGTGGCGTAGCGGATGCCGACCAGCACGAGTGCGGCGACGAGGCAGGCGACGGCCCAGATCTGCGGTCGGACGAGGTCCCACCGGGGGCCGGTGGCCGCCTGCTTCGTCTTGGGCGTCACCGAGAAGCCGAGTGCGCGGCCGCGGTAGACGTTCTGGAACGCCGTGGTGACCGAGGCGATCCAGACCGGGAAGAGCGCCAGCGAGTACTGCTGCCCCCGCCAGGTCGGTCTGCCCGCCGCGACCACCCAGAAGAGCAGCTGGTTGAGGACCAGGAAGGGGATCAGGCGGGCGAAGAAGTCGACGCTGTAGGCCTGCACCGGGACGACGCCGAACGACAGGCACAGCACGGGCGCGGCGATGTAGACCACGGCCGCGAAGCCCGAGAGGTAGCTCCACATGGTGGAGAAGTACATGAGCCGCTGGCCCCACGACAGCCCCTTCTGCACGAGGGGGTTCTCGCGGAAGAACACCTGCATGGTTCCCTGGGCCCAGCGCAGACGCTGCGTCATCATGGTCGCCAGGTCCTCGGGCGCGAGCCCGATCGCGAGGGTCTCGTCGTGGTAGACCGACCTCCACCCCAGCCCGTGCAGGCGCATGGCCGTGGCCATGTCCTCGGTGACCGAGATCGTGGCCAGGGGCATGATCGCCTGCGCCTCGGAGCCGCGGTCGACGTCGAGCGCCCCGACGAGCAACGAGATCGACTCGATGGCGGCGAGCGGCGAGGACGACCGCTGCGCGAGCAGGTCGAGGGCCGCCTCGTCGAGGGCGTCGAACGTGTCGGGGCCGAGCGACATGGCCGCGAGCTCGGCGAGGTCGCCCTTCATGGCCGCGAGGTCGGCGTCGGCGAAACGGAAGGCGATCGTGTCGATGCTGCGCTGGAACCGGTAGGTGACGTCGCCGATGGACTCCCCTGCGGCGAACTCGGCCCGGGCCCGCTCGACGACGGTCTCGGCGTCGTCCAACGCCTCGAGCACGCGGGGCTGGCCGACGGCCTCCTCGCGGGCCCGCACCAACAGCTTCCGCGAGGTGCGGACGGCTCGACGCACGGCGGCCTCGACCTCGGTGACGTACCGCGAGACGCCCAGCTGCATCAGCGCCTCCCGACGGAGGACCGCGTTCGACCCGCAGAAGAACGCGCTGTTCCAGCCGTCCTTCGACTGCTGGATGGGCCCGTAGAACAACGGCGCCTGGCTGCCCAGGGGGTCGGACTCGGGCACGTTCTCGAACCACTGCGGCGTCTGCACGAGAGCGACGCGCTCGTCCTTGAAGTAGCCGAGGGTGCGGTCGAGGATCTCGGGCTTCGGCACCTGGTCGGCGTCGAGGATCAGCAGGAACTCGCCCTCGGTCGACAGGAGGGCGTTGTTGAGGTTGCCGGCCTTCGCGTGGCGCGGCCGGTCGGCCCAGTCGTCCGACCGGGTGATGACGCCGATGCCGGCGGCGTCGGCGGCGGGCCGGATCTCGGGGCGACCGCCGTCGTCGAGTATCCAGGTCGTGTGCGGGTATCGGATGCGCTGCGCCGCGAGGGCGGTGCGCATGACGAGGTCGACCTCTTCGTTGTAGGTGGTGACGAAGACGTCGACCGTGACCCGAGTCTCGAGGCCGTCCGGGTCGGGCGCGGTCGGCGGCTCGCCACGCTCACGCAGCCGCCAGGCCCCGAGGCCGAACAGCAGCGAGTCGATCACGCTGTACGTCTCGGCGAGGATCAGCGGCACCGCGATCCACCACGACGACCAGTTCACCGACGCGGCCCAGCGCCAGACGATGTAGTTCAGACCGGCGAGCGACGCCAGCAGGACCGCCACCCGGATCGCGACGATGCGGCGACCCGGGGTGGTCCGGTCGAGCAGCCGCTGGTCGCGGCGACTCAGGGTGTCGGTCACGCGCGACGGTCCATGACGACGACGGTGACGTCGTCGCGCGAGAGGCGTCGCTCGGTCAGGGCCGCCATCGAGCCGAGCAGGCCGAGGCCGTCGGCACCGCCGGTGGCGGGCCGCGTCGCGAGCCGCCCGACCTCGAGGGCCCAGTCGAACTCGTCGTCGAGGACGTCGAGGACGCCGTCGCTCATGACGATCAGCTGGTCGCCGACGCCGAGGCGGGTCGTCTCGGTGACGTGCTGTTGCTGCTCGTCGAGCCCGAGCGGCAGCCCCGTGCCCGCGAGGTGCTGCACGCTGCCGTCGGCCCGGACGATGATGGACAGCCCCGCCCCGGCGTCGACGAACGAGAGTTCGTCCGTGTCGAGGTCGAGCACGGCGTGGAAGTACGTGACGAACGTCCCCGTGCGCTGGAGGTCGGTCCGCACGGCTCGTTCGATGCGGTCGACCGCGAGGCCGAGTTCGCGTCCGGCGGCGACCTGCGGTGAGGCCGCACGACAGGCCGCCCGGACGGAGGACCCGATGATGGCCGCCCCGACGCCCTTGCCCATCACGTCGCCGACGGCCACGTGAACGAACCGGCCGACGAGTCCGTAGTCGTAGTAGTCGCCCCCGACGCTCAGCGAGGGCAGGCAGATGCCCTCGACCCGGACGCCCTCGACCTCGAGGGGCTCGGCCGGCAACAGCGCCTGCTGCGTGGACCGGGCGGCCGAGGCGTCGGCGTCGGCGAGGAGCTCGACCTGGGCCCAGGCGGCCAGGTCGCGGAACTCGGCCATCTCGTCGTCCGAGAGCTGCCGGGGCTCGGCGTCCATCAGGCAGAACGACCCCACGACGTTGCCCGATCCGTCGCGCAGCGGGTGACCGACGTAGAACCGCAGCCCGTTGTCGTTGAAGGCGCCCAGGTGGGCGAACCGCGGGTCGACGCGGGCGTCGTCGGTGGTGACGATCTCGCCCGTGTCGGTCACGAGGCTGCACGGGGTGTCGGTGCGCCCGGACTCGGGGTCGTCGAAGCCCGCCCGGCCGACGAAGAGCGCGCGCTCGTGGTCCATGACGGTGACCGACGACAGCGGCACCCCGAACACGGCCCGGGCGACGCGGGTCACGCGGTCGAGGCGGGCCTCACGGCCGGACTCGACGATGCCGAGCGTCTCGACCGCTCGCTGCCGACGTTCTTCGCGGACTTCGTCCCTGATCACACGGCTCCCTCTCGCTGGGCGCGCCTGGTGGGAGCGTGCCGTCTCCGAACCCTGCAACGATGCCACAGAGCCCTCGCCGCGTCATGCCCACCATTAGGGGGACACCGAGGAGGCGCGGTGCCGGTCGACCGGCACCGCGCCTCCTCGAGGCCTCGCGTCAGTCGAGGAAGTCGAAGACGAGATCGAGCGATCGGGCGGGCTCGATCGGAGCGGGCGACCCGGCAGGCGCCGCGACGAAGATGCTCAGCAGACCGTGCGGGGTCAGGACGACCGAACCGCCCCCGACGACCGGTGCGTCGGCATCGGCCGTGGCGACGAAGGCCCGACCGTCGAAGGCGTCCACGCGCTCGTCGTCGACCTGGTCGAGGGAGAGCCCGTCGACGTTCCCCTCTTCGGGCACCTCGGCGTCCATCCCGGCCGCGTCGAGCTCCTTCACCGTCGCGATGAACCCGACGCGTGACCCGTCGGCCTCGCTGGTCCACGTGCAGTTCGCCTCGTCGTCGCCGATGGTCGACGTCTCGGCGACGAGGGTCCGCCCCGTGACGAGATCACCCAGCACGACGCCCGCGGCGTCGCAGTCGGCGGGCAGGGTGAACTCGCCGGACGCCTGCTCGGCGGCGTCGGCCGTGGCCGTCGCCTGACCCGACGACGACCGACCGGCGTCACCGGAGTCGTCACCGCCGCCGGTGCAGCCGGCGAGCAGCAGCGTGAGCGCGACGGCCCCGGTGACGGTGGCGAGTGCTGGTGTGGTGCTGAAGCGCATGATGATCCCCCGGTGACGCGCCGGACCCCTTCCGACGACCGCCTCAGCCTAGACGGGTCGGTCCACCTCGGGACCGGTCAGTTGCCGGGCCAGAACCGGGCGATCAGGTCCTGGATGAACGGGATCAGGTCCTGCACCTGGTCGACCCCGGCGAGGGCGACGGCCACGAGGGGCCACAGCGACACGACGAGCGTCGAGATCACGGCCGCCACCCCGAGCACCCAGGCCAGGGCGCCGTTGCGCACCTTCACGACGAGCAGCAGCAAGACCAGGGCCAGCACGTAACCGATGGCGATCGCGGCGGCGATCGAGCCGACGGGCACGTCGAGGGCGCCGGCCGTGCCGCCGTCCGCCGCACCGATCAGGGTGAGGACGGGCAGCAGCACGCCGACGACGATGAGCACGCAGAGCACGACCGAGGTCACCAGGGCGGCCCAGACGGCCCGTGGCCGGGGACGTCGGGTCGTCATCGTGGTGCGCCGCCCGAACATCACTTCTCCGTCGTCGCGACGTCGTCGCCGTCGACGACGACCTGCGCGTCGCTGTCGGAGTCGACCTCGACGGTCACCGTGCCGCCGTCGACCGTCACGGTCACGTCGGCGCCGTCGGTGTGGCCTGCGTCTCCCGAGGAGGCGCGGGGGGCGTCGCCGTCCGAGGCCCGGTTCTCGTCCACCGCGTCGGCGACGCCGTCCACGGCGTCGGCAGCCTTCTCGCGGGCGCCGGCGACGACCTCGGACGTCTTGTCCAGTGCAGCGTCGGTGGCGTCGGCGGTCGTCGAGCGGGCGTCGTCGCCGCGGTCCGCCGCGGAGTCGCGGGCGTCGGCGGCAGCGTCCTTCGCCTGGTCGGCCACGTCGCGTGCCTCGTCGGCGACGTCGTCGGCCTTGTCCGCCGCCTTCTCGCCGACCTCGGCGGCGGTGGCCTTCGCCTGCTCGGCGACCTCGCCGGCCTTGTCACCCAACTCGCGGGCCTTGTCGGACAGGTCGCCCGCCGCGGCCGCGGCCTTGTCGGACAGGTCGCCCGCCGCATCCGCGGCGCGGTCCCGTGCCTCGCCGGCGGCGGCCTTCGTCTTCTCGCCGGCCTCCTTCGCCCGGTCACCCGCGGCGGAGGCGGCGGCGCCGACCTTGTCGCCGGCGTCCGAGACGGCCTGCTTCGCCTTGTCCGCCGCGGCGTTCACCTTGTCGGCGGCGTCCTCGTCGGAGTCGAACGGGCCGTGCACGTCCGTGACGGTCACGTTGACCGTGACCTCCTCGCCGTCGAGTTGCCCGACGGCGTGCTGGACCTGCGTGCGGACGGTGTCGGCGAGCGTGGTGACGTTGGTGGGGTACTCGGCCACGACGGCGATGTCGACCACGAGTCCCTCGTCGGTGGTGCCGGCCCGGACGCCGGGGACCGAGCCCGTGCCGATCGCCGTGCGCAGGGCACCGGCCAGTCGCTGGGTCGAGGTGCCGAGGGCGTGGACGCCCGAGACGCCGAGGACGGTGACGCCGATCGTGTGCTCGAGGACCTCTTCGGGCGAGGTGGCCTCGGTGGACGCCGCGGCGTCGATGTCGATGGGGGTGACGTGGTGGGTGGACTCGTTCATGAGACCGGCCTTTCATCGGGGAACGTGGGTGGTGCGACGGACGGCCCCCGTCCTCGGTCGAGGGCGAGGGCCGTCCGTGCGGTGGGGCGACGGGCGTCAGTCGAGCCGTGTCGCGGACGACATCTGGCTGCGCAGTCCGCCGTTGATCTGGATGACGACGGGCGTCTCGGTGCCGAGGACGCCGTCCCAGTGGGCGACGGCCTGGTCGATGCTCCGGCGGATCTCGGTCGGCGACACGCCCCGACGGGCGTTCGCGGTGACCCGCAGGACCGACTCGCGCTTGACGCGGAAGGCGGTCACGTCGACCGAGACGATGCCCGGGGTGTCGGCCAGCGCCTCCTCGAGGACCTGTTCGGCGACCTTCGCGTCGATCACCAGGCGACCACCGGTGGTCTGGTCGCGACGCGACCCCTCGTCGACGGTGAGCAGCGTGCCGGTCTGGCCGTGCCCCTGTCGCAGGGCGAACCAGGCGAGCAAGACGATCAGCACGAGGCTGACGACCGCGACGACCCAGAGGATCCACGGCTGGTCGGTGAGGGCGTCGGTGGTCGGGCCCTTCACGTCGGAGGCACCCTGCGAGACGGTCTGCTGGACGTCGGGCAGGAGGGCGCCGACGGCGACGGCTCCGCCGGCGAGCAGCAGCACGAGGCCGATGACGAAGACCACGATGCGGTTCAGAGCGCGATTGGTGCTGTTCATGAGCCGACCGTTCCTTTCTCGGACAACTTGACCTTGTGACGCAGGGCCGGGCTGAAGTCGTAGGCGTCCAGTTCGTCGCGGACGGCCTCGTCGATGCTGCGGACGTCGGTCTGACGGCCCGACGTGCGGGTGACCTCGATCAGGGCGCTGCGCTTGCCCACGCTGACGCTGACCTGCGAGGGGTCGACGTCGCCGGCGTAGCTCGCGGTGCGGGCCAGCGAGCGGGCGATGACCCGGTCGTCGACCACGGCCACGGTGCGCTCGGCTCGCGCCCCGCGACGACCCCGGCGACCGGGGGCGAGCGACACGATGATCAGGACGAGCCCGATCAGGGCCACGACGACCGCGACGGCCGTCAGCACCCCGACGGGAGCACTCGCGGCGTCGAGGGTCGAACCGACGAGGTCGGTCGGCGCCAGGAGCAGCGGTGCCGTACCGACGGCCTCGAGGACCGCCTCGGTGCCGATCCACGCCAGGGCGACGATCAGCAGGACGGCGAGGGTGATGGCGATGCCGGCCCGCGACGAGTGCGTCTCACGGCGCACGATGCGCTTGTAGAGCGATGCGGTGCTCATGCGACGCGCTTCCTCTCTCGGATGTCGGCACCGGTGATCTGCAGGTCGACCTTGTCGATGCTCGACCCGGTCAGCTGCAGCACGCGGTCACGGATGGTGGACTGGGCCGCCGTGAGGCGGTCCAGCAGGGTGCCCGAACGGCGTTCGGAGACGCCCAGGGGCGAGACCCGGATGGGGGTCTTGGCGATCACGCTGAGAGCGCCGTCGTGGTCGGCCAGCTCGACCGACACCTTCGACGCGGAGACCTCGAGGGCCTCCGCGGTGACGGCCGAGACGACCCGACGCACGGCACGTGACGTGATCTTGTTCCGGCCGTGGAGGGCCCGGTCGGCCGTCACCGCCGCGGTCACGACGACCGCCGCCCGCGGAGTGCGTCGGCGAGGCCGCGGACGTCGAGCTTGCCCTCGACGACACGGCCGACGCCGAACCCGATCGCCATGGCGATCGCGACGAACACGAAGGCCCAGAAGCCGAAGGCCAGGGCGGTCAGCGCCAGGACGGCGCCGACCAGCATGCCGGTGGTCGTGGCGGTCACTTGACGCGGCTGTCGTCGGTGTCGTCGTCGTTGTCCTCGGAGGGGATGTACACGTCGGAGACGGTGACGTTCACCTCGGTGACCTCCATGCCGACGACCTGCGAGATGGCGTCGGTGACGGACTTGCGCACGTCGTCGGCGACCTTCTGCAGCTCGACGGGGTACTCGGCGACGATGACGATGTCGGCGGCGACCTGCTTCTCGCCGACCTCGACCGAGACGCCCTGGCCGCGGTCCTGCTGGTTGATCACATTGCGGATCGCGCCGATGGCACGGGCGGCACCGTTGCCCAGGTCGTGGACGCCGCGCACCTCGCGGGCCGCGATGCCGGCGACCTTCGAGACGACGCCCTCGGCGATGGTGTTCTTGCCGGCGGCGTGGGACTGCGTGGTCTTGGCAGCGGCGGTGCTGGTGGAGGGGGTCACGTTGCTCATGGTTGCTCCTTGCTCTGGACCGGTGGGACCGGTCGGTGTCGGGGTGCCCGTGAAGCGGGTCACATCATTCAGACGCATGGGGCACGGCGGGTGTCATGGTGGGTCAGCCAGCTTTCAGGCAACGATTCACCACCACTCACATTTCGGCCATCACGTCCCCCGATCCGGGCACGGGGTGGTAGTCAAGAGGCATGGCGCGGGCCGTCCGGCCCCCGCCTCCTGGGTTCCGCCGCGTCCCGTCCCGCCCCATCCGATCGCAGGAGGTCGTCATCACCACCGACGACCCCCTCCTCGACGCCGCGGACGCGACGCTGGCCGTGCGGGCCCGCGACGGCGACGTCCACGCCTACGAGGTCATCGCGCGCCGACACGGACCGTTGATGCGGGTCTACGCCGCGCGCCTGCTGGGCTCCGACCTCGAGTCGGACGACGTCGTGCAGGACGCGTTCCTCACCGCCTGGCGGCGCCTGGCCGACCTCGACGACCCGTCCCGGGTGCGCAACTGGCTGATGCGCATCGTCAGCAACAAGGCGGTCGACCGTCTGCGGGTCCGGCGCGACCACGACGACGTCGACCGGCTCGAGGTGTCGGCCCCGCGACACGAGACGCCCGAGCGCGTGGTCGAGGCCCGGTTGCAGCTCGACGCCATGTGGTCGGCCCTCGACAAGCTCCCCCTCGACCAGCGACGGTGTTGGCTGTTGAGAGAGACCGCCGACTACTCGTACGCGGACATCGCCGAGGCCCTCGACCTGCCCGTCTCGACGGTCCGGGGCAAGATCGCGCGGGCCCGGGCGTTCCTGATCACCGAGATGGAGGCGTGGCGATGAGCATCGACGACCATTCCCCCCTCGACGTGCCCGAGACCGACGACACGGTCGACGGCATCCCGGTCGACCGCCTCGTCGACTACCTCGACGCGGGGCGCACTCCCCGCGACCCGGCCATCGAGGGGTCGGCCGCCTGCCGTCTCTACCTGCAGTCGCTGGCCCGGGTGCACGACCTGTCCCGCGCCTCCCTCGAGGACCGGGCCACCCGCGAGCCCGACCGCGACGGCGCCTGGATCGACGGCCTGCTCGACTCGATCCGACGCGAGGTCGTGGGCGGACGCGAGATCCCGGTGGGCCACCCCGACCCCGCGGTGCGGTTGAGCGTGACGGAGGCCGCGGCACGAGGGCTGGTGCGCCGGGCCGGTGACGAGCAGTCCGGCGTCGTGCTCGGATCGACGGCCTTCGAGGGTGACCTGACGACGGCGGGGGCCGACGTGGTCGTGCGGGTGACCGCCGCGGCCCGGTACGGACTCGACCTCGGCGCCGTCGCGGACGAGCTGCGCACGCGCATCACCGAGACGCTGACGCGGCACACCGGGCTGACCGTCGTCCGGGTCGACGTGCTCGTCGACGACGTCTTCGTGGCGAGGGAGGACGACCGATGAGCGACGACCTGCTGTCCCGTGACCTGACCGAGGTGCTGCGCGGCGTCGAAGGCGTGGTCGACGTGTTCGACGCGCACCCCGTCGTCGAGGGTGCGGTGCGGGCCGTGGCGGCCGGTCTCGACCTCGCGGGCTCGACCGGCCTCGTCGAGATCTCGCGGGCGGCCGGCTCGGTGTCCGTCACCGCCCACGTGGCGACCGCGCTGGACTCCCCGACGCCCGAGACGCTGGCCCGGGCGGCCGACGCGCTGCGGGGACGCCTGGCCGCCTCCGGCCTCGCGGGCGACGAGGTCGTGGTGTCGGTCTCGGCCCGCCTGGTCGACGCGCCCCGCTGACCGCGGGACGACGAGGAGGCGCGGTGCCGGTCCGACCGACACCGCGCCTCCTGCGCGTCAGCGCTCTCTCGTGAGCCGCTGCGGGTGGTGCGTGTGCTGCTACTTGATGGCGGCGCGGATCTCGGCGGCGGCACCGGCGACGTCGTCGGCCGAGTAGATCGCGGCACCGGCGACGGCGACGTCGGCTCCGGCGTCCTGGACCGAGCCGACGGTGGCAGCCTTGACGCCACCGGCGACCGAGAACGGCACGCCCGACGCCTTGCCGGCCTCGAGCAGCTTCTCGAACGTGAAGCCCTCTTCGGCCTGCTCGTCGAGCCCGGCGTGCATCTCGACGAACTCGGCACCGAGCGCGACGACCTCCTTGGCGCGGGCGGCCTTGTCACCGACGCCGATCAGGTCGACGACGATGCCCTTGCCGTGGGCCTTGGCGGCCTTGACGGCACCCGCGATGGTGCTGTCACCGGCGACGCCGAGCACGGTCACCAGGTCGGCGCCGGCCTTGAACGCCTCGCCCGCTTCGAGCTCGCCGGCGTCCATCGTCTTGAGGTCGGCGAAGACGATCTTGTCGGGGTGCGCCTCTTTGATGGCGGTGATGGCGCGGAAGCCCTCGGCCTTGATCAGGGGCGTGCCGAGCTCGATGATGTCGACGCTGGGCGCGGCGGCGGCGGCCAGCTCGAGGGCGGCGTCGGTGGTCAGGGTGTCCATGGCGAACTGCAGCTTCATGTGGTGCTCCTCGTGGGGGCGACGGGGCCCGATCGGGCCTCTGGGTACGTCGTCGATCCCGTTGCCTTCGATCCTGGTCCGACGATGCTGTGAGAGCAGCCCCTCGACGGGGGCGTCCCACCCACCCGTTCGGGTAGGGAGGGTGGCATCGGGTAGGTGGACGCCTAGGGTGGGCCCATGAGCCACACCTCGCACGACGGCCCCACCCGAGCCGGTTCCGACGCCCTCGCCCGGACGCTGGCGTCCGAGCACGCTCGGGCGACCGCCGACCTGGTGGACCGGCACGCGATGACGCTCGAGTCCGTGCTGGCCGCCCTGCGCTCGCGACGCCTCGACGACCGGGCGGCGCGGGCCGAGGCCATCGACGTCGCGGCGGGGGCCCTGGTCGCCCTGAGGACCGGCTCCGACCGCGACCGGGGCACGACCCTCGAGCCGGTCGTCGGCGCCTTCGCGCGCCTCCGGTCCGATCTGCGTCCGCTCGTGCGCTTCGGCGACCTGGACGTCCAGTTCGTCGAGCCGCCGGCGACGGGTCGGGCACTGCCGGGCGACGTGGCGCACGTGGCCCGGGCCGTCGTCCGGAACGCCGTGCTCACCTTCGTCGACGCGGGTGACGCTCGTCGGGTGCGCATCCAGTGGGACTGCGACGGCCTGAACCTGCTGATCGCGATCCGGGACGACGGAGCGGGCGAGTTGACGGCACACGACGACGCCCTGCGGCCGATCACCGAGCAGGTCTCGGGGGTCGGGGGCGAGCTGACGGTGGCGTCGACCGTGGGGTGGGGCTCGGAGCTGACGGTGCGCCTGCCGCTCGACCCGCCGCCGTCGAACGAGCCGTGGGAGCTGGTCGGGGCTCTGAGCGAGCGCGAGCGCGAGGTGCTGCACCGCGTGGCGGCCGGTGACCGGAACCGCGACATCGCGGCAGCGCTCGGCATCAGCGACAACACGGTGAAGTTCCACGTCTCGAACCTGTTGCGCAAGCTCGGTGCCCGCAGCCGCACCGAGCTCGCCGCCCTCGCCTCGTCCCCCTGACCCGGAGGCGGCACTCTGCCCTCTCGGCCCCCGCGTGACATCGAGTGGTCCCGAACCGTCCTTCGTCCCGCCACGAACGACGGTTCGCGACCACTCGACCACCGAGCGCGGGCAGGAGTGGTGACGGGCGCGGCGCGAAGCGCCGAGCCTCGTCCCGTGCGAGTTCGCGCCGAAGGCGCACGCCGCCGGAGGCGGCCGAACAAGCACCGAAGACGAGGAAAGCCCCTGCCGCCTAGGGCAGGGGCTTTCGAGTTCGCGCCGAAGGCGCACGCCGCCGGAGGCGGCCAGACAAGCACCGAAGACGAGGAAAGCCCCTGCCGTGTAGGGCAGGGGCTTTCGAGTCGTGTGCGCCTGGAGGGACTCGAACCCCCAACCTTCTGATCCGTAGTCAGATGCTCTATCCGTTGAGCTACAGGCGCGTTTCTCTGGCCGATTGGCCAGAGGAAACATTACACGAGGGAGGCGCGGGGCGCGAATCGAGCCGACCCGCGCCTCCTCGGGTCGTGTCAGTAGGTGTGTTTGCCTTCGCCGTCGCCCTTGTAGTCGCCGATCAGCTCGTCGACCTGGTCGGCGTCGGCCTGGCCGGGCTGGCGGGTGGGGACGGCGTCGTCGGCCGGCCCGTCGTCGAGCGTGCGCGAGCCGGTGCCGCCGTCGGGGTGGTTCTCGCTGGTGATCTCGACGGGGCGGTCGTCCCGCTCGCCGACGGTGTGGTCGCCGTGACCCTCGCCACTGCTGTTGCCACGACGCTCGAGGTCGGTCTCGTCGGTGCCGTGCGGGTCGTCCGGGGTCTTCGTCATCGGGTTCCTCCTGCGCGCCGGACTGTCCGGCGGTCGTGCTCCGAGCATGCGCCGCGGGTCCGACCTCCGCCCGCGACACCCACCACACTCACGGCTCGAACGGTTGGTCGGCCCGCCCCCGCCCTCGTCGAGAAGCACAACGACTCTTGCGCAACAGCTCTTGTGCACCTATCGTCGACTCCATGTCCCCCCGAGAGACCTCCCGCCACACCCTCACCGACGCCGCCTCGATGCGCGTGCTCGCCCACCCGACGCGGTTGCGCCTCCTCGGCCTCCTCCGCGAACGCGGCCCGCAGACGGCCGCCCAGCTCGGCGACGCCGTCGACGAGGCCCCGGGGACGATCAGCTACCACCTGTCGAAGCTCGCCTCGATCGACCTCATCGGGCCCGCCGAGCCGCAGACCGACGACCGCCGCGAGCGCTGGTGGCAGGCCACCGCCCAGCTCACCAGTTGGGAGCCCGCCGAGCTGCTCGACGACCCCGACCGCCTCGTCGCCTCGTCCGCCCTGCAGAAGTCGATCGGTCAGGTGTACGCGGCGCGCTTCGGCGAGTACGTCGACGCGACGCCCACCCTGCCCCGCGAGTGGGTCGCGGCCGGGGCGAGCGGTGACCGCAGCCTTCGCCTCACGGTGACCGAGCTCGCCGCCCTGCGCCGCGACCTCGAGGCCGTCGTCGACCGGTGGCTCGACGCCAGTGCCGCACACGACCCGGCGACCGACGACGGCGCCGAGTCGGTCGTGCTCGTCTACCAGTCCTACCGCCGCCCCTGAGGGCCGTCGTGAGCGAGAACGGACGAGCCGAGGAGGCGCGGGGCACCGACGACGCCCCTCACCTCGGCCGCACCGACCGGCCCCACGACGGGCGCCCTGGTCGCACCGCCCGCGTCGCCCTGTCGTCCCTGGTCGCGGCCCACGCGATCTCGCAGACCGGCAACGTCGTGACGGCCTTCGCGGTCCCCTTCTACGTCCTGGGGCTCGGGGGGTCGGGGGCCGAGGTCGGGCTCGCGGCGGCGTTCGCCACGGCTCCGGTGATCATCGGCGGACCGCTCGGCGGCGTCGTCGTCGACCGGGTCGGGCGCCGACGGGCCGCGATCGTCGCCGACCTGGTGAGCGGTGCCTCCGTCCTCGCGATGCCCGTGCTCGCCCTCACCGTCGGACTGCCGTTCTGGGCCCTGCTCGCGCTCGTGTTCGTGGGCGGGCTGCTCGACAGCCCCGGGCAGGTGGCGCGCCGAGTGATGCTGCCCGGGCTGACCGAGCGGGCCGGGGTGCGCATCGAACGCAGCGTGGGGCTGATCGACGGGTCCGAGCGCTTCGCCAAGCTGATCGGGGCCTCGATCGCGGGGCTGCTCGTCGCCGCCGTCGGGCCGGTCGCGTCGCTGTTCGTCAACGCCGCCACCTTCGCCGTGTCGGCCGCCCTGACCGGGGCGCTCGTCCCCGCGCCCGATCCGGTACGGACCGGATCACCGAATCCGAGAGACGACCACCCGACCGAGCCGACCGAGCCGACCCGCGCCTCCTACCGGGCCGACCTCGCCGAGGGAGCCCGGTTCGTCGTCCGCGACCCCCTGATGCGGCTGATCGTCGCGCTCGTGCTGGTCACGAACCTGCTCGACGCCGCCCGCGGGTCGACCCTGCTGCCCCTCTACGCCAACGACCGACTGAGAGGCGCGGCCGCCCTGGGGCTGCTCGTCGCCACCATGGGCGGGTGCGCCCTCGTCGGCAACGTCGCCTTCGGCTTCGTCGCCCACCGGGTGCCGCGCCGCGTCACCTTCGTCGTCTGCTTCACCCTCGCCGGGGGCCCCTCGAGCCTGGCGTTCGCCCTCGGCGCCCCGCTGCCCGTGCTGGTCGCCGCGACGGCCCTGTCGGGGCTGGCCGCCGGCGCGCTCAACCCGATCCTCGGCACGGTGCAGCTCGAGCGCACCCCCGAACACCTGCGCGGACGGGTCTTCGGGCTGGTCACGGCCGGAGCCTGGGCCGGCATCCCGATCGGCGCCCTGCTCGGCGGCCTCGCCGCCGACACCATCGGACTGGCGGTCGCGTTCGGCATCGTCGCCGTCGTCTACACGACCGTCACGCTCACCCCGCTCGCCGGCGGCGACTGGCGGCTGATGGAGCGCGGACGGGGGACGTCGCCGCGATCACCTGCACCCCCGCTGTGAGTCGTGCCGACCCCGGCGCATCGGCAGGTCGGACCGAGCCGGTTTCCAGGCGACGTGTAGTTAGCTCGTCCGGTGACTGCTCACCCGACCCTCTCGACGCCCCCGGCGGTCCGTCGACGGGCCACGGGTCGCTGGGTGGTCGCGTCGTCGGCGTCGCTCGTCGTGCTGGCGGGCGTCTACACGATCGCCGTCCTCACCGAACCGGGCCAGTCCATCGAGGACAGCATCCTCCGCTCGGTCGACGGCACCACGTTGCTGCAGTCCGGGGTCGCGCTCGACGCCATCTCCCCGCCGGCCGTGCTGCTGGTCGTCGCCCTTACGATGGTGGTGGCGTTCCTCCGCCGCCGACCCGGCTCGGCCGTCCAGGCGGGTGTGCTGATCGTCGGTGCCACGATCACCACCCAGGTGCTGAAGCAGCTCGCGCCTCGTCCCGAGCTGACGGGCGAGCTCTACGGCAACAGCTTCCCCAGCGGGCACGTGACGGTCGCCGTCGCCGCCGTGCTGGCGATCATGACCACCTTCGGCCGGCACGCCCGGCCGCTGTTCTACATGGTCGGTGCGGCCTTCGCGGCCGTGGTCGCCGAGCAGACCGTCGCCTACGGCTGGCACCGCTGCAGCGACGTCGTCGGCGCCTGTGCCGTGGCGCTGCTCTGGCTCGGTCTCGTGCGCATCGGTGCCGCCCGGCTGTCGCGTGACCCTCGCGGCCGCGACGACGTCGGCCCGCGGTCGCACGGGGCCACCTCGGTGGTGCTCGGCCTCGCGCTGGTCGTCTGCCTCACCCTGTCGGGTGCGATCTGGAGCATCGGCATCGGCTCCGACATGAGCCTCACGACGTCGACCGGCCAAGGGGTGCTGATGGGTGCGCGCCTGGCCGCGGCCGGTGTCGTGCTCGTCACGTGCTGGATCGCGTGGAAGCTCGACCGCAAGGCCTGACGCACCCGCAGGTCCGACCGGCCGGCTCGGCGTGCCCGCCGGGCTCAGCGTGCCCGCCGGGCTCAGCCCGCGGCACCCGTCCCGAACAGCAGCCCGAGCAGGTACGTCACGGCGGCCGCCCCGAACCCGATGCCGAGCTGACGCAGGGCCCGCCTGACCGGGCTCGCCCCTGACAGCAGCCCGACCACGGCACCGGTGCCGAGCAGGGCGACGCCGACCAGGGCGGACGCCACGACGACGGCCGCGAGACCGGACAGCCCGAACAGGTAGGGCAGCACGGCGATGACGGCCCCGGACGCGAAGAAGCAGAAGCTCGAGGCGGCAGCGCCGAAGGCCGTGCCGAGGGTCTCGTGGGTGGCGGGCTCGTCGGCCGAGCGCGCCTCCTGGTCCGGGGCGTCCGCCCAGCCGGCCGTGGCGGCGCCAGGCGCGGCCCCCGCAGGAGGCGCGCTCGGCGACGAGGCTCCTCGCCCCACGCCCGCGAGCACCTGCCGCGCGTGGGCCTCGGCCTCGTCCGGCGACATGCCCCGCGCCCGGTAGACCAACGCCAGCTCGTTCGCGTCGACGTCCAGGTCGGGCAGCACCTGCCGCGCCGTCGGGTCGGGGGTGGAGGCGTCGAGCAGCTCACGCTGCGACCGCACCGAGACGTACTCGCCCGCACCCATCGACAACGCCCCGGCGAGCAGCCCCGATAGCCCGGTCAGCAGCACCACGTGGTTCGCGACGCCCGACGCGCTGATGCCGAGCACGAGCGCCAGGTTGCTGACGAGCCCGTCGTTCGCCCCGAACACCGCCGCACGGAACGACCCCGACAGGCGATTGCGGCCCCGCTCGGCGAGCCCGCGCACGACCTCGCCGTGGATGCGCTCGTCGGCGGCCATCGCGTCGGTGGCGTCGGCGTCGGTCGCGTAGGGCGACCGCGCCTCGGCGCTCTGCACCAGCGCGAGCACGAAGATCGAGCCGAAGCGGCGGGCGAGCACCCCGAGCACGCGGGTGCGCAGGTCGGTGCGGGCCGGGCGTCCGACGTCGTCGCCGAGGAGGTCGACCCAGTGCTGCGCGTGACGGCCCTCGGCGTCGGCCAGGGCGATCAGGATCGCACGCTCCTCGCCGTCGCGGCGGCGGGCGAGGTCGCGGTAGGTCGACTCCTCGGCGCGTTCGTCGGCGAGGTAGCGCCGCCAGCGACGCAGGTCGGCCGGGGTGCGGGTGCTGGTGGGCATGGGGACAGTATCGGCCGCGAGTACGGTCGAACGGTGACCACACCCCGGCCCCGCTACCTCGGCGTCGACCTCGCCTGGCGCGACTCGACACCCGAGCGTCCCGCGAACGAGACCGGCCTGGCCGTGGTCGACGCCGACGGGACGGTGCTCGACGCCGGTTGGGCCCGCGGGGTCGACGAGGTCGAGGCCTGGGTCCTGCGCTGGTCGACGCCCGGTTCGGTCGTCGCGATCGACGCCCCGGTGCTCGTGCCGAACGCCACGGGAATGCGGGCCAGCGAACGGCTCGTGGCGCGCGCCTACGGTCGCTGGCACGTCTCGGCCAACGCGAGCAGCGCCTCCTTGCCCTGGCTCGGCGGGCGCACCCTCGGCGAGCGCCTCGAGCGAGCCGGCAGCGTCTACGACGACGGCGTCGTGCCGGTGGCGGCCGACGCGGTCGGGCACTTCGAGTGCTACCCGTACACGACGCTCGTCGGCATGGGCGAGCTCGGCTACGACGACAAGCGTCCCCGCTACAAGCGGCCCGACCTCACCTTGCCGAAGGAGGCGCGGCGTGAGGCCCGCGCGGCGGCCTGCGACGAGCTGCTGCGTCGGTTGGCCGGGCTGGCCCGGGCCGAGGTCCCGTTGCGTCTCGACTCGCACCCCGTGTCGGCGGCGCTGCTCGAGGAACCCTCGCCGCTGGTCGACCGGGCCTATAAGCACCGCGAGGACCTGCTCGACGCCCTGGTCTGCGCCTGGACGGCGGCGCTCCGCGCCCGCACGCCCGGACGCCTCCAGGTGCTCGGCGTCGACACCGAGCCGGACGACCGCGGGAGGCGCGCCACGCTGATCTCACCGGCCCGCCCCGAGCAGCGGCTCGGCCCCGCGCCCGTGGCGAGGCTCGGCCGAGACGCGACCCGCGCCTCCTGACGTGACGCCCTCGGGGCGCGACCCGGCGTGGTGACGCGACCCGCGCCTCCTGCACCCGCCTCCTCCCGCCCGTGTGGCAGGGTGGCGGCATGCCCGCACGACCCGTGACCGTCCGCCGCACGACCGCCGACGACTGGGAGCACGTGCGCGACCTGCGCCTCGCGATGCTCGCGGACACCCCGATCGCCTACGGCGAGACGCTGGCCGTCGCCCGCCGTCACGCCGAGGCCGAATGGCGGATGCGCGCGGCCCGGGGCGAGGCCGAGCACGGCACCTCTCTGGTCGCGATCGACGACGGGACGGGCGACTGGGTCGGCGCCATGGGCGGTTTCCTGCAGACAGCGGGGCAACCCCTGTTGGTCGGCGTGTACGTCGCCCCGACCCATCGGGGGCGCGCGGCCGGCGTCACCGACCTGCTGCTCGACGGGGTCGAGACCTGGGCCGCGACCGAGGGCGACACCCTGCGGTTGCACGTCCACGAGCAGAACGAGCGGGCCATCGCGTTCTACCGCCGACGCGGGTACGAGCCGACCGGGCACACGAACGCCTACGCCCTCGACCCCACGGCGCGGGAGCTCGAGATGCTCGCGCCCCTGCGCTGACCGCCGCACCGGACCGGTGGCGAGCACGCACGACGTCTTCCTCGAGGGCCCGCACGACGAGTCGCGACACCTCGTCGAGCAGACCCTGATCGAGCACGGCTTCACCCTGTCGCTCGCGTCGGACGGCAGCACCCGGGCCGTCCGCGGCACGCTGGCGTCCACCCTCGCGCTGCGCGCCTTCGCCGGGCGGACGCAGCTGCTGACACTCGGCGTGCAGTGGTTCGTCGACGACCGGGGGCGGCTCGTGGCGCGGGTCGTGCACGAGGCGGCCCTGTCGGTGCTGGGCGGGCCGGTCGGCCTCGTGCGCGCGCAGCGGGCCGTCGGCGCGGTGGTCCGGGCGCTCGAGGCGGTCGCCCTCGCGCGCCGCGCCCCCTGACGAGTTCGACCCGCGGCGCGCGGTGCGCCACGCGCCACGCGCCGTGCGCCGTGCGCCGTGCGCCGCGCGCGACGCGTCCTGTCCCCCGAAACACGCGTGCAGACGCCCTGCCTGTGAGGAGCGTCCACGTCTGAACCGCACCATCTCGTGCGGCCTAGCGTTCGGCGAGATGGAGGGTGTGAGCCCTGCATCGGTGTCGTCCGGACCGTGGGTCCCTGCCCGTGAAGCTCTCCCTGCGGCCCGGCGGCGTCACGGAGAGGATGCCGGGCCCGACGGACCCGCCGTCCTCTTCGTGACGCCCGATGCCGACGTCTCGCGTCCGCCCTGCCGGACCCCCGGGCCCGAGCTCGTGACATGCGCCCTGGTCAGCCCGAGATCCCGTCGACGTAGAGCCACCGCCGGTCGACCCGGGCGAACCGGCTGACCTCGTGCTGCGACCCCACGCCGTCGTCGTCGCGGAAGTGCGCCTCGAACTCGACCGTCCCCTCGTCGTCGAACGGCCCGCCCGCCTGCGTCCGCACGACGTCGAGCCGGAACCAGCGCGTGCCCGGATCGACCTCGAGCGTGGCGGGCCGCGTCGTCGGGTGCCACGTCTCGAGCAGGTAGGAGGCGCGGGCGAGCACGAACGCCGAGTACCGCGAGCGCATCAACCGTTCCGCCGTCGGGGCGGGCGTCGTGCCCCGGTGCAGCGGCCCGCAGCACGATCCGTAGGTCTCGCCGCTGAGGCAGGGGCAGCGGGCCGAGTCGTCGAGGTCGCGACCGTGGAGGGGAGCAGCAGGAGGCATCGTGCAATTCTCCGGCACGTCCCGGCGCCCTGACACCCCCGTCGGCCCGACCCCGCCCCACGGCCCCGCCCCCGCCCCACGGCCCCGCCCCCGTCGGCGTCGGCCTCGGCCCCGCCCCCCGTCGGCGTCGGCCTCGGCCCCGGCCCTGGCCCCGTCGGCCTCGGCCCCGGCCCCGTCGGCAACTCCTGCCTCCTGCCGCCGCCCGCCCGCACCACGCCCGTCCCGGCACCCCGACGCCGCACCGGGCAGGAGTTGCCGACACCGGCCGAGCACGACGGCCCGAGGTACTCCGTCGACCGGCGACGGGCGCGCCGAGTCGGCTCCCCAGTCCGGGTCGCACCCCAAGGGGCCGCCCCCGCACTGGGCGTCGCGTCGGGGGCTCCGACCTGCCACGGTGAGCGGGTGACGATCTCGCCTACCTCCGCCTCGCACCCCGTCCACGAGCAGGAGCTCGTGTTCGCCCACGTGCGTGCGGTCCTGGGCGCGGCGGAAGCCAGCCCCGTGCTGCCCCGGCTGTCACGCCGCAAGACCGCCCGCGCCCTGGCGTCGGCGGGTTTCTGCAACCTGACCGGCGAACCCGTCCGGGCCTCCGCCCTGAAGCACGACGGGACGCAGTTCTTCGACCGCTCCGAGACCGTCCTGGTCGAGTCGCTCAACAGCGGCCGACGGTTCTACGGTCTGTTCGTCGAACCGACCTCGCCGACCCACGAGGACTGGGCGACGATCACCGACATGTTCGCCGAGCTCGGTCGCCGCGTGCACGGCCGCCTCGCCCCCGCCGACCAGTTCCGCGGCTGAGCCCGCCCGCCACATCCGGGGTCGCACCATCGATGTGGTGTCGAACCACCCAACTGCGTGGTTCGATGCCACATCCGTGGTTCGACTCGACCGCCCGAGCGGACCGAGCCGCCCTGGCACCGTGCCGCTGCCACCCCGCACCCGGTAGCGTCGCGGCATGCACGCCCTGCCGCCCGGAGCCCTCCGCGTCGTCCACCTCAGCGACGCCCACCTGCTCGCCGACGGAGCCCTGCACCAGGGCGTCGTCGACACGACCGAGGCCCTCGACCGCGTGCTGGCGGAGGCCGCGCGGGTCGAGGGGGTGCGACTGCTGGTGGGGTCGGGTGACCTGTCGGACGACGGGACCCGCGCCTCCTACCGGCACCTGCGCGAGCGCACCGGCGCCTGGGCGCGCGCGGCGGGCGCCGAGGTGCTGCTCGTGCCGGGCAACCACGACGTGCGCGAGGGCTTCGCCGAGGTGCTCGGCGGCGACCCGGCGAGACCGCTCGACCTCGTCCGCGACGTCGACGGGTGGCGGGTGATCGGGCTCGACACCTCCGTGCCCGGGGCCGGCTACGGACTGCTGCGACCCGAGCAGCTCGCCTGGTTGCGCGACGAGCTCGCGACGCCCGCCGAGCGGGGCACCGTGCTCGTGCTGCACCACCCGCCGATCGCGGCGCCTACCACCCTGCACGAGTCTCTCGCCCTGCAGGACCCGGAGGCGCTGGCGGCGGTCCTCGAGGGATCGGACGTCCACGTCGTCCTCGCCGGGCACTACCACCACCACATCGTGGGCCACCTCGCGGGCGTGCCCGTGGTGGTCGCGCCCGGGGTGGCGAACGACACGGACGTGCTGGCGGCCGTCGGCACCGAACGGGCCGTGCGCGGCTCGGGCTTCGTCGTGGTCGAGGTGGCGGCCGACGGGTCGGTGCGCTCGACCCCGGTGTCCGTGCGCGACTCCCGCGACGGCGACGAGGTGTTCACACTGGACGAGGCCGCCGTCGCCCGCATCGCCGCCGAGGCCGGGCCTTCCTCCGCGGCCTGACCCGGACCCGCACCCACAGCCACGCGGCCTGACCGGGACCGGACCCGCGCCCACGGGCCACGCGGCCTGACCGGGACCGGACCCGCGCCCAGGGGCCGCGCGTAGGCTCGGAATCGGCCTGCCGCCCACCCGGGGCCGGCGAGAGGCCGATCGTCGAGTCGTGAAAGTGAGACCCCCATGCGCGTGGTCGTCGTCGGAGCCACGGGCAACCTGGGCACCGCCCTGCTCACCCGTCTGCAGGCCGAGCCCGAAGTGACGTCGCTCGTCGGCGTCGCCCGCCGTGGTCCGCGCATGGCGACGCCGCCGTACGGCGAGGTGACCTGGTTCTCGATCGACGTCGGGGCCGACGACTCACCCGTGGCCCTCGAGCACGCGTTCGCCGGGGCCGACGCCGTCGTCCACCTCGGCTGGGCCCTGCAGCCGAGCCACCGCAAGGCCGTCATGTACCGGACGAACGTGCTCGGCACCTCGCACGTCCTCGACGCCGCCGCCCGGGCCGGGGTGCCGCACGTGCTCGTCGCGTCCTCGGTCGGCGCCTACTCGCGGGGCCCCAAGGGCCGTCGGGTCGACGAGACCTACAAGACCAAGGGCGTGCGCCGCTCGAGCTACTCGAAGCACAAATCGATCAACGAGCGCGTCATGGACGCCTTCGCCGAACAGCACCCCGAGGTCACGCTGACCCGCATGCGCCCGGGCCTCGTGTTCCAGGCCGCCGCTGCCAGCGAGATCGTCGGCCTCTTCGCCGGCCGCTGGGTGCCCACCCGCTGGATGCAGCGCGTGCGTCCCCCGTTCATCCCGCTCGCCCCGCGCTTCGTGTCGCAGGTCGTGCACGCGAGCGACGTCGCCGACGCGTTCTGGCGGGCGATCGACCGCCGTGCCGGTGGGGCGTTCAACCTCGCCGCCGAACCCGTGGTCGACCCCGACCGCATCGCCCGGGCATTCGGCTCCCGCCTGCTGCCCGTGCCCTACCGCCTGCTGCGCGCCGTCGTGCAGCTCACCTGGCTGGCGCGCCTGCAGCCGACCGAACCCGGCTGGCTCGACATCGCGGCCAAGATCCCGGTCATGTCGACCGAGAGGGCGCGCACCGTGCTCGGCTGGACACCCCGTCACACGTCGGACGAGACCCTGAGCGAGTTCGCCCACGCCCTCGCCCACCGCACGAACCACGAGGGGTCGCACCCGCTGAACGGCTGACCGCCTGCGGCCCACCCGTCCGGCCCGCCCGGCCCGTTCGTCCGGCCCTACGGCTACGGCAGCGTCAGCTCGAGCAGTCCGTCGTCCCGGACGATCACCGACACGCCCTGGTACCCGGAGACACGGGGCAACCCGTCGGCAGCCGGCCCGTCGTGGTCCCCGACGACGACGACCGAGGCTCCGGAGGCGCGGGCGGCGTCGAGTCCCGCCGCGGCGTCCTCGAAGACGACGACCTCGCCCGGGTCGACGCCGAGCATCGCGGCGGCCAGCAGATAGCCGTCCGGCGCGGGCTTGCCCACGGCGACCTGCTCGGACGCCAGGACGACAGCCGGCCAGGGAACGCCCGCCTCGGCCATCCGTGATCGCGCCAACTCGTGGTTCGCGCTCGTCACCAGGGCCACGCGGTCGCCCGGCAGGCTCCCCAGGAAGTCGGCCGCGCCCGGGATCTCGACGGTCCCGTCCCGCGTTCCGGCCTCGACGGCCTGCAGCCCGTCGGTCAGCGTGCGTGCCTCGACCTCGGGCAACCCGGGCAGGAACCGCGTGACGGTGTCATGGGTCTGCCGTCCGTGGGCGAACTCCAACAGCTCGACGACGTCGAGCTCGTGCTCGGCCGCGAAGTCGCCCCAGATGCGTTCGACGACGGCCGTCGAGTCGACGAGCGTGCCGTCCATGTCGAACACGATCGCGCGGCAGGTGAGGGTCGTCATGTCGCCAGTCTGCCCCGGCGCACATGCGGCACGCACCCCCACGGCGTACCGTGCCCGCATGCACGAAGACGAGCAGGACACGAAGACCGGCACCACCACGGGCGACGCCACGACGGCCACGGACGGCGTCGGCTACGCAGGCACCCCCGAGACCGCACCGGACCGTCGCGACGCCGACGATCCGACCGCGGACTTCCCGCGGAGCGAGGCGACCACCGCCGAGATGCAGCGGTCGGCCACCGAGGACTCCCCCGCCGTGGACTCCGACACCGACCTGGACGCCGTCCAGGCCCTGCCCGGTGAGGGCGGGCCGGACGACGGCGGCGACATCGAGGTCGACCCCGACGACCTCAACCTCTCGGGCGAATCGATCCCCGGACACCCCAAGCCGGGCGAGCCCGACCCCGCCGACGCCCCCACGGGAGGCGGCGCGGCCCCGTCACACCCGAAGCCCGGCCCGCCCCGACCCCGGGACTGACACGTCCAGGACCGACCACGAAGGGCCGCACCGTCTCGACGGTGCGGCCCTTCGGCGTGAGTGGTGTGGTGCCGGGCGGGCCGCCCCGTGAAGAAGCTCCCGGCCCGCCGGGCACCACGCGCCCACCGAGGGCGGGCTCGTTCACGGTACCTCCGCAGACTGGACGCGCAAGGGATGAAGCAGTCAGGAAACCCCTGGTGAAGCCCATGATCTTGCTAGACGCGCTAGCGACGTGGCAGCTTCGGCACGCGACGCCCCCCGGCGAGAGGCCGCACGGCGGATGCGCGTCGCGAGGCCGTCTAGCCTCTCGACGACGAGCAATTCTCCACAGCCTGTCCACAAAGCGAAAACCCGGGACCGAGGTACGGTCGAGAGCGTGACCGACCTCGCCGCCGATGCCTCCCCCGTGACCGACACCGCACCTCCTGCCCCCGTGCTCGTGGTGATCGACCGGGCCCGGGCCGGCGCCCGAGGCGACGGGCCCGGCTGGCACGTCGCCGACGCGACCGAGCCGACCGTGAACGTCGTCGACCTGGGCGTGACGCGCGGCGACGGCATCTTCGAGGCGTTCGGGGTCGTCGACGGAGCCGTGCAGGCGCTCGAGCCGCACCTGCGCCGCCTGGCCCGTTCGGCGGCGCTGCTCGACCTGCCCGAACTCGACCTCGACCTGATCCGCGAGGCGGTGCTCGCCTCCGCGGCCGCCCACGCACCCGTGCCCTTCGCGTTGACCAAGTTGATCGTGACACGCGGACTCGAGGGCGTGCCCGACAGCGAGCCGACCGCATGGGCCCGCACCGAGGTGTACGAGGACCACGCCGCCGAACGCCGCGACGGCATCCGGGTCGTGTCGCTCGACCGCGGCTACCGGCACGATGTCATGCAGACCTCGCCGTGGCTGTTGCAGGGCGCGAAGACCCTCTCGTACGCCGTGAACAAGAGCGTGCTGCGCGAGGCCGCCCGCCGCGGTGCGGACGACGTCCTCTTCGTCAGCAGCGACGGGTACGCGCTCGAGGGGCCGTCGGCCTCGCTCGTCGCCCGCTTCGGCCACCGCTTCGTCACCCCGCGCACCGACCAGGGCATCCTCGAGGGCACGACGCAGGCCGCCGTGTTCGACGCGCTGGCCGACCTCGGCCACGAGACCGCGTACGAGCTGCTGCCCCTCGCCCGCGTGCACGAGGCCGACGCCCTGTGGCTGCTCTCGAGCGGGCGTCAGATCGCCCCGGTGTCGGACCTCGACGGGCATCCCTTCGCGATCGACCACGAGCTGACGACGACGCTCGTCGAGGCACTCTGGGCCCGTCGCGACTGAGCACGGCTCACTGCTCGGGGCGGGACGCACCTCACGGCGACGACCGTCGTTCGAACGAATGTCCACCTTGCGAACGATGCGTCGGCCGATGGTGGCGATCGATCGGCGACCTGCGAGAGTCGGGAACGCGTCGATTCACGGCGACGCGACCCGCACCACCCCGTTCCGCACGCGGTCGCAGGGCCGCAGAGATGAGCAGAACAATGAACATCGTCCACGCCTCCGGGCACCACCCCTTCGCGCACGACCTGGCTCCCACCGAGCCGATCGACATCAGCGCACTCCTCCTGGCCGAGGCCACGGCATGAGCGCCGCCGACCTCTCCCGTCTCAGCCACGACCAGCTCGTGGCACACGTCCGTCGCTCCGTCGACGTGACCGGTCACTACGTGGCCGACCGCCGGGTGCCCGCCGCCCGCATCGAGGTCTACCCCAAGCGTCGACCCGCCGTCCGGGCCCACCGGTCGCAGGCCGACCTCGGACCGGTCGTCTGCGGCACCGTCGTCGACATCACGCCGGGCCCGAGCTACGCGGACTTCTTCGCCCCCGCGGCGCAGCAGCTCGCCAGCGCCTGATCCCTGCTCGGCCTCGGCCGGCACGTTCTGAGACCGCCGTCCCCTCGGGGCGGCGGTCTTTCGCGTGACCGGCGGACGCAGGAGGCGCGGTGCCGGTCCCGAGGACCCGCACCGCGCCTCCTGCGCTCGCGTCGTCGGGCCTAGGAGGCGCGGCTCCGCAGCAGCGTGAAGCTCGCGTCCCGCACGAGCAGCGTCGTGACGGCGCCCTCGACCTGCTGGCCGGGGTCGCTCGACGCGGCGAGCTCCCACTCGCCGTGGGGCGCGTCGGGCACGTTGAACTCGACGACCGCCGTCGAACCGTTGACGAGGTAGGCGAACGCGTCGGCGTCCTTGTGGGTGAGCACGAAGGTGATCGCCTTGTTCTCGCCCTGCTGCCAGTCGCCGCTCGAGAACGAGTGGTCGTCGGCACGACGCACCTGCACGTGGTCGTCGCTCTCGACCTCGGGCGCGTAACGGAACCAGTCGGGCCGCAGCGCCGGGTTCTCGCGACGCAGCGTGATCAGCTCGGTCGTGAAGGCGAGCAGGTCGCGGTCGGCGCGCTCCCAGTCGAACCACGAGATCTCGCTGTCCTGGCAGTAGGCGTTGTTGTTGCCGCCCTGGCTGCGGGCGATCTCGTCGCCGCCCAGGATCATCGGCACGCCGGCGCTGAGCAGCAGCGTGCCGAGGAAGTTCCGGCGCTGGCGATCGCGGTACTCGTTGACCGCGGGGTCGTCGGTCGGGCCCTCGGCACCGCCGTTGAACGACTTGTTGTCGCTCTCGCCGTCCTGGCTGTCCTCGCCGTTCTCCTCGTTGTGCTTCTCGGCGTAGCTCGTCAGGTCCGCGAGGGTGAAGCCGTCGTGAGCGGTAACGAAGTTGACGCTCGACAGCGGCGAGCGACGGTCGGCCTCGTAGACGTCGGGGCTGCCGAGCACGCGGTCCGAGAACGTCGACAGGACGCCGGGCTCGCCGTTCCAGAACTCGCGCACGTCGTCGCGGAACTTGCCGTTCCACTCCGACCAGTCGGCCGGGAAGCCGCCGACCTGGTAGCCGGCGGTGTCCCAGGGCTCGGCGATCATCTTGACGCTCTGCAGCACCGGGTCCTGGTGGATCAGCGTGAGGAACGCGCTGTGCTCGCTGGCCTCGCCACCCTGACGGGTGAGGGTCGTGGCGAGGTCGAAGCGGAAGCCGTCGACGTGCATCTCGGTGACCCAGTAGCGCAGGCTGTCCATGATCAGGCCGAGGGCCGCCGGGTGGCTGACGTTCAGGCTGTTGCCCGTGCCGGTCGTGTCGAAGTAGTTGCCCTCGTCACCCTCGACCAAGCGGTAGTACGCGGCGTTGTCGATGCCCTTGAACGAGATGGTCGGGCCCATGTGGTTGCCCTCGGCCGTGTGGTTGTAGACGACGTCCATCCACACCTCGAGGCCGGCGGCGTGGAGGTCCTTGACCATCTGCTTGAACTCGGCGACCTGGCCGCCGGCCGTGCCCGCGGCCTTCGACGCGTACTCGTCGTGCGGGGCGAAGAAGCCGATCGAGTTGTAGCCCCAGTAGTTGCGCAGGCCCTTCTCCTCGAGGTGGCTGTCCTGCACGAACTGGTGCGTCGGCAGCAACTCGACGGCGGTGACGCCCAGGTCGGTGAAGTGCTTGATCGCGGCGGGGTGCCCCATGCCGGCGTAGGTGCCTCGGATGTCCTCGGGGACGTCGGGGTGGGTCTGCGTGAAGCCCTTGACGTGCACCTCGTAGACGACCGTGTCCTCCATCGGCGTGAGCGGTCGTCGGTCGTCGCCCCAGTCGAAGTCGCGGTCGGCGATGACGTTGCGGGGCATCGCGGCGGCCGAGTCGGACTCGTCCATGGTCTCGGGCTCGTCCATGTCGTGACCGAAGACGGCCTGGCCCCAGTCGAACGTGCCGTCGAGCGCGGTGGCGTAGGGGTCGAGCAGCAGCTTGTGCTCGTTGTGGCGGAGGCCGGCGGCCGGGTTCCAGGGGCCCGCGACACGGAGGCCGTAGCGGGACCCGACCCGCGCCTCCTCGACCACGGCGTGGAAGACGTGGCCGGTGCGGTTCGTCAGTTCGAAGCGGCGCTCGGTGCCGCCGTCGGCCTCGTCGTCGAACAGGCAGAACCAGACGTGATCGGCGGTCTCGGAGTACACCGCGACGTGGGCGCCGCCGTCGGGCAGGGGCGTCACGCCGAGGGGGTAGGGCAAGGAGCGGGAGTCGGTCATGCTCCCAGCAGTACAGGAGGAGCGCCGTCGGCGGCCAAGCTGAGCGCCGTACCCCGCCGAGGCGTCCCGCCCGCGCCGCCCCGCCTGCCCCGCGCCGCCCTGCCTGCCGCCTGCCCGCCCCGCGCCTCCTGCCTGCCGGCCCCGCGTCTCCTGCCCGCCGGCCCCGCGCCTCCTGCCCGCCGGCCCCGCGCCTCCTGCCCGCCAGTGAACCCGGTTTCGAACGCTGCACCCAGAAGCTTGTGGGTGCATCGATCGAAACTGGGTTCATGACGACCCGGCCGCCTCCTTCTCCATCTTGCTCACAGGCAGGTTCTCCCCAGACCAGGAGGCGCGGGACCGAGCCCGGGGACGGCATTCGCCACCATGGCCCCATGGAGCACACCGACCCGATCACATGCGAACTGCGATTCGCGGCGACGCACGGCGACGGCGCCCCCGAGACGATCGCCCTGCGTTCCGGTGTCGCGGATGGCTCGCTCGTGCGCATCCACCGCGGCGTCTACGCGACGGCATCGGACTGGGAGAAGCTGGACTCCCGCGGGCGGCACGTCCTCCTCACGCGAGCTCTGGCAACCGGCCCCGCACGGCACTGCGTGGTCTCCCATGTCTCTGCCCTGGCCGCGCTCGACCTTCCTCGCGTCCACGACGATTTCGACGACACCGTCACCGTCACGGACCCGCGCCGGACCTCGACCAAGACGTCCTCCCACCTCCTCCGACGCCCTGGGCAGGTCCCGGCCGACGACCTCGTACGTCTCGGCGACTTGTCGGTCACCGGGCTGAGACGGACAGCCGTCGACGTCGCCCGGACGGCCTCCTTCGCCGCTGCCGTCCTGTGCACGGACGCGGTCCTCCGCCGACTGGTCCTGCCGAACGGACATCGGACCGGGCCCGTGGTGGCCGCCGCCCTCCGACGCGAACGCGAGGCATTGCTCGGCAGGCTCGGTCCCACCACCCACCCGGGAAATCGCGCAGCACGCCGTGCCTTCCAGTTCGCCTCACCGTTCGCCGAGAACGGCGGCGAATCACTCCTCCGCGTGGTCCTGTTCGAACTCGGCCTCTCGAACGTCGAGCTGCAGCGGGAGTTCCACCTCGCCGACGGCCGCGTCGCACGATGCGACACGTACCTCGCCGCCCATGGTGTGGCCGTCGAGCTCAACGGTTTCGTGAAGTTGACCGATCCCCGCATGCTCGCGGGCCGGACGCCTGCGGAAGTCGTCCGTGACCGTGCCCGGCGTGATCGGTCCTTGTGCCAAGTGCCCGAGGTGCGCGCCGTCGTCAACTGCGAGTACCCGGATCTCGTGGTCCCCGATCGACTGGGTGAGTTGCTCCGAGACGTCGGCGTCGGCCTCGACCGACGCCGTGTCACGGCCGCCGCCCGCGCGGCGGCCCGTCGCTTCCGCGGTGACACCCCATGAACCCGGTTTCGAACCAGGCACCCAGAAGCTTCTCGGTGCATGGTTCGAAACCGGGTTCATCGCGGGGCGGGGGCGCGGGGCGGGCACGGGGGCGCGGGGCGGGCGCGGGGGCGCGGGGCGGGCACGGGGGCCCGGGCGGCTAGCTGACGTGCACGTCCGGGCGGCGGCTGCGCGAGGGCTCGGCCCGGCGCAGCACCTCGCGGGTCACCGGCGCGACCTCGCCCACCCCGGTCAGGAAGAACCGCCCCATGTTCGACAGCGGGTTGCCCTCGGTCCACTCGAAGTAGATGTCGGGCACGACGCCGGTCTCGTCACGGATCGCCAGCAGCACGCTGGCCACGGCGTTCGGCACGGCGCCGCTGGTCGTGCGCAACACCCGGTAGCCGTGCAACGCGTGTCCCGTCACGACGAGGTCCTCCTCGAAGTTCGACGAGTCCCCCTTGTGCACCTCGAGGAAGATGACCGGCGAGCGCTGCGGGATGCCGCTGTACTTCCGCTCGGCCGTCAGCTTCTTCTTGTAGATCTCGGCGACCTCGCGCCCCGGCTCGTGGGCGATGACGCGGATCGTGCCGTACTCGTCGGCGTCCTCACGAACGTAAGCGAGCGCGGTGTCGTCCAGGGTGACCGAGGTCGCCCGCAGCTGGAACGACCGCTGCACGCGCGAGACGAGCGACACCGCAATGATGCCGAAGATGAAGATCGCGGCGATGCGCACGCCGTCGGGGCGCTCGACGACGTTGGTGACGGTCGTGTAGACGAACACGAGGGCGACGACGCCGAAGCCGATCGTGCGCTTCCGCTGGCGCGCCCGTCGCGCCGACAGCGTCACGGCCACGGAGGCGCTGGTGATCAGCACGAGCACCCCCGTCGCGTAGGCCCCGCCCTGGGCGTCGACGTCCGCCTCGAACACGATGGTGATGACGAACGCGATCACCGTGAAGACCAGGACGAGGGGACGGACGGCTCGGGCCCACTGCGGCGCCATGCCGTAACGCGGCAGGTAGCGCGGCACGAGGTTGAGCAGCCCGGCCATGGCCGACGCCCCCGCGAACCACAGGATGCAGATCGTGCTGACGTCGTACACCGTGCCGAAGCCGTCACCGAGGTACTGGTGCGCCAGGAACGCGAGTGCCCGGCCGTTGGCCGACCCGCCGGCCTGGAACTCGGCCTGTGGGATCAACAGGGTCGTGACGAAGCTCGACAGGATGAGGAACGAGCTCATGATGATCGCGGCCGTCGCGAGGAGGCGCCGGGCCCCACGGATGCGTCCGACCGGCTTGGCCGGGGTGTCGGTCGGGTCGCCGGTGATCTGGGGCATGACGGCCACCCCGGTCTCGAAGCCCGACAGGCCGAGGGCCAGCTTCGGGAAGACGATCAGGGCGATGCCGACCATCACGAACGGGTTGCCGTGCTGCACGGTCAGCGCTTCCCACCAGTTGCCGATGACGACCGGGTTCTCGCCGATGTGGAAGAGCGACACGGCGATGACGACGAGGTTGAGCGTCAGGAAGATCGCGACGAGCACGACCGCGATGCCGATCGCCTCGCGGAAGCCCCGCAGGAAGACGGCGGCGAGCAGCGCGACGAGCACGAGTGTCAGCGGCACCTCGGCCCCGTGGAACCAGGACGGGGCGAACGGGTTCTCGACCGCGTGCGCCGTGGCGTCGGCCGCCGACAGGGTGATGGTGATCATGAAGTCGGTGGCGGCGAAGCCGAGCAGCACGAGGACGAACAGCTTGCCGCCCCACCAGGGCAGCAGCCGCTCGAGCATCGCGATCGACCCCTCGCCGCGGGGGCTCTCACGGGCGACCCGGCGGTAGACCGGCAGGGCGCCGAAGAGGGTCAACAGCACCAGCACGATGGTCGCGAGCGGCGAGAGCAGACCGGCCGCGACGGCCGCGATCGCCGGCTGGTACCCGAGGGTCGAGAAGTAGTCGACGCCGGTCAGGCACATCACGCGCCACCACGAGTGCGTCTTCTCCGGGGTCTCGGCGTGCGGCCCCTGGTGCGTCCCCGCGGTCTCGGTGAGGCCGTGCAGCAGCCAGCTCCGCATCCGTCGCGTGGTCGCGTGCGGGGACGGCGGTTCGACCCTGGCGGGTGACTCGGGCTGCGCGGACACGGGTTCCTCTCGGGCGTGCGGAGTGCACCGACCGGCAGGCGGGCACGCACCCTGCCACGTTAGGCCTCCCGCGCCTCCCGGAGGTGTCGTCGGGCGTTAGGAAAGCGTGAGGATCGCGGCGGCGTCCGCGGTCACGTCCCCTGGTCGGTCTGCCCGTCGGCATCCGGCACGAAGCGGTAGCCCATGCCGAGCACCGTGACGAGGTGTCGCGGTGAGGCCGGCACGGGTTCGAGCTTCTTGCGGAGTTGGGCGAAGTAGAGCCTCAGGTAGCCGGTGTCCTTCGCGTGGAAGGGCCCCCAGACCTCGGTCAGGATGGTCTCGCGCGTGATCAGCTTGTCGGGGCTGTGCAGCAGCAGTTCGAGGATCTTCCACTCGGTCGGCGTCAGCCGCACCGACTCGCCGCCGGCGCCACCGCTCCCGGCCGCCCCCGCGGCGCCACCCGCGCCCGGCACACCACCCGCGCCCGGCACACCGCCCGCGCCCGTCCGACGCACCACGGTCTTCGCCGCGAGGTCGACCTGCACGTCGCCGAAGGCCACCACGGGCTGTTCGTCGTCGGTGCCCGACGGCAGTCGGCGGGTCTGCGCCCGGATGCGGGCGAGCAGTTCGTCCATGGAGAAGGGCTTCGTGACGTAGTCGTCGGCGCCCGCGTCCAGGGCCTCGACCTTGTCGGCGGCGTCGGTGCGGCCCGACACGACGAGGATCGGCACGGTCGACCAGCCGCGCAGGCCGGCGATCACCTCGACCCCGTCGAGATGCGGCATGCCGAGGTCGAGCATGACGAGGTCGGGGTGCTCGCTCGCCGCCAGGTCGAGCGCCTCGCGCCCGTCGCCGGCCGTGACGACGTCGTAGCCGCGAGCCCCGAGGGTCACCTTCAGCGCCCGCAGGATCTGCGGGTCGTCGTCGGCGATCAGGATCTTCACGGCGCTCACGTGGCCGACCGTACCCGATCGTCCTCGCCTGCCCCGCCCGGTCCGGGCACCACCGGCAGCCCGACCACCATGGTCAGTCCGCCGCCGGGAGTGTCGTCGAGCGCGAGCGTGCCGCCCATCGCCTCGACGAACCCCTTGCTCAGCGCCAGGCCGAGACCGAGCCCCGTGCCGTTGTCGGTGTCGCCCAGTCGTTGGAACGCGACGAGGATCTCGTCCCGCCGTTCGACCGGGACCCCGGGGCCGCGATCCACGACCCGCAGCTCGACCCGGTCGCCGAAGGCGCTCGTCGAGATGCGGACGCTCGCGTCCGGCGGCGAGTGCCGAAGGGCGTTGTCGAGCAGGTTGACGACGACGCGCTGCAGCAGCACGGCGTCGGCCCGCACGGGCGGCACCGTGGCCCGCAGCGCCAGCTCGACGTCGGCCGGCCCCAGGCCGAGCTCGTCGAGGGCCCCGAGCACGACCTCGTCGAGGTCGACGTCAGCCGGCGTCACGGCGAGCGCCCCGGCCTGCACGCGACTGACGTCGAGCAGGTCGGTGACGAGGGTCGAGAGCGAGTCGAGGCTCTCGTGGGCGGTGGACAACAACTCGTCGCGATCGGCGTCGCTCCAGGCGACGTCGGTCTGCCGCAGTCCGCTGACGGCGGCCGTCGCCGCGGCCAGCGGGCGGCGCAGGTCGTGGCCGACGGCGGCGAGCAGGGCGCTGCGCATGCGGTCGACCTCGGCGAGCGGGGCGACCTGGCCGGCGGCCCGGCTCAGCTCGGAGTGCTCGAGGGCCGCCTCGACCTGAGCCGCGACGACGTCCAGGAGGCGCCGGTCGGCCGCCTGGAGCTCCGGTCCGGTCAGCTCGAGGGTCGCGTCGGTGCCCGCGGCGATCGACGTCGTGATCTCGGCCGGGGACCCGGGTGCGGGACGTCCGTCGTCGGCGAGCCGCGCCTCCCCCATCGGGACCCCGCCCTGGACGACGCGCACCCGGGTCATGCCCAGGGCCTCTCGGGTGCGGCCGATGAGGGCCTGCAGGGCGTCCTGACCGCGCAGCACGCTTCCCGCGACCGTGGCGAGCAGCTCGGTCTCGGCGAGCGCCCGGGCGGCGGCGCGACTGCGGCGGGCGGCCTGGTCCACCACGTAGCTGACGATGGCGGCGTTCAGCACGTACAGCACGAGTGCCGCCAGGTGCAGCGGCTCGGCGATGGTCAGCTGGTAGATCGGCGCGATGAAGAAGAGGTCGAGCGTCACGCCCGAGAGCAGCGCCGCGAGCAGGGCCGGCCAGATGCCGCCCGTGACGGCGACCACCACGACCAGCAGCTGGAAGACGAGCACCGTGCCCGCGATGCCGTCCTCGGAGCGGTGCCCGGCCAGCAGTCCGGTGAGCAACGGCCCCGCCACGAGGGCGAGCACGAACCCGGCGATCACGCGGCGGCGCGACAGGGCCCCGCCGAGTCGCGGCAGCACCCGGTCGCGACCGGCCGAGGCGTGGGTGACGATATGCACGTCGATGCGCCCCGACTCGCGGATCACGGTCGAGCCGATGCCGGGCCCGGTCAGGGCAGCGGCCAGTCGCCCGCGGCGGCTGACGCCGATCACGAGCTGCGAGGCGTTCACCCCGCGGGCGAAGTCGACGAGCGCGCGGGGCACGTCGGAGCCGACGACCTGGTGGTACGTGCCGCCGAGCTTCTCGACCAGGGCACGCTGCGCCGCCAGGGCTCCGGGTGCTCCCTGCCGCAGGCCGTCCTGGGCACTGACGTGCACGGCGACGAGCTCCCCTCCGGACGACCGGGCGGCGATGCGGGCTCCCCGGCGGATCAGCGTCTCGCCCTCGGGTCCGCCGGTCAGCGCGACGACGACGCGCTCGCGGGCCTCCCACGTGCTGTCGATGCCGTGCTCGTCGCGGTACGCCTTGAGCGCACTGTCGACCTCGTCGGCCAACCAGAGCAGCGCCAGCTCGCGGAGCGCCGTGAGGTTGCCCAGACGGAAGTAGTTCGAGAGCGCCGCGTCGACCCGGTCGGCCGGGTAGACGACGCCCTCGGCCAGCCGGTCGCGCAGGGCCTGGGGGGCGAGGTCGACGAGTTCGACCTGGTCCGCCGCGCGCAGCACCGCGTCGGGCACGGTCTCCCGCTGGGTCGCCCCGGTGATGCGCTCGACCACGTCGGTGAGCGAGTCGACGTGCTGGACGTTGACGGTCGACACGACGTCGATGCCGGCGACGAGCAGGGCCTCGACGTCCTGCCAGCGCTTCTCGTGGGTGGAGCCGGGGGCGTTCGTGTGGGCGAGCTCGTCGACGAGCGCGAGCTGCGGGGCCCGCGCGAGCACCGCCTCCAGGTCGAGTTCGTCCAGCGCGACGCCACGGTGGACGACCGCCCGGCGGGGCACGACCTCGAGGTCGCCGACCAGTGCCGAGGTCGCGCGCCTCCCGTGCGTCTCGACGACGGCCACGACGACGTCGACCCCTTCCGCCCGCAGCCGTGCGCCCTCTTCGAGCATCGTGTACGTCTTCCCCACGCCGGGTGCCGCCCCCAGCACCACCCGCAACCGCCCTCGCTTCATGCGCTCAGCCTGTCACCCCTGCGGACCCGCGCGTGCCGGACGGACCACTCGCCGGGAACACGGGAACGCCCCGTGACCACGGGGGCCACGAGGCGTGTGTCTCGAGAGGACCTGGCCCCCTCCGTGGTTCAGCTGGAGGGTCGCACCCGACGCGACCCTGCGCGATCTCACAGGGGGTTGTGTGCCTGGTGTCTCTCGAGGCCGTCCGACCCGAATCGGACTCCTTCAGGGTACTCGATTCGGAGGCTCCGTTGCCCATTGGGCATGGAGATTCTCAGGAAGCCCCGGCACGATGGTCCGATGCAGCAGACTCCGGCGCGTGGGGACCTCACCCGATTCGGCACGGAAGCGGTCGGTGGGCGCGACGAGAAACGTCGGGCGACGAGCCGCGGGCTCGCCGACGCGGCCTTCCGACTGGCGACCGAGAAGGGCTTCGACGGCTTCGTCGTCGAGGACGTAACCGCTCTGGCCGGTTACTCCAGGCGCACCTTCGCGAACCACTACTCGTGCAAAGAGGACGCCGTGGCCTCGGTGCTTCTCAACAAGGCGGGTGCCGCGGTCGACGCCTCCGACCTGTCCATGCTGGCGTCCTTCGAGGGCACCGACATCGATCTGCTCGAGCTGCTGCTCCTGTCCGCCGTCGACACCCAGCTCGTCGACTACATGATCAGCCTCCGCCACCTGCTGCGGACGCACGAGCCCCTGCTGCCCTACGTGCTCGCGGTCGGCGTCCCCATGACCGAACGGGTCGGCGACGTGATCGGCCTGGCCGTCGGCCCCTCGCGGGACGACCTGACCACGTCGTTGCTGATCCATTCGACCTGGGGTGCCGTCATCGCCGTGCTGCGCGGCGTCTACGACCCCTGGGCCGGCACGACCACCGACGACGAACGCGTCGACGCCCTCCGTGCCTACTGGGCGACGACCTTCGAGCGCTTCCGCACGGGCTTCGGCCCCGTCGCCTGAGCCGTGGACGCGGCGACTCCGGCCGACGAGGCCACGACCGACGAGACCCCCACCGGCGAGGTCCTGGCCGGCGGCAACATGAACGCGGTCGTCCGACAGGGCGACACCGTCCTCCGCGTCGCCGGCCCCTGGACCCCCACCGTCCATCGCTTCCTGTCGTACCTCGCGCGCGCGGGCGTCGGCGGCATCCCCCGGCCGTTGGGCGTCGAGGGCGGCCGTGAACGCCTGAGCTTCGTCGACGCCGACGTGCCCGTGTACCCACTGCCCGACCACGTCTTCACCGACGAGGCCCTGGTCGAGGGTGCGCGCCTGCTGCGCCGCCTGCACGACGCGAGCATCGGCTTCGGCCTCGACGACGCCGTCTGGCAGGCCCCGGCGAAGGTGCCGTCCGAGGTGATCTGCCACAACGACTTCTCCCCGCACAACCTCGCCTACGACGCCGCCGGCCACGTCGTCGGGGCGATCGACTTCGACTTCGCCTCGCCCGGCCCCCGCCTGTGGGACCTCGCCTACTACGCGACCCGCGCGGTGCCCCTCACCGACCGCACACCCCCGAACGCCCCCGGCATGGCCGACGCCGAGCGGCGGGTGCGGCTGCTCCTCGACGCCTACGGCAGCGAGGCGACCTGGTCCGACGTGCTGCGGGTCGCGATCATCCGGTTGCACGACCTCGCCGACATGAGCCGTGACAAGGCGGTCGAGTTGGGCAACCCGCGCCTCGCCGACGACGCGGACGGGTACGAGCGCGAAGCCGCGTACCTGGCGACCCTGCGCGACTGACCCGCACGCGCCTCCTGCGCTCGTCACGACGGCGGTCACCGGACCGCAGGGGACGAGGAGGCGCGGTGCCTGCCTCGTCAGGCCAGCAGGTCCACGGCGAGGTAGCCGGCGTAGCCGCCCGACGTGCGTCCGTCGCGCCGTCCCGAGGTCAGCACCTCGCCGACGTCCGAGGCGACGAGCGTCGCGCCGACGTCGCGCAGCCGGTCGACGAGGACGTTGTCCTCGTGCAGGTCGACGGGGGCGAACCCGCCGACGGACCGGTACGACGACGCCCTCACCCCGAGGTTGGCGCCGTGCACGTGGCCGTTCGGCCGTCCGGGCGTGTGCCGGGCCGTCCAGGCCGCGATCTGACGCGGCGAGAGGTCGGCGAAGTCCGGTCGCACGGTCCCGATCACGACGTCGGCGCCCGACGCCGCACGGTCGAGCTGGTCGTCGATCCAGCCCGGCGGCACGACCGAGTCGGCGTCGGTGCAGGCGAGCCACACCGCGTCGAGCGGCAGGTCGTCCGAGGGGGCGTCGAGCTCGTCCAGGGCGGCGTCGACGCCGACGGCCCGGGCGACGCCGACCCCCCGGGCGTCGATCTCGACGACGGTCACGCGTGGGTGCGCACGAGCGGCCGCCACCGTCCCGTCCGTGCAGGCGTCGGCCACGAGGACGACGACGACCCGCACCTCCGGGTGGGTCCTGGCCGTGTGCCGCCGCGCGACGTCGATGCCGTCGAGGGCGCGTGAGACGAGTTCTTCCTCGTCGTGCGCGGGGACGACCACCGCGACGGCCCGCGCGGGGCGGGCCGGGGTCGGGCGCACGGGGGCGTCGGTCATCGCAGTCCCGTCCGTTCGGCGACCGAGCGGGGGTCACGCGAGAAGACGTCGAGCACGAAGTCGCCCTCGACGTGGTGCGAGACCCGGTGGAGGCGCGGGTCGGCCCCCAGCCGGGCGTGCACGTCGTCCGCACTCTGCCGGAAGTCGCCCTCGGGCTGGGTCCAGTGGCAGGCGACGACGTCGCCGTCGTCGGCCAGACCGTCGACGATGGCGTCCACCAGCCGCCCGAACGCGTCGGGGGCCAGGTAGTAGCCGACCTCGCTGAGCACGACGAGGTCGAAGGTGCCCGACGGGTAGTCGGCGGCGGCGTCGGCCTGCTCGACCGTGACGTGCGGCAGGTTCGCGAGCCGTTCGCGGGCGGCCTGCACGGCGACCGACGACACGTCGAGGGCCAGCAGACGGTCCGCCGCGGGGGCCAGGTCGCCGGTCAGCACGCCGATCGAGCAGCCCACCTCGAGCACGCGGCCGTAGCGCTCACGCGGCAGCGACGCCACGGTGAGGGCGCGCTTGCGGCGCTCGTACCAGCGTGTCGTGACCCGCCACGGGTCGGCGCGGCGGGCGTGCGTCCGGTCGAACGTGGCCTCGGTCGCCGGGCCCGACCCCGGCTCGGCCACCACGAACACCTCGCGCCCGCGGGTGAAGTGCCGCTCGAACACCGGGTGCAGCACGGGGGCGTCCTCGGGTGCGTCCGAGAGGGGGCGACGTTGCGAGACGTACGCCGCGAGGGCCGAGCGCTTCGCGGCGTCGGCGACGGCGTCCAGGGACGACAGCCGCAGCGACGCCCAGGGCACGTCGGGGTGGTCGGGCGAACCCCAGTGCCACATCCAGATCGGGTACTCGAGCAGTGTCGTGCCGGCCTGGTCCGCCTCGGCCACCAGCTCGGCGGCGATCTCGCCGAGCACGCGGTGGTCCCGGTGGCCGTCCCCACGCCAGGGCGCCACGAGCAGGCCACCCGGTCCGGGCAGCAGGGGCCGCAGCCGCTCGGTGATCTCGGCACGGGCCTCGCGGACCGTCCCGTCGGCGATGCTCCACTGCACCAGCTCGACGTCGGGAGCCAGCAGGCCCACCGCGACCCGCGCCTCCTCGGCCCGCGTCGCGACGAGGGCCTCGGCGCTCGTGGTCGAGCCGGGGTGCGAGGCAGCACCGTCGGTCACCACGACGACCGTGACCGGGATTCCGTGGGCGGCCGCGTGGGCGATGAGCCCGCCGGCGCCGAGGGTCTCGTCGTCGGGGTGGGCGGCGAGCACGACCAGGCGAGACACGCTGGTCGGGACGACGGCGCCGTCGAGCGGCGGCAGGTCGAGGAGGCGCGGGTCGGCTTCCCAGGCCTCGACCGGGGTCCCCGGCGCGCGGCCGTCGAAGCTCACCACGTGGGGAGCCCGTCGCGGACGGCGTCGCGGAGCACCGTCTGGCCCAGGGACGCGTCGTCGCGTTCGCCGTGGTGTTGGCGGAGGTAGAGCTCGAGGTCGGCCACGCGCTTGGCGTGGGCCGCGTCGGTGGCCAGCGGCGCGGGGCCGAGGGCACGGGACGCCCGGGCCAGCACCTCGTCGCAGGCGTGCGCGACCGTCCCGCGGACGCGCTTGGCCAGCAGCCGCCCCGCCTCACCGGTCGCCTCACCGGCGTCGACGAGGTCGGCGGCCTCGACCAGCGCCCGGCGGGCGTCGGCCAGCCGCGTGTCGACGAGACCGAGGGCCTGCAGGAGGTGCGGGTCGGCCGGGCGTTCCGGCGCGCGCGACGAGGCGGTCACCGCCGCGGCCAGCAGCGTGCGGGCCACCCCGACCGCGCCGCCGTACCAGCACGCCGCGACGCCGATCCCGCCCCACGAGAAGCCGGGACGCTCGAGGTACCACCCCGGGGCGCCGACCTCGTGCGCCTCGACGTCGTCGAAGTCGACCGGGCCGGACGGGATCTCGACCAGGCCCCGGGCGTGCCAGGCGTCGGCCGTGACGGTGACGCCCGACCGGCGGAGGTCGACCGAGAACAACCGACGCTCGTCGCCGACCCAGGCGGTGACGAGGGCGCCGTCGACCGTGCCCGCCAGGGAGCACCAGGGCTTCGTGCCCGCCAGCGACCACGGACCCGACTCGTCCGGGCCCCGGGTCGCCGTCAGCCGGACGCCGGGCCCCTCGGCGGCGAACACGCCCCAGGTGAACGGGTCCGCGGTCCGAGCCCGCGGGGGGAGGGCCGAGCGGTAGCCGTCGTCCTCGTCGGACAGGGTCTCGGTGGCCGTCGCGGCGACGGCCTCGGCGTGCTGGTCGAGGATGGCGAGGGCGTCGAGGTGCGGTTCGGCCGCCCGGGCCGCACCGAGATCGTGCGCGGCGAGCGTCGCCAGGGCCTGCCAGAGGTCGGCTGTGGAGCCGAGTCCGGGCAGGGCACCGTGTCGACCGAGCTCGACGGCGAGGTCGAGGGCTTCGTCGACCGTCGGGGCCTGGCCGGATCGGAGCCGCTCGACGACGAGAGCCGTGGCGGTGCCGACGACCGGACCCGCGCCTCCCAGGGTGACCGGGACGACGGTCGCGGCAGGGCGCGCGGGCGCAGAAGGACTCATCCTCCCGACGCTAGTCGGTCGACCGGCCTCACGCGGGGCCTTGACACCGAGCCCGGCGACAGGTGTCGTCGACGCGGCGAGCGTCGTCGCCGGTCGGCGTCGTCGCCGCGGCCGGACTCAGAACTCGTCGGTGTCGAGCGGGATGCCCTCGGCGGGCTCGGCGGACTGGGGCTCGACCCCGCGGAGACGGTCGATGCGGCCCCCGATGTCGTCGACCAGGGGTCCGTCGGTGATCTCGGCCTCGTCGGTCTGCTCTTCGGAGACGAGCATCTGGCTCGCGGGACCGAGCAGCACCTGGAACCGCTGGTGCACTCCGCCTCGGTCCATGCCCGGGAGGTCGACCATGTCGGACTTGTTCTGCATCGCCAGCGCTCGTGCGTACTCGACCACGGCTGCTGCGATGTCGTCGCCGGTGACCAGGTACTCGTCGGTGTAGTGGATGCGTTTCACCGGTGTTTCTCCCTGCAGTCGAGACGATTCGCCGTCACCCGTCACGCTACGCCGCAGGCGTCTGGGAGCGCACCGCACCGGGGGACGCCAGGGCGCCCGGGCGCGGGCAGAAGAAAAGCCACCCCGGAACATCTCTGGCGAGAGAGAGAACCGACGTGGCTTTCCGCGGAGCCGGTGGGATTTGAACCCACGGTTCCCACAAAGGGAACTCCACCTTAGCAGGGTGGTGCACTAGGCCGAACTATGCGACGGCTCCATGCGGCTCGCGAGCGAACGCGCAGAGACCAGCATAGCGGCCCGAGGGCCAGATGCCGAAACGGGCCCGAGGCGGGCCGGACGTCGGGCCCGGAGGGGTGTGCACAGAACCACCCGTGCCCCACCCGCTCTGGGGGGCATGACCGGCTTGTCGGCATTTGTGCCGACACATAGAGTACCCCTGACGCCGACGACGGCCGAGGGGCAGTGGCTCGACAGCACGAGCCCGTTCACCCTTGCCGAACACGCCCCCCGACAGTCGTCGCGTCACGTGCCCCATCATCGAGCGCCGCACCCGAACTGCTGCGTCCGAGGGGCTCGCCGCCGGCATCGACGCCGGCCTCCACACCCCCCACGGTGCCGCACCCCTGATCCCGGCATCGCGGGGTTCTCATGCGTGCCGGTTCGGGCCGCCGCTTGAGGTCACCGGTCGTCCCGGCGAGCTGGTTACTCGCCGGGACGACTTCTCGGCCGTGCGCCTAGTTCGAGCCGAAAGCTACCGAGCAGGTCTGGTCGGCCGCCGTCTGACCCGTGAGTCCCTCGATGACGTCGGTCGTCGGCGGAGTCGTCGCCGCTCCTGCGCCCGGGTCGGTGGGCGCCGCCGTGTCGGCCGGTGCGGCCGTGTCGGCCGGTGCGGCCGGGGCCTGGCTCGCCGCCGTTCCGTCGCCCGTGGCGGTGTTCTCGGAGCCGATGCCGGTGCTGCCCTCGGGGATCGAGAACGGGACGTCGTTCTTGATGGCGTCGAAGAGCTGGGTCGCCACGGCCTTGTCGGGCTGCACCTTGCCCTCGTAGACGCCCGAGCCACCGGTCGTGCCGGGGTACTGGACGAAGTTGACGGAGTCGAGCGGCAGGTCCCGCAGCGCGAGGCCGATCTGCACCATGGTGTCGATCTTGGTCAGCTGGTCGGACAGGGTCATGTTGCTGGCCGCCGCACGGGCCAGCGAATAGAGCTTCGTGGGGTTGCTGAGGGTGTCGGCGCTCTTCACCGTCCGCAGCAGCGACGAGAGGTAGACCTGCTGGCTGCTGATGCGGCCGAGGTCGGACCCGTCACCCACGCCGTGGCGGGTGCGCAGGAAGGCCAGGGCGTCGGCCCCGGAGAGCACGGACTCGCCGGCCGGGATGTCGAGTCCCGTGTAGCGGTCCTTGATGGGGGTGGCCGCACAGACCGGCACGCCGCCGATGGCGTTCGACATCTCGATGACGCCGTTGAACGAGATCATCCCGGCGAAGGGGATGTCGAGACCGGTGAGGCTCGACACGGTCGAGGCGACGCAGCTGAGCCCGCCGTACGAGTAGGCCTCGTTGATCGGCCGGGCCGACATCGCCGAGTAGTACCCCGAGCCGTCCTCTTTCGCACACGACGGGATGGGCACGACCATGTCGCGCGGGATGCTGACGGCCGTCGCGTTGCTGTGGTCGGCCGAGACGTGCAGCAGGATGTTGACGTCGTTCAGGGTCGCGTCGCGTTCGCCGAAGGCACCCTGGTCTTGGCTGGCGTCGTTGTCGGTACCGACGACGAGGATGTTGAAGCCGCCCTCGTACTCGCTGATCGACGGAGGCGCGGGCTTGGTGGTCTCGCCCTGGGCGGCCTGCAGCTCGACCCCCGTGCCGAGGTCGCTGCGCACCTGGTACGCCGCGATCGCACCGACCGAGGCGCCGCTGACGAGCAGCACGGCCACGGCGGCGGCGACCACCTTCGTGACGGCCCGCACCGGGCCTCCGCTGGTCAGCCGGCCGTGACGGGCGACTCCCGTCGTCGCCGGGGTGGCACGGCGGCCGGAGGCGGTCGGCTCGGGCCGGGCAGCTCGGCGGCCACGGCCGGATCGGTCGCGAAGGTCGCTCACGCGGGGTCCTCTCGGTCATCGAAGGCGCTGTCCGCTCGCTCGGACCCGAGAGAACTCGTGGATCGTGCGGGCAGACGTGCACCGTTCGGTGTACGGGCAGAAGGAGAGTCTACGCAGGCGGTCCTGGACCGCCCCCGGGACTCAGCCGACCTTGCGGTTGGCGACGAGCTGCACGGCGTACGACGCGAACCACTGGCCGGCCGCGGGCCCGGCGTTGCACTGTCCGTCGCTGGCGCCGGGCGTCTTGATCCAGAGCAGGGCGTCCAGCTTCGTCGAGCCGGTCTGGACGGACGGTAGCGACCCCAGGCCGGCGCCGGGAGCGTTGCACCACGTGCCCTTCCAGCCGCGACCGTTGCGTGACGTGTCGATCACGTAGCGCGCGCCTCCTGAAGCCTGCGACACCTTCTCGGCGTACGCCCGCTCGGACTCGACCGGGTAGTAGTTCGAGACGTTGGTCGCGAAGCCCCGTGCCCGGTCCACGCCCGCGGCCTTGAGGCGTGCGGCCATGGTCTGCGACGGCACCCAGTTGGAGTTGCCGGCGTCGATGTAGGCCGGCACCCCGGCGTCCGCGAGCGTCGCCACGGCCGCGGCGATGGTCGCCTCGCGTCCGTTCGTCTGCGTCGGGCAGTTGCTGATCAGGGCGAGGGCGTCGGGTTCGACGATCACGGCGGCGCGGTGGCCGGCGAGGCGCGAGGTGACGAGCTGGTTCCAGCGGAGGTAGGCCGCGTTGTCGGCGGAGCCGCCGGCCGAGTGGCTGCCGCAGTCACGGTTCGGGATGTTGTAGGTGACGAAGACGGGGGTGGTGCCCTTCTTCTCGGCGGCGGCCACCGTGGCGTCGATCTTCTGCACGAGCTGCGCGTCGGTGAACCAACCGCCGAGCCAGGTGGCGACGGACTGCTGGGCGATCGTGCGGGCGGCCGACGCCTCGGCGGTGCGGCCCTGCGACGAGAGCGTCGCCGCGGCGCGGGCGGCCTCGCCGTTCGCGTCGACGAACAGGCCGCCCTTGTAGAGGGTGGCGCTGCTCGCGGTGCGGATGGTCTGCGGGGTCGTCGTGGCGGTCGTGCGGGCCGCCGCGGATGACGTCGGGGTCGGGGTGGGCCCGGCGGCGTGGGCAGCGGCCGGGGTGGCCGCGAGGCCGGCCACGAGGGCGACGGCGGCGCCGATGACGAGGGCGGCGCGGGTCGTCGGGGTCATGTGGGTCATGGGTGTCGGTCCTGGAGTGTCGGGGGCCCGGGCGGTGTTCGGCCCACCCGGGGTGCCGACCGCTGCGGGGTCGCAGGGGGAGGCTCGAACAGTGCAACACGGAGGCGCGGTCGCGTTCAGTCCCTGTTCGGGGGGACGGGGCGTTCCACTTCGGGGGCCACGGGCCGAGGCGCACCGCCGCCGACACGGCCTCGCGACGGCCCTCGCGGCGACCGACCTGGGACACTGGACCGGCGGTCGCGGACGCTCCCGCACGCACCAGGCCCCGGAGGACCACATGAACGGCGAGACCAACCGAGACGCGTGGCGGGACTCGGTCGAGACCTGGCTCAAGGGCGACGAGCGCAACGACGTCTTCGACGGCTACCTCGACTGGTACCGCGCTCCCGTCATCGCCGACACCGACGACTGGACCCGCGACTTCTTCGTGCTCCCCGCGGTCGGCTCGGACGTGCTGCACAAGCACGCGGGCTTCGTCGACGGCGACTCCGCGGTCTCGGTCGACGACACCACGTGGCGCGACCTCAGCACCCTGATCGGTGAGGCCTTCGCCACCTACGCCGCCGCCAAGGCCTAGCCCCGTCCACGAGGAGGCGCGGGCCGGGTCACCGGCCCGCGCCTCGTGTCGCGGAGGGCGTGGGATTCGAACCCCGCGGCGCGCCAGCGACGCGTCCGCCCGGTCGGCGCCCTCTGGGGCGCGGTGCGGAACGTTCGACCCGTCTGGCGGAGGGCGTGGGATTCGAACCCACGAGACATCTCTGCCCACTTGTTTTCAAGACAAGCTCCATCGGCCGCTCGGACAGCCCTCCCGGTGGCCTGATGAGCTACGCCGCAACGATGTGAGCAAAACGCCACGTTTGATCGTGGCGTCGTGTCCATCTCGTGGCGGGATGCGCGCACCCGGCAACCGGGGCCGAGTCTACCGGCTCAGAGCGTCGCGAGCACCTCGGCGAGCCCGTCGTCCAGGTCGCTCGACGTCTGCTCGTTCGCCACGGCCGCGACGTCGTCGGGCGCCTGGCCCATGGCGACCCCGCGCCCCTCGCCGGCGGCCCAGCGCAGCATGTCGATGTCGTTGCGCCCGTCGCCTGCGGCCAGCACCTGCGAGCGCGGCACGTCGAGCCACTGCCGCACACGCTCGAGGGCGGTGGCCTTCGTGACGCCGTCGGGGGCGATGTCGAGCCAGGCCGTCCAGCCGACGTTGTAGTTGACGTGCTGCAGGCCCATGCGTTCGACGGCCGTGAGGAAGTCCTCGGTGTCGTGGTCGGGCGAGACGACGACCACGCGGGTCGCCGGTCGACCGACGAGGTCGTCGAACTCGACCTTCTCGGCGTTGAGCGCGGCCGCCGCGGCGGGGAACGACCCGCAGTAGCGCAGCAGCCCCTCTTGGTCTTCGACGGCGTAGCCGGCGCCGGCGTCGGCCAGGGCCTCGCGGATGGTCGACAGCACCTGGGTCGGGTCGAATTCTTCGACGTGTACGCGGCGGTACCCCGTGGGGGCCGACTCGTCACGGCCCAGGGTGATCGCGCCGTTCGCGCAGACGACGTAGTCCGAGATGAGGCCGAGGCGCTCCATGACGGGCAAGGTCATCGACACCGACCGCCCGGTCGCGATCATGACCTGGTGGCCCTGGTCGTGGAGGCGCGTGATCTCGCCCAGGACGGCCTCGGAGATCGTGCCGTCCTCGGGCATGATCGTGCCGTCGACGTCGAGCGCGACGAGCCACCGGTCGGCGGCGGCCACGGGCTCGTCGTCGGGCCGGGGTGCGGCGGCGCCCTGGCTCATGCGACCGGCTCGATGACCTCGAGGCCGCCGAGGTAGCCGCGCAGCGCCTCGGGCACGACCACCGAGCCGTCGGCCTGCTGGTGCGTCTCGAGGATCGCGACGAGCCAGCGCGTGGTCGCGAGGGTGCCGTTCAGCGTGGCCACGGGAGCGGTCTTGCCGCTCTCGGTGCGGTAGCGGGTGTCGAGTCGGCGGGCCTGGAACGTGGTGCAGTTCGACGTGCTGCTGAGCTCACGGTAGGTGCCCTGCGTCGGCACCCAGGCCTCGATGTCGAACTTGCGCGCGGCGCTCGAGCCGAGGTCGCCGGCCGCGACGTCGATGACGCGGTAGGTCAGGCCGAGCGCCTGCAGCATGGCCTCTTGGAAGCCCACGAGCGCGTCGTGCTCGGCCTCGGCCTGGTCGGGGTGGACGTAGCTGAACATCTCGAGCTTGTTGAACTGGTGCACGCGCAGGATGCCCCGGTTGTCCTTGCCGGCGGCCCCGGCCTCGCGGCGGTAGCAGGTCGACCAGCCGGCGTAGCGGATCGGGCCGGCCTCGACGTCGAGGATCTCGTCGGAGTGGTACCCGGCGAGCGCGACCTCGCTCGTGCCGGTCAGGTACAGGTCGTCGGCGGGCAGGTGGTAGACCTCGTCGGCGTGCGACCCCAGGAACCCGGTGCCCGCCATGACCTCGGGGCGGACGAGCGTCGGAGTGATCAGCGGCGTGAAGTCGTTCGTCAGGGCGAGGTCGAGGGCCATGTTCATCAGGCCGAGCTCGAGACGCGCACCGATGCCGCGCAGGAAGTAGAAGCGCGAGCCCGACACCTTCGTGCCGCGCTTGATGTCGATCGCGCCGAGCTTCTCGCCGAGGTCGGCGTGGTCGAGCGGCTCGAAATCGAAGGAGGGGCGGGTGCCGTGCTCACGGAGCGTCACGAAGTTCTCTTCGCCACCCGAGGGCACGCCGTCGACGATCAGGTTGCCGATGCCGCGCGCGGCCGTGTCGAAGGCCGCATCGGCCTCGTTCGAGGCGACCTGCGCCTCTTTCACCCGGGCGGCGAGCTGCTGCGCCTGCGCGACGAGTGCCTTCTTCTCGTCTTTCGGCGCCTTGGCGACGGTCTTGCCGAAGGCGTTCTGCTCGGCGCGCAGGTCTTCGAAGGCGGCGATCGCCGCGCGGCGGGCCTGGTCGGCCACCACCGCGTCGTCGACCAGCGACTCGGAATCGCCCCGGGCCCGCTGGCTCTGCTTGACGAGGTCGGGGGATTCACGAAGCAACTGGGGATCGATCACCCGCCCATCCTAGGCAACGGCACCCGCGCGGCCGACGTTCTGCACAGAGCCTTCGCCTTCCCGTTACCTCACGGGGGTGCGTCCAATACGCTCGCCCCATGACCGCCACCTCCCCCTCCCCCGCCGAGCACGCCTCGGCATCCGAGCCCGAGACGGCTCGCCAGACCGCCGCGGTCGTCTACAACCCGATCAAGGTCGACCTCGACGCCATCAAGACGGCCGTCGGGCGCCACGAGTTCTCGAACGGCTGGGCCCCCACGAAGTTCTACGAGACCAGCAAGGAAGACCCGGGCGGCGAGGTGACGAAGCAGGCCCTCGCCGAGGGCGCCGACATGGTCATCGCCGCGGGGGGCGACGGCACGGTGCGAGCCGTGGCCGAGGCCCTGCAGGGCACCGACGCGTCCCTCGCCCTGCTCCCCTCGGGCACGGGCAACCTGTTGGCCCGCAACCTCGAGCTCTCGCTCGACAACCTCGACGACTCGATCGCGACGGCGTTCAGCGGTCGCGACCGTGACATCGACCTCGGCGTCGTCGACGTCGAGCGTGAGGACGGCTCGCGCGAGACCAAGGCGTTCGTCGTCATGGCGGGCGTCGGCCTCGACGCGAAGATGCTCGCGAACACCAACGACGAGCTGAAGAAGCGCGTCGGGTGGCTCGCCTACGTCGACGCCATCGCCCGCGCGCTCCGCGACGACAACAAGATCGACGTCCGGTACGAGCTCGACGACCAGGGCCGCAAGTCGATGCGCGCCCACACGATCATCGTCGGCAACTGCGGCCTGCTGCCCGCCAACATCATGCTGCTGCCCGACGCGGCGATCGACGACGGCATCTTCGACATCGTCGCCCTGCGCCCCGAGGGCTTCTTCGGCTGGGTGCAGATCTGGGTCAAGATCGTGTGGGAGAACGGCGTCATGCGCCGCACCCAGGTCGGCCGCCGCATCCTCGCCGCCAACAGCCGCGAGGTGCGCACCCTGCGCTACAACAAGGGCAAGAAGCTCGTGGTCCGCCTCGACTCCCCCCAGGACTTCGAGATCGACGGCGACTCCGTCGGCAAGGTCGTCGCCCTGCGCGCGGTCGTCGACCCGGGCGGCCTGACCGTCCGCGTGCCGGCCGACGCCTGATCGGCACGGGCGGCCGGCCGAGCGAGGCCGGTCGTCAGCGCAGGCCGCTGATCAACCCGCGCAGCCAGTCGCGAGCCTCGACGAAGGCCTCGTCGTCGTACCGCGGCGAGACCTCGGCCGGGGCACCGTCGGCGCGCGGGTACGACCCGAGGAACATCACGCTCGGGCTGAACCGCTTCAGCCCGAGCAGGGCGTCCGCGACGCGTTCGTCGAGCACGTGCCCCTCGAGGTCGATCACGAACCGGTAGCGCCCGAGGGCGTCGCCGATCGGCCGGGACTGGATCAGGCTGAGGTTGATGCCGCGGGTCGCGAACTGCTCGAGCATGTCGACCAGCGCGCCCGAGCCGTCGGTCGGCAGCTCGACGATCAGGCTGGTCTTGTCGGCGCCGGTCGCGGGAGGCACGGGAACCGTGCGGCTCACCAGCACGAAGCGCGTGACGGCCTGGTCGTTGTCGCCGATGTCGCGGGCGAGCACCTCGAGGTCGTGGTGGTCGGTGATGCCGGGAGGCGCGACCGCGGCGTCCGCGGAGCCCCCGACCCCTCCCTCCTCGAGCAGCGACGCGGCGGCGGCCACGTTCGACGACGCCGGCAGGTGCCCGTGGCCGGGCAGGGCGCGCTCGAGCCAGCGGTGGGTCTGCGCGTAGGCGACCGGATGCGCGTTGACGACCCGCACCTCCTCGATGCGGGTGCCCGGACGGGCGACGAGCACGAAGTTGACGCGCACCAGGTACTCGCCGACGATGCGGAGGCCCGGCACCGTGGCGAGGGCGTCCTGGGTCGCGCTGACCCCGCCCTCGACGCTGTTCTCGATGGCGATCATCGCGGCCGTGCTGACGCCCGAGACGACGTCGGCCAGGGCCTCGCCGACGTTGTTGACGCTCTTCCAGGTGGCTCCGACGGCCTCGGGCACCTGCTTGAGCGCCGCCTCGGTGAACGTGCCCGCGGGCCCGAGGTAGCTGTAGGTCGTCGAGGAGGCGCGGGTCGGCATGACGAGGAGCCTACTGAGAGCCGCCCGGGCACCGCGACGAAGGTCGTCGCCGGGTGCCAGGATGTCCCCATGACCGACCGTGCCGGAACCCCCGCAGAAGCCAGCGACCTGATCGACCCCGAAGAGGTCACGGCCGCGTACTACGAGCTCGTCCCCGACGTCGGCGAGGTCGAGCAGAAGGTCGTCTTCGGCACCTCGGGCCACCGCGGGTCCTCGCTCGACGCCGCCTTCAACGAGACCCACATCGCCGCCATCACGCAGGCGATCGTCGAGTACCGCGCGGGCCAGGGCATCACCGGCCCGCTGTTCATCGGCCGCGACACGCACATCCTCAGCGGCCCGGCCGAGCGCACCGCGGTCGAGGTGCTCACCGGCAACGACGTGAAGGTGCTGGCCGACGCCGAGGGCGGCTACGTGCCGACGCCCGCGCTGAGCCACGCGATCCTGGTGTACAACAACGACCCGGCCAACACCGACAAGGCCGACGGCATCGTCGTCACCCCCAGTCACAACCCGCCCCGTGACGGCGGCTTCAAGTACAACCCGCCGCACGGCGGACCGGCCGACAGCGACGCCACGAACTGGATCGCGAACCGCGCCAACGAGATCATCGCCGCCGGCAACGTCGACGTGAAGCGCGGTGTCGGCACGCCCGGCCGCCACGACTTCCTGCGCGGCTACGTGGGCGACCTCGTCAACATCATCGACATCGACGCCATCAAGAAGGCCGGCGTGAAGATCGGCGCCGACCCGCTCGGTGGCGCGAGCGTCGAGTACTGGGGCGCGATCCGCGACGTCTACGGCCTCGACCTCACGGTCACGAACCCCGGCGTCGACCCGACCTGGCGCTTCATGACGCTCGACTGGGACGGCAAGATCCGCATGGACCCGTCCAGCCCCTCGGCCATGGCGAGCGTCGTGCACCGCAAGGACGAGTTCGACGTGCTCACGGGCAACGACGCCGACGCCGACCGCCACGGCATCGTCACGCCCGACGGCGGCCTGATGAACCCGAACCACTACCTCGCGGTCGCCATCGACTACCTCTACACGCACCGCCCCGAGTGGCGCGACGACGCCGCGATCGGCAAGACCCTCGTGTCGTCGAGCATCATCGACAAGGTCGCCGAGTCGCACGGACGCCGCCTGTGGGAGGTCCCGGTCGGCTTCAAGTGGTTCGTGCCCGGCCTGGTGGACGGCTCGGTCGCGTTCGGTGGCGAAGAGAGCGCCGGCGCGTCCTTCCTGCGCAAGGACGGCACCGTCTGGACGACGGACAAGGACGGCATCCTGCTGGCCCTGCTGGCGAGCGAGATCATCGCCGTCACCGGCAAGACCCCGTCGCAGCTGTACGCCGAGCTCGTCGAGAAGTTCGGCGACCCGGTCTACCAGCGGGTCGACGCGGCGGCGACGAAAGAGCAGAAGACCCGTCTGGGCAAGCTCGACGGCGACGCCATCGAGGCGACCGAACTCGCCGGCGACCGCATCACGGCGAAGCTCAGCAAGGCCCCGGGCAACGACGCAGCCGTCGGCGGCGTCAAGGTCGTCACCGACAAGGCCTGGTTCGCGGCACGCCCGAGCGGCACCGAGGACGTCTACAAGATCTACGCCGAGTCGTTCGAGGGTCCCGAGCACCTCGCCCGCGTCCAGGCCGAGGCCAAGACCATCGTCGACGCCGCGCTGGGCGCCTGACCCGCGCCTCCCGCACCGCCCGACGGGCGTGTTCGTGACGGACGGGCGACTTCGGTCGCCCTTGTCCGACGAACACGCCCGTCGTGCGTTCGCTGGGCCGCGCGGCGGGCGGGCGGCGGCACGCAGGCTGCCGGCTCAGCCGGCGTAGTCGGGGGCGGCGGGAAGGCCGAAGAACTCCTCGAGCGTGGTGACGCCCGTGTCGTGCATCTCGGTGGCGAGCGGAACGCCCACGTACCGGAAGTGCCACGGCTCGAACGTGAAACCGGTCACGGCGACCTTGTCGGCCGGGTAGCGCAGCAAGAACCCGAAGCGCCACGCGTTGGCCGCCAGCCACCGTCCCTGGGGAGTGTCGCCGAAGCAGGCCTGCAGCGCACAGCTGAGCGGCACGGGGCTGATGTCGAGGGCGAGCCCGGTCTGGTGTTCGCTGAAGCCGGGGCGGGCGCTCTGGGCGTCGGCCTGCGCCTGCCCGAGGCGCTGGACCCAGCCGGCGTAGACGCTCACCTGGGTGTCGTACGAGCGGTACGCGCTCTGCACCTGGAACGCCCCGGCCCCCTCGGCCTCGCCCGCCTGGAACATGGCGACGACCGCGGCGGCGGCCTCGACGCGCAGCGTCGGCGGGTTCTGGTGCGTCACGTCGGGCGTGACGAGGTCGGCGGGCACGTAGTCGACCGGGTCGAGGGGGCGCAGCTTGTCGCTGACCACCCAGAGGCTGGCGGGGTCGTCGACCGACCGGGCCGCCTTGTCGAACGCGGGTGTCGTGGGGGACGTAGGAGGCGCCTCCTCGGTCGGGGTCGGGGTGGGGGTGACCGTCGGCGAGACGGTGGCGGCCGACGTGCTCGGGCTCGGCTCGGGCGCGCCCCCCGAGCACGCGGCCAGCAGGCCCGTCGAGAGGACGACGGCGAGGACGGTGGCCGCGGGGTGCGGCAGGGAGGGGCGGCGTGACATCGCGTCGAGCCTAGTCACGAGCACCGGATGGACACGGACGGACACCACGAGGGACGATTCCTCTTGTTGTCGGATGCTTGCCCGTGAAGTAACTTTGCGTACTGCGCAATTCCTCGTCGCGCCTTCCACTTCCAGACAGAAGAGACACCATGTCGAGCGCCGCCCCAGCCCCCACGACCACGGCCCCCGCCGAGCGCCAGGGCCTGATGACCCACCGCCAGATCCTGTACGTCATCTTCGGCCTGATGGCGGGAATGTTCCTCTCGGCCCTCGACCAGACGATCGTCGGCACCTCGATGCGGACGATCGCCGACGACCTCGACGGGCTCAGCCTGCAGGCCTGGGTGACCACCGCCTACCTGATCGTGTCGACCATCTCGACGCCGATCTACGGCAAGCTCAGCGACATCTTCGGGAGGCGACCGCTCTTCCTGATCGCGATCACGATCTTCTTGCTCGGGTCCGTCGCGGCCGGCTTCTCCGAGAGCATGTACCAGCTCGCCATCTTCCGGGCGATCCAGGGCATGGGCGCCGGTGGCCTCATGGCCCTGCCGCTGACGATCATGGGCGACATCCTGGCCCCGCGTGAGCGCGCGAAGTACCAGGGCTACTTCCTCGCCGTGTTCGGCATCTCGAGCGTCATCGGTCCGCTCGTCGGCGGACTGTTCGCCGGAGCCGACCAGATCCTCTTCGTCACCGGCTGGCGCTGGGTGTTCCTCATCAACGTGCCGATCGGCATCGTGGCGCTGTTCATCGTCGTCCGGTTCCTGCACATCCCGGGCCAGAAGCGACGCGAGAACGTGCGCATCGACTGGTTCGGCGCCGCCGCCGTCATCGTGGCCGCCGTGCCCCTGCTGCTGGTGGCCGAGCAGGGCCGCACCTGGGGCTGGAGCTCGCCCGGGGCCTTCGCCTGCTACGTGATCGGAGCGGTCGGCATCGTCGCGTTCGTCGTGATCGAGCGGTCGATGGGCGACGACGCGCTGATCCCGCTCAAGCTGTTCCGCAACCCGACCTTCTCGATGGCGACCGTGCTGGGCGTGCTCGTCGGCTTCGGCATGTTCGGCGCCCTGCTGACGGTGCCGCTGTACCTGCAGCTCGTGAACGGCGCGACGCCGACCGAGAGCGGCTTCCAGATGCTGCCGATGATCGCCGGCCTGATGATCTCGTCGATCGTCGCCGGCCAGCTCATCTCCCGCACGGGCAGGTACAAGATCTTCCCGATCACGGGCACGGCGTTCATGGCCGCCGGGTTCTTCTGGTTCACGAACCTCTCGTTCGACAAGCCGTACTGGTTCATGATGGTCGGCATGCTGCTCGTCGGCCTGGGTCTCGGGCAGCTGATGCAGACCCTGACCATCGCCTCGCAGAACTCGGTCGGCGCCCGCGACATCGGCGTGGCCACGTCGGCGTCGACGTTCTTCCGGCAGATCGGCGGCACGCTCGGCACGGCCGTGCTGTTCTCGGTGCTGTTCAGCCGCATCCCCCAGACCATCGCCGCCGCGTTCGCCGACTCGAGCCTGCAGGGCCGAGCCCAGGCCGCCCTCGCCGACCAGTCCGTGCTGACCGACCCGGCGAACGCCTCGATCCTGAAGCTCTACCAGGCGGCCGGCAACGGTGACACGTCGCAGGTCAGCGGGGCACTCGACGGCAACACGTCGTTCCTCAACACGGCCGACCGACGCCTCGCCGCGCCGTTCCTCGACGGCTTCGCGAACGCGGCGGTGACCGTGTTCTGGGTCGCCCTGGCGGTCGTGCTGGTGGCCTTCGTGCTGAGCTTCTTCCTCAAGGCCACGCCGCTGCGTCAGAAGTCGGCCATCGACGAGGCGGCCGACGACGCGCGAGCCGCCGTGGCCGCCGACGCCGCGCTCTCGGCCCAGGCCGCCGCCGCTCAGACCGGCTCGCTCGTCGCACCCGACACCGGCTCGATCGACGTCGTGCCCGCGGGCCAGCGGCGTGACGACACCCCGCCACGGCCCTGATCGCGCGCCCCTCGGGGAGACCGCCCGGCCTCGGATGCGCCCGAGCTGGTGTCGCGACACGGCAGGTGTCGGGTAGCGTTCCCTGGACGGCACTTCGGTGCCGAACGGTTCGTCCCGCGTCCGGCGTTCCCTGCCCGTGAAGCTCACGCGGGAGGCGAGACGACCGAAGGCCGCACACCCACGGGGTGTGCGGCCTTTCTCCGTCCCGGGACGCCCCACCGGGTCGATCCCCTGCGTGAAGCTCTGGTCGACTCGGGGGACGTCTCTGCCCACGCGAGGCGGACGTGTCGAGCCTAGGACGGCCATGAGCCGCTGCACAGGGGTTGACAACGAGAAAAATCCTGATCAGCATCGTCTTTTCTCTAGACGGTCTAGCAACGTGGGCTAGACTCCACCTCATGCCCGATCAGCACGCCACTGCCGCGCCCTTCGACGCGTCCGGCTATTGGTACAGCAGCAGCACCGAAGAGCGCGGCGTCACGGTGCTGAACACCCTCCGCGCCTACCGCGCCGCCGAGGTCGCGATGCGGGCCCGCACCCGCAAGTCGATGAAGATGAACGACACCGACCTCGCCGCCCTGCGGTTCCTGCTCCGGGCCCAGCGGCTCGGCGACCCCGTCAGCGCGAAAGAACTTGCCGCCCAGCTGAAGATCACCTCGGCCTCGACGTCGGTGTTGATCAACCGTCTCGTCGCGAGCGGGCACATGCTGCGCCACCCTCACCCGTCCGACAAGCGCGGGGTCCTGCTGACCGCCACGGGCGAGTCGAACACCGAGGTGCGCGACACCATGGCGGCGATGCACGCCCGCATGATCTCGACGGCCGAGTCGCTCGACGCCGACCAGGCGGCCGTGGTCGTGGGCTTCCTGCAGCGCATGACGGCCGCAATCGAGATCGACGACCACCACGTCGACGGCGACCCGACCGACGGGGCGGACACCGGCCGAGCCTCGTCCTAGCCGTTGAGCGAACAACTGGTGAACTGACTAGATCGACTAACCATCGACGTGACAGTCTGACCGCACGACGCCGATTCACGGCGGTGTCGTGACCGTCCGAAGTCCCACCGTTCCGCCAGGCATCGCAGGGGTGCCGGAGACGAGCCGAACATGACCACGATCGACGTCGCTCGCAGCGACCGCACCACCTCGACCCGCAGCGCCTTCTCCGAGGTGCGCGACACCGCCCGCCGACGAACGCTGGCCGTCATCGCGACGGCTGCCACCGGCGCGAGCGTCAGTCTCGTCGCCGCCCTGCTCCTCGCGCTCGGCGTCATGCGATGACGAGCCCGTCGGGCTTCTCCGCCCAGCAGATGCAGGGTCTCACCCACGAGCAACTGGTGTCGTTCGTCCGCGGGTCGGTGACGACGGCCGTCTCGGCCGCCGACCTGCACGCCGTCAGACCGTCTCGACCTGCGCCGACGGGAGCCGTCTGCGCATGACGGCCACCGCCTCCTCGTTGCTGTCGACGAGCAGGTAACGACGACCGAGGGCATCCGCGACCGCTCCGGTGGTGCCGCTGCCGGCGAAGAAGTCGAGCACCCAGTCGCCCTCGCGGCTCGAGGCCTGCACGATGCGGCGCAGCACGCCCTCGGGCTTCTGCGTCGGGTAACCGGTCTTCTCACGACCCGTCGGCGACACGATGGTGTGCCACCACACGTCGGTCGGCAGTTTGCCCCGGGCGACCTTCTCGGGCGTGACGAGCCCGGGAGCCATGTACGGCTCGCGGTCGACGCTCGTCGAGTCGAAGTGGTACCTCTTGGGGTCTTTCACGTAGACCAGGATCGTGTCGTGCTTGGTCGGCCACCGGTTGCGGCTCTTGGCGCCGTAGTCGTAGGCCCAGATGATCTCGTTCAAGAAGCAGTCGCGCCCGAACAGGGCGTCGAGCAGCACCTTCGCGTAGTGCGCCTCGCGGTAGTCGAGGTGCAGGTAGAGCGTGCCGTCGGACGCGAGCAGCCGCCAGGCCTCGGCCAGGCGCGGCTCGAGGAACGACCAGTAGTCCTCGAAGCGGTCGTCGTAGCCCATCAGATCGCCGCGGATGCGCTCGTACTGCACGCCCTTGAAGCCCGTCACCGAGGTGATCGAGTCCTCGGCGCTGCGCACCGACGTCGTGGACCGGCGCCGCTGCTGGCGCCCCGTGTTGAAGGGAGGGTCGAGGTAGACGATCGTGAAAGCACCGTCGGGCAGGTGCACCGTGACGTCGAGGTTGTCGCCCTGGACCACGAGGCTCGGGGAGGCGGTGGTCCAGTCGAGGGGCATCCGACCATTCTGCTGCCTGTCGGGCACCGACACGTGCCCGACTCCCGGCCGGGGGCGCGTAGCGTGTCGGGATGACCACCGAGGTAGAGAACCGCCCCACGCAGAACCAGTACGCCCTCGTCGAGGACGGCGAGACGATCGGCTTCGCGGCCTACGACGTCGTCGGCCACGAGATCCGCTTCACCCACACCGAGATCGAGCCCAGCCGCCGTTCCGGTGGCCTCGGGGCCCAGCTCGTCCAGGGTGCCCTCGACGACGTGCGCGCGAACACCGACCTGCGCGTCGTGCCGCTCTGCCCGTTCGTGGTCGACTTCGTCGACGATCACGTCGACTACCGCGAGCTGCTCGACCGCTGACCGCGGTGCGGTCGCCGAGGCGGACGCAGAGCAGGAGGCGCGGGTCGCCTCGACGGCGACCCTCGCGTGCTCAGGGCACGCGCGCCAGCCACTCGGGCGTCGCGAACTTCGAGGTGACGAGTTGCTCGGCCTTCTCGAGCTCGGCCTCGGTGACGTGGCCCTCGGTCGCGCCGTAGAGACCGGTGAAGGTCTGCTTGAGGCGCTCGATGATCTCGGCGCGGGGCAGTCCGGTCTGGCTGCGCAGCGGGTCGACGCGCTTGGCGGCGCTGGTCGTGCCCTTGTCGCTCATCTTCTCGCGGCCGATGCGCAGGACCTGCACCATCTTGTCGCCGTCCATGTCGTACGACATCGTGGCGTGGTGCAGCAGGGCTCCGTTGCCCAGGCGCTTCTGAGCGGCCCCTCCGATCTTGCCCTTGGCGCTCGTGATGTCGTTGAGCGGCTGGTAGAAGGCGTCGATGCCGAGCGACTTGAGGGCGGTGATGACCCATTCGTCGAGGTACGCGTACGAGTCGGCGAAGCTCATGCCCTGCACGAGCTCGCCCGGGGCGTAGAGCGAGTAGGTCACGATCGACTGGGCGTCCATGAACATCGCGCCGCCGCCGCTGATGCGGCGCACCACCTCGAAGCCGTGGGTCGAGGCGGCGTCGAGGTCGACCTCGTTCTTCAACGACTGGAAGCTGCCGATGACCACGGCGGGCTGGTCCCACTCCCAGAAACGGAGGGTGGGCCCGCGGCGGCCCGCTCCGACCTCTTCGGTGAGCACCTGGTCGAGGGCGAGGTGCACGTTGGGCGACACCGGGGCGTCGTGGATGATCTGCCAGTCGTAGTCGCGCCAGTCGGTCGCCTTCGAGAGGCTGCGGCGGATCGCCACGGCGATCGCCTCGGCCGAGAAGCCGAGCAGCACCGCGTCATCCGGCAGCCCCTGCTTGATCGTCGCCGCGATCGTCGCCGCGTCGGACTCGACCGGCAGGCCGTTCACCGCCCGGTCGACGGCGTCGAGCGCCGTGTCGGGCTCGAGGAAGAAGTCACCGGCGAGACGGAACCCGGCGATGCGCCCTTCTCTGACGTCGAGGTCGACGACCACGAGCTTGCCGCCTGGGACCTTGTACTCACCGTGCATGGTCGCAGCCTATGCCTGGTGCCCCACGCGGTCGTCGAGCCAGCGCACCAGGTCGGCCACGACCTCGTCGCGGTTGGTCTCGCGGAACACCTCGTGCCGCGCGCCCTGGTAGACCACGAGCTCGACGTCGCTGAGCCGACTGCGGTTGACGTACGCGTCGGCGAGCTTGCGGGCGCTGGCCTCGCCGCCGAGCGGGTCGTCGTCGCCGACGAGCACGAGCACGGGCAGGTCGCTCGCGAGCCGGGTCGAGGGGCGACCCATCAGCCGCAGCGTGTCGGCCGTGCCGAACAGTTGACGGGCCGTCGCCTGCACCGACAGGGGGTCGGCCGCCATGGCGTCGACCACGGCCTGGTCGCGGCTGAGCCACTCGTAGCCGGTGTCGCCGAGGTGGGCGTGCCGGGCGTTCAGGTCGCCCGCGTTCATGCTGCCGGGCATCCGGTAGGCCGTGCCGCTCAGCACGACGGCGTCGAACCGGTCGGAGCCCTCGTCGACGAGCTTCTGGGCCATCAACGAGCCCCACGAGTGCCCGAGCAGCACGAGCGGCGAGCCGGGGTTCTCGGAACGTGCGATGCCCGTCAACCGGACCACCGCCTCCATCGCCCCGCGCAGCCCGGCCGGGCCGAGCCGGCCGAGCTTCGTGTGGTCGCCGTCCCACTGTCCGAGGCCGGTCTCGCCGTGGCCGAGGTGGTCGTTCGCGTAGACCGTGTAGCCGGCCCGCACGAGGTCCTGCGCGAGGTCGTCGTAGCGCAGGGCGTACTCGCCGAGGCCGTGCGCGATCTGCACCACGGCCTTGGGCGCTGCGGCCTTCCAGACGTAGTAGTGCACGGTCACGCCGTGGGCGTCGGTGAACTCGTAGTCGCCTCGGGCGGCGGAGAAGGTGGGCACGTGACCAGTCTCCCATCACCGGCCCGGCTGCGGCCCTGCCCCCGTCAGCGGCGGGCGTCGACGTCGGTGCGCACGACGCCGAACGCCTGGTCGAGGTCGACGTCGACCTCGGTGCCGTCGTCGAGGCGCACGTCGACCTCGTAGGCCACGCCGGCGTCGTCGCTGCGGTCGGCGTCGGTCACCGTGCCCCCACCGGCGGCGGCGAGGGCGGCGGCCGCGGCCCGGTCGTAGTCGGCGCCGGTCAGGTCGTCGTCGCGGGTCGAGTCGTCGACCGAGTCGTCGCGCCCCGAACCCGCGACGGGCGTCGGGGTGGCGTCCGAGCCGAGGGAGTCGTCGTCGTCACGGTCGTCGCCGGCGGGCGTCGGGGTGGCGCCGGAACCCCGCGAGTCGTCGTCGACGCGGCTCGAGGTGACGGAGTAGTCGCCGCCGAGCAGCACCGTCGCCTCGCGCCCGTCGGGCAGGACGACCTCGACCTCGTAACCGGCGAGTCCGTCGTCGAGGGTGTCCACCTCGGTCACGGTGCCGCCGCCGGTCTCGGCGAGCGCCGCCTCCTGGGCCCGGTCGCGGGTCTGCGCGGAGACGCCGTCGTCGAGGCCCGAGGCGAGCGCCACGCCGCCGCCGCCCAGCACGAGGACGCCCGCGATGCCGCCGGCGATCAGCAGGGACTTCTTCTTGGTGAGGGTGTTCTTCAGCATGGTTCGCTCCGTTCGTGGGGCCGCCGGGCGGCCGGTCTGTCGCTCTCTCGAGCTGGTGACCCCACTCTCGCGAGCGAGCACTGAAGCCGTGCTGAAGCCCGCTGAAGAACCGTTCAGGAGGCGCGGGTCGCCTCACCGGGGCAGGGCGGGTGGCCCTCGGGTCAGACGGGACCGGCGGGGAGGTCGACCACGAAGCGGGCACCCCCGAGCGGCGACGTGGTGATCGAGACCGAGCCCCCGTGCACCCGGACGATCTCGCGGACGATCGCCAGCCCCAACCCGCTGCCGCCCGAGTCGCGGGCGCGGGCCTCGTCCAGGCGGACGAACCGCTCGAAGACCCGCTCTCGGTCGGCCTCGGCGACCCCGGCCCCGTCGTCGTCGACGGTGAGCACGGCGCGCCCGTCGCGCTCGTCGAGGGCGACGGCGACGCGGGTGTCGGCGTGCCGGGCCGCGTTCGCCACGAGGTTGTGCACGACCTGGCCGAGCAGTCCCTCGTCGCCGTCCACGCGGGCCGGGCCGACGGCCGTGGCGTCGACGGCGAGCGACCCCCGACCGTCGGGACGGGCGACGCCGCGCAGGCGGGCGGTCTCGGCGACCACGAGATCGTCGAGGTCGACCGGGCGACGCGTCACCCCGAGGGCGCCCTCGTCCGCCCGGGCGAGGACCAACAGACCCTGCACGAGCGCCGTCAGCCGCGCCTCCTCGCCGAGGACGGTGTCGGCCAGGGCCGCACCGTCGATGCTGCCGGGGTGCAGCAGCGCGACCTCGGCGTGCTGCCTGATCGTGGCGAGCGGCGTCTTGAGCTCGTGCGAGGCGTCGCCGACGAAGCGCCGCTGGGCCGTCGCCGACGAGTCGAGCCGGTCGAGCATGCCGTTCAGCGTGCGGGCGAGGCGGGCGATCTCGTCGCTGCCACCCGGGTCGGGCAGCCGGCGCGACAGGCTCTGCGCCGTGACCGCGTCGACCTCGCGTCGCATCGACTCGACCGGGCGCAGGGCACGGCCGACCACGAGCCAGGTCGTGACGCCGAGCACGAGCAGCGCCACGGGGATCGCGACCCCGAGCGTCACGAGGCTGGCCGAGGAGGCGGCGCTCGCCTCGTCGAGGGAGCGCGCGGCCACGACGCCGTACTCGGTCGTCACCGTCTCGGCGGGTTCGGGGGTGGCCTCGGGCGTCGGGGTGGTGTCGACGGCGGCGTCGTCGGCGTCTTCCGCGGCGTCGTCATCGTCGTCGTCGCCGGACCGCGAGGACGCGGTCGGAGTGGGCGTCGGTTCCGCGCTCGGCGTCGGCGTCGGCGTGGTCTCGACCCCGACGTCGTCCCGTTCGACGACGAACCGGTCGCCGTCGAGCGTCACGCGGTCGCCCGACCCGGCCGCCGCGAGCGACGAGGCGGACTCGACGAGGTCGTCTTCTCCCCCGGCGGCGAGCACGCGGCCCGAGGAGTCGGTCACGACGACGAGGGCTCCCTCCGCCTCGCCCGCGACTGCCACGTCGGGCGTCGAACCGATCGCCAGGGCCGACACGGCGCGGTCCACGTCGGCCGAGGCGGACCGGCGCGGGCCGTCGGCGAGCACGGCCTGTTGCACGAGCGCGAAGACGAGCGTGAACACGCCGAGGGTCAGTGCGACGGCGAGCACGGCGGCCGCGGTGATGCGGGAGCGCAGCGACGCCCGTCGGGGGCGACCCGGCCCGGTGCCGGCCGAGGGCCCGGGCCCGGGCACCGGGACGCGAGGGGCGCGCTCAGCCACCCCGCGCCTCCAGACGGTAGCCCGCCCCGCGCAGCGTGACGATGGCCTCGCGCCCGAACGGGCGGTCGACCTTGTTGCGCAGGTGGCGCACGTAGACCTCGACGATGTTGGGGTCGCCCTCGAAGTCGTCGTTCCACACGCCGTCGAGCACCTCGCGCTTGGTGACGACGCTGCCGGCGTGGCGCATGAGGAACTCGAGCACCGCGAACTCGCGGCTGGTGAGCTCGACCGCGACGTCGCCGCGGTGGACGCTGCGGGAGGCCGGGTCGACGCGCAGGTCACCGGCCTCGAGCACGACCGGTCGTTCGCGGGCACCACGGCGGACCAGGGCGCGCAAGCGGGCCAGCAGGACGGCGAACGAGAACGGCTTGGTGAGGTAGTCGTCCGCGCCGGTGTCGAGGGCCTCGACCTGGTCCCACTCGCCGTCCTTGGCGGTGAGCACGATGACGGGGGTCCAGTCGCCGCCCTCGCGCATGGCCCGGCAGACGGCGTAGCCGCTCATGCCGGGCAGCATGATGTCGAGGACGACCACGTCGTAGGTGCCCTCGCGGGTGCGCCAGAGCCCGTCGGTGCCGGTCGCCGCGACGTCGACCGCGATGCCCTCGGCCTCGAGCCCGAGCCGCAACCCCTCGGCCAGGGTCGCCTGGTCCTCGACGACGAGCACGCGCACGGGGCCTCCCTCGGTCGCGCCGGGTGCGCGTCGTGCCCATCATGGCGGCCCGGCGCTGAAGCGCGGCTGAAGCGGGCCGACCGAGGAGGCGCGGCGCGGGACTCCCCGCATCGCGCCTCCTGCACACCGTCGTCAGTGCGCCGAGTAGCCGCCGTCGACGAGGTGGTAGCTGCCCGTGACGAACGACGCCTCGTCGCTCAGCAGGAACAGGACGAGCGCCGAGACCTCGGCGTCGGTGCCCAGGCGGCCGGTGGCGTGCTGCGACTCGAGGTACGAGAGCGCGTCGCCCTCGAGCGAGGCGCGCACGAGGGGCGTGTCGATGAAGCCGGGGCCGACCGCGTTCGTGCGGACGCCACGCTTCGAGTACTCGAGCGCCGCGACCTTCGTCAGGCCGACCAGGGCGTGCTTGCTGGCGACGTAGGCCGCGTTCTGGGCGATGCCGACCGAGCCGAGCACCGAGCTCATGTTGACGATCGAGCCGCCGCCGACCTCCACCATGGCGGGCAGCTGGTAGCGCAGGCCGTAGAAGACGCCGTCGAGGTCGACCGAGCGGACGCGGTCCCAGGCGGCGATGTCGTACTCGCCGATGTCGGCGGCCGGGGCGCCGATGCCCGCGTTGTTCACGGCGAGGTGCAGGGCGCCGTAGGTGGTCTTCGCGAACTCGACGGCCGCCTCGGACTGCTCGGGCTTCGCGGTGTTCTGCTCGAAGGCCACGGCCGTGCCGCCGGCGGCGACGATCTGGTCCACGACGCCCTGCGCCGCCTCGAGCTTGATGTCGGTGACGACCACCGACGCGCCCTCGGCCGCCAGGGACCGGGAGATCGCGGCGCCGATGCCGCTGCCTCCGCCGGTGACGAGTGCCGTCTTGTCGCTGAACCGTGCCATGGTGTGTGCCTCTCTCCGTTCGTGGGCCGGCCGTCGGGCCGGTCGGGCTCGTCGACGAGCCCGCCTGCGAACATACGCCCGCATCGACACTCGGACAACAGGTGTCGCTTTGCCCTCGGCGAAATTCGTGCAGTCCGTGCAGCCCTGCTCGTTCAGGGGCAGGGTGGCGGGATGACCTCCCCCACGTCCTCCTCGCCGTCCACCGCCGTCCTCTTCGACATCGACGGCACCCTGGTGGACTCGAACTTCGCGCACGTCGACGCCTGGTCGCGGGCCTTCAGCGACGTCGGCCACCCCGTCGACAGCTGGCGCATCCACCGGTCGATCGGCAAGGACTCGGCCCTGCTGGTCGAGGGGCTGGTCGGGAACGACGCCGCCGCGCGCCTCCTCGACGACGCGAAGGACGCGCACTCGCGCCACTACGCCGAGCACCTCGGCGACGAGGGCGACCTGCACGTCTTCGAGCGGGCGACCGACCTGCTCGCCGAGCTCGCGCGCCGGGGGCACGGGGTCGTGCTCGCCACGAGCGCGCCCGAGGACGAGCTGAAGGCGCTGCGCGGCCTGCTCGACGTCGAGGACGCCCTGTGGGCCGTCACGTCGAGCGAGGACGTCGAGACCGCCAAACCCGACCCCGGCATCGTCGAGGTCGCCCTCGAGAAGGCGGACGTGCCGGCCGAGCGCGCCGTGATGGTCGGCGACGCCGTGTGGGACGTCGAGGCCGCGCACCGGGCGGGCGTGACCTGCGTCGGCGTGCTGAGCGGCGGCTTCTCCCGGGCCGAGCTGGTCGAGGCCGGGGCCGAGGAGGTCTACGACGACGTGGCCGACCTGCTCGCCCGGCTCGACGAGAGCGTGATCGGTCGGCTCGGACGCGCCTGAGGCGGGGCGTCCTCGGAGACCGCCCCCGCGCCTCCTGGTCCGTGGGCGGCGCGACCCGGGCTCAGGCCGCCTGGTCCGTGGGCGGCGCGACCCGGGCTCAGGCCGCGGCACCGCCGACGTTGACCATCCAGTGCTGACCGAAGCGGTCGTCCAGCATGCCGAACGAGTCGCCCCACGGCGCCTGCGACAGGGCCTCGTGCACGGTTCCGCCCTCGGCGAGCGCGGCGAACCACGTCGTCAGCTCGTCCGCGTCGTCGGGTCCGCCGAAGAGCGAGAGCGACACGCTGCTCGCCTCCTCGAGCGGGTACGAGTCGGGGCGGTCCGCCCCCATCAGCAGCAGACCCGACGGCGTCTTCAGCTGGGCGTGCATGACCTTCCCGGCCTCGTCGGGGGTGCCCACCCCGAACTCGCCGAAGGTGCTGAAGGTGGGGCTGCCGCCGAAGACGGAGGCGTAGAAGTCGAACGCCTCCCTCGTCTCGGAGCGGAACGCCAGGTACGGGGTGAGCTGCACGGTCACGGGGTCCTCCTCGGGTCACGGCGCCGGTCGGCGTCGAGCCCAGGGTGGCACCGCCCGGTCCGGCGCACCAGCCCCGGATGGACGGCAGGAGGCGCGGGTCGCGTCGCCGAGGTCGGGTCGCGTGGGTGCCGCCCGACGCCCCGTGGGTCAGGTCGCCGGGGTCCCGGGTCGCGACGAGGCCCACACCTGCACGGCCAGACCGACCGCGATGAACCCGAGCATCAGCGCGCCCATCACGACGGCCGTGCCGCCGAGTGCCCCGGCGAGCGGGGTCGCGGCGCCGCCGAGCCCGAACTGCAGCCCACCCGCGAGCGCGGCGGCCGTGCCGGGCGCGCGGTGCCCGAGCGCCTGCGTCAGCGTGATCGACCCGGGGATGACCCAGCCCCAGCCCGCCGTCACGAGGGCGAGCGCGGGCCAGATCAGTGCCGGGCCGACGCCGGTCAGCGCACCGACGAGCACGAGGGCCGAGCCCACGGTGCAGGTGACGAGGCCGGCGGTGAAGAGGTGGTCCTCGGCGAAGCGCCCGACGAGTCGGCGGAACACCAGGGTCGAGGCGATCATGCACGACGCGTTCGAGGCGAAGACGAGCGTGTAGAGGCCCTCGCCGAAGCCGTACTGCTCCTGGAAGACGAACGACGACGTGGCGATGTACGAGAAGAAGCCGATCGTCGCGGCGCAGCCCGTCACGAGGTACCAGCGGAAGCGCGGCATCGCGAGCAGCGTGCCCATCCGTCGCAGGGACGCGAGCAGCGAACCCGCACCCGGCTCGGGATCGACGAGCGTCTCGGGCAGGCGCCGCGCGGCCGCCCAGGTCAACGCGGCGCCGAGCACCGCCAGCACGACGAACGTCGCCCGCCAGCTCGACACCGAGAGCACGACGCCGCCCACGAGCGGCGCGACGACCGGACCGACGGCGTTGATCGCGGCGAGCGTCGCGAAGAGCCTGCTGCGCACGAGGCCCGTCGTCGAGTCCCCCACCATGGCCCGTGCCGCCACCGAGCCCGCCGCGCCGCCGAGACCCTGCGCGACACGTGCGACGACGAGGGTGGCCGCGTCGGGAGCCACGGCGCAGGCGATCGAGGCGAGGGCGAACAGGACGGTCCCGCCCAGCAGGATGCGCCTCCTGCCCCGACCGTCGCTGATCGGCCCGATCACGATCTGGCCGACCGCGAACGCGACGAGGAACGCCGTCAGGCTGAGCTGCACCTCGGCCGTCGTCGCCCCGAGGTCGCGCGCGATGGCCGGCAGCGCGGGGATGTACATGTCGGTCGCGAACGGCGAGATGCCCACGATGAGCGCCACCGTCAGCACGGCCCCACGCCCGGTCAACCAGGAGGGGCGGCTCGGCTCGGCCGGGACGTCGTCGTCGCTCATCGGTCCGAGCCTAGGCGCACGCCGTCCGGGCCAGACGTTTACTTAGCCGAACTAAACGAGTATCGTGGCCCGGCGATGACCGACTCCGCGCCTCCTGCCCCCTCCGCCACCCGGGCCGTGCCGCACGCCCACCTCGCGACCGACGTCCGCGGGGCCGTGCTGCGACTCGCCCGTCGACTGCGCCAGCAGAAGGCCGACGCCGACGTCACGGACGCCCAGATGGCCGCTCTCGGCTACGTCGTGCAGAACCAACCGTTGACGATCGGGGCGTTGACCGCCCACGAGGGCGTCACTCCCCCGTCGATGAACCGCACCGTCGGCAAGCTCGTCGACGCCGGGCTACTGCGTCGCACGGTCGACGACGACGACAAACGCCGCGTGCTGCTCGAGACGACCGAGGCCGGTGCCGCCTTCGTGTTCGAGACGCGTCGACGCCGTGACGAGTGGCTCGTGCCCCGCCTCTCGGCCCTGACCCCCGACGAGCGTCGCACCCTGGCCGACGCCACCGAGATCCTGCGGAAGCTGACGCGCTCGTGACGGCCATGTTCCGCAGCCTGTCGCTGTTCAACTACCGCCTCTGGTTCGCCGGCGCGCTCGTGTCCAACATCGGCACCTGGATGCAACGGACGGCGCAGGACTGGCTCGTCCTCACCGACCTGACCGACAACGACGCCACGGCGCTCGGCATCACCATGGCGCTTCAGTTCGCGCCGCCGATCCTGATGGTGCCGATCACCGGGCTGATCGCCGACCGGTTCGACCGGCGGCGGCTGCTGATGGTGACGCAGCTGAGCATGGGCCTGCTCGGGCTCGGCCTGGGCGTGCTCGTGCTGACCGACAGCGTGCAGCTCTGGATGGTCTACCTCTTCGCCCTGTTGCTCGGCGTCGCGGCCGCGATCGACGCCCCGGTGCGGCAGAGCTTCGTGTCCGAGCTCGTGCCCCCCGGCCACCTGACGAACGCCGTCAGCCTGAACTCGGCCTCGTTCAACGGCGCCCGCCTGATCGGCCCCGCCGTCGCCGGCGTGCTCATCGCGACGATCGGCACGGGCTGGGTGTTCCTGATCAACGCCGGCTCGTTCGCCGCCGTGCTGCTGTCGCTGCGGTTCATCCGCGTCGCGCAGCTCGAGCTGAAACCGGCGGTGTCGCGGGCCAAGGGCCAGATCCGCGAGGGGTTCCGGTACGTGCGCGAGCGACCCGACCTCGTCGTCGTCTTCGTCATGGTGTTCGTCATCGGCACCTTCGGCCTCAACTTCGCCATCTTCACCTCGACCATGGCCAGCGTCGAGTTCGGTGTCGACGCGAGCGGGTTCGGCCTGCTGTCGTCGGCGATCGCGGTGGGGTCGCTGGTCGGCGCCCTGCTCTCCGCCCGACGCGAGAAGCCTCGCTGGCGCGTGCTCGTCACGGCGGCCCTGGCCTTCGGCGTCACCTGCCTCGTCGCCGCCGTCATGCCGACCTACTGGAGCTTCGCGGCCGTGCTCGTCACCGTCGGACTCGCCTCGATCACCCTGATGACGACGGCGAACGCCACCGTGCAGCTGACCACGGCACCCCGCATGCGAGGGCGCGTCATGGCGCTCTACATGGCCGTCTTCACCGGTGGCACGCCCCTCGGCGCACCGATGGTCGGCTGGGTCGCGAACGTCGCCGGACCGCGCTGGGCCATCGGCGTCGCCGCGGCGTCGGGCTTCGTGGCGGCCGGCGTCGCCGTCGTGTGGCTCGTGCGCGGGCAACACCTGCGGGTGCGCCGCGTCCGCGGGGGCGAGCCCGACCCCGTCACCGGAGCACTGCCCGTGCTCGGGGCGGGCCGGTTCCACTACCGCCTGCAGCACGACGGCGACGCGGCCGCGGCCGCGGCCCGGGCACGCGACGAGACCGCGGCCGAGTTGGCCGTCGACGAGGGCACGGCGACGCGACCGTCCTGACCAGGAGGCGCGGCGCCGGCGGGTCAGAGGCGCGCGTAGACCAGCAGGGACGCCAGCATCACGACGAACGGCGCGACCAGCAGCACGTTGAGCAGCTTGTGCTCGACCATGACGGCCACCCACTCGCGCAGGAAGGCGCTCGGCACGTAGTACGCGGCGGTGGGGGCCCCGACCACGTCGGCGCTGCTGCCGGCGTCCCGTGCCAGCAGGGCGGCACGCAGCACGTGGTAGTTGTTCGTCACGACGAGGGTCGGCCCGGTCCGACCGGCGTCGGCGAGCACCCGACCCGACAACACGAGGTTCTCGCGGGTCGAGCGCGACGCCGTCTCGGGTAGCACGTCGGCCGGGTCGGCACCCTGGGCGATCAGGTACTCGGCCATGGCCTCACCCTCGGGACGCGGTTCGTCGGTCCCCTGACCGCCCGACGGCACGAGCACCGGCCGCCTCACGCCCTCGGGAGTCGCGCGGTAGATCGCCAGCGCCCGGTCGAGTCGGCTGCGCAGCAACGGCGGCACCTCGCCACGGATCAGACCGGAGCCGAGCACGATCAGGGCGTCGGGCTGCTCGCGCACCCGGGGTCGGGCGTAGACGAGTGACCACAGGGTGAACGCGGCGAACGTGAGCGCGGCGTAGCCGGTGACGAAGACCACGACGATGCCGAGCCCCACGGCTGCGTCCTGGAGGGCCGCGACGTCCGACCGGCGACCGGCCTCGACGATCACGACGACGAGCAACGGCACGCCGATCAGCGCGATGCCGACCAACAACGACAGCAGGTTGCCGAGGCTGCGCCCTTCGGACCGGAGCATGGTGACGCCGTTCGCGATCGCGAAGACGGCGAGCGCGAGGACGAGCAGGGGCACGAGCGCCACGGCGACGAGGAACACGAAGACGAGCGGCGGGAACGCGGCGACGAGGACGTTCGCGGCGGCGACGACCCCGAACCCCCCGGCCATCAAGAGGAAGACCCCGTTGCGGAACCTCCGGGCGTCCCGTCGACGCGACACGGCGAAGAGCAGGAGGAAGACGGCGGCGATGCCGACCGAGATCGCGGTCATTGCCCGAGGCTACCGGCGTGAGGCCCCAGGAAGTCGCTTGGACCCCCGCGCGCGCGGAAGGGTCTCGGCGAGATCCTGGGGTCTCAGGACGCGACTCGCGCGGTCAGCGGTCGAAGAGGTTGCCGAGGCCGGGGATCTGGAACCCCTCGCCGAGGTTGCCGAGCTGGTCGCCCAGCCCGCCCACCTGGTCGCCGAGGCCGCCGACCTGCTCGCCCAGGCCGCCGAGGTACTCCTCGCCGCCTGCGGTCAGACCGTCGAGCCCTTCGAAACCGAACCCGTTCGTCAGCTGGTCGAAGTCGATGCCCGACGTCACGGCGTCGGACAGCAGGGGCAGGGCGACGCTGCTGACGGCGGCCGCACCGGCCACGGCGACTGCGAGGCCCGCGACCCCGGCCACTCCGGCGCCGACCGCGGCACCCGCCGCGACCTTGCCACCCGTGCTGCCGAGCACGCGCTTCATCAGCCCGGGGTGCGCGGTCTCGCCGCGCGTCGCCGCCCGGGCGAGGTCGGCGGGGGAGCTCGAGGCGGGACGTTCGCCCTGGGGCACCTCGGCGCTCAGGCGGGCGAGCACCTGCTGGCGCTGCTCGGGGGTGAGCCGCTCGAACGCGTCGCGGTGCACCTGCTCGAGCTGCTGCGGCGGGGCGGTCTGCAGCAGGTAGTCGTACTTGGCGAGGGCCGCACGATCGGCGGCGGAGCCCTGCGGGGCGTGCCCACCCGTCGCCGGACGACCGACGCCCTGCTGAGGTGCGCCGTACCCGCCACGCTGCGGCTGCTGCCGGCCCTGCTGCGACTGCACGGTCTGACGGTCGTCGCCGGTGACCTTGTCGGAGACCTTGCGCACCATGTCGCGCCAGTCGGTGGAACCGCCGGACGCACCACCGCGCCCGGTCGAGGAAGAAGAGGAGTTGCCGAGCGCACGCGCGGCGGCACCCAGGAGACGGTCGAAGTTGGCCATGCCCCCGATCCTCCCGGCCCCGCATCCGAGAAGCCCCCGCAGAAGCCGAGCATCGCCCGGGAACGGCGCGTCCACCTCCACGGGTTACGGTCGAGCCCCCGTCGGGGTTACATTCGCAGGGGACGTCCGCGCGGGCCCGACTCGCGGCGTGCGCCCCACGGACAGGAGGTGTCGCATGGGCAAGGCAGCAGTCACGGGCTGGGTCGCTCTCGCGATGCTCGTCTCGGGTGCCGCGCTCGTCATGGCCGCCACCTTCCGCCTCGCGAGCGTGGGCCTCTTCGCCGGCGGCTTCCTGCCGATCGGCGACCTCGACTTCGTCACCATCGCGATCTGGCTGCTGGGCGCCGCCCTCGCCGTGGGCGGCGTCGCGATCGCGCTCGTCGGGCTGACCGACCGGGTGCTCGGCGCCCTGCCGCGCGACGAGCCCGACCGCGGTCTCGAGCACGAGGCCGCCCGTGGGACGGCACCGGTCACCACGCGTCCGGCGGCCCGGGAGGCGCGGGTCCTGCCCGCAGGACGACCGACGTCCGCCGCCGTGCTCGCGTCCGCCCCCGTGGTCGCCGCCGCACCGACCCCGGCGGTCGCCTCCGCCCCGAGCACGCCCGTCGAGAACGAGTCCGCTCCCCTGGCCGCGCCCGAGCCGTCCCCCGAGCCGGTGACCGCGGGCCCGACCCTCGCCGAGCGCCTGCGTCCCGTCCTCGCGTCCGCCGCCGCCCACGTCGCGGCCGCCACGCGCGCCGCCGGCGACGCCCTGGCCCGTGCCGGCCGAGCCACGGCCCGGAGCATCCGTCACGCCTCGGAGGCCCTGGTCGCCTGGGTCCGACGCACGACGCCCGTCGTCGTCGCGTGGTTCCGCACGACGGGCACCACCGTGGCGACCCGCACCCGACCGGCCGCTCGTTCGACCTGGGACGGCGTCCGTCACGGCAGTCGAGCCACCGCGGCCGGAGCCGCCGTCGCCGCCCGGGCCACGGGGGCGACCGCACGCCGCGCCTCCTCGGCCGCCGCCACCCGCGCCCGCGACAACGCTCGCTCGCTCGCGGCGACGCGCGCCGCGTCCCGGGCCGCCGCCCGCCAGGCCGAGCTCGATCGGGAGTCGGCCCGACAGGCCGCGCGCCTCGACTTCCTGGCCTCGCGACGCGCCCCGGTGACGCCTACCCCGGCGGTCGACGCCGCGGTGGACGCCGCGGTCGAGCGCGAGTCCGCCCCGCTCTCGCACACCGCCTGACGCACACACCCGCACGAGCACTCCACCCGACGACGACGCCGAGTGGACAGGGCACCGCGGCGTGCGGGGGTGCCGTGTCGACCCGACGGTGTCGCCGAGCGGTCTCCCCTAGGCTCGCCGCATGCGCGTACCCCTCGGATTCGTCGGCCTGGTCGCCGTGGCCCTCGCCGTGACGGGCTGCACGAACGTCGACGCCGGGGTCGGTGAACGACCCGAGCGCGCCTCCTCGTCCGCGGTGGTGGCGTCGGGGGCCGCGACGGCCGACGGCGTCGTGCTGCCGCCCGAGGGCGCCCGCTTCGACTACCAACTGGGAGGCGCGTCGCCGGTCCCCGACGGAGCCACCGTCGTCGCCCGCGACAGCACCGACGACCCCGCCGAGGGCGCCTACGGCATCTGCTACGTCAACGGGTTCCAGACGCAGCCCGGAGTCGAGTGGCCGGACGAGCTGCTCGTGCGGACGGCCGACGGCGAACCGCTGGTCGACCCGGGCTGGCCGGACGAGCACCTGTTCGACCTGTCCACCGAGGCGAACCGGCAGGCCGTGGCCGAGCACCAGGCCTCGACGATCGACGGGTGCGCCGCCTCGGGCTACCAGGCGGTCGAGTTCGACAACCTCGACTCGTGGACGCGGTCGGACGACGCCTTCGGCGAGGACGACGCGGTCGCCTTCGCGACGCTGCTCGTCGCGCGGGCCCACGCGGCCGGGCTGGCGACGGCGCAGAAGAACACCGCCGACCTCGGTGCCCGGGGCCGCGACGAGGTCGGCTACGACTTCGCCGTCACCGAGGAGTGCGACCGCTACGACGAGTGCGACGCCTTCACGGACGTCTACGGCGGGCTCGTGTTCGACGTCGAGTACACCGACGACCTCCGCGGCTCGATCGCCGAGGTCTGCGCCCGCGTCGGCGAGCTCGACCCGGCCCCCTCGACCATCGTGCGCGACCACGACCTGGTGCCGGCCGACGACCCGGCCCACGCCTACACGGCCTGCTGACCCGCGCCTCCTGAGCCCCCGGCGGGCCGGGCCGCCCTAGGCCTCGCGGGTGATCTCGACGGTGACGAAGAGCTCGCTGTTCGACGACCCCGCGTAGACACCGCGCAGCGGCGGCACGTCGCGGTAGTCGCGGCCCTGGCCGACGACCACGTGGCGTTCGCCGATGTCGATCAGGTTGGTGGGGTCGTAGCCGTGCCAGGTGCCGCAGAAGAACTCGACCCAGGCGTGGGACTCGCCCGTGACGGTCTCGCGCAGCTCGGCCGAGGGCTTCGGGTGCAGGTAGCCGCTGACGTAGCGCGCCGGGATGCCCGCCGCCCGCAGCGCACCGACCGTGACGTGGGCGATGTCCTGGCAGACGCCGGCCCGGGCGGCCCACGACTCGGCGGCCGTGGTCTTCACGTTGGTGACGCCCGGCAGGTACCGCACCGCGCCTCCGACCGTCTCGCAGATCGCCATCGCGGCGGCGCACGGGTCGGCGTGCGACGCCCGTGCCTCGGTGCCGACCTCGGCCAGGTCGACCGGAGGCGCGGTGAGGGGCGTCTGCTCGAGGTGCTCGACGAACGACGTGCTGGCCCCCGCGACCGCCGCCAGGTCGTCCCACGAGATCGTCTCGGACGGATGCGCCTGAGGTCGCACCTCGACGAGCGAGGTCGCGGTCAGCGACAGCTGCCGGTGCGGCAGCAGCACCTCGAACGACGACACCCGCGTGCCCCAGTAGTCGACGTACTCGTGCGACGCGGCGACGGGTTCGATGCGCAGGTGCGACGAGAGCACGAACTGGCCCTCGGTGTGCGCGGGCAGCATGCGCGCCTCGTTGTAGCTCGCGACCGCCTCGCCCTGGTACGAGAAGCCCGTCAGGTGCCGGATGCGCAGCCGGCTCACGATCGCTCCCCCACCCAGGTCGGTGCCGCGCTCGTCGGGAAGTACCGTTGCCGGATCGCCTCGGACGCGGCGCTCGTCGCGGCCTGCACGGTGTCCATCTGGCCGGGCAGGTCGTCGAGGATCTCGCCGATCGGCCGGTACTCGAGCTCGCTGCGCATCTGACCGAGGATGCGCACCCCGCTGTCGGACGCCGCCACCCGGTGGTTCGTCGGCTCGACGTCGCGCAGGCAGGCCTCGGCCCGACTGATGGCGAACAGCACGCTGCGCGGGAACAACCGGTCGAGCAGCAGGAACTCGGCGGCGTTGCGAGCGCTCGGCACGCCCCGGTAGGTGCGCAGGTAGGCCTCGTACGCACCGCACGACCGCAGGATCGTCGTCCACGACGGGCCGGACGCCTCCGTCAGCGTGCGGGTCGCGAGCAGGCGCGCGGTCATGTCGGCCCGCTCGATCGACCGGCCGAGGGTGAAGAACTGCCACACCTCGTCGCGGCTCGTCGCGCTCTCGATGATCCCCACGGCGAGCGCGCTGCGCTCGCGCACCCAGGCGAAGAACTCGTGCACCTTGTCGTCGGCGACCTTGCGCGGCATGCGGGCGCGCGTCGTGTTGAGGCACTCCCACAGCTCGGTCGAGACGATCTCGCGGGCCCGTCGGGCGTTCTCGCGGGCGGCGCCGAGCGAATAGGCGATGGAGGCCGGGTTGTGCCGGTCGACCGCCAGCATCGACAGCACGTCGCCCCGGGCCAGGTCGCCCTCGGGGGCGTCGCTGCCCATCACGGCGAGGAGGCTGCGGCAGGCGACGTCCTCCTCGATCCAGGGGTCCTCGAGCAGCAGCTGCAGGTGCACGTCGAGGATGCGTGCCGTGCCGTCCGACCGCTCGATGTAGCGGCCGATCCAGAACAGGCTCTCGGCGATGCGGCTCAGCATGATGGCCCTTCGGTCGGGGTGGCTCCGCGGTCGGGAACGCGGGACGCAGGAGGCGCGGGTCGGCTTCGTGACCCGGCCCGCACCTCCTTCGCCTGTTGCTGTTGCGCCTGCTGGTCGTTGCGGGGGTCGTCCTGGGGCGCGTGGTCGGGGCTGTGGTCGGCCGCGGCGGCCGCGGCCTCGGCGAGCTGCTCGGGCGTGACGATCGGGATCGACTGGGTCGGGGTCGTCTGCTCGGCGATCAGCGCGCTCACGTCGTGACCGGCCCAGGCGTTGACGTCGCCGCCGACGATCCAGGTGTCCTTCGAGCCGCCGCCCTGGCTGCTGTTGACGACCAGCTGCCCCTCGGGCAGGGCGACCCGGGTGAGGCCGCCGGGCAGCACCCACACGTCGTCGCCGTCGTGCACGGCGAACGGCCGGAGGTCGGCATGGCGGGGGCGGAGGCCGTCGTCGACCAGGGTCGGGATCGTGCTGAGCTGCACGACGGGCTGCGCGATCCAGCCGCGAGGGTCGCGTTGCAGCTGCGTGCGCAACTCGTCGAGCTCGCGTCGACTCGCGGCCGGACCGACGACGAGGCCCTTGCCGCCCGAGCCGTCGACCGGCTTGACGACGAGCTCGTCGAGGCGGTCGAGCACCTCGTCCAGGGCGCCGGGGTCCTCGAGCCGCCAGGTGTGCACGTTCGGCAGCAGCGCCTCCTCGCCCAGGTAGTAGCGGATCAGCTCGGGCAGGTAGGTGTAGACGAGCTTGTCGTCGGCGACGCCGTTGCCCACCGCGTTCGCGATCGTCACCGTGCCGAGACGGGCGGCCATCAGGAGGCCCGGCGAACCGAGCACCGAGTCGGCGCGGAACTGCAGGGGGTCGAGGAACTCGTCGTCGACGCGGCGGTAGATCACGTCGACGCGTTCGGGTCCGCCGGTGGTCCGCATGAAGACGCGGCCGCCCGAGCAGTAGAGGTCGCGGCCCTCGACCAGCTCGACGCCCATGAGGCGCGCCAGCAGGGTGTGCTCGTAGTAGGCGGAGTTGAACACCCCGGGGGTCAGCACGACGACGGTCGGCTCGTCGACTCCCGACGGGGCGCTCTTCTTCAGGGCGGCGAGCAGCCGGTTGGGGTAGTCGCCCACCGGACGCACGCGCATGGAGACGAACAGCTCGGGCAGCGTCTGCGCCATGACGCGACGGTTCGAGATCACGTAGCTGACGCCGCTCGGCACCCGCACGTTGTCCTCGAGCACGCGCCAGGCACCCGCCTCGTCGCGGATCAGGTCGATGCCGCTCACCTGGATGCGCACGCCGTTGGCCGGGTCGATGCCGCTCGCCTGCCGGTGGAAGTGGCTCGAACTCGTGATCAGGCTCGCCGGGATCACCCCGTCGGCGATGGCGGTCTGCGGGCCGTAGACGTCGGCGAGGAACGCCTCGAGGGCCTTGACCCGCTGCTTGATGCCGCGCTCGACGGTCGTCCACTCGGCGTGCTCGACGACCCGCGGCACGGCGTCGAGCGGGAACGGCCGCTCCTCGCCGGCGAAGTCGAAGGTGACGCCCTGCGCCAGGTACGAGTCGGCGAGCGCCGCGGTGCGGCCCCGCAGGTCGTCCTGCGTCATGCCCTCGAGCGTCGCGTGGATCTCGTGGTAGGCCCGACGGGGCGTGCCGTCCGGCTCGAACATCTCGTCCCACGCGGCGGCCGACGGACGGGCGCCGGCTGGTCGGGTGCCGACCGACCGGGCCGCGGCACCCGTGGTGGTCGCGTATCCCTCGAAGAGCTCACCCATGGCTCGACGCTAGCCAGGGGGTGTTGCCGGGGTGTTTCGGCCGTGCGGCGGGGGTGTGTCGGGGGCTCGGAGGTGGCTATGCGACACGTGTCGTCCGGGTGTCTGGCCGGGTGTCGGCCGGGCGTCGGCCGGGCGTGGGCCGAGCGTCGGCCGACCGAGGGGCAGGACAAAAGCGAACAACGGGCGCTTCCCACCAATCCGATTTGTAACAGAGAACTCCCAGGAGGAATAGCGTCACCCCCGAACGACAAGAACGTCCCACTGGGAGGACCCCCACATGCGCTTCAAGTACCTCGTCATCGCCCTCATCGCGTTCCTCGCGTACACCTACGGAGCCAAGGCCGGAAAGGGTCGCTACAAGGAGATCAGCAACTTCTTCGACTCGTTCTGGAACGACCCCAAGGTGAAGAAGGCGCGTGCCCAGGCCAAGAAGGACGTCGCCAAGGCCCGCAAGGCCGCGGTGAAGAAGGCCCGCAAGGCCGCGCACTAGTCCTTCCAGCCGCAGGGGCCCGAGAGGACGACCTTCTCACGGGCCTCTTCGCATGCGGCCGTCACACGGACCCCGCTGGCACGCACCCGATCCCGACCGTCTCAGCAGCATCAGCGCAACCCGCGCACCAAACGAAAAGGAACACATCATGGGCTTCCTCGCCTTCATCCTCCTCGGCCTCATCGCCGGTGCCATCGCCAAGCTCATCCTCCCCGGCCGTCAGGGCGGCGGCTGGATCGCCACCCTGATCCTCGGTGTCATCGGCGCCCTCATCGGTGGCTGGATCGGCGGAGCCGTCTTCAACGTCGGCTACGACGGCTTCTTCAGCATCCAGAGCTGGATCATCGCCATCCTCGGTGCGCTCGTCGTCCTCGTCATCTGGGGCTTCATCACCGGCCGCAAGGGCAGCCGCGCGTAAGCAGCTCCCCCCGCACCACGACAGAGCGGGCCGTCCCTCCGGGGGCGGCCCGCTCCGTCGTCTCCAGGGGCGCCTTGCCGTTCCCGGCGTGCCCGCACCCCACCCGCGCCTCCGCGCCCCGTGTGCCGAACCCGCCGTGCCGCACCCCACCCGTGCCTTCGCGCCCCGCGTGCCGAACTCGCACCTCCGCGCCCCGCACTCCGCACCCCCGCACTCCGCGTGCCGAACCCGACCCGCACCTCCACACCCCGCGTGCCGAACCCGACCCGCACCTCCACACCCCGCACCCCGCGTGCCGAACCCGACCCGCACCTCCCCACCCCGCGTGCCGAACCCGACAACCGCCGCGCGCCACGCCGCTCATCTCCGCCCCACGGCCCCGATCCCCAGCCGACCGTCGCGAAGTGCACACGGCGGCCAGGCAGCAGGGGCGCCAGGGGCAGCGGGTGCGGGTGCGAGACTCGGGGCATGTGGACGCAGAATCGGCCCGACCCCGACCTCGAGGTGCCGGAGGCGGTGGTCACGGCCGCGCGCGGCGACGCGATCACGGCGGTCTGGCGGAACGAGGCCGGAGGCACCACGTACCGCCTCGGCGACGGGCCGACCCGGCGCTTCGCGAAGTGGGCCCCGCACGGCAGCGGCCTCGACCTGCACGCCGAGGAGATGCGGTTGCGCTGGGTCGTCGACTTCACCCCCGCCCCCCGCGTGCTCGAGATCGGCGGCGACGACGCGGGCGAGTACCTGGTGACGGCGGGTGTGCCGGGGCGCAGCGCCGTCGACCTGCTCTGGGCCGCCGACCCGGCGACCGCCGCGCGCGAGGCGGGACGAGGGCTGAGGCGACTGCACGACGTGCTGCCGGTCGACGAGTGCCCGTTCGGTTGGTCGGTGGACGACCGCATCGCGACCAGCGAGAAGGCTCGCACCGCGCCTCCTGGACTCGGCGACCCGCCGGCGATCGACCGCCTCGTCGTCTGCCACGGCGACCCCTGCGTGCCCAACACGTTGATCGGCGACGACGGACTCTGGTCGGGGCACGTCGACTTCGACGCCCTCGGCGTCGCCGACCGCTGGGCCGACATCGCCGTCGCGACGATGAGCCTCGGCTGGAACTACGGCCCCGGCTTCGAGCAGACCTTCCTCGACTCGTACGGCGTCGCCGACGACCCCGTCCGCACGGCGTACTACCGGGCGCTCTGGGCCGCGACGTGAACTGGGCGAGCAGGTAAAATGGGACGATCCGAGCCAGCCGCCATCGTCCGGGAGCGACCATGACACCGCCGTCCGACCCTGCACAGCTGACCCTTTTCCGACAGCGGTCGGTCCACGAGGCCGAGCACAGCGGCGAGATGGAGGGCCTGCACGTCGACTCCGACACGTCGTCGGATGCCGTCGACTACGTGGCGGGGCGGATCGACTCCGACGAGCTCGTCGCCCGGGCGCGGGCTCGCTACGGACTTGCCTGACGGCGTCGACCCGTACGTCGATCCGGCCACGGGAATCCTTCGGAATCTCGTCGGCGCGACCGATCGGCGGTCGTTGGACGAAGCCGAGGGTGCCCTCGCGTTCGCCCGGCTCGTCCAGCTCTCGGACCACGAGGCTCCGAGCACGCGCGACCTGGCCGAGCTCTGTGGCATCCACCGTCACCTGTTCCAGGACGTGTACGACTGGGCCGGCACGCCGCGCATCGTCGACATCCGCAAGAACACCCCTGGTGCCGAGCATTTCCTGCCCTGGTCGATGATCGAGCGAGCATCGGCTTTCGCGTTCGACGAGCTGCGGGCCGACGACCACCTCCGCGGCATGGACAGGACGCGGTTCGTCGAGAGGCTCGCCCACCATTTCGACGCGATCAACTACATCCATCCGTTCCGCGAAGGCAACGGCCGGGCCCAGCGGGTCTTGTGGGGCCGGATCGCCGAGGACGCGGGCCGGCGCCTCGACTGGCGCTCGATCGACTCCACCACCAACGTGGCAGCCTGTCGTGCGGCGTCGGAACGCCAGGACTTCGAGCCGTTGCTCGCGCTCTTCGACGACGTGGTCGTCGACGCGACGTGACCCGGGCGACGTCGCACCCGGGCCCACGACGCCACGATGTGGGCACCGCGCCACGATTAAACATGGCGGTGTGACCAGAACGTGGCGTCATACATCGCCCGGGTCGTCCAAGATGGTGCGGTGACCGACATCGAGACCACACGACGACACGACGGCAGCCGTGACGACATCAGCGGCGCCGTCGACGGCAGCCTCCGTCAGGACGTCAGCTACCTCGGCAGCCTGCTCGGCCGGGTGCTGCGCGAATCCGGCGGCGACGAGCTCTTCCAGGCCGTCGAGGACGTCCGGGCCGCCGTCATCGCCGCCTACGAAGGAGCCGACGGCGCGAGCCTCGACGATGCCCAGCGCCTCGTCGACGCCCTCGACCAAGGGCTCGCCGAGCAGGTCGCCCGCGCCTTCACCTGCTACTTCCACCTCAGCAACCTCGCGGAGGAGCACCACCGCGTCCGCGTGCTGCGCCGCCGCGGCAGCGAGGCGAGCGCCGCGGGCGACTCGGTCTCGGCCACCCTGCGACAGCTGACCGACGAGGTCGGCGCCGACGAGGCCTCGAAGCGGCTCGACGCCCTGCGCTTCCACCCCGTGCTCACCGCGCACCCGACCGAGGCCCGTCGCCGTGCGGTCGCATCGAGCATCCGTCGCATCAGCGACCTGATGATCGACCGCGATCGGCTCGAGAACGACGTCGCCGTGGCCGAGGCCGAACGCCGCCTGCTCGAAGAGGTCGACACGCTCTGGCGCACCTCGCCGATCCGCACCACGCGCCCGACCCCGCTCGACGAGGTCCGCACGGCCATGAGCATCTTCGACCAGACGCTCTTCGAGATCGTGCCGCAGGTCTACCGCCTGCTCGACGACCGGCTGCTCGGCGACGCCGCCGGCCGCGAGCCCGCCGTCGCCCCCGCCTTCATGCGCCTCGGCACCTGGATCGGCGGCGACCGCGACGGCAACCCGCACGTCACGGCCGAGGTCACCCGGGCCGCCGCCGACATCGCCGCCGAGCACGTCCTGCTCGGCCTGCACCGCGCGACCTCCCGCATCGGCGGCACCCTGACGCTCGACGAGGCCGAGACCCCGGCCTCCGACGAGCTGGTGGCCCTCGCGGAGGCGCAGCGCGGCATGGACGCGAACGTCGCGTCCCGCATCGGCGTGCGCTCACCCCACGAGCTGCACCGCCGCGTGCTGATGTTCGTCGCGGCCCGCATCGACGCCACCCGCCGCGAGGGAGCGCCGCTCGCCTACGGCCACCCCGACGAGCTGCTCGCCGACCTGCGGGTCGTTCAGCAGTCGCTGCGCGCGGCCGGCGCGCACCGCAGCGCCAACGGCGACCTGCAGGGCCTCGTCTGGCAGGTCGAGACGTTCGGCTTCCACCTCGCCGAGCTCGAGGTGCGCCAGCACTCGCAGGTGCACCGCACGGCCCTCGCCGAGCTCCGGGCGGCCGACCCGGTGGCGGGCGGGGAGCAGTCCACCGGCGGCGACGCCGGGTCCGACACCGCGCCTCCTGCACGCAGCGAGATGACCGACGAGGTCCTCGCGGTGTTCCGCACGATCGCGGACCTGCAGAAGCGCTACGGCGTGCGGGCCGCGTCGCGCTACATCGTGTCGTTCACGCAGTCGTCGGCCGACCTGGCCAACGTCTACGAGCTCGCCGAGCGCGCGATGGGCGACGAGCCCGCACCCGTGCTCGACGTGATCCCGCTGTTCGAGACGTTCGCCGACCTCGAGGCCAGCACGCGCATCCTCGACGAGGCGTTGCAGACCGAAGCCGTGCAGCAGCGCCTCGCGGCGACCGGCCGCCGCCTCGAGGTCATGCTGGGGTACTCGGACTCGTCGAAGGACGTCGGCCCGGTCTCGGCCACCTTCGCGCTCTACGCCGCCCAGGCCCGCATCGCCGACTGGGCCGCCGAGAACGACATCGAGCTGACGCTGTTCCACGGTCGCGGCGGCGCCCTCGGCCGCGGTGGCGGACCGGCGAACGAGGCCGTGCTGGCGCAGCCGCCGGCCTCCGTCGACGGCCGCTTCAAGATCACCGAGCAGGGCGAGGTCATCTTCGCCCAGTACGGCAACAAGACGATCGCCGCCCGACACGTCGAGCAGATGGCCGCGGCCACCCTGCTGGCGTCGAGCCCGTCGAACGAGCAGGCCAACGCGACCGCCGCCACGCGGTTCGCCGAGGTCGCCTCGACGATGGACGTCGCCTCGCGCGAGGCGTTCTTCGGCCTGGTCAAGGCCGACGGCTTCGCCTCGTGGTTCGCCGCCGTCACCCCGATGGAAGAGGTCGGCCTGCTCGCGCTCGGTTCGCGCCCGGCCCGTCGCGGGCTCTCGGTCGAATCCCTCGAAGACCTCCGGGCGATCCCGTGGGTCTTCGCCTGGACGCAGGCCCGCATCAACCTCGCCGGCTGGTACGGCCTCGGCTCGGCGCTCGAGGCCGTGGGCGACCTCGACCTGCTGCGTGAGGCCTACGCGACCTGGCCGCTCTTCTCGGCGATGATCAAGAACGTCGAGATGTCGCTCGCCAAGACCGACGAGCACATCGCCCGCGAGTACCTGGCCCTGGCCGACCGCGACGACCTCGCCGGACGCGTGCTCGACGAGATGGCCCGCACGCGCTCGTGGGTGCTCGCGGTCAGCGGCCACGGAGAGGTGCTCGACGGACGTCCGGTGCTGAGCCGCGCGGTGCGGCTGCGCTCGCCCTACGTCGACGCTCTCTCGCTGCTGCAGTTGCGCGCCCTGCGGGCCATCCGCGTCGCGGGCGGTGGTGACCCGGCCGACGCCGACCACCGCCTCCTGCTGCTCAGCGTCAACGGGATCGCCGCCGGGCTGCAGAACACGGGCTGAGCCGCGGCACTCCGCAGGACGCAGGAGGCGCGGGCCGGGTCGTCGACCCGGCCCGCGCCTCCTGCGTGCTCCGCCCGTCGCTCGCGCGCGCGCGTCAGCCCGGCGGGCGCGTCAGCCCGGCGGGCGCGTCAGCCGAGCAGCTGCTCGCTGAGCGCCCAGAGGCGGTCCGACTGCTCGGGGTCGAGGGCGTAGTCCTTCACGCCGCGGCCTCGGGCGTCCTCGCGGAACGGCTCGGCCTCGGCGACGTCCTCGAAGTAGCGGGCGCCGACGCCCTCGACGAGCGGGTGGACGGCCACGAAGACCGACGTCGCGGCGCCCTGCTGGGTCGACTTGAAGGCCGGGTTGGGGGTGCCGTCCTCGTCGATCCAGCCACGGTCGAGCATCTCCTGCTTGGGCAGGTGGCGCTGCAGCGGCGTCAGGATGCCGCCCGGGTGCACGGCGTTGGCCAGCACGCCGTCGTCGGCCCAGCGCTGCGTGACGCCGACCGCGAAGAGGGAGTTCGCCGTCTTGGACTGGCCGTAGGCCGACCACGGGTCGTACTCGCGACGCTCGAACATCACGTCGTCGAACACGACGGGCGAGAAGTGGTGGCCGGTCGAGCTGAGCGACACGAGGCGCGACGGGGTGCCCGAGGCCTGGGCGCCCTCGACGAGAGCACCTCGGAGCGCGTTCGCGAGGGCGAAGTGACCGAGGTGGTTGTTGCTGAACTGCAGCTCCCAGCCCTCGGGGGTGCGGGTCTCGGGCGTGGCCATGATGCCGGCGTTGTCGATCAGCACATCGAGCGGGCCCTGCCACGCGTCGGCGAAGGCCTGCAGGGTGTCGCGCTTCTCGAGGTCGAGGATCGCGGCGCGGACCGTGCCGCTGCCGTCGCCGGTGCTCTCGCGGATGTCGGCGACGGCCTGCTCGCCCTGCTCGGGACGGCGGACGGCGAGGGTCACGTCGGCCCCCGCAGCGACGAGGGAGCGGGCGGTCTCGATGCCGATGCCGGACGCGGCGCCGGTCACGACGATGCGCGTGCCGGTCAGGTCGAGGCCGTCGACGACCTCGTTCGCGGTGGTGGCGGCACTGAAGGGGGTGGTGATGCGAGTCATGACGTCGACGCTACGCCCGGGAGGGGACACCTCTCTCGGCGAACCGGTGACGGCCGGGCACGTCCCGACCGGCACCGCGCCTCCCGGACGTGCCGAACCCGACCGGCACCGCGCCTCCCGGGCGTGCCGAACCCGACAACCGCCGGCCGACACGCCGCCCGGTTCGCGGGGAAATCGTTCTCCCCGACCTCGGTCGTCGCGAATTGCACACCTGCGCAGGACGGCAGGAGGCAGACGGCAGGGGCGGGCGAAGGCGCGGGTCAGGCGGTGCGGCGTGCTCGGCGCATCCGGACGAGCGCGGCGGCGTAGAGGGCCGCCGCGACCCAGTGGCCGACCAGGCCGATCCAGAGCACCACGAGGCCGATCGTGCGAGCGACGGCACCGGCGTCGGCGAGCGGTGGCGACGCCGCGCCTCCGGACCCGCCGAACTGGTCCACGACCGCCGCCGCGACCAGCACGAGCAGCAGCCCGACGAAGATCAGCGCCGTGCGGATCTTGCCGACCCACGTCACGGGGAACGACGCCCCGGCCAGCACGAACAGCGCGTAGGCGCTCAGCAGCAGGTCGGGCACCAGCAGCAGCGGCAGCACGGGCCAGGGCACGAGCCCTCCGGCGACGAACGCGATGACGACGACGATCACGGTGACGCGGTCGGCGACCGGATCGAGCCACTTGCCGAGTTCGGACGTCGTGTTCGTGCGGCGGGCGATGAACCCGTCGAGGAAGTCGGTGACGAAGACGACCGCGATGACGACCATGGCCGACCAGTAGTGCTGATCGACGATCAACACGAGGAACACCGGCAGCAGCAGCAGCCGGGCCGCCGAGATGGCGTTGGGCACGGTGCGCCACTCGTCCTGACGGAACAGCTTGTCGACGAGCGTCACGAGGCCCCCTCTGCGCGATCGCGCGGACAGTCGGTGCGGTCGCACCGGTCACACCCGAGGAGGCGCGGGTCGCTCCCCCGAGATCGCCTCGAGTCTACGGGTGCCCCGGTCAGGCGGTGCCGTACAGCGCGTCGGGCAGCTCGCGCGTGAAGATCTCGGCGGTCTTCGGGCCGACACCCTTGAGGTCGGTGAGGCGGCGGGTCAGTTCGGCCCTGTCCGCCGACGACCGCACGAGGTGGTTCACCGAGCCCCAGTCGGAGTCGACACGTCCCATGACCTCGTGCAGCTCGTCGCTCATCACGTGGTCGATGCGGGCGTAGCCGGCCTCGTCGAGCAACCGGCGCAACCCCTCGTGGTCGTGCTCGGCGAAGCGAGCAGGGCTGGTCAGCCCGTGGTCGATCAGCACCTGGTACGTGTCGGCGGCGACGCCCTGCTGCACGGGCCGGCCGAACAGCACGCTCGCGAGCAGCCAGCGGTACAGCTGCTGCGGCGAGCCCTCACTCACGTCGATCCCGAGGTCGGACGGGTGCTTCACGTCGCTCATGCCGTCCTGTCTACGCCCGGTGCGCGACGCGGGTGACGCGCACCGCACCTCCTCGGCTCGCCGCGGACGCGGCCGCCGCGCGGGCCGACCCCACGACGAAGAACCCCGTTCCGCGCGATGAACCACGAAGAAACGTGGTTCGTCGCGCGGAACGGGGTTCGCGGTGCAGGCGACCGACTAGCGGTCGGCGTGCTGCAGGGTCGGGTAGTCCGTGTAGCCCTCGGCACCCTCGGCGTAGAACGTGGCGGGGTTGGGCTCGTTGACCTCGTGGTCGCCCTGCCACCGCTCGACCAGGTCGGGGTTGGCGATGGCGAAGCGGCCCACGGCGACGGCGTCGGCCTGGCCGTCCGCGACCTCGGCGATCGCCTCGTCGCGCGTGGTGATCTGGCCGAAGCCGCTGTTGGCGACGAAGGCGCCGCCGAAGCGCGTGCGGAGGTCCTGCACGAGCTCGCCGCGCAGGTCGGCGTGCAGCACGCTGAGGTAGGCGAGGCCGAGCGGCGCGAGACCCTCGACGAGCGCACGGTAGACGGCCGTCACGTCGGCGACGTCGGTCTCGACGACGTCCTGGATGTTGTGCATGGGCGACAGGCGGATGCCGACGCGGCCGGCACCGATCGCCTCGGCCACGGCGGTCGCGGTCTCGATCGCGAGGCGGGCACGGTTCTCGGGGGTTCCGCCGTACTCGTCGGTGCGGACGTTCGAGACGGGCGAGAGGAACTCGTGCAGCAGGTACCCGTTGGCGCTGTGGATCTCGACGCCGTCGAGTCCGGCCTCGAGCACGGCGCGCTTCGACGCGGCGACGATGTCGGCCGTGACCTGGTGCACCTCGTCGGCGGTGAGGGCGTGCGGCACGGGGAAGTCGACCTTGCCGGCCGAGGTGTGCACCTGACCGTCGATGGCGATCGCGCTGGGGCCGACGATGCGGTCGGTGCGGGTGATGTCGGTGTGCGAGACGCGACCGCCGTGCATGACCTGCATGACGATCTGGCCGCCCTCGGCGTGGACGGCCTCGGCGACGCGCTTCCAGCCGGCGACCTGCTCGTCGGTGACGATGCCGGGCTGGCCGTCGTAGGCCTTGGACTCCTGCGAGGGGTAGGTGCCCTCCGTCGTGATCAGGCCGAAGGAGGCGCGCTGACGGTAGTGCTCCACGACGACGTCGCCGGGGATGCCGGCGTCGCCGGAGCGCAGACGGGTGAGGGGCGCCATGACGACGCGGTTGCGCAGCTCGAGCTGGCCGAAGGTGGCGGGAGAGAAGAGGTCCAAGGGTGGTCCTTCCGAACGGTGGGTCGCCCTCGGGCGGGGGCGCCCGTGAGGCAACCCGGCGGTTGCACGCTGCATTCCCCGTCGGGTGCGCCGACACCTGGGAAGTCACCGAGCACCCTGGTCGCGGGCAGAGATCTTCGCCACGCCCCGGGGTCTGAGACGACCGAGGCCCGCCGCGAGGAGGGCCGCGAGCGCGGCCAGGACGAACGCCGTGCCGTAGCCGCCTGTGTCGACGAGCGCCCCCAGGCCGACGGCCCCCACGGCCTGGCCCAGCACCAGCAGCACGAAGAGCAGCGCCGTCCCGCTCGCGGCCCGCTCGGCGTCGATCTCGGCGGTCCAGGCGATGAGCGCACCCGTCGCCGCCGTGTAAGCCCAGCCGAACGCCGCGCAGGCCGCGAACGCCACCGGCACGACACCGGGCAGGGCCGCCGCCCCGGCAGTGCCCGCCGACATCACGGCCAGGGTGAGCGTCCAGACCGTCCCGGGGGCCAGGCGTGCCAGCGGTCGGGCGGTGACGATGACGGCCGTGCCTCCGGCGCCGAGGCAGACCCAGGCCCCGACCGACAGCTCGGCCGCCACCCCGGTGTCGACCAGCAGGGTGCGTCCGTAGTTCCAGACCGCGGCCGAGGCGGCACCGGCGAGCAGCGCCGCGAGCAGCACCCACCGGTGGGCGACGAACCACGACTGCGGCGGCAGGAGGCCGCGGGGACCGGTCGGGCCGAGGCCCATGGCGCCGCTCGGGCGGGCGGTGTCGGCGCGTGCGACACCGGTGGCCCCGTCCGCGACGAGGGATCGAGCGGAGGAGGCGCGGCGGTCGAGCACGAGGACGGCCCCCGCCGCCGCGACGGCTCCCCCGGCGGCCACCAGCCAGGCGAGCCGCCAGTCGGGCAGCAACGCTAACGCCAGGAGGCCCGCCGCCATCAGTCCCGGCCCGGTGCCCGCGTTGACGACCGTCTGGGCGCCCGCCTGCCGCACGTCGCCGAGACCGCGCTGCAGCACGCGCACGAGCGCGGGCGAGGCGAGCCCGGCACCGGCCGAGCCCAGCACGGCCGCGAGTGCGAACGGGACCACGTCGGGGGCGAGGGCCATGCCCGTGGCCCCGACCCCGGCCGTGGCGCCCGCCGCGACGACGAGGGCCCGGGAGTGGCGACCGGCCGCGGCGAACCCCGCCACCGCGCCGGCCACGTAGGCCAGCGAGCCTCCGGACGAGACCGTTCCTGCGACACCCGCGTCGAACCCGAGGTCGGCCTGCATCTCGGGCAGGCACAACCCGTAGGCGAGGCGCACCAGACCGTAGGTCACGGCGATCAGGGCCGTGCCGGCGGCGACGAGCCCGACGTCATTCGAAAACGTACGTTTCATTTTCACAGCCTAAGCTGTCCGCATGCCCCTGCGCCCGGCCAGCGAGAAGAAGATCCTCGACGCCGCCGACGAGCTGTTCTTCACGAACGGCATCGCGGCGACGCCCGTCGACGCCGTCCTCGCCCGCGCGGGCGTCTCGGCGGCGACGATGTACCGCGGCTACCGCAGCAAGGAGGCGCTGGTCGCCGCAGCGCTGACCCGTCGCCACCACGACTGGCTCGCCACCTGGGACGCCGCCGTCGCCCGGCACGACGAGGCCGGCCCGCGCCTCCTCGCGGTCTTCGACGCGCTGGACGACTTCCGGTCCCGCCCGACGGGGGCTCGCTGGTGTGCCTTCCTCGCCTCGGCGGCCGAGTACGTCGATCCACCCGCCGACGTCGCCGAGGCCGTGCGGCTCGACACCGAGTCGCTCCGCACGCGACTCACCGACCTCGCCCGCCCGCTCGTCGGCGGGCAGGCCGAGGCGCTGGCCGAACACCTGTTGCTGGTCGTGACGGGCGACCTCGCCATGCGTCTCCGCGAGCCCGCGCGTGACACCACGACCGCCCGTGCCGTCGCAGCCGCGCTCGTGGCCGCCGCGGGCGATCAGGGACGCTGACACCCCAGGAACACGCCGAGACCCTTCCGCGCGCGCGAGGGTCTCGGTGGTTTCAGGGGGTCTCGGCGGAACCCTTCCGGTCGAAGCCGGTGCGGACCGCGGCGATGTCGTCGCCGCCGTGGCCCTGCTCGGCAGCCGAGGCGTACACACCGGACAGCGTTTCGAGCAGGCCGGTGTCGAAGCCCGTGCCCTGGGCGGCCTCCTGCATGAGATCGAGGTCCTTGCGGATGCCGTCGAGCGCGAACTGGGCCGGGTACTCGCCCACGATCATCGTCGCGCCCTTGAGGTGCGCGTACGGGGTGTCGGACTGGCCGCCGTCGATCGCGTCGAGGAAGAGCTGCGGATCGAGGCCGAGGGCCTCCGTCAGCGCGAGCGACTGGGCCGTGGCGGCGGTGATCGTCGCGATCCAGGCATTGGCGGCGAGCTTGAGCGCCGTCCCCTGCCCGACCGTGTCGCCCGCGACGATCGTCTTCGATCCCATGGCGTCGAGCACCGGACGCACGGCGTCGAGCAGGGCTTCGTCGCCGGCGGCCAGCATGACGAGCTTCCCCGTCGCGGCCGGCTTCTTCGTGCCGAGCATCATCGCCTCGACGAGCCGGAGCCCGTGCCCGTCGGCCGTCCGGACGACGCGCGCCGTGTCGGCCTCGCCGATCGTGCTGGCCTGCACCCAGACGGCGTCGGGCCGGCTCGCGTCGGCGGCCTCGTCGAGGACCTCGAGCACGGCGTCGCCGTCGAACAACACGGTGACGACCACGTCCACCCCCTCGACCGCCTGACGCGCCGTGTCGGCGACCACGGCGCCTCGGCGGCCAGCGGCTCGGCCCTCGACCTCGTGCGGTTCCAGACCGTGACCTCGAACCCCTCGCGCAGCAGTGTTCCCGCCACGCCCTGACCCATGATGCCCGTCCCGAGCACTGCGACCTTCATGGCTCCGACGCTACGCCCGGAGCGGGCGAGCGGCGCGGGCGAGCGGCGCGGCTCAGTCGAGCGGGTCGGGCCCCACGGGGTCGGGCCGAATCGCGCGGCGCACCCGCGCGACGACCGACGGAGCCGGCGGATCGTTGTACGAGCCCGCCTCGACCTGCCCGCTGAGCCGCTGGATCGCCGCCATCACCTCGTCGGTCGCGTGCCGACGAGCCCGACCCGACTTCGCCTCACCGTGGCGCGAGAGGTCGATGGGCTCGCCGAACTCGACGGTGACCTTCCGGAGGCGCGGGAGGCGCGTGCCCGCCAGCTGCAGTTCCTGGGTCCCCGTCAGGGCGACCGGCACGACCGGGGCCCCGCTCGTGAGCGCGAGCCAGGCGACGCCCGTCCGGCCGCGGTACAGCCGCCCGTCGAGGGAGCGCGTCCCCTCGGGGTAGATCGCGAACGCGTCGCCGTCCGTCAGCTTGCCGAGACCCAGGTCGAGGGCGTGCTGCGCGGCGGACCCGGCCCCTCGCTCGACACCGATCGCGCCGATGCCCGTGAAGAACGCGCGCGACGCACGACCCCGGAGACCCGAGCCGGTGAAGTAGGCGTTCTTCGCGAGGAACGAGACCTGACGGGGTGCCATGAGGGTGATCACGACGCTGTCCATGAACGAGAGATGGTTGCTGGCCAGGATGACGGCACCACGTCGCGGGACGTTGCGCCGCCCGATCACCCGGGGACGCCAGACCACACGCACGAGGGGTGACAGGACCGATCGGCTGAGGGTTGTGAGCACGCTCCACTGTGCCCGACGCCACATTCCCCGAGGCGCATGGCTCGCCCCCGCGCCTCACCCGGGGCCCCTCGACACCCACCCGCACCACCCGATTCGGGGAACAACGGGTGTCCCCCTCAGGGAGGATTGCCGCCGACGGAGCCGCGCCCTATCGTCGGAGACCGACCGAAACGGGACGCTCGTCCGGTTCACGACCCTCCGGCGAGTCCTCGTCGGGGGATCGGCCCGAGACCCGGGACGAGCGCCGCGACGCACCGCCCGACCCCGTGGGCGGTGGTCCGGCCGGACGAACGGTCGGCCTCCCGCGTCCCCGACCCCGACAGCCGGGGACGACCCCGGAACCCCTGGTGCCCGGAGCGCCCGGCATCAGCCCCCGACGACAGCCCCGACGACCCGAGAGGACCGCCTTGGACGACGAGACCGTGACCACCCGCCCCTCGCGCCTGCCGTTCGTCTTCGGTGCCACCGCGCTGATCTCCACCTACTTCGCCGTCACCAGCATCGTCGGCGCCGGCACCTCGGTGGGCGTCGGTCTCACCGCGACGGTCGTGGCGTCCGGCCTCTACGGGCTGTCGGCGATCGTCTGGCTCGCGCTCGTCGTCGTGGCGGTCTCGTCGCTCCGTCGGACGCGACGAGGTGCTGCGCTCGACCGGACGAGCATGCGCTTCATCGGGTTGGCACCCCCGGCGGGCGGGGCCGTGCTGCTCGCCGCGGCCTACGTGGCCCGCATGAACGGACAGCCGTTCTTGGGCGGGTTCTCGGCCATGGTGATCACGACGGTCGCCCTGGTCGTCCTGTCGCAGGCGTTCCCGCTGCTCGGCTTCGGCCCGTCGACCCCGGGTCAGCGCCAGTCGTCGGGCGGCGGCGGCGCGTCGTCGTAGGGATCGAACGGAGCGTCGGACGGCAGGTCGTAGAGATCGTCGGCCGGCACCTCGGGCACCTCGTCGACCGCGGGAGGTGCGGCACGGCGGGCACCACGACCGGCGGACGGAGCCGTCGACGTCGTGCGGGGAGAGCGGGCCGTGGCTCTGCTCGCCGCGGACACGGACGCCGTCTCGGGCGTCCCGACGGCCGCCGCCTCGGCCGGGGCGGTGCCGCCCACGACGGCGAGCACCTGCTGACCGTACGTGTCGAGCTTCTTCTGGCCGACGCCGCTGATGCCCGCCAGCTGGTCGAGCGAGGTGGGCCGTTCGGACGCGATGCCCCGCAAGGTGACGTCGCCGAACACGACGTAGGCCGGGACGCCCTGCGCCCGGGCGACCCCGGCGCGCCACTCGCGCAGGGTCTCGAACAGGGCGGCGTCGTCGCCGGTCAACTCGGCGGCACCGCGTGACGAACCGCGGCTCGACGAACCCGAACCACCCCGCCCGCGGGCCGAGCGCACCGGGCGCTCGGGCTCGCGTCGCAGCCGGACGGTGCGGCCGCCCGAGAGCACCTCGCCCGCGGCGTCGGTCAGCAGGAGCGTGCCGTACCCGTCGGGCGAGACCGCCAACAGCCCCTGGGCGAGCAGCTGTCGGACGACCCCCCGCCACTCGACGTCGCTCAGGTCGGTGCCGATGCCGAAGGTGGACAGCTGCTCGTGGCGGTTCTGGAGGACCTTGGGGGTCGACTTGCCGACGAGGATGTCGACGATCTGGCCCGCGCCGAACTGCTGGTTGCGCTCGCGCTTGAGCCGGACGACCGTCGAGAGCAGCTTCTGGGCGGGCACCGTGCCGTCGAGCGACTCGGGCGGCGAGAGGCAGGTGTCGCAGTTGCCGCATGCGGTGCTCGCCTGCCCGAAGTAGCCGAGCAGCTGCACGCGTCGACACTCGACCGTCTCGCACAGGGCGAGCATGGCGTCGAGGTGGGCGCCGAGCTTGCGGCGGTGCTCGGCGTCACCCTCGGACTGGTCGATCATGCGTCGCTGTTGCACGACGTCTTGCAGGCCGTAGGCCAGCCACGCCGTCGAGGGCAGGCCGTCGCGGCCGGCACGGCCGGTCTCTTGGTAGTAGCCCTCGACCGACTTGGGCAGGTCGAGGTGTGCGACGAAGCGCACGTCGGGCTTGTCGATGCCCATGCCGAAGGCGATGGTGGCGACCATGACGATGCCCTCGTCGCGCAGGAACCGCGCCTGGTTGCGCGCCCGGGTCTGTGCCTCGAGGCCCGCGTGGTAGGGCAGCGCCGGGATGCCCTGCTTGACCAGGAACTCGGCCGTGCTCTCGACCGACTTGCGGGACAGGCAGTACACGATGCCGGCGTCGCCGTCGTGCTCGGCGCGGATGAACCGCAGCAGCTGCTGCTGCGGGCCGTCTTTCGCCTCGATGCGGTACTGGATGTTGGGGCGGTCGAAGTCGGCGACGAAGTGCTTCGCGTCGTCGAGCTCGAGGCGTCGCGAGATCTCGCGGTGGGTGGTCTCGGTGGCCGTCGCCGTCAGGGCGATGCGCGGCACGTCGGGCCAGCGCTCGTGCAACACGGACAGTTCGAGGTAGTCGGGGCGGAAGTCGTGGCCCCACTGCGCCACGCAGTGGGCCTCGTCGATGGCGAAGAGCGAGACGTGGCCCCGGTCGAGCAACGACTTGGTGGACTCGAGCTTGAGCCGCTCGGGCGCGAGGTAGAGCATGTCGAGCTCGCCCTCGACGAACGCCTGCTCGACCGCACGACGACGGTCGGGGTCTTGCGTCGAGTTGAGGAACGCCGCGCGGACGCCGACGGCCTCGAGGGCGTCGACCTGGTCTTGCATCAGGGCGATGAGCGGCGAGACGACGATGCCCGTGCCCTCGCGGACCAGGGCGGGCACCTGGTAGCAGAGCGACTTGCCGCCACCCGTCGGCATGAGCACGAGGGCGTCGCCGCCCTGGACCACCTGGTCGATGATCTGGGCCTGCTGGCCACGGAACTCGTCGTAGCCGAACACCCGGTGCAGCACGTCGAGGGCTGCGGTGGGGGCGTCGGGGGCCAGGGCGGGCGAGGCGGTGGTGGTCACGCGACGAGTCTACGAGCGGCCACCGACGCGGTCAGCCGACCCGCGCCTCCTGGGGACGGTCGCCCGCGGGAGGCGCGCTGGGGACGAGAGGAGCGCTGCGAACCGTCACGAGACCGGTGCGCCGAGCCGCCCGCAGCACGAGCCACACGTAGAGCGGCGTCGAGACCACCGTGACGGCGAGGGCGAGGGGGCTGCCGTCGCTCGACTCGACGCCCGCGAACGGTGCCGACAACAGGAAGAGGACGGTGTTGTTGAGCACGTGCGCCACGATCGCCGCCTCGAGTCCGCCGGTGCGCCAGGTCAGGTAGGCCGCGGCCACGCCGAACACGGCGACGTCGAGCATGCCCCACGCGTTGTAGTCGTGGCCGAAGGCGAATCCGATCGTGGGCAGGACGATCGCCGCGATCGGGTACCTCAGCCACGAGCCGATCGTCTGCATCGCGAGCCCGCGGAACGCGTACTCCTCTGCCGTCGCCTGGAGCGGCGTGACCACGAGGATGACGACGACCGCCCAGACGAGGGTGTCGGCCGGCGTGGTGACGGGTCCGGTGCCGATCGGCTCACCCGAGAGCGGGGGCACCACGAAGTAGCTGAGCCCCACCGTCAGCGCCATGAACGCGAGGGCGGGCACGAGGCATCGCGCGAGCCACCGCCACCGCAGCCGCCCGGCGACGCTCCAGAGCCCGCCGACCGCCCCCGGCCCGACGATCAGGGCGCCCAGCATGATCGCCGGCAGCATGACCGCGATCGAGGCGAGCGTCGTGAAGAGGACGAGCGGGTCGGCCGCGGCCAGCGCGTCGCCCTCGATGCCGCGCTGCAGTCGTTCGGCGGCGGCGCTCCCGCCGACGGCCGTGGTCACCCCGAGGACGCCCACGTAGACCACGACCGACGCGAGCAGGTACGTGACGGCCGCCACGACGGCCGCCAGCAGCGGCTTCCACCACCGGTACGAGGGCAGGGAACGGAACAGGCGGTGGTACGCGAACGTCGTCACCCGACGAGCGTACGGGAGGCGCGGTGCCGGCCCCCGGGAACACCACGAGGAGGCGCGGGCCGGCAGGNAGCCCTCGGTGCGCGTCACCGTCGCGCGGAGGCGGCGTCGACGGGCGACGACCAGCGCCGAACCGCCGGCCAGCATGAGGGCGAGTGCGGCGAGGGCCGCGAGACCCAGGCCGTCCTGGCCGGTGAATGCCAGCGAGCCGTCGGCGTTGCGGACCGTGCCGGCGGGAGTGGAGCCCGAGCCGGAGCCGGAGCCGGGGGTGGTTCCGGGCACCGTGCCACCGGGGGTCGTGACCGGGGGCGTGGCGCCCGGGTCGGTCGGGTCGACGACGACCGGCTCGGCGGCCGCGGCGAACACGACCGGGACGGTCGCCGTCGTGCCCGTACCCGCGACGGTCAGGACGACCTGCCGCGTGACCGGCCCGGCGGTGGGAGCCGTGATGCCCTCGGGGACGACGAACTCCAGCAGGGCACGACCCTGCTCGTCGGAGTTGTCGATCACGGTGGCGTCGATCGGCGCGGATGCGAGCTCGACGCCGTCGAGGGTCGCGGTCACGACGCCGGGCTGCGCCGCGGCCGTCACGACCTCGGACGGATCGCTAGGGACCTGCTCGAGAAGCAGCGACGACAGGCTCATCGACACCGTGTCACCCGCGACGAAGCCACCGTCCGGTGCGGTCGTGACACCCGAGACACCGACCGAACGCGAGGCGAAGTCGGGGTCGGACGGGTCGCCGGCCCGGGAGTCGAAGTACTCGAGCTGGCTCTGCAGGTCGACCTTGCCGCTGTCGGCGTGGGCCCGCCCGTTGGCGAAGGCGGTGAAGCCGTCGCCGCCCGAGGCGAGGAACGAGTTGACGGTCACCTTGTAGATCGTGGCGTCGTCCATCGCCGCACCGTCGAGCGAGACGGCGGCGATGCGCGAGCCCGCCGCCGCCGCGGGGTCGTAGGTGTAGGTCAGGCCCTCGGACGTGCCGAGCTTCAGGGTGCTGGTACGGCCGGCGGTCGGCCACTGCTGCTCGAGCACCTGGCGGATCTCGGCACCGGTCATGTCGACGACGACGAGCGTGTTGGCGAAGGGCTGCACTGCTGCGGCGGCCTTGTACGTCACGGCACCGTCCGGCGCCACGAAGGGCAGGTCGTCCCGCAGGCCGCCGGGGTTCATGAAGGCGAGCTGGGCACCGCTCGCGGTGGTCGACGAGAGCTGGATGTCGGCGACGAAGTTGCCGAGGGTCGACTCGCCCGCACGGTTCGACACGGGGAGCCCGTTGGCGTCCGGGGTGGCGTTGTAGGCCCGGTTGAAGGAGTCGCTGATCGAGCCGATCACCTCGGCACCCCGGTCGGCGGCCACCGCGACGGCAGCCGCGACGATCTCGGCGACGGCGGGGTCGGGCGTGAAGGCACCGTAGAGCGGCACCAGGCGGTGCGACGCGATGGTCACCCGGTCGCGGAAGGCGGTGGCCGCGGGGTCGACCGTCATGGTCACCCGGGCCAGGTTCGTCCCGTAGCTGCCCGTCTGCACGACGGCACGCTGCGGGCCGCCGTCGGACGGCGAGACGAGGTAGTCGTAGCCCTGGTGCGTGTGTCCCGAGAAGATGGCCGACACGTCGCCCGAGACGCCGCGGGCGATCTCGCCGAACGCGTTGTCGCCGGTGACGGAGTCCAGGCTGCCGGTCTCGGCGCCCTCGTGAAGCAGCAGGACGATGGCGTCGGCCGCGTCGGCCTCGACGATGTCGTCCGCGACGGCGTTGACCGACTCGACGACGGGCGCGAAGGTGAGCCCCTCGATGCCGGCCGGGCTGACGAGCGTCGGCATGGTCTCGGTCAGCGCGCCGATGAAGGCGACGCGGACGCCGCCGACCTCCTCGACGACGTACGGACGGTACGCGGGGGTCCCGTCGCTCTTCAGGATGTTCGCGTTGACGTAGGGGAAGTCGCTGTTCGTCTGGACGCGACCGGTGAAGTCGTCCTGGCCCTTGTCGAACTCATGGTTGCCCGGCGTGCTGACGTCGAGGCCCATGGCGTTCAGGGCGTCGAGGGTCGGCTCGTCGTCCTGGATGAACGACGTGAACGTCGAGGCGCCGATGTTGTCACCCGCCGACACGAAGAGGGTGTTCGGGTTCTGCGCCTCGACCGACTTGACGGCACCGGCGAGGACGGCCGCACCGGCGATGGACGCGCGAGCACCGGGGGCATCGGCCTCGAGTCGGCCGTGGAAGTCGTTGATGCCGACGAGGTCGATCGTGACCGGGACGGCCTGGGCGGGTGCCGCGGCGACGAGGCCGAGCAGCAGGGTGCCGGCGGCGACGGACGCGAGGGCCGCACCGCGGACGCGCCGCCGGCCTCCCGTCGGGACGGACTCGGATGACGGGGGGCTGATGCGCATGGGCGTCGGTGCTCCTGGAGAAGGCGGTTCGGGCGGGACGGCACCCCCCGACAGGGGGCACGTCACACGACCATAAGTTCTCGCTGTGTACCCGACAAGAGTCCGCCGAAGATCGTCACATGTTGTTCATCAGACGCGCCGCGGACGAGCGGCGAGGCGGCCGACCGGCCCTTCCGGGAAGTGATGCCTGCCCCGTCTCAGTCGGCGATCAGCCGCTTGCCCATGCCGAACGCCTCGTCGACCGTGTACCCGAGGTGCTCGTAGAACGCCCGCACCCGCTCGTTGCCGGTGCGCACCTGGAAGCTCGCCTTCGGGCACCCCATGGCCTCGAGCAACCGCTCCACCTCGGCCATGAGCTGTCGACCGAATCCCTCCCCCTGGCGATCGGGCTCGACCGCGACGTAGTAGACCCAGCCACGATGGCCGTCGTAACCAGCCATGGCGGTCGCCACCAGCGCCTCCTCGTGGTCGACGCCGACCAGGAAGAGTTCGCGCTGCACCGTCAACTTGCGTTCGATGTCGCGTCGGGGGTCGTTCCACGGGCGGGTCAGCCCACAGCGCTCCCAGAGCGCCACGACGGTCTCGGTGTCGGCCTCGTCGAAGGGTCGGATCTGCATGCCTCGACCCTGCCAGACCCGACGGGACGAGGAGGCGCGGTGCCGGTCACCACGGCCCCGCACCCCCTCAGGGCCCTCGCGTTAGGGTGGGTCGTCGTCCGAGCCGCGGGCGCAGGGAGGGGCCCACCCGTGACCGATGCTCGCCGACGTCTCGCCGTCCTGGGGTCGCCGATCGAGCATTCGCTGTCACCCGTGCTGCACCGCACGGCGTACGAGCACCTCGGGTTGCCCTACGACTACGACCGGGTCGAGGTCGCCTCGGGCGGGCTCGCCGACTTCGTCGGGGGCCTCGACGCGAGCTGGCGTGGGCTGAGCCTGACGATGCCCCTCAAGCGCGAGGTGCTGCCCCTGCTCGACACCGTCTCGCCGCTCGCCCGACGCCTCGGGGTCGCCAACACCGTCGTCCTCGACGACGACGGTCGCCGCCACGGGCACAACACCGACGTCGACGGCATCGTCCGCAGCGTCGAGGGGTTCCACGACGCGCGGCCCGCCGCGGCCACCATCCTCGGTGGGGGCGCGACCGCCCTGTCCGCGATGGCCGCCGCGTGGGATCTCGGCGCCCGGTCGTTCTCCATCCACCTTCGCAACCCCATGCGGGCCGGCGAGCTGACGTCCCTGGCCGCCGAGCTGGGCGCCGACGTCATGGTCGCCCCGCTCACCGAGCTGCCCTCGCTCGGCCCTCTGGACTTCGTCATCAGCACGCTGCCCGGCGGGGCCGCGGACGACCTGCACCTGCGTCCGACCAGCAACTCGTCCGTCCTCTTCGATGTCGCCTACGAGCCCTGGCCGACGCGCCTGGCGTCGCGCTGGTCGGCCGACGGCGGCATCGTCTTCAACGGTCTCGACATGCTCGTCGAGCAGGCGCTCGGTCAGGTGCGGCTCTTCTCCGGGCGGGCACAGGACGAGCCGGTGCCCGACGAGGACGTCCTGCGCGACGCGATGCGCGCCTCCGTGGGCTCGCCGATCCGCGGCCGGTCGACGACCGACAGCGTGGCGGGTTGACGATGGCGACCCCTCTGCCGGTCTCGATCGGCCGGATCGCGCTCGGCACCGGGCGGCCCGCGGTCTGCGTCCCGCTCGTGGCCCGGACCGTCGACGCACTGGTCGACGCCGCCTCGGGGCTCGACACGGCCACGGCCGACCTGGTCGAGTTGCGCATCGACTTCGTCGACGCCGCCTTCGCCGCGGCGCCCGATCCCGACGGACCCGTCGGCGCCGGCACCCCGGCGACGGGCGCCGCCGACCTCGACCTGGTGGCCGACGTCGTCCGTCGGGTGCGTGGCGCCCTCGACGCCGAGCTCCCCCTGCTCTTCACCCTGCGCACCGAGCCCGAGGGAGGCGAACGGGACGTCGCCCCGGCGACCTACGACGCCGTGCTGCGCTCGGCGATGGCCACCGGGCTGCTCGACGCCGTCGACGTCGAGATGTACACCGACCCCGACCTGCTCGGCGAGCTCGTCGACGCCGCGCACGACGCCGGTCTCGTCGTCGTGATGTCGGCGCACGACTTCAGCGGCACCCCCACGCAGGGCGAGATCGTGTCGCGCCTGCTCGAGCAACAGGAGAACGGCGCCGACGTGGCCAAGTTCGCCGCCATGCCGTCGAGCACGGACGACGTGCTGACGCTGATGCGGGCCACCGCCGAGTTCCGGACGGGGGCCGGCATCGTGCCCGCGATCACCATGTCGATGGGGCCGCTCGGCGTCGTGTCCCGGCTCGCGGGCGAGACGTTCGGCTCGTGCGTCACGTTCGGGTCGGCGGGGGCGACGAGCGCGCCGGGGCAGCTGCCGGCGGCCGGGCTGCGGGCGGCGCTCGACCTGGTGCACGAGGCGCGACAGGGCTGAGGGCGACGGCTCGGGATCTCACCGGTGTCGTAGGGGGGCCTCGAGCGTCAGGGCTCCGGAGGCCCGACGCACGCAGAGTCCACCACCGGGAAACGAGCGACGGACGTCGCTCAACGGGACCACCACGGCGGTCGGGCCCACCGGAGTGCGAACAGGTTAGCGGTCGGTGGCCCGACCCCGTAACCCCCTTGCGGACAGGCAACGGCCGTACCCTCAGGCATGGACGAAGCAGAGATCGACGACCACGCCCGCCAGCTCGTGACGGCTTTCGCCTTGCCCAGCAAGGTCGGCCGCCTGAACAGCCTGCGCTCGACCGACGAGAAGCGGGCGAAGTTCCGGACCGGGCTCGGCCTGATGCCGTTCCGATCGGACCGCACCACCCGGCTCAGCCACGCCGACTCGTCGCCGTCCGCCGTGCTGACCCGACTGCGCGACCTCGGAGCCGGCGAGCGCTGCGTCGTGTTCGAGGAGGGCAGGGAGTGGGCCGGCACCCTCGACGACGCGGTCGCCGCCGTGGTCGGGCAGGGCGACGGCGCCGTCATCTCGTGCCTGCCCGGCCGTCTCGGTTACGCCGAGTCCGAGTCGGGCGAGCGACTCGTCCTGTCCCTCGACGAGTGATGCGGAGGCCCGCGCGAGCGGTCAGGCGGGCCCCGGGTACTGTCGCTCGCCGCCGGTGTCGAACCGCTCCCCCGAGGCGCGTGAGGGCAGCAGCGACATGACCAGCAAGGTCAGCCACCCGAAGACCGGCAGCAGGTAGAAGAGCGCGTACCAGGCGGTGAAGCCCCCGTCGTGCAGGCGCCGCGACTGCAGCGCGAGGGTCGGCAGGAAGCTCACGACCGACCACAGCACGACGACGACGCCCTGGGGATCGATGTAGGTCCAATCGCCGTTGTCGCCCCCGGCCCAGGTCGACGTCCCGCCGCTGCCCGTGGCCCAGGCCTGCAACGCCCCCTGGAACACGAGCGCGATGACGAACCACCACCAGTACTCGCTGCGGCTCGCGCGCCCGTGGAACGTGGCGTACTTCCGCCAGAACCGGACGACCGCGACCTTCGGCGAGGCACGGTGGTACGGCTGGTCGAGGGGCACGGGGCCGGCGGCTCCGGTCATGGGATCTCCTGCGGTGTCGGGTGACGGGCTGCCCCATCCTCTCAGCGCCCCCGCCGCGTCGTGGCCCGTCGACGCGGCCCGTCGGTACTGTGGGGCCCGCCGACCCTCGCGTCGGCGCCGTCGCCCATCCGGGGCGGCGCCAGACGAAGGAGACCCCATGAGCATCGGCGGCGGAATCGCCTTGATCGTGATCGGCGCGGTCCTCGCGTTCGCTCTCGACTTCCAGGTCGCGGGCATCGACATCAAGCTGATCGGCTACATCCTCATCGCGGCCGGCGTGGTCGTGACCATCATCGGCATCGCCTTCGCGTCGCGTCGGCGCTCGACGGTCTCCACGACCCGCAGCGCGGTCGACCCGGCCACGGGCGAGCGCGTCGAGCGTCGTTCGACCGACAGCGACCCGCTGGTCTGACCCGAGGGTCCGACGCGACCCGAGAACGCAGGAGGCGCGGTGCCGGCTGGCACCGCGCCTCCCGTGTGTCGGGCCGGGGTGGCTAGAGCTGCACGCCGTCCTGCACGGACGCCGCACGGTGGCGACGGCGCAGCACGAGGGCGGCACCGGTGCCGGCGAGCATCAACGCGAGCAGCAGGGCGGGCAGCGCGTCGGAGCCGGTGAACGCGAGGGGGCCACGTCCGTTGCCGGCCGTCCCCGCGCCTCCTGCGCTCGAGCCGTCACCGGGGACCGCCGCGGGCGGGGTCGTCGGCGCCGGGGTGACGGCGCCCTCGACGACCGCGACCGTCGTGACCAGGGTCGTGCCGCTCTGCGTGCCGGTCAGCGTGATCGTGTAGCTGCCGGGCTCGGTGGGGGCCGTGACCGTGTAGGTCGCGACTCCGTCGACGACGTCGGCGATGCCGAGGTCGGTCACCGTGCCGTCGACGTCGACGTCGAGCGTTCCCGTGACCTGGCGGTCACCGGCGAGGCCGGCGGTGCTGACCGGGAACTCGGCGCCGGGGGCGACCTCGGTCGGAGCGGAGATCGTCGCGTCGGCACTGAGGCCGTCGAGGTCACGGTCGAGCTGCAGGGCGTTCACGATGGTGAAGAAGTTGTCGGTCTGGTCGATCAGGCCGACGACGTTCGCGGCGCCGGGGCCGTAACCCGCGACGCGCAACTGCGTGCCGGTGTGCTGCTGCGAGCCACCGGCCGCGGCCGTGCCGTAGGCGATCTTCATCGTGGTGCCGTCGACCGTCGTCAGCGCGGTGCTGAGCGTGGCGGGCGGCGTCGAGTCGACGATCTGGCTGGTGTGGGCGTGGTCCGCCGTGACGATGACCATCGTGTTGCCGTCGGCCTTCGCGAAGGCGAGGGCGGACTGGACGGCCTCGTCGAGGTCGAGCACCTCGCCGATCTGGCCGCAGGCGTCGGCGCTGTGGTCGCGCTTGTCGATCGAGGCACCCTCGACCTGCAGGAAGAACCCCTGGTCGCCCGTGTCGAGCAGGTCGATGGACTTCTCGGTCAGCGACTGCAACGAGAGACCGGTCGACAGGCGAGCCGGGTTCGGCTGGCAGGTCTGCGGGGCCAGGTCGGCTCCTCCGACGGTGGCCGTCGTGGCGGCGTACCGGGTCGGGAAGTTGCCGTCGGTGAAGGTGCCGAGCACGGGCTGCGTCTGGTCGGCGGTCGACAGCGCGTCGAGGCCGGCCGCGTCACGCACGACCTGGTAGCCGCGATCCTGTGCCTGGGCGAACAGGGTGTCGCCCTGCCACTGACCGGCGCGGGCCGACTGACCGAACGAGGTCGCGCCTCCGCCGAGGGTCAGGTCGGCGCGGGTGCCGATGATCTGCTCGCTGATCGAGCCGAGGCCACCCTGGTCGAGGGCGTCGGCACCGCACTGCGTGACGCTGTCGGGGCCGTAGCAGCTGCGGGCGGCGACGTGCGCGGCCTGGACGGCCGGGGTGGCGTCCTGCAGCTCGGCGGTCGAGACGTTGCCGGTCTTCTTGCCGTTGGCCTTGGCGATCTCGATCAGGGTGTCCTGCGGGACGCCGTCGACGTCGACCGAGATGGCGTTGTCGTAGGTCTTCGTGCCGGTGGCCCAGGCGGAACCGGTCGCGGCGGAGTCGGGCACGTAGTCGGGCTTGCCCTTGTTCGCGCCGTCCCGGTAGACCGAGTACGTCGTGTACTGGCCGGTCAGGGGCAGGGCGTCGATGCCCGGCAGCGTTCCGCCGGCGCCGTAGGCGTAGTTGCGTGCCGAGGTGATCTCGCTGTCACCCATGCCGTCACCGATCAGCAGGATGACGTTCTTGGCGGGCCCGGCCTCCACCGAGTCGAGCAGCAGCTGCGTGCTGTCGTCGATGCTGCGGGCGGCACCACCGTTCTGGGCGACGTTCGCGGGGGTGGCCGCGAAGGCGGCGACGGGGGTGAGGGCGAGGGCGGCGACGGCGGCCGTCGCGACGACCCCCGTCGTCAGGGCCGCACGCCGGCGGTTCGGGGTGTTCTTCGACACGGTTCTGCTCCTGTGATCGTGATCGTGATCCGGTCGCCACGCGACGGAGTCGTCGCGGGACGGAGATCAGCAGACTCCTGCCGGGTGGCCGTCGAGTGAACGAGGGCGTGCGCGCGGGTGAACACCCTCGGACGGGGGTCGCCGCACGACGCGGGACGCCGTAGGACGCGGACCGCGGTGTGGTGCGGTACGGACCGCCGACGGCCTCAGCCGACCGTCGAGCGGAGCACCGACGACCCGTCGGGGCGGCGTCGCACCTCGACCCGGTCGGCGATGCGCTGCTTGAGCTCGTCGACGTGGCTGACGATGCCGATCACCCGCCCCGAGGCGCTCAGGCGACCGAGCTCGCTCATGACGGCGTCGAGGGTGTCGGGGTCGAGCGAGCCGAACCCCTCGTCGACGAACAGGGTGCCGAGCTCGAGTCCGCCGGCCTCGGCCTGCACGACGTCGGCGAGACCGAGGGCGAGGCTGAGCGAGGCGTAGAAGGTCTCGCCGCCCGAGAAGCTGCCGGGGTCGCGGGTGGTGTCGGTGGTCGCGTCGCGGATGACGAGCGAGAGCCCGGTCTTGCGCGACCGCGACCCGACCTCGCGCTCGTCGGACGACGCGAGCTCGTACCGCCCGCTCGACATGACCGACAACCGCACGTTCGCCGCCGCCACGACCTCGTCGAACCGACGCAGCAGCACGTAGGTGCCGAGCGTCACACCCTTGACGTTCTCGCCGGTCGAGGCGCTGGCGAGGTTCGCCATGCGCACCACCGCCCGGGCGTGCTCGACGGCGGCGTCGGCCGCGGCCGTCACGGCCTCGAGGGCGGCCAGGGCCTGGCGCGACCGTCCGGCCCGGTCGCCGGCGCGCGTCGCCCGGTCGGTGGCCTCGTCGAGCTCGGTCTCGACCCGGTCGAGGGCCTCGACGGCCGACTCGACGTCGGCCGCCTCGTCGCCGGTCAGCACGGCGACCTCGGGCTCGGCGAGGCCGGCCGAGACGACGGCCCGTTCGCGCTCGTGCCCGGACACCCGCGTCTCGAGGGCGGCCCGGTCGCCTGCCTCGAGGGCGGCGTCGGCGACCTGGGCGACGTCGTCGAACCCGCTGCGCTCGAGGACGGCGGCGAGCTCGGCACGTCGGACGACCGCCGCCTCGGACGCCACGTCGGCGGCGTCGAGGAGGGTCAGGAGGCGCGTGTCGCGTTCGACGCCGTCACCGACCGCGGCGGCGAGCTCGGCGATCGTCGGAGCCCGACCGTCGAGCAGTCGCGCGATCTCGGCCTCGTCGTCGAACAGGGCGCGTCGGTCGGCGGCGACGCGCTCCCGGCCGGTGGCGGCCCGTTCGCGGAGGTCGTCGAGCTCGGCCCGCAGTCGGTCGACCTCGCGGTCGTGGGCCACCAGGGCCGCGTCGGCCGCCACGAGGGCGGTCCGGGCCCGGATGGCCTCGGACACGCGCAGGGCCAGCCCGGCCAGCTCGGACTCGACGTCGTCACGGGTCAGGTCGCCCAGGGCGCGGCGGGCCTCGGCGGCCCGCCCCTCGGCGGTCGCGTGCCGTGCGGCGGACTCGCGCTGACGGGCCTCGGCCGCGCGTGCCGTCAGCGACGCGGCCTCGACCTGGTCGTCGGTGGGGTGCTCGGTGCCGGGAGCCGCCGGGGCCGGATGCTCTCGCGAGCCGCACACGGGGCACGGGTCGCCGACGACCAGACCCGCGGCCAGATGACCCGCCATGCCCTCGATCTGCCGCCGGCGGAGGCCGGCCTCGTCGTCCAGGGCCTGCAAGGCCGCCGCCGAGTCGTCGACCAGTCGTTCGGACGCCGCGTCGACGGCCCGGCCGAGGGCGTCGAGGTCGTCGAGGTCGCGCAGACGGACGCGCGCCTCGGCCGTCGCCTGCTCGGCGGTGACGAGGTCGGACGAGGTGCCGACCAGGTCGTCGCGCTCGACGACGAGAGACGCCCGGACGGCGGGGGCCGCGACGAGGCGGTCGTCCAGCTCTCGGCGCCGCTCGTCGGCGTCGACGAGGGACTGCTCGGCCGCCTCGAGGGCTGCACGACGCCCGGGCAGGCCTCTCTCGGTGCGGGCCGCCTCGGTCAGGAGGGCGAGTTCGGAGAGCCGGGCGTCGCGCCGCGCGGCGACGTCGGCTCGGACCGGGACCCCATCGGCTGCAGCGGACACGGAGCCCTCGCCGCCCGTGACGCCCCGGGGGGCCTCGGCCAGGCGGGACGCCGCGTCACGCTCGGCCTCGTCCGCCCGCGTGACAGCGGCGAGGGCGTCGGTCACGGTGGCGGCTCGGGCCGCCGCGGCCACGCGCGATCGCACCGTGGCGATCTCGGCGTCGCCCTCGTCGAGACGCGTCCGTCGGACGATCAGGTCGGCCCGGCGGTCGAGTGCCGCCTTCAGCGCTCGCACGCGATCGAGCGACCGTCGCGCCGCGTCTCGGGCCTCGACCGCTCGGGACCGCCGTGCCGCCGTGTCGGAGGCCTCGGTCTCGAGGGCCCCGAGCACGGCAGCCGCGCCGTCGGCGACCAGGGCCTCGTCGAGGACGTCGGCCTCGAGTCCGCTCGCCTCGAGCAGTCTCGCGCGGGCCAGCTCGATGTCTCGGTCGGCGGCGGCCACGGCGGCGTTCGCGACCTTGCGTCGTTCGACGAGCTCGGCCGTGGTCCGCTCGTAGATCTCGGTGCCGAAGAGCGACTGCAGGACCTCTTTGCGCTTCTCGCCGGTCGAGCGGAGGAAGGCGGCGAACTCACCCTGGGGCAGGACGACGGTCTGCACGAACTGCTGGCGCGTGAGCCCGAGGATGCGCGAGACCTCGGCGCCGGCCTCTTGGGTGCTGATCGAGACGATCTCGCCGTCGACGGCGTCGGGCGACGAGAGGCGCCACAGTTTCGCGGTCGCGTTCGCCGGCGTCGTGCCCGTGCCCCGCGCCTTCGGGCGGCGGTACGCGGGCGTCCGGCGGATGCGGTGGACGCCCGCGCCGTTCTCGAAGACGAGCTCGACGAAGGGCTCGACGTCGGGGGCCGCGTGGTGGCTGCGCAGGCGGTCGGGCGTCGACGCCGAACCGGCGAGCCCGCCGTAGAGGGCGAAGACGATCGCGTCGATGATGGTCGACTTGCCGGAGCCCGTGGGGCCCTCGAGCAGGAAGGTGCCCGAGGCGCCGAGCGCGGCGAAGTCGATGCTGTGCTCGCCCGCGTAGGGCCCGATGGCCCGCAGCGTCAGCCGGTGGAGGTTCATTCGCTCGCCTCGCTCGCGAGCGCGGCCTCGTAGGCGCCGCGCACCACGGCCAACTCGGTCTCGCTCGCCGCACCACCCGAGGCGAAGGCGACGAAGGCGGCCGCGACCTCGATCGGGTCGGACTCGGCCGTGACGGCGGCGAGCGCCGGGGCCTCGACCGCCCCGACGGGGGTGTGGTGGATCGCGAGGGCGTGCGGGAAGTGCTCGGCCACGCGCGTGTAGAGCCGCTCGGGGTGCACGGGGTCGGTGACGAAGACCCGCAGCCAGGCGTCGCGCAGGTCGTCGTGTCGGCCGTCGAGCAGGGCGTCGAGGGTGTCGGTCACCTCGGCGAGCCGACGCGGCACGGGGGCCGGGACGAGGTCGACCGAGACCGAGCCGTCGGCGGCCAGCTCGACGATCGTGGACGACTTGACCTGGTTCCGCTCGCCGAACGAGAAGGCCAGGGGCGACCCCGAGTAGCGCAGGCGACCGGACGGGCCGACGCGTTGGGCACCGTGCAGGTGACCGAGGGCGACGTAGTCGACGCCGTCGAACACGGCCGAGGGGACCGAGTCGACCCCGCCCACCCGGATGTCGCGCTCGCTCTCGCTGCGCTCGGGAGCGGTCCCGTCCTCGAGGTCGACACCCCCCACGGCCGCCTCGGGGTCGGCGGCGGGCCCGGCCACGACGAACGCGTGCGCCACCACGACCGACCGGGTGGTGGGTCGCCCGGCGAGGTCGTCGCGCACCCGCTGCATCGCGGCACCCACGACGGCCGAGTGCGACCGGGCCAGCGGCTCGTCCGCGCCCGCCGGTGCCAGCGATCGCCGGACGCTGTCGGGGTCGAGGTAGGGCAGCCCGTAGAAGGCGACCGGCCCGTCGGGGTCGTCGACCACCACGGGCTCGTCGAGCAGGTCGACCGACGCCCGCAGGTGGAGGCCGGGTCGCATCAGCTCGGCCGCGAACCCCAGTCGCACCGCCGAGTCGTGGTTGCCGGGCGTGACGATCACGGTGGCGTGCTCGGTCAGCCCGGCGAGGGCCCGGCCGAGGAGGCGCACGCTGGGCACCGCGGGGACGGCCCGGTCGTACACGTCGCCCGCGACCACGACGACGTCGATCGAGCGTTCGGCCACGAGACCCACGAGATGGTCGACGAAGGCCTGCTGGTGCTCGTGCAGGTCGACCCCGTGCAGCGTGCGCCCCAGGTGCCAGTCGCTGGTGTGCAGGATGCGCACGGCGCCCCTCTCGTGGATGTCGCGGTCGGTGCGGCAACGGGTGCCGGAGTCGGTGCCCCCGACTGTATCGGGGGCCTCCGACAGAGCCGACCGCGCCTCCCCGGGTCCGGCGACGCGCCTCCTCGGGACCCGCACCGCGCCTCCTCGTGTCCGGCACCGCGCCTCCCGGCCGGTCGCCACCCCGCCCACGGGAGTGAGATGGTCAGATGCCCGCACACCGCGGCGGGCCCGACGAGAGCGAGACCGTGAGCCACGACGCCCTGCAGCCCGACCAGGTCACCGCCCTCCGCCGCGAGGTCGAGGCCCGCCTCGACGCGATGGTGGCCGACCTGACGACCTACGCGAGCCTCGAGACGCCGTCCGACGACGTCGACCTGCTCGAGGCGGGGCTGCGATGGATCGAGACCTGGCTCGGCGAGACCGTCGGTCCCCCGGCCGACCGCCGGGTGCACGTCGTCGAGGGCTACGGCGACACGGTGACGCTCGACTACCCGTCGCCGTCCGGGTCGACCGAGTGGGTGTCGGCCCTGTGCCACTACGACACGGTGTGGTCCGAGGGGACGCTGGCCGGGTGGCCCGTCACGGTCGAGGGCGACCGCATGACCGGCCCGGGCGTCTTCGACATGAAGTCCGGGCTGATCCAGCTCGGCAACGCCCTCGCGATCGGAGATCGCCTGGGGCTGCCGCGTCCCAACGTGCGCCTGCTGCTGAACGGGGACGAGGAGGTCGGCAGCATCGCCTCGCGCGAGGCGATCGAGCGCGAGGTCGGACGAGGAGGCGCGGTGTTCGTCTTCGAGTCCGCCGCCGACGGTGCCGTCAAGACCGCCCGCAAAGGCGTCGGCATCTTCGAGGTCGAGGCCTTCGGGGTCGAGGTGCACGCCGGCCTGCACCCGCGCTCGGGTGCGAGCGCCGTCGACGAGATCGCCCGCGTCGTCCTGGCCCTGCACGCGGCCGCCGACGTCGAGGCGGGCACCTCGCTCAACGTGGGAGTGCTGCAGGGCGGCACCCGCACCAACGTCAAGGCCGGCTACGCCCGGGCGATGGTCGACGTCCGCGTCACCTCGTCGACCGAGGCCGAGCGCATCGAGCGGGTCTTCGCCGGGCTCGCGGCGCACGATCCGGCCGCGACGCTGAAGGTCACCGGCGGCTGGAACCGCCCGCCGATGGAGCGCTCGGCCGCGACCGGCGCGTTGTACGAACGCGCCGCCCGGGTCGCCGCCTCGCTCGGCTTCGAGTTGCGCGAGGTGTCGGTCGGCGGCGCCAGCGACGGCAACTTCGCCGCCGCACTCGGCCTGGCCGTGCTCGACGGGGTCGGCGGCGTCGGCGGCGGAGCCCACGCCCGACACGAGTGGATCAGCGTGCACGGCATGGTCGAGCGCACCGAGTTCGTCGCCGCCCTGCTCGCCGACCTCGCCTGACCGCCGCGCTCCCCGGCGACCGGCGCCGCGCCTCCGCCCGGACCCCGGGAAGTCGCCGAGACCCCCGTGCGCGCACGGGGGTCTCGGCGACTTCCCGGGGTCCGGGCGGAGGCGCGGCGCCGGTCGCCGGGGAGCGCGGCGGTCAGGCGAGGNCTCGAGCGACCCGTCGGCCACGAGCGCGTCGAGTGCCCGGGACGCCGCACCCATCGCGGCACGCATCAGCGACACCGGGTGGATCACCATGCTCACGCCCACGTCGTGCAGCTGCCGGTGCGTGAAGAGGGCGCTCTTGCCGAACTCGGTCATGTTGGCGAGCACCGGCACGTCGAGCGCCGAGCAGATCGCCTCGAACTCGCCGAGGTCGGCCATCGCCTCGGCGAAGATCGCGTCGGCGCCGGCGTCCACGAGCGCGCGGGCCCGGTCGACCGCCGCCTCGAGCCCGTCGAGCGCCCGGACGTCCGTGCGCGCCATGATCACGAGCGACGGGTCGCGGCGCGCGTCGACCGCGGCCCGGATGCGCCCGGCCGCCGTCGCCGCGTCCACGACCTGCTTGCCGTCGAGGTGGCCGCAGCGCTTGGGGTTGACCTGGTCCTCGACGTGCAGCCCGGCCACGCCGGCGGCCTCGAGCGCCTGGACGGTGCGGGCGACGTTCATCGGCTCGCCGAACCCGGTGTCGGCGTCGACGAGCACGGGCAGGTCGGTCATCGACGCGATCTGCCCGGCCCGTGTGGCGACCTCGGTGAGCGTGGTGAGGCCGATGTCGGGCAGCCCGAGCTCGTTGGCCATCACGGCGCCCGACACGTAGACGCCGTCGAAGCCCTTCTGCTCGATCAGGCGCGCGGTGAGCGGCGTGAACGCGCCGGGGAAGACCAGGGTGCGCTCGTCGGCCAGCCCGGCCCGGAACGCCGCACGCTTGTCGGCCGGCGACACCGTCGAGTACAGCATCAGAAGAGTCCGCCCGGCTGGGCGGCGGCACCCGCGAGGGCGTCGGGAGCGACGATGCCCAGCTGCCGCACCTCGGCCGCCGTCAACGAGGGGAGGCGCGTGGCCAGGTCGACGAACCGCTCGACCTCGGCGTCGGGCAGCACGCCCTCGGCCAACGTGCGGAACTTGCGCACGTAGTCCTCGCGTCCGAAGGGCCGCGCCCCCAGGGGGTGGGCGTCGGCGACGGCGATCTCGTCGACGAGGGTCGTGCCGTCGACGAACTCGACCTCGATGCGGCCGCCGAACGCCTTCTCGGCGGGGTCGGTCGAGTGGTAGCGGGCCGTCCAGGCGGGGTCCTCCGCCGTGGTGATGCGCTGCCACAGCTCGACGGTGTCGGGACGCTGCGCCCGGGCCGGGGCGTAGCTGCGCTCGTGGTGCCATTCGCCGTCCTGCAGGGCGACGGCGACGATGTAGGGGATGGAGTGGTCGAGCGTCTCGCGGCTGGCCGTGGGGTCGTACTTCTGCGGGTCGCCGGCGCCCGAGCCGATCACGACGTGCGTGTGGTGGCTGGTGTGCAGCACGATTCCGCGCACCTGTGCCGGGTCGCGGAGGGCGGGGTGCTCGCGGCCGAGCCGCCGGGCGAGGTCGATCCAGGCCTGGGCCTGGTACTCGGCCGAGTGCTCCTTCGTGTAGGTGTCGAGGATGCCCCGCTTGGACGCACCCGGCGCCGGCAGGGGCACGTCGTACGACGCCCCGGGTCCGTCGAGCAGCCGGGCGATCACGCCGTCCTCGCCCTCGTAGATCGGGGCGGGGCTGCCCTGGCCGCGCATCGCGCGGTCGACGGCCTCGACCGCGGCCTTGCCGGCGTAGGCCGGGGCGTAGGCCTTCCACGACGAGATCGCGCCCTTGCGCGACTGCCGCGTGGCCGTCGTCGTGTGCAGCGCCTGGCCGATCGCCTGGTGCACCACCTCGGTCGAGAGCCCGAGCATCGTGCCGAGGCCTGCCGCGACCGATGGGCCGAGGTGGGCGACGTGGTCGATCTTGTGGGCGTGCAGGCTGATCGCCCGGACGAGGTCGACCTGCACCTCGTAGCCGGTCACGATGCCGCGCAGCAGGGCCGCACCGTCGAGTCCGCGGTGCTGTGCGACGGCGACCATCGCCGGGATGTTGTCGCCGGGGTGCGAGTACTCCGCCGCGAGGAACGTGTCGTGGAAGTCGAGTTCGCGCACGGCGACCCCGTTCGCCCAGGCGGCCCATTCGGGCGAGACGGGGTGCTCGGGCGCGGCGCCCGTCACCTGCGAGCCCGCGCCTCCGGTGGTCGGCGGGTGCGCGAGCGCCTGGTCGCGTGCGACGGCGACCGGCGCGCGCAGCAGCGACGCGGCCGAGACGGCGGCGTTGTCGATCAGGCGGTTGATCACCATCTCGGTCACGTCGTCGTCGACGGGTGCGTCGTCGGTCGCGAGCGCGGCGAGGCGCCACGCGAGCTCGTCCTCGCGGGCCAACGGCTGGTCGCTGCGGTGCACGCGCACCGCGTGCACGACGAGGTCGGCGGTCGGGGTGGCCGGCCCGTCTCGACCGTCCGTGCCCCCGGACGAGGAGGCGCGGGTCGCGTCTCCCCCGCCGCTCGCGTCGGTCGTCGCCCCGGCGTCGTGTGCGTGCTCGGACGCCTGCTCGTGCTGCGTGCCCATCGGCCACCCTCTCTGGTGGGGCGGGCGTCGTGCGGCCCGCCGTGCGCCGTCGTCGGTGACGGCCGTGTCGTTGCCGACCAGTCTCGCACCCGGGCCGGGCGACGCGCCTGGCATCCCCCCGGCCCGCCGACGCGCCCCGTTCGGGGGTGAACCCGTCTGTCCGCCACCTGGCAGGCTCGGAGCATGACCACCGAGAGCCCGCTGGGGGGCGGCTCCGACGAGCGACGCCCCTCCGCCGACCAGCCGACCACCTCCTACCCCGCGACGGGGACGTCCACTCCGCCGCCGCGACCGGGCCGCCCGATCGGGCTCGCGATCGCCGCCCTCGTCGTGGGCATCGTCGCGTTCCTGCTCGGCCTCGTGCCCGTGGTGGGCACGATCGTCGGCGTCGCCGCCGTGGTGCTCGGCATCATCGCGCTGCTGCGGCACCAGTCGAAGGTCATGGCGTGGATCGGCCTCGGCCTGGGAGCCGTCGCCACCATCGTGTCCATCGTCGTCGCCGTCGGCCTCGGCGCGGCGATCGACAGCGTGCAGCAGGACGACCCGGCCGTGACCGCCACCTCCGAGCCCGCCCCCGTCCGCACCTCGTCGACCCCCGCGCCCACCGCGCCGCCCACGCCGACGTCGGCGGCCGCCGACGTGCCGGCCGACTACTCGGATGCCCTGGCGGACGCCGAGACCATCGCGAACGGCCTCGGCAGCAGCAAGCTCGAGACCTACACGAAGCTAGTGGCCGGCGGAGCCTCCGAGGCCGCGGCGCAGTACGCCGTCGACACGGTCGACGCCGACTGGCAGGCCAACGCCGTCCGCAAGGCCAAGGCCTACGCGGCGGACGGCATGACCGGTGACGTGCTGCGCAACCAGCTCGTCAGCGAGTACGGCGAACAGTTCACCGCCGAGGAGGCCGACTACGCCCTGGCGCACCTCGACGACTGACGCGTCGTGACGCGATCGTGACCCTGGCCGGCCCGACCTCATCCTCCGGGACGAGTGCTCGGGCCGGACCGGTCTGTAGCGTCGAGATCGGCGAACGGTCGGGACGGCACGACGACCAGGAAGGCACGACCATGAGGGGCACGACCATGAGGGGCACGACCGCGAAGCGGACGGCGACGATCACGGGGGCGACGGCCTGCCTGGTGCTGGCCCTCACGGCGGGCTGTTCGAGCGGTCCCGGCGAGGCGACGCCCGATCCCTCGAGCCCCGGCTCGTCGGCGCCGTCCTCGCCCACGCCGTCGGGCACTGCCACACCCGCGCCGACCGAGACCCCCGGGCCGATCGCCCTGCCCACCGACTGCACCGACGTCGTCGACCAGGCGACCTACGCCGCGACCTTCGGCGACAGCCCGCTCAACCCCGTCGAGTTCGGCGGCTCGGGCACCACGTCGGGCGTGGTCACGCCGACCGAACCGCCCGCGGGGGCCAGCGCGGTCCAGATCGTCCGAGCGGCGAACGAACTGAGCTGCCTGTGGCGTGACCCGCGCGCCGACATCTCGGGCATCGGGGTGGACATGGGGCACCTCGACCCCGCGGTCTCGGGCCCGGCCTTCGACTCTCTCGCCTCCGCCGGCTTCACGTGCACGACCGTCCACGAGGGCCGCAGCTGCCAGCTCGTCACGCCCGAGCAGCCGTACCCGGTCGACCGCACGCAGACCTTCTGGGTGCGGGACGACGTGGTCGTCACGGTCGACCAGACGAACGTGCCGACGGACGACCTGATCGGCTCGATCGCGACGCGCCTCTGGGGCTGAGCCCGCGCCTCCTGCGGTCGTCGGACCCCCGGAACCCGCCGAGACCCCCGTGCGCGCACGGGGGTCTCGGTGACTTCCTGGGGCCTCGGGCTCAGAGCACGCTCTTCGGCACGCGGTGCAGCGTGACCGCGCCGACGGCGTCGAACGGGTGCAGCGGGTCGGGGGCGACCGAACCGGTCGGGCCCCCGAGCCGCGAGTGCCCCACGGCGCTGAGCACGGCGTACGCGTCGCCACGCGACCAGCCGTGGTCGTCCACGAGGAACGAGAAGGCGTCCTCGTAACCGCGGCGGATGCTCTCCTGCACCGGGTCGCCGAGACCGACGAAGATCCAGTCGTCCGCGGTCTCGATGCGCGGCGCCCGCAGGCCGAGGCCCGGCACCAGGTCGATCGAGACGACCGCGGTGCCCTCGGCCTCGATGGCCACGAACGACGACTCACCCTCGGCCATGATCGCGTGCACGTCGCCGATCGACAGGTACGCCCCCTCGACCATGACCGGCAGGTAGACCGTCGACCCGACCGTGTTCTCGGTGACGTCCATGTTGCCGCCCTGGGCGTACGCGGGCATGATCGTCGAGTTCTCGCCCTCGGCGGGCGCCGTGCCCATGCAGCCGATCATCGGCCGGGCCTCGAACACGTGCCGGTCGGTGACGTGCACCCCGTCGGAGTCGATCGGCACGCGACGGGTGAACATCTCGTCACCCATCGCGTGCTGCAGGGCCCCGGACCCGGGCAGGCTGACCGACCAGCCGTGCTCGATCAGTCGGATCTCGTGCACCGTCACGGCGAGCGCGTCGCCCGGCTTCGCGCCCTCGACGTACACCGGCCCGGTGACGGGGTTGATCGGCACGGACAGCTTCGCCAGGTCGTGGTGCCGGTGCAGCTCGGCGTAGACGGCGTCGCTCGTCTCGAACCCGATCCGTTCGCCCGTGCCGGGTTCGATGCGCAGGGCCGGCTCCACCGTGGCGGTGAAGCCGGGGCGACCGTGCTCCTTGCCGAGGAAGTGGTCGATCCCGTCGTGCCGTGGCCCCGAGGAGGCGCGGGTCGGCTCCCCGACGGAGGCGCCGGCCCCCGGGCCGGTCCCGTCGCCGCTCATGCGTCGCGCCGTTCGGAGTCGGTGGCGGGGGTGGACGCGACCGCGGAGTCGTCCGCGGCCTGCCCGAGGGACGGCGCCGCGCCTCCTCGGCTGCGGTAGTAGAGGAACACGCCCGCGCCGAGCACCAGCCAGACCACGCCGCCGATCTTGGCCTCGGGTGCGGCGTTGACCAGCACGTAGCCGATGATCAGGAACCCGACCACGGGCACGACGAGGTGCAACGACCAGTTGCGCGACTTCTTCTTCACGACGTAGTGCACGACGACCGAGACGTGCAGCAGCATGAAGCCGAACAGGGCTCCGAAGTTGACCAGCGACGAGATGACGTCGATCTGGCCGACGAAGAACAACACGAGCACGGCCGAGAGCGCCGACACGACCAGGATCGCGGCCTGCGGCACCTGACGCGTGTTGATCTTCGAGAGGAAGGTCGGCAGCTGCCCGTCGCGGCTCATCGAGAAGAGCAGACGCGAGGTCGCGGCCTGGGCGGCCATCGCGTTGGCGATGCCGACGGCGAGCACGTTGACGACGAAGAACGCCGTCGCCCACCCGCTGTTCGACGCCTCACGCACGAGGTCGAAGAAGGCGTTGCCGGCCTCGCCCTCGGGGAACGAGTCGCGGCCGCCGGCGAGCGCGCTGGCCAGCCAGGTCTGCAGGACGAAGCAGAACGCCACGATGAAGAGCGCGATGATCATGGCCTTGCCTGCTCCGCCGCGCTTGCCGGTGCTCTCCTCGGCGAGGGTCGAGATGCCGTCGAACCCGAGGAAGCTCAGCACCGCGATCGACAGCGCCGAGGCGATCAGCGGGGCCGTGACCTTGCTGGAGTCCCAGATGGGGTCGGTCGTGAACTCGGCACCGGGGATCGTGCCGCCGTTGAGCGCCGTCACGGCGATGATGACGAAGATCACGATGAAGACGACCTCGATGGCGAGGAAGACCCGGTTCATCAGCTTGATCGAGCTGATGCCGAGGAGGTTCACCGCGGTGTTGATCGCGACGAAGATCAGCGCCCACATCCAGCGCGCGGTGCCCGGGAAGATGCCGATCATCGATTCCGCGGCGAAGACGTAGAGCAGCGTCGGCACGAGCAGGTAGTCGAGCAGGATGGCCCAGCCGGCGAAGAACCCGGCCACGGGGTGGATGCCCCGCCCGACGTACGAGAAGACCGACCCGGCCAGCGGGATCGACTTCGCCATCTGCGCGTAGGCGAGGGCGGTGAAGATCATCGCGACGAGTCCGACCAGGTAGACCAGCGGCACCATGCCCGACGACGCGTTGTAGACGGTGCCGAAGATCGCCCAGGGCGCGATCGGCACCATGAAGATCAGGCCGTAGATCAACAGGTCGACGGTCGAGACCGACCGCTTGAGTTCTTGCTTGTAGCCGTACTGCTCGAGCTGCTGCTGGTTGCTCAGCTCACCGCCGGAGGCGGTCTTCGTGGGCAGGGACATGGTGTGCTCTCTCGCTCGGGTGGGGATCGGGTCGGTGCGGTGGGGATGGGGTGCTGTGGGGGTGGGGGTGGGGAGGCACGGGCCGCGTCGGTTCAGGAGGCGCGGCCCGCGCCGGTCAGGAGGCGCGCGCGGCGTCGCGCAGCCCGTCGTGCGCCGCCAGGAACGGTGCGACGACGGCCCGGAACTCCTCGGGCTGTTCGAGGTGCGAGCAGTGGCTGGCGCCCGCGAACACGTGCGAGCGGACGTCGGCGATGCCGTCGACGAACGGCTGCCAGGTGGCGGGCGTCGCCTCGTCGTACTCGCCCGCGACGACGAGGGTCGGCGCGGTGATCGACGGCAGCCGGTCGACGATCGTCCAGTCGCGCATCGTGCCGATGACGTGGAACTCGTTCGGCCCGTTCATCGTGTGGTAGACGGTCGGCTCGGCCTCCATCTGCTCCTCGCTGTCGACGAAGTCCTGCGGCATGGGCACCACGCGGCAGACGTGACGCTCGTAGAACACCTGGGTGGCGTCGAGGTACTCGGGGTCGGTCGTCGTGCCGTCCGCCTCGTGGCGGGCCAGCGCCTCCCGGGTGTCGGTCGGCAGCTGGTCGCGCAGCTCGCCGGCGCCCTCGACCCAGAGCTGCATGGACGCGGGCGAGTTGCAGATGGCCAGGCTCGCCAGCCCGTCCGGTGCCGTCACGGCGATCTCGGCGCCGAGCATCCCGCCCCACGACTGGCCGAGCAGGTGGTACCGCTCGAGGCCGAGGTGCGCGACGAGGGCCTCGAACTCGGCGACGAACAGGCTCGGCTGCCAGAAGTCGACCGGGGCGTCGGGCAGGTGGGTGCTGCGACCGCAGCCGAGCTGGTCGTAGTGCACGACCGTGCGACCGGTCTCGTCGGCGAAGGCCTCGAGGTTGCGCAGGTAGTCGTGGGCCATCCCCGGGCCGCCGTGCACCACGACGAGGGGCAGCGCACCGTCGCGCGGCTCGTCGGGCGTGGTGACCCGGTACCAGGTCTCGGCGTCGTGGAAGGGGGCGGTGCCGGTGGTGATCGTGGACATGCGGGTGAGCATGCACCCGGCTAAGGTCTCGCGACAAGACCTTTCGCGATGCCTTAATCTGCTCGTAACACGACGAGACCTCGAGTGCCCCGCGCACGACGGGTCGGCGAGCCGGGACGGGGACGCGATGGGCCAGGACGACAGCCGAGGAGGCGCGGGCGGCTCGCGCTCGGACGTCGCGGTCGACGGCGCCCTCGGTGGCGCCCTCGGAGCCCCTCTCGCACCCACGACCCGGGTCGACGACCTCACCGACCGCCTCGTCACGGCCATCACGATCGGCGAGTACCTGCCCGGCTCGCGCCTCCCCCCGGAGCGCGACCTCGCCGCCTCGCTGCGGGTCGGCCGCATGACCGTGCGGGCCGCCCTGGCCCGACTCGTCGAGCAGGGGCTGATCGTGACGCAACGCGGGCGCGGCGGAGGCTCGTTCGTCCAGGCGCCGGCCCCGGGGTCGGGCACCGACGTCGTGCGCCGCACGCTCGCCGCGCGGTGGTCCGACCTGCGCGACACGAGTGAGGCGATCAGCCGCCTGCACGGCGTCGTCGCCGAGGCCGCCGCCGAGAACCGCACCGCGACCGACGTCGACCGGCTGCACGACCGGCTCGAGGGCTACCGCGACGCGGCGTCGGGGCTCGCGTCGCAGAAGGCCGACGAGGCCCTGCACGTCGCGATCGCCGAGGCCGCCGGCAACGCGACGCTGCGCGACGTCCTGTTCGACCTCGAGGCCCGGGTGAGCATCTCGGCGCCGGCGCACCTCTGGGGCGGGCCGGACGGCATGCGCGAGATGGAACTGCGCGCCCTCGCCGACCACGAGGCGCTCGTCGCCGCGATCTGCGACGGACGCGCGGCGGAGGCCGCGGCCATCGCCCGCGAGCACGTCAAGATCGACCTCGAGCTGCTCGAGCGCGAACTCGGCCGCCCGGACGCGACCGGTTGAACCCTGCCCTGGTGGCCGACCCGCGCCTCCTGAGCCCCTCGCACCCCAGGAACTCGCCGAGACCCCCACGCGCGCCCGGGGGTCTCGGCGAGCTCCTGGGGTCTCGGCGTCACGCCGCGGTCGCGCCCGGCCGTGACAGGCTGGACGGGTGAGCGACTCGACGACGAACGACACCGGCCCCACGACCACCCCGCCCGCCTGGTGGACGACCGCGACGGTCTACCAGATCTACCCGCGCAGCTTCGCCGACTCGAACGGCGACGGGGTGGGCGACCTCGGCGGCATCCGGCAGCGGCTCGGTCACCTGCACGACCTCGGGGTCGACGTGATGTGGCTGTCGCCGATCTACCGCTCGCCCCAGGCCGACAACGGGTACGACATCAGCGACTACGACGACGTCGACCCGCTGTTCGGCACGCTCGCCGAGTTCGACGCCCTGACGGACGAGGTGCACGCGCTCGGCATGAAGCTGGTCATGGACCTCGTCGTCAACCACACGAGCGACGAGCACCCGTGGTTCGTCGAGGCCCGGTCGTCGCGCGACTCCCCGAAGCGCGACTGGTACCTCTGGCGCGACCCGCTGCCGACGGGCGAGGGGACGGACGCCGCGGGCACACCCGGCGCAGGCAGCCACCCGACCGCGTGGCGCAGCGCGTTCAGCGGCCCGGCCTGGACCCTCGACGAGCCCACCGGCCAGTACTACCTGCACATGTTCGCGTCGAAGCAGCCCGACCTCAACTGGGAGGACCCCGACCTGCGCCGGGCCGTCTACGACATGATGAACCGCTGGCTCGACCGGGGCGTCGACGGGTTCCGCATGGACGTCATCAACCACATCGCGAAGGAGCCCTCGTCGCTCGCGCCCGGAGCCTCGCACTTCGTCATGGGCGGGCAGATCCACGACCACCTGCGCGAGATGCACCGCGAGGTCTTCGCCCACCGCACCGACCGCGAGCTGATCACGGTGGGCGAGATGCCGGGGGTGACGGTCGACGACGCCCGGCTGTTCACGGCCGCCGACCGGCACGAGCTCGACATGGTGTTCCAGTTCGAGCACGTCGGCCTCGACCACGGACCGGCCTCGAAGTTCGACAACCTGCCGTTCGACCTCGTGGCGCTCAAGCGCTCGCTGTCGCGGTGGCAGGAGGGCCTCGCCGACCAGGGCTGGAACAGCCTCTATCTCGGCAACCACGACCAGCCGCGGTCGGTCTCGCGCTTCGGCGACGACGGCCGCCACCGGTTCGAGTCGGCGACGCTGCTCGCCACCGTGCTGCACCTGCACCGGGGCACGCCGTACGTCTACCAGGGCGACGAGATCGGCATGACGAACGCCGGGTTCACCTCGATCGAGCAGTACCGCGACATCGAGTCGATCAACTGGTTCGACGAATCGGTCGCGGCGGGGGCCGACCCCGAGCACCTGCTCGAGGCGTTGCGCTTCCGCAGTCGCGACAACGCGCGCACCCCGGTGCCGTGGTCAGGAGGCGCGGCGGCGGGCTTCGGCACCGGCACCCCGTGGATCGAGCTGGTCGCGAACCACGACACCGTGAACGTCGAGGCCGACCGTGCGGCCGGGGAGCGTTCGGTGTTCGAGCACTACCGCCGCCTGATCGCGTTGCGGCACGAGTCGCCGGTCGTGGCGCTCGGGTCGTTCGAGCTGCTCGCCCCGGACGACGAGCGGCTGTACGCGTTCACCCGCACGCTCGGTGACGAGCAGCTGCTCGTCCTGGCGAACTGGTCGGGCGAGGCGTACGAGCTCGACCCCGCCCTGCACCCGGCGCTGCGGCGTCGCTCGGTGCCGGAGGTCGTGATCGGCAACGTGCCCGGCGGGGCCGGGCTGACGCTCGCCCCCTGGGAGGTGCGCGTCCTGCGGTCCTGACCCGCGCCTCCCCGCCCCCTCGCCCCGTCGCCCCCTCGCCCCCGCCCCTCACGTGTGCAAATCGCGACAGCGGAGGCGCGGCGCGCCGCTCAGGTCCGAAGATGAGCGGCGCGCCGCGCTCCCCTCGTCGGGTTCGGCACGCCGCACGGGGCGCGGACGGTCGGGTTCGGCACGCCGCACGGGGCGGGGACGGTCGGGTTCGGCACGCCGAACGGGGCCCGGACAGTCGGGTTCGGCACGCCGCACGGGGCCCGGGCCCCCGACGCGAGCACGCGTCGCACCGTCGAATGAACGTCGCGCCGCCCCTGTGCACGGTGCGACGTTCATCCGACGGTGCGACTCGTGCCCCGGACCTCACGCCGCGGACCCCGGTAGCGTCGGCGAGGTGAGCGATCCCGACGACGCGCCCGCGCCTCCTGAGGACTCGACCGAGCGCGACCCGACCGCCCCGGCCCGAGCGAGCGCCCCCGCACCGACCGACCCGAGCGACCCCGACCCTGACCCGAGCGACCCCGACGCGACCGACCCGGCACCCGCCGGGCTCCCGCACGGCTGGGTGCGCGTCGGCGAGCGCCGCTGGTGGTCGACGTGGGTCGGGGCGACGACCGCGTTCGCCTTCTTCGCGGCGATCCAGGCAGTCCAGTTCGTCTTCCGCATCGCCGAGATCAGCTTCCGGTGGGATCTCGCCCTGTTGGTGGCAATCGGGGTGACGGTCGGGATCTTCGCGCTGATCACGGTGATCCGGAACGCCCGGGCCCCGCAACCCTGGGTCGACCTCGACTCCGGGCAGCTGCGCGCCGGCACCCGCCGCCCCGTCCCCCTGGCCCGGTTCGACCGTGCCGTCCTGACGACGGCCCCGGTCGGCAACGGCGGCCGCGTGCTCGTGCTCCGCCTGACCGCCAAGGAGGCGCGGGTCGACTTCATCCTGCGCGACCGGAAGGACGCGACCCTCGACCCGACCTCGACCGCCGTGTTGGCGGAGGCGCTGCGCCGCACCTCCGTCGCCATGCCGACCTCGATCCACGACCCGACCGGCCGGTTCGCGCGCTACAACTTCCCCGGCCACGTCGACCGAGACGACGCCGTCGCCCTCGTCGAGCACCCGCCCGCGGCCGGCGACCCGCTGCCCGCGGCCTGGTGACCGGTTCGCCCTCGAGCGCCATGGTCAGGGACCACGTCGCACCACCGTCGTGTCGTCGAACCACGCGAGTAGGTGGTTCGACGACGCGACGGTGGTGCTACCTCGCCGGCGGGCCCCGGACTCAGCGCTTCCAGTACCCCGAGAACGTGATGCGGTTCTTCGGCAGGCCCGCCGCGTGCAGGTGCCGCCGCCCGCCGGTCGCCAGCGCGGACTCGCCCACGACGTAGGCGTAGGCCCGTGGGTCGGCCGCCGACCGCGAGAGCAGTGCGGCGAGCGCCCCCTCCCCCGGCGCGACACCCCCGGCACCCCCGGCGCCCCGAGCGTCTGCGTCGTCGTCGCCGCCGAGCGCCCGGGTGCCGGACCCCAGGACGCCGAGCGCCCGGGCGTCGAGCTCGTCCCGCACCACCCACGTCACCTCGACGCCGTCGGGCGCGTCGAGCGGACGCACGTCGGCCCGGGTCGGCACCTCCTGGATCACCGACCCCACGGAGGCGCGGTGCAGCGATCGCACGATGCCTTCGGTCCCCGGCAGCCCGGTCTCGTCGGCGACCAGGTGGATCTCGGTCGCGTCGTCGGGGGCGTTGAACAGCACGCCCTGGTCGAGCAGGCCGAGGGCGTCGCCGGGGCGGGCGGCGCAGGCCCAGATCGCCGCGCCTCCTTCGAGTTCGCCGGACTCGCCGCGGTGCAGCACGAAGTCGATGTCGAGCTCGGCGCGCGACGCCCCGGCCGCGCCGGCACCCGCACCCGCACCCGCACCCGCACCCGCACCCATACCCACACCCACACCGGCACCCGCTTCCGTCCCGGCCGAACCCGCCGGCCGGAACTCGCGCACCGTGTAGTTCGCGCAGTGCGGCCGCTCGGCCTCTGGGATCGCCAGGTACTGCGCGTACCAGAGCGAAGTAGTCGCCCGCGGCAGCCGCAACGAGTCGCTGCCGGGCACCGGCAGGAACAGCCGGAACCACTGGTCGAAGCCCATGTCGCCGAACTCGTGAAGGTCGTCACCGACGACGGTGACGCGCTGGAAGCTCGGCGAGACGCGCTCCGAGCGCAGCACCTCGAGCCGGTGCACTCGGGGGTCGGCGGGCTTGACGGGCGGGCGGCGGGTCGACATAAGGTAAGGCTAACCTAACGAACCGCGGGCCGCATCCGACGTCGACGACCACGCCCCCGACGGGCACGTCGGCGTCCAACCGCCCGCACGATCCGCACGACCAGCACGACGCGCGACAACGCGCCCTGCCCCACCGCTCCACGATCCGAAGGAGACCCGTGTCCGAACGCCACGCGTCCGCACTGCTGACCACCGCGACCGCCGACGAGTACGAACGCCTCACCGGCGCCGCCGTCACGCGCATCGCCGACCGCTTCCGCACGACGCGCCAACCCTTCTCGGGTGAGAGCCGCGCGCACCTGCAGCACCTCGTCGACTCCGTCGACCTCGATGCACCGGGCACCGGCACCGACGACGCCCTGCGCGAGGTCGACGAGCTCTTCACGGCGAACGCGGTCTGGTTCCACGACCCCGCCTACCAGTCGCACCTCAACTGCCCGGTCGCCCTGCCGGCGGTCGCCGCCGAGGCCGTGCTGGCCGCGGTCAACCCGTCGGTGGACACCTACGACCAGTCGGCCGTCGGCACCCTGATCGAGCGTCGCCTCGTCGACTGGACGGCCGAGCGCATCGGCTTCGACCCGGCCACCCGCGACGGCGTCTTCACCTCGGGCGGCACCCAGTCGAACCTGCACGCCCTGCTGCTCGCCCGCGAGCACGCCACGGCCCGTGCCCGCGCCGACGCCCGGGACGAGGAGGCGCGGCTGCGGAACACGGCCGCCCCCGGTCACCGCCCCGTCCCGCGCGCCACGGCGCTGCACGACCTGCTCGGCCGCATGGTCGTGGTCGCCACCGCCGAGAGCCACTTCAGCGTGCAGAAGTCGGCCCGCCTGCTCGGGCTCGGCGAGGACGCCGTCGTGACCGTCCCCACCGACGACGCCGGTCGGATGCTGCCCGCGGCACTCGCCGTCACCCTGGACGCCCTCGTGCAGGCCGGACACCTGCCGGTCGCCGTGGTGGCGACCGCCGGCACGACCGACCGCGGCTGCCTCGACCCGCTCGCCGCGATCGCCGAGGTCTGCGACCGCACCGGCGTCTGGCTGCACGTCGACGCGGCCTACGGCGGCGGCCTGCTCGTCTCGCCGACGCGGCGGCACCTGCTCGACGGCATCGAGCACGCCCGGTCGGTCACGGTCGACTTCCACAAGACGTTCTTCCAGCCGGTGTCGTCGAGTGCGTTGATCGTGCGCGACGGGCACGACCTCGACCCGGTCGCCTGGCACGCGGATTACCTCAACCCGCTCTCCGACCCCGAACCGAACCAGGTCTCGAAGTCGCTGCAGACCACCCGCCGGTTCGACGCGCTCAAGCTCTGGGCGACGCTGCGCGCCCTCGGCCCCGACGGCGTGGGCGAGCTGGTCGACCGGGTGGTCGACCTCGCGGCCGAGGCACACGACCTGCTGCGGGGCGACGACGAGTTCGTCCTCCTCGCCGAGACGCAGCTCAGCACGGCGCTGTTCCGCTGGCAGCCGTCGGACGTCGACGACGCCACCGCCGACCGACTCGTCCCGCTCGTCCGACGCGTGCTCTTCGAGTCCGGCAGGGCGATCGTCGCGAAGACCGTGGTCGACGGGCGTCCCTGCCTCAAGCTGACGCTGCTCAACCCCGACGCGGGTCTCGACGACGTGAGGGGCGTGCTCGAGCTGGTCCGCGCCTCCTCGTGGGCCCTGCTCGAGAGCGACGCCCCCGCCCTCGTCGCCGCCGGGACGGAGGCCGCCCGATGACCGCCGCCGCCACCACCGCACCCCGCGACGCCGCGCACCTCCACGACCTGGTCGGCATCGGCCTAGGCCCGTTCAACCTCGGCCTGGCCGCCCTGTCCGATCCGCTCGACGACGTCGACGCGGTGTTCCTCGACGAGAACGACGGCTTCGCCTGGCACCCCGGCATGATGATCGAGGGCGCGACGATCCAGGTGCCGTTCCTGGCCGACCTCGTGACGATGGCCGATCCGACCTCGCGCTTCGGCTTCCTGAACTGGCTGAAGACGACCGGGCGGCTCTACCCGTTCTACATCCGCGAGGAGTTCTCCCCGCTCCGCGCCGAGTACGACGCCTACTGCCGCTGGGTCGCCGACCAGCTCGACACCCTGCGGTGGGGCCGCCGCGTCACGAGCGTCGACGAGCAGCCCGACGGGACGTACGTCGTGACCTCGCGACGCGCTGCCGACCAGGCCGTCGAGACCTGGCACGCCCGACACGTCGTGCTGGGGGTGGGAACCGAGCCGCGCCTCCCCGAGCCGCTGCAGCGCCTCGCCGACCGGGGCGACGCCCACGGCCGGGGTGACGCCCACGGCCCGGTCGTGCACAGCGCCGACTACCTGAGGGCGCGGGACCGCCTGCGCGCCGCCGACTCGGTGACGATCGTCGGCAGCGGGCAGTCGGCCGCCGAGATCTACCGCGACCTGCTCGACACGACCCGCGTCTGCGACCGACCGGGGCACCGGCTCGACTGGGTCACCCGTTCGCCGCGGTTCTTCCCGATGGAGTACACGAAGCTCACGCTCGAGCTCACCAGCCCCGAGTACACCGACCACTTCCACTCGCTGCCGCGCGAGACCCGCGACCGCCTCGGCCGCGAGCAGCGCAGCCTCTACAAGGGCATCAGCGGCGACCTCGTCGACGGCGTGTACGACACGCTCTACCGGCTGAGCGTCGACGGGCCGGTCGACTCGACCCTGCTGACCGAGACCGAGCTGGTCGACGCCCGGTGGGTGGACGCCGACGAGCAGCTCGAGCTGACGGTGCGGCACGCGCAGCTCGGGACCACGACCACGCGCCGCACGGACGCGCTCGTCGTCGCGACGGGCTACGCCGCCCGGGTGCCGTCGTTCCTCGACGCCCTCGGCGACCGGGTCGACCGTGACGACCTGGGTCGCCTGTCCGTGGCGCGCGACTACTCGATCGACGGGGGCCGAGGGCGACTGTTCGTCCAGAACGCCGAGGAGCACACCCACGGCCTCACCGCCCCCGACCTCGGCTTCGGCGCCTGGCGCAACTCGAGCATCATCGCGTCGATCACCGGCCGCGAGCCCTACCCCCTCGAGCGCCGCATCGCCTTCCAGACCTTCGGCACCCCTGCCCCTGCCCCCGTGCCCGCCCCTGCCCCTGCCCCCGCTCCCGCTCCCGCGCCCGCCCCCGGCTGTGCAATTCGCGACAAGTCCGACGCGCAGAGCTGTTCCGGAGCAGAAGTGAGCGGCGTGTCCCCCCGCGACGGTCGGGATTTGCACGCCCCGGACCTGGACGGCGGTCGGGTTCGGCCCGGCGGCCGCCCGACCGAACCGACACCGACCGAGGAGGCGCGGGTCACCCGATGAGCACCACGCACGACGCCGAGGCGCTCGCGCCCGCAGCAGTGCCGGCAGCGGCACCCGCAGCACCCGCAGCACCCGCAGCACCCGCGACACCCGCAGCACCCGCAGCACCCGCAGCACCGTCCCGCACCGACGACCGGGCGACGGGCGTGGCGTTCTCGCGCCGCGCCTCCTGCGGTCTCGTCACGATCGAGCCGTTCGCGGCCGACCCCTACGCCGTCTGCCTGCGCCGCTGGCTGGCGCACCCGGCATCGGCCGCGTGGCAGATGGCGGGCCTGAGCACCGACGAGGTGCGCGCGTACCTGGCCGAGATCGACGCCGACCCGCACCAGCAGGCCTGGCTCGGGCGGGTCGACGGCGAGCCGACGTTCTTCGTCGAGACCTACGACCCGGCCCGGGTGTTGCTCACCGAGGTGCACGACGCCGAGCCGGGGGACGTGGGCATGCACCTGCTCGTCGCCCCGCCGCGCGGGCAACGGGTGCACGGTCTGACCAGCGCGGTCATGGCGAGCGTCGTCGACTTCGTCTTCGAGATCGAGCAGGCCCGGCGGATCGTCGTCGAGCCCGACGTGGCCAACGACCGCATCGCGGCGAAGAACGACGAGGTGGGGTTCCGAGCACTCGGCGACGTCGAGCTGCCCGACAAGACGGCGCGGCTCTCGGTGCTGACGCGACACGACCGGGCCGCGGCGCACCTCGCCCCCGGCCCGATGGAGTGGGCTCATCGACACCTGGTGAGCAAGGCGCTGAGCGAGTTCGCGCACGAACGGCTGATCGCCCCGGTGGCCGACGACGCCGCGACCGCCCCCGCAGCGGACGACGACGCCGCGGACGGCCCTTGGCGGGTCGCGCTCGACCACGACGGCCACCGGATCGACTACCGGTTCACGGCCCGCCGACAGGCCCTCGAGCACTGGGCGATCGACGAGGCGACGGTCACCCGCACGGTCGACGGCCGCCCCGAGCCCCTCGACGCCCTCGCGTTGATCGTCGAGCTGGACGACCTGCTCGGCATCCCGGAATCGCTGCTCGCCACCTACCTCGAGGAGGTCTCGTCGACCCTGGCGAGCGCCGCCTACAAGCGTCACCGGGGCGGTCCGACCGCCGAGCAGTTGACCACCGCGGACTTCCAGACCGTCGAGGCCGCGATGACGGAGGGGCATCCGGGCTTCGTCGCGAACGCCGGGCGCATCGGTCTCGGACTCGACGAGTTCCACGCGTTCGCCCCCGAGGCCGCGGCGCCCGTACGACTGGTCTGGCTCGCCGCCCGGCGCTCGGCGACCCACCTGGCGCTCGGTGCGGGACTCGACGAGCGGTCGCTGTGGCAGACCGAACTGGGCCCCGAGGCCGTCGCCCGGTTCGACGCGACCCTCGCCGCGAAGGGCCTCGACCCGGCCGGGTTCCACTACCTGCCGGTCCACCCGTGGCAGTGGCAGCACCGCGTCGCGATCTCGTTCGCCCCCGACGTCGCCCGGCGCGACCTCGTGCTGCTCGGCGAGGGCGACGACACGTACCAGGCGCAGCAGTCGATCCGCACCTTCGCGAACCGCAGCCGGCCCGACCGGCACTACGTCAAGACGGCGCTGGCGATCCAGAACATGGGCTTCGTCCGCGGTCTCTCGCCGGCTTACATGAGGCCGACGCCCGCGATCAACGACTGGGTGCACGACCTCGTGCACACCGACGCGACCCTGCAGGAGGCGCGGTTCCGGGTCCTGAGGGAGCGCGCCTCCGTCGGCTACACCGGTGACGCCTACCACCGGACGACGACGTCGTCGCCTCACCGGAAGATGATCGCCGCGCTCTGGCGCGAGAGCCCGGTGCCGCTGGTCGGCCCGGGTGGGCGGCTCGCCACGATGGCGGCGCTGCTGCACCGCGACGGCGCCGGCGACGCACTCGCCTCGGCCCTCGTGAAGGCCTCGGGGCTCTCGGCCGAGGACTGGCTGCGGTCGTACCTGCACGCCTACCTCCGGCCGGTGGTGCACTGTCTGCGCGCCCACGACCTGGCGTTCATGCCGCACGGCGAGAACGTCATCCTCGTGCTCGAGGGCTGTGTGCCGACGGCCGCGTTCATGAAGGACATCGGCGAGGAGATCGTGGTCGTCGCCCCGCGCGAGGTCCCCGAGGCGGTGCGGCGGACCGTGCACCCGGTCGACGACCGCGAGAAGGCGTTGGCGGTGTTCACGGACGTCTTCGACGGGGTGTTCCGACACCTGGCCGCGATCCTCGACGGCGACGGCGTGCTGCCCACGGCCCGGTTCTGGGCACTCGTGGCCGAGTGCGTCGAGCGGCACGCCGACGAGCACCCCGACCTGTCGGGGTCGGTCGACCTGCGGGCGGCGCGCTTCGACCACTCCTGCCTCAACCGGCTGCAGCTGCGCGACACGCGCCAGATGGTCGACCTCGCGGCGCAGTCGTCGTCGCTGATCTTCGCCGGGACGCTGGCGAACCCGATCGCGAGGTAGGGGGCGGTGCCCCGGGGCGGGGGCGGTCGGGCCGCCTCCGCCCCTGGGAGGTGGCGGTCGATTCACGGTCGACCACCACCCCGATCCGCGTAGGCCACGGGCCGTGCGGGCCACCGCCGATCACAGGGGGAGAACCATCGGCGGCGGGTCGAGGTGCTCGAGCGACGATACCGCCGTCGAGTTGCTTGGTCTTGAAGATACTCGTCTGGCAAGGGGAAGGCAACGAACGAACGCTGGGCATTCGCTGCACGTGGGCGGGTGATTCGAAGCTCGAACAACTCACTCGGCGAGGTATCGTGGCCTGCGTGGCGTCCGTCGCCGCGCCTCCTCGTCTTCGCTCCGTCCTCGCCTCGCCGTCCCGCCAGCAGAGAGCCCGCCATGTCCGACGTGTCACCCCAGCCGCCCGCCGGCTCCCCTCCGCCCCTCGACGACGAGGGCCAGCTCGACGTGACCCTCGTGCTCACGGCGTACGCGTCGCTGCAGCGACAGGGCGAGCGCGTGCAGAAGGTCGTCGCCGACCACTTCGGCATGGGCACCACCGACCTCCGCTGCCTGACCTTCATCGCCACCGACCACGACACGACCCCGAAGCGCGCCGCCGAGTTCCTCGAGCTGTCGACCGGGGCGACGACCAGCCTGATCGATCGGCTCGAGAGCGGCGGGTACATCTCGCGCCAGCCGCACCCCTCCGACCGGCGGAGCGTACTGCTCGAACTGGCCCCGGCCGGCCGCGAGGCGATCGACCAGATCCACGACTTCTACCGCCGGGCGTTCCGCGACGCGGTCGACCCGAACCACCTCGACTTCCTCGCGGCGGCGATGCGGGCGATCGGCGACTCGCTGACGCGCGCGGCGGCCGGCGACGACGCCGTCGCCTGAGCGACCGCCGCCACCGCCACCGCCACAGCCACCGCCACCACGCCGCCACCACCAGGTCGAACCACCGATGTGGCATCGAACCACGCACTCCGGTGGTTCGACGCCGCTTCGGTGGTTCGATGTCGTCCGGCTGGTCCGCGCGACCCGCACGGGCGCGCGCGAGCGGTCGTAGGGTGGGCCGATGACCCCCTCGGACGTCCTCGTCGAAGCCTTCTCGCGCCTCCCCGCCATCGCCGTGCGGGCGGTCGCCGACCTCTCGGTCGACGACCTCGCCTGGCGTCCGGACGACGAGGCGAACACGATCGCCTGGCTCGTCTGGCACACCGCCCGCGGGCAGGACGTCCAGATCGCCGACCTCGCCGCGTCCGACCAGGTCTGGACGGCCGACGGTTGGGCCGAGTCGTTCGCGCTGCCGTTCTCGCCGGCCGAGATGGGCTACGGCATGTCCCCGGCCGACGTGGCCGCGGTGCGGGTCGACGCCGAGCTGCTGATCGGCTACCTCGAGGCCGTCACCCTGCGGACGCGCGGTTACCTCGACGACCTCGACGGCGCCTCGTACGACGACGTGGTCGACGAGGCCTGGGACCCTCCGGTCACGGCCGGCGCCCGTCTCGTCAGCATCCTGAACGACTGCGTGCAGCACCTCGGCCAGGCCTCCTACGTGCGCGGCCTGCTCGACCGCCGCTAGCCGCCCGCCGCACCGAGACCCCCGGAAGTCGCCGAGACCCCTCGTCGCGCGGGGGTGTCTCGGCGACTTCCTGGGGTTTCGCGGTCGCAGGAGGTGCGGCCGCACGACGAAGAACCCCGTTCCGAACGATGAACCCCGGAGATGCGGGGTTCGTCGTTCGGAACGGGGTTCGAGACCAGGAGGCGCGGTGCGCGCCCCGAGGAGCGCTCGCTACGCCTGCACGCCCGCGAGCTCGTCGATCAGGCGGTCGCCCGAGCGGACCTCGATCATCTCGGCGTCGATCTCGGCGCGGTCGAGCAGCTCTTCCATGCGACGGCGGCGCTGACGCGTGATGAGCGTGACGACGGTGCCCTCCTTGCCCGCGCGGCCGGTGCGGCCCGAGCGGTGCATGTAGGTCTTGTACTCGTCGGGCATGTCGGCCTGGACGACCAGCTCGATGTCGTCGACGTGGATGCCGCGGGCGGCGACGTCGGTCGCGACGAGCACGTTGACCTTGCCGCTCGTGAGCAGCTGGAGGTTGCGCGTGCGGCGGGCCTGGTTCAGGTCGCCGTGCAGGCTCGTCGAGCGGATGCCGGCGTCCTCGAGCTGGTCGGCGAGCTGCTCGGCGAAGGCGCGGGTGCGGGCGAAGACCAGGGTCTTGCCGCCGCCCGAGGCGAGCTGCTCGATGACCGCGGTCTTGTCGCGCTGCTCGATCAGCAGCACGCGGTGGTCGATCGTGGCGCTGGCCTGATCTTCGCCGGCGACCTCGTGGACAGCCGGGTCGACCAGGAACTCGTCGACGAGCTTCGCCACGCCCTTGTCGAGCGTCGCGCTGAAGAGCAGCTTCTGGGCACGGGCGCCGTCGGGGCGGACCGTGGCGGTCTCGCGGATGATGCGCTGCACCGGCTCGAGGAACCCGAGGTCGCACATGTGGTCGGCCTCGTCGAGCACGGTCACGACGACCTCGCTCAGGTCGAGGCGACCCTGGTCGATGAGGTCCTCGATGCGGCCGGGGGTGCCGATCACGATGTCGACGCCGCGGTTGAGCGCACCGACCTGGCGCTGCTGGGGCACGCCGCCGTAGACCTGCGTGGTGAACAGGCCGACCGAGCGGGCGATGGGCTGCACGGTGCGGTCGATCTGCATCGCGAGCTCGCGGGTCGGGGCGAGGATCAGCGCACGGGGCTTGCGGCCCATCTTGCGGTTCTTCGCGCCGTTGTTCTCCATCAGCTTCTCGACCAGCGGGGCGCCGAAGGCGATCGTCTTGCCCGAGCCCGTGCGGCCACGGCCGAGCACGTCACGCCCGGCGAGCACGTCGGGGATCGTCGCGGCCTGGATCGCGAACGGAGCCGCGGCACCCATCGAGGCCAGCTGACGCTCGATGTTGTCGCCAAGGCCCAGGTCGCCGAAGCTCACGCCCTCGACGTCGGCCGCGGTGACGACCTCGGCCTTGAGCTTCTCGAGCTTGACGTCGTCCTCGGGCGAGTAGTGGGTCGCCGCGTCGCGCTTGGGGTAGAAGTCGCTCGACCGGTCGCCGACGCGGGCCGGGCGGTCACTGCGGTCGCTGCGGTCGAAGCTGCGCGGGGCGCGGTCGTCGCGAGCGGGGCGGTCGCTGCGGTCGAAGCTGCGTGCCGGACGGGCGTCGCGGTCGAAACCGCCGGAGGCGCGGCCACCGCGCTCGGGACGGTCACCGTACGAACGGGGCGCGCGGTCGTCGCGCGCCGGGCGGTCGCTGCGGTCGAAGCTGCGCGGGGCGCGGTCGTCACGCGAGCGGTCGTCGCGAGCCGGACGGTCGCTGCGGTCGTAGCTGCGGGGTGCACGATCGTCACGAGCCGGACGGTCGTTCCGGTCGAACGAACGCGGGGCACGATCATCGCGAGCCGGGCGGTCGCTGCGGTCGTAGCTGCGGGCGGCGCGGTCGTCGCGGGGAGCGGGGTCGTCGCGAGCCGGGCGGTCCGAACGGTCCCACGAGCGGGGTCCGCGATCCGAGCCACGGGCGGCGTCGCGGCCACCGTCACGGCCGTAGCCGCGCGCGGCCTCGCGGCCACCGTCACGGCCGAAGCGGGGCGCGGCGTCACGGCCACGCTCGCCGTTGCGGCTGTCGAAGTCGCGGTTGCCGAAGCGGTTGCCGCCGGCCGGCTTCTCGCGGGGCTCCCAGTTGGGGCGTCGGTCCTCGGAGCGGGCGGCGCCGGGGGCACGGTTGCCGCCACCGTCGCGGGTGCCGAACTCGCGGCGTCCGCGGTCGGCACGCTCGCTGGCGTCCCAGCGCTTCTTGGGGGCCGGGGCCCCGACCTCGTCGGCACGGTGGCCGCGGTGCTTGGGGCTCTTCGAACCGGCCTTGGGGGCACCGGCGGTGCGGTCGGTGCGCGGGCGGGAGTTGTCATAAGGAGACATGGAGGAGTTCTTTCCGGGCTTGTCAGAGATGACGCGAAGAAATACCCGGGCAGCCATTGACCAGGACCGTTCACAATCGTGAATTCATCCCGTCGTGACTCGACGGGAATCCGGCCCACAAGACTTACAAACCCTCGTGCTGTTCAAAGCTGTGCATGATCGGCACCCGCAGGTGCCGATGTGCTCGCGCCACAGGCGCGGTGTCTTGAGCCGACCCACCTACGATACCCGAGCCTCCCCCGAACCGGAAGCCCCGCCTCCTCGGGTCGATCGACGACCGGAGCCCACGTCACGCGGTGAAGCGGGCGAGTTCGTGCCCGACGGGCCAGCGCGCCAGCCCGTCAGGCACGGACTCGCCCGTTGTGCCGGCACATCCCGGCGCCGATCCCCGACGTGCCTCGCGCACCACCCGGCCGCAGCGCAGAACCCGACCTGCCTGCCGGCGTACCGAACCCGACCCGCCGGCCGCATCCCGGCGTACCGAACCCGACCTGCCTGCCGGCGTACCGGACCCGACCGCCTCCCGGCTTACCGAACCCGACCCGCCGACCGCATCCCGGCGTACCGAACCCGACCCGCCGGCCGCATCCCGGCGTACCGAACCCGACACGACCGGGCTGACACGCCGCTCAGGTCCTGCCCTGGGCGGCGTGTCGACCGCCCGTTGTCGCGAATTGCACAGCCAGGGCCGAACGCGGCACGCCGGCCGTCGTCACACCCGGGTGGGAGCCTGCTCGGCAGCCTCCGCCGCCCGCCGGTCGGCCCGGCGTTCGCCGATGCGCTCGAACAGGTAGTAGATGACGGGCAGCACCACGAGCGTCAGCAGGGTGGACGACACGAGCCCGCCGATCACGACGATGGCGAGCGGCTGCGAGATGAAGCCGCCGTGCCCCGTCACGCCGAGCGCCATCGGGGTGAGCGCGAAGATCGTGGCCGCCGCCGTCATGAGGATCGGCCGCAACCGCCGCGACGCCCCCTCGAGCAACGCCTCACGCACGCGCAGCCCCTTCTCGCGGTACTGGTTCACCAGGTCGATCAACACGATGGCGTTGGTGACCACGATGCCGACCAACATGAGCACGCCGATCAGCGACGCGACACCGAGCGGCACGCCCGAGGCGAGCTGCAGCAGGATCGCCCCGGTCGCCGCGAACGGGATCGACACGAGCAGCAGCAACGGCTGGATCAGGCTGCGGAACGTCGCCACCATGACGATGTAGACGATCAGGATCGCGATCAGCACGGCGAGCCCGAGCTGCGAGAACGCGTTGGCCTGGTCGGCCGTCGCCCCGCCGATCGTCGCGTCGGTCCCGTCGGGCAGCTCGACCGCGGCCACGGCGTCGGACACCTCGGTGCCAGCGGCGGACAGGTCGTCGCTCGACGGCGTGATCGTCACGGTCGCCGAACGCACCGCGTCGGTCGTCGTGACCGACGTCGGCCCGGTCGTCTGCTCGACCGTCGCGATGGAGTCGAGCCGAACGGGCCCGGTCGGGCTCGGCAGCTCGAGGGCCTTCAGCTCGTCGAGGGTCGTCGGCGGTGTCGGATCGACCGTGTAGACGTCCACCGAGCTGTCGTCGATCTCGAGCGAGCCCACCCGGAAGGGCTGAATCGCCTGCGACACGATGCCGCCCACGGCGACCTCGCTGTAGCCGAGCGCCGCGGCGGCGGCGCGGTCGACCTGCACGCCGATGACCGGCTGGGCCGCCTGGAGGTTCGAGCTGGCCTCGGCCGTGCCGGGAAGTCCCTGCACCTTCGTCAGCACCGCGTCCGTCGCGGTCTGCAGGCTGTCGGGGTCGGGTGCCGTGACGTCGACGGTGATGTCGTTGCTCGTGCCGAACCCGCTCGACGCCGACACCTCGATCTCGCCCGCGTCGGTGACGTCGTCCAGCTGCGACCGGACGTCGGCCTGGAGGGCGTCCTGGTCGGCACTCTCGTCCGTGGTGATCGAGTAGGTCACCGTGCTGTCGCCCGAGCCACCCAGGAAGCTCGCGATCGACGTTCCGCTCGAACCGATGGTCAGCTGCACCGTCTCGATGCCGTCGACGCCCTCGAGTACCTGCTCGACCTGGTCGGCGGCGTCGGACTGCGTCTGCAGGCTCGACGCGGGCGGCAGGGTCTGCGTGACGGTGAAGGTGTTCTGCCCGCTGGCACCGAGGAAGTTCGTCTTCATGAAGGGGATGACGGCGCCCGTCCCCACCAGGATCAGCAACGCCACGAGGATCGTCACGACCGGGCGCTTCAGGGTGCCCCGCAGCACGGGGACGTACGCGCGACGCAGGCGGTCGAGCGGCCGGGTGTCGGACGGGTCGGAGGCGCGGGTCGTCAACGACTCGGTCGTCGCCCCCTCGACGGCGGCGGCCTCGCCTCCCGGAGCGTGCTTGTGGGCCTTCGGCGCCCGCAGGAACCAGTACGCCAGCACCGGCACGATCGTGAGCGCGACGAACAGCGACGCGACGAGCGCGATGGTGACCGTCAGGGCGAACGGTCGGAACAGCTCGCCGGTGATGTTGCCGACGAACGCCAGCGGCAGGAACACCACGACGGTCGTGACCGTCGACGCGGTGATGGCACCCGCCACCTCGCGCACGCCGACCTTGATCGCCTCGAGCCGGTCGACGCCCGCGGTGAGGTGCCGCTTGATGTTCTCGATGACGACGATCGAGTCGTCGACCACGCGGCCGATGGCGATCGTCAGCGCACCCAGGGTGAGGATGTTCAGCGTGTAGTCCGCCGCCTGCAGCCCGATGAACGTGATCAGCACGCTCGTCGGGATGCTGATCGCGGTGACGATGGTCGACCGGATCGACAGCAGGAAGATCAGGATGACGATCACGGCGAACACGAGGCCGAGCAGCCCCTCTTCGGCGAGCGCGTCGATCGACTGCTGGATGAACGGCGCCTGGTCGAACACGACCGTGAGCTCCACGCCGTCACCCAGGTCGGAGGCGAGGCTCGGGATGGCGTCGCGGACGGTCTGCGACACGTCGACGGTGTTGGCGTCGAGGGTCTTGGTGATGGCGACCGTGAGGGCGTCCTGCCCGTCGACGCGGCTGATCGAGGTGACGGGGGCACCGGTCAGCTGCACGTCGGCGACGTCGCCGATCGTGGTGGCCGAGGTCCCGCCGAGCAGCGGCAGGGCGCGGATCTCGTCGACGCTGGTGATCCGCTGCCCGGCCTGGATCGACAGGGTCTTGCCGTCCTGCGTGATGGTGCCGCCGGGGATCAACGTGCCGTTGGCGTCGAGGGCGTCCTGGAAGGCGGCGGTCGTCAGCCCCGCGGCGGTGAGCGCCGTCTGGTCGGGCGAGATGGTGACGCGCTGGCCGGCGTCGCCGTAGATGGACGCCTCGCGGACGCCGTCGAGCTTCTGCAGGTCGGGCACCGTGACGGTGGTCAGCCGGTCGACCAGGGCCTGCGAGTCGGCCGAGTCGTAGCCGGTGACGGCGATCTGGATGACCGGCAGGTCGTCGAGGCTGCCCGTGACGACCTGGGTGTCGACCGAGTCGGGCAGCGAGAGCCGGTTGATCGCCGACTGGATCTTCTGCTCGGCCGAGTCGAGGTCGGTGCCGTAGGTGAACTCGGCCGACACCGTGCTCTGTGAGGTGCTCGAGGTCGCCGAGGTGCCCTCGAGGCCGGGGATGATCTGGACGGCCTGCTCGATCGGGGTCGAGACGTCCTCGTTCACGACCTCGGGCGTGGCACCCGGGTAGGAACTGACGATCGCGATCTGCGGGAACTGCACGTTCGGTGCGAGCTCTTGCTTGAGCGAGGTGAGGGCGATGCCACCGAAGACGGCGACGACGATGGTGACGAGGGCGATCAGCGCGCGGTTGCGCAGGCTGAAGACGGACAGCAGGTGCACGGTGCTCCGGTGGTGAGAGGGAGAGCGGAGGAGGCGCGGTGAACGACGTGCACCGCGCCTCCATTGTCACCAGCCTCTCTGGGAACTGGCGGCGCTTCCTTACATGCTGTGCAGATCGCTGCCCGGTCACCGTGATGGGGACGAGCCGACCGCACGCCCCGGCTCAGACCACCTCGGCCAGCAGCGGCGAGGCCGGCGCCTGCACCCCGTCGACCCCGTCCCACGCCGCACGCAGGGCCGCGAGCGCGCGGTCGGTGTCGCTGTCGGCGTACGAGAACGGCACGCGCAGGAACCGTTCGAACGCTCCGTCGATCCCGAACACCGGCCCGGCGGCGAGCAGCAGCCCTTCTCGGCGGGCGGCGAGGGTGAGCTGCGAGCTGACCGGCGCTCCGAGGCCGACCCAAGTGGTGAGCCCGCCCGCCGGCGACGGCACCTGCCAGGACGGGAACGCCTCGCGGAGGCCGTGGACGACGCGGTCGCGACCTCGGCGCAGGTGGCCGGCCCGCGCCTCCAGCACGCGGTCGAAGTCGCCGAGCAGCTCGGCGACCACCAGCTGCTCGAGCACTGGAGTGCCCAGGTCGCCCGCCGAGCGGGCGCGCACGAGCCGGTCGACGAGCGGGCGTTCGGCGCGGATCCAGCCGATGCGCAGACCGCCCCAGAGCGACTTGCCGACCGAGCCGATCGTCACGGCTCGTCCGTACGCGGCCATCGGCAGGGGCCGCTCGACGCGCGAGCCCGGCTCCACCCCGTCGATGGCCATCTCGGCCATGGTCTCGTCGGCGATCACCACGGTGCCCTCGGCGGCCGCCGCCTCGAGCACGCGCACCCGCTGGTCGGCGGGCATCGTCGCGCCCGTGGGGTTGTGGAAGTCGGGCATCAGGTAGGCCACCGGCGGGCTCGTGCGTCGCAGGGTCTGCATCAGTGCCGCTTCGTCCCAGCCGTCGTCGACGGTGACGCTGACCGGCACGAGGCGGGCGCCGGCCCCGCGGAGGGCCTCGAAGGCGTGCGGGTAGCCGGGCGCCTCGACGACGGCCCGGTCGCCGCGCGAGACCAGCACGCGGGCGAGCAGCGCGATCGCGTGCTGCGCCCCGAGGGTGACGACGATCTGGTCGGCACTCGTCTCGAGCCCGCGGCGTCGGTACCGTTCGGCGACGGCCTCGCGCAGCACGGGCCGCCCGACCGGGTCGTAGCCCGGGTCGTCGAGGTAGGCGCCGAGCCGCCCCGCCGCCCGCTGGGCCGCCTCGGCGATGCCGTCGACCGCGGGCAGGGCCGCCTTCGTCAGGTCGAGCAGCCCCTCGGTCGTCGTCGGGCGAGGCACCGAGGCACGAGCCGGCAGGCGGACGACGCTGCCGCTGCCGCGGACGCTGTCGACGTGGCCCGAGTCGCGGAGGGCGGCATACGCCGCGGCGACGGTCGTCCGGCTGACACCGAGGTGCGCACAGAGGTCGCGTTCGGACGGCAGGCGCGTGCCGACGGGCAGCCGCCCGTCGAGCACGAGCAAACGGATGCGGTCGGCGAGCGCCAGGTAGCCGGGAGCCGAGGAGGCGCGCCACGAGTCGAGCAGCACCCCGAGCGCTCGCGACGAGACGGTGGTGGCACCGTGGTCGAGGTTGGTCACGCGGCCACCCTAGGCCGATTGGACCCTTGCCACCAGGCCAGTCGGACGTTTGGATCGACCTCATGCTCCTCTCGCGTCGCCTGCTGCAGTTGTTCGTCGGCCTGACCGCCTACGGCTTCGCCATCGCCGTCATGATCCGCGCCGGCATCGGCGTCGCCCCCTGGGACGTGCTCTCGCAGGGCCTCGTGCGGCACACCGGGCTGACCTTCGGCACCGTCACGTTCGTCACGAGCTTGGTCGTCCTGCTGCTCTGGATCCCCCTGCGCCAACGCCCGCGCTTCGGCACGATCGCCAACACGCTGATGATCGGCCCGGTCGCCGACCTCGGCCTGCACGTGCTGCCGCAGCAGACCGAGTGGTGGGCGCAGGGCCTGACCTTCGCGGGTGGCCTGCTGTTGCTCGCCGTCGCGAGCGGTCTCTACATCGGGGCCGACTTCGGGCCGGGCCCGCGTGACGGCCTCATGCTCGGCCTGCACGCCCGGCTGGGTTGGCGGGTGGGCGTCGCCCGCACCGCCATCGAGGTCTCGGTGCTCGCGGTGGGCTGGCTGCTCGGCGGCCAGGTCGGCATCGGCACGGCGGCCGAGGCCCTGCTGATCGGCCCGCTCGTGGCGATCACGTTGCCGTTGTTCGCCCGGCGGCGGATGGCGACCTCCGTCGTGGTGCCGGCCCGCGCCTCCTCGTCCGCCTGAGCCCGAAGCCCACGGCCGGTACGAACCAGTTCGGACGGACCCGCGCTGACCGGGAATAAACCGCCCGCGAGCGAAGTTGACACGCCCTCGCACGGGAGTAGAGTCGCCGCTCGTGACCAACGACACCCGGTCGCCGAAGCGTTGGCTGATCGGTGAACCCCTGCCCTCGGAGAAGCTCGAGGGGCAGCTGCTGCCGAAGCACCTCGCACTGCCGATCTTCGCCAGCGACCCGCTCAGCTCGGTGGCGTACGCGCCGCAGGAGCTGCTGATGATCCTGCTGATCGGCGGCCTCGGGTTCCTCACGCTCGCACCGTGGGTCGCCGTCGCGGTGGTCGTCCTGCTGCTGGTCGTGGTCGCCTCGTACCGCCAGTTGATCAAGGCGTACCCGTCGGGCGGCGGCGACTACGAGGTCGCCCACAAGAACCTCGGCGAGAAGGCCGGGCTCGTGGTCGCCTCGGCGCTGCTCGTCGACTACGTCATGACGGTGGCCGTGTCGGTCGCCTCGGGCGTCGACAACATCATCTCGGCCGTACCCGAACTGGCGCCGGTGCGCGTCGAGCTCGCGATCTTCTTCGTCATCCTGCTGGCCGCCGTCAACCTGCGCGGCGTGCGCGAGTCGAGCAAGGCCTTCGCGATCCCCACCTACCTGTTCGTGTCGAGCGTCTTCGTCATGATCGTCATCGCGCTGGTGCGCACCGCCCTCGGCGACCCGCCCGTCGCCGAGAGCGCCGAGTACACGGTGCAGGCCGACCAGCTCACGCAGGCCGCCTTCGTGCTGTTGCTGCTCCGGGCGTTCTCGAGCGGCTGCTCGGCCCTGACCGGCGTCGAGGCCATCGCGAACGGCGTGCCCGCGTTCCGACGCCCCAAGGTGCAGAACGCCCAGAAGACCCTCGTGCTGATGGGCAGCATCGCCATCGTCCTGTTCGCCGGCCTCGTCGCCGTCGCCCTGATCGCGAAGGTGCACTACGCCGAGGACGCCTGCGACCTGCAAGGGTTCGTGGACTGTGCCACCACGCCGCAGCGCAGCCTCATCGCGCAGATCGCGAGCGCAGTGTTCGGCGGGGCACTGTTCGGCATTCCCTTCTACGTGATCCAGGCCTGCACGGCGGCGGTGCTGCTGCTGGCGGCGAACACGGCGTTCAACGGGTTCCCGCTGCTCGGTTCGATCCTGGCCCGCGACCAGTACGCCCCCAAGGCGCTCAACACGCGCGGCGACCGACTGATCTACTCGAACGGCGTGATCGTGCTGGCCCTCGTGGCCTGCGCCATCCTGCTCGTGTACCAGGCCAGCGTCACGGGGCTGATCCAGCTGTACATCATCGGCGTCTTCGTCTCGTTCACGCTCGGTCAGACCGGCATGGTCGTGCACTGGACCCGCATGCTGCGCGAGGGATGTGCCGACCGTGGAGCGGTGTACCGCGCCCGCGGCATCAACGCCTTCGGCGCCCTGCTCACGGCGTCGGTGCTGATCGTCGTGACGGTGACCAAGTTCACGCACGGCGCCTGGCTGGTGTTCGTCATCATGCCGATCCTCTTCGTGCTGATGCTCGGCGTGAACCGCTACTACCGCGACGTGCTGGTCGAGATCGAGCCCGACGCCACGACGCAGTTCGGCTCGCACGGCGACCACGCGATCGTGCTGGTCGGCACCATGCAGAAACCCGTGCTGAAGGCCCTCGACTACGCCATCGCCGCACGCCACGAGTCGCTCGAGGCGATCCACGTGGGCATCGACGACGAGGCCACGGCGCTGCTGCAACGACAGTGGGCCGAGCAGGACATCGACGTGCCGCTGCGCATCGTCGCCTCGCCGTACCGTGACATCAGCATGCCGCTGATCAAGTACATCAAGGCGCACCGTGAAGAGCACGGCAGCGAGGTCGTGACGGTCTACACGCCCATCTACATCGTCGGCCACTGGTGGGAGGCCGCACTGCACAACCACAAGAGCCGCCGCATCCGTCAGAAGCTCATGCTCGTGCACGGTGTGACGATCTCGCTCGTGCCGTGGCTGCTCGACTCGTCCGAGGTGCTCTACGGGCGTCGATCGCGGCCGATCCCCGGCCAGGACCGCCGTGGCGAGCCGATCCGCCCCCGCCCCGTGCCGCGCCGCGTGCTCGAGCCGGCCGGTCGCCGGTCGGGCGCCGCCGGCGGGGCCCTGGGCGCCGACGCGGGCCCGGACGGCCGCGCCGGGGCGGCGGTCGAAGGAGGCGCGGTGCAGCGGGGCCTCGACGTCCAGCCCGCGCAGAACGGCACGAAACCCGGCCCGAAGCAGACCCCGCGCGCACCGGGCTCGGCGGCCGGCAACCGCGGAGGCGGCGCCGCCGCACGCAAGGCCCGCTCGGCCGCCCGCAACTCGACCGGCACCTCCCCCCGCAAGAAGAAGTAGCGCCGGCGCCCCTCCTGCCCCGCCCGGCCCCGCTCCACCCCCTGTGCAATTCGCGACGAGCGGGCGACGACACGCCGCTCGACGGGCGGGACGGACGGCGTGTCCTGCGCCGGCGGTCGGGTTCGGCCCGCCCAGCAAGCCCGGCCCGGTCGGGTTCGGCCCGCCCAGCAAGCCCGGCCCGGTCAGGTTCGGCCCGCCCAGCAAGCCCGGCCCGGTCGGGTTCGGCCCGCCCGTCCAGCCCGCCCGACCAGCCCCGTCCGACCAGCCTGGCCCGGTCGGGTCCGGCCCATCGACGGCCGCCGCCGCCGCGGTCGGATCGACCTCAGCCCCGGCTGCGACGCTCGGCGTCGCTCTCCGACAACCGCGCGACCACCTGACGGGCGATCGCCCGCCCCGCCCGGTTGGCCCCGATGGTCGACGCCTGCGGCCCGTACCCCGCGAAGAACAGCCGCGGGTCGAGGGTGGAGGCGCCGCCCTCGACGCTCACGCCCCCGTCGGCCGACCGCAGCCCGAGGGGTGCCAGATGGCGCAGCTCGGGGCGGAATCCGGTCGCCCAGACGATGGCGTCCGCGTGGGCGAAGGTGCCGTCCGCCCAGCGCACACCGTTCGGCTCGACCGCCGCGAACATCGGCCGCTCGACCAGCACGCCACGCTCGATGCCCGACACGAAGCGGCGGGTGCGGGGCACGCCGGTGCCACTGACGATGCTCGGCAGCGCCTGTCCCGCCCGGGCCGCGCGATCCTGGGCCGCCACCGCGGCGACGGCCGACTCGACGTCGAGCTCGCCCTGGTCGAGCCAGTCGACCGGTCGGCGCGTCACCCACGTCGTCGAGGCCGCGATGCCGTCGAGTTCGAGCACGAAGCCGATCGCGCTCGTTCCGCCGCCGACCACGACCACGTCGAGCCCCTCGAGCTCGGACGCCGCCCGGTAGTCCGAGGTGTGCAGCTGGCGCCCACGCAAGGTGTCGCGCCCGGGGTACCACGGCACGAACGGGGCACCCCAGGTGCCGGTCGCGTTCACGACGACCTCGGCCCGCACCGATCCCGAAGCCGGCACCGAGGCGGCCCCGGCCCCGGCCCCGGCGCCCGGGGCCGTCGCGGCCTCCGAACCGAGACCCGAGGAGGCGCGGGCCGCCCACCGCACCGAGAAGCCGTCCCCCAGCCCGGTCACCCCGGTCACCTCGACCGGGCGCCGCACGTCGAGCCCGAGCGCGTCCTCGTACCGGGCGTACCGGTCGGCGACGACGTCACGCGCCGGGGCCGACCGGTCGGCGTCGGCGAACCCCAGCCCCAGCCCGTCCATGCCCGGCAGGTCGTGCACCCGGTGCGCGGCACCCAACCGCAGGCTCTCCCAGCGGTGCTGCCACGCGCCTCCGGACCCGGGGCCCCGGTCGAGGACGACGAGATCGCGACCCACCTCGAGTCCGAGCCGCCGCAGGTACCACGAGACCGACAACCCGGCCTGGCCCGCGCCGATCACGAGGACCCGCGTCCGCTCGCCTTCGCCCCCAGGAGTCATCCCGACCATCATGCCCGTCCGAGGCGGCAGCCGGGGCTAGGGGTACATGATAAGATCGGTCCAGTTTTTCAAGAGCATCCTGTCGGCAGTTCCCGGGTCGTCCGACACCGTTTCCGGGCCGAGTTCAGAGGGGGTCACGCATGGGGCGCGGCCGTCAAAAAGCCAAGCACACCAAGGTCGCCAGAGAGCTGAAGTACTTCAGCCCTGACACCAACTACGGTGCACTCGAAAAAGAGTTGGCGACGAAGAACGACTCCGGCGACGAATACGTCGACAAATGGGCCGACGACTTCGACGACGAATACGACACCGAGCACGACCAGAACAAGAGCGCCTGAGGCCGGTCGGCTGATGACCTCTTCGTCCTCGTCCCTCGTGTGGGAGCAGGTCGTCGTCGACTCGAGCGACCCCGCACGGCTCGCACGCTGGTGGGCAGACGCCCTCGGCTGGGTGGTCGTCTCGTCCGACGACGACGAACCCGAGATCCGTCCGACGCCCGACACGCTGCCCGGGTTGCTCTTCGTGAGCGTCCCCGAAGCCAAGACGGTCAAGAACCGTCTGCACCTCGACTTCCGCCCGACCCCGGTCGACGGTCAGAGCCGCGAGGCGACGCAGGCCGACGAGGTCGCGCGACTCGAGTCGCTCGGGGCCGTCCGTGCACAGGTCGGCCAAGACGACTCCGACGTGTCGTGGGTGGTCCTCGCCGACCCCGAGGGCAACGAGTTCTGCGTCCTCTGAGTCCGCACGACGCACGCCACACGACGATGGCCCCTCGATCTCTCGAGGGGCCATCGTCGTGTGTCACCTGCTCGACGGGCGACGGGTCGAACGCGCGACGGTGCCGCCGTCAGGAGGCGCGGCTCAGCCGCCGACGAGCGTCGCGACCGCGGGCAGCAGCCCCACGACGAGCAGCAGGATCATGCCGCCGGCCGTGAGAGCCGCGACCTTGCGCCCCCCGGTGACGGGTGACGCGGACGACCGCAGCGGTGCGGGCTCGGCGGGGACGCGGCTGATCCGGGCGCTGCGCGGGGCGGCGACCGCCGCACGCGAGACGGCGGGGAGGGGGATGCGGGTGGTGCTCATGGGTCGACTCCTTCGTCGTCCGGTCTGACGTCGTCGTCAGCGCGCCCGGCACGGGCGTGCGTTCATCGTACGCCGACGCCGGGGCGACGCCACTCGGCGTGACGGGCGATCAGCCCGCGTAGGACCCGACGAGCCGCACCGCGCCTCCGTCGACGCCCTTGGCGCCCTGTTCGAACCCGGCGAGATCGCGCTGCCCGGTCGAGACGGTGCCGACGGGCCAGGTCGCGATGCCGTCGGCCTCGAGGGCCGAGGTGACCGCGTCGGCCTGCGACGCGGCGACGACGGCGATCATGCCGATGCCGAGGTTCCAGGTGCCCTCGCTCGACTCGAGGGTCGAGCCGGCCAGGTCGCTCAGCACGCGGAAGACGGGCAGCGGCGACCAGGTCGAGCGGTCGACCTCGGTCCACGACCCGCGGGGGAGCACGCGAGCGAGGTTGGCCGCGATGCCGCCCCCGGTGACGTGGCTGAGCGAGTGGATCGCGCCGTCGAGCGCGGGGTCGTCGAGCACGCGCAACAGGGGTGACGTGTAGAGGCGCGTCGGTTCGAGCAGCGCCTCGCCGACGGTGCCCGAGAACTCGGGCAGGGTGTCGTCGTAGCCGAGGTCGCGTGAGGCCAGGATGTGGCGCACGAGCGAGAAGCCGTTCGAGTGCACGCCCGACGAGGCGAGCGCGAGCACGACGTCGCCGTCGCCGACGAGGTGCGGGCCGAGCTGGCGCCCCGACTCGACCGCACCGACCGCGGCGCCGGCCACGTCGTAGTCGTCGGGCCCGAGCAGGCCGGGGTGCTCGGCGGTCTCGCCGCCGACGAGGGCGGTGCCCGTCTCGCTGCAGGCCCGGGCGATGCCCTCGACGATCGAGGCGATGCGGGCCGGCACCACGCGGCCGCAGGCGATGTAGTCGGTCATGATCAGCGGCCGGGCGCCGACCACGACGATGTCGTCGACGACCATGCCCACCAGGTCTTGCCCGATCGTGTCGTGCTTGTCGAGCGCCTGGGCGATGGCGACCTTCGTGCCGACGCCGTCGGTCGACGTGGCGAGCAACGGCTTGTCGAAGTCCTTGAGGAACGACACGTCGAACAGCCCGGCGAACCCGCCGACGCCGCCGACGACACCGGGGCCGTGCGTGGCACCGACGGCCGCCTTCATCAGCTCGACCGCCCGGTCGCCGGCGGCCGTGTCGACCCCCGCTGCGGCGTAGGAGGCGCTGGTCGAGTGGGCAGAGGAGGTCGCCATTCGTTCATCCGTTCGGTGTCGCTCTAGACTGTCGCGGTAACCCCAACTCTACGGTCTGGAGCCAGATCCGCATGTGCGGCATCGTCGGTCTCGTCGCGCACGAGCCAGCAAATCAACTCGTCTACGACTCGCTCCTCCTGTTGCAGCACCGCGGGCAGGACAGCGCCGGCATCGCCACCGCCGAGGGCGGCATCTTCCACGTGCACAAGACCAAGGGGCAGGTCCGCGAGGGCTTCCGCACCCGCGACATGCGTGCGCTGCTCGGCAACATGGGCCTCGGCCACGTGCGCTACGCCACCAAGGGCGCGGCCAGCAACGAGCAAGAGGCGCAGCCGTTCTACGTGAACGCGCCCTACGGCATCGTGCTGATCCACAACGGCAACCTGACGAACACGCGCGAGCTCACCAGCGAGCTCTTCCACGTCGACCGGCGCCACCTCAACACGAACAGCGACACCGAACTGCTGGTCAACGTGCTGGCGCACGAGCTGCAAGAGCAGGTCAACGGCAGCGAGCTCGACCCCGAGCAGATCTTCGCCGCGGTCTCCCGCGTGCACGACCGGGTGCAGGGCTCGTACGCGGCCATCGCCATGATCGCCGGCCACGGTCTGCTGGCCTTCCGCGACCCCTTCGGCATCCGCCCGCTGGTCCTGGGTCGCCGTCTCGCCGCCGACGGCGTCCGCGACGAATGGATCACCGCCTCCGAGTCGCTCGTCCTCGAGTCCGGCGGCTACGAGATCGTCCGCGACGTCGCCCCCGGCGAGGCCGTCTTCATCTCGCTCGACGGCCAGATGGTGTCGAAGCAGTGCCACGCCAGCCCGCGCCTCATCCCCTGCTCGTTCGAGTACGTCTACCTGGCCCGCCCCGACTCGATCATGAACGGCATCTCGGTCTACGACGCCCGACTGCGCCTCGGCAACCGGCTGGCCGACACGATCGCCGCGCACTCGCCGATCGGCGACATCGACGTCGTCATGCCGATCCCCGACTCGTCCCGCCCCGCAGCAATGCAGGTCGCCCAGAAGCTCGGCATCGAGTACCGCGAGGGCTTCTACAAGAACCGTTACGTGGGGCGCACCTTCATCATGCCGGGGCAGGCCGAGCGCAAGCGGTCGGTGCGCCAGAAGCTCAACGCGATGTCGAGCGAGTTCAAGGGCAAGAACATCCTGATCGTCGACGACTCGATCGTCCGCGGGACGACGTCGCGCGAGATCGTCGAGATGGCCCGGGCCGCCGGAGCGAACAAGGTGACCTTCACCTCGGCCGCTCCCCCGGTGCGCTTCCCGCACGTGTACGGCATCAACATGCCGTCGCGGCACGAGCTGGTCGCCCACGACCGCAAGATCCCCGAGATCGCCCGCGAACTGGGTGCCGACCACCTCATCTACCAAGAGGTCGCCGACATGCAGGCCGCCATCACCGAGGGCAGCGACGTCACCGAGCTCGAGATGAGCTGCTTCACGGGCGACTACGTCACCGGCACCGTCAGCCCCGAGTACCTCGCCTGGGTCGAGGCCAACCAGCTCAGCTGAGCCGGCGCGTCCGTCGGCACCCGCGCCTCCTGCGCTGCGTGTCGACCGCGCTCCCGTCGCCACCCTCGCCTCGCCCCGCTTCCACCCCCTGGGGGAGGCGCGGTGCCGGTGGGCGTCCCTAGGCTGGGGGCCATGAGCGACGTCGGCATGCCCCGCCCCGAACCGACCGCGACGCCCCCGGCGTCCGCCCTGCAGATCACCGGTCTGCGCAAGGCGTTCGGCGACAAGGTCGCCGTCGACGGAATCGACCTGACCGTGCCGACGGGTTCGTTCTTCGGCCTCGTCGGCCCGAACGGCGCCGGCAAGACGACCACGCTCTCGATGGCGACCGGGCTGCTGCGTCCCGACGCGGGCCGGATCGAGGTGCTGGGCGTCGACGTCTGGTCCGACCCGACGCACGCCAAGTCGCTCGTGGGCGTGCTCAGCGACGGCATCTCGCTCTTCGACCGCCTCACCGGCGAGCAGCTCGTCACCTACCACGGCCTGCTCAACGGCATGAGCCGCGAGACGACGGCACAGCGGGTCGGCGACCTCCTCGACCTGCTCGACCTCCGCTCGGCCGGCGGCACGCTCGTCGTCGACTACTCCGCGGGCATGACCAAGAAGGTGGCGCTCGCCTGCGCGCTGGTCCATGCGCCGCGCCTCCTCGTCCTCGACGAGCCGTTCGAGTCGGTCGACCCGATCTCGGCCGCGAACATCCGCGACATCCTGCACGGTTACACGCAGAACGGCGGCACGGTCATCGTGTCGAGCCACTCGATGGACCTCGTCCAACGCATGTGCGACCACGTCGCCGTCATCGCGGCCGGTCGCGTGCTCGCGGCCGGCACGACCGACGACGTGCGCGCCGGCTCCACTCTCGAAGACCGCTTCGTCGAACTCGTCGGCGGTCGTCAGCACAATGAGGGGCCGTCGTGGTTGCGCACCTCCTGAGTCTGCGCTGGCGGGTGCTGCTGAACGGCTTCAAGCGCAGCACCTGGCAGATCGTCGCGGCCGTCATCGGCGGGCTCTACGGCCTCGGCGTGCTCGCCGCCGTCGTCGTCGGCCTCGTCGCCCTCTCGTTCGCGCCCGAGCGCTGGGCCTGGACGGCCGGCGTGCTCGGTGGCTCGCTCGTGGTCGTCGGCTGGGTCGTCGTGCCGTTCGTCGCCCGGGGCTACGACCAGACCCTCAGCGTCTCGAAGCTGCGTCAGTTCCCCTTGCCCGCCGACCGGCTCCTCGCCGCCCTGTTCGTCGCGGGGCTGCTGGGCATCCCGGGCATCGTCACGCTCGTCGCCGCCCTCGCGACGACCTTCAGCTGGCTGCAGCACCCGCTGTCCGCCGTCCTCGCCCCGTTCTGTGGGGTGCTCGGCGTCTTCGTCTGCGTCGCGGCGTCCCGTGCGGTCGAGACCGCCACCAGCGCGCTGGGCGCCAAGCGCCGCTACCGCGAGCTGATGAGCGTTGCGATCTTCGTGCCCCTCATCCTGGCCGGGCCCCTGATCGGCCTGGTCGGACAGGGACTCAGCTCGCTCGGCGACGACCTGCCCCGCGTCGCCCACGCCCTGTCGTGGAGCCCGCTCGGCGCCGCCTGGTCGATCCCGGGCGACGTCGCCCTCGGCCGACCGGGCGAGGCCGCCCTCAAGGCCCTCATCGCCCTGGCCACCCTGGGTGTGCTCCTGCTGCTGTGGCGGCGGGGCCTGGCGACCGCGCTCGTGGCTCCCCCGGCCGTCACGGCCACCTCGGCGTCCAAGGGCCTCGGACTCTTCGCACGTTTCCCCGCGACGCCGACGGGTGCGGTCGCGGCCCGGACGGCCGTCTACTGGTTGCGCGACCCTCGGTACGGCGGGTCGCTGATCGTCGTCCCCCTGATGCCGGTCCTGGCGATCTTCCTGTCATTCTCCCTCGAGACGACCTGGCCGCTGTACGCCATCGGCCCGGCCGTCGCCGCCCTGCTCGCGATCACACTGGCCGCCGACGTCTCGTACGACGGCACGGCCTTCGCCGCCCACCTGTCGACCGGGCTGGCGGGTTCGGCCGACCGCGCCGGTCGTGTCCTCACGCTCTCGCTGTTCGCGGTGCCCTCCGTCGTGCTCGCCACGCTCGTCCCGCTGGCGGTGGTGGGTCGATTCGACGTGGCCCCGGCCCTGCTCGGCATCGGCCTGGGCCTGCTGCTCACCGGGTTCGGCGTGTCGAGCGTGGCCTCGGCGCTGTACCTGATGCCCGTCCCCGCGGCGGGCGAGAGCCCCTTCAAGTCCCCGCCCGGGGCCAACGTCACCTCGGCCCTGGGCCTCTACGCCTCGTGGGCGATCGTCTTCGTGGCGTCGCTGCCCGAGCTCGTGCTCGGCATCGTGGCGCTGGTTCAGGGGTCGGTGCTGCTGGGGCTGCTGACGCTCGTCGTCGGCGTCGTCCTCGGGGCCGTGCTGATGGTCGTCGGCATCCGACGTGGTGGACGCCTGCTCGACGCCCGGGGGCCCGAGCTCCTCACCCGGTTGCGCCGGGCTCGCGGAGCCTGACCCGGGCCGTCGGCTCGCACGCGGTCGGCCGGGCGACGTCAGGCGCGGTCGGCCGGGCGACGTCAGGCGCGGTCGGAGTCGCCGTCGGTCACCTGACGGGGATCGGCGTCGGGCTCGGCGACGGGAACCTCGAGGCGTTCACGTTCGACCTGGACGCGCTTCGCGCCCCGGCTGGTGATCCGCTCGGCGACGATGGCGACGACGCAGCCGGCGGCCCCGCCGATCGTGAGCCCCCACAGCGAGATGTACCCGTAGGTCTGCGCGACGCCCTCGCCCGAGTCGAACGGGAAGAGCGAGGTGACGATCAGCGACACGACGACCCCGAGCGCCGCGCCCATGATCAAGAAGACGGGCACCTTGGGCGCCCGACGCACGGTGACCTCGTCACGTTCGACGGTGGACTCGGCGGCGCGACCGACGGAGGGCTCGACGACGGGCTCGGGTCGCTGCTGGTCGTCGGGTGCGTTCGTCACCCGCCCATCATCCCAGAGGCGGCTGACCATCGCCGACGCCCGTCTCGACGTCGAGCATGGGCCACCGAGGAGGCGCGGGTCAGCCCCGCTGCCAGGCGATCGGCACGTAGCCGGTCAGGTCGGCCCTGCTGCCGGATGCCGACACGAGCGCCCCGGCCCGCGCCTCCTGCCAGCTGAGGTCGCCGGTGGCGAGTCGCACGAAGGTGGCGGCGTCGGTCTCGACGACGTTGGGCGGTGTGCCCCGGGTGTGGCTGAGACCCTCGCGGAACTGCACGGCGCCGAACGGCGGCACGCGCACCTCGACCGTGGCCCCGGGTTCGCCGTCGGCGAGCACCTGCAGCAACCAGCGGACGGCCATGGCGGTCACCGGCCGCGGTGCGGTCCCGTCGGCGGCGAGCGCGGTCCGCACCTCGCCCACGGCGGCCGATCCCGCCGCGTCGTCGATCCGTGCCCTGGCCATGCGCCCACGCTACCCGCGCCTCCCCTTCCCGCACTGCGCCTCCCCCTCCCGGTCCAGGTCCCGCTCCCCGTCCTCGTCCCGTCCCCGTCCCCGTCCGGTCCCGTCCCGTCCTCGTCCCGTCCCGCGCGAGCACATCCCGACCGCCCAGGGCGCCCCCGGCGGGCCGAACCCGACATCCACCCCCCGACACTCCGCTCACCTCCGCCCTCCCGCGGCGTGGCGCAGCCCACTGGTCGCGAATTGCACACCCCCGCCCCCGCCCCGGACTCGGCGCCGCAGCGCAGCCGCCACCTCGGACTCCGCACCGCGGCACACCCTCGGTAGGCTGTGGCGCGTGCGAATCCTCGTCCTCGGTTCCGGTGCTCGCGAGCACGCCATCATCACCGCCCTGTTGCGCGAAGACGCGGGCCACGAGATCACCGCGGCCCCCGGTAACGCGGGCATCGCCGACCAGGTCGGCATCGTGCACCTCGATCCGTCCAACGGTGCCGTCGTCACCGAGTACGCGCTCGAGAACGACGTCGAGCTGGTCGTCGTCGGCCCCGAGGCACCGCTGGTGGCCGGTGTCGCCGACGCCCTCCGCACCCGGGGCATCCCGGTCTTCGGTCCCGGCAAGAAGGCCGCGGCACTCGAGGGCAGCAAGACCTTCGCGAAACGCATCATGGACGAGGCCGGCGTGCCCACCGGGCGGGCCACGCGCGTGGGCACCCTCGACGAGGCCGTCGCGGTGCTCGACGACTTCGGTTCCCCCTACGTCGTCAAGGCCGACGGGCTGGCGGCCGGCAAGGGCGTCCTCGTCTCGGACGACCGCGCCGCGGCGGTCGAGCACACCACCTACTGGTTGCAGCACGGGCCCGTCCTCGTCGAGGAGTTCCTCGAGGGCCCCGAGGTCTCGTTGTTCTTCCTCAGCGACGGCCACACGGTCGTGCCGCTCAGCCCGGCACAGGACTACAAGCGCCTGCTCGACGGAGACGCCGGCCCCAACACCGGTGGCATGGGCGCCTACTCGCCGCTCCCCTGGCTGGCCGACCGCTTCGGCAGCGAGAAGGACTTCGTCGACGAGGTGCTCGACACCATCGCCACCCCGACGGTGCGACAGCTCGAGTCCGAGGGCACGCCGTTCATCGGCCTCCTCTACGCCGGGCTCATCCTCACCGAGAACGGCGTGCGCGTCATCGAGTTCAACGCCCGGTTCGGCGACCCCGAGACGCAGGTCGTCCTGCCCCGTCTGGTCACGCCGCTGAGCGGACTGCTGCTCGCCGCCGCGACCGGGTCGCTCGGCAACCACGAGTCGCCGCGCTTCTCCACCGACGTCGCCGTGACGGTGGTCCTCGCCAGCGAGGGCTACCCCGAGGGCGCCGTCAGCGGTCGCCCGCTGCGGGGGCTCGACGACGCGACCGCCGTCGCCGGCGTCCACGTGGCCCACGCCGCGACCGCCCGCCTCGACGACCGGCTCATCGCCACCGGCGGGCGCGTGCTCAGCGTGGTGGCCGAGGGGTCCGACTTCACCGAGGCCAGGGGTCGGGTCTACGACGCCCTCTCGCGCATCGAGCTCGAGGGCGGCCAGTACCGTCACGACATCGCCGAGCGGGTCGCCCGATGACGGCCCCCGACGGCACCACGGCCCCGGCCGACGGGACCGCAGGAGGCGCGACGCGCCAGGCGACGCCCGTCACGCCGGGCACCCCGCGCCACCTCGACGGCTGGACGCCCGTGTACTCGGGCAAGGTCCGCGACCTCTACGTCCCGGCACCGGTCGCCGGCTCGGTCGGCGACGCCGCCACCCTCGCCGACACCGAGCACGTGCTGGTCGTCGCGAGCGACCGGGTCAGCGCCTTCGACCAGGTGCTCGAGCCCGGCATCCCGGGCAAGGGTGCCCTGCTGACGCAGCTCAGCCTGTGGTGGTTCGCGCAGTTGGCGACCGTGCCGAACCACCTCGTCGACCCGACCACCGCCTCCGTCTCGTTGCCCGCGCAGGTCCGGGACCGCGCGATGCTCGTGAAGCCGCTCGACATGTTCCCCGTCGAGTGCGTCGTCCGCGGGTACCTGGTCGGCAGCGGCTGGGCCGAGTACCGCGAGCACGGCACCGTCTGCGGCATCCCGCTGCCCGAGGGGCTGTCGAACGGCGACCGCCTGCCCGAACCGATCTACACCCCGGCGTACAAGGCGCCGCTCGGCGAGCACGACGAGAACATCTCGTTCGAACGCACCGTCGAACTCGTCGGCGCCGAGACCGCGGCGGCCCTTCGCGACCGGTCGCTCGAGATCTACCGTCTGGCGTCCGACGTGGCCGAGGCCCGCGGGGTCATCCTCGCCGACACCAAGTTCGAGTTCGGCGCCGACAGGGCCACGGGCGAGATCACCCTCGGCGACGAGGTGCTGACGAGCGACAGCAGCCGTTTCTGGGACGCCGAGGTCTACGCCTCGGGCAACCGCACCCAGAGCTTCGACAAGCAGATCGTCCGCGACTGGCTCTCCGCGCACTGGGACGGCACGGGCGAGGCCCCCGCCCTGCCCGACGACATCGTCGCCCTCACGGCCGCCCGCTACCGCGAACTCATCGAGCGCCTCACCGCCCGCTGACCCGGGTCCGCACCCTGGACCCCGTTCCGGACGACGAACCCCCGTTTCTCGTGGTCCATCGTCCCGAACGGGGTTTCTCGCGTGCCGAGGGTGACGACTCGTGTCGGCCGGGAATGCCGGGCACGGCCGGCCAGTTCATGTCGATGACACGTCACCGATCAGGTGACCACCCGACCCGACCAGACCGAGGGCACCCATGACCGACACCTCCGCGACCGACGCGACCCGCGCCTCCTCGTCCTCCGCAGCCGACGCGTCGGCCACGGGACGGCGGGCACCGGGTGCACGCCGCGCCGACCTGCTCGCCGCCGACACCGGCATGGGGGCGGTCACCCTCCGGGTCGCCGACCTCGACGCGATGACCGCCTACTACCGCGACGCCGTGACCCTGACGGTGCTGGCCGCCGAACCGACCGTGGGCCGCGTGGTCCTCGGTCGAGGAGCGACCCCGATCGTCATCCTCGAGCACGCTCCCGAGCTGAAGCACGCCGGGCCGCGCGAGGCTGGCCTGTTCCACACCGCGATCCTGTTCGAGACCGAGGCCGACCTCGCCGCCGCCGTCTACGGCGTCGCGACCCGTCACCCCGGCACGTTCACCGGCAGCGCCGACCACCTCGTCAGCAAGGCCTTCTACTTCACCGACCCCGAGGGCAACGGCATCGAGCTCTACTGGGACCGTCAGCGCTCCGAGTGGTCCTGGACCCACGGCCAGGTCGACATGGCGACCCTCGCCCTCGACCCGAACGCGTTCGTGCAGCAGAACGTCACCGAGGAGGCGCTGGCCGGCTCGGCATCCCGTCCCGCCACGGTCGGCCACGTGCACCTGAGCGTGGGCGACGTCGAGTCGGCCCACCGGTTCTACGTCGAGCAGCTCGGCTTCGAGACGACGACGCGCTTCGGGCCGCAGGCCCTGTTCGTCAGCGCGGGCGGCTACCACCACCACATGGCGATGAACACCTGGAACAGCGCCGGGGCCGGGCGTCGCCAGCTGGGGCTGGGGCTCGGCCTGGTGCGCATCGAGGTGCCGACGGCCGACGACCTGGGCGCCCTCGGCGAGCGCCTCGGCCACCACGGCGTCGCCACCCGGGACGACGGGCGGGTGCTCGGGTTCGACGATCCCTGGTCCAACCAGCTCCAGGTGACCGTGCGACCGCAGTCGGCTTAGCCCTCGGTCGCAGGCCCCCTCGGCGGCGCCGATGGCTACGGTGGTGAGCATGCCTGCAGCCGAATCCCCCACGTTCTCCACGACCCCCGAGGGCGACCTCACGCTCGACGACCACGAGGCGATCGCGGCGATGCTCGCCCGGGCGTTCCCGAGCTACGACCACTGGTACGCCGGGGCTCGCAGCTGGGCGGGGATGCAACCCGAGCTGCGGGTCGTCGCGCGTCAGGGCGACGTCGTGGTGGCGCACGCCGGCCTGCGTCGCCAGTTCGTCACCGTCGGCGACACGGACCTGCTCGTCACGGCGGTCGGCATGGTCGCCGTCTCGCCGACCGTCCAGGGCACCGGCCTCGGCGGCGAACTGCTCCGTCAGGTCGACGCGGCACTGACGTCGCTCGGCAGCGGCTTCGGCGTGCTCGAGACCGGGGACGACGTCCAGGGCTTCTACCGGCGCGGCGGATGGCTGCCGCTCGACGGTCTCACGGCGCACTACACGGCGTTCAGCGCCGACGGCGCCGGCGTCCTCGTCACCCAGGACCACGGCTGGCTGCTCCGCGAGGGCACGCGCACCCTCGCCGACTGGCCCCAGGGCGAGCTGAACTGGAACGGCCAGATGGTCTGACCCGCACGGCACCCGAGGCCGCACGTGCCCCGGAACGCCGAGGAGGCGCGGTGACCGACGAACGGTCACCGCGCCTCCTGCGGTCTGTCGCGACTGCCGACTACGCCGGGACGCCGACCTCCGCCGGGTCCTCGTTCGAGCCGGGAGCCTCGGGCTCGACGCCCTTGCGGACGCGCAGACCCAGGGTGGGGTCGACGTTGGTCCAGTACTCGTAGACGCGCTCGCGCAGAGCGGGCTGGGTGACCTTCGAGACGTGGCCCACGATGTTCTGCACCAGGCGGTCGCGCTCCTCGTCGTCCAGCACCTCGCGGACGAGCGTGCCGGCCTGGCCGAAGTCGTCGTCCTCGGGGTGAAGCGTCACGGACGAGCGGACGAGCTCGCCGTCGCTCTCCCAGCCGCCGGTGTCACCCGCGGCCTGCGGGTCCGCCGCCGGGCCGCCCACCGAGTTCGGTGCGTAGACCGGAGCCGTCGCCTCGCTGAAGTGGTACCGCGCGGCGCCGTCCTTCGAGTACGAGTGCACCTCGGTCTTGGGCGTGTTCACCGGCAGCTGCTGGTGGTTGACGCCGATGCGGTAGCGGTGGGCGTCCGCGTAGCTGAAGATGCGCGCGAGCAGCATCTTGTCGGGGCTGGTCGCGATGCCGGGGACGAAGTTCGACGGGGCGAACGCGGCCTGCTCGATCTGCGCGAAGTAGTTCTCGGGGTTGCGGTTCAGCGTCATGGTGCCGACCTCGATGAGCGGGTAGTCCGCGTGCGGCCACACCTTCGTCAGGTCGAAGGGATTGAAGCGGTACGTGGCCGCCTCGTCGTAGGGCATCACCTGCACCGACAGCGTCCAGGTCGGGAAGTCGCCGCGGTCGATGGCCTCGGAGAGGTCGCGGATGTGGAAGTCGGCGTCCTCACCCGCGATGCGGTCGGCGTCGTCCTGCGTGAGGATCTTGTTGCCCTGGTTCGTCTTGAAGTGGTACTTGACCCAGAAGCGCTCGCCCTCGGCGTTGATCCACTGGTACGTGTGCGAGCCGAAGCCGTCCATGTTGCGCCACGAAGCGGGAAGGCCCCGGTCGCCCATCAGCCAGGTCACCTGGTGCGCCGACTCGGGCGACAGCGTCCAGAAGTCCCACTGCATGTCGTGGTCGCGCAGGTGCGAACCGGGCAGGCGCTTCTGCGAGTGGATGAAGTCGGGGAACTTGATGCCGTCACGGATGAAGAACACGGGCGTGTTGTTGCCCACGAGGTCGTAGTTGCCCTCGCTCGTGTAGAACTTCAGCGCGAAACCGCGGGGGTCGCGCCACGTGTCGGGGCTGCCCTGCTCGCCGGCGACGGTCGAGAAACGCGCGAGCATCTCGGTCTCGACACCGGGCTGGAAGAGCGCGGCGCGCGTGTAGCGCGAGACGTCGGCAGTCGTGACGAACGTGCCGAAGGCTCCGCCGCCCTTGGCGTGGACGATGCGCTCGGGCACCTTCTCGCGGTTGAAGTTGGCCAGCTTCTCGACCAGCTTGTGGTCGTGCAGGACGATCGGGCCGTCGGCGCCGACCGACTGCGAGAACTCGTCGCTGGCGGCGGGGGCGCCGTTGTCGGTGGTGGTGATCTTCTTGGCGTCGGTCATGTGTCCTCTTTCGTTCGTGGTTCGTCGTCGTGTGAGATCAGGGGGCGGGCGGCGGGTCAGGCCACGGGGACGGCCGCGTCGGTCGCGGCCAGGCGGTCGGACGAGGAGGCGCTGCTCGACTCGTCGCCCTCCGCACCGTCGGCCTCGGCCGCTCGACAGGCCGGGCACAGACCCCAGAAGGTCACCTCGGCGGTCTGCACGAGGTATCCCGAGTCGTGTGAGGGTGTGAGGCAGGGGGCATGACCGACGACGCAGTCGACGTCGGCGACCGAGCCGCACACGCCGCAGACGACGTGGTGGTGGTTGTCGCCCGTCCGCAACTCGTAGAGCGCCGCCGAGCCCGCGGGTTCGATGCGGCGCACCAAGCCGGCGCCGGTCAGCGCGTTGAGCACTCCGTACACCGCCTGGACCGATGTGCCGGGCAGTTCGAGGGCCACCCGGGCGAAGACCTGCTCGGCGGCCGCGTGCGGCGACGGCTCGAGGGCGCGCAACACGGCGAGCCGGGGCTCGGTCACGCGCAGCCCGGCGGAGCGCAGGGCCTCGCGAGGGTCGTCGGTCGGGTGGGTCATGGGTCAAGTGAACCACTCTTTTGATCCGATCAAAACAATCCGGGCCGGCTCGGAGGCTGTTCCCGGGTTCGGACGCGCCCTGTGGACAACGACCCCGGGGCGCCGTCGGGTCGCTAGCGTCATCGACATGACCACCGCCGCCACGACCTCGTCGTCAGCCGCCCCCGCCGTCCCCCCGGGGCGCGACCTCGTGGTCGACCTCGCCCGCGTCTTCTGCGTCCTGTTGGTCGTCGCGATCCACGTGATGATGGTGGGCGTCGCCGTCGACTCGACGGGTGCCGTCGTGGCGAACCGCCCCCTGCAAGAGCAGTCCTGGTTCCCCCTGTCGACCTGGGCCGGGCAGATCATGCCGCTCTTCTTCGTGGTCGGCGGCTTCGCCAGCGCCACGGCCTGGGCCGGCGCTCGTCGCCGCGGCGACGATGCCGGCGACTTCGTCCGGGGCCGCCTGCTGCGGCTCGCTCGGCCGGCGAGCGCCGTCTTCGCCGTCCTCGCGCTCGCCCTCGCCGTGGCGGCCCTGCTCGGGGCCGATCCCGACCTGGTCGACGTCGTCGCGACCGGGGTGGGTTCGCCGTTCTGGTTCCTCGCCGCCTACGGCATCACGCAGGTACTCGTGCCGGTCATGGCGCGATTGCACGCCACCCGCCCCTGGGCGACCCTGTTCGTCCTGGTCGTCGCCGCCGTCCTGGTCGACGCCGTGCGGTACGGCACCGGCGTCACGGCCGTCGGCCTCCTCAACCTCGCCTTCGTGTGGTTGTTCGTGCAGCAGCTCGGCTTCGCCTACGCCGACGGGCTGTTCCGTCGGACGCCTCGGGTCGTGCTGCTCGTCGTCGCCGTCGTGGCCTATGCCGCCCTGGTCCCGCTGACCGCGGCCGGGCCGTGGTCCGACGACATGCTGAGCAACCTCAACCCGCCGACGGTGCCGCTCATGGTGCTCGGGGTGGCCCAGATCTGCGTGCTCTCGCTCGTGCACCCCGCCCTGTCCCGCCTGATGTCCACGTCGTCGGCCCGTGCCGTCGTGTTCGCGATCGGCAGCCGCGGCATGACCGTCTACCTCTGGCACCTCCCGGTGCTGATCGCCCTGCTCGGGTTCCTGCTGGCCGTGGGCGGGCCGCTCCCGCAGCCCTCGACGGCCACCTGGTGGTGGACGCGCCTGCCGATCTGGGCCCTCGTCATCGGGCTGACCTGCCTCGTGTCGCTGGCCACGGCTCGGTTCGAGCGGCCCCCGCGAGCGCTCCCCGCGGGCCGGCGCCGCGCCTCCTGGTGGCTCATCGGGGCGGCGGCGGTGCTCGCGATCGGACCACCGTTCGACGTGATGCAAGAGGGCCTCGACCTCCGCAACGCGGTGGCGGGTGCGATCTGCCTGCCCCTGGCGATCTGGCTGCTCGGACGGTCACGACCCGCCGTCACCGCCGAGGGCGTTCACCGGCCCGCCCAGGCCCAGGCCGAGGCCGTCGGGCCGACGGACGTGGCCCGGAAAGGGTAGACGCCCGGCCGACGGGGGGTTCGGCCGGGCGTCCGGCGGTCTCGGGGCGGATCAGGAACCCTTCGACCGGAAGCGGAACAGAAGGCCCGATCACGAGGCCCGTGTTCTGTCCGCCGAGATCACTGTGCGGCCCGAATCCATGATCCGGCTGACAAGAGCCTCGCATTCCGCTGACGATCGCCGCGGCGGCCCGTCCACCCCGCACGACGGACGGCACCACCTGGAGGCGCGCCCGGCTGCCGTAGACTCGTCGCGTCCACCCGTTGACGCCTCTGCAGGAGTAAACCAGTGCCCACAATCGTCGTCGAGGTCATGCCCAAGGCTGAACTGCTCGACCCTCAGGGCAAGGCCGTCGCCGGCGCCCTCTCCCGTCTCGGCAAGGGGGCGTTCACCGACGTCCGCATCGGCAAGCGCTTCGAGATCACGGTCGAGGGCGAGGTGACCGACGCCGTGCTCGCCGACGTCCGCGAGCTCGCCGACGACATGTTCTCGAACTCGGTCATCGAAGACGTCGTCTCGATCACCGTCGCCGACGCTCCCGCCGCCCTCTGATGCGCGTCGGCGTCGTCACCTTCCCCGGCTCCCTCGACGACCGCGACGCGCAGCGCGCGGTCCGACTCGCAGGCGGTGAGCCTGTCGCCCTCTGGCACGGCGACCACGACCTGAAGGGCGTCGAGGCGATCATCCTGCCCGGTGGCTTCAGCTACGGCGACTACCTGCGAGCCGGCGCGATCGCGTCCTTCTCGCCGATCATGGCCGACGTGGTCGACGCCGCGAACGCGGGCATGCCCGTCCTCGGCATCTGCAACGGCTTCCAGATGCTCGCCGAGGCCCGCCTGATCCCGGGTGCGCACACCCGCAACGCGCACCAGCAGTTCATCCGCCGCGACCAGCGCCTCGTCGTCGAGAACGCCCGCACCGACTGGACGAACGGCTTCACCGAGGGGCAAGAGATCACCATTCCCCTCAAGAACGCCGACGGCCGTTTCATCGCCGACGCCGAGACCGTCAAGCGCATCGAGGGTGAGGGGCAGGTCGCGTTCCGCTACGTCGGCGTCAACCCGAACGGGTCGATGGACGACATCGCCGGCGTCACCAACGCGCGCGGCAACGTCGTCGGCCTCATGCCGCACCCCGAGCACGCCGTCGAAGAGGGCTTCGGCCCCGACACCCCCGCCGCGATGTCGAGCGGTGTCGACGGCCTGACCTTCTTCACGTCCGTTCTCGAGAGGGCCCTCGCCAAGTGACCGACCAGACCGACCGCGCCCCGCACGACGCCGAGATGATCGACGTCCGCCCCGAGGGGCACGTGCCCGACACCGTGGCGAACGCCGCGGCGACGCCCGACCGCGAGCAGCCCTACGGAGCCCTCGGGCTGAAGGCCGACGAGTACGCGAAGATCCGCGAGATCCTCGGTCGTCGCCCCACGAGCGGCGAACTCGCCATGTACTCGGTCATGTGGAGCGAGCACTGCTCGTACAAGTCGAGCAAGATCTACCTCCGCCAGTTCGGCCAGAAGGTCTCGCCCGCCATGAAGAAGAACCTCATGGTCGGCATGGGCGAGAACGCCGGCGTGGTCGACGTGGGGGGCGGCTGGGCCGTCACCTTCAAGGTCGAGTCGCACAACCACCCCAGCTACATCGAACCCTTCCAGGGTGCCGCCACCGGTGTCGGCGGCATCGTCCGCGACATCATCTCGATGGGCGCCCGTCCGGTCGCGGTCATGGACCAGCTGCGCTTCGGCGACATCGACGCGCCCGACACGGCGCGCGTGGTCGACGGCGTCGTCGGCGGCATCAGCTTCTACGCCAACTGCCTCGGACTGCCCAACATCGGGGGCGAGACCTACTTCGACGCGGTCTACCAGGGCAACCCCCTGGTCAACGCGTTGGCCGTGGGCGTCCTGCGCCACGAAGACCTGCACCTGGCCAACGCCCGGGGCGTCGGCAACAAGGTGGTCCTCTTCGGCGCTCGCACCGGTGGCGACGGCATCGGCGGCGCCTCCATCCTCGCCTCCGACACGTTCTCGTCCGGTGGGCCGACCAAGCGTCCCGCCGTCCAGGTCGGCGACCCCTTCGCCGAGAAGGTGCTCATCGAGTGCTGCCTCGAACTGTTCCGCGACGAGCTGGTCGAGGGCATCCAAGACCTCGGCGCCGCCGGCATCAGCTGCGCCACGTCCGAGCTCGCCTCGAACGGTGACGGCGGCATGTTCATCGAACTCGACAACGTCCTGCTGCGCGACCCGTCGCTCACCGCCGAAGAGATCCTGATGAGCGAGAGCCAGGAGCGCATGATGGCCGTCGTGCGTCCCGAGAAGCTCGACGCGTTCCTCGCCGTCGTGGCGAAGTGGGACGTCGAGACCAGCGTGCTCGGCGAGGTCACCGACACCGGCCGTCTCGTCATCAACTGGCACGGCGAAGAGATCGTCAACGTCGAGCCCCGGACGGTCGCCGTCGACGGCCCGGTGTACGAGCGCCCCGTCGCCTACCCCAGCTGGATCGACGCCCTGCAGGCCGACAGCGCGTCGTCGCTGCCCCGCCCCACGGGCAACGCGGTGCTGCGCGAGCAGTTCCTCGAGCTGCTCGGCTCGCCCAACCTGGCCGACAAGAGCTGGGTCACGAACCAGTACGACACCTACGTGTTGGGCAACACCGCGCTCAGCTTCCCCGACGACGGCGGCATGATCCGTGTCGACGAAGAGACCGGTCTCGGCTTCGCGATCGCGACGGACGCCAACGGGCGCTACTGCCAGCTCGATCCCAAGCAGGGTGCGCGTCTGGCACTGGCCGAGGCGTACCGCAACGTCGCCGTGACCGGCGCCGTGCCCGCCGCGGTCACCGACTGCCTGAACTTCGGCAGCCCCGAGGACCCCGAGGTCATGTGGCAGTTCTCGCAGGCCGTCGAGGGACTGGCCGACGGGTGCCTCGAACTCGAGATCCCGGTCACCGGCGGCAACGTGTCGTTCTACAACCAGACCGGCACGCGCCCGATCCACCCCACACCCGTGGTGGGCGTCCTCGGAGTCATCGACGACGTCGCCAAGCGCATCCCGTCCGGCTGGCAGGACGAGGGCGACAACATCTACCTGCTCGGCACCACGTCGCTCGAGCTCGACGGGTCGGCCTGGGCCGGCGTCGTGCACGACCACCTCGGCGGCCGCCCGCCGGCGGTCGACCTCGCCGCCGAGGCCCAGCTCGCACAGCTGCTGCACGCCGGTGGCGACCAGTCGCTGATCGCCGCGGCCCACGACCTGAGCGACGGTGGTCTGGCGCAGGCACTGGCCGAGGCCGTGATGCGCTTCGGCGTCGGTGCCCGCGTCTGGCTGGGCGAGGTGCTCGAGCGTGACGGCATCGACGTCGCGACCGCGCTCTTCAGCGAGTCGACCGGTCGTGTGATCGTCTCGGTGCCCCGTGAGGACGACGTTCGTTTCCGCGGTCTCTGCGAGGGCCGTGGTTACCCCGTGGCCCGCATCGGCGTGACCGACGCCCAGTCCGGGTCGCTCGAGGTGCAGGACGTCTTCACGGTGTCCGTCGACGAGTTGCGCAGCACCCACCGCGGCACACTGCCGGCCCGCTTCGGAGCAACGATCGGCGAGTGATCCGCTCACACTGACAGCCGAGGCCCCCACCATGCGGTGGGGGCCTCGGCTGTTCCGGCCCGACTTCCCGTCGTCGACGACGACATGTAGCATGTCGGACCGTGACGATCTCGTCGGCCGCCTCGCGAGCCCCCACGGCCCACCGCCGGCACTTCGACGGCATCCAGGCCCTCCGCTTCGTGGCCGCCCTGCTGGTGGTGGTGACCCACACGATCTTCTACGCGCACGAACGGCTCGACCCTTCTTTCGCCCCATGGAGCTACGGGTCGGTCGGCGTCGACGTCTTCTTCGTCATCAGCGGTTTCGTCATGATGCACGCCGTGCGGTCCATGCCAGCCTCCGCCGACGCCTGGAAGACGTTCGCACGTCGACGACTCGAACGCATCGTCCCGCTCTACTGGATCGCGACGACCCTCAAGGTGGTCTCGCTGTTCGTCGTCCCCTCGGCCGTCCTGCACGCCACACTCGAACCCGTCAACGTGGTCGCGTCGTACGTCTTCGCTCCCACCCGCAACGCCGAAGGGAAGATCGAGCCCGTGCTCGGCGTCGGCTGGACACTCGTCTTCGAGGTCGCGTTCTATGCTCTCGTGGCCCTCTGCCTCGCGGCTCGGGTGCAGGTCCTCCCTGTCGTTGCGGTGGTGCTCACCACGTGTGCGGCGCTCTGGTGGGCGTTCGACCCAGGGCGCCCGGCCTGGGCGGTCTACTTCGACCCCATCGTCCTGTTCTTCCTGATCGGCATGGTGATCGCCGAGTTCTCGCTCCCCGGGCGCCGTCGCTGGCTCTGGACCACGTGGGCGCTCGCGCTCGTGGCGCTGATCGCCGTCCTCGTGGCACCCGGCGTGGACGGCTCGTTCGAGCGGAACGCACCCGCCCGCTTCGCGTCGGTCACCGCTCTCGTCGCGACGACGGTCCTGGCCGAGGGCCACCTCCGCCGGATGACGCCCGGGTGGGTCTTGACCGGCGGGGCGGCATCGTACGCTTTGTACCTCTTCCATCCGATGATCGCCCCGGCCGTCCCCGAGTTGTTCGCCCGCCTCGGGTGGACGAACGGCTGGCTCTCGGTCGGGGTGTCGGTTCCGTTGGTGGTGGCGTCGTCGATCGCCATCCACCGGCACGTCGAGCGTCCGATCGCGGCCGCCCTCATGCGCCGTCGCACCACAGGCCATCCGGCCCCCAGCCCTTGACGCTTGTCGCTTGGCGCTCCGTGCTCCGTGCTCAGCGCTCCGTGCTTGGAGCCCAGCCCTTTGCGCTTGTCGCTCGGCGCCAGGTGCTCAGCTCAGCGCGCGAGGCCTGTCCAGTCGGCCGCGAAGCGCGGCCCCGCTTCTTTCGACGAAACCGGTCACGCCGTCGCGGGGGGCCGAGGGCACGGAAAAGGAATTCCGTCGGGCCGAAGGGCCAAGACAAACCCCGTTCGGCGAAGCCGAACACCCCGCCGGAGGCGGCCAAGCAAGCACGAACAGCAATTCCCCCAGGCCGTAAGGCCAGGGGGAATCAAATTGCTGGGGTACCTGGACTCGAACCAAGAACAACTGAACCAGAATCAGTCGTGTTGCCAATTACACCATACCCCAATGATGACAACCGTAAGGTCTACATCACTGTCGGCCCATCACCTGGACCGACGTCTACTGTACAGCATCCGCCAGGTGTTCGAGGCCACCGATGAGGTCGCGATTGATCACGGCGGCCACCCGGGCGCCATCACCCGCGGCGACGATCAATTGCTGAGGCCCGGGCGCCGTGCTCTCGCCGGCGGCGTAGAGCCCCGGCACCGACGTGCGACCGTGCCCGTCGACCACGAGCAGCCCGTCGTCGTCCAGGTCGGCTCCTGTGCCAGCGACGTAGTCGAGCGCGGCCGACCACTCCGGGCGCACGAAGCCGCCGGCCCGGGGGACGATCGTGCCGTCCTCGAGCACCACCCCGCGCATGCCTTCGCGGTCACCGTCGATGCTCGCCACCCGGCGTCGGTCCACCGTGATGCCGCGGGCCACCAGCGCAACCTCGTCCTTCGGCGTGACGACGTCCGAACCGTGCGTGAACACGATGAGGTCGTCGGTCCACTGCGAGAGCAACAGCGCGCGCTCGACGAGGTCGGAGTGCTCACCGATCAGCGCGAGCGGTTGGTCGCGTTTGTCGTACCCGTCACATTCGATGCAGCTGTGGACGTACGTGCCGTAGAACGCTCGGAGTTGGGCGATGTCGGGCAGGGTCTCCGTCAGCCCCGTCGTCACCAGCACGACCCCCGCCACGGCAGATGACTGCTGCCCACGAAACTCGCACGAGAGGTCGAACCCACCGGGGACGGGGACGACGTTCGTCGCGATGGTCTGTCGGTGCTCGGCGCCCTCGTAGCCCAGGAACTCGTCGCGCCCGAGCTTCCGCAGCTCGAGCGGCGAGATGCCGTCCCGCGTGAGGTACCCGTGCGAGAGCAACGTGGCGGAGTTGCGCGGCCGGTTGCTGTCGATCAGCAGGACGCGTCGTCGCGCGCGGACGAGGTTGAGCGCAGCGCTCAAGCCCGCGGGCCCTCCCCCGATGACCGCGACGTCGTAGCGCTCGGTCATGAGCGGCGGGCGAGGGCGGCGAGCCGGGCGAGAGTCGACTCGCGCCCGAGGATCTCCATCGACTCGAACAGTGGCGGACTCACGCGGCGTCCGGACAGCGCCACGCGGAGCGGCCCGTAGGCCACGCGGGGCTTGAGTCCGAGCCCGTCGACCAGTGCCGCCTTGAGGGCGGCCTGGATCGGCTCGTGCGTCCAGTCCGACACTCCCTCGAGAGCAGCCGAGGAGGCGCGCAGCACCTCGTCGGACCGCTCACCGAGCGAGGCCAGCGCGTCGTCTTCGTGGACGAGCTCGTCGTCGGCGGTGAACAAGAACCCGAGCATGCCACGGGCCTCGGACAAGAGGGTCATGCGCTCCTGGACGAGAGGCGCAGCCTGCACCAGCACGCCCCGCTCGGCCTCCGTCGGCGGCACGCTCACGATCCCTTCGAGGTAGGGCAGCAGTCGCTCGGTGAAGTCGTCGACCGCGAGCAAGCGGATGTGGTCGCCGTTGATGGACTCGGCCTTCTTCACGTCGAACCGTGCCGGGTTCGGATTCACGTCGACCACGTCGAACGCCGCGACCATCTCGTCGATCGAGAACACGTCCCGGTCATGTGTCAGGGACCACCCCAGGAGCGCGAGGTAGTTGACGAGGCCCTCGGGGATGAATCCGCGGTCGCGGTGGTGGAACAGGTTCGACTCGGGGTCGCGTTTCGAGAGCTTCTTGTTGCCGTCGCCCATGACGTAGGGCAGGTGGCCGAAGCGAGGCACGAATGTCGTGATGCCGAGCTCGACCAGCGCCTCGTAGAGAGCGATCTGCCGCGGCGTCGACGAGAGGAGGTCTTCGCCTCGCAGGACGTGCGTGATGCCCATCAAGGCGTCGTCGAGCGGGTTGACGAACGTGTAGAGAGGAACACCGTTCGGCCGGACGACGACGAAGTCGCTGAAGGACCCCGCCGGGAACGTGATCGGACCACGCACGAGATCGTCGAAGCTGAGATCGCGGTCGGGAACCCGCAGTCGGAGCGCCGGCTGACGGCCTTCAGCCCGGAACGCGGCCCGCTGCTCGTCACTGAGCTCTCGCTCGAAGTTGTCGTAGCCCTGCTTGGGGTCTCGACCGTTCGCTATGTTGCGGGCCTCGATCTCTTCACCCGTGGCGAAGCTCTCGTAGAGCAGGCCACGCTCCAGGAGTTGATCGATGACTCCGCGGTAGATGTCGTGGCGCTGGGACTGCCGATAGGGACCATGAGGCCCGCCGGCGTCGACACCCTCGTCCCAATCGATCTTGAGCCAGCGCAGTCCGTCCAGGATCTGCTCGTAACTCTCTTCGCTGTCTCGGGCGGCATCCGTGTCTTCGATGCGGAACACGAGCTTGCCGCCCGTGTGCCGGGCGTAGGCCCAGTTGAAGAGAGCGGTGCGGATGAGACCGACATGCGGCGTTCCGGTGGGCGAGGGGCAGAACCGCACGCGCACGTCGGCGCCGGTGGCGGTGGAGAAGGGAGCAGACATCGGGTCGATCTTACCGGGGTCCACCACCTGATCAGCGTTAAACGCAGAAAGGCCCCTTCCGAAGAAGGGGCCTTTCTGGTGTTGCTCGTGCTCTTCGCACTAAAAGGAG
>NZ_JACYUB010000008.1:0-141579 GCF_014841545.1 Frigoribacterium sp. CFBP 8751
GAATGAACGTTGCGGCATCCGCCGCCTCTGCCTGGTGCTCGGCCGCAAGGACGCCCCGCCCGGCAGCCGATCCCTGGCCGGGCAGCACGCCTCAATGGCGAAGGAACCACCTGAATGGCCAGCGAGTTGAGCGAGACCTCCGCCGCGCGCGTCGAGCCGCGTCCTGCTGTGCCGTTGCATGAGCTCGTCGAGCTCGAGCCATGATTTCATCGCCACGAGTCAGCCGTGCTGCTGCCCGCGTCGGGTGAGTGAAAAGACCGACACCTAACCACGCGAACAGCCCACCAGTCGTGACGACAAAGAGTGGGTGACCTCGGCCGGTGGTTACGAGATCACCTGAGAGCCAAGTATCCGTAAGCCAAAGGCCCACCACCAGCGTGGCGATCCCCAGAACGACGACGCAGCCACCTGACACACGCCATTTCCACATGCCCCCAGCACCTCTCTCCGCACCCGTTCAACGGGCAGGTCTCAAGCATCCAAGCGGAGCTGACCCTGCGCCCATCACGCCACGCGTAATCATCTACCGAAGCCGAGCCGCGGATGTGCCTCGTCGACGGGATGGTCGTGACTATCGAACTAGCTGGCCCGCTTCAGCCGTCACGACGCCCCCGAGGCGAGCCGCGCCCTGTGGCCCATCGTCTATCGGGCGCTCCGCCACGGGCTACTTGCGTCGGCGAGCCCGCTGCTCTGCTCGGAGAACAAGACAAGCCCCACGAACGATGCCCCGAGCACTAGAGGCGCGATGTAGTAGATCACCGCCTCAGTGTGCTCTTGCCCCGCGCCTTGGCCAAGCGTCTCGGTTCCCGATCGCCTATCGGGCGGCCGTCGAAAATGCGGAACATCTGAATTGCACGTTGTTCCGTTCTGTGGGGGCGGGATGAGACTAGCTGTAGGCGCGGAAGTGGAGACGTTGGGGCCGGAATGGCAGCCTCGGCCCCGGAATCGGCCCTGAGAAGTGGTCACCGTGTTCGTCGAGCAGGGTGACGCCTCGCCATGTGCGTCTGATGCTGCCGCCGTAGAGCACGACCTGTTCGATCAGATCCTTCGCTGCTGCCATGCCTTCATCGTCGCTGCGCCCGGCGCCGAACGTCCACCAGCGAAGCTGCGAGCCCTCGACCACAACATTGCCGTCATACCGCACGTGAACATGGAATGGCAAAGCGGAACTCCGATCGGGAACCACCCGTACCTCCAGGTCGAACTCAGCGACCGGAGCGTGGACCGTCACCCGGCCGTAAGTGCCGACGAGCGCCTCGATCCAGCCTGCCGGGCCCTCTGGGGCGGTCTTGTCGATGGTCATCCTCCGCTGCCGTCGTTCGAGCAGACTGAATGCTCGGTCGACACCGGGTTCGTTCCACTCGAGTTCTAGTCGTCGGCCGCCAGCGAATGTGACGACGATCCATTGTTCGCCGATGAATGACAGGCCGGGGACTTCCAGAGACGGCACGCGATCTGTGTCGGGATCGAGCAGGGTCAAGGAGACGTGGTCTTTCCCGAAGGCCTTCCTGGCCGCGTCGGTTAGCCGCCGGAATATGGCTTCGTGATGGGGCGGGATCGGCACGACCTCAGTATGCCGATCCTCCGATCGAGACGGCGAGGGCAATTGAGGAAACCTCCGCGTGGAGAGCAGGACTTCACGTCGGCTCGGCCCCCGGTGAACGATCGCCTATTGGGACGCCCACAGCGTCGGCGCGGCCTGACCCGCCAGCTGCACCACGGGCATGGTGTCCCACGTGGTCGGGGTGCTTCCTGGCTCTACGATCAGTCTGTGCAGCCCCTCGACGCGTCCTCTGCCCCTCTGCTGTGACCGACACTGGCCTAGAGACCCGGAGCGCCGAGCCGTTGCCGCACACGTACCGCGTCACGAAGTACGACCCGGCGGATCGGGACGAGAACGGGGCATACACCGGCAGCGAGGACTCGGTGAGCGACCACGGCCAGGTCGAGACGGCGTATCTCGCGGCGTTCACCGCCTTCGCCGAGGACGCAGGCGTCGATCACGTCCTCCTCCGCGAGCCCGCCGTCGCAGCCTTCTTCAACTTCGGACTAGAGCCGAACATCGACGGGCACGGCCTTCGAGGGCTGTTCCCGGAAGATCTGTCCGGTTACCACGACGGCGCCGCCGTCTCGCTGGACGTCGCACGCGAGTTGCTCCGGGGGATGCTCCGCGACCACGGCGCCTGGTGCTGTCTCGAGGTGGAGGGCCGTTTCACCGCCCACGTCGGCTACGACCAGTACCTTTATCTCGCGAGCAGCGCACCGCCCGACCGTGCGCTCTCGTGTATCGAGTCATCGGGGCTGTTCGCCGAGCGCATCGACGAGTCTCCCTACCTGTGGCAATCCGACGACCCGCCCGCCAGGGCAGCGGACAGCACGTTCTGGGATGAGGTGAGGGCGCTCGTCATATCGCGTGGTCCGCTCATGCTCGAGGAGACCTTCGTCCAGAATGCCTCCCGCTGGCACCATCTGACCCTGGACCGCATCGAACAGGTCCGTGCGGGTCTGACGCCGCGGGCGCGGCTTCTGATCTGGCCTGCTCCGTCGACCGACTTGCGCGCCGTCCGCAAGGATCTCCGCCGAGCGCTTCGGGATGGATTCGCACACGTCGTGTCACAGGGTCAAGACGGGGTACTCACAGACCGCCACCTCTTCCGGCGGCGCGAGGTGAAGGCCGCGCTGACCGGCGTCCGTGCCGCAATGGTCATGCCGGTCACAGTGGACGAGCATCACCCCTTGGTGACCGCGGTCCTGCCGGACCCAGACGGAGTCGTCCGAGCTCGTTGGACGCCGTAGATCGAGGCTGCGTCCTGAAGCCCGCTAGGTCTGCGGGCGATGAGTGTCGGTAGCCGATCCCCTACCGGGCGCCGAATCAACTCGTCTAGATGCCTCGCGGCATACGTTGTCGCCTGGTGCACGACCAGGGCGTCCAGGCGCTCGTGCTCGAAGTCTCGGTATGAGCCCATGTCGGACATGGCGGTCTTCGAGGGGCGAAGGACGCTCATGGCAGGATGCTGCTGACGACGGGGACCGACGGACCGCCGTTTCAGTAGGGAGCGACCATGAAGGACAGCGATGAGCCGATGACCGTGCAGGACTTGCTGCGCCGGACCCCCGTCGCGAACCGCCCGACGGTGTCCCGCATCCTCGAGGGCATCCCCATTGCCGCTTTTACTCTCGCTGGGTCCTACGTCCGAGCAGACCGCGCTGATGGGAAACCGCCGCTGCGCATTGCGTCCGGTTGGGTCAACGGATTCACCAACCGAGATGAAGCAGTTGTAGTCGGCGGTCCTGGGCTCGAATATTGGGCCAGCCACGAGCGTGCTCCGTTGTGGGGTGTGTGGATGCCAGAGAACAGCGCACGCGACGGCAGCAGCACCAGCCGACGTCGCCTCGAACAGCAACAGTGTCCGAACTGCGGCGGACTGATGCCGCTGACGAACGTCTGCGACTTCTGCTGATGAGCGCACCAGCTGCCGCCGCCGGACACCCACAGGTGGGCAGCCTCCACAAGAACGGCGACCGAATGTTCGGCATCGCTGGACCGTATTCACGAGACCTCGCTGCCCGCGGCACCCCGAAGCTTTCCAGCCTGCACAGGCAGGCCGTCACCCCGCTCATCAGCGGCGTCCGCATTGGAGACTAGCTCCGCGTCGACTGGGACGGCAGTAAACACTGGTGGGCATCCTCCGACGCTGGCGTCATCGGCCGGCTCTCCTGGTTCAAGAGCATGCGAGACCAGGTCGCGAACCTCCCCGCTAATGCCCGAAACCCCTACGACTTCGACAATGGCGTCCTGCACGTGCAGACCGTAACCATCGACGACGACGACGGCGACGTCGTCGACTGTGGTGGCTACGTCGTGCCTGACGGGCACGACCCGGCTCAGTGGAACATTCGCTCGGAACCGCAGCCGCCGAGACAACACAAACCCCCCGTCCCGGCGGCGGAACAGACGCGGTCCGTAGCTCCCGCCGAAGGGCAGGCGGGCAAGTCGTTCCTCAGAAGATTCCTAGGCCGCTGACTCGCGACCTGCGCGGCCGAATCGGTACTTGCAGCGTGTCCAACGGACCCGCGCTCGGCCTACCGTGCCGAAGCACTCATCCGTCCGTCAGCCGATCGGCTATCGGACGCCGACACAGCTAATCCGCCAGCTTCATCGCTTGCAGGGATGTGTACACATACTTGCTGGTCTGCGCTTCTTTCTACGTCTAGCGACCCGCATGCGGCTGCACTCGACTATGCGAACACCCTTATAGACGCGCACGTAGCCAGTGCTGCCAGGCCAAGAATGAGCATGACCATCGACCAGGACGTCATGACGAACTTGCGGTCGGCGATACCGGCGTTGATTCGTGTTTGGCGGAGGAGGTTTGCGCTAAGCGTCTCGTGGCGGACCGCGTTAGCGAAAGCTGCCGCATAGTCATCCGCAGTTGCGTAGAGCGACGCAATTGCGCGGTAGAACACCACTTCGGAGCGGTCGGACGCGACGAATCGACGTCTGGGTAGGAGTCCAAGGAAGACGAATAGGGCCGCACCAGCGAGGAAGGCTCCAGCAGCAGCGGCTGAGATCAGGATCGCAGGACGACCGCAATTGCCTTGAGCCACGGCATACACGCCGCCGCCAGCGATGCCGATAAGAGCGAGCAGGGCGGTCATTTTTGCATCGCTATGCCTGATCCAGCTGTTCACCAACTCGAGCTGTAGCCATGCGGCCGATTCCAGCCGTTCTGACTTCTTCCTGCTCATCGATTTGTCAGCCCGGCGCGCCGGTTCCGCGCAGAGGCTGTCTTCTTGGCCGTCACCTTACGGAGGTTGCCCGCTCGCGCCGATCGCATAGATTCCTCGCGCGCCTCCTGCGACTCCGTCCTCGCTGTTTCGCCGGTCAGAATGGCGTCGCAGAACGCTTCCCCACAGTTCGGGCACCATGATGACGTGAGGACGCGACCGTAACGACTGTCGTCGCCCTCAGGGACGTTGTCGATTGTCTTGTTTTGCCACAGCACCCCGGGCTTCGTTCCCGGCTCATGGGCGCAAGTCGTAGTCAGGTAGTCATTGTCCTCGATGCTCGCCCAGACGTCGGCGGAAACTATCAGTTCTCCGAGTTCGGCGGTCTGAGCCGCCTTTGCCGCATAGTTCACAGGCTTTCCGGACCAGATTGGCTCTTGCTCGCTGGGATTGCGAGGGGTGCCGATCCGCTTGGCCAACACTCGCCCGCTTGCGATCCCGACTTTGTAACCGGTCTCCGGCGCCTCGGGCCATTTCTCAAGAATTTTTTCGGACAGGCCGATGCTGAACGTCTTGACCGTGATACCCGCACAGACGGCCTGCTCGTAGCGGCCTTCGCCCCAGAAAAGGCCGAAGGCGCCATCGCCCTGGATTTGGATGAAGTCCGCACCGAAGTGCTTGAGTACCCTCACCGCGTTGTCGGTCGATGCCTCGTAGATGCTCGCGGTAGAGGATGCGTGCTTCCCCGTCCCTAACCGGGAGGAGCCCTTGAGGTCCACGACAACGGCGACCACGTCTTCAAGCTGATGCCACTCGCGCTTCTCAATCGCGAGTTTCGCGACGTCGAACGACTCGGGGCCCTTGACGACAACTTCGGGCGTCGTAGCCAATTCCTCGGCGACGTCGACCTGGATGTCGTCTAAAAGCTGCGACAAATTTGCCTTCGTCATGTGAGTCCTCTCGTCGGGGAGCGGTAGTGGACTGATTCTCACATCTGCCACCGACATTCGTCGATCGTGGTTCGTCTGAGCGCAAGATTTAGCCATGCTGGGACTTGCATCCAGTGACCGATCGACTATGGGGACGAGAACGCGTGAGGACAGATCGAGGCAAACGGCATGACGGCCTCCTAAACAAGCGGAAGAGACGCCTTTGACCTTTGACCGACGAAAGCCCATTTCGTCATCACATCGACACGCACCTCTTCGCCCTCTCCGTAGGCTGGCCTCGTGCTGCACCTTCTCGTCGACACGTCCTCGTGGCTCGATCTTGCGCAGCGCCGGGACGGGCAGCGATGGATCGTCGCCCTGCGGGCGCTCATCCACCAGCAACAAGTGAAGCTGCTCGTCCCTCCCGTGGTCATTGATGAAGTCGACCGTAACGAGGCCCGCGTGCAGGCGTCCATGACGGCGAGCATCGCGTCTCGGTTCAAGCAGATTCGCCAGGATCTCGTGACCTATGGCAGCGACGATGATGCTCACGCCGTTGAGGTCATCGAAGACCTGAGCCGGCACCTCCCGCTAGTTGGCGCGATGACGACCCGGAACTTCGAGGAGATCCGTGAGCTTCTTGTCGTCGGCGAGCTGATCCAGCATTCGGACGCCGAAGTACATCGCGTTGTCGAACGCGGCTTGCAAAAAGCGGCGCCGTTCTACAGCGGAAAGAACAGTGTCGCCGACGCCGTGATTCTCGAGCTGTATCGGACCGTCAGAGAGAGGGCGGACCTCGCAAAGCATCCCCACGCCTTTGTGACCACCAACCACACCGATTTCTCCCGTTCCAATGGCGACAGGCGAGAGCCGCACGACGACATCGCGAACTTGTTCGATGGGACCGGTAGCCGATACGCCCTCGGGGTCGAGGGCCTGGATACAGTCCTGCGTGAACACTGCAAAGAGGACATCGAGGAGCTCTTCGAGGAGACCGACTTCCAAGAAGAACCGCGCCGGCTGGATGAGATCATGGCAGCAGAATCAGAGATATTCGACCGCATCTGGTACCACCGCTCTCTTCAACACGACTGCCGTGCCGAACGAGAGTCCGACGCAGAAGAGCTTGAACGCCACCAGCTCATGGCGGCCCCCGGCCGTGCGCGCGTCGAGGCGGTTTACACCAAGCCAGGGCAACTCGGTCCGTACACGGACTTCGAGCTCGGAATGCTGCACGGGAAGATGAGCGCACTGCGCTGGGTATTGGGCAGCGAATGGGACTTCCTTGACACCTGATCTGCCTTGGACCGGCCATTAGTTTGGAGCCAAAAGCGTTGGATGTCAGTGGCCCCCGGAGGCACGCGGCTGAGTAAACGCTAGATTCACGGCGGCGACTTGCATCCGATCTTTACGGCTCATCGTCACCGACGAGCTCCTCGCGTTCGGCCTTCAACTCCGCAAGAGTTGCCCTTAACTGCAAGACCCTAGGTTCATCCTCATAGTTTTCAGCAACCGTGAGCCATCCGGCGTTCTTCGCGATATCCGCATCAATGCGCGCAACCCGTGCGGCGTCTTTGCCCCGCGCCTGACGCATCAACAGTCGATCCTGAGCGAGCTGAACGGCTTCAGCGTTGTCCGCCCGCCGCGCAGCCTTAGCGGCCCGCCTGTCCGACCTCACGCTGTCAACGACTGCCACCACGACTGCCCCGACTGTCCCCACGGCCGTTGCGAGCCCAATCCAGAAATTCCACCAATCTGCATCTGAAAAGTGGGCAAACTCGTAAATGGATGGCATGCCAGACATTTTCGAGCCCGAACTCCCATTCGACAACTTCCGTGGTCTTCCTGGGCGGACCCTGGGGTTCGTAGCTACTGACTAGCCCTCTGGATCGCGCGATAGACAGTCGACCGGGCGACACCGAAGATCTCGGCGATCTCGCTCGTAGTGTGGGCGCCCGTGCGGTGCAGCTGCACGAGGTGCTTCTCCTGCGAGGCGGTGAGCTTGGGCTTGCGGCCTCGGAGCTTGCCGGCGGCCTTGGCGATCGCCATGCCCTCGCGGGTGCGGGCACGGATGAGGTCGGCCTCGAACTCGGCCACCATGCCGAGGACATCGAAGAGGAGCCGGCCGACGGGGTCGGTGGGGTCGTAGACCGCTCCCCCGATGTTCAGGGCGACGCCCTGCTTCGTCAGCTCGTCCGCGATGTCGGTCGCGTCGCGCAGTGACCGGGCCAGACGATCGAGCTTCGTGACGACCAGGACGTCGCCGGCACGGCACGCAGCGAGTGCTTCGCGGAGGCCCGGGCGGGCTCGAGTCGTGCCCGAGAGGCCGTGGTCAACATGCACGTGTTGATCGTCAACACCGAGCGCTGCGAGACCGTCACGCTGTGCTGCGAGATCCTGTCCCGAGGTCGAGACGCGGGCGTATCCGATGAGCATCCGACGACTGTAGCGTTCATACCCCCGTCACCGGGCATTTTTGCGGGACAGGCATACGCGAATCCGCAGGCCAGGCGCCACTTGATCCCAGTCGGATAAAACGGGCCCAAGCAGGTGTCCGATGAACGACCGGCGACCGGGCGCCGGCGACACGGACGACGCGCGGCGCATCCGACCTGCGTAGGATTTCTCACCATGAAGCTCGCCGAAGCCCTCCTGCAACGGTCCGACGCCCAGCGCCGGGTCGACCAGCTGCGTGATCGCGTCACCGCGAACGCCCGCTACCAGGAGGGCGAAGAGCCCACCGAGGACGCCGCCGAGCTGCTGCGCCAGGCGGTCGACACCCTCGCCGCCCTCGAGTCGCTCGTCGTGCGCATCAACCTCACCAACGCGCGCACGACCCTCGCCGACGGCAGCACGATGACCGCCGCCCTGGCCCGCCGCGAGACCCTGCGCGCCACCCACGCCCTGCTCGCGAACGCCTCCGACGCGGCCCGCGGCGCCTCCGGCGGCTACCGCCAGCTGCGCAGCGAGCTGCGGATGTTCTCGGCCCTTCCGGTCGCCGAGCTGCGGGACCGTGCCGACGCCGTCGCCAAGGACCTCCGCGAGCTCGACGTCGAGATCCAGAAGACCAACTGGGAGGCCGAGCTGCAGAACTGACCTGCGCGGTGAGTCGGTAGACGTCACCGGGGCGAGCACGAACCGAGACCGGCGGTCATCCCGGTCACCCTGCAGGCGCGGAGGGCAGCGCCACGACTCACGTCGTCACTACTCAGCCCCGCACCGATCACCGGTCACCGCGCACCCTGCATCGTTCACCACCGTGTGCTGACCGGAGACGTCGAGGGCGGGATCGGGGACCTCACCGCGCCTCCTGGGGTGTCGCCCGTCGGGCGGACGCACCGAACCGCAGCACGACCTCGTCGTGCGACGCGGCCGTCGCCTCGGCCGGTCCGGCGCTCGGTAGGCTCGTCGGGTGACGGAACAGGCAGCCCGTGGGGCGTTCATCGTGTTCGAGGGCATCGACGGGTCGGGCAAGTCGACGCAGGCACGCCTGCTCGCCGCCCGCCTCCAGGACGCCGGGGTGCCCGTGCACCAGACGGCCGAGCCGACCAACGGCCCCGTCGGCACGTTGATCCGCAACGGCTTCAACCGCCGGGTCGACCTCGACGACCGCGTCATCGCGTCGCTCTTCGTCGCCGACCGCCTCGACCACATCACCAACGCCCACGACGGCATGCTCGGCATCGTCGAGCGGGGCACGACCGTCCTCTGCGACCGGTACCACCTGTCGTCACAGGCCTACCAGGCGTCCGACGTGGGCAGCGAGTGGATCGCCTCGTCGAACTCCATCAGCACCGACCTGATGCTTCCCGACCTGACGATCTACCTCGACGTCTCGCCCGAGGTCGCCCTCGAGCGCCTCGCGAGCGGACGCACGACGACCGACCGGTTCGAGGTCGACGAGCGGCTCCGGGCAGCCAGCGAACGCTACGCCGAGGCCATCGAGCGGGCCGACGAGGTCGTCGTCACGGTCGACGCCGACCGGTCGACCGACGAACTCGCCGAGGCCGTCTGGCACGAGGTGTCGACCCGGCTCGACCTCGGGTCGCTGGCGCGTCCGCAGGGCTGACACCGCGCCTCCTCGGGTGACCGAGGCGTCACGACGTGCCTGTCGCCCCGACACGTGAGCGACACCTCGACGGGGTCAGGAGGCGCGGGCCGCGTCGACGACGGACGGTGCGTCCGCCGCTCCCTGGGCCCCGTCGCGCGTGATCTCGGCCCAGACGTCGTCGAGCGAGACGCCGACGACGGCGGCGATCGCGGCGATGGTCGAGAAGGCCGGCGTCGCGACTCGACCGGTCTCGATCTTGCGCAGGGTCTCGGGCGACAGCCCGGCGTCCAGGGCGACCTGCAGCATCGGCCGGGAGCCACGGGCCCGCCTCAGCAGCACCCCGAGGCGGCGACCGCGTTCGATCTCGGCGGGCGTGAGCGGCAGACGGACCATGCCCCGAGCGTAGTGCGCCGGAGGCCCGAGTGGGATACCTTTACCGGGATGATCTTCGGCACGCGAACGGCAGGACACCCATGATCGAGATCTTGAACCCCTCCGAGATCGAGCGGGCCCGGGCGACCGGCGCACTCGTCGGCACCATCCTGCAGACGCTGCGCGACCGGGTGACGGTGGGCACGAACCTGCTCGACGTCGACTCGTGGACCAAGACGATGATCGACGAGGCCGGGGCGGTCTCGTGCTACGTCGACTACGCACCGTCCTTCGGCCGAGGCCCGTTCGGCCACTACGTCTGCACGGCCGTGAACGACGCGGTGCTGCACGGGCTGCCGCACGACCGACGACTCGTCGACGGCGACCTGCTGACGCTCGACCTCGCCGTCGTGCTCGACGGGGTGGCCGCCGACTCGGCCGTGAGCTTCGTCGTGGGCGACTCCCGTCCGGCCGAGAGCGTCCGCCTGATCGAGACGACCGAGCGGGCGCTCGAGGCCGGCATCGCGGCGGCCGGGCCCGGGGCGCGCATCGGCGACCTGTCGCACGCGATCGGCTCGGTGCTGTCGGACGCGGGCTACCCGATCAACGTCGAGTTCGGCGGCCACGGCATCGGCTCGACCATGCACCAGGACCCGCACGTGTCGAACACCGGGCGCCCGGGGCGGGGCTACCGGCTGCGGCCCGGGTTGTTGCTCGCGCTCGAACCGTGGGTGATGACCGACACCGACGAGCTCGTCACGGACGCCGACGGGTGGACGCTGCGCAGCGCGACGGGCTGCCGCACGGCCCACAGCGAGCACACGATCGCCATCACCGAGGACGGCGCCGAGGTGTTGACGCGGCGCCCCGTCCGCTAGCTCGACCGCTAGCTCGACCGCACGGACCGGCTCAGCCCTCGACGGCCGGTTGGCCCTGCCCGGTCAGCCGCAAGAATCCGCTCAGCAGCCCGAGCCCCGCGATCGAGGTGGGCAACCCCGTCGCGAGCAGCGGGGAGTGCACCAGGAACGCCGCCCACTTCGCCCGCGACAAGGCCACGTTCAACCGGTTCGGCATCAGCAGGAAGTCCAGCCCGCGCGGGATGTCGGCGGCACTCGACGCCGCCAGCGAGACGACGGCCACGACGGCCTCTTGACCCTGGAACAGGTCGACCGTGCCGACGGGCGTCTCGTCGAAGCCGGCCGCATCGAGGTGCTCGCGCAGCACGGCCCCGTGGGCGTTGTACGGCGCGACGACGATGACGTCGGCCGCGGTCAGGGGTCGGGTTCCATCGGCGTCCGACCAGTCGAGCCCGACGACCGACCGCACGATCTCGACGACCGCCCGGGCCTCCTCGACCGACGAGGTCGTGTTGCCGACGTGCGTCACCGGTTCGACGTGGAGCCCGGGCCTCACGCCGTCGAGTCGGCGGTCGGACGCATGGGCGGTCAGGGCCCCGCCGTAGGACAGCTCGCTGACCGGGGCGCACAAGGCCGGATGCATGCGCCAGGTCGTGGCGAGGAAGTAGCCGTACTCGGCCGGCAGCACGTCGTGGCCGTCGGCCAGCCAGCCCAGGGCCGACTCGTCGACCGGCTCGGGGTGGCTGCCCTGGCTGACCTGAGGTAGCTGCTGCGGGTCGCCGAGCAGCAGCAATCGCGTCGCGGCGACCGAGGCCGCCACGGTCGAGGCGAGCGAGAACTGCCCGGCCTCGTCGACGACCAGCAGGTCGAGGGAGGCGCGGGCCACCTTGTCGGCGTTGGCGAATCCCCAGGCGGTGGCCCCGAACACGGCCCCCACGGCCTGCCCGCCGCCGTCGACCCCGGCACCGCCCGCCCCACCGTCGGCCTCGGCGAGGAACGCGGCCTCGCCGCCGGACTTCAGGGTGCGCCAGGGCTGCTCGTCGGCCTGTTCGGCGGTCGTGCCCGACTTCGGGACCTTGCCCACCCGCTCGGGATCGATCCCGGCCGTGATCGCCGCACGCAACACGTTCTCGACCACGGCGTGCGACTGCCCCACGACGCCGACGCGCCAGCCGTGCTCACGCACCAGCCGGGCGATGACTCGCGAACCGACGTAGGTCTTGCCCGTGCCGGGAGGGCCCTGGACGGCGAGGTACGACCGGTCCAGATCGAGCAGGGTCTCGACGACGGCCGAGACGGTGTCGTTGCCGACCACGGGTGCGGGCCCGCCGCCCGACCGCCGACGCGGTGGCTGCCGCCGCAGCAGGTCGAACGCCGGGTCGGGCAGCATCTCGGGCAGGGCGTCGAGCACGTGCCCACCCCATTCGGCGATCGCCTCGGGCTGCGGGGTGGCCCGGGGAGGCGCGGCGGGCGTCAGCGCGACCGGGAACACGTCGTGCCGGTCGTCGTCGCCGGTGACGCGCTCGAGCAACACGACCTCGTGCCGGTCGCCGTTCGGGCCGGCCTCGACCACCGTCGACCCGACGGCACCACGCAGTCCGGGGCCGAGCGAGGCGACCCCGGGCGGGACGGGGGCGTCGTAGACCGCGTAGGGCGCGCCTCCTTCGGTGAGGCGGCTACCGGGCGCGAGGCGACCGCGCAGCCGCACCTCGCGGCTGAGCTTGCGGGCCCGGGGCAGCTTCTGCCACTCGCGCTCGACCGAGGCCGTCTCGACGACGAACACGTCGCGGGTGTCGGCCCAGTCGTCGACCGGGTTGCGGAGGCGGTCGAAGTGCTCTTGCCAGAACGTCTTGGCCTCGCGGCGGTGGTAGTCGATGGCCGACGCCGCGAGGGCGATCGCGGTCTGGTCGGGGGTGCGGTCGAGCGGGTCGACGTCGGCCACGTGCGCCGCGAGGCCCACGGCGACCGGGTTCGGCTCGCGGGGCACGCGGGCGAGTTCGAGCGGGTCGGGCGCGGTCGGGCCCTCGGGGTCGTCGCCCCGGGTGCCGTGCCGGTCGGCCAGCTCGAGCAACCAGTCGCGCAGCCGCAGGGTCGACCGGCAGTCGTACTCGTTGTAGTCGCGGACCTCGTCGAGCATCAGGTCACCCCGCGCCGCGTCGCCCGTGGTGCGTTCGGCGATGGCGTCGACGTACATCGTGATGCTGGCGGTGGCCGTCTTGACGTCGCTCTGTCGCAGGTCGTCGCCCATGTAGAGCGGCTCGAGCTTCTTGAGCGAGTAGCTGTGCGAGCCGACCAGCAACGCCTGCCGCACGACCGGGTAGAGGTCGACGAGCAGGCCGTCGCGGAGGAGGTCGTCGACCGCGTCCTCGCCGACGCCGTGGCGCGCCGCGAGCGAGAGCAGGTGGCTGCGCTCGTACGAGGCGTAGTGGTACACGTGCAGGTCGGGGAAGCGTCGGCGGCGCTCGGCGAGGTAGTCGAGGAAGTCGATCAGCGCCTGCCGCTCGCCCGCGAAGTCGTGCGCCCAGAAGGCCCGGAAGGTGCCGTCGGCCTCGACCAGCCCGAAGAGGTAGTCGAGGCCCCAGGCCCGCCCGTCGCCCTCGGTGTAGAGCGGGTCGCCCTCGAAGTCGAAGAAGACGTCTCCGGCGTCGGGCCGAGGGATCGTCCGCAGGGCGTCGGCGTCGACGACCTCGACCGCGGGCACACCGGTGTGGTCGCGCTCGGTGGCGAGCTGCACCCGGGCCTGCCCCCGCAGCCGGGCGAGAGCCGTCGCCCCGATGCCGGCGACGGGCCCGTCCGACCCGGCGAGCTCGTCGATCGTGGCGACCCCGGCCAGGTGCAGCCGCTGACGTTGCTCGCCGCGCAGGCCTGAGACGAGCACGAGGTCGCGGTGCTCGTCGACCTGGGCCTGGCAGGCCGCGCAGCGCCCGCAGGCCGTGACGCCCGGGTCGCCCCAGGCGAGCGGCCCGTCGGCGGCCAGCCGCTCGGCGAGGGCGGCCCGCAGCCGGTCGCGCTGGACGCGGTAGACCGGCAACACGTCGGCGACGTCGTGCACGCTCTCGCTGCCGTCGCCGAGCACCAGACGCACGGTGTCGGCCGAGGGCAGCCCGAGCGCACAGATCTGGTCGGTGTAGGCGGCCACCTGCAGCAGGGCGGGGATCTTCGCGTGGCGGGCGAGCTTGGTGTCGTAGACCTCGTAGGTGCCGTCGTCGGTGCGCACCACGAAGTCGCTGAAGCCGATGAACGATCCGTCGAAGAACGTCGCCTGGAACAGCACGTCGGCCCCGGAGGCCATGGCGAGCCGTGCCTCCTCGGCGGCCGCCGCGTAGCCCGAGGGCGCCGGCCGCTCGAACTCGACGACGTCGCGGGTCGCCCGCAGCGCCTCGAGGTACCGCAGCTCGTGGGCGTCGCCGAGCCGGGCCGTGCGGTCGAGCATGTCGTCGGACGCGTCGGCGACGGCGTCGACCCGGCCGAGCTTCGCGTCGAGCCGTCGGAGGAACGACCACTCGCACGCGGCCCAGGTCGTCAGGTCGGACGGGCTGGTGACCACCCGGTCGTCGTCGAGGTACACGCGGACTCCTTCTGTCGGGACGCGGCCTGGACGCCTGCCCCGAGCCTAGGAGGCGCCACCGACACCCCGGGACGCCTCACCCGGGCGAGGCGGGCGCCCCCCCGCTGTGCACTTCGCGACACCCGACGGCCGACACGCCACTCATCTCCGGTCGGAAGCGTCGTCGGCGCCGCCCGTTGTCGGGTTCGGCACGCCCCGCGGCGGCTGGGGAGTCGGGTTCGGCACGCCCCGCGGCGGCTCGGGAGTCGGGTTCGGCACGCCCCGCGGCGGCTCGGGAGTCGGGTTCGGCACACCTCACGAGCCGGGCGAACCGGGCGCCGTCATCCGACCGGCGGGCGTGTTCGGCGGACCCGGGCCGTCGGGGACGCCCTGCTCCGGCGAACCCGCCCGGGAACGGCACCGGCACCGGCACCGGCACCGGTGACGTCAGTCGGTCCCGGGCGAGGCGGGCGCGGTGCGCAGGTGCAGCCGCTCGCCCTGGCGGCCGAACAGGCTGAGCACCTCGACGGCCCGGTCGTCGGCGCGACCGAACCAGTGCGGCGTGCGCGTGTCGAACTCGGCCGCCTCGCCGGCCGGCAGGACGAGGTCGAGGTCGCCCAGCACGAGCCGGACGCGTCCCCGCAGCACGTACAGCCAGTCGTAGCCCTCGTGGGTGCGGAGCACGGGTTCGCTCCGAGGCGAGTCCGCGGGAATGACCATCTTGAAGGCCTGGATCGCGCCGCCGCCGCGCGAGAGCGGCACGACCGTCATGCCGTGCTGCTGCCGCGGCTTGAGGTGCACGCGGGGGTCACCGGTCTCGGGCGCCCCGACCAGGTCGTCGAGCGGCACCCCGTGCTCGCGGGCGAGCGGCAACAGCTGTTCGAGGGTCGGCCGCCGGAGCCCGGACTCGAGCCGGGACAGGGTGCTGACCGAGATGCCGGTGCGCTCCCCCAGCTCGGCGAGGGTCACGCCCCGCCGCGCGCGCAGGGCACGGAGGCGCGGGCCGACCGCGGCGAGGACGTCGTCGGTGCTCGCGGTGTCGGCACCGGGGGTGTTCGTCGGATGGCTCATGTCCGTCATCTTGCCATTCCGGCAACGCAGATTGCCAGACTGACGCTCGACGTCGCAGGATCGGGTCAGGAGGTCACACCATGAACCAGAACACCCACCCGCTCGACACCGTCCACGACGTCGTCGTGATCGGCGGCGGCGCCGCCGGACTCAGCGGGGGGCTCTCGCTGGCCCGCGCCCGCCGAGACGTGCTCGTCGTCGACGACGACCGGCCCCGCAACGCCCCCGCCGAGGGCGTCCACGCGTTCCTCACCCGCGACGGCGTCGCCCCGCGCGAGCTCACCCGCCTCGGCCGCACCGAGGTCGGGGCGTACGGAGGCGCGATCACGTCGGGCACCGTGACCGGCGTCCGCCGCGACGACGACCCCGCCGCGCCCTTCGTCGTGACCGTCACCACCCCGGGTGGTGACGCGTCCGAGGTGCGTGCCCGCCGCCTCCTCGTCACTTCAGGGCTCGTCGACGAGCTGCCCGCCGTCGACGGCCTCGCCGAGCGCTGGGGCCGCGACGCCGTGCACTGCCCGTACTGCCACGGCTGGGAGGTGCAGGACCGCGTGATCGGCGTGCTGGCCACGAGCCCGTTCGCGATGCACCAGGCCCTGCTCTTCGGGCAGTGGAGCCGCGACATCGTGCTGTTCACGAACGACTCGTTCACGCCCGACGACGAGCAGGCCGAGCAACTGCGGGCCCGTGGGGTCACGGTGGTCGACGGCCCGGTCGCGCGCCTGCGGGTCGAGGACGACGTCCTCACCGGCGTGACGCTCGACGACGGTCGCACGGTCGACGTCGGCGCCCTGGCCGTCATGGCCCGGGTGCGCTCGCGGGCGGACTTCCTCGTCGACCTCGGACTCGAGGCGACCGAGCACCCCGCCGGCGTCGGCACCCACCTGGCCACGATCGAGCCGCTCACCGGCCGATCGGCCGTGCCGGGGGTCTGGCTCGCGGGCAACGTCACCGAGCCGATGGCCCAGGTCGTCGCGGCGGCCGCGGCGGGCACGATGGCCGGCGCGGCGATCAACATGGACCTGGTCACGGAGGAGGTCGCGGCGGCCGTCGCCACCCTGCGCACCGGAGAGAGGATCGACGCATGAGCGAGGCGGAGCGAGGGCAGCAGCACCAGGACCACCGGGAGCAGGAGCGACACGGGCACGCCCACCCCGTCTTCGACCGCGCCTACTGGGAGGACCGCTACGGGCAGCCCGGCCGCGCCTGGAGCGGGCGCCCCAACGCCGCCCTCGTCGCCGAGGTCGCGGCCCTGACCCCCGGCCGGGCGCTCGACGTCGGCAGCGGAGAAGGCGGCGACGCCCTCTGGCTCGCCGCGCGGGGCTGGCAGGTCACCGGCGTCGACATCTCGCAGAACGCCCTCGACAAGGCGGCCGCCCTCGCTCGCGAGCGGGAGGACGTCGACCCGGCCCGCCTCACCTGGCAGCAGGCGGATCTGACGGGGTGGAGCCCGACCCGCACCTCCTTCGATCTGGTCACGGCGCACTTCATGCACCTGCCGCCCACCGACCGCGAGCGGCTGTTCCCGGCACTGGCCGACGGCGTGGCACCGGGCGGCACCCTGCTGATCGTCGGCCACGACGTCGACGCCCTGCCGGGCGGCGCCGGGAGGCACGGCGATCCGGGCATGCTGTTCACCGTCGACGAGGTGGTCGGCAGGCTCTCCCCCGACGCGTGGCGGGTCGAGGTCGCCGAGGTGCGGCCGCGTGACATGACGGGCCCCGACGGAGACGTCTGGCACGTCGCCGACGTGGTCGTCCGCGCCACCCGCCGGGCCGGCTGAGGGCGGCGCCCGGACGGCACGCACGACGCGGCCGCACGCCGACGTGGCCGCACGCACGACACGGCCGCACGCAGGACGGGCGGGTCCGTCCTGCACGGGCGTCCTGAGACGCCCGCCCGACACGGACCCGCCCGTTCTCGGCGGGGGCAGCCGCCTACAGGGCGCGGAACTTCAGGCGCAGCTGGTGAGCACCCGGGCGCAGCACGTGCCGCGACGCGACGTCCGGCCCGCACGCCCGCGACCCGACGCCGTGCTGGGCGGCGTCGAGGTACAGGTGGGTGCGGTCACTCGCGGGCAGCTCGTGCGGGTGCTCGGCCACGCCGATCTCCTGGGCCGTGTGGCGGGTCATCGTGAAGCCGGGACGTTCACCCGTGGCGCTCGGCACCGCCTCGACGCGCAGCCACGGCTGACCGGCGGGGCCGAGGTCGAGCGTGCGCAGGTCGCTGCGGTGCCCGGTCTCTTGCGGGCGGGCGTACCCGGCCGACAGGTCGTCGATGCCCGACTCGTAGCGTCCGACGAACGCCGAGTGGCGGCTGTCGGGGTACGACTCGCGCGGCCCGGTGCCGAACCACGAGGCGTGGTCGACGTCGCCCGGCAGGTCGAAGCGCACGCCGACGCGGGGCCAGACCATGTCCCACCACCCCGTGGGGACGATGTCGACCGACAGCCAGAGGTCGTCACCGACGAGCTGCCACTGCTCGTCGGTCGTCACGGCGTTGCGTGTGTCGGCCGCGGCGTAGCGGGTGCGCACCCGGACCGAGTCCGGCGTGACGCTCACCGACTCGACGCGCGCGGTCAGCCGGTCGAGCCCGGCGAGCAGCCAGGTGTCCTGCGAGCTCGGCAGCACGCCGACCTCGTACAGGTCGACGCGGTGGCGGTTGCGCATCACGTCGCGGTCGCGGTCCTTCGGCGTCAACCACTCGCCGCGGTCGTTGTCGGTCGGTGCACGCCACAGCTCGAGGCGGGCACCGTCGACCGGGCGTCCGGCCAGCGAGACCAGTCGCCCGTCGTCGAACACGGCCGGGCCGAGCTCGATCCGCCCCGAGGAGGCGCGGGCCGTGCGGTCGCGCGAGTCGCGCACGACCGCGGGGCGGGGTGTCGCGACCTGCACCGGTGTCGGCGTGAGGTCGAGCTGCTGGGTCGAGATCACGTGACCCGCATCCGCCCACACGGTGGCGTCGGCGAGCTCGACCGTGACCGTGAGCCAGGTCTCGCCGGTGCCCGACACGGGCACCTCGGGCAGTGAGACGAACACCGTCTCGTGGGCGGCCAGGGCGCCGCCCTCGAGGCCGACCACGTCGAGGGTGCCCGAGCGCGCCTCCTCGCCGTCGTGCGAGACGACCCAGCGGAAGACCACGTCGGAGGCGTCGGCCGAGTGCCGGAGGTTCGACACGACGAGCACCGGCCGTCCGTCGACGGTGGGCGTCTCGAAGCGCAGGCGGATCGGGGCCACGACCTGGGCCCACTCGTACAGGCCGGGCGACGGGGTGTCGTCGCTCAGCACCATGCCGTCCATGACGAAGTTGCCGTCGTGGACGACCTCGCCGAAGTCGCCGCCGTAACCGAAGTACTCGACGCCGTCGGCCGTGTGCGTGCGCAGACCGTGGTCGCGCCACTCCCAGACGAAGCCGCCGTGCAGGCGCGGGTAGGCGTCGACCAGGTCCTCGTACTCGTCGATCGCGCCGGGGCCGTTGCCCATCGCGTGGACGTACTCGCAGAGCAGGAACGGCTTCGAGCGCTGACGCGCGGCCTCGGCCGGCGTGCAGCCCAGCAGCGGGACGGACTCGTCGCCCGAGCCGATGGCGCGCGTCTCGTCGATCCACGAGTACATGCGCGAGTAGACGTCGGTGTAGGCGCCCGTGTAGTCGCCCTCGTAGTGCACGGGACGGCCGCCGTCCCGGGCGTGGGTCCACGCCGCCATGGCCGCGAGGTTGTGGCCCGTGCCCGCCTCGTTGCCGAGCGACCAGAGGACGATGCTCGGGTGGTTCTTGTCGCGCTCGACGGTGCGCACCATGCGGTCGACGTAGGCGTCGTGCCAGTCCGGGTCGTCGCTGGGGTTGCCGATCCACTCCTGGCGTTCGAAGGCGTGGGTCTCGAGGTCGCACTCGAGGACGACCCAGAAGCCCAGCTCGTCGGCGAGGTCGAGGAGGCGCGGGTGCGGCGGGTAGTGCGACGTGCGGATCGCGTTCACGTTGAACCGCTTCATCTGGGCGAGGTCGCGGCGCGACCACTCCTCGTCGAAGACGCGGCCACGGTCGGGGTGGGTCTCGTGGCGGTTGACGCCGTGGAACACGACGCGGCGGCCGTTGACCTCGAACTGGTCGCCCACGATGCGGACCGTGCGGAAGCCGAGGCGCAGCGAGACGGTCTCGGCGCCGCCCGCGCTCGAGACGGTCGCGTCGTAGAGCCGCGGGGTCTCGGCGGACCACGGCTCGACCGCGTCGAGCGCGACGGGCGCGACGTCGGCCGGTGTGGCCCAGGTGACCTCGACGCCGAGCTCGGGCACCGAGAGGGTGACCGGGTAGGCGGCCTCGCCGGCGGTGATCTCGGGGACGATCGCCGCGCCTCCTTCGCCCTGACCGGCCGTGCCGTGGAACGGCGTCCGAAGCCAGACGTCGTCGAGGCCGCCGACCGGGCGGGCCTGCAGCGTGACGCTGCGGAAGATGCCGGGCAGCCACCACTGGTCTTGATCTTCGACGTAGCTCGACGCCGACCACTGGTGCACGCGCACCGCGATGACGTTCTCGCCCGGGTGCAGGGCGTCGGTGACGTCGAACTCCTGGGCGAGGCGGCTGCCGACGCCCATGCCGATCTCGACGCCGTTCAGCCACACCACGTAGCGAGACTCGACGCCGTCGAACCGCAGCAGCACGCGCTCGGCGCCGTCGAAGGACGACGGCAGCCCGAACGTCCGGCGGTGGTCGCCGGTCGGGTTCGCGTCGGGCACGAAGGGCGGCTCGGTCGGGAACGGGAACTGCACGTTGGTGTAGATCGGGGCGCCGCGCGAGCCGTCGCCGCCGAGGACCCAGTGCGACGGCACCTCGATCTCTCCCCAGGACGAGTCGTCGAGGTCGACCGCGCCGACGCCGTCGACGGGCTCGCCCTCGGGCAGGACGCCGCGACCGCCGAGCGTGCCGGGGGCACCGGGCAGCAGCCGGAACGACCACGTGCCGTCGAGCGAGAGGGTCGGGGCGTCCGTGTGCAGCCAGGAGCGCGCCGGCGTGCGGGCGCCCTGCCCGGGGCCGGTGTCGGTGAGGTAGTCGGCGGACACGGTGGACGGTGTGGTGCTGTGGGTCACTTGACGCTTCCTTCGGTGAGGCCGCCGCGCCAGAAGCGCTGGAGGACGACCATGGCGATGACCAGCGGGATGATCGACAGCAGCACGCCGCCGGTCGTCAGCTGGTAGAACTCGGGCAGGCGGTCGGTCTGGCTGAGCCAGTTGTTGAGGCCGAGCGTGACGGGGAACTTGTCGACGTCGCTCAGCATGACCAGGGGCAGGAAGTAGTTGTTCCAGATGCCCACGAGCTGGAACAGGAACACCGTGACGAGCGCCGGGGTGAGGATGCGCAGTCCCAGCGTGTGGAAGATGCGCAGCTCGCCGGCGCCGTCGAGGCGGGCGGCCTCCATCAGCGACGTGTCGACCGTGGCCTGCGCGTAGATGCGGCAGAGGAACAGGCCGAACGGCGACACGAGCGACGGCAGCAGCACGCTCCAGTAGGTGTTGGCGATGCCCATCTGGCTGAACAGCAGGAAGAGGGGCAGGGCCGTGGCGGTGCCGGGCACGAGCACGCCGCCGAGGATCGTGCCGAAGACGACGTTGCGGCCGCGGAACTCGTACTTGGCGAGCGCGTAACCGCCGGCCGCGGCGAAGTACGTCGCGATCAGGGCTCCGACGCCGGCGTAGAGCACCGAGTTGAGCACCCAGCGCACGAAGATGCCGTCGCCGTAGGTCAGCACCTGGCCGAGGTTGTCCCAGAGCGAGAACGTCGGGGCGAACCAGAAGCCGAAGGTGCCGAACAGGTCGGGCGTGGTCTTGGTCGCCGCGACGACGACCCAGTAGACCGGCACGAGGAAGTACAGCGCGACGACGACCAGGATCGCCGTGACGATGATGGTGGACGCCTTCGAGCGTCCGGCCGTGCGGTCGGGGCCCGCGCTGCGGGCACGGCGCCGGGCGGGCTTCTCGGCACCGCGGCCACGACCCTGTGCCGTCACGATGGACTCGGTCTCGGTGGCGTGCTCGGCGCCCTTCGTCGAGAGGCTCATTTCTGCTTCCTGTTCGTGATGCTGAGGAACGTGATCGACAGCGCGAACGCGACGAGGGCGATCAGGACCGACTGGGCGGCCGCGACGTTGTAGTCGTTGTAGGCGAAGGCCGTGGTGTACGCGCTGAGGTTGGGCGTGTACTGGCTGTCGATCGCCGGCGAGACGCGTTGCAGCACCTGGGCCTCGGCGAACAGCTGCAGGGTGCCGATGATCGAGAACACGGCCGTGAGCAGCAGGGCCGGACGGATCAGCGGCAGCTGGATGCTGAACGCGACGCGCAACGACGACGCACCGTCGACCTTGGCGGCCTCGTACAGCTCGACCGGGATCGACTTCAGCTGGGCGATGATGATCAGCATGTTGTAGCCGGTGTAGCTCCAGGTCACGATGTTCGCGATCGACCACAGCACGGTGTTCGCCCCGAGGAAGTCGGGGGTGACGCCGAAGACCTCGCCGATGTCGATGATCGGGCTGAGACCGGGCACGTACAGGAACGACCAGAGGATGGTCGCGATGACGCCGGGCACGCCGTACGGCAGGAAGTACGCGGCACGGAACACGCCCGGCCACTTCGCCGACGCCGACTCGAGCAGCAGCGCGAGCACCGTGCAGAGGATCAGCATGACCGGCACCTGCACGATGCCGAACAGGAACATGCGGCCGATCGAGGCGACGAAGTTGGGGTCGCCGAGCACCTGCGCGTAGTTGTCGAAGCCGGCGAACCCGCTGGTCACGCCGCCCTCGCCGAACAGGCCGCTCCGGGTGACCTTCGTGAAGCTCGAGAACACCGCGATGACGATCGGGATCACGAAGGTCAGCGCGAAGAGCGCCAGGAACGGCGCGAGCAGCACCCAGGGCGCCCGCTTGACGGCGCCCTTCGAGCTGCTGCGACGGGGACCCGAGGAGGCGCGGGTCGAGTCGGTCACGGCCTCGGGCCGCGTGTCGGTCGCGGCGCTCATGCGTTCGCCTTCCGGATGGTGAGGCCCTTGTTCTGGAAGACGGCCATGATGTCCTTCTCGGCCTGCGCCACGGCGTCGACGAGCGTGCCGCCCGACGCCTTGCCCCGGAAGCCGTCGCTCAAGATGTTGAAGGACTGCTGGGTGATGGGCCACCAGCTCCAGTCCTGGTTCTGCGAGGACTCCTTCGTGGCGGGCACGAAGACCTCCTGGTTGTAGTTCTGACCGCTGAAGAACGGGCTGGGCTGCTCGCGCAGCGAGCCGACGACGTCGCGCGCCGGCGACCAACCGATGCCGCAGAACTCGATGAGGGCGTTGATGCCCTCGGGGGTCGTGGTCATCCAGACGGCGAAGTCGAGCGCCTCTCGGGGGTGCTTGCTGTTCGCGAGGATGGCGGCGGTCGAGCCGCCGAGGAAGCTCGAGGCGTAGCCGGTCTGCCAGGTGGGCAGCGGGGCGCACTTCCACTTGCCCTCGGCGCCGCTGACGCCCTCGATCAGGGCGTCGCCCCACGAGCCGGTCGCGACCGACGCGATGGTGCCCGCGCTGGCGGCCGAGAACCAGGCCGGCGTGTAGGCGCCGTAGGCGGTCGTGACGATGCCGTCGTCGATCGCCTTGTCGAAGAAGCGGGCGACGGTGAGCGTCGCCTCGTCGGTCATGTCGATGACCCAGCCGTCGTCCTCGGCGCGCAACCACGACGCACCGGCCTGGGTGGCGTAGGCGGCGAAGAGCGAGGCGTCGGCGAGCGGGAAGGAGTCCATCAGCACGCCGGCCCCCTTCAGCTCGGTGCCGACCGCGGCCCACTCGTCCCACGTGGTGGGGACGGCGGCGCCGACCGTGTCGAAGACGGCGGGCTGGTAGAACATGCCCATCGGGCCGCTGTCCTGCGGGATCGCGTAGATGCCGTCGGTGTAGCTGACCTGGTTCCAGAGCGTGGGGTCGTAGAGGTCGGCGTACTGGTCGGCGCCGTAGCGCTTGAGGTCGACGACGCCGTTGGCGAGCAGGAACTCGGGCAGCGAGCGCAGCTCGACCTGGGCGATGTCGGGGCCGGCACCCGCGGCGAGCGCCGAGTACAGCTTCTGGTAGCCGCCCGCGTTGCCGCCGGGGATGAAGACGGTCTCGACCTGCACTCGCGACTGGCTCTCGTTGTAGAGCGCGGTGACCTGGTCGAGGCCCTTGAGCCAGGCCCAGTACTGGAGCTTGACCGGGCCGTCGGCCGCGGGGATGGTCGGCAGGGTGTTGACCGAGGCCGTCCCGGGTGTGGCGCAGCCGGCGAGCATGGCAGTGGCGCCGGCGGTCACCCCCAGGCCGAGCAACTGCCGTCGGGACATCGGGCTCATGTTCATCTCACTTCGTCGTGGGGCCGTGGCGTCAGCGACGCTAACACAAATTCGAATGGTCGCTCGAATTTCACGGGCGAGGTGTTCGGGAGGTCGTAGAGTGGCCGATCATGACGACGATCGGCTCGACGACGAGCGACCCAGGCGGCGTGCCCACCGGTGCCGCCGACGGTTCTCGTCCCGCGCGTCGCGGCCCGTACGCGAAGTCGGCCGAACGCCGGCTCGCGATCGTCGAGGCGGCCTTCGAGGTGTTCTCGACCAAGGGCTACGTCGGCGGGTCGCTCCGAGACGTGGCGGACGTCGTCGGCATGAGTCAGACGAGCCTGCTGCACTACTTCCCGTCGAAGAGCGCGCTGCTGCTCGCGGTGCTCGAACGTCGCGACACGGTCTCGGACCGCTCGGCCGAGCCTCCCGACCGGGGTGACCTGATCGGGACCGTCCTCGGGCAGGCGCGACACAACGAGACGGTCCCCGGGCTCATCGCGCTCTATGCGGTGCTGGCGGGCGAGGCGGTCACGACCGGCAACCCCGGCAGCGACTACGTGCGGGAGCGCTTCGAGCGCCTGCGTGCCGAGTACGGCGACGCCCTGCGAGCGCTGGAGGCGCGGGGTCGGTTGCGCCCCGGGGTCGACCCCGACCGGGCGGCGTCCGGGCTCGTGGCCCTGTGGGACGGCATCCAGCTGCAGTGGCTCCTCGACCCGGACCGCATCGACGTGGTGCAGCAGTTGCAGGACCACCTCGACCTGCTGGTCCTGCCCGACGACGCGGTGGATCGGACGTGAGCGGTACCGTGCCCGTCCGCCCCGACGTCACCGTCCGCTGGTACGAGCCCTGGCCGGGGACGTCGGCCCCGGCAGGCCCGACGCTGCTCTGGCTGCACGGCGGCGGATTCTTCCGCGGTGGACTCGACCAGCCGGAGGCGCACGACGTCGCGCGGTCGCTCGCCGCACGCGGGGTGAGGGTCGCCACGGTGGACTACCGTCTCGCGCCTCCCCCGGGCCTCGGTCTCTTGGCCGGGCGGCTGATGCCGTCGCGCAGCCGGTACCCGGGGGCACTCGACGACGTGGTGACGGCCTACGGCGAGGTGGGCGACCGGTCCCCCGAGGGCGTCATCGTGGGAGGCGCGAGCGCGGGAGCGTGCCTCGCCGCGGCGGCCACCCTCCGCACGATCGACGACGGTCGCCCTCCGGTCGGCGCCGTCTTCGCCTACGGCTTCTTCCACGCCGCACACCCCCGGGTGGTGGAGGCGCACCACCGGTCCGGCGGTCACCGTGGCCTCAGCCACGCGAGGTGGGCCCTCGACGCGATGAACCGTAACTACGCCGGCTCGCGGGGCTCCCTGGCCGACCGTCTCGCCTTCCCCGGCGGCCACGTCCTCTCGGGCTTCCCCCGCACCCTCGTGGTGAACGCCGAGCGCGACAACATGCGCGCCTCGGGCGACCTCTTCGCCGCCGAGCTCGCCGACGCGGGGGTCGACGTGCGGCACCACGTCCTGCCGGGCACCCACCACGCCTTCTTGAACCGGCCCCGGCTCGCCGCGTACGCCCACACCGTCTCGCTCGTCGCGGAGTGGACCCGCGGCGGCTGACCTGCCCGGCCCCCGGGAACGCGCCCCGCGCCTCCTGGGCGGCGTCGTCAGCGGAAGTCGCCGACCTGACGGTCGACGGGCACGGTGCGGTCGACGACGACGTCACCGGTGTGGGCCGTCGTGGTGGTCTCGATCAGCACGATCTCGACCTCGTCGTCGGCCACGGGGTTGTGCGGCACCCCCCGCGGCACGACGTGGAACTGCCCGGGGGTGAGCACCACCTCGCGGTCGTCGGGGAGCTGGATGCGCAAGGTGCCCGAGACGACGAGGAACATCTCGTCCTCGGCGTCGTGCGCATGCCAGACGAGCTCGCCGAGCAGCTTCGCGACCTTCACGTACTGGTCGTTCACCCGCCCGACGACCCGCGGCGTCCAGTGCTCGGTCACCTGTCGGAGTTCGGCCGCGACGTCGATTCCCTGGAGTGCAGTCATGGGGCCATCCTCCCGCGTCGGACACCTGCGGACGCCGTGCGGGGATGACAGCATGGAGCATGACCTCGAACCCCCCGCCCAAGACGGGTCGCACGACCTGGTCCGTCCTCCTCGCCGTCGCCGTGACGCTCGCGGCGGCCTCGATCGTCCTGATCGTCCTCGATCCCGGGAAGTCGGGGTCGTACTTCACGCTGATCGGCATGCTCTGCCTGATCTGGCTGAGCGTCACCAACCTTCGACGACTGAGGTAGGCCGGGTCAGAACACGGCCACCGTCATGCCGGCGGAGGTCGCCGGTCGGTCCATGGCGGCCACGGCGTCGGGCAGGTCGTCGAAGGCGATGATCCGACCGATGGACTCCTGCGGACGCAGTCGGCCCGCGACGACGTCGTCGAGCATCGCGGCGTACTCGCCCACCGAGATGCCGTGACTGCCCAACAGTTCGAGTTCGTCGGCGATCACCCGCCCCATCGGGATCACCGGGGCGGCCTCGTCGTCGAGCAGCAGGCCCACCTGGACGTGTCGACCCCGCGGACGGAGGGACGCGACGGACGCCGCGGACGTCACCCGGCTGCCGAACGCGTCGAGGGCGACGTCGGCGCCTCCGCCGGTGAGGGCTCGGACCCGGTCGACGGCGAGGTGGTCCATGGGGACGGTCTCGGCACCCAGGTCGGCGGCCCGTTCGAGGGCGGCGGGCGAGATGTCCGACGCGACGACGTGAGCACCGGCGGCCACCGCCACGGCGACCGCCGAGAGACCCACTCCGCCGCAGCCGAAGACGGCGACCCACTCACCCGCCCGGACGCGGGCCCGGGCGTGCAGGGCGTGGTACGCCGTGCCGAAGCGGCAGCCGAGCGCCGCCGCCTCGACGAAGCCGACCTCGTCCGGCAGGGCGATGACGTTCACGTCGGCGTGCGGGACGACCAGCGACTCGGCGTACGAGCCGGGAAGGGTGAACCCGGGCTGCTGCTGACGGGAGCACACCTGGGTGGCACCGGCACGGCACTCGTCGCACGTGCCACAGGCGAAGACGAACGGGGCGGTCACGCGGGTGCCGACGACGACCCGGGTGACGTCGGCGCCCACCGCCGTCACCACGCCCGCGAACTCGTGACCCGGCACGTGGGGAAGGCGCACCGAGTCGTCGTGGCCCTTCCAGGCGTGCCAGTCGCTCCGGCACACCCCGGTGGCCGCGACGCGGACCACGACGCCGTGGTCGGGCGGCACGGGTGCCGCGAGGTCGACGATGGTCGGAATCGACCCGAACTGGTCGTACTGGACGGCGCGCATCCCCCGATCCTGACACGAGCGGCGGACCGGACGCGCCCCGCCGCGGACGGCGACGGCCCACACCGGGTAGGAACGGTGCATGAGCCTCGCATCCACCCTCCTCCGCCTGACCGTCGGCGGTTTCTTCGTCGGCCACGGACTCCAGAAGCTGACCGGCGCCTTCGACGGCCCGGGCCTGGCCGGCACCGAGCAGATGATGGCCGGCACGGGCATGCACCCCGCCAGCCGCAACGCCCGTCTCGTCGCCGTCACCGAGACCGCCGGCGGCGCCGCCCTCGCCTTGGGCGCGGCGACCCCGCTCGCCGCCGCCGGCATCGTCGGCACGATGGTCACGGCCGTCCGCAAGGTCCACCTCGCCAAGGGCCCGTGGGTGACCGAGGGTGGCTACGAGTACAACGCCGTCCTGATCGCCGCGGCCGCAGCCCTGGCCTCCGGCCCCGGCGGCCCGTCGGTCGACCAGCTCTTCGGCAAGAAGTCGTGGGGCGCCGGCGGAACGGTCTTCGCGCTCGTCGCCGGCGTCGTCGCCTCGTTCGTCGCGGTCGAACTGGGCAAGCGTGCCACTCCCCCGGCCGAGCCGGGCTCGGACTCCTCGGCGGGCTGACCCACCTCCCTCGTCTCGTCCCCGGGGCGCGACCACCCGGTGACGGGCGGTCGCGCCCTTCGTCCGTCCGGCGGGTGACGGTGGCCTCTGCGAGCATGGGGCCATGACACCGACGAGCACCGCGACCGACATCGACGCCGAGGCACTCGACCTGCTGCGGGCGCTCACCGGGCGCGACGACGCCGTCTTCCACGACGGCCAGCTCGAGGCCATCCGGGCGCTCGTCGCCGATCGTCGTCGAGCCCTCGTCGTCCAGCGCACCGGCTGGGGCAAGTCGGCGGTGTACTTCATCGCCACCCTGCTGCTGCGTCGACGGGGCACCGGCCCGACGCTGCTCGTCTCCCCCCTGCTCGCCCTGATGCGCGACCAGGTCGCCGCAGCCGCCCGGGCCGGGGTGCGGGCCGTCGCGGTCAACTCGGCGAACGCCCACGAGTGGTCCGACGTCCAGCAGCAGCTCGTCGACGACGAGATCGACGTGCTGCTCGTCTCCCCCGAACGACTCAACAACCCGCGCTTCCGCGACGAGCAGCTGCCCGTCCTCATCGCCCGGCTCGGCATGCTCGTCGTCGACGAGGCGCACTGCATCTCCGACTGGGGCCACGACTTCCGACCCGACTACCGTCGCCTCGCCGACCTCATCCGCACCCTGCCCACGGGCGTCCCCGTCCTCGCCACCACCGCCACGGCCAACGCCCGCGTCGTGGCCGACGTCGCAGAGCAACTCGCCGTGGGGCCGGGCGACGAGGTGCTGACGATCCGGGGGTCGCTGGCGCGCGCCTCCCTGCGTCTCGGGGTGTTGCAGCTGCCGACCTCGCGCGACCGACTCGGCTGGCTGCTCAGCCACCTCGCCGACCTGCCCGGCAGCGGCATCATCTACACGCTCACCATCTCGGCGGCCGACGACACCGCCCGGCTGCTCCGCGAGGCCGGCCACGACGTGCGGTCGTACTCGGGCCGCACCGACCCCGAAGAACGCGAACAGCTCGAACAGCGCCTCAAGGGCAACGACCTCAAGGCCCTGGTCGCCACGAGCGCCCTCGGCATGGGCTTCGACAAACCCGACCTCGGCTTCGTGATCCACCTCGGTGCGCCGTCGTCGCCCGTCGCGTACTACCAGCAGATCGGCCGCGCGGGTCGCGCCACCGACAACGCCGACGTGCTGCTGCTGCCCGGCACCGAGGACGCCGAGATCTGGCAGTACTTCGCCACGGCCTCGATGCCGTCCGAGGCGCGGGCGGCGGCCGTGCTGGCCGAGCTGGGCGAGACGCCGCTGTCGACGCCCGCCCTCGAGGCGCGGGTCGACGTCAAGCGCACTCCGCTCGAGCTCATGCTCAAGGTGCTCGACGTCGACGGTGCCGTCCGCCGGGTGCAGGGCGGCTGGGTCAGCACGGGCGAGCCCTGGGTCTACGACGCCGAACGCTACGACCGCATCGCCGCGGCCCGGGTCGCCGAGCAGGAGTCCATGCTCGCGTTCGAGCGCGGCGAGACCTGTCGCATGCAGATGCTGCAGGTCGACCTCGACGACCCGGCCGCCGAGCCCTGCGGGCGGTGCGACGTCTGCGCGGGCACCTGGTACCCGACCGACATCGCCGGCGAGGCGGCGACCTCGGCCGCGAGCACCCTCGACCGGGTCGGCGTCGAGATCGACCCCCGGGCCCAGTGGCCCACGGGGGCCGACCGGGCCGGGGTCGCCGTCAAGGGCAAGATTCCCGAGGGTGAACGGGTCGAGCCGGGTCGGGCGCTCGCCCGACTGACCGACCTCGGATGGGGCAACACGCTGCGCGAGGTCTTCGCGGCGAACGCCCCCGACGCCCCCCTGTCGAAGCACCTGCTCGACGGGGTCGTGCGCGTCCTGAAGGAGTGGCCGTGGGCCGAACGGCCCGTGGGCGTCGTCGCGATGCCGTCCACGTCGCGGCCGCAGCTCGTCGGGTCGCTCGCCGAGGCGATCAGCACCGTCGGGCGACTGCCGCTGCTCGGCACGCTCGGCAGCGCCCGCCCTTCGGCCGGCCGCGGCCAGGGCGGCAACAGCGTCTACCGCCTGGCCGACGTCTGGCAGTCCTTCGAGGTCGGCCCCGAGCTGGCCACGGCCCTCTCCGAGGTGTCCGGGCCGGTGCTGCTCGTCGACGACCTGGTCGACAGCCGCTGGACGATCACGGTGGCCGGACGCGAACTGCGCCGCGCCGGGGCCCCCGCCGTGCTGCCCTTCGCCCTCGCGGTGGTCGGCTGAGTCGTCCACGGCGGGCCACCGCGTCGTCCGACCCGAGACCGGCGGGGCTCGCTCAGCGCTCGAACCGCATGCCGTCCCGGGTCAGCGTGCTGTGCCGCATCAGCCAGAGGTCGCGCGGGTAGTTCTGGTGCATCCGCCACGGTGACCGCGCTCCCTGCCGGGGCATCAGGTGCACCCCGCGCGACACGTAGCCGCTCGTCAGGTCGATCAGCGGGCTCGTCGGCCCCGGCCGCTCCGGCGCGACCGGCACGGCCGATCGGTACCCGTGACGATCGGCGTGACGGAGCAGCCGGGCGACGTAGTGCACGACGAGGTCGATCTTCAGCGTCCACGAGGCGTTGGTGTACCCGATCGCGAAGGCCAGGTTCGGCACCCCTGAGAGCATGAACCCCTTGTAGGTCAGCCGGGTCGCCGGGTCGACCTCCACACCGTCGACCGACAACCGCATGCCGCCGAACAGCAGCAGGTTGAGACCGGTCGCCGTGACGACGACGTCCGCGGGCAGCTCGTGCGCCCGCTGGCCGTCGCGACCCGCGACCCGGACGCCGTCGGCCGTGAACGAGTGGATGTCGTCGGTCACGATCGACGCCGACCCCGAGCGCAACGCCCGGAAGAGCGCGCCGTCCGGGGTGATGCAGAGACGCTGGTCCCACGGGTCGTAGCTCGGCTGGAAGTGCCGGTCGACGTCGAAGTCGTCCGGCAGGCGCCGGGCCACCTGCGCCCGGAGGAACGCCTTCATCTTCTCGGGAGAGCGCCGGCTCGTCTGGAAGCTGAGCAGCGCCATGCCGATGCTGCGCCACCTGATCAGCCGGTCGTCGACGGCCTGCGGCAGCAGCCGACGCCAGGCGCGGGGCTCCTTCCGACGCGAGGGAAGCGACAGCACGTAGGTCGGCGAGCGCTGCAGCATGGTGACCTGCTCGGCGCTCTCGGCGAGGGCGGGCACCAGGGTCACCGCCGTCGCCCCGGATCCGATCACGACGACGCGCTTCCCGCTCACGTCGAGGTCCTCGGGCCAGTGCTGGGGGTGCACGACGCGTCCGGCGAACGAGTCCTGCGCCGGGAACGCGGGTGACCAGCCCTCGTCGTAGCGGTAGTAGCCCGAGCAGACGAACAAGAACGCGCACGTGATCGTGACGCGACGCGTCGCCGGGGTGGCACCCGCGCCTTTTTCGCTCGACGCGTCGGTGGCGGCGGGCGACCCGCCCGGCCCGGGCGAGCTCGCGACCTCGATCGTCACGGTCCACCGGGCGTCGGCCGACGACCAGTCGGCGGCGACGACCCGGTGCCCGAACCGGATCAGCCCCGTGATGCCCGTCTCGTCGGCCGTGTCGCGGACGTAGTCCCGGATCGCCGCACCCGGGGCGATCGCACGGGCGTCCCGCCAGGGCCGGAACCCGTAGCCGAGGGTGAACATGTCGCTGTCCGAGCGGACCCCCGGGTACCGGAAGAGGTCCCAGGTGCCGCCGATCGCCGCCCGTGCCTCGACGACGGCCAGGCTGCGACCGGGGAAGTCGCGGCGGAGCCGGGCCGCCACGCCGACTCCGGACAGGCCGGCGCCGACGACGAGCAGGTCGACGTGCTCGACGTCTCCCCCGGCGGGGCGGTCGTCGGCCCCGGCGGGGCGGTCGTGGACCCCCGCGGGGCGGTCGTCGCCCTCGCGCGGAGCCGAGGAGGCGCGGGTCGCGTCGCTCACGGGACCAGCACGATCCGGATCGGGTCGCCCTCCTTGCGCTCGAGCATCTGAACCGCCCGCTCGGCCTCGGCCAGTGGCACGGTCGCGCTGACCGACTTCGCGAAGTCGAGCCTCCCCCGGGCCGCCAGCGCGACGAGCGTGGTGACGTCGGCGGGCTCGGAACCGTAGTGGCCGAGGACCTGCTGCTGCAGGAAGCTGAACTTCGTGCCGTCCGTGATCGTGATCGGCTGGTCCGACAGGCCGACGAGCGTCAACCGTCCCCGATAGCCGAGGCAGGCGATCGCCTGCTCGCGCACGGCGGGCACGCCCGCGAAGTCGAAGGCCCGGGCGAGCCCTCGGCCACCGGTCGCGCGGCCGAGCGCCGTGGCGAAGTCCGGGTCGGCGGGATCGAGCGCGAGGTCGGCACCGAAGTCGAGGGCCCGGTCCCGGGCCCCCGGCAAGGGGTCGACCGCGATGATCGGTGCGGCCCCGAGCAGGGCGAGCAACTGCACGGCGTGGGCACCGAGTCCGCCGATGCCCCAGACGCCGACCGCGGTGCCGGGCCGGGTGTCGGCCGTCGTGGTGAGCGCCGCCCACGGTGTCGACACCGCGTCCGGGATGAAGCAGGCCTGATCGAACGGCAGGGAGTCGGGGATCGGCACGACCGTGTCGGCGCGGGCCACGGCGAACTCGGCCCAGCCGCCGTCGTAGTCGACGCCGCGGGTGAAGACCTGTCCGTCGCGCTCCTCACCGGCCTGCAACAGCACGCGGTCACCGACAGCGACGTGCGTGACGCCCTCGCCCACCTGGTCGACGGTGCCCGCGACCTCGTGGCCGAGGGTGACGGTGTCACCGGGCAGGTTGAGCGGCGTGAGCGAGCCCTGGATCAGGTGCACGTCGCTGAGGCACACGCCGGCGGCGGCGACGGCGATGCGCACCTGCCCCGGGCCGGCGTCGGGAGTGGGCACCTCGGTGACCGAGAAGTGGCGGGTGCTGACGTCGAGGCGTCCGGCGAGCATGGTGGCTCCGTCCTGCGGGGCCCGGTCGGTCGGCTCTGACCGTGGGGCGTGACCGCACATCGAGTGCGACGGTACGCCTCCGACGCGGATGTTGCACGCTGCACCCGCCGCGGGTCGGTGGGCGGGCGGCGAGACCCTCGGAAGTCGCCGAGACCCCCACACGCGTACGGGGGTCTCGGAGACTTCCTGGGGTCCGACGGAGGTGCTAACCCCGACGGGGCTCGTCGTCCGCGGCGGCGTCGGCGAGGTGCTCGTCGGCGCGGCGACCGTCGGTGCCGACCATGGCGTGCAGCGAGCCGGTCGAGATGCGGTCGGGCGAGGTGCCCTCGAGCGAGCCCAGCCCACCCGTGCGGCCGTCGAGCAGACGCGCGGCGGCCGGGTCGGCCGAGCCGGCGCTCGTGTCCGAGCCCGAGCCCGAGGAGGCGCCGTGACCGTCCGCGTTCATGGTCGCCTCGTCGAAGGGCGCGCGGCCCGACAGCACGGTCTCGACGCGGTCCTTGTCGATCTGCTTCGTCCAGGTGCCCACGAGGATCGTGGCGACGGCGTTGCCGGTGAAGTTGGTCAGGGCGCGCGCCTCGGACATGAACCGGTCGATGCCGACGATGACGCCGACGCCGTCGACCAGGTCGGGGCGGTGTGCCTGCAGGCCTCCGGCCAGGGTGGCGATGCCGGCTCCGGTGACGCCGGCGGCGCCCTTCGAGGCGATCATCATGAACAGCAACAGCGAGACCTGCTCGCCGACGTTGAGCGGCGTGCCCATGGCGTTGGCAATGAACAGCGACGCCATGGTCAGGTAGATCGCCGTGCCGTCGAGGTTGAACGAGTAGCCGGTGGGCACGGTGATGCCGACGACCGGCTTCGAGACGCCGAGGTGCTCCATCTTGGCGATGAGCCGGGGCAGCGCGACCTCGCTCGACGAGGTCGAGACGATGAGCAGGTACTCGCGGCCGAGGTACTTCATCACCCGGAAGATGTTGACGCCCGTGACGAGCTTGAGGATCGTGCCGAGCACGACGGCGACGAACAGAATGCAGGTGATGTAGAAGGCGACCATCAGGGTGCCGAGCGCGACGATGGCGGCGACGCCCGTCTCGCCGACGACCGCCGCGATGGCACCGAAGGCACCGATCGGGGCGACCCACATGATCATCGCGAGGATGCGGAACACCAGCACCTGCAGGTTGCGGACCCCCTCGAGGATCGTCGTGCCGCGATCGCCCATGCGCTGCAGGGCGAAGCCGACGAGCAGCGCCACGAACAGCGTCTGCAAGATGGAGCCGCTGGTCAGCGACGACACGAGCGTCTCGGGGATGATGCCGAGCAGGAACCCTGCCGTGCCACCGGCCTCCTCGGCGGCGGGGGCCTCGTATCCGGTCGAGCCGATCATCAGGCCCTCGCCCGGGTGGATCAGGTTGCCGACCACGAGGCCGATGGCCAGGGCGAAGGTCGACATCGCGATGAAGTAGCCGAGCGCGAGCCCGCCGACCTTGCCGACGGTCGCCGCCTTGGCGATGGAGCCGACGCCGAGCACGATCGTGCAGAAGATCACCGGCGCGATCATCATCGAGATGAGCGACACGAAGGCGGTGCCGATCGGTTTCAGCTGCACGGCGACCTCGGGTGCCGTGAGGCCGACGACGATGCCGGCCGCGACGGCCACGATCACCGCGATGTAGAGCCAGTGCGAGCGGTCGATCCGGCGCCGGGCGCGGACGCCGCCCGTCGTCGTCGTTCCGCCGGGGGTGGGGGTCTGCGGGCCCTTGTGCGTCTTTGCCATGGGGGTCTTCCTCGAGCTCGTGACCGGCGGCGTCGTCGTCGACGGTCGTGCGGGGTTCGTCGCCGCGACTCTCGCGGGTCGCCGGGTGGGCGTCGACGTTGTGGTCATACTGGTCGCGCCGATGGTGCGTCATGATGGACCCCGGCCGCAGCGCAGCGAGGAGCCCGCCCGAGATGACCGTCGACCCCACCCGGTGGAGCATCGCCACGCGGCTCTTCGCCCTTCTCGTGGTCTTCGTCGTCGCCGTGACCCTGCTGGCGACGGCCTGGACGATCCGGTCGGCCCGCGACGACGCCGACCGCTCGGCCGCGCGGGCCTGCCTGGCGCTCGCCACCTCGATCGCCGACAACCCCTACGTCGTCGACGCGCTCGGGACGTCCGACCCGAGCGCCCGTCTGCAGCCCTACGCCGTGGCCCTGATGAGCGACACGTCGACCGACTTCGTCACGATCATGCGACCCGACCGCACCCGTCTGACGCACCCCGACCCCGACGAGATCGGCCGCCCGTTCGTCGGCACCATCGCCCCGGCCCTCCGCGGCCAGTCGTTCACCGAGACCTACGCCGGCACCCTCGGCCCGTCGGTGCGCGCGGTCGTGCCGATCGAGAGCGACGGCGAGGTCGTCGCCCTCGTCTCGGCCGGGGTCACGGTCGACACCATCACGCAGTCCGTCGGTGAGCGCCTGCCCCTCGTGTTCGCCGCCGCGGGGGCGACCGTGCTGCTCGGCGGCGTCGTCTCGTGGCTGCTCAGCCGGTACCTGCGGCGGGTGACCTGGGGCCGCGGCCCCGAGGAGCTCGCGCGGATGTTCTCCTACTACGAGGGGGTGCTGCACTCGGTGCGTGAGGGGCTCGTGCTCGTCGACGATCGAGGCCGCCTGACGCTCTACAACGACCAGGCGGCCGAACTGCTCGACCTGCCCACCGGGGGCATCGCCGCTCCCGTCCCGCTCACCGAACTGCAGCTGCCCTCCTCGCTGGGCGAGCTGCTCGCCTCCGGACGCCGCGCCTCCGACGAGGTGCACGTGACCGACGACCGAGTGCTGGTCGTCAACCAGGAGCTCACCGAGCCCACCGACGGCCCGCCCCGCCCGTCCCCGGCGACCGGACGAGGACGCGTCGTCCCCCGAGGAGGCGCGGTGCCGTCAGGAGGCGCGGTGCCGTCAGGAGGCGCGGTGCCGGTGACCGGCGCGGCCCGCCCGCGCTCCCGCCGCACGCTCGGGACGGTGACGACGCTGCGCGACCACACCGAGCTCACCCACCTGACGGGCGAGGTCGAGACCATGCGCACCCTCTCGGACGCGCTCCGCTCGCAGACCCACGAGTTCTCGAACCGGTTGCACACGATCGTCTCGCTGATCGAGCTCGGGCGCGGCGACGAGGCCCTCCGCTTCGCGGCCGACGAGCTCGAGCTCGGTCAGCGCCTCGTCGACCGGGTCGTCGCCTCGATCGACGAGCCGACGCTCGCCGCCCTCCTGCTCGGCAAGGCGGCGCAGGCCCGCGAACGGTCGATCGAGCTGCGCGTCGACGTCGAGCCCGACCTCGGGACGATCGACGTCGAGCCCGGGGACCTCGTCACGATCCTGGGCAACCTCGTCGACAACGCGTTCGACGCGGTCGCGCCGACGCTCGACGCCGCCGCTCTCGACCCCACCGGCCGCCCGGCCCGGCCGCCGCGGGTCGAGGTGACCGTCGCCCGGGTCGAGGGCGGCGTCCAGTTCGACGTCGAGGACGACGGTCCGGGGCTGGACGACGTCGAGCTCGCCTTCCGCCGGGGGTTCAGCACGAAGCCCGCGGCGCCGGGCGGACGAGGCATCGGCCTCGCGCTCGTCCGTCAGGCCGTGGGTCGGGTCGGAGGTCGACTCGACGTCGCCACGGGAACCGACGGGACCACCTTCTCGGTGCTGCTGCCCGACCGGCGGCCGGACGACGTCGACACCGCCGCCCGACGTCGTGGTGGGGTGCGGTCGTGACCGGCGCCTCCTCGTCCGTCGACCGGGTTCGCGTGCTCGTCGTCGAGGACGAGCCCCTGACCGCGGAGGCGCACGTCGCGTACCTCGATCGGCTGGACGGCTTCGAGGTGGTCGGGCGGGCGCGGGACGGACGCGAGACCCTCGACGCGGTCCGCACGCTCGGCGGTCCTCACGAGCGCGGTCTCGACCTGGTCCTCCTCGACATGAACCTGCCCGACACGCACGGCCTGCAGCTCTGCCGGGCCCTGCGCGCGGCGGGGTCGACGGTGGACGTCATCGCGATCACGGCCGTGCGCGACGCCGCCGTCGTGCGGACGGCGGTGTCGCTCGGCATCGTCCAGTACCTCATCAAGCCGTTCACCTTCGCGACCTTCGCCGACCGGCTCGGGGCCTACCGTTCGTTCCGCGAGTCGCTCGCGGCCGGGCAGGGTCAGGTGACCCAGTCGGACGTCGACTCGGGGTTCGCCACCCTGCGGCAGGCACCGGCACCGGCGTTGGCCAAGGGCCTCGCCCCGGCCACGCTCGAGCAGGTCGTATCGGTGCTGCGTCGAGGCGGGTCACCGTCGGCGGGCGAGGTGGCCGACGTCGCCGGGGTGTCGCGGGTGACCGCGCGCCGGTACCTCGAACACCTCGCCGACACGGGGGCGGCGACCCGCGAACCCCGGTACGGCAGCCCCGGCCGACCCGAACACGGCTACCGCTGGAACTGACCGGATGCCGTGCGGGTCGCCCGAGGACGAGAGGGTTCGGCGACACCGGGCGGGTTGGGGGGAACCGGGCGGTCGTCACGGACCGTTCTCGCCGAACTCGCCCGGGATGCCCGACGGTCTCGACGGGCCGACGCCCTGAGCTCAGCGCCGGACGAGCCGTGCGATCTCGGGCAACGCCGCGAGGGTGCCCGATGCGCCGTGCTGGTCGGGGTCGAGTGCGAGCCGCTTCAGCCCGGCTCGGGTGTACGTGCCGACGTCGGCCACGAAGTCCGCGGGCGCGCGCCAGACCAGCCGGTCGGCGGACGACGCGTCGAGGCCCCGGGCGAGGGCCGCGTCCCGGGCGCGGTCGGGCGAGGTGAAGGCGAGCAGGGTGGGTGTGCCCTCGTCCACGACGGCGAAGGGCCTCGAGGCCCCGGCCGTGCCGCGGTCCACGAACCACCAGGCCTCGAGCCGGAACGCCGAGCGCCACAGGGCGACCGGGTCGTCGACCACGACGGCCGTGGTCCGCTCCGGCGTCGCGTCGACCACGGGAGGCGGGACGACGAGCGGTGCCGTGCTGCCGGGAGCCACCCGAGGAGGCGCGGGCCGCGTCACCGGCATCGGTGCCGCCGGCGGGGCGGCCCGGTCGACGACCTTCTCGAGCCGGGCTCGACGGCGCTGCCCCAGCCCGATCCTCACGAGCACGACGCCGCCGGCGACCAGGACGGCGACGACGGTGAGGGCGACCACGACGTCGACAGACGACTGCCGGCCGGGCGCCACGAGCCCGACGAGCAGCACCGACGCCCCGATCGGCGACCCGACGACGGCGATCGCGAGCAGCACGACTCCCCAGGTGAGTGCTGCGGTGCCCGACGGGCCGCGACGGCTCGACGGACGGCGGGGGTCGGACGGGTCGGAGCTCGGCATCGCCCCAGCGTAGGGCGGCCGACCGGGTGAGGCCCGGGTGCGGCGGCGGTGCCCGATGCGACCCCGCCCCGGCTCCGCGGTGGCCTCCCGTTCACTCGGCGGCGCGGGACCAGCCGAGTCCGCGGTCCTCGACCAGGCGGCGCAGCACCACGGTCATGGCGGCGAAGTCCTTCGACCCGAGGGCGTCGGTGAGGACCACGTAGGCGTGCGCGGCGTCCGCCGGCGACGACGGCGTCGCGCGGGTCGGGTCGACCAGGCGGGTCGTCCCCTCGCTGCCGGCGTGACGACGCACCTCGTCGTGGTCGCGCAGGTGGAAGTTGACGAGCCGCTTCCCGTCGCCGATCGCGAACAGACGGGCGACGATCGACAGCCGCCGAACCGACCTCCCGCCTGCACCGGCCAGGGGGCCCGCCGGCCCGTCGACCCAGCTCACCCGGGTGACCGAGTCCCACGGCACGACGACGCTGCCGTCGATGACGACGGCGGACGCGTGGACCGACAAGGACGGCCGACGACGGCGACGCAGGGCTCCGACGTACTCGGAGAACGTCGCGATCGGCAACAGCGTCGGCAGGACCCAGAGGGCGACCACGAACCAGAGCAGCGCGGTGCTGGTGACGGCCCACGTCACGAGCACGGCGAGCAGGGCGAGGGCGAGGAGGACCCCGATGCCCGAACCGACCAGCTGACGCCGGAGCCGCCGGCCGTCGTGGGCGACGACGAGCACCGGCGCGTCCGTCGGGCGGGCGAAGCGGTCCGGACCGGCCGGCGGCGTGGCTGTCGAGCCGTTCGCGTCCGCGGCGCGCCGCGCCCGCCGATCCGCGCCGAACCTCCGCATGGCGTCGAGTGCACCCAGGGGTGCGTAGGGCCCCTTCCCCTCGACGTCGAAGAGGACGCCGAACACGCCGGTGCGCTCCCGCACGACGGCATCGTCGACGAATCCGCCCGACGGCAGCGCGAGGAGCCTGCCCGCCTCCTCGTCCGACAGGCCTCGCGCGAGGCCGTGCTGCCGCGCCCGCTCGGGCGACGTGAAGGCCAGGACCATCGGACGTCCGTCGACGTCGGTCACCAGGGGCTGCACGTCGGGCAGTTCGCCCCGGGCGATGAACCACCAGCGGTCGAGGGCGAAGAGCGCGTCCCAGAGGTCGGCCTGGGCGTCGGTGTCGTCGATGCCCCGGAGTTCGGACACGCGGGTCAGCTCGTCGATCCATTCGCTCGTCACCCGCATCTCGTCTGCCGAGGGTGGCGGGGTCATCGGGACGCCGCTCGAGTCAGGCGGAAGGGTCTGTTCACTCACGGGCCCAGCGTAGGGGAACGACGCAGGTGGGCGAGAGATCCTCATGGCCTACCGCCCCGGGTGATCGACGGAGCCGCGAGTCGGCGTTACGCTCCGACCATGGCCGACACGCGTGGACCCCAGATCGTGCGAGGCGACCCCGAGGTGACCCGGGCGACGCTCGACCTCAAGCTGCCGGTGGCGATGCTGCCCGGTCTCGTGCGCCGGGCACTGCAGGCGAGCCCGACGTTCTCGTTGGGCGACGCCGACGAGACGGGGGCCACGCTCCTGCGCCGGTCGGCCTCGGCGGGTGGCGCGGACGCCGTCCGCCTCGACTTCACCGCGTCCGAGAAGGGCAGCCGGGTCTCGGCCGAGGTCCACTCCCCCGGCGGCACGATCGGCACGTCGGTCAAGCGCCGTGACGACGACGCGACCGCCCTGTTCGAGGCCATCGCGAAGGCCGCCGGACCCTTCTGACCGGTGACCGGGCACGGACCGGCACCGCGCCTCCCGACGTCGTCCCGGCGTGTCAGCCGCCGACGATCCAGGTGTCTTTCGCGCCCCCGCCCTGCGACGAGTTGACGATCATGCTGCCCTCGGGTGCGACGCGGGTGAGCCCCAGGTCGGCCAGCACGCTCTCGCCCGCCCCGGTGCCGGTGAGGTAGACGAAGCAGCGCAGGTCGACGTGCCGGGGCTGCAGCCCGGTCGCCGTCAGGGTCGGATGCGACGACAGCCTCACCACCTCCTGCGCGACCCAGCCGGACGGATCGCGGGCGATCTCGGCCCGCCGCTCGGCCACGACCGCCGCACTCGCCGAGGGCCCGATCAGGACGCCCCGGCCGCCCTCGCCGTCGACCGGCTTCGTGACGAGCTCGCCCACCCGGTCGAGCACCGCGAGCCGCTCGGCCGGATCACCCGTCCGGTAGGTCGGGACCGACTCGAGCAGCGGACGCTCGCCCAGGTAGTACCAGATGAGGTCGGGCACGGCGCAGTACATCGCCTTGTCGTCGGCGAGCCCGTTGCCGGGGGCGTTGGCCAGCACGACGCCGCCCGCCGCCGCCACGTCCATCAGGTGTTCGCCGAGCAACGGGTCGTGCGGCGCGTGGACGTCGACCAACTCGCGGTCGAGCCGCAGGTAGAGGGCGTCGACGACGGTGCCGGTCCTGCGGTCGACGACCCGCGCCTCCTGCACCTCGACGTCGTCGGCCCGCAGCAGCAGCAGTCCCGCGCCCTCGGCGAGGGTGCGGTGCTCGTACCAGGCGGGGCTCGTCGGGCCCTCGCTGAGGACCGCGCCGACCGGGTCGCCTCCGCCCCGAGGAGGCGCGGCGTGCGCCAGGAGCGTCGCCCGCAGCACCGCGAACACGCTCGTCGGGTCGAGCAGCCCCGCCGGCCGCGGAGCGTCCGGCACCACCTCGTCGAGCAGCCGCCGCACCGCGAGCGAGAACGCGGCCCCGCTCGGCGCCCGGACGTTGTCCTCGAGCACCCGCCAGCCACCCAGCTCGTCGCGCACCAGGTCGAAGCCCTGCACCGCCGCCCTGACGGCGTCCGCGGGCAGCCGGGTGGCCTCGTCCCGCCAGCCCGCCGCCCCGACGACCTGCACGTGGGTCAGCACGCCGTCCGCCACGACCCGACGCTCGCCGTAGGCGTCGCGCAGGAACGCCTCGATCGCCCGGGCCCGCTGTGTCAGACCCGCCTCGAGCCGGCTCCACTCGTGCCGTGTGACGATGCGGGGCACGAGGTCGCAGTGGAACGCCCGGTGGTCGCCGCCCACGCCGAACCCGAGACCGGCCCGCTCGCACCAGGCGTCTCGCGCGACGGATCGGGCGTGCGCCTCGGTCGCTCCGAGCTCCTGGAAGAACCCGGCGACGTCGCGGTAGGCCGGGCGCGGGTGCAGTCCCGGGCCGATCGCCTCGTCGCCGGCGCGGAACCGGTACCCCACGAGGGTCGGCGTGGGGGCGTCGAGCCCGGCGGCGGGGCCGTGCGTCTCGCGGACGACCAGGTCGACCACGTCGTCGAGCCGTCCCCGCTCGGCGAAGGCGGCGCGCTGCCGGTCGGCGGAGTTGCCGCGGGCGAGCGTGGCCTCGGCGAGGTCGCTCACGGTCTGCCAGTCGCCGAACTCCTCGAGCTGGGGACGCAACCGGGTCACGAGCTGCCGGACGGCCTCGGCCGCCGGCAGCCGCGACGGATGCGGTTCGAGGTCGAGCAACTCGCCGCCGAGCCCGCTGCGCGCCGCCTGCCACATCGCGGCGCGGTGCAGCGGGGCCGCCCGGTGCTCGGCGGGGCGACCGGCCTCGACGTCCGTCTCGGCCCGACGCACCGCGGCACGGTAGAGGCCGGCGATCAGCACGGCGTCGTCGACCAGGGGGCAGGCGTCGCAGGTGCGCAGCTCGAGGGTGGGCGCGTGGCTCGACGGTCGGACGTCGAAGTAGGCCATCCCGCTGTCGGCGATCACGCCCGATCCGATCAGGTCGGCGAGCAGCCGGTCGTACTCGGCGGCGTCGGCCAGCGGCCCGGTCGCCCCGGCGCTCGGCCACCGCTGCCAGATGAGCGAACGGATGCTCGCGTAGCCGGTGTCCTGCCCGTTCCAGTAGGGCGAGCTGGCGCTCAGGGCGAGCAGAGCCGGCAGCACGGGGGCGATCCGCCCGGCGATCTGCACGGCGAGGTCGCGGTCGGACACCCCCACGTGGATCTGCAGTCCGCAGATCAGCTGCTCGTCGACGAGCAGGCGGTACTGCTCGTGCATGCGTCCGTAGCGTCCGGTCGTCGTCAGTTCGAAGTCGGCGAACTCGCTGCGCGGGGCCGTGCCGACGGCGCCGATGGCGAGCCCCTCGGCGGTGGTCACCTCGACCAGGTCGCGGCGGAGGGTGAGGATCTCGCGCCGCAGGTCGTCGAGCGTGGTCACGACGGGCACGTTGGTCTCGATCGTGGTGCGCTGCAGCTCCGCCCCGTAACGGTCGGCGGGCAGCCGGGTCAGGAGGTGCGGTGCCCGAGCCGACAGACGCCCCGTCTCGAGGGCGATCAGGTGCAGCTCTTCTTCGGCCCCCAGCGTCAGCTCTGCGCTCATGCCTGCACAGTACGGGCGCGGCCCGGTTCTGCCCGCCTCTTCATGAGGATTTCACATGAACGAAAAACGAGGAGGCGCGGCCCCGGTCGGCCGCGGAATCAGACCCGGGTGGTCTGGCGCACCCCCGCAGCGGGCAGCAGCACACCGTCGATGAGCCCGACGAGGTAGTCGCGGTCGACGGGCTTCCGCAGGACGAGCACGCGGTACGACACCATCGACGGGGTGACGAGGGCGAGCGCCTCGATGTCGGTGTCGGCCGCGATCTCGCCTCGCTCGAGGGCCCGGCGCAGCAGCAGCCGGTTGGCCTCGGCGCGGGGCTGGACGATCGCGGCGTCCACGGCCTCGGCGAGCTCGGGCGTGGTCGAGAGCATCGTGACGACACCCGCCATGACCCGCATCTTCTTCTCGGCGTCGTCGATGCTGTGCGGCTTGATCATCGCCACGAGGTCACCGCGCAGCGTGCCCGTGTCGGGCAGTCCGTCGAGGTCGACGGCACCCTGCTTCAGGCAGGCCACCGCGTCGACGACGAGCTCACCCTTGGACGCCCAGCGGCGGTAGAGCGTGGCCTTGCCGGCCTTGGCACGGGCGGCGACCATCTCGATGGTCATGCCCTCGAAGCCGGTCTCGGCGAGCACGTCGATGGTGCAGCGGAGGATCTCGGGGTCGCGACTGTGGTCGCGCTTGCGACCCGGTCGCGAGGGGGTCGCGGGGCCGGTCTCGGCGGGCGTCGTCGCCGCGCCTTCCCTGTCGGTCATGGGGTGACTCTACATCGGATGTTTACGAAACTGCCTGTATCCGAAACTAGCGGGACTCGTATATGCTCGCGCTCATGTCTCAGGCCTCCACCTCCCCTGACGGCGCGACCCGCGCCTCCTCGTCCTCCCCCACCCCGCCGCCGTCCCGGCGCTGGTGGACCCTCACCACCGTGGCCCTCGCCCAACTGATGGTCGTGCTCGACTCCACGGTCGTGAACATCGCCCTGCCCGCCGCCCAGACCGACCTCGGCTTCTCGGACGGCGACCGGCAGTGGATCATCACCGCCTACTCGCTCGCCTTCGGCAGCCTGCTGCTCGTCGGCGGCCGCGTCAGCGACCTGATCGGCCGAAAGCGCACGTTCGTCATCGGCCTGATCGGCTTCGCCCTGGCCTCGGCCCTGGGCGGCGCGGCCGGCACCTTCGGGCTGCTCGTCTTCGCGCGCGCCCTGCAGGGTGCGTTCGGCGCGCTGCTCGCTCCGACCGCCCTGGCCGTGCTGACCACGACCTTCACGATCCCGAAGGAGCGCGCCCGCGCCTTCGGCGTCTTCGGCGCGATCGCCGGCGCCGGCGGGGCCATCGGCCTGCTGCTCGGCGGGTTCCTCACCCAGTACGCCTCGTGGCGCTGGAACCTCTACATCAACGTCGTCATCGCCGCCGTGGCGATCGTCGGCGCCGCGATCTTCGTGTCGCACGTCACCCGCACCGGCCCGCGCCCGAAGCTCGACGTGCCCGGCACGCTGCTGGTCTCGGGTGCGCTCTTCTCGCTCGTCTACGGCTTCTCGAACGCCGAGACCCAGGGCTGGGACTCGCCCTTGACCTGGGGCTTCCTGGCGGCGGCCGTCGTGCTGCTGACCTCGTTCGTCGCGTGGCAGCGCCGTGCCGAGCACCCGCTGCTGCCCCTGTCCATCGTGCTCGACCGCAACCGCGGGGCCGCCTACGCCTCGGTGACGATCGCGGGCGCCGGCATGTTCGGCATCTTCCTGTTCGTGACGTACTACCTGCAGACCTCGCTCGGCTACACGCCGACGAAGACCGGCCTGGCCTTCCTGCCGATGATCGCGATGCTCGTGCTCGCGGCCCAGCTGTCGACGAACATCTTCGTGCCGCGCTTCGGCCCCAAGATCATGGTGCCGTTCGGCATGACCCTCGGCGTGATCGGCATGCTGCTGCTCACCCGGCTCGACCTCGAGAGCCTGTACGCCGCCAACGTGCTGCCGGCCTTGATGGTGCTCGGCTTCGGCATGGGTTCGATCATGCCCGCGTCGATCCAGACCGCCACGCTCGGCGTCGACCGCGGCCACGCGGGCGTCGCCTCGGCCATGGTCAACACGAGCCAGCAGGTCGGCGGGTCGATCGGCACGGCACTGCTCAACACGCTGGCGGCGACCGCCGCGGCGAACTACGTCGCCGATCACCTGCCGGCGACCGGAGCCGTCGCGGCCGAGGCCGCCGTCACCGGCTACGCCACGGCGTACTGGTGGGGAGCCGGGTTCTTCGCCGTCGGCGCGGTCATCGCGGCCCTGCTGTTCCGTCGCCGCGTCCCGCAGTCGGACGACGTGGACGCGACGACCTCGCCCGCCGTCGACGCACCGGTCCCCGTGCACTGACGCGACCCCCTCGCGCGGACGACCCGCGCCTCCTCAGCCCTCGGGGGCCGGGGAGGCGCGGGTCGTCTGCGCGACGGACGTCGCGTCGGTCAGGACGCGGCTTCGTCCTCGTCGTAGCGGTCGACGCTGATCGTCGGGATCGACGCCGTGATGACCGAGCCGTCGGCTCGCATGAGCCCACGCAGGTCACTCGTCGTGGGGACGCGGGTCGTGATGCGCGGCCCCTGGCCCTCGAGGGCCACCCGCACCGGAGCCTCGGGGGTGACCCGGAACTCGTCGCCGCGGACGGACAACGTCACGGCGTCGCCCGTCTCGACGGTGAAGACGATCTCGTGCTGGGCGAGGTCGACGCGCACCCGGCTGCCCTTGATCGCGACGCGGAACGAGAGTTCTTCCCAGTCGGCCGGCAGGCGCGGGTCGAAGGTGATCGAGCCGAGCCAGTCGCGCATGCCGCCGTAGCCGTTGACGAGTGCGCTCCAGATGCCACCGGTCGACGCGACGTGCACGCCGTCCGAGGTGTTCTTGTGCAGGTCGGCCAGGTCGACGTACAGGGACGACAGGAAGTACTGCTGCGACAGCTGGTGGTGGCCGACCTCGGCCGCGATGATCGACTGCACGACGCCGGACAGGGTCGAGTCGCCCGTCGTCAGCGCGTCGTAGTACTCGAAGTTGCGCAGCTTCTGCTCGGGCGTGAACTCGTCGCCCTGCAGGTACAGCGCGAGCACGACGTCGGCTTGCTTGAGCACCTGGAAGCGGTAGATGACCAGCGGGTGGTAGTGCAACAGCAGCGGACGCTTGTTCGCCGGGGTGGCCTCGAGGTCCCACAGCTCTTTGTCGAGGAACTGGGCGTCCTGCGGGTGGATGCCCCGGTGGTCGTCGTACGGGATGTGCATCGCCTCGGCGGCGAGCTGCCAGCCCGTGATCTCGTGCTCTTCGAGGCCGAGGCGGTCGACCATCCGGTCGAACGCGACGGGAGCGTCGTCCTTCAGACGGGTGACCGCCCGGACGGCCGCCCGCAGGTTCGCCCGCGCCATGACGTTCGTGTAGAGGTTGTCGTCGACGACCGTCGTGTACTCGTCCGGCCCGGTGACGCCGTCGATGTGGAACCGCTGGTCGCCGTTCGAGCGCCAGAAGCCGAGGTCGGCCCACAGGCGCGCGGTCTCGACGAGGATGTCGACGGCACCCCGCTGCAGGAAGTCCTCGTCGCCCGTCGCCTGGACGTACTGGCTCAGGGCATGGCTGATGTCGGCGTCGATGTGGTACTGAGCCGTTCCGGCCGCGTAGTAGGCGCTCGACTCGAGCCCGTTGATGGTGCGCCACGGGAAGAGGGCACCTCGCTGGTTCAACTCGACGGCCCGGTCGCGAGCGGCGTCCAGCATGCCGAGACGGAAGCGCAGGGCGTTGCGGGCCACGTTCGGCGACGTGTAGGTGAGGAACGGCAGGACGTAGATCTCGGTGTCCCAGAAGTAGTGCCCACCGTAGCCCGACCCCGTCACGCCCTTGGCCGCGACGCCCTGGCCGTCGGTGCGGGCCGTGGCCTGGGCGAGCTGGAAGAGGTTCCAGCGGATGGCCTGCTGGATCTCGGGTTGGCCGGCGACCTGGACGTCGCTGCGCTGCCAGAAGTCGTCGAGCCAGGCGCGCTGGTGCTCGAAGATCTCGGCCGTGGGCGTCTCGGCCGCCCGGTCGAGGGTGCGGTCACACCGGTCGGCCAGTTCGCGAGGCGGCACGCCCCGACTCGTGTGGTAGGTGATCGTCTTGGTCAGGCGGACCTTCTGGCCGGCCTGCGCCTTGACGCGGTAGACGTGCTTGGCGATGTCGTCGTCGATCTGCGACGACTGGTCCCACTCGGCGTCGGTCTCGATGCGGTGCTCGGCACCGACCGCGATCGTCATGCCCGAGTTCGTCGTGCGGTAGCCGAGCACGGCCCGCGCGCCGCCGTTGCGGTTGAGCACGGGCTGAAGGACCCGGTCGTCGAACGACTCGGCCTTGCGCGGGTCGAACGCCTCGGCCGCGGCGCGCATGCCGGCGTGGTACTGGTCGCCCATGTCCTGACGGTTGAGGATCTGGCTCGAGATCAGCAGCGACGCCGACGAGTCGAGCATCGTGACCTCGTACTCGATGACGACGAGGTGGCGGTCCTCGAAGCTGACCAGGCGACGACTGGTGACCAGGACCCGCTTGCCCGAGGGGGTGCGCCAGTCGATCTCGCGGGTGAGGACGCCGTCGCGGAAGTCGAGGCGTCGCGTGTGGCGGAGGATGTCGGCCTCGAAGAGCACGAACGGCTCGTCGTCGACGTAGAGGCGGATGACCTTCGCGTCGGGCACGTTGACGATCGTCTGGCCGACCCGGGCGAACCCGAAGGCCTCTTCGGCGTGCCGGATGGGCCAGGTCTCGTGGAACCCGTTGACGAAGGTGCCGAACGCGTGTCCGCCGCGACCCTCGTCGGGGTTGCCGCGGAGGCCGAGGTAGCCGTTGCCGACCGCGAACACGGTCTCGGTGAGGCCCTCGTCGCCCTGGACGTACTCGTCCTCGACGAAGGCCCATTCGTCGACGGGGAACCTCGAACGGTCGAGCGGGTCGGACGTGATGTGGTTCACGACTGTGCCTCCGTGGTGCCGGTGGTGCTGCTGCTGGTCGAGGGGGTGTCCGGTGTCGCCTGGTCGGGATTCGGAGCCGAGGAGGCGCGGGTTCGGTCGAGCGCACCGACCAGCGTGCCGAGGTCGTCCACGACGAGGTCGGCGCCGAAGTCGAGCAGGGTCTGCGCGCCCGTGCCGCGGTCGACCCCGAGCACGAGGCCGAAGGCACCACGACGACCGGCTTCGACACCGGACTGCGCGTCTTCGACGACCACGCAGTCGTCGGCGGTGAAGCCGAGGCGGCGGGCGCCCTCGAGGTACGTGTCGGGGGCCGGTTTGCCGGCGATGCCCTCGTCCGCGGCCACGACGCCGTCGACGATCACGTCGAACCGGTCACGGAGACCGGCGGCCTCGAGCACGGGCACGGCGTTGCGCGAGCTGGAGACCACGGCGACGCGGACTCCCTCGGCGACGGCCCGGTCGAGGAAGGCCACCGACCCCGGGTACGGCGTGACGCCGTTCTCGGCGAGCTCGGCGGCGAAGGCCGCGTTCTTGCGGTTGCCGAGTCCGCAGACGGTCTCGGCCTCGGGGTCGTCGTCGGGTGACCCCTCGGGCAGGACGACGTCGCGGGCGGCGAGCATCGCCCGGACACCGTCGTAACGGGGCCGACCGTCGACGTGCTCGAAGTAGTCGGCCTCGGTGTAGGGCGCGAGGTCGTGCGCGGCGAAGTAGTCGCCGAAGAGGCGGGCCCACGCGCGCATGTGGACCTCGGCGGTCGGCGTCAGGACGCCGTCCAGGTCGAAGAGCAGGGCGCGGAGGTGCGAGAGGCGCGAGGCGTCGCGGGGCATGGCGGAGGACACGGGGTGCCGATCCCTTCGAGCGTGGGGGCAGGGTGAGCGGCACCGGGGCGACGACGGCCCGGTGCCGGTGAGGCGGGAACGTTTCGGGGCAGGGCGATGGTGCGGGGCAACGGGACGAGCGGGGGTGATGCGAGCCAGCTGCTGCGCCGACGATGTGGTGCGGGAAGTACCGCACGGCTCAAGTGTGGCACCGCTCCGCCCGGACACCTAGCCACCCGACCGGGGTGTGGAGCAGCCGAGCCCTGGGGACGGGACGACGGGACGGGTCACCCGGCCCTGTGGACGGCGCCACCACCTGGGGAAGGAGCCCGAGGTGTCGGCGGCGGCTGACATCATGGGCGGCATGGACCTGGGCGACGAGTTCGACGTGCACGGCGGCTTCCCGGCCGGCGACGGCGACGCCGACGGCCCCGTCCACTCCGCGGCCGTGCCGCTGGTCGACGCCGTCGACGTCATCCGGCTCGTCGGGCCCCGCGCCTTCAACCGGGCGAAAGAATACGTCCGCGACGGTGCCGTACTCGACACCGCCTGGCACCCCGCGGACGAGCGCCTCGAGGGCACCGTCCGAGGTGCCGAGTCGACGCCCTACCGGGTCGTCGTCGACCTGCGGGCGACCCGCGGCGAGTACAGCCGACCTGTCCGCAGCCGCTGCACCTGCCCGATCGGCAGCGACTGCAAGCACGTCGCGGCGACGCTGTTGCAGAGCAACTCCCGAGCCGTGGCCGATCGCAGCGCTGCGACACCCACCGTCGACGACCTGACGACCGGGGGCGTGACCGCGCTGGGTGCTGCACGGCCCGGCACGGGCGGGAGCGACTGGCGGTCGACGGTGGGGGCGATCGGGCAGCCGACCCGCGCCTCCTCGGTCCGGACGACGCGCATGGGTCTGCTGTTCGAACTGCGCGACCGGGCTCACTCGACCCGAGGACGCGCGGTCGCGCCCTCCGCCCGGCGACGAGGCGGACCGACGGTGCAGCGACTCGGCGTGCGGCCCGTCACCCTGAGCGGCACGGGCAACTGGGTGCGGGGCAACCTCACGTGGTCGTCGTTGCCGTACCAACTGAACCGGCTCGCCATCGAGCCCGAGCAGCACGCCTGGTTCGGCCAGTTCGCGGCGCTGCACCGGTCGGCCGTCTCGACCTACACGCCGGGCGACGCCGACTGGCTGTTCGTCGACGACTTCGGCAGCCCCCTGCTCTGGCCCTTGTTGGCCGAGGCCGGGCGCCTCGGCATCGCTCTCGTGACGGGCAAGCGTTCGACCGACGTCGTCGTCGGCGACGAGGCCCGGGTGACCGTCGACGCCGTGCTCGGCGACGACGGCTCGATGCTGCTGACCGCCGGGGTCACCGTCGACGGAGTGGCCCGTCGCGCGGAGTCGACCGGCGTCATCGCCGACCACGGGGTGTGGTGCGTCGCCCACGAACCCGCGCTGACCTTCACCCTCGCGCCGACCGCGGCTCCGCTCGACGACGAGCAGCGCCGACTGTTGACCGTCACGCCCGAGGTGGTCGTGCCGGCCGCCGACTCAGCCGAGTTCCTGCGCGACTACTACCCCACCCTTCGCCGACGCGTCGACGTCGTCAGCTCGGACGCCTCGATCGAGTTCCCGACGATCGTGCCGCCCGTGCTGACCCTCACGGTCGCCTTCGAGAAGGGGCAGGCGATCCGCCTGACGTGGGGGTGGACCAGCGACGGCACGCTCCGGCCGCTGACGGCGCACTCCCCCGTCCCCGACCTGGGCGAGCTCGACGTCGTCCCGCGCGATCAGGTGCTCAAGGGGGTGACCGCAGCCGAGTTCGCGACCGGCACGCTGCCCGCCCTCGAGGCGCGAACCGACCTGCAGGTCGACCTCGTCGGCACCCGGCCCGACTATCGCGAGCTGACCGACGAGCCACGCCTGACCATCACCACGATGCCGACCGACAAGCGCGACTGGTTCGACCTCGGCGTGCTGGTGACCGTCGAGGGACGGACCGTCCCCTTCACGCCGCTCATCACCGCCCTCGCGAAGGGGCGGAAGAAGCTGCTGCTGGTCGACCACTCGTACCTGTCCCTCGACCACCCGGCCTTCGACGAGCTCAAGAGGCTGATCGACGAGGCGTCGGCGCTCGACGAATGGCAGGTGGCTCCGCGCATCAATCGTTACCAGGCGAGCCTCTGGTCCGAGCTCGACGAACTCGCGGACGAGACCCTCCCCGCCGCCGAGTGGCAGCAGGCGGTCGGCGGGCTGCTGGCCCTCGCCGACGCCGGTGGGCTCGAGGCCGCCACGGCGATTCCCGTGCCGGCCGCGGTCGACGCGACCCTGCGCCCGTACCAGCACGAGGGGTTCGCCTGGCTCGCCTTCCTCCACGACCAGGGGCTCGGCGGCGTCCTGGCCGACGACATGGGGCTCGGCAAGACGCTGCAGACGCTCGCGCTCGTCGCGCACGTTCGCGAGACCGAACGAGCCAGGGCCGCCGCCGCCGCCGCCGCCGCGACGCCGGACGCTCCGAGCACCCCGCCCGCGCCCTTCCTCGTCGTCGCCCCGACGTCGGTCGTGTCGAACTGGGTGGCCGAGGCCGCTCGTTTCACCCCGGGGCTGGCCGTCCGGGCCGTGACCGCCACCCAGGCGAAGGGCGGGCGCGGGTCGGTGCACGACTTCGCGCAGGGTGCCGACGTCGTCGTGACCTCGTACGCGCTCTTCCGCCTCGACTTCGCCGCGTACCAGGCCGAGGGCTGGGCCGGGTTGATCCTCGACGAGGCGCAGTTCGTCAAGAACCGTGCGTCGCAGGCCCACCGGTGCGCGGTCGACCTCGACGTGCCGTTCAAGCTCGCGATCACCGGCACGCCGCTCGAGAACAGCCTCACCGACCTGTGGTCGCTGCTGCACGTGGTGGCGCCCGGCCTGCTCGGCAGCGGAGTCCGGTTCGCCGACGACTACGTCAAGCCGATCGCGACGGGTGAGGCACCCGAGCTCCTGCAGAAGCTCCGCAAGCGCATCCGACCGTTGATGATGCGCCGAACGAAAGAGCAGGTCGCCTCCGACCTGCCGGCCAAGCAAGAGCAGGTGTTGCGCGTCGACCTCGACCCCGCGCACCGCGACCTCTACGACGCCTTCCTGCAGCGTGAGCGGCAGAAGCTGCTCGGCCTGATGGACGACCTCGACCGCAACCGGTTCATCGTCTTCCGGTCGCTCACCCTGCTGCGCCTGCTGTCGCTCGACGCCTCGCTCGTCGACGAGGCCTACGCCGACATCCCCTCGGCGAAGCTCGACCAGCTGCTCGACGAACTCGAGGACGTGGTCGCCGAGGGGCACCGCGCCTTGATCTTCAGCCAGTTCACGACGTTCTTGCACAAGGTCGCCGCCCGGCTCGAACAGCGTGGAGTCGCGTTCGAGTACCTCGACGGGTCGACCCGACGTCGGGCCGAGGTGATCGACCGGTTCAAGACCGGCACCGCACCCGCATTCCTCATCAGCCTCAAGGCGGGCGGGTTCGGGCTCAACCTGACCGAGGCGGACTACGTGTTCATCCTCGACCCGTGGTGGAACCCGGCCACCGAGGCCCAGGCGGTCGACCGCACGCACCGCATCGGCCAGACCGACAACGTGATGGTCTACCGGATGATCGCCAACGACACCATCGAAGAGAAGGTGCTGGCCCTCCAGGCCCAGAAGTCGCAGCTGTTCGACGCCGTGATGGACGACGACGCCGTGTTCAGCGCGGCGCTCACCGCCGACGACATCCGCGGCCTGCTCGACGCCTGACGCGGGTCGGTGTCGTGTCGCCCGACGGGGACGGGCGAGTTCGTCGACCTCGGTCGTCCCCGGACGACCGCGCCCGTCGAACCCGCCCGTCGTCGCGGGCGGACGGGCGTCAGGCCAGGGGCACCGTCTCGGCGAACGTGCGGGTGGTCGGCGGGGCGAGCAGCACCTCGGGCAGGCGGTTGGCCCCCTCGGGAGTGGCCCGCCACGCGACGTAGGCGTCGTGGTCGGCCGACGACGCCCAGGTCTCGACGACGATCATGACCGACGGGTCGGCGTCGTCGATCAGCACCTCGAGGCCTTCGCAGCCGGGCCAGGCGCGCGTGGCGACGAGGGTCTCGCGAGCGATCTCGTGGGCGAGGTCGAGCCGGGCGGGGTCGACATGGATCTCGAGGTGGACGGTGGTGGGCATGGTGGTTCCTTCGATCGGGCGGCGACCCCGGGAGCGGGCCGCGCGGCGGACGGGCCGCGACCTCCCACCCTGGCACCCGCGCCTCCTCGTCCGCCGGGTCAGGCGACGTCGACGGTCACGCGGTGCCACCCCTCGGCCCCGTTCGGAGCCGGCTGGACGTACGCCTCGGGCTGCCAGGTGCCGTCCGCGCCCTGCGCCCGCACGTCGATGGTGTGCGACCCCGATCCGGCCGACCCGGCGTCCCAGCGGTAGACCCACTGGCGCCAGGTGTCGGCCGACACCGAGTCGGCCAGCGTCGCGTCGAGCCACGAGCCGCCGTCGACGCGCACCTGGACCGCCTCGACCCCGGTGTGCGGCTGCCAGGCCACGCCCGCGATCGACACCGTCCCCGCGTCCACCGATCCCCCGTCGCGGGGCACGTCGATGCGCGACTCGAGCTTGACGGGCCCCAGGGCGTCCCAACCGCGGGGCGTCCAGTAGCCCTCGGCGTCCGCGAAACGGGTGACCTCCATCTCGACGACCCACTTGGTCGCCGACACGTAGCCGAACAGGCCGGGCACGACCATCCGCACCGGGAAGCCGTGCTCGATCGGCAGCGGCTGCCCGTTCATGCCGACCGCGAGCAGCGCGTCGGTGCCCTCGTCCTGCAGTACGTCGAGCGGGGTGCCCGCCGAGAAGCCGTCGATGCTGCGCGAGAGCACCATGTCGGCGCCGCCGTTCGGGCCCGCGCGCTCGAGCAGCGAGCGGATCGGGTAGCCGAGCCAGAGCGCGTTGCCGATGAGGTCGCCGCCGACGTCGTTCGAGACGCAGCTGAGGGTCGCCATGTGCTCCTCGAGCGGCAGGGCGAGCAGCTCGTCGAACGTGATCGACACCTCGCGGTCGACCAGGCCGTGGATGCGCAGGCTCCAGTCGGCCGGGTCGATCGAGGGCACCTGCAGGGCCGTGTCGATGCGGTAGAAGTCGGCGTTGGGCGTCACGTACGGGGTGATGCCGTCGACGTCCAAGGAGGCGCCGGCCGGCACCGCGGCCTCGGTCACGCTCGCGCGCGGCAGCGTCAGGGCACGCCGCAGCGCCGCCGCGTTCGCGCGGCCCGCGTTCACCACGCGCGCCCCCGTGCCGACGACGACCGCGGCCACGCCGGCCACCACCGTGTAGGTCAGGAACGACCGGCGCTCGAGTCCGGGCCCGCGCAGCGGCGGGACGGGCTGCGTCTGCTCGGCCCACCCGGGCGACGTCGAACGGACCCACCGACGGAGGCGCGAGGCGAGCTTGTCGACGAGCAGCACGGCCGCGAAGGTGCCGACGAGGCTCGGGATGGCGTCCACCTGGCCGGCATCCGAGCGGGTCAGGACCGCGATCACGGCGAGCGCCCCGCCCGCCACGAAGGCGATCTTGCCGATCGGCTGGCGGCGGTACTCGCCGTAGCCGGCCGCGCCGGTGATGACGACGAGCAGCACGCCCATCAGCACGAAGAGGGCGACCTTGTCGCCGGTGCCGAACAGCGACACCATCGTGTCCTTGACGCCGGCGGGGGCGAGGTCGATGACGGCGGAGCCGACGGCGAAGAGCGGGCTGCCGGTGGGTCCGGTGACGAGGGCGACGACCTCGGCGGCGGCGAGGAACGCGGCCATCGACACGACTCCGGCGAGTGCGGCCCACAGTCCGGCGGCGCGGGGGGTCATCGGGTCGCCGGGCCCGGGCGAGGGGACGGGGCCGGGCGTCGCCGACTCGGGTGGGGACAGGCGGACCGACATGGGCTCAGGGTACGACGCGTGGCTCGGGAACGGCCTGCGTCCCCGGCTGTCGGCCGCGCCTCCTCGCCGTCGTGTGGACGCCCTCCCACGTTTCGGGGCCGTGACGATGTGCGGCCGCCTCTTCCGTCGCCACGACGACCGGAGCAGGATGACCGGAACGCCCGAGACACACCGATGCGCCCCGGAGGTCAGCATGTCGACGACGAACCAGCAGCCCCCGAACCCACGGTCCGCGAACCAGGCCCAGCCCCCCACGACCGACACGGGTGAGAGTCCCACCGAGCTGAAGCGGGCCATCGGCCCGAAGCTGCTGCTGCTCTTCATCGTCGGCGACATCCTGGGCACGGGGGTCTACGCCCTGACCGGGCAGGTCGCGGCCGAGGTCGGCGGTGCGGCCTGGCTGCCGTTCCTGATCGCGTTCGCCGTGGCGCTGGTGACGGCGTTCTCGTACCTCGAGCTCGTGACGAAGTACCCGCAGACCGCGGGCGCGGCCCTCTACGTGCACAAGGCGTTCGGCATCCACTTCGTGACGTTCATCGTCTGCTTCGTGGTGATGTGTTCGGGCATCACGAGCGCGTCGACGGCGTCCCGGGCGTTCGCGGCCAACCTGGCGGCGGGCATCGGCGTCGAGCTGTCGAACTCGGCCGTGATGCTGATCGCGATGGCGTTCATGCTGCTCGTGATGGCCGTGAACTTCCGCGGGGTCAGCGAGAGCGTCAAGGCGAACGTCGTGCTCACCCTGATCGAGCTCTCGGGCCTCGTCATGGTGATCCTGATCGGGTTCTGGTTCATCGCCGGCGGCAACGCCGACTGGGGCCAGGTCGTGCTGTTCGAGACGCCCGGCGACAAGTCGCTGCTCCTGAGCGTCAGCACGGCGACGTCGCTGGCGTTCTTCGCCATGGTCGGCTTCGAGGACTCGGTCAACATGGCGGAGGAGACGAAGGACCCGAGCCGCATCTTCCCGAAGGTGATGCTGACCGGGCTCGGCATCACTGCGGTGATCTACGTGCTCGTCTCGATCTGCGCCGTGGCGATCGTCCCGATCGGCGAGCTGGCCGACAACGAGACTCCGTTGGTCACGGTGGTGAACACCGCCGCACCTGACTTCCCGATCGGGAAGCTGCTGCCGTTCATCTCGATGTTCGCCGTCGCGAACAGCGCCCTGATCAACATGATGATGGCCAGCCGACTGCTCTACGGCATGAGCAAGCAGGGCGTGCTGCCGGGCTTCCTCGGCAAGGTGCACCGGAAGCGGCAGACGCCGTGGGCGGCGATCGTCTTCACGACGGCGCTCAGCCTGGTGCTGATCGGCTACGTCTCGCTGTCGCCCGAGTCCCCGATCGTGGCCGTGCTCGGCGGCACGACGTCCCTGTTGCTGCTGACGGTGTTCGCCCTGGTCAACGTCGTCGTGCTCGTGTTGCGGCGTGACACGGTGACGCACGATCACTTCCGGGCGGGAAGGGTGCTGCCGATCGTCGGCATCGTGGCCTGCCTCTGGCTCGTGCTGCCGGTGTCCTCCGGACGCGGCGCCGAGCAGTACACGATCGCCGGCGGCCTGCTCGCGATCGGGGTGGTGCTCTGGCTCGTGACGTTCCTGTCACGTCGGGGCCGGCCGGTGCCGAGCGACGCGATCGCGGACGCTGAGCGAGCCGACCCCGGGGCGTAGAGGGCCCGCGACCTCGAGGGGAGTGCGGGAGGCGCGGGTCGAGGACGCAGGAGGCGCGACGCCGGTCTCGTCACCGGCACCGCGCCTCCTCGGCGCCTCGGCCTACGGGATGAGGCGGGCGGCGCGGTAGCGCTCGAACAGGTCGACGAACGCCTGCTCGGTGCGGCGGTACCGGGTGAAGCCGGCGTCGCGGGCCTTGCCCATGTCGGTGACGACCTCGATGTCACGGCCGAGGTCGCCGTCGGTGTGCCACCACGAGGCGACCCGCGACAGCTCGGGCTCGGCGAGGTCGTGCTCGGCGACGAGGTCCCGCCACTCCTGCTCGAGGCCGACCATCTGCTGCTCGAGCGGTCGGGGCTCGCCCTCGAAGCCCTCGACGAGGGCCGGGTCGATGCCGAGGTGGCCGGCGAGACGGGGCCACAGCCAACGCCACCGGAAGACGTCCCCGTTGACGACGTTGAACGGCTCGTCGGCACCCGCCGGGTCGGTCGCGGCCCAGATCATCTGCTCGGCGAGGACGCCCGCGTCGGTGACGTCGACGAGCGAGTTCCACTGTGTCTCGCTGCCGGGGAAGACGAACGGCCGGCCGAGGCGCTTGCTCAGCGCGGCCTGCACGGCGATGGTCAGCCCCATGTTCATGGCGTTGCCGACGGCGAACCCGATCACGGTGTGCGAGCGGTGCACCGACCACGTGAAGCCCTGGCGCTCGGCGGCGGCGAAGAGTTCGTCCTCTTGTGCGTAGTAGAAGTTCGGGTAGGGCAGGCGCTCCTCGTCCTCGTGGAAGGGCGTGTCGGGCATGTTCCCCGTGCCGTAGGCCTCGAACGGGCCGAGGTAGTGCTTCAGCCCCGTGACGAGCGAGACGTGCCGCACCGGGGCGTGGTCGAGAGCGGCCAGCAGGTCACGGACCATCGCGCCGTTCACCGCGATGTTCTCGGCCTCGGTGTCGCGCTTCTGCCACGCGGCGAAGAACACGTGCGTCGGCTTCGCGTCGGCCAGCGCGGTGCGCAGGCTCTCGGCGCTCGTCAGGTCGGCGGCGATGCCCGTCACCCCGGCGGACGAGGAGGCGCGGCGCGAGAGGGCGAGGACGTCCCACCCGTCGCGCGTCAACTGCTCGACGAGGGCGGTGCCGGTGATGCCGCTGGCGCCCACGACGAGGGCGGTGCCGGGATCGGTTCCGGCGGCGGGCTGCGTGCTGTCGGTCTGGGGGGTCTCGGTGGTGCTCATCCGTGGTCCAAGCCCTTCGCGCCTCCCGGCATTCCCGGTCGGCGTGTCCACGCGACGTACCCCGCCCCTCCCGTCTGACAGGACCCCCGAGGCGCGGGCGTACGGTCGGCCCATGGATCAGGACACGAACGAGCCCACCGGTCGAACGCCCGAGGACGAGGCGGCCGCTCTCGCGCTCGCCATCGTGTCCCAGGCCGCGGCCATCACGCAGGGCGACCCCGAGGCCGTCGAGGCCAGCGACGAGAACCTCCGCGAGGTCGTCGCCGAGCTGACCGACGAACCGCTGACGCCTCGACAGGAGGACGTCATGGCGACCCTCGGCACCGCCGGAGGCAGCCTCGCGGCCGGCCTCACCGCCGCCCTCGCCCACGAGAAGGGAGTCGACCCGGGGGTGATCCTCGGCTCGACCTCGCAGGCCATCGTGGCCCAGACGCAGTCGCCCTTCGCCGGCGGACAGGGCGAGATGGACGACGACCCCGAGCTCGTCGCGCAGGCCGAACGCGACGCCCGGGCCCACGCCGCCGAGCGCGACGGGGACGATGCGCCCACGCGAGCCGACCTCGATCACCACGACATGGCCGACGCCGGACGCGAGCGGGGCGACGCGGGCGAGCCGCGGGTCGAACGTGGCGACGACGACGACGCCGACCACGCGTCCTAGGGCCGACGACCTGCTCGACGCGACGGGCCCGGACGCCCGGCGCCGCGCCTCCTAGACTCGACGGACGGGTCCGCGGGACCGCCTCGGCGGTGCCCCGGCCCGACCGGTCATGAGCGAGGAAGAGGTCAGCGTGTCGGACGCCAGGCGCCCTGAGCGGCCCACTCCGGTGAGGCCTCGGCCTCCTCGGGTGCCCAAGGCCCCGAAGGCCAGGCCGAAGGGGCCCGCCCAGTCACGACTGGTCAACCAGCACGAACTGCGCGACGTCCGGGCACGACTGCGCGGCACCATCTACGAGGGCACGACGCCCGAGCACGGCATCGGCGGCGACCTCTACTCGCCCCGCCAGATCGTCGACTTCTGCCTCGACCTGGGCGACGTCATGCTGTCGTCGGGTGCCGACGTCCGCAGCACCGAGGTCGCGATCGTGGCCGTCAGCACCAAATGGAACCTGGCCCCGCTCGAACTCGACATCACGGGCACGGCGATCACCATCCAGTACGCCCCGGCCGGCGTCAACCCGTTGGTCAAGACCCGGGTCATCTACGCCGAGGGCTCGAACCTGCACCGGCTGTCGAGGGTCTACCAGATCGTCGACGACCTGCTGCACGACGACCGCGACATGACCGAGGCGGTGGCCGGCCTCGTCGAGGTGTTGAAGTCCCCGCCCCGGTGGCCGTCGTGGCTGACCGACCTGGCGATGGGTCTGCTGGGCGTCTCCGTGACGCTGCAGGCCGGCGGCACGTGGCAGGCCGCCGTCGGCGCCTTCGTGGTGATGATCGGCATCATGACGTCCGGTCGAGGGCTCAGCGCCCGCGGCATCCCCCAGTTCTTCGTCATCGGCCTGCAGGCCGCGTCCACCGCCGCACTCGGAACGCTCGGCATCTGGGCGGGGCTGCTGACCCCGGGAGGCGCGGCGGCGTTGGTCGCGGCCGTGGTCGTCCTCGTCCTGCCGCACCCCACGATCGTCACCTGGGCCCAGGACGCGATCTCGGGCTTCCGGTCGATGGCGGTCGGCCGCGCCCTGGTGATCGGGCTGATCGTCGCCGGGGTCGTGTGCGGCATCCCGGCCGGACTCGCCGTGACCGCACGGTTCGCGGACATCGAGGTCGACCCGACGAACATCACGCTGCAGGCGCTGCCCCTCTGGCTCTCGCTCATCTCGAGCTTCGCCGCGGCGTCGGCCAACTCGATCGCCCAGGGGTCGACCGCCCGCATGATCCCGATCACGATCGGGGTCGCCCTGGTCGGCAACGTCTCGCTCTTCACCCTGCGCCACCTCGGGCTGCCGTTGATGGGGGCGACCTTCGTCGCGGCGACCCTGTTGGGTGCGCTCTCGACCGTGGCCGCGGCACGTCTGCGGACGGCCGCGACGGTCATCGCGGTGCCGGCCTTCTGCGGGTCGTTGCTGCCGTCGCTCGCCGTGGCGTCGTCGCTGCTGAACTTCATGGCCGGCAACGACGGTGCCGAGGTCGACTTCGTGTTCTCGATGCTCACGACGCTGGCGATCGGCGCCGGACTCGTGCTCGGCAGCCTGCTCGCGACCCCGGGCGCCCGTCGGTGGCTGCGCCGGGCCAAGCGCGTGCGCGTGCAGTCGGTGCACACGGACACGACGCCGATCAGCGTCATCGTGCCGACGGTCGCCGCGGAGGCGCCCGTCACGGCACCACCCGTCACGGAGCCGCCGGTCGCCGCGCCCACGCCCGTGACCGCGCCGATCCCCCTGGTCCCGTCCGCCCCCGAGACGGCCTCGGAGCCGAAACCCTTCCCGGAGCGCCCGCGCTTCGCGGACCCCACGGCACCGCACCTCCCCGGGGTCGCTCTCTCGACTCCGGTCCGGTCCGCCGAGCCCCCGGCAGACGCCGGGACCTCGGGCGGCTAGCGCTCGGCCCCGGCAGTCACCCCACGGCCGGTGTCGCCGCGGCCGGTGTCTCCGCGCCCCGTGTCTCCGCGCCCCGGCAGCTCGACCTGGGCGTCCTCGCCCTCGAGACGACGGATGATCGGCCGGACGTCGCCGATCTCGGCACCGACCCAGTGCCGGTGCATCTTCTCGGCCACGGCGTAGGTCGTGCCCGACCCGCCGAAGGGGTCGAGCACGAGATCGCCGGGCTCGGAGCTGATGGTCAGGACTCGCTCGAGCAGCTTCTCGCTGAGCTCGTTCGCCCCTCGGGTCTTCGTCGCCCGGTGTCGGACCGGGGGGATGTCGAGCCAGACGTCGGTCAGGTTGATGCCGTCGGGGTGCAGCTTGCTGCGGTGGCCGCCGTAGTCCTTGATGTCTCGGCCGCAGTGACGGCAGACCTGGATCGGCAGGCGGGGTCGGACGAAGCGCGACGGCTTGCCCTTGCTGTAGTAGAGCAGCGAGTAGTGCGACGGGTAGAGCTTGTTGGGGATCGGCAGACCGTACTTGATGTCGACGGCGACCCAGTGACGGAAGGTCATGCCCTCGCCGTTGAGCACGTGGCCCAGCTCGATGTTCCAGCGGGGGAGGTTGAAGAGGTAGAAGGAGCCGCCCGGCCTCAGCACCCGGACGCACTCGGCGATCCACCGGCTGCACCAGGCCAGGTAGGCGTCCTCGTCGAGCGAGTCGTCGATGCCCGCCCCGTAGACCTTGCCCAGGTTGAACGGCGGATCGGCGAACACGAGGTCGACCGACTCGTCCTCGAGCTCGGCGAGGACCTCGAGGCAATCGGCCTGGAAGAGCCGACCGCTGGCGGTGCGATACGTCGGTTGCACGTCGTCCTTCGGGGTGTCGCGAGGTGGGATCGGTCGTCGAGAAGACTACTTCGGGCCGCCGACATCAAGGCCCGCCCGTTGTGCAGACGACCGGTATGCTGACGACCGTGTCGCCCCCTGCGAAGAAGCAGATGCCGTACTCGAGGCGTCCTCGGCCCGTCGACGAGGTGATCGTGCTCCGCCGGCAGGGTCGGCTCCCGCTCGACGACACGCTCGACCCCGACGACCCGATCCTGCGGCCGAGGCGCCACCCCCGGCGGGGTCCCCCGGCGGTCCACGTCCATCGCGAGCCGATCCCGCACCGGCCGGCCCTCGCGCTCGCCCTGTCGGCCGTGGCCACCGCCGGGTACGTCGCGTGGGGCTGGGCCGAACTGCACGAGGGAGCCGCCGAGTTCCCGCTCGACCTCGCTCGAGGGCGACGGGCCTCGGCGCCCGTGGTCGGCCTGACCTCGGCCGCCTTCGCCGTGACGGCCCTGCTGTCGGCCACCGTCGGGCGACGCCCGGGCCGGTCGCGGACCCTGCGCCGGGTCGCCGTCACGACCTCGGTCCTGGCCACGACGATCGTCGGGGCCACGCTCGCCGTGGCGCTGCTGCACCCCGCACCGACATGACTCGACCCGCCTCGCGGGCGGGAGCAACGGCAGAGGCCCCGGACAAGCTACCGTTGCACCATGAGTGACACCACCGAGCAAGCCCCGAGCGACGCCACAGAGCAAGCCGACACGACGCCGACGTTCGCCGATCTGGGCTTGAGCGACCAGGTCCTGAAGGCCATCCGTGAGATCGGCTACGAGACCCCTTCGGCCATCCAGGCCGCCACGATCCCCACCCTGCTCGACGGCCGCGACGTCGTCGGCCTCGCGCAGACCGGCACCGGCAAGACCGCGGCCTTCGCCCTGCCCATCCTGTCGCGCCTCGACGTCTCGGCCAAGAAGCCGCAGGCGCTCGTGCTGTCGCCGACGCGCGAGCTCGCACTGCAGGTCTGCGAGGCGTTCGAGCAGTTCGCCTCCGGCATGCGTGGCGTCCACGTCCTGCCCGTCTACGGTGGCCAGGCCTACGGCGTGCAGTTGAGCGCCCTGCGCCGCGGCGTGCACGTCGTCGTCGGCACGCCCGGTCGCATCATGGACCACCTCGCCAAGGGCACCCTCGACCTCAGCGAGCTCAAGTACCTCGTGCTCGACGAGGCCGACGAGATGCTGAAGATGGGCTTCGCCGAGGACGTCGAGACGATCCTCGCCGACACCCCCGACGACAAGCAGGTGGCGCTGTTCTCGGCCACGATGCCGCCGCAGATCCGTCGCATCTCGAAGCAGTACCTGAACGACGCCGAAGAGATCACGGTCAAGGCGAAGACCACCACCTCGGTCAACACGACCCAGCGCTACCTGATGGTGTCGTACCCGCAGAAGGTCGACGCCCTGACGCGCATCCTCGAGGTCGAGAACTTCGAGGGCATGATCATCTTCGTCCGCACCAAGAGCGAGACCGAGACCCTCGCCGAGAAGCTGCGCGCCCGCGGTTACTCGGCCGCGGCCATCAGCGGTGACGTCGCCCAGGCCCAGCGCGAGCGCACGGTCAACCAGTTGAAGAGCGGCAAGCTCGACATCCTCGTGGCGACCGACGTCGCGGCCCGTGGTCTCGACGTCGACCGCATCAGCCACGTCGTCAACTACGACATCCCGATCGACACCGAGTCGTACGTGCACCGCATCGGCCGCACCGGCCGTGCCGGCCGCAGCGGTGCCGCGATCAGCTTCGTCACCCCGCGTGAGCGTCGTCTGCTGGGTGCGATCGAGAAGGCCACCCGCCAGCCGCTCACGCAGATGCAGCTGCCGACCGTCGAGGACGTCAACAGCACCCGCCTCACCCGGTTCGACGACGCGATCACCGAGGCCCTGTCGCAGGACAGCCGCATCTCGGCGTTCCGCGACATCATCAGCCACTACGTCGAGCACCACGACGTGCCCGAAGCCGACGTCGCCGCCGCCCTCGCCGTGGTCGCCCAGGGCGAGACTCCCCTGCTGCTCGACCCGAAGGACGAGCGACCGCAGCGCGACGAGCGTCCGCTGCGCGAGCGCGACGACCGCGCGCCGCGCGGCGGCCGTGACGACGACCGGGGCGAGCGCCGCGAGCGCGGACCGCGCACGTCGAAGCCGATGACGGCGTACCGCATCGAGGTCGGTCGTCGCCACCGTGTCGAGCCGCGTCAGATCGTGGGCGCCCTGGCGAACGAGGGTGGCCTGAGCCGCGACGACTTCGGGGCCATCCAGATCCGCCCCGACTTCTCGGTCGTCGAGCTCGCCTCGGACGTCTCGACCGACATGCTCGACCGTCTGAGCGACACCCGCATCAGCGGCAAGCTCATCGAGATCAAGCCCGACCGCCGAGGAGGCGCGCCCCGCCGCGACGACCGCCCCGACCGGTCACAGGGTGGCGAGCGGCCCGCCCGCAAGCCCCGTTACTAGACACCCGGCCGCACGGCCCACGACGCCGACCTCGCCTCCCGCCTGGTCGGCGTCGTCGTGTCCGGGTGGTTCGTCGGCGACTCGGCCCGTGACGGTCGTGGGCGGGCGAATTCGTCGTCCCCGGGCCGCCGGAGGCGCCCGTCCACCACGAACTCGCCCGTGAACCCACCACCTCGTTCGAACGGAGTCCGATGAGCACCCCGCCCTCCCCCGGTGGCACCGACGCCTTGTTCGGCGTCGTGCAGACCGCACTCACGATCGGCAGTGCCATCCCGCTGCTGCTGTCGTTCGTCGCGTTGGTGCTCTTCGTGCGGATGCGACGCCGACTCTCCGCCGGCCTGCCGGGAACACCGGGCACGCGCCGCCTCGCCGACGACTCCCGGCGACTGCACGACCTGGCCCGGGTGAGCCTTCTGGGCTCCGCGTTCGGCCTCGTGCTGCTGGTGGTGGGCCAGCTCGTCGTGGGCCTCGGCACACCCGTCGGCCTTGCCGCAGCGTTCGCCGGGCCGCTCGCACCCGTGACGATCGGTGCGGTCGTGCTGACCGGCCTCGCGGCCGTGGCGTTCGCGACCTCGCCGGCGCCACCCGCGCCTCCGCGTCGCTAGCCCGTCCCGGCGTCCGCCTGCAACGCTCGACCGTACGATCGAAGGGACCCGGTGTCGACGCGACGTGGCGACGACCGCCCGCCAGGCGCGAGGCCCGTGTGACCGGGCTCCTGGTGGCCAACGTGGTCATGGCCGTGACGCTGCTGCCCGCTGCCTGGGCGCTGGTCGTCCTGATCGCCGGCCCCTGACAACCGCCGCCCGAGACACCCCGTCCCGGGACGCCGTCGAGTGGACGACGAACCGCGGCACGACGTGGCGCGGCGTCCACTCGACGGTGTCCAGGCGACCGGCGCTAGGCCGGTGTCGCGGCGTACTCCGCCGCCAGCACCTCGCCCAGCCACGCGGCGAGCGTCGCGGCGGCCGACACCGACGACGATCGCTCGACGTCGGGGTTGTAGTTGGTGTTCGTGTTGACGTCGTAGGGCACGAAGCGACCGTCGACGGTCTCGATGAACTCGATGCCCGCGACCTCGATGCCCTGTTCGGCGACGAAGGCTTCGAGCCGCCTCACGAGCGGGTGCTCGGCGGTGACCGAGGGGCGCACCGCGAACGGGGCGAAGGTGGCCGGGTCGGCGCCGTCGGGCACGACGCACGCGTCGGCGGGGCACAACTCGAAGCTGCCGGCCGAGGTGTCGACGCGCACCGCGTAGACGAAGCGCCCGCCGACGAACTCGACGCGCGTGTTGAAGGGCTCCTCGGCAAGCAGGAACTCCTGCAGCAGGGTGATCCCGTCGACCGGCACCTCGAAGTCGGGCCCGTCGACGTACGCGTCGAACGAGTCGAGGTCGTCGAAGCGGCGCACCCCGAGGCCCTTGCCGCCCTGGTTGTGCTTCGTGATGAACGGCAGCGTCTGCTCGCGTGCCCGAGCCTTGAGGTCGGCGGTGCCGAACACGGCGGTCGTCGCGGGGACGTCGAACCCGGCGGACGCCAGCGCCAGGTACTGCGCCACCTTGCTCACCTCGAGTTCGACGACACCGCTGCCGTTGATCGTCCGCCGCCCGTGCCGTTCGGCCCAGCGCAGGGTCGCCCGGGCGACCTCTTTCGCGGTCCCCCGGCCGCGCGTATGGGCCGATCCGCTCAGCCGCGACCAGAACACCCCCTCAGGAGGCGCGGCCGCGAGGTCGAAGGACGTCCCGTCGAGCAGGTGCTCGCGGTGGGGCACCCCCGCGGCGTCGAGCGCGGCGACGAGCGGCGGCAGCCACTCGGCATTGTCGTGCAGCACGTGCACGACGGGTGTCGGGTCGGCGTGGTCGATCGGCGAGGTCATCGTTCGATCGTGCACCGTTCGGGCCCGGGGTGCCAGCCCGACCGACACACGCGGACACGTCGCGTCAGGCGGGCCGGGGCGTGCGCGCCGCGAACGCGTCGACGAGCACAGGATCGTCACTGCGCTGACGTTCGAGGAAGAGCACGATCGAGGCCGTCACCGTGCGGTGACCGGAGCCCCGCAGCACGTCGTGCCCACCCTGGCCCACGAGGCGGACCGAACCCCGCGGCAGCTGGGCCGCCCAGGCGACGGCGTCCGCGACCTCGGTGACCCGGTCCCCGTCGCCGTGGAAGACCAGGGTGGGCTGCACCACCGACCGTGCCGCCGGCAGGGACAACCCCGTCGGCAGAGCTCTCCCGTGCCGGTCGTCCCGTCGGTCGAGCCCGAGTCCCCGTCGCGAGGCCGGCGTCAGCACGCCCGTCAGCACGACCGCGTCCACGGCCGCGACCGAGTCGGCCGCGACGGATGCCGCGAGGGTCGCCCCGACGTCGGAGCCGAGCAGCACGAGGGGTCTCGGCAGTGCCCGGTCACGCACGAGCCGCTCGACGCCCGCCCGCACGGCGCGGACGTCGGTGGAGACGTCGTCGAACAGCTCGACCCGGTACCCGTCGAAGACGAGACGGTCGGTGAGCCTCGCGAAGTCGCCCGCTCGCTCGCCCGCCCCGAGCAGGACGACCACGGTGCCGCGCACCTCGACGGTCGGGGTCGGGCCGACCTCGCTCGAGCCCCCCGGGTCGAATGCCGTGTCGCCGACGCCGCTCACGACGCCGCGCCCGCGGTGTGCAGCAGCGTTCGCCAGAGGTCGCTCAGCGCCCGGCGGGACGCCGCCGACGGACGGGTGTTCCTGCTGGTCACGACGACTCCCCTGCGCTCGACGACGGATCGGAGCGGAGCGTCGGCGAGCGACGACCCCGCGTCCCGTCATCTTCTGCCCGGGCGCTCGGGCCACACGAACGACGTGACGTTCGGTGACGCATCGTGACGCCGTGTCTCGCGACGGACGTGGTGAGGGCGATCTCAGGATCAGCGCTCGACGGCCCTCTCGACAGCGCGTGACGAGGTGAGGGGCCTCGCCGTCAGGCGACTACCCGCCCCAGGTGGAGGCGACGATCTCGCACAGCCGACGATCGTCGGTGTCGAGCGTCGAGCAGTCACCCGTCGCCCCCTGCCCGACCGTCTCGGTGGCGAGGTCGGCCGCCCCGCGCCCGTCTCGCCGGAACGTCACGACGGTCCCGGCCGGTGCCGTCCGAACCGCGCCGACGACGTCCGCCAGGGCGGCGTCGGTGGCGGCGTCGTCGTCGTCGTCACCGAGCTCGATGCTGACTCGACCCTCCGTGGCGGTCACGGCCACGCCCTCGATCCGGGGTGCGGCCACGATGGCGCCCGTGACGGTGGCGAGCACCGGGAGCGCCTCGGGCCGTCCCGAGAACCAGAGTCCCCGACGGACGGCTGCATCGGACGAGACGCGGATCTCGTCCATCCCGGACACGGCCGCGGAACCACCGATGGCCTGCATCGCGGGCACGGCGCCCTCGAGCCCCGACGTCCGTACCTCGACCGACCGGGCACTGATCGCCGAGTAGGTGACCGTGCCGGGCGCCACGACGTCCACCAACGACTCGGCCGCGGACAGGTCGCCGTCGAGCTCCCGCCGTTCGTCCGGTGAGTCGACGAAGCCGATCGACGTGCCGGGCACCTCCGACATCGCGACGAGGACGCCGGCGATCCGGGCAGCTCGCGGGGACGCCTCCGCCACCTCGTCCGGCGAGTGGTACCCCGTGACGGTCGGTGTGTCGAGGTCGACCCGGATGCCCTCCGGCAGGACCTCGACCCGCCCGGCCCCGAGATCCGCAGCCCCCACGGCGTCGAGCAGCCGAGCCTGGTCGGCGGCGTCGAGGACGACGTCGGACGTCGCGGGATCGTCGAGGACCGAGGGGAACCCGCTGACGTTCTCGGTGACGAACCGGCGGGAGTCGGGGCTCCAGGCCGTCACGTCGACGTCGGCCAGCTGAGCCGCGGCATCCCGCAGGGACCGTGCCCGCTGCCAGGCCGAGACGACGTCCGACGAGTCCGAGGGGACCACCGTGATCCCGAACCCCTGCCGAGGCGAGTCGGTTCCGATCGCCCGGCCCTCGCCGAACGCGTGCGTGGTGAGGGACACCTCGGCGAAGACCGGGTCGTCCGCGACGCGCCGGGCGAGGTCGAGCTGGGCCGCCGTGTCGCCCTCGTCGGCGAGCACCTCGAACGAGACGGCGCCTCGCCGGACGTCGACGAACCGCCAGCCGGAGGAGTCACCGACGTTGCGGGCCACGAACGGCCTGATGCGCTCGGCGACGGCTTCGAGGTCGTCGTCGGAGAGGTCGTCCTCGACCACGACCGTGGCCTGGGCCTCCGCGACGCCGAGGGGAGAGTCGGTCCCGGCCGTCTCGATCTCGACCACGCCGCCGACACCGTCCATGAGCGACTCGAACCGTTGGAGCAGGTCACTCGAGCTGGCACATCCGGCGGCGAGCGCGAGGACGGCCACGACGACGGTCGCCACGACGCCCCGCCTCGACCTGATGCCCATCCCCATCCCCATCCCCATCCCCATCCCCATCCCCACATCCTGGCCTCTGCGGACGACGAGCGACACCGTCGCCGAGCGGAGCGTCCCCAGTTGGTATCGTCGTCCGACGATTGCCGGAGGTCTTGCTTGGTGAACCACCCGTCGGGGCACGACGACGCCCTGAGCCGCGACGACGTGCGCGCGGCGTACGAAGACGACCCCACCTGGGCCCTGCTCCGCGGCTACAACGCCCGGTGGATGCTGCCGCTCTTCTCCCGCCACCTCGAGCACGCCGAGGGTCCGGTGTCGGCCGACTGGTTCCACCGGCAGGTCGCCGACGCCCTCGAGCAGAACGCCGCCGAGCAGGCGGCGTCCGAGCGGGCCACCCCCGAGCACCCGGCGTCCGAGCGGGCGACGACCGAGCGGACCCCCGAGGAGGCGCGGCCCGCGGCCACGACGCCCGTCGCCTCCCCGGCCCCCACCGAGCAGAAGACCACCCCGGCCGAGTACTGCCGCAGCTGGGTCGAGAGCCGCTGGCTCGTCCGCACCCGCGCCTCCGGACCGGACGCTCGCGCCGAGTACCGCCTGTCGCCGCACGCGCTCAAGGCGCTGCGTCTCGTGCGCGACCTCGTCGAGCGTGACAACGCCGTCAGCGAGGCCCGCCTCGGCAGCATCGCCCACGCCGTCGGACAGCTCGCGGGCCTCGCCGATCCCAGCCGCGAGTCGCAACTCGCGCGCCTCGACGAGCAGATCGCCGAGCTCGAGCGCCGCAAGGCCGAGATCGAGCGGCACGGCACCGAACCCACCGCTCCCGACGTGCTGCGCCGACAGGTGCGCGAGGTGGTCCGTCTGACCGCGTCGCTGCCCGAGGACTTCCGGCAGCTCGGCGCCATGGTCGAGCAGCGGCACCGCGAGGTCGCGCGCCGGGCCTCCTCCGAACACGTCGGCAAGGGCGCGCTCGTCGACCAGTACCTGCGCGACAACGACCTGCTCGAGCAGACCCCCGAGGGACGCGCCTACCGCGGCTTCGCCCAGATGTTGTCGTCGCGCGGCATCGACGTGATGCGGGCCGACATCGAGAAGGTCCTCGCGCAACCCGACGCCGCCGCACAGCTCACCGAGCGGCAGCGCACACAGCTCGAGTCGCTCATCTCGTCGCTGCTCGCCGAAGAGCAGAGCGTGCAAGAGACCTACGGTCGCTGGACGTCCTCGCTGCGGCGCTTCCTCAGCCGGTCGGGTTCCGACCAGCAGCAGCGCCTGCTCACCCTCGCCGACCGGGCGCTGCACGCGGGCGGCGTCTGGGCCGAGCGTCGGCCGGGCCACGCCATGCTGCCGGTCGAGCACGGCGACGGGCTCGGCCTGGGGGCTCTCGACGTCCGCGACGTCAGCCAGGTGCAGCTGCACACCGATCGCGCACGGCCGACGGTCGACGTGCAGGTGACGATCGGCGACGCGACCCTGCCCGAGGCGGACCGGGCCGCCCTCCGCCTCACCTCGGGCACGAGTACGGCGGCCGTCTCGGCGACGATCGACCGGCTGCTCGCCGACCACGACGAGGTCACGAGCGTCGACGTCTACCGCGCCACCGAGCCCGAGTTCCGCCGCCTCGCGCTCGTCCTCAGCATGCTCGACCTGGCGCTCGAGCGCGGCGTCGTCGGCGACGACACCGAGACCGTCGAGCTCGTCGGCGATCCCACCGGCCCCGGCGCGTCGTCGGACGCGGGTCCAGGAGGCGCGGGTCGGCAGGTCACGCTGCCCCGCCTCGTCTTCCGGCGCGACCCCGCGGGCCCGCCCGACGCCGCACCCGCCGCCCCCGCCGAGCCCGCCCTCACGACCAGCACGACCTCCACGAAGGACCTCGCATGAGCCCCGCAGCCCCCTCGGACGAGACCGGCGCCGACGAGGCGACCCGCGCCTCCTTCGCCGAGGCGATCTTCCCTTCAGACGACGAGTCGGCGCGCGCCTCCCGCGACGCCTTCGACGACGGCGACGCCGACGACGGGGCGACCGACGTCCCGGACGCGCTGCCGCTGGCCGGACGCAAGGCACTGGTCACGCTGCTGACCCACCGGTTCGTGTCTCGCGCCCGACAGCAGGAGGCCTGGGCCGGCCTGCTCGCCCACGAACCCGAGATCCGGGCGCGGCTCGAGGAGCTGTTCCTGGTGCTGGTCGTCGACCACGACCACGAGGTCGCGTTCAAGCGGCAGGGCGGCGAGGACGACGTCCCCGTGCTGCTGCGCCGCGAGAAACCGCTGTCGCGCGACGCCTCGCTGCTGATGGTCTTCGCGCGCCGCGAGCACGCCTTCACCGACGGCCTCGACGAGGCGGTCGTGATCTCGAAGGACGCCGTGGCCGAGTTCCTCGGTCGGTACCACGACGACTCGGGCTCCGACGAGGTGCGCGCCCGTCGCCGGGTCGACGCCGCGATCGCCGCGCTCGTCGCCCGCGACCTGCTGACGGCCGAGCCCGACGACCCCGATCTGTTCGTCGTCTCGCCCGCGATCGTGCCGCTGATGACCGCCGACCGACTCGCGCACCTCGAGCGGGTGTACCTCGAGGCCGCCGGGGTCGAGGGGGACGAGACCGGCGAGGACGACGACGCGGTCGACACGACCGGCGACCCGAGCACCGAGGCCGACCCGGATGACGACGTCGACGTCGACGTCGTCACCGTCGCCGACCCGGAGGTCGAACCCGACACCGTCGACGACCCTGCCGCCCCGGCGGACGACGCCCCCGAGCCCGACCCCGCCCCCGACCCGACCGCCGTCCCGCTCGACCTCGACCTCGAGCCCCCACACGACGCCGACACCGACACCGACCCGGAAGCACCCCAGGCATGAGCATCGCCGACACCCCGCCCGACCTCGGCATGTTCCACTCGGGCCAGTACCGCATCGAGCAGGTGCAGCTGCTGAACTGGGGCAGCTACGCCGGCCTGCACCGCATGCCCGTGGGGCGCGGCGGCATCGCCATCCTGGGGCCCACCGGCCGCGGCAAGTCGACCGTGCTCGACGCGATGGCCGCGGTCATCATGCCCAACCCGCAAGAGTTCAACCGGGCCGCCCGCGACGACAGCCGCCAGCGGTCCGAGCGCACGGTCTACAGCTACGCGCGCGGCAAGACCGACGAGGTCCGCGACGCCGCCTCCGACCGCACCACGACGCGGTTCCTGCGACCGCTCGGCCAGGCGTTCCCGAGCGGTGCGGCGATCACCTGGTCGACCGAGCTCGGCCAGACCGTCACGGCCGTCCGCGTCGCCTGGATCGGCGAGGACACCGCGAGCCAGGACGACGTCACCCAGGCGAGCGTCTACCTGCTCGTGCAGGGCCGCTTCGACCTCAGCCGCCTGTCCGAGGTGACCCGCGAGGGCACGAGCCAGAACCCGCTGACCCGCGGCTCGCTCGCCCGCCTGCTCGACCCCACCAGCGACCTCGCGACCTCGTCGCAGCCCGAGCTGCGGGTGCGGCTCTGCGGTCAGCTCGGCATCGGCGGCAGCGACGAGTCGCAGCTCAAGGCCCTGACCCTGCTGCGTCGGGCGCAGGCGTCGAAGGGCGTGTTCTCGATCGACGACCTGTTCAAGCAGTTCGTGCTCGTGCAGCCGCAGGCGCTGAGCCGGTGGGAGACCACCCTCGCCACCTACCGTGAGGCCTCGGCGCTCTACGACGTGTTCGAGACGACCCGCAAGAAGCTCGACGTGCTCGAGTCCGTGCCGACGCTCGCCGATCGCTACGAGCTGGCCGGCCGCGACGGAACGGCCAAGCGCCGCCTGCTCGCGGACGCCGACGGGCCCAGCCGCCTGCGCGTCTGGTTGGCCGAACGCGTCGGCAGCTGGGTCAGCGGCGAGGTCGACCGCGTCACGACCGAGAAACGCGAGCAGGGCGAACGCCGGAGGCGCGCCCAGGCGGACGAGCAGCTCGCCTTCCGGTCCCGTGAGCAGGCCCTGGCGCGGATCGGCGAGCTCGGGGGCGACCCCACGCAGTCGCTCCGCGAGCACGTGGCCGCCGCCGAGGCCGAGCTCGCAGCCGTCGAGCGCACCCGTGGCCGGCTCGCCGCCGCCCTGGAGTCCACCGGCGAGTCCCTCCCCCGGAACGACGAGCAGCTCGCCGCCCTCGGACAGCGCGCCGACCGCCTCGCGGCCGACGACGCCGCGGCCCGGGCCGCGACCGCCGACGCCCGCAGCGACCTCGCCGCCCGCATCGGCGAGACGAAGCGCGCCCTCGCCGCCCTCGAGAAGCAGAAACGGTCGTTCGAGCAGCGCCGCAGCAACGTGCCCGACGACGCCATCGAGCGACGTCGCCGCATCGCCGAGGGGGCGGGCGTGCCGGTGTCGAGCCTGCCGTACGCCGGCGAGCTGTTCGAGGTCGCGCCCGAGCACACCGGGTGGGCCGTCGCGATCGAGCGGGTGCTCGGCGATCTCGCCACGCACCTCCTCGTCGACCGCTCGCACTTCGACGCCGTGCGCCGCTGGGTGAACGAGAACGACGTGCGCGGACGCGTCACGCTCGTGCCGGCGACCGCCGGGGCCGAGCCGACGCTCACCCCCGTCGACCACACCGTGCCCGCGATGGTGCGGCTCGATCCGGCCAGTCCGTTCCGCGGCTGGCTGCACGACGAGCTCGTCGCCGATCGCAGCGTGCTCTGCGTCGAGGGTCCCGACGACCTCGACGATCCGCGTCCGACCGGCACCCGCGGCGCCGTCACGCGACGGGGCCTCCGCACCGGGTCGCGCGACCGTGTGATCAAGGACGACCGGACGACCCGCTCATGGATCGGCCTGGACAACGCCGCGCGCATCGCCGAGCTCGGCGACGAGATCGTCGACCTCGAGGCCGTGCTGGCCCGGGTCCGCGGCGAATACGACGCGATCGAAGCCGAGGCGGCCGACCGCCGTCGGGTCGCCGACGCCGTCGCCCGGGCGAAGGAATTCACCTGGGACGAGCTCGACACCGGCCCCGCCCAGACGCGACTCGACGACCTGCGCGCCCAGCTCGACCGCATCGCGGTCGAGCGTCCCGAGCTCGCGACGTTGCAGGCCGAGGCGGCGCAGCACGACGACGAGCGGTCCGCCGCGACGCGCCGCCTGGCCGAGATCGACCAGGTGCTCGCGCAGCTCGACGAGAAACACGCGACGCTCGTCGACATCGAGGACGAGTTCGCCGACGCCGCCGACGCCGAGCCCCTGACCGACGACGAACGGGCCCTGCTCGCCCCGCTGCCGTTCGCCGCACCGCGCGAGGCGACCGACGTCGCCCGGCTCCACCGGGACGCCGCGTCGCAGCTGCGGGCCCAGGTCGACGCGCACGACCGCGACCGGGCGAACGCCGAGTCGACGCTCGTCGTCGTCTTCGAGCGCTACCTCGAGCTCGACCGCACCGCGGGCATCGACGCCACGATCGAGAGCCTGCCGTCGGTCCGCGCGATCCACCGGCAGCTCGTCGAGGACGACCTGCCGCACGCGAAGCAGCGCTGGCTCGAGAAGGCCGGCAGCGACGTGGGCGACAGCCTCCGGGCGCTGCTGGTCCAGATCGAGGAGGACGGTCACGTCATCCGTCGCGGCGTCCGCCCGATCTCGCAGGCGTTGCGGTCGATCGAGTTCCGCCAGGGCTCGACGCTCGACATCGAGCCGCGGCCGGTGTCGAACGGCGACCTGCTCGAGTTCAAGCGCACCCTGCGGGAGCACACCGGCGGGGGCGGGGGCACGTCCGCAGCACCGTCCTCGGACGGACGAGCCCAGGAGGCGCGGGACGCGTCCGAGGTCGAGCGCCGGTTCCTGAGGCTCCGCCGCGACCTCGCCCACCTCGAGGAGAAGTCGAAGGTCGGTGACGCCTGGCGCCGCCGGGTGCTGGACGCCCGCGAGCACTACCAGTTCCGGGCCATCGAGACCCGGGCCGACGGCACGCAGATCGTGCACGAGGGCGTCGCCGGCAAGTCGGGAGGCGAGGGGCAGGAGCTCATCGCGTTCGTGCTCGGGGCCGCGCTGCGGTTCCGGCTGGGCGACGGCACCGACCGGGTGCCGACCTACGCGCCGATCGTGCTCGACGAGGGCTTCGTGAAGGCCGACGCCGAGTACACCGGCCGGGCCCTGGCGGCGCTGACCTCACTGGGCTTCCAGCTCGTGGTGGGTGCACCACGCGACAAGGTCAACGCCTTCGAGCAGCACGTCGAGAGCGTGGCCTACATCTCGAGCGACCCGTCGAACCCCGAGCTGTCGCGCATCTACCCGCTGACGATCCGCCAGGCGATCGAGGTCGAGCAGCACGGCCTCGACCCCGCCGCGCTCGGCTGACCCGCGCCTCACCGTCCGCCCCGTCCTCCCTCCGCTCGAGTGGGCAGAAGATGCCCTCCGCACGCGGACGAAGAACATCTTCTGCCCACTCGGCGTGCGGGGTGAGCGGGGTGAGGCGGACACACCCGCGGCCGGGACTCAGAGGTCGCGGGTGGCGGGGCCCGTGTAGTCGGCCAGGAACCCCTTGGGCAGTGGACCCTTGATGCGCTGGCCCGAGCCGCGTTCCTCCCAGGCGTGGGCGAGGATGCCGACCGACCGCGACAGCACGAACAGCCCGCGCGCCAGTTCGGGTTCGACGCCGAGTTCGCCGTAGACCACGGCCGACACCCCGTCGATGTTCATCGGCACGTTCCGGGACTCCAACACGCCTTCGACGGCGAGGGCCGCGTCGAGGTGAGACCCCTCGACCACGCCCTCGTCGCGCGCCCGCTCGACGAGAGCCAGAAGCGGGTCGCGGCGCGGGTCGCGCGGGTGGAAGCGGTGCCCGAACCCGGGCACGAACTCGCCCCTGGCCTTGTGGGCCGCGACCTCGGCGGCGGCCAGCTCGTCGAGCGGCGCACCGGTGTCGCGGTGCGAGGCGACCAGACGGTTCAGCAGCTGGACGCATTGTTGACCCGCGCCTCCGTGGGTGTCGCCCAGCACGTTGACGCCGTTGGCGACGGCCGAGTTCAGGCCGACCCCGCAGGTGATCGCCATGCGCGCGCCGGCGATCGAGGGCGCCTGCGGGCCGTGGTCGACGCTCGCGACGAGGGCGGCCTCGAGCAGCGCGGCCTGAGCGGGTTCGGGCCGTTCGCCGCGCGTCATCAACCAGACGGTCTCGACGAAGCCGAGGTTGCCGATCAGCTGCTGCACGGGATAACCGCGCAGCTCGATGACGCCGGGTTCGATCTTGGTGATGCCCGTCGACCACCAGGCGGTGGTCGAGGCGATCTGTGCCTCGAGCCGAGCGGTCTCGGCCCGCGCCGCCGCGAGGCGGGCCTCGAGGTCGGCTCTGTCGTCGGCGCTCACACCGCGCCTCCTTCCCTGAGGTCGTGGATCTCGCCGGCGTCGAACCCGAGCTCGGCGAGGATCTCGTCGGTGTGCTGCCCGAGCAGCGGTGGCGGCAGGGTCGGCGCCCCGGGCACGCCGTCGACGCGGATGCCGTGTCCCATCACCCGCAACGGGTCGTCGCCCTCCGCGCCGCCCGGGAAGGGCAGCTCGTGCACGAGTTCGCGGTCTCGCACCTGCGGGCTGTCGAGCATCTCGGCCACGGTCAGCACCGCCGCGGCGGGCACGCCGGCATCGCTGAGCAGCGCCTCCCACTCGGCGGCACCGCGGCTGGCCAGCGCCGCCTCGATCTCGCGGGTGAGCGCGGCGCGGTGGGTCTTGCGGTCCTCGCGGGCGGCGAACCGGACGTCGACGGCGAGGTCGGCACGGCCGATCAGCGTGCAGAGCGACTCGAACTGCTCCTGCTTGTTGGCCGCGATGTTGAGCGCTCCGTCACCGGTCGCGAACGTGCCCGAGGGGGCCGCCGTGCCGTTGTCGTTGCCGAGCGGCCGCGGGTCGGTGCCGGCGACGAGGTGGTTCGACACGACCCAGCCCATCGCGGTCGCCGCGGTCTCGAGCATGGACACGTCGATGACCGAGCCCACCCCGGTCCGCTCCCGACCGAGCAGCGCCGACGAGATCGCGAACGCCGCCGCCAGCCCGCCGAGCGTGTCGGCGATCGGGTAACCGGCCCGCAGCGGGGCCGTCTCGGGCGTGCCGGTGACGCTCATCATGCCGGAGCTGCCCTGGATGATCTGGTCGTACGCGGGCTTGCCGCGCAGCGGGCCGGTCTGCCCGAACCCCGAGATCGCCGCGTAGACGAGGCGCGGGTTGATCCCCCGCAGCACGTCCCAGCCGAAGCCGAGCCGCTCGAGCACCCCGGGTCGGAAGTTCTCGAGCAGCACGTCGGCCTCGGCCACCGCCCGCCGCAGCACCTCGGACCCGCCCGGCTTCTTCAGATCGACCGTCAGCGACCGCTTCTGCGCGTTCTGCGCCAGGAACGAGATGCCGAGGAGGCGCTGGTTCAGTTCTGCGGACGCCCCCAGTTGGCGGGCGAGGTCACCCCCGTGCGGCGTCTCGACCTTGATCACGTCGGCCCCGAGCAGGGCGAGCTGGTACGCCGCGTAGGGGCCGGCGAGCACGTTGGTCATGTCGAGGACGCGGACGCCGTCGAGCGGTCGAGGGCGGTCGGGGGCGGGGTCGTGGGGCTGGGTCACACGGTCTCTCTCTGGCGGTCGGCGATCGCCTGGGCGACGGTCCTGCGGCTGCGGATCTTCTGGAAGGCGGCGCCGGCGACGGCGAGCAGGAGCACGACGTAGAGGGTCACCGAGATCGGGCTCGACACGAGGATGGCGGGGTCGCTCTCGCTGACGGCCATCGCCCGCCGGAACTCGGTCTCGGCGAGCGGTCCGAGGATGATCGCGATGAGCATCGGTGCGACCGGCAGTCCGTAGCGGCGCATGAGGAACCCGATCAGCCCGATCACCGTGACGAGCACGAGGTCGAGGATCTTCGCGCTCGTCGCGTAGACGCCGAGCATGGCGAAGACCGAGATGCCCGCGTACAGGTAGTGGCGCGGCACCTTGAGCAGCTTGGCCCAGAGCGGCGCGAACGGCAGGTTGAGGATCAGCAGCACGACCATGCCCACGAAGAAGCTGGCGAGCAGTGCCCAGACGAGGTCGGGGGCGCGCTCGAACAGCAGGGGCCCGGGCTGCAGGCCGTACTGGCGGAACGCGGCGAGCAGGATCGCCGCCGTGGCCGAGGTCGGCAGGCCGAGCGCGAGCAGCGCGCCCATCGCCGTGCCGGCCGTGGCGTTGCCGGCGGCCTCGGGGCCGGCGACGCCCTGGATGGCACCGCGACCGAACATCGAGTCCTTGCGGCGCGCGTCGAGTCGGCGTTCGGTGCCGTAGGCGAGGAAGGTCGGCACCTCGGCGCCGCCCACCGGGATGATGCCGAACGGGATGCCGATCGCCGTGCCGCGCAGCCAGGCCGGTGCCGCGAGGCGGAACTCACGGCGGGACAGCCACAGTCGACCGCGCGAGGGCACGAGCGGCGTCTCGTCGGGGGTGCCGCGCTTGGCCGCGACGCTGAAGACCTCGCCGAGCGCCAGCAGGCCGACGGTGATCACGACGATGTCGATGCCGTCGAAGAGCTCGGGCACGCCGGCCGTGAAGCGCGAGGCTCCCGAGATGCCGTCGATGCCGACGACCGAGATCGCCAGCCCGATGCCGAGGGCCGCGAGACCGCGCAGCACCGACTCGGTGACGACGGCCGAGATCGCCACGAAGGCGAACACCGCCAGGGCGAGGTACTCGGCCGGGCCGAACAGCGTCGCGAGCTCCGCGAGCCGTGGAGCGAAGAACACGACCAGCACCGACGCGATGATGCCGCCGATGAAGGCACCGATCGCCGAGGTCGCGAGGGCCTGTGCGGCCCGCCCGCTCGTGGCCATCTTGTGGCCCTCGATCGTGCCGGCGATCGCCGTGCTGTTGCCCGGCGTGTTCATCAGGATGCCCGAGATCGAGTCACCGAACAGGCCGCCGAAGAGCACGCCGGCGAACATGATGAACGCACCGATCGGGTCGAGCGAGAAGGTCACGGGCAGCAGCAGGGCGACGGCCATGGCCGAGCCGAGGCCGGGCAGCACGCCGACGGCCGTGCCGAGCACGGCGCCGATCAGCACCCAGAGCATGTTGATCGGGGTCAGGACGGTGAGGAACCCGTCCCCGAGGTTGGCGAGCGATTCCATCAGAAGATCCCCTCGAGGATGCCGGGAGGCAGGTTGAGGCCGAGTCCGGCCGAGAAGGCGAGCTGCACGATCGACGAGATCGCCAGTGCCAGGAAGACGTCGAAGACGGGCCGCTGGCTGCCGAGCGCCCGGGCGATGCCCCAGAACAGGACGGCGCCGGCCAGCAGCCAGCCGAGCGGCGTCAGGGCGGCGATGAACACCACCACCGTGCCGAGGGCGCCGAGCAGGGCCCGGTGGTTGCTGGTCGGGCGGCGCTCGACGGGTTCGCCGTCGAGGTCGAGGTCGTCCACGTCGCCGGGGGCGGCGGGCTGGGCGATCTCGACCGTGACGGCCTCGGGCCTGCGCAGCACGTCGATCGCGAGCAGCACGGCCACGACGAGCACGAGGGCCGCCACGATCGCCGGGAAGACCTGGGGTCCGGGCGAGGTGGCGGTGTCGGGCACGCGCATCGTCACCGTGCCGACCACGAGGGCCAGCCCGATCACCAGCATGAGCCCGGGCACGATCAGGCCCGTGCGTCGGCGCCAGAACCCGTCCGCGACGACCACGGCCCGACGGGTGACCGAGACGGTCCGGATGACGCCGCTCACAGCCCCAGCTCCTCGATGATCGTGTTCACCCGGGCCTGGTCCTCGGCGATGAAGTCGGCGAAGTCCTCTCCGGTGACCACCGCCGGGGCCCAGGAGTTGCGCCTCAGGGTGTCCTGCCATTCGTCGGAGGCGACCATCTCGTCGACGATCGCGACGAGTTCGTCGCGCTCGGCGTCGGTGATGTCCTTCGGGGCCACGAGACCGCGCCAGTTCGGCAGGTGCACGTCGATTCCCTGCTCGATGAAGGTCGGGGCGTCGATGCCGTCGACGGGTTCCTCGGCCGAGAGCGCGAGGGCCCGCAGGTTGCCGGCCTCGATCTGGTCGCTGAACTCGTTGTAGCCGCTGACGCCGATCTCGACCGTGCCCGAGAGCAGAGCGGTCAGCACCTCACCACCGCCCGCGTACGAGACGTAGTTGATCTCGCCGGGGTCGACACCGACCTCGCGGGCGAACAGGCCGGCGAGCAGGTGGTCGGTCCCGCCGAGTCCGCCGCCGCCGATCGGGTGGGTGTGCGGGGCCTCGCTCCAGGCCGCGACGAAGTCGTCGATCGTCTCGTAGGGCGAGTCCGCCGGGACGATGAAGACCTCGTAGTCCTCGGCCAGCTTGGCGATGGGCGTCGTGTCCGAGAGGTCGACGTCCGACCCGTTGACCGTGATCGCCCCCTCCATCACCGTGCCGGTCATCATGAGGTTCGTGGGGTCGGCACCCAGGCCGACGAACTGGCTCAGGCCGATGGTGCCGCCGGCGCCGGGCACGTTGACCACCTGCACGTTGTTGACGATCGACGCCGCGCGCAGGGCCTGCTGCGACTCACGAGCCGCGAGGTCCCACCCGCCGCCGGGCGCCGCGGGCGCCATCATCGTCAGCTTGGCCCGGGGGTCGGCGCCCGCGGTGCCGTCGCCGGCGTCGACGGCCGCGAAGCCGACGAGCACCGCGGTCGCGACGACGCCGACGGCCCCCGTGACGACCCTGCGCCTGTTCCTGTCGATCAGATTGCCCACACGATCACTCCCTTGTGATGGTTGCAGCGGTTCGCACCGGTGGACCCGTCCTCGAAGGATGTCCGCCTGGTGGATGTCTGTGTCCGCTTGATGGTAGCCTCGCCGTGGAAGTCCCCGCAAGGGCGGCCCCACCCGGGCCCCACGCTTCCCCCGGCGAGAGGTCGACACGATGACACCAGCTGAAGCGACACCGTCCCCGACGCCCGTGTCCCCCGCGACGCCGGGCCGTGCCGACCCCGGCGGCGTCCGGGCCGTCAGCCGGGCCCTGGCCGTCCTGCAGGCGTTCACGCCCGAACGCAGCACGCAGACCCTCTCCGAACTCGTGCGGACCTCGGGCCTGCCCCGCACGACCGTGCTGCGCCTGGTCGACACCCTCGTCGCCGAGGGCATGCTGCAGCACGGACCCGACGGGCGGGTCGGCGTGGGCACGCGGATGATCCACTGGGGGGCCTTCGCCGCCCGCGCCTGGGCCGTGCCGGCCGCCACCACCGACCGCATGGCCGCGCTCGCCGCGGTGACGGGCGAGACCGTCAGCCTCTACGTCCGCCGCGGCGTGGCCCGGGTCGTCGTGGCACAGTCGCCCAGCCCGCACAGCCTCCGTCACGTCGTCCAGGTGGGCGACGAGCTGCCGCTCTGGATCGGCGCCGCGGGCGCCGTGCTGCTGAGCGGCGAGCCCGCCGAGGCACTCGACGACACCCTCGCCGACGTCGACGCCACCGCGCTCCCGGGCACGGGTGGCTCGAGACCGACCACGCCGTTCTCGCCGGCGCCGGTGCTGCCCGTCGACCGCGACGCCGTGCGGGCCCGGGTCGAGCAGGCGCGCCACGACGGCTGGTCGGTGTCGCACGGCACGCGGGAGCCGGGCAACTCGGGCGTCGCCGTCCTGGTCCCGGGACGACCGCCGGGCCGACCCGTCGCCCTCGCCCTGGGTGGGCCGACGAGTCGCTTCTCCGACGACGCGGTGGCGCGATTCGCGGACGAGCTGCGCCGCGCCTCCTCGGACCTCGCCCGCACCGGGCTGCCGCCCGCCCTCGACTGACCGACCGCACCCGCACCCGCACCACCGCCACCGCCACCGCCACCGACCGAGAGACCCCGCACCCCGAACGACAGGAGCACCATGAGCACCCCCTCCGCTTCCCCGGCCTCGCGGCCCCTCCGACCGGTGCTGCCCGCGGCCGGTGAACTCCCCGTCGCCACCGTCTCGGATGCGATGGAACGCTTCGGCGTCGCAGACGGTGTCCGCCCGCTCTGGCGTGGTGCCGCCCTGTCGGGCCCGGCGTTCACCGTGTGGACCCGGCCGGGCGACAACGCCGGCCTGCACGCCGCGTTCGAGCGCATCCGTCGGGGCGAGATCCTCGTGGTGAACGGTGGCGGTGACGAGTCCCGGGCCCTGATCGGCGAGCTGGTGGCCGAGAAGGCCAAGGCCCTCGGCGTCGGTGGCATCGTGCTCGACGCCGCCGCCCGCGACGTGGTCGAGCTCGAACGCGTCGGTGTGCCGGTGTTCGCGCGGTCCGTGACACCGGCCGGGCCGTGGAAGACCGGGCCGTTCCGCACCGGCGAGACCATCGCGGTCGGCGGCGTGCCGGTGTCGCCGGGCGACTGGGTGCTCGGGGACGACGACGGGGTGGCGATCGTGCCGGCCGCCCGGGTCGACGAGGTCGTGGCGGCGACGCACGACCTGCTGCGCGGAGAAGGCGACCGCCGAGCGGCGAACCGGAAGCTGGTGCCGCGTGACTGACGCGGGCGCGGCGGACCGCGCGCCCGTCGTCTGGGTGCCGCGGCCGATCGACGACGACGTGGTCACGTCTCTGCGCGCCTGGGCCGACGTGCGGCTCGGCTGGGGGGACGACGCCGCGGGCTGGTCCGACGTCGCGGCCGAGGTCGAGGGCGTGCTGCTGCGCACGGCCCGGGTCGACGGCGCGATGATGCGCGAGGCACCGCGGCTCCGCATCGTCGCGCGGCACGGTGTCGGCCTCGACACGGTCGACGTCCACACCGCGGCCGAGCTCGGCATCACCGTCACCACGACCCCGGCCGCGAACAGCCGGTCGGTCGCCGAGCTGGCGGTCGCGTTGCTGATGGTGACGAGGCGCGGGCTCGGAGCGGCGTGGTCGAGCGGCCGAGGCGCGGGTGCCGCTCACCCGCAGGTCGGGGGTTCGGTGGCCGGGGCCCCGGGTGCCGACGGCTCCGCGACCGTGCCGACCCGCGCCTCCTTCGTGGGGCGCGAGCTGCACGGTGCGACGCTCGGGCTGCTCGGCTTCGGGCGGATCGCGCGGCTCGTGGCCGACGCGGCCCGTGACGGCCTCGGCATGCGCGTCGTCGCCCACGACCCGCACCTCTCGGACGACGCCGTCCGGGCGGCCGGAGCCGAGCCCCACGACCTCGACGCCCTGCTCGCGGCGTCGGACGCGCTGAGCGTCCACGTGCCCCTGACGCCCACCACCGTCGGCCTGATCGGCGCGCGCGAGCTCGCCCTGTTGCGCCCGGGTTCGGTGGTCGTCAACACCTCGCGTGGCGGCGTCGTGGACGAGGAGGCGCTGGTCGCCTCGCTCGACGCCGGTCACCTCGCGGGGGCCGGTCTCGACGTCACCACGGTCGAGCCGTTGCCCGCCGAGCACCCCCTGCGCGGTCGACCCGACGTCGTGCTGACCCCGCACGTCGGGGGCCAGACCCGCGAGGCCATGGCCCGTGTCGGCCACGAGGCCGCCGAGCACCTCCGCCACGTGCTGTGCGCCCCCGGTCAGGCACCGGGTGCGAGGAAGCCCGTCTCGTAGGCCAGGATCACGAGCTGCGCCCGGTCGTGGGCGTCGAGCTTGGTCATGATGCGGTTGACGTGGGTCTTGGCGGTGTGCGGCGAGATGACCAGGTCGGTGGCGATCTCGGCGTTGGCGCGCCCCCGGGCGACGAGCAGCAGCACCTCGCGCTCGCGGTCGGTCAGGTGCGCGAGCTCGGGCGGCACGGCCGGCGAGGACGTGCTTCCCGACGACGACTCCCCTGACGACGGCGTTCCCGAGACCGATCCCGCCCCGCCACCACCCGGCAGCACGTACTTCTCGATCAGGCTGCGCGTCGCGACGGGCGACAGCAGCGACTCCCCCGCGTGCACGGCCCGCACCGACCGGACGATCTCGTCGGGCTCCGCGCCCTTGCCGATGAACCCGCTCGCGCCGGCGCGCAGGGCCGCGACGAGGTACTCGTCCTCCTCGAACGTGGTGAGGATCAGCACCTTCGTCCCGGCGAGCAGCGGGTCGGCGCAGATCTCGGCCGTCGCGCCGATGCCGTCGAGTTCGGGCATGCGGATGTCCATGACGACCACGTCCGGTTTGAGGGACGAGGCCCGCATCACCGCCTCACGACCGTTGACGGCGTCGCCCACGACGTCGACCCCGTCCTCGCCGTCGAGGATGTCGGTGACGGCCTGACGGATCAGCGGTTGATCGTCGACGACGAGCACGGTCGTCACGAGACTCCCCCGAGCCCACCGGACGAGCCGGCCGAGCCGGCCCCGTCGGCCGCACGCGTCACCGGCAGCACGGCCGCCAGCCGGAAGCCGCCCGGCGTGGGCCCGGTCTCGACCACCCCGCGCACCGAGGCGACGCGTTCGCGCAGCCCGAGCAACCCGTGCCCACCCCGCACGTCGTCCGGGTCGGGCTCGACCCGCACCACCGGCACCGGGTTCGTCACGACGATCGACACCTCGTGCTCGTCGACCGCGATGAGCACGTGCGCACGGTGTTCGGCACCGTGCTTGCCGGCGTTCGTCAGCCCCTCCTGCACGACCCGGTACGCCACGAGGTCGGCCGCGCCCGTCACCGAGGCGAGCGGCCCCTCGACCCGGGTGCCCACGACGAGCCCGGCGTCGGCGAACCCGGCCACGAGTTCGTCGAGTCGCGCGAGGCCCGGTTGCGGCGACGGGGCTCGGTCCGAGTCCCCGGCGCGCAGCACCTCGAGCAGGTCGCCGATCTCGCCGAGGACCGTCCGGGAGGCGCGGCGGATGGTCGCGAGGGCCGTCACCGCCTTCTCGGGTCGCGTCTCGATCGCCGACGACGCCACGCCCGCGTTGAGGCTGATCACCGAGATCTGGTGGGCGACGGCGTCGTGCAGGTCGCGGGCGATGCGCAGCCGCTCCTCGGCCACCCGGCGCGAGGCCTCGGCCTCGCGGGTGCGTTCGGCTCGTTCGGCGCGCTCGGTGACGGCCTCGATGTACTCCCGTCGGGAGCGGCTGGCGTCGCCCGCCGCGGCGGCGAAGGCGACCAGGAGCGTGAACTGGACCACGGGCAGGTCGACGACGCGTCCCCCCACGCCCAGCAGGCCGAGCAGCGCGACGGCCAGGACCGTGGCGACCGTCACGACGATGGTGCGGCGGCGCGGGGTCCGCGCGGCCACGGCGAAGACGGCGATGCCGGTGGCCAGGACGACGCCCGGTGCGAGCGTGCCGAGCAGGGCGGCGACGCCGAACAGGCCGACGATCGCGGCGAGCACCGGGACGGGGCATCGGCGACGGAACGGCAGCAGCACGACGGGGGCGAGGACGACCGCGACGGCCAGCACGCCGGTCGGCCGGAACCCCGCGACGGGGAAGGGGGCGAAGGCCGCACCGACGACGAGCACCGCGGCGAGCGTGTCGCCCAGCCACCAGGGGACGCGAGGTCGCGGGTAGGGCGGCTCGCGCCTCCTGCCATCCGTCGTCGTCATGACCCCATCGTGCCCTGGAACGCCCACGGCCGAGTCCCCCTGTGGCCCGACGTCGCGTACCGCGGTCGCGGTACGGGCGCTCGGGCAGGTGTCCGCGGTGGGGGGACGCCCCGGGCGGCGCGGCCCGCGAGTGTGGGTCTCGGCCCCGGAGACACCGGGCCGTCAGCGACAGGAGCACCATGGCGCCGATCATCTCGGTCCGAGACGTCCACCGTTCGTACGGGCGCGGCCCGAACCGGTTCGAGGCCCTGAAGGGGGTGAGCTTCGACATCGCCGAGGGCGAGAGCGTGGCGATCGTCGGCAAGAGCGGCTCGGGCAAGTCGACCCTGATGCACGTGCTCGCGCTGCTCGACGCCCCGACGACCGGCACCGTCGAGCTCGAGGGCGTCGACACGAGCACGCTCAAGGGCGGGCGCCTGAACCGCACGCGCAACAAGACGTTCGGCTTCGTGTTCCAGCAGTTCTTCCTGACGTCGAGCTCGTCGGTGCTCGAGAACGTCGTGCTGCCGATGAAGATCGCGGGCGTGCCCCGCGGCGAGCGCCGTCGCCGGGGTCTGGCGGCTCTCGAACAGCTCGAGCTGGCCGACAAGGCGAAGAACAAGGCCCTGAACCTGTCGGGGGGTCAGAAGCAGCGCACGGTGATCGCGCGGGCGTTGGTGAACGATCCGCGCATCATCTTCGCCGACGAGCCCACGGGCAACCTCGACACGGCGACCGGGGCGGTCGTCGAGGACATCCTGTTCTCGTTGAACCGCGAGAACGGCATCACGCTGATCGTGGTGACCCACGACGAGGAGCTCGCGGCGCGCTGCGACCGGCGCATCGTGATCCGCGACGGGCTGATCGTCGACGACGAGGCCGAGGTGGCCGCGTGAAGACCACCGACCTGCTGCTGACCGCCGTCTCGAACACGTTCCGGTCGAAGACGCGGACGATCCTGACCATCCTGGCGATCTTCGTCGGCGCGTTCACGCTGACGCTGACGAGTGGACTGGGCACCGGCATCAACGCCTACATCGACGACACGGTCTCGGCCGTCGGCTCGTCCGACACGATGACGGTCACGAAGGCCTCCGACGACGCGCAGGGTCTGAGCGTGGGTGACTCGGGTCCGACCGAGTACGACCCCGACACCGTCGCCGCCGGCGGGTTCGGTGCCCCCGGGTCGACCGTCGTGGCCCTGACCCCGGACGACGTGACGACCCTCCAGGGCATCGACGGCGTGCTGGACGTGCAGCCGACCCAGTCGCTCTCGACCGACTACGTCGAGGGCGAGAGCGGCACGAAGTACGTCGTGTCGGCGAGCGCCCTCGTGCCCGGGCAGCAACTCACCCTGACCGCGGGTGACCAGCCCGACGACGACGCGACCGACCTGCAGGTGGTCGTCCCGACGTCGTACGTCGGTCCCCTGGGGTACCGCGACGACGAGGCGGCCGTCGGTCAGCCCGTCACGCTGGCCGTGACCGACGCCACGCGCACGCAGCACACGGTCACCGCGACCGTCGTCGGCGTCGCGGAAGAGAGCATCGCCTCGCCCGCCGGCGCGTCGGTCACTCCGAACGCCGCTCTCGGCACGGCCCTCTTCGACGCGCAGAACGTCGGGCTGCCCGCCGACCAGGTCGACCGCTACGCGCAGGCCACGGTGCGATTCGCCGCAGACGCGTCCGACCGGCAGGTGAGCGACCTCAAGGAGCGTCTCGCCTCCGCCGGCTACACCGGCACCACCGTCGCCGACCAGCTGGGCACCTTCACGACGGTGATCGACGGCATCGTGCTGGTGCTCAACGCCTTCGCGATCATCGCCCTGCTCGCGGCGAGCTTCGGCATCGTCAACACGCTGCTGATGAGCGTGCAGGAGCGCACCCGCGAGATCGGCCTGATGAAGGCCATGGGCATGGGCAGCGGCAAGGTGTTCGGCCTGTTCAGCCTCGAGGCGGCGTTCATCGGGTTCCTCGGCAGTGCGATCGGCGTCGGCGTCGCGATGATCGCCGGCAGCCTGGTCAGCGCGGCCCTGGCCGGGTCGTTGCTGTCGAACCTGCCCGGGCTGACGCTGATCGCGTTCGACCCCGTCTCGATCGCCCTGATCATCGTCGTGGTGATGGTGATCGCGTTCCTGGCCGGGACCCTGCCCGCCGCCCGCGCCGCCAAGGCCGACCCGGTGGAGTCGCTCCGCTACGAGTGAGGCGGGTGCGGGCGGCGGGCCCGAGGGTGCAGGCGTGCGCCGGAGCGGGCGGGTTCGGTGGAAGCGGGCATCTCCGGACGCCCGGCTCCGCCGGACCCGCCCGTTTCCGGACGAGGAGGCGCGGGTCAGCCCCGGAAGGACGCCCTGGTCTCGTTCTCCAGCAGCGTCCACATCCAGTCGAGCGCGAGGGCGGACGTCAAACCGGGGGCCTTCTGGGCGAGCTGGGTCGCGAGGCCGTCGCTGTAGGCCGCGAGCTTGAGGGCGAGCGCCGACGGGTCGGCCGTCGCGAAGCGCCCCTGCTCGACCCCGCGCCGCAGGGTGCGGGTCAGGCAGGCCTCCCACACGCGGATGCGCTCGACGTACTCGGCGGCGACCGCGGGCTTGCGTGCCACGGCCGTCCAGTAGTCCGACCAGAGCCGCCAGTGCTCGTCGGTCGCGTCGGTGTCGGCGAACAGGGGCTCGACGAGCATCCGCACCCCGACGACCGGGTCGGATTCGGCGTCGACCGCCTCGATGATCGACGAGTAGAACCGTGCCGTCTCGAGGACGACGACCTCGTTGAGGATCTCGGCGACACCGTCGAAGTGGTATGTCACGGTGCCGACCGAGACCCCGGCCGCGGCGGCGATGTCGCGCAGACGGGTCGCGCCCATGCCCTCGCGGACGATCACCTCGCGGGCGGCCTCGACGATCGATGCCCGCCGGACGACCGGCTTCTGTCGCACGCCCGCACCGCCGGTGGCCGCACCGCCGGTGCCCGGGCCGCCTGCGCCGCCGCCCGCGCCGCCGTTGGCCGCGCCGCTCACGCCGACGTCCGCGGCACGAGCTCGTCGAAGGTCCGGTCGGCGACGAGCACCGTCTCGGCCTCGGGCCCGCCGTCCCGGGCCCAGGCGCGCACGGTGTTCTCGACGCGGAACGCCTCCGCCGACGCCGTCACGCGGGACGTCGTCTCGAGCCAGGCCTTCCAGGTCGGCTTCTCGAGCCCGATCGCCCAGCGCGACTCGGCCGACGCCGACAGCGGGTCGCCGTCGACGATGCGGTAGGTCTCGCGGCTGTCCTCGGTGAAGACCAGGCCGTCGGGGTACTCGCGCCCACCGCCGTAGCCGGGGTCGACGTCGAGCACCCACTCACCCGTGCCGACGTCGTGCGAGACGCTGCGCTGCGGCAGGTCCGAGGTGGGTGGCAGGGCGCGGATGGCGAGGGGCTCGGCCCGCTCGGGAGCCTCGAACGTAACGCCGTCGTCGACCGGGTGCTCCGCCGACCCGTCGCCGGGCCCCCGCGTCCACACCGGCAGCGTCACGCTGCTGCGCGTGGGGTCGAGCGTGAGGGTCGTCTCGACCGGGTGCGGCCAGACCCACGGCCAGTAGGCGCTCGACACGGCGATCCGGAGGCGGTGGCCGTCCGGGAAGGAGTGCCCGGTCGAGACCAGGGCGACCCGCACGACCTGCTCGACCCGCGCCTCCATCGGGTCGTCCGCGCGGTCTCGTCCGTTCCGCTTGTTGAGGTTGAGCACGCCGCGGGTGACGAGCGTCGACGAGCCGTCGGGGGCGACGTCGCACAGGCGCACGATCACGGTGCCGTCGGGCACGTCGCTCGTCAGGGCGAGGTCGGCCACGACGCTGCCCAGCACGTCGAGCGTGGCGTCGACCGGCAGGTCGAAGCAGACCGAGCGGCCGTCCTCGGCGCGCTGGTCGGGCGGCAGATCGGTCGCGTTGCCGAACGGGAAGAACCGCCCCGCGTCGAGCCCGGTGCTCTGCGGCGAGCGCACCACGACTCGGCCGTCCGCCCCGCCGCGCAGCGAGTCCAGCGGCACGATGCGCGCCTCGGTCGAGGGCGACGGCCAGGTCGAGGCGGCGATCCACCGCCCGGTCCGCTCGGCGTAGTACGTCGCCGGCGGCTCGGAGTCGTTGATCCAGGCGCGCAGCGCGGGCTCGGCGTCGACGCCGTTGGGGCAGTCGAGCAGCCAGCGGTCCCACCAGCGCAGGGTCTCCTGCAAGAACCCGATGCCCGGGCCGGGGGCCAGCCCGCGGTCGGGGTACTGGTGCGACCACGGCCCGATGATGCCCTTGACCGGCGCGTCGACGTTCTCGACCAGCCGCAGCACGGCGTCGCGGTACGGGTCGGCCCAGCCCCCCACGGCGAGGACGGCCGCCGTGATCGACGAGTAGTCCTCGCAGACGCTGCCGTGGCGCCAGTAGTCGTCGCGTTCCTGGTGCGAGAGCCAGGTCGTCGTCATCGGTCGGTTGTGCTCGAGGCGTTCGCGCCAGCGGGCGACCCAGTCGGCCCCGACGACCTCGGGTCGCGGCGGGCGTGAGTTGAAGGCGAACATCGTGCCGCCCCACGACGCCATGTCGATGCCGAGCACGGCGCCGCCCGTGTAGTGCACGTCGTTGTCGTACCGGTCGTCGGTCGAGCAGACGGTGACGATCGCCTTGAGCGCCGACGGGGCCCGCCCGGCCAGTTGCAGCGCGTTGAACCCGCCCCACGAGATGCCGAACGCCCCGACGGCTCCCGTCGACCAGGGTTGCGCGGCGAGCCACTCGATCAGCGCGATGCCGTCGTCGAGCTCCTGCACCGAGTACTCGTCGTCGAACAGGCCGTCGCTCGACCCCGTGCCGCGGATGTCGACCCGCACCGACGCGTAGCCGTGCGCGGCGTACCAGGGGTGACGCTCGCTGTCGCGCGGAGCCGTCCAGTCGTCGAGCCGGTAGGGCAGGTACTCGAGCAGCACCGGCACGGGCTCGTCGACCACCGGGGCCCAGATGCGGGCGTGCAACCGCGTCCCGTCGGGCATCGGCACCCACTCGTCCCGTACCTGCACCTCGAGCGGGCCGCTGCCCCGCGGCCGGTCGGACGCCGGCCGCCGGGTCTCGGCGAGGTCGGGTCGCGGGGCGCCCAGGGTGCGGCCCGCCCCGGCCCGGGCCGGCTCCTGCAGGAGGCGCGGGTCGCCGAGGAGGCGCGGGTCGCGCTCGCCGTCCCCCCGCGCGTCTCCCCCGGGTGCCGTGCCGGTCGTGCCGCTCGTGCTCACATCGCCTCCCAGCGCTTCACGTGGTGTCCGTCGCCGTGGTCGTCCCAGCCGTCGGCGTCCCGCCAGCGGGGCCGGGCGTCGCCCACGTCGGGCAGCTCGGTCGTGCCCGGGTCGAGGGTGGCGTCGAGCAGGGTGCGCGTGTACGGGTGGTTCGGCCCCTGGAAGACACGCTCGGTCGGGCCCACCTCGACGATGCGGCCACCGGTCATGACGGCGACCCGGTCGGCGACGCCGCGGACGACCGCGAGGTCGTGGCTGATGAAGAGGCAGCTGAGCCCCTTCTCGTCGCGGAGCCCCGCGAGCAGGTCGAGCACGCCGGCCTGCACGCGGACGTCGAGCGCCGTCGTGATCTCGTCGGCGATGATCAGCTCGGGTCCGGCGGCGAGCGCCCGGGCGATGCCGACGCGCTGACGCTGGCCGCCCGAGAGCTGCGCCGGCAGGCGTGAGGCGAACTCGGGCGGCAGGCCGACCTCGACGAGCAGCTCGGCCACGCGCTCGGGGCTCGACTCGCCCGTGAAGAGCTTCAGCGGCCGGGCGATCGCGGCGCCGACGGTGCGGCGGGGGTTGAGCGACGTGTCGGCGTTCTGGAAGATCAGCTGGATCGACCGGCGCAGCGTCGCTGTGCGCCCGGCGACAGGCCGCGTCAGGTCGCTCTCGACCCCGTCGGCTCCGTGGAAGGCGAACCGACCCGACTCGGCGGGGATCAGCCCGGCGAGGGCCGTGGCGAGCGTGGACTTGCCGCTGCCGGACTCCCCCACGACGGCGAGGGTCTCGCGGCGGCCGATGGTGAACGAGACGCCGTCGACCGCGGCGGGCAGGCCGCGCCCGTACCGGACGACGAGGTCGCTCGCCGTGACGACCGACCCCGCGGCGGGTGCCGTCCTCGGGTCCGGCGCCGCGCCTCCTGCGGGTGCGGCGGGGTCGTCGGCCTCGTCGCGCCGCGTCTCGTGCTGCACACCGTGACCGGTCGCGGTGCCGTCCACGGACCGCGGTGCGGTGGCGTCGGCGTGCACGCGCGGGATGCTCGCGAGCAGTTCGCGGGTGTACTCGTGCTGCGGGTCCGCGAAGAGCGACGCGGTCGGCGCGTGCTCGACGATCCGGCCCTCGTGCATCACGGCGATCTCGTCGGCCATGGTCGAGACGACGCCGAGGTCGTGGCTGACCAGCACGATCGCCATGCCGAGCTCGACCGCCAGGTCGCGGATCAGTTCGAGCACGGCCGACTGCGTGACGACGTCCAGGGCGGTGGTCGGCTCGTCGAGCACGAGCAGCTTCGGCCGGGCCGCGATGGCCATGGCGATGGCGACGCGCTGCTGTTGCCCACCCGACAGCTGGTGCGGGTAGCGCCGCACGATCGTCTCGGGGTCGGGCAAGCGGACGTGGCGCACGAGTTCGAGCACGCGGTCGTCGCCTCCGGGCAGGCCGTGGCTCTCGAGCGCCTCGCGCAGCTGCCGTCCGACGCGCATCGACGGGGTGAGCGCCTGCCCGGCGTTCTGGGCGACCAGGGCCGCCGTGCCACCGCGCAGGGCCCGTCGCGCCCGCTCGTCGAGGGCGAAGACGTCGTCCCCGGCGACGCGGACGCTGCCCGACACGACCCGCGACCCGCGCCGCAGGTGCGCGAGCAGGGTGCGGGCGACGGTGGACTTGCCGCTGCCGCTCTCGCCGACCAGGCCGAGCGCGCGTCCGGCCGCGACGTCGAAGCTCACGCCCCGCACGACCGGCACCTCGCGGCGACCGGCGGCGTACGAGATCGAGAGGTCGTCGACGCGGACGACGGGATCGGGGGCGACGTCGACGGGGCGACCCGCGCCTACTGCGGTGGTGGCGGTGCCGGTGGTGGTACCGGTGGTGGTGAGGGGCTCGTTCACGAGACCGCCCCCTTCTGTGCGCGGTCGACGCCCAGCGACTTGCTGAGTCCGTCCGCGCTGAGGTTGAGCCCGATGACGAGCGTGGCGAGGGCGACGACGGGGGCGAGCGTGCCCCACGGGACGACGGTGAGGGCGGTGCGGTTCTCCTGCACCATGAGCCCCCAGTCGGGCGTCGGCGGGTTGGCGCCGAACCCGAGGAACGACAGGGTCGAGATGAGCAACACGATCCAGGAGGCGCGCATCGCGTACTCGACGAGCACCACGTCGGTGACGTTGGGCACGATATCGCGGAACACGATGCTCAGCGGCTTCTCGCCGCGGGCACGGGCGGCGGTCACGTAGTCCTGCGTGATCACGGTGCGGGCGGCACCGCGGACGACGCGGGTCACGGCCGGCGCGTAGATCACGGTGACGGCGAGCACGATCACCCAGAGGCCCGAGTCGAACACGGTCACGACGACGAGCAGCGCCAGGATCGACGGCACGCTGAGCAGCGCGTCGACGATGCGCATGACGACCTCGTCGAACCAGTTGTCGGCGTAGGCGGTGACGCAACCGAGCACGGTGCCGATGCCGACCGCGATCGTCGTGGCGAGGAAGGTGACGACGAGCGCGTACCGGCCGCCGTTCAGCGTGCGCGACAGGATGTCGCGGCCGTACTGGTCGGTGCCGAGCCAGTGGGCCCAGCTGGTGCCGGTCAGGGCGGCTCCCGAGTCGGTGGCGACCGGGTCGTGGCCGGTCAGCACCGGGGCGAGCAGCGCCAGCAGGACGTGCAGGGCGATCAGGCCGAGCCCGATGCTCAGGGCCGAGGAGGCGCTGAGGCTGCTGGTGAGGGACGTCGCGCTCGCGCGCAGTCGCCTCGGCCAGCCGCCCGCGGCCTCGGGGCCGGCCGATGCCGGGCCGCCGACCTGCGTGCCCGGGGTGGCGGGGTCCGCGGTCGTGGCGACCCGCGCCTCCTCGGTGCTGCCGTGGCCGGTGCTGCGGTGATCGGTCCGGTCGCGTGCGGGGCTCATGAGCGGGCCTTCCGTCGGGTGCGCAGCCTCGGGTCGAGGGCGAGCGCGATGAGGTCGGCGGCGAGGTTGCACACCACGTAGACGAGGGCGCTGACGACGGCGATCGCCTGGATCGTCGGCAGGTCGCGGTTGAAGACGGACTCGAGCATGAGCTTGCCCATGCCCGGGTAGTTGAAGACGTTCTCGACGACCACGACGCCGCCGAGCAGCCAGGCGACGTTCAGCGCGACGACGTTGAGCGTCGGCAGCAGGGCGCTCGGCACGGCGTGGCGCCAGACCACCTGGCGCGTCGACAGGCCCTTGAGCTCGGCCGTCGTGACGAACTCGCTCGCCATCACGTCGATCGTCGACGAGCGCGCCGTCCGCACGATGTACGCGGCCATGGCGAGGGTCAGCACGATGACGGGCAGCCAGATGCTCGGCAGCAGTTCGGCGACCGTCGCGTCCTGGCCGCGCAGCACGACCGCCGGGAAGATCGGCAGCGCGATGGCGAACAGCAGCACGAGCACGGTGGCGACCATGAACTCGGGCACGCTCATGACGACCAGGCTGATCAGCGAGATCGCGTGGTCGCTCGGGCGGCCGCGGCGGACGCCGGCGATGACGCCGAGGGTCAGCGACAGGGTGACGCCGACGATCATGGCGGGCAGCGCGATCAGCATGCTGTTGCGGAACGCGATCAGCAGGTCGGGGCCGACCGGCAGGCCGCTGACGAGCGAGACGCCGAAGTCGCCGTGCGCCGCGCCGGCCAGCCACTGGCCGTAGCGCACCCAGACGTTCTGGTCGAGGCCGAGCGTCTCGCGCAGGGCGGCGACGGCGTCGGGGGTGGCGTCCTGACCGAGCAGTTGCTGCGCGACGTCGCCGGGCAGGGCCTGCACCGCGAAGAACACGAAGAACGAGGCGAGCAGCACGGTGAGCAGGGCGGTGCCGACGCGGCGGGCGACGACGATCAGGGTCGCGGCGACCGGGGACGTGGTGTGCGGGCCACCGGCGCCCCGGCCGCTGGCGCCTCGGCCGCCGGATGAGGAGGTGCGGGTCGCGCCGTCGTCGCCGAGTTCCTTCTCGAGGGCGCGCGTGGCCGCCCGTCCGCGGGCCTCGGCGGAGGTCGCGCTCGGCGGGGTGGGCCGGGTGACGCCGCCGTCGTTCGCGCGGGGGTCGTTCGTGCCGCGGCCGTTCGTGCCGCCGCCGGTCGGTGTGGGGCTCATGCGCGGAGTCCGATCTGCAGGTAGTCGAACTCGAAGCCGAACTCGCGGTAGTTGAGGACGTCGCGTGACAGGCCGACGAGGCGGTCGCCGAACATCGGGGTCATGTCGGCGGAGTCCTCGACGACTATGCGCTGGGCGTCCTGGTAGAGCGTCATGCGGCGAGTGTCGTCCATCTCGGCGCGGGCGTCGTCGAGCAGGCCGTCGAAGGTCGGGTTCGACCAGGCGCTCTCGTTGTACGACGAGCCGGTGCGGAAGATCTGGTTGAGCAGCTGGTCGATCGGGCGACCGGTGAACCAGTAGCTGACCATGAGCGGCTTCTGCATCCAGATCTGCGTGTAGTACGAGTCGGACGAGGCGTTGCGGACGGTCAGGTCGATGCCCGCGTCGCGGACGGCGTCGCGGTAGGCGACCGCCATCGGGGTGAAGACCGACTCGTAGCTGGACGTGTAGATCTCGGTCTTCAGCCCCTCGCGGCCGGCCTGTTTGAGCAGGGCCCGGGCCTGGTCGGGGTCGTAGGTGCGTTGGTCGTCGAGCCAGACGGCCTGCGACGGAGGCACGGGGTTGTCCCAGCCGGGCGAACCGGTGCCCTGCAGGGCGGTGGCGACGATGGCCTGCGGGTCGTAGGCGAGCTTCATGGCCTGGCGGACGAGCGGGTCGCTGAACTCGGCGCTCGTGGCGAGCATCGGGATCGTGTACCACTGGGCGTCGGGGGCGCGGGCGACGGTGGCGCCGGACGAGGCGCTGACGACCTGGGCGGTGGCGAAGTCGAGGTTGGTCTGGCTGATCAGGTCGATCTGGCCGGCGAGCAGGGCGTTGACGCGGGCGGTGGTGTCCTGGATCGAGAAGAAGTCGATGCCGTCGAGCACCGGGCGGCCGGCGAAGTGGTCCTCGAAGGCCTCGACGCTGCCGGTGCCCGCGGGCTCGAAGCTCGACAGGCGGAACGGGCCGGTGCCGATGCCGGTGCGTCCGATGCCGCCGCCCTGGCTGGGGTCGGCGCTGCCCTCGGGGACGATGTAGCACTGGTACGCGGTGAGCAGCGAGGGGAACTCGGCGTTCGGCGTCAGCAGGTCGAAGCGCAGGGTGAGCGGGTCGACGGCGGTCATGCCGCCGGGGCCGATCATGGCGGCGAGCACCTCGCCCTGGGGCGAGGCGGTGTCGGGGTCGAGGATGTGCTCGATCGAGTAGATGGCGTCGGCGGCGGTGAAGCGGCGGCCGTCGTGGAAGCGGACGCCCTCGCGCAGGCGGAAGGTCCAGCTCGTGCCGTCGGCGTTCGCGGACCAGTCGTCGGCGAGGTCGGGCACGGTGACGCCGGCGTCGTCGAGCTTGACGAGCCGGTTGTAGAGGGCGCCGAGGTACTCGTAGGCCGAGAGCGAGCTGGCGGAGTCGAGGGTCTCGGCGGCCGAGGCGGCCGGGCGTGCGATGCGCAGGCGTCCGCCGCGGCGCGGGGTGCCGGTGGCGGCGGCCTCGGGGATGGTCGGGGTGCTGCGGGCGGGGGTGCAGCCGGCGAGGGTGAGCAGACCGAGGCCGGCGAGCCCTGCGGCGCCGGCGAGGACGGTGCGGCGGCTCGGGCCCGCGCTGCGGTCGGCGCTGCGGTCTGCGCGGCTCGGGCCTGCGCTGCCGTCGGCGGCTCGCGCCGGGCGGAGCGCGTGTCGGTGTTCGGGGACGATCGGTGTCATGCGGGGATGGCCTTCCGTTTATCGTTCGGGTGAACGATAAGGGAGGTTCGCGGCGGCGGCCAGCTCGCCGGAGCCCCGGAGGCGCGGCTCCGCGCTCCCCCGCAGCCCCCGTTCTCCGCGCCCCGCCGCGGATGCGGGCGTGCTCGTGCGGCAGCGTGCACGGGCTGCAGTCTTCACCCACTCGTTACACGGGCGCGCCCCGCCGACGCGCCCCGCGCCTCCTCGGGTTCGCCCCCCCGTCTCGGTCGGGTGGTCCCAAAACGTCCCTCCCCGCCCCACGAACGACGTTCTCGGACCACTCGACCGGTCCGCCGGGGCACCCCGGCCCGCCCGGGCGTTGACTGGCGCTCGCGACGGCCTACCCACCGAACCGTCCTCGCGAACGGAGCCACCCATGTCCCTGATCGGCATCGAAGAGCACTGGACCACCCCCGAGCTGAAGGCCGCGCTTGAGTCGCTGCCACCCGAGCTGCGGGACGACAGCCTCGCGTTCAACGAGCGGGGTGACCACTTGACCCGGCTCGAGGACGTCGGAGACGGGCGGATCGCCGCAATGGACGAGCAGGGCATCGACGTGCAGGTGTTGTCGGTGGCTCCCCCGGCGAACGGGCCGTTGCCGGCGGCCGACGCGCGTCGGCTCGCTCGAGACCTGAACGACCTCGCGGCGGAGGCCGTGTCGCGGCATCCCACGCGCCTCCTGGCGTTGGCGACCCTGCCGATGGCCGACCCGCAGGCGGTGTCGGGAGAGTTCGAGAGGGCGTCCGCAGCCGGTTTCGTGGGGGCGATGGTCTACGGCCGGACCGGTGACGTGCCCCTCGACGATCCGCGGTACGACGACCTGTTCTCGACGGCGGCTCGGCTCGGCAGGCCGCTTTTCATCCACCCGCAGATCCCGACGAAGGAAGTGCGCGCGGCCCAGTACGGAGGCCTCGGCGACCTGACGGGGCTGGCCCTGTCGACGTTCGCGTGGGGCTGGCACCTCGAGGCGGCGACGGCGGCGTTGCGGTTGATCGCGAGCGGGGCGTTCGACCGGCACCCCGAGCTGCAGATCGTGTTGGGGCACTGGGGAGAGCTGTTGCTGTTCTGGTTAAGCCGGGCCGACGGGCTGTCGGGGCTGGCGGGCCTCGATCGCACGGTGAGCGAGTACGTGCGGCAGAACGTGCACATCACGGCGTCGGGCATGTTCGAGCCGGCGCTGCTGAGGCACGCGCTCGAGGTGACGACGATCGACCGGCTGCTCTTCTCGACGGACTACCCGTTCCAGCACCCGACGGGCGACGAGGTGCAGGCTTTCCTCGGCGAGTTCGCGACGGACGCCGACCGCGACGCCTTCGCCTGCGGCAACGCCGCCCACCTCTTCGGCATCGACGTCTGAGAAGGAGGCGCGGGTCGGTTCGCCCGCGTCTGTCACCCCGGTGCTCGCGCGAGTGGGCAGAAGGTGCTCGGCCCGAGCCCCCGAGCAGCATCTTCTGCCCACTCGGGGTCCTCGCTCGGGCCGGACGACCGGGGTGACCGAGGTGACCCTCGAAGCAGGACTCCGTCCGGCTCCGTGCCGCGCCCTAGTCTGTGCGCATGGCCACCCCGACCACTCCCCGCCTCGGCCGTCTGGCCATCGTCGCCGCGATCGTCGGTGCCGTGGCCTACAGCGTGGCCGTGCTGCTCGTCTGGACGCCGTTCGGCCCGACGGGCAGCGTCCGGTATTCGACCGAGCCCCCCGTCGACTGGCTGACCATCCGTCGAACCGCGGCCGCCGTGCTCGGGACCTTCGGACTCGTCGTCCTGGCGACAGCCCTCGTGCTGGCACTGGTCGTGCTGGTGCGGTGGGCCGTCGCGAGGCGACCGACCCGCGCCTCCTGATCGGATTCCCGTGATCAACCTCGTCGCCCTCGTCCCGGCATTGCTCACCGTGGCCGCTCTCGCAGTGGCCTGGTCGGCATCGGGCGGAACGACGACCCGGGCGCGCCGGTGGAGTGCCCGCGCTCTGGCGGTCTGGGCAGCCGTCGCCGTGGTCGCGCTCGCCGCGTTCCTCGTCGGCCTGCACCTGCAGCACGCCGACCTCGCCGTCTGGTCGGCGTTCGCACTGATCGCTGCAGCTCTTGCCGCCGTGACCGCGGCGGCCGCCCGCGTGGTGTCGTCGCTCGTGCGGTGATCCGGTACGTACCGGATCACCACGAGCGGCCTTGCCGTCTCTGGGCCGAGGCCTCAGGGCCCGCGGCTCAGGGCCCACGGCGCAGGGCACCTACCCGAAGGTCGAGACGACCGTGCTCGTGACCGTCGCCACCACCGCGATGGCGACTCCCCCGCTCGCCCCGAGAATGCCGAGCGCCGTGCCCACACGCCACTGCCGTCGACGTCGGGCCGCGTCGTCGATGTCGCGGCGCAGGCGTTCGAAGCGGTGTTCGTGACGGAGCGTGTCCGTCAGCACCAGCGCCTCCGTGTGCCAGGTGCCGCGTTCTTCGGCGACCATGGTCAGGTACGCCAGCGCCTCGGGTGAGTGCACCCGCGGCCCGTTCATCAGCCACTTCCGCAGGTGTGCAGCGACGACCACCGAGACCGTCGGCGCCCTCTTGCCGACTGACAGCGAGGCCTCGCCCACGAGCACGATGACGGGCGTGACGACGATCTCGAAGTCGGCCGCCCTCGACATCAACCGGGAGGCGCGGGCCGCCTCGTGAAGGGAGTTGCGAGAGTGGTCGGTCCGGTGTCCGCCGACCGTCACCAAGCCGCCGCCGACCCAGACCTTCTTGCCGGCGTGGTGCTTGGTGTTGACGGTGAAGACGCCCGTCGGTCCGATGACGACGTGGTCGATGTCGGACTCGCCCGAGCCGACCGGGACGGAGTGCAGGACGGTCCACTCGGGCCCGAGCTCGGCGAGCACGCGCGCGACCTCGATCTCACCGAGGGCGCCCTGGTACCAACTCTGGGCGCCGGCGCTCAGGGGCGAGTGACCGAAGAGGCGCTGCCGCCGGGTCAGTGCGGGCGCCTCGGCCTGGACGCGTAGGCACTCCTGCATCACCGAGTAGGCCGGCCGCCGGGCCTTCAACGTCATCGCCACGCTTCCGCGCACCACGGTCTCGCTCATGTCTTCCCCCTTGCCCACACGGTAGGGCGACACGTGATGTGCAGACGAGCCCCCGTTGGGAGGCCAGCTCGCGCCCCGGGTCGGCAGGCTCGATCGAGTGGTCAGAAAACGTCCTTCCGCCTCGCGGGAAGGACACTTTCTGACCACTCGACGACCCGATCACCAGCAGCGGCACCGGATCACGAGCGCCTACGGCGAACCGAGCACGTCCGTTGCCGCCTCATCCGCCCGCCACGCCCCGACGAGCGTGCCGAACAGCAGCGCCACCATGCTCCCGATCGCCCAGATGGCTATCGCGTCCTCCGACGGGCCCATGAGGAGCGGCACCACGATCGACCCCACGGCGAGCGCGCACCCCACCGTCACCGGCACGAGTGCTGCCCGGTGCCCGGCCTGCCACGCCTCGGGCGACGCCATCACGTGCCGGAACCGGATGCCGGCGAGGTGGTTCACCCCGAGCCGTCCCCGTGCGGCGGCGAGCGTCGTCCAGAAGACGACGGCGCACCCGGCGAACACGATGAGCGGAACGACGACGAGCATCCCTCCAGGCTAGGTCGGCGCCTCCGGACGCAACTCCCCCGCGCGGCCCGTTCGTATCCGCCGCGGTCGGCCCTGGCGGCATCGAGTGGGCAGAAAGTGTCCTTCCGCCGCCCCCGAAGGACACTTTCTGCCCACTCAAGCCTGCCGGGCCCACCCGGGCAGACTCGAACCGGGCGAGCCCGGCGAGCCCGACGAGCGCGACGAGCGCGACGAGCGCGACGAGCCCCAGGAAGAATGGCCCCATGCCCCTCGTCCGCATCGCCCCGACCGACGCCGACGCCGACGCCGACGCCCGAGCCGACCTCCGCGCCTTCCTCGCCGCCGCCGACCTCACCCTCGCCGGTCTCGTCTCCCCCACGCCGCGCCTCCGGCTCTGGGTCGACCGTGACGCCACCGGCACGGTCGTCGGCAGCACCGGCTACGAGCTCAGCGCCGACGGCGAGCACGCCCTGATCCGCAGCGTCGCCGTCGCCCCCACCGTCCGCACCCGCGGCGCGGGCTCCCGCCTCGCCCGCCACGCCCTCACCGACGCCGCCGCGCACGGAGCCCGCCACGTCTGGCTCTTCTCCCGCCGCTCCGGACCGTTCTGGCAGACGCTCGGCTTCACCCCCGCCGACCGCGACGCCCTCGCCGCGGCCCTCCCCGACACGCACCAGGTGCGGCTCTTCCGCGCCTCCGGCCAGCTCGCCCGCGAGGTCGCCTGGTCGCGCCCCCTCGCCGACCTCCGCCCGACGACCCCCTAGGAGGCGCGGGTCGGCCCACGCCCGCCCCACCGGTCATCGAGTGGTCCCGAATCGTCCTTCCCCTCCGCGCGAGCGACGATCCGGGACCACTCGACCCCGCGCCGCCGAGAGCGACACCCCGTACGATCGCCCCGATGGTCGATCTGCAGCCGCACTCCCCCGCCTGGGCCGACGACTACCGCCGAGAGGCCGAGCGCCTGGCGACCGCCCTCGGCACCCGGGTCGACGCTCTCGAGCACATCGGAAGCACGGCCGTCCCCGGCCTCCTCTCGAAGCCGATCATCGACGTCGCCGCCCGGACGTCTCCCGGCACCGACCCGTTCGTCCTGGGCGCCGCCTTGATCGACCTCGGCTACGAACGACACGCAGCGGGCCCGAAGACCCACGCGGTCTACGTCCGGCGGGACGGACCACGACGCACGCACATCCTCCACGTCTTCCGCCCCGACCAGTGGGATGCCTGCCACCAGCGGCTGTTCCGCGACCGCCTGCTGCGCGACCCGGTCGCGCGACAGCGCTACGCGACCCTGAAGGAGGCGCTGGCCGGCCTCGACGACGGACGCGCCTACACAGCCGCCAAGACCGCACTCATCACCGACCTCGTCACCGATGAGCGAGCGGCTCGGGGTCTCTCTGCGGCCCCGGTGTGGGACAAGTGATCGACCCCTGTTCGATCGCCCCAGCCCGCCGCGCCCGTTAGCGTTGACGCGATGAGCACCCGCACACGGATCGAGCTGGGCCGCCGCGCCGACCTCGGAGCCGACTGTGCGAACTGCTTCGGCCTGTGCTGCGTCGCGCTGGCGTTCACGAAGAGCGCGGACTTCCCGTTCGACAAGCCGGCTGGCGACCCCTGTATGAACCTCGACGAGCACGACGGCTGCCGCATCCACCCGCAGTTGCGTGAGCGTGGGTTCAAGGGCTGCACGGTGTTCGACTGTTTCGGGGCGGGGCAGAAGGTCAGCCGGCGGACGTTCGCCGGGCGATCGTGGCGTGACGACCCCGCGACGCGTGAGGCGATGTTCTCGACGTTCCCGCTCGTGCGGAGGCTGCACGAGCTGCTCTGGCACCTCGACGAGGCGATCACCCTGATCGAGCGCGAGCGCGCACACGCCGCCGCGGCCCAACAGGGCCGTACCCGAGCAACCACCCCCGACCCGGCCCCGTGGCTCGCAGCCTTCGAGCGCGTCCGGCACCTCACCGACGGCACCCCCGACCAGCTGGCCGCCCTCGACGTCGACGCCGAGTACGACGCGGCGCGCGCGTTGTTGGTGCAGGCGAGTGAGGTGGCCCGGGCGTCCGTGCCCGCGCCTCCTCGGCGGTCGAGGGGCAAGGGGCAGGCGCTCGAGCCGGGGAGCGATCTGATGGGTGCGGCCCTGGCCGGGGCGGATCTGAGCGGGCGGACCCTCCGCGGCAGCATCGCGATCGCGGCGGACTTGCGCGGGGCCGACCTCGACCGCTGCGACCTGCTCGGTGTCGATCTGCGCGACGCCGACCTCGGTGGGGCGGACCTGTCGGGGGCGATCTACCTGACGCAGATGCAGGTGAACAGCGCCCGGGGCGATGCGGCGACGCGCCTGCCCGAGGGCTTCGCCCGGCCGACGCACTGGGCTGACGGGCGGTAGCACCCGCGCCTCTGGTGGCGCCTGCGTCGCACAGCTAGCCTCCCCGGCATGAGGACGCTCACGTACTCCATCAACGTCACGCTCGACGGCTGCATCGACCACCGTGAGGGCCGGCCGGATGCCGAGATCCACCAGCTCGCCGCGGAGGCTCTCGCCCAGGCCGACGGTCTGCTGCTGGGCCGGGTCACCTACGAGCTGATGGAGCAGTCCTGGCGTCCGCCCGCCTCCGACGCGTTCCCCGACTGGATGCAGCCCTTCGCGCGGACCATCCACGAGATCCCGAAGTACGTGGCGTCGACGACGCTCGAGAGCGTCGATTGGAACGCCGAGCTGCTCGGCGGAGACCTGCGCGAGGCGGTGCGCGAGCTGAAGAGCCGTCCCGGGGGCCCGCTCCGCCTCGGAGGTTCCACCTTCGCCACCGACGTCGTCGGCTGGGGCCTGGTCGACGAGTACGAGTTCACCGTCTACCCCTGGGTCGCCGGCCATGGCCCCTACCTGCTCGCCGGCCTCCCCCACCCCCTCGACCTCACCCCGACCGCCCGCCACGACCTCGCCTCTGGCGCCGTCGCGACGGCGTACCACCCGCGGGCCTGACGCCTCGGTTCACTCAGTTCACCAAATGGCGCAAACCCAAGGAGGCGCGGGTGTCCGCGCTAACGGACGGCGGCTTAGTAGGTTCACGGCATGCCCCGACAAATGGCCGATCCCGCGTTTCACGCCGACCAGACCGCACGAGCCTTCACTGCACCCCACGTGGCCCCGATCAATGCGTTCGTGGACTCCATCCGCGATCGTGATGGGCGTGGCTGGGCGCCCTACGTTCCGCCACACCACGGTGGCGTCGATGCTCGAGTGATCAGCGTCTTGCGGGACCCCGGCCCGGCTACTCAGCTCGGTGTCGGCTCGGGATTCATCAGTGTCGAGAACGACGACCCGACTGCCGAGCGTATGGCACGTCTCTTCGATCGTTTCGGCATCCCTGCAAAGGTCGTCTTGCCGTGGAACGCATATCCCTGGTACATCAACGCGGCGCCTAACGCGGCGCAGTCAAAGGCTGGAGCGCTGGTCTTGCTCGAGCTCTTGGAGCTCACACCCGACGTCGATGTCGTGCTCCTCCAGGGCCGGGATGCGGAGAAAGCCTGGCGGCGGGCCGTTGCGTTCGAGCCCCTCCTCGATCAACGTTTGTCAGTTCACGCCACGATTCACCCGGGGCGGCAGGCACTCTTCCACCCCGACCCGGTCGAGCGACAACGCCGAGTCGCCCATCAAGAGCACACGTTCGAGATGATCGCCGGGCACCTCGCAATCTAACGACGATGACACCTTTCAAGCGTGGAGACCCCATCGGACGTTTAGCCCCCTAGATCACCACGGCAACTCATGTGATTGAAGCCACCGAGGTCGCGTCGCTGTCCTTGGGCGGCTAAGCACCTCGCTATAGGCCTGGAGGTAGGACGAAGCATGTCGGGCCTTTGAGAGTACGAGGGAGGCGCGAATGGAGAGGAAGAGGAACGCCGCCATCCCTGCCCCAGCCATTCCGAGCACGACGGTGGCAAATGCCGTATACCAGGATTCTCCCTCGAGGGCATCAAGGGGGCGGATGACAAGACTTGCCATGACGGCATACAAGGCCAGGGTCGCGGTGAGGAGAGCAAATTCGTATGTGGCTCGGAGCTCCGCAAGTTCCCGCAACTCGCCCATGACCTTCTGACGAAGTTCATCGTTTCCCTTGATCGCTCGTCGAAAATGATCGACTTCTTCGTGTTGTGGAACACCGCCATTTCCCCTCTTGGGCATGAAGTCCTCCCACGTGACAGCATCGCGGTGAACCTGACGAATTAATCGCATGTGTATCTCCTATCTTCAGCGCTCGCTACTTGCGTCAGCTATCGACGCCGCTCACTACGACGTAAGCGCGCGGACGGGTCCACGGGTCTAAGGGTCCACGGGTCCACGGGTCTACGTGGTCTACGGGTCGAGGGAAATATGGCGACCCGCCCTAAGCCGGGTAGTTGTCTTCCCCCAAGCAGTCGCGCGGCGCATCTTCCCGTCCGCGGGTCGCCGCCGCTCGGTACCCGAATTGGGGGCAGCCAGCAGACAAACGTGGTCCGCTTGCCTTTTCGTGTCATCTAGTCTCTTGAGAAACCGTCACAAAGGGGACAATGATGGAGTTTGCCGAGCGGCTTGCCGCACTTGCACTGAAGGTCAAGAACCAGCGCGAGGCCATCCAGACGGAAGAGGCGACGAAGAACGCGTTCATCATGCCGTTTATCTCGACGATCCTCGGCTATGACGTCTTTAATCCTCTCGAGGTGGTGCCTGAGTTCACGGCCGACGTCGGCGTGAAGAAGGGCGAGAAGATTGACTACGCGATCATGCGTGACGGCGAGGTCCAGATCCTGATCGAGTGCAAGAAGTCGACCGAGCCGCTTCGCATCGAGCACGCGTCGCAGCTCTTCCGGTACTTCGCTGTGACGAACGCCCGCATCGCCGTGCTGACGAACGGCGAGAGCTACCACTTCTACACGGACCTCGACAAGCCGAACCGCATGGACGACAAGCCGTTCCTCGTGCTCGACCTGTCCGACATCGATGAGACGCTCCTCCCAGAGCTCAGCAAGCTGACGAAGGACGTCTTCGACCTCGACTCCGTCATCAGTGCTGCTGAAGAGCTGAAGTACGTCGGTCAGCTCAAGCGAGCAATCGCCGCCCAGTTCCGTGAGCCGTCGGACGATTGGATCAAGTTCGTCACGACCCGCGTTTACGAGGGTTCGTTCACCCAGAAGGTGCGCGACCAGTTCACGCCGCTGGTGGTCAAGGCCTCAAAACAGTTCCTCAACGATCAGGTGAACGACCGCCTCAAGACCGCGCTCGGCTCCCCCAACTTCCCCTCGATGCCGGCCGAAGCGCCCTCGGGTGCGGTCAGCAGCGAGGCCGTCGTCGAGGCCGATCTCGATCGGGACACCGAGACGGAGACGACCCTCGAAGAACTCGAGGGCTACCAGATCGTCAAGGCGATCGCCTGCAGCGAGGTCAAGCCCGAGCGCATCGTGCACCGCGACGCGAAGTCGTACTTCGCGGTCCTGCTCGACGACAACAACCGCAAACCGATCGCGCGCTTGCACTTCAACGGCAAGAAGCAGAAGTACCTCGGCGTCTTCGATGCGGAGAAGATCGAGACCAAGCACGCCATCGAGTCCCTCGACGGCATCTACGAACATGCCTCGGCCATCCGCGAGTCAGTCAAGGCGTACGCGTGATTGACCTTCACGTGCCAGGCCCGAGGTCCAAACGATGAATGAACCGAATTGGGCCGAGGTCCTGACCGCCGTATCTGCAGCCATCGTTCCGGCCGTCGTGCTCCTGGTCGGGCTCATGCTCGGCAGAAGACAATCTCGTAGCGAAGAACTGACGAGAGTGAGACTCGAGTACTACAAGTCCTTGGCCCCCAGCTTGAACCGCATCATGTGCTACATGCTTTTCATAGGCACCTGGCGTGATGACTCGCCTGCAGACGTCATTCATTTAAAGCGCCATGTCGACACGACCTTCCACACAGCGGCTCCGCTCTTCAGCCCCGCAACAGCCGCTGCGTACAAGAACATGATGGATTTGACGTTCACCACCTACGGCAATTGGGGCGATGACGCACGACTGAGGACGAGTGCTTTCCGACGGCGACAGGCCTGGAAGAGACAGAGTCAGACACCCTGGGCAGATTCCTGGAACTCGTTCTTCACCGTGTCGGACGACGAAGCGATCACAGAAGAATGGTTTGCCGCGTACCGCAAGGCCTACGATTCGCTTCTGGCACAGATGGTTGACGACATACAACTCAGCAAAAGACGCGACATTTACACGACCGAGACTGTCAGCCTGAACGCCCACAACGACCAACGCCCGCGAGTCACCGGTCGGCAGGGGCGCATCACTGCAAGACAATAGCCCCCTCTAGGCCTGAGAACTATCGCCCGAGGGCGGCTCCCGCACCCGCCACCTTGTCCCTTGCGCTAAGAGCGCGACATGGGGGTCGACCGGTCGCATCTATCGAAGCGTGACGTTGTCGTGGTAGCCGGAGTGCGCAGTGACCGTGTCGGTCACGTCGATGTTGTTGATTTTTTCAGGTGCGGGTCGGAAGCCCGTGAGTCCCGCGGCAGTCTTTCCCGCTTGCGCGACGGCGTAAACGTACTTGAGGATGCCATCCTCGGTCGAGTGGTAGTTGTAGACGCCCTTGTCCACCGCGTCCGCAAGACCAGACCAGTCGCCCTTGGCCCCGATCGCCACGCCCAGCAGGTGGAGCGCTTCGACCCGAGGCCCACCCGGTTTGGTCCCCAGCGCCTGCGCCGCGACCACCATGGCTCTGGCACCCAGGCTGTGGCCGACGAGGACTAACGATTCGGTCTCAGTCCGAGCCAGCAAGTCGGCAAGAACGACACCAGTTTTATCTGCTCGGTTCTTCGCTACGTGCCAGGGGTTCTTGACGATGTCGGCCACGGCGAGCAACGGACCTAACGGTCCGATCTTCGTGGCCGCGGCCCGAGCTGCTTTCGCAGCAGCCTGCTGGAGGGCTGCCCCACCGATGACCTTCGCTGCCCCGGTCCCGCTCATGAGTCCGAGGTGCCTTAATTCACGAGCGCCCCAGTGCACACGATAGACCGGGGAGTCCGGGTATCGGGCAGTCACGATGCTCTTCCACTCGCCCCAACCTCGCGCTGTCTCGGAGAGGAACCCGTTGCAGACGATGACGGGAGTGCCCGTCCCTCCCTGAAGCATTTCGATATGGAACGATTTGTCCTCCTGGACGTACGCGTTGGTGACGGATGCGCTCAGCGCTCCTCCGAGCGCGCCGCCCAAGGCCGTGAGCACCACAGTCCCACCCGCCATCCCGAGACCGCCCGCAGCTATGGCGCCACCCCCGAGGAAAGCGAGACCGGTAGTGGTCGCGGCGGCGCCGGTGTAGCCGCTGATGAGAACGCCGATGGCACCCCCGATAGCCGGTGCAGCGACAAGAGTCGCAGGTACTGCCAAGGCAACACCAGCCAGGCTGAAACCGATGATCTTCGTGACTCGGCTCAGTTTGACCTTGTCGTATTCGAGGAAAGTTGCGTAGTCCCCCAGCGACGCCATCTTGTTATCGATCTTTTCGAAACCAGAGATCTCGTGCCGGTGCTCGGCACAGAACCTCGGCATGGTCAAAGGTCCGCGTCCGCGAGACGCCATGTTGTCGCAGGTGGGGCCGGCGCAGGGAAGTGTCGGTGAACCGCAATTGCTGCAGAGATAGGCTGGCACCTGATTGAACGGTCGATCGGTCTTGACGTGTTCTGCAAGAGCGAAACAGTCGGAACACCAAGCGTGTTCGGTCTCGCTCGTCAGGTCGTCCGTGAGCTCAGCGATCCACTCCGCCATGTCCCGATGAGCCTCGGCACGTTTCGCCGCGGCCTTCTGCTGCTCCTCGGAAGGAAGCTGCACCTTGAGACGTGTGAACTTGGCATGAGCCCAGGCGTTGTCGACCAGGGCCTTGTTTCTTGCCAGAGTTGCGGCCCCTTCGACAACCGGCTCGAGCCCGTCGGACGACTCCGTCAGCGTGATGGATTGCCCCTTGTTGGTGGCGACAGTACACACGAGCATGTCTCCGCCAAGGAGCCGGGCTACGACCTCAGATTTCGGCATAAGAGAAATAGTCTCAGCTTGGCGCGCCGCAATTCGCCAGCAGGAAGAAAGCGGGGAATGGTGAGCAGGCGATTTATCCGTCGCCCTTTGTCACCCTGGATCGGGCTTCAACCACCCACAACTCTCAACACCCCCGTGGCAACCACCGTCACCACCGTCGTCCACAGCACGATCGCGATGACCTGCCAGAGAATCACCCAGCTCCTTGACACCCCGGTGCCGACGAGGGTCGCCGCGGTGAACATCGTCGGCAGTGCGAGCGGTGCCAGCAGGCTCGCACTGGGCACGCCGAACTTCACGAGCCAACGCTAGAGCCTCTGTTGCCCCTTCCTCTCGGGCTTTGACTCCGACACCCCGTCACGCAACACGACCCGTGTCGCAACGGGCATTCCGGCAGCACTCAAGCCGGCACCAGCAGCAGCACCCGCACCGCGGGACGCCGCACCCGCGCGCTCGTCGACGACCTCACCCGCACCCGGTTCACACCCAGCCGCACCCGACCCGCCAGCCGGCGCCCCACCCACCCCGCGCCTCCTGCGTCGCTCCCCGACCCCCGACCGCACCCACGCCCTTAGCCACACCACCGCGGCCACGCACAGCACATGGCCCGCGATCGCCGCCAGCGCCGCGACGACCGGGTTGACCCCGCTCAGCACGCCAAGCGCGGCGGCGCCCTCTCCTTCGAAAAACGGGATCGCACCCGCCAGCGCCAGGATCAGCGGCTGCGCGAGCTCGGGCACCTGCCCCACCAGCTCCTGCAGCCAGGCGAATGGGTCGCCCGACGAGGCATCGGTCGCAGCCGCCGACGCCGCGGCCGCGGCCGACAGGCGCGACGGGCCCGAGAGGGTGAGCGCGATGGACATGGTGGTCTCCTTCGATGGATGTCTCTGAGATGCGAGGGCACGCCGAATACCGGCGTGGTGAAGAGGGAGCAACGACGCGGTCCGACACCGCCGCAAGAAGAACGACCTCAGTCGTCCCGAAGCTCAGGCAGGCCGACCGTCACGAACAACGCTGTCGAGAGCATCACCCCAGCCGCCACCGCGATGGCGTCCCCCGCGATCTGCGCGCCCCACTTGCCCTGCTGCAGCTCGCGCCCGCGGGTGTAGACGTCGCCCGACCACGGGATGTCTCGGTGCAGCGCCGGCAGCGCCCCACTCGCCGACACCAGCGCCGCGAGGGCTGCGGTGCGCACCGACGGCTCAGTACCCTCTGCGAGGACGCCCCTCAGCGACGCGACGAGTTCGCCCCGCCGACCCGCGCCTCCTGCCCCTTCGGCCAGGCGCAGCCGCGTACCGGGGATGAAGCCGAGGCTGGTCGTCTTCTCCCGGATCAGCGCACCGCGCGCTACCAGCCGGTCGAGGGTCAGCGCCCGCAACGCAGGCATGATCTCGAGCACGAGCGAATAGGCGTCCGTCGGCTTGCGCTCGACCCGCTGCCAGGTGCCGAGCAGCAGCTCGTCGGTCGGCGCCGCAGAGGACGTCACCCGCACCTGCCTACCGCGCAGCGTGGTCTTCCGGTCGATGTCGACCGCACCGGCCCGCGCCAGCTCGGTCAGCACTGCCGGGCCCAGACGTGGAACAGCGGAGACCCCTCGCTGTGGATCGATCTTGACCGACGGTCGAACAGCACGAGCAGCAGGTCCTCGGCCAGTGTGGGCGCGAGTGTCGTTTCGCTCGTCGCCGGCCTCCTTCCGAGTCGGAACCTGAGGAGGCGCGGCTCGGCCTTGAGCCGCAACCCGCGTCTCCGACACCGGTCACCTCGCCACCGGTCGCCTCGGCACCGCCGGGCGTGTCGGCGCCATCGGGTGCCGCCTCGAGTGCGGCCAGCTCATCGAGCTTCCCGGCACCGATCAGTGACGCCCGGTAGAGCACTTCGCGCTGAGCATCGTTGTACAGCTCGGCGACCGCCTCGGCCACGGTCTGCTGCGCGATCGCCGCACCCCGCGCAGCCCGCTCGCACGGGGCAACCAACCACTCGTACCGCTGAGTCACCGCCGCCAGCACGGGAGCGTACTGCTCGCGCAACCGTCGCCGCGTCTCGCGGTCGGCGTCGGCGAGCTCTTCGAGTTCGGTGTCGGCAGCCGTCTTGGGCGAGTCGATGAGCATCTGCTTCAGGTCGTCCATCGCACGTTCGTCGAACACCTTCGACCAGATCAGCAGCAGCGACTGGTCGGCTTCGCTGAGGTCGCGTCCCGCTGCGGCGAACCCGGCAGGCAAGGAGGCGCTGGTCCGGTTCTCGAGGATCGCCGCCAACTCGGCGCAAATGCGTTGCAGCCGCTCGATGGTGGCGGCGAACTCGGCGTCGATCGTGCGGAGGGCGACGGCGGGATCGTCGACGGACGAGCGGAAGGATTCGATCTGAGCGAGCGGGACGCCTAGGTCGGTCAGGCGGGTGATCTGCAGGAGGCGCACCAGGTGCCGCACCTTGTACTGCTTGTACCCGTTGGCCAGCCGTGCGGGCTCGTCGAGCAGCCCGAGCTGGTGGTAATACCGCACCGACTTGACGGTGGTGCCGGCCAGCTCGCCCAGCTAGCGTGTGCTCCAGGCCACAGGAGGCTCCTCTCGGAAAAGCCGGCGCGGTGCCGGCGTGTGACCAAGTAGAGACCATGCCCTTGGGGCAGGTTCGAGGGTGTCTTCCCGCTGGGCTGAGTCATCTACGGCCAACAGAGGAGGCCTGGCGTGCGCCCGCCTCTAAGGCCCTCTCAAACTAGATGTAGCCCTTCGCGTGGACCATCCATGAACTCCCAAAGAACGTGGCATCGACGACGCTCGCGAGCGTCAACAGGAATGAGGAGCGACTCGGCTGAGACCCGCGCGAGACGGTGCTGGACCTAATCATGATGAGCAAGCACGCAGTCTCTCTTACTTACTCACATGATTGGCAGGCGAGACTGCTCGTTACGACGAGAAGTCTCGCGATTTGAGACAATTTTCTGAACAGCCGCACTCACCAGTAGAACGATTGCAAAAGGAAAGAGCAGGACGCCAACGGTAGTGATGCCGGCGCCGACTTCTTGGTCTGCCAGGAACCAAAAGAAGCCGGTCACCATCAGGAGAAGACATGCAGCGACTGCCCAAACTCCGACTGCCAGGACCGAGACGCGCGCACGAGCTCGAGACTGCTGGATTCCCCGATCTTGACGGGAAGGCGCTAGCCGCTCGACCTTGACGTCTCGGACTACCCGCACGTCGATTAGGGGATTGTCGACCCGCAAAAAGAACGGCTCCGAAGCTCTCAAAGTAAGGGAGATGAAGAAGTCTTGATGCATCACTTGAGGCTCGATGTGAAGCTCGCTTGGGGAGACTAGGCGCGGAGTTCGGTCGGAGCGTTCCCAATCGCCAAGACCGTCATGGAGGAGTTCTACCGGGGCTGAAAACCGGAAAGCGATAGGCCGCCCGCGGTCGAAGGTTGCGGACGGAATGTCTGCCCGGCTACTCGACCAAATTTGCAAGCCAAGAGTAACGGGGACACCTCCTTGGCTCGGAATACCGGGGACGACCTGGACAACGCCATAACGCACCTCACGACGGGGTCGATCTCTCCGTCGCACGAAAAGAGGTATGGCGACCGTAGCAATCACGCTCAGCAGACCGATGACGTACTCCATTTCCCGATTCTCGCAGGGAACGTCGCGTCTTCTTCCGCCGCCATGGGGTCTTCGAGCGGTTCAAGCTGCTTAAGGGAATGCAGCACCTTGACTGTAGTACTCACCAGATCGGTATGATTTAGTACGGTTCCGGCCGTACGTCGCGCCTCGCTTCCGCAAGCGGCAAAAGGTCAAGAAATTTCCGTTTCGGTTACGGTCATATGAGGGCTCACCTTCTGGGTCTTTAGGCGAACTGTCGGCCAAGACGGAAGGTGGCGACCTACGCCAAAGCACCTCATTCGCGCACACCGCCACCGAAGTCCCCTTTTCAAGCTTCTTGGACGGAGTGTTTGGTCATTGCCATTGGGGGCTCGGCCGCTATCGCTGCTATCCAGACTTGATGGGTCCTACTTGCACCTGTGACCAGCCACGTCCGTAAGCCCCACACTTCGCCCCCTACCGCACTGCGACCCAGGAGCCATTGACAATGTCAAGCGAGTCGTTCATGGCCGACTTCGAATGAGGCGCTTGTCGTCGCACGATTCATGCGATTCTCAAACGAAAGCGACTCAGTGACGACGGTCCCCCAAACTACGACGGCACCAAAGCTCTTCATCTGGAACGCCCTCGGCGCGAATCGAATTGAGTACTTAGCAGTCGATCGCCTATCTGAAGCGTTCGAAAAAACGTTGGCACCGTCAGTTGGCGACGTCGGGATCGCTCTGCAAACGGGCGAGACCGAACACGACGAACCGACAGTGGTCGGTGCGGCTTTGGTCTACAGCATAAGCGGCATAGCCAGTAGGACCGTTCGGGCATCTTTCCGTCCCATATATCGAATAACTGAGCCAATTCCCCTATCGAAAATCACTGCGAGCATTGAGACCGCCCCTGGCGATCTGGACGTTCCTGCGGCCTACTTCCCACAGTCACTTTCTACGGAAGCCGCCGTTGCTCTTTCGGAACGGCTGACACAAATAGACCCAGGATTTGGTCTCTGGTTCAGCAACCTAACTGCACCCCCACGTTCGTTCGGCCCGGGAGTGGAGCAAGCACGAATCGAAACTAAGGATGCAGTGACTTTGGCTGCACAAATCGCAGACATCGAACTTCCCGCCGATGCGCTTGCGTCGGACACTGTCGGCAACACCGACGAAGATCTTCTTCAATCTGTGATGAATAGTGCTTACAAGGTGGATCTAGAGGAGGAATTGCTACCGCTCGATTTGCGTCGGTTCAATCGCAAACTTGGCGTAGAACAGGTTGCTGCAAGCATGACGGTCTTTACCGATCGCGCAAAGGAACGCGTCCTCAGCGTCGTTTGCGTCAACAAGAAGCCTCTAGAAGAAGAAATGGGTGTTGACCTCTTCTACTGGGACAAAGTTAATGATGTTTTTACATTCGTACAGTACAAAAGGCTCGAACAGGCCAACTCATCTATTGGCGGGCGGTATGAATGGGTCTACAAACGAAAAGCAGAGCTGATTAAGCAACTACGCCTAATGCCTAGAACCAGCAAAGATGACACGACCAGTAGGGATTGGCGGATGACCGATTCGCCGTTCTGGTTTAAGTTTGTGCGGGGGGACGCCGCTGCGAAGTCCGATAGCCGCGTGTTGAAGGGCATGTACGTCCCTGCCGACTGGCTCCGCCTCGCGATCGAAGGGGACGAACTGAGGTCTGGGCCTCGGGGCGGCTTCCGGCTCACCTACGACAACGCAAAATACATCGGTCGTGGTGCTTTCACCCACCTCGTGGCTCGAGGCCTGTTAGGGACCACTTCGTCGAAGAGCATTTCATTCAAGAAAGTGTTCAAGACTCTCGGGAAAGATCGTCAGGTGATACTCGCGGTCAAGAGCGAATGGGCCGGTCAGGACGCGACGATCTCGAAGCAGCCTCCCGCCATCTCAACGGGGATAGACGACCCGTTTTAGGTCTAATATTAATTAGCACATGTCCTTGGGATATTTGGGAGACCCTAATCACGTGTCGGACGTGCGCCCAGTAGGGCATAAGAGGTCGCCAGGGCTGAGGCTCAAAGCCATTGACAACGAACGAAAGCTGTCGAGCATCCAGCCCGGCCCACCGACGCGTCAAGGTCCACTTACCTCGTGTGGCACACAACTAACCGTTGTGAGCTGTACGAGGTTTTTTGTGCCCGTGCCACGCTCGAGTCATCGCGAAAGGCGATCCCATTCCGTACAACACCCCCGCCCCAACGTAGCCTGCCAGCCATAACTGGCTCGACTATGAGTCCGGATCGATCTACCTCGGCATCAGCGTCCGCGCTCTTCATCGCCTAGCCCGAAAGAAAAGATCGGCTGCACCCGTTCAAGAAAACGGACTCTCTTCAGCCAGTCCCAGCTCGACGAGTTCATCGCCGCCTGCACCGTCAACCCTGCTGCACGAGCGATAGGCATGCCCGACCTGAAGCTGCACGAGCTGCGACACACGTTCGCCACGCTCGTGCTGGAGTCGGGTGCCTTCGACATGTTCCAGTTCAGCCGGCTCATGGGTCACGCTTCCGTCTCGATCACCGACAAGGTCTATGCACACCTGCGGAAGAAGGACTACTCGCCGCAGCGCGCCATGTTCTCTGCATTCGTGTCTGGGGTCGGCTAGCACTTGTACGGCCCGGGAAAGGACACGGACGTGCGCACTGGTCTAACTGCCTAACTCGCCAGGAGGCACGCAAGGTCGTACGCAAGTGGCAACCTCAGACGGGACAACGTGTCCTCAGCTGGTGAAGCCGCCTCTGGATATGACCGACGAATCGAGCATGCCCTCCGGGAAAAGGATGGTCTCTGGCTCTACCCGAGTTCCGACTCCGAATACTCGCCATCCGCCAGGCGATTCCAGGACCAGGGTCACATATGAGACGTCCCTTATCCAGATAGGGTCAGGCCCTTGGACGCTGAAACCCTGAAGGGACTGGTCTCCCACTAACTTGACATATGCGACGTGCTCTGCCCGGTAGTCGACATAGTTGGTGGGCGCGAGCGAGTGCAATTGCCTACCTATTTGTGCCCAGTCGGCCCCCACCCATCCCGGGGCGAAACTCGACACCACGGTGGATGCGACGGCACCAGGGTCCTGCACGGGCTCGCCATCGTCTAGGTCGGGGCGTTCTTGCCCATCTGCGCCTGCTGCTTGCCAAACGGCGTTGAGGAAGGCGATGGCCACGATGAGAGGGTTAGTCGGATCGTTGCGGCCCACCTGAAGCGCATTAGCTGCGGGCATGGGCTTCCACTGCGTCTTCTGGCGGGAAGTATCGCGAAGCTTGCCGTCCGCTGTCCGCAGCCACTTGGTGCCGTTGGGCGCAGTGAAGGACAACTCCGCTCGTGGATCATCAAGGTCTGACTGAGCAGCCATGGCACTAGAGACATCAAATTCCCTCACGGAACGCGCGGGTAAGACGGCTATTGGACTGGGAGCGCTCAAGTTTCCAATCGAAATACGCTTTGAACCGAGAACGACGTTGACCAAGGCCTCGAACACGGGTTCGTCGCTCTCGTTGCCCACGTACAGGGTGGTCACGCGCCTGTATGTTCGCCGATCCTCGTTCACTTGGAACACGACCGTGACCCACGCAGACACGAGCCGAGCAACGCCTCCGCGTTCCTGCCGCAAGGAACGGGCAGCTAGCCAAACAGCAACGGCGGTGGCGCTAACGGTGCCGACACCGCTCAGAGCCTCCCACGGATTAGCTTCCACGCTGACAATGCGATAGTCGTTCGGCGCGAACAGCCACCAAGCGGACACGACGATGAGCCCGATAGACACCACGACTAACCACAGCGCAAGCCCCCTTGTCTTCATGCACCGAGTATGGCTTGATGAGGGGTTTTGGTGGGGTTATCTGCGGTGGGCATAAGTAAAGCCCTGCCAGAACCGGATTCTGAACAGGGCTTTTCTGGTCGGGCTGACAGGATTTGAACCTGCGACCCCTTGACCCCCAGTCAAGTGCGCTACCAAGCTGCGCCACAGCCCGAGAAAACGGTTGCTGAGCAACTGCCTTCTTGGTGTTGCCCCGACCGAGGCAACCCAATAAGCATAGCCGATCCAGCGGCCTCCAAAGTCCACCCGCAGCCGGCCCCTCGCACTGGGTACGTGACGATCGCCCAGGATTCCGCATACATGAGCCATGATCTCTTTCGTGGGGATATCGGACTGGACGCGTGGCGAGTACGAGCGACGCCTCACGCTCTGGAGCGAGCTCGCCCAAGCCGGCAACGCCGACGGCCTCACCCCGGCCGCCATCCGCGTCCTCGGCCTCTACAAAGGCCAAGCCGGCATCTTCTTCGACGGCACCGGCGACTGGACCAAAGGCTCCCCCGGCCGCGTCGCTCTCACCCTGCAGCACACCGGCACGTCCTACGCCGACGACCTGACTGACGAGCACCTCGACTACCACTACCCCTCCACACAACGTCATGCCTCGTTCGACCGCAACGAGATCGAGTCGGTCAAGCGCGCCCAGAGCCTTGGCCTCCCGCTGTTTGTCGTGACCCCCAATGCCCTGCGCTCGACCCTCAAGGACGTCCGACTCGGCTACGTCGACACCTTCGACGACGATGCCGCCGTCTTCTACCTCTCCTTCGTCGAGTCCGTCCTCCCCCTCCCATCCGACGACGAGCTGCCCGCCTCAGAAGAAGAGGTCGACCTGTTCGGCGGCCTCCCCGAGCAAACCCTCCGACTCGTGCAGCAGCGCACCCAGCAGCGCCGCTTCAAGATCGACGTCCTGAACCGCTACGGCCCGACCTGCGCCCTGTGCGACATCGCCGTCCCCCGACTCATCCAGGGTGCGCACCTCATCCCCAAAAGCATCGGCGGCGCCGACGAAGCTCTCAACGGCCTGCCGCTGTGCCTCAACCACCACGTCGCCTTCGACGCGTTCCTCCTGCGCCTCGAGCCGGACGGCAGCCGCATCACTTACGCGCCCGGCATCTCGAAGGCCGACCTGCAGGTCACCCGCGACGACCTCCTCCACCTGCCGGCGGCACCGTCCGCCTCAGCCCTCCGGAAGTTCTACCGAACGGATGCCGCGCTGGCGGCCTTCTCCAGCTGGTCCTAGACCGAACGGAGTGTTTCGCCCCGTTACACCCCACGGGACGGCAGGCACCCCGCCCACCTACCGTCGTGACATGCCCACCTCGACGACCCGCGCCTCCTCGGCCCTGCCGATCCGTCTGCGCGGCGTCGGGAGGCACTTCGGCGAGCGCCCCGTCCTCCACGCCCTCGACCTCGACGTCGAGGCCGGCGAGATCATCGCCATCGTCGGCCCGTCCGGCTGCGGCAAGTCGACCCTGCTGCGCCAGGTGGGCGGCCTCGACCAGCCCGACTCCGGCACCGTCGACATCGACGCCTCCCCCACCCAACCCACCGACCAACGCTGCGCCATCGCGTTCCAGGAGCCGCGCCTCCTGCCCTGGCGCACCCTCCGCCAGAACGTCGAACTCGGCCTGCCGAAGGCCCGCAAGCGCAGCGAGCGCGCCGAGGCCGGTAAGGGCACCACGGGCAGCAAACCGGACAAGGCCGCCGGCCGGGCCCGCATCACCGAGCTGCTCGACCTCGTCGGACTCGGCAGCTCGGCCGGCCTCCGCCCCCGCCAGGTGTCCGGAGGCATGGCCCAACGCACCGCCCTCGCCCGCGCCCTCGCCCGGGCCCCCAAGGTGCTGCTGCTCGACGAACCGTTCGGAGCCCTCGACGCCCTCACCCGCCTCCGCATGCACGACCTGCTGCTCGACATCCACCGCGCCGAACCCACCACCGTCCTGCTCGTCACCCACGACGTCGACGAAGCGCTCTACCTCGCCGACCGCATCGTCGTCCTCTCCGACCTCTCGCAGCAGCCGCCCGCCGGAGCCACGGTCGCGGCCGACCCCACCGCAGGAGGCGCGGCGCACGCCGACACCGCAGGAGGCGCTCCCAGCATCCAGCGCATCGTCACCGTGCCCGGCGACCGACCCCGCGACCGCGACGACCCCGCCCTGGCCGAGCTGCGCCTCCAGCTGCTCGCGGACCTCGGCGTCCACCGCGTCCACGCCGGCAACTCGACCACCAGCACGCTGACCGCGACGGCCACCGCCGGACACGCCCGTACCGAGACCGCACCCGCACCCGCACCGACCACCGCAGACCACCGCACCGCCCCCGACAGCACGGAGACGAACCGATGACCTTCCGCACCTCCCCCACCACCCGCACTCGCGCCTCCTGGGCCGGCGGTCTCGCCCTCGCCGCGGCGAGCGCCCTCCTCCTCACCGGCTGCGTCGCGGGCGAGGACGCCAGCACCGGTGCGGCCGACGCGGCAGGCGGCGCCGGGTCGAGCGACGGCGAGTGGTCGACCGACACCCTCGACATCGACTTCGCGACCTACAACCCGCTCAGCCTCGTCGTGAAGGACCAGGGCTACCTCGAGGACGCCCTCGGCGACGGAGTCACCGTCAACTGGACCCAGTCGGCCGGCTCGAACAAGGCCAACGAGCTGCTGCGCGCCGGAGCCGTCGACGTCGGCTCGACCGCAGGCTCGGCCGCGCTGCTCGCCCGCTCGAACGGCTCCCCCATCAAGACGATCGACGTGTACTCGCAGCCCGAGTGGTCGGCGCTCGTCGTCCCGGGCGACTCGACCATCACCGACGTCGAGGGCCTCCGCGGCAAGACGATCGCCGCGACCACCGGCACCGACCCGTACTTCTTCCTGCTGCAGGCGCTCGACCAGGCCGGCCTCAGCGCCTCCGACGTGACGATCCAGAACCTGCAGCACGCCGACGGACGCGCCGCCCTCGAGAACGGCAGCGTCGACGCCTGGTCCGGCCTCGACCCGATCATGGCCGCCAGCGAGGCCGAGTCGGGCACCAAGCTGCTCTACCGCAACGTGGACTTCCTCAGCTACGGGTTCCTCAACGCCACCGAGTCGTTCCTCGAGGCGTCGCCCGACGTCGCGCAGGTCGTCGTCGACTCGTACGAGAAGGCCCGCGCCTGGGCGCTCGAGAACCCGGACGAGACCGCCGCCATCCTGGCCAAGGCCGCCGCGATCGACCCCGCCGTCGCCACCACGGTGATCGACCGCACCCACCTCGACATCGACCCCGCCCCCGGAGCCGACCAGCGCGCCGTCCTCGACACCGTCGGCCCGATCCTGGTCGAGTCCGGCGACGTCCCCTCGCAGGACGACGTCGACGCCGCCCTCGACTCGCTCTTCGACGACTCGTACGCGACGGCCGCGTCCACCTCGTGAGCAGCACCCTGACCGCCACCCCTCGAGCCGAGGAGGCGCGGGTCGTCGACGACGGACGCCGCGCCTCCTCGTCCGGGTCGCCCGCGCCGCGACGCCCGGGCACCCCGGGCGCGCCTGCTCCCCGCCGTTTGGCCCTGCTCGGGGTGCTCGTACCGGCCGCCGTGCTCGCCGCCTGGGTGCTCGCCACCACCGTCGGCGGAGTCCCCTCGTACCGCCTGCCGTCCCCTGCGGACGTGGCGCGGGCAGGAGTCGACCTCGCCGCCACGGGTCAGCTCGGCCTCTACGTCGCCATCTCGGTGCAGCGGGTGCTGATCGGGTTCGTGGTCGGGTCCGCGATCGGGCTGGTCGTCGGCGCCGTCGTCGGGCTGTCGCGGGTGGGCGAGGCGTTGCTCGCCCCGTCGATCGCGGCCGTGCGCGCGGTGCCGTCGCTGGCCTGGGTGCCGTTGCTGATCCTGTACCTCGGCATCGGCGAGGACTCGAAGGTGACCCTGATCGCGATCGGTGCGGCCTTCCCGGTGTTCACCACGGTCGCGGGGTCGCTGCGGCACGTCGACCCGCAGCTCGTCGAGGCAGGGCGCGCCTACGGCCTGCGGCGGGTGTCGCTCTTCACCCGGGTGCAGCTGCCGGCCGTGCTGCCGTCGCTCGTGTCGGGGCTGCGGCTGGCGCTCGCGCAGGCGTGGCTGTTCCTGGTCGCGGCCGAGCTGATCGCATCGTCGATGGGCCTCGGCTTCCTGCTGACCGAGTCGCAGTCGAACGGACGCGTCGACCGGATCTTCCTCGCCATCGTGCTGCTGGCGCTGCTCGGGACGCTGAGCGACACCGTGCTGAACGTCGTGCAGCGCGTGGCGCTGCGGCGCTGGCGGTAGTCGGCGGGCGGCCGCGCCGCCCGCCGGCCGCGTACAACGCCAGGAAGTGGTCACAGCGCCAGGACTAAACCTGGCGCGGTGACCACTTCCTGGTGCCGTGGTCTGCCCCACCCCGCCACGAAGTACACACGCCGCCACGAGATCGCGTGGCGGAGTCTTTACCTCGTTGCGGGATGCAAGCCGCCCCCCTGTCGTCCGCACCCCGCGCACCCTGCCCGACCCACGCCTCCTGCGTTCCGCCCTGCCACCCCTACGCCGCGACCCGCCGCCGCCGCTCCCGCCCGCGCATCACGACGACGACCGCCACCATCGCCGCGAGCGCCAGCCCTACGATCGCCGGGGCCCCGACGTCGACGGCGCTCTCGAGCCCTCCGCGGGTCGCCTGCGCGCCCAGCCACAGCGCGGTCGCCCCCTGCACCAGGTAGGCGACGAGGTACACCGCCGACAGCGTCCCGGCGCGGTGATGCTCCGGAGCGAACTGCGACACGATCCCCAGCCCCGACGCGAAGAACAGGCTGTAGCCGACCCCCGACAGTACGCAGAACGCCAGGAACAGCCCCAACGACTGCTGTGCCGCGGCCAGCACCAGTGCCGTGAAGCTGAGCGCCGTCGCCACCGCCGCCACGACGACGGCGATCACCACCGGCACCCGTCGCGACGCCAGCGCCACGACCGCGATGACCACCATCGACAGGGCGATCACCGCGCCGGTCACGAACGCGTTGTCGCTGCCGATCAGCGTCACGCCGATCTCGGCACCGAGCGAGAGCACCACGGCCCCGAGAGCGTAGGAGGCGCTGACACAGACGGCCGCGGCGCCCACCGCCCCGAGGAGCGCGCGCGGCACGCTCGGCCATCGTGGCCTCCAGCGCCCGGCCAGCGCGTCCCGGTCCCGCGGCAGCCGCCAGACGAGGACGAGCACGCCCACCTCGACGACGAGCAGCACCCAGTACGTGAGGTGCAGCGGTTCGGGCGCGTACTGGACGAGCGCTCCGCCGAGCAGCGTCGCGAAGACGAGGCCGACGGCGGTGGAGGCGGTGCTGATGGCTCCGGTGCGCGCCGAGTTGACGGGACCGGCGATGTCGATCATCGCGGCGGTCGCGGGGCTGAGCGACAGGCCGACGCCGAGGCCCATGAACGCGCGGCCGACCAGCACCCAGCCGACGTCCGGTGCCAGCGCGAACAGCAGCACGCCGACGATCGACGCACTCACGCCGAGCAGGATGCTCGCCCGCCGACCGATCGTGTCGCTGAGGCTGCCGAAGACGAGCAGCACGACGACGAGGACGAGCGGGTAGACAGCGAAGATCGCGGTCGTGACGAACGGCGTCAGCTGCCAGTCGGTCGCGTAGAGCGGGTAGACCGGCGTCGCGGCGCCGCTCGTCCACAGGGCGAGGGCGAGGACGGAGGCGCAGGTCCAGAACGCGAGCCGGTCCGGCCCGTCGGGACGGACGGAGGCAGCGAGGTCACGGGGCATGTCGGCGACGCTAGCACCCTGGATACGAAAAGCCTATCGAGGTAGGGTGTCGGCATGGCTTCTCGTGGACCCCTCGACCCGCGTTGCGGCATCGCGCGCAGCCTCGACCTGCTCGGCGAGCGCTGGGCCCTGCTCGTCGTGCGGGAGGCGCTGCTCGGGCATACCCGGTTCTCGCAGTTCCGGGCGCGGCTCGGCCTGTCGCCCGACGTGCTGACGGCCCGGCTCGAGTCGCTCGTCGCCGCCGGCGTGCTCGAGCGCTCGACCTACCGAGAAGACGGAGCCCGAGAGCGCGTCGAGTACCTCCTCACCGACGCGGGCCGCGACCTCGCCCCCGTGCTGGCCGCCCTCGCCGTCTGGGGCGACGAGCACGATCCGCACCCCGACGGCGCCGCACGCCGGTTCAGCGTCGTCGGGTCGGGAGAACCCGTGCGGGTCGCGTTCGTCACGGGCGACGGGCACGTGGTCGAGCCCGCCGACGTCGAGATGGTTCCGCGCGCGAGCGACTGACCCGCGCCTCCTCGGGTCGCGGCCACCCCGCCTGTCAGCGAGGCAGCCCGCCAGCCCGCCAGCCCGCCAGCCCGCCAGCCCGCCAGCCCGCCAGCCCGCGACGAAGTAAACACCCCGCCACGGAATCGGATGGCGGTTTGTTTACTTCGTGGCGTGGTGCGGGGCGAGCGGGCCCTCAGTTCGCGCCGTCGACCACGTCGGGCTTCGCCGGCCGCGGGAAGGCCGCGCGCATGTGGTCGCTGGTGAGCAGGTCGCCGATGCCGATCATCAGCAGCGAGAAGACGATCTGCTCGACGACCATCCATCCGGGGTAGAGCCCGGGGATGGTGGCGATGATGAGCGTCACGATCGGGAAGATGCGACTGAACAGGCGGAGGCGTGAGTAGGCCCAGTAGTAGCCGAGCTGTGCCCGCCAGGCGAAGACGTAGAGCGAGGCGGTGATGAAGAGGACGACGGTGGAGCGGAACCACACGGCCCACGGCACGTGTTCTCCGCGGCTGGTGAGGACGGCGGCGATGAAGATGGCGGTGAGCCCGACGACGGTCTCGCCGAACAGCAGCCACCGGATGCCGACGAAGCTGCGGACGGTTCGAGGGTGCTGCCGCATGTCCTCATGGATGACGTAGCCCGAGTGCCGCCCGCCGGCGAGCCGGTCGAGCTGCAGCCGCTGCCACACCCGGTCGGCCGCGGCCGACAACCCCACCCCCGAGGAGGCGCGGTGCCACAGCCCAGCGCCCGTCACCGTCGCACCCCGTCCGCTCGTCTCACGAACACCAATGGTGCCCTATCCCACCCTCAGAACCGACCACCCTCTGCCTGCCCGGGCTGCAGCGTGAAGCACCACGAGCTCGAGGACACCTGGACCTTCGAGCGCCCCGTGTAGACCGTGATGGAATATCTGGTTCCATCCTTGGTCCAAACGATGAGCCATTCATCCCTGCCGTCAGGCGTGACGAGCCGTTCTGTACGAAAGTCCGCAGAATCAGCAAGTCTGTGTTCCACCAAAGAGAAGTACGCCTCTTGTTCTGGGGCTTCGGCGTACTCGATCGTCGTCGACCCCGTCCACTGGTGTCGCCCCTCGGAACATGACATCAGGACCCCGTCAGCCGGTTCCAGGATGCCCACGATGCTCTCCGCATCCCCCATGGATGCAAGTTCTCGTTGAGTCACCATGACGTCGCGTTTCAGGGCCGAGAGATCCACTCGATCGGTCTTTTCGTCTATGTACTTCATCTGCTCAAGCCCCTCCGGGGTCTCTTGGGCGCAACCCGCGACCAAGCTAGCCAATACCGCAATGACGACTGCGCACCGCACCGCGACGAATCTCGCCTTGTTTCTAGCCATCAGGGAACAGTTCCTGCCTCAAGGCATCGCGCACCTGTGCATTGTCGTCACTCGACTGAGCGACGAGCGCATGGTTGTCATCGAGCTTCCAGACCGGGGTGTAGCTTGCCCCGGTCTGCTCGAGTTCCACGTCATGCGGACTCTGGAAGTAGCCGCGCGACTCGAAGTCGTCGGAGCGGTTCGGGTTCCGCCCGCCCCAGACACCACCGGTCGACTGCGCCTCCATCAGGAAATCCCAATAGCTGTAGTCGGTGTAGGTCGTGCCCGCTCGCGGCTGCCACTCCGGCGGCATCCCCGCGCCTGCGAGGGAGATCACCTTGTTGTAAGTGGCCCCATGGACCTCGGCGGACGTGATGTTCGCCAACCCCCAACTGTGCCCGATGGCCACGTCGCGGTATCCGGGTTCCGTTCTGATCGGATCAACGGCCAGCCCCCGCTGGAAGTCGTACAGAGCCTTGCTCGTCCCGCGCGCGAATTCCGGGTCGTTGGCTTGCGCGAAAGCCCCGACGAATTCGGCCGGGTTCTTGCTGCCTTCGGCGCCACCCGGGAAGACTCCGTCCTTGAAGACGAACGCCACGGACGTTCCATCCGGATCGTTCGCCTCCAGCCACTTCGCCATCTGCTGCAGACTTCCGTTCTTCCCGTAGAACGAGTCCATGTTCGTCAGCGTTCCCGGCACGTAGGTCAGTACCGTCCTGGTCTTGTCGTTCCACTCCCCGATCATCTCGATGATTCGACTCTTCGACGGGTCGAAGAGATAAAGCTGCACGTGAGGCGGTTCCGCCACAGCGTCCGCGAGGTACGCGCGCTCGCGCGCCAGTGCGGCCAGCAGCTCGTCGTCGCCTTGCAGCCCACGCCGCTTGATCGGCCCCACCATCTCGTCGATCTCGGCAATCCGCCGCTTCGCGTTGAACACGTTCGCCGCGACCCTCACCGACGGCGGCAGACCGTCGAGCGCCCCGATGATCGCCGGAGCCCCTCGCACCAGCGCCACCTGCAGCGCGGTCAAGTCGTCGGCGTTCCGAACACCCTGCTGCCCGAGCTCGTCCCACCAGGCCCGCACCCGCTCGGGATCGGCCAGGAACGCCTTGTCGACGAGTTCGGGGTGCTGCTCGAGCAGCATCATCAGCTCGGTGGCCGAGAGCCCTGCCAGCAACGCCAGCAATTCTTCGGACGACCCTGCGGCCAGGGCCTCCCCGGTGACCTGAGGCAACGCCCCCATCGCCTCGGAGCTCTGCAGCGCGCCGATGCACCGACGATCAGCCGCAGCCCGCTCTTCGACCAGGTCGGTCCACAAGCCCGCCACGACCTCGAGCTCTCGTTGCTCGTCGTCGATGCGACGCTGCAAGGTCGACCGTTCACCCGAGCGGTACTCGGACTCCACGACGATGCCGATCAGGTCGTCCCGCGCCGCGTCCTGCGCCTCGCGCATGATCGTCTTCAGAGCGACCCCCGTCGAGAGGATGTTCTGCTCGGCCATCGCACGCCGCGCCTCCAGGGTCTGCTGAGACCCCTGGATCAACGACACGTCGAGCGCGTACGCCTCGAGCGCCGCAGCGTGGTGTTCGAGGCCCCGGGCGACAGCAGTCACCTCGGTGGACACGTCGGTCATCGACGCGACGAACTGCTCGCCCGACTGCCCCCGCCAGCACTCGGCACCCCAGCTCGCCGCCTCGGCCAACCGGTAGGCAGCCACCTCGAGATCGTCGACCTCGGTTCGTCTCGTCTTCGCGAGCTGCCTGATGCCCTCCACCGAGCCCACGCCCGGGTCGTCGTCGGTGCTCACTTGGACCCCACCCCCGCCGGGTCGTCCGCCGGCAGTCCGGCAGTGAGCCGCGACTCCACCTGCTCGAACTCGCGCACGAACGTCGTCGTGAAGTCGCCCACCGCCTGGATCGCCTCGACGGCCAACCCCGCCCGTCTCACCAGCTGCCCCGTCGCCTCGTCGAGGACCCCCGCCACGCTCGGCGAACCGACGTCGGACGCCGTCCCGAGTGTCAGCGTCGCCGACACCTCGGCGTCGACGGCCGCCGACGACACCCGCCACGCAACCGACGTCAACGTCTTCTCGTCCACCACCAGGTCTGCCATGCACCCTCGCCCTCCGTCATGCGACATTCACATATCGCTGTCGATGGGAGCCACCCTAGCAATGCAGAACGCCCGGTGTGGAAACGATCCACAACCGGGCGCTCAGTCCACAGGCGAGCCTGCGGGCGGTGCCGATCCGTCGACGGGACAGGCACGGGAGAAGGGCTACGGGCGCTTGCGCTTCTCGCGCACGCGCATGTTCACCGTGATGGGCGTGCCCTCGAAGCCGAAGATCTCGCGCAGGCGCCGCGTGATGAAGCGGCGGTACTGCGGGTCGAGGAACCCGGTCGTGAAGAGCACGAAGGTCGGCGGGCGGTTCGCGGCCTGGGTGCCGAACAGGATGCGCGGCTGCTTGCCCGACCGCAGCGGGTGCGGGTGCTCGGCGACGAGCTCGGCGAGCAGGGCGTTGAACTTGCCGGTCGGGATGCGGGTGTCCCACGACTCGAGGGCGAGCTCGAGGGCGGGGACGAGCTTCTCGAGGTGACGACCCGTGCGGGCCGAGATGTTCACGCGAGGGGCCCACGACACGTGGTCGAGGTCCTGCTCGATCTCGCGCTCGAGGTAGCGGCGACGGTCGTCGTCCAAGAGGTCCCACTTGTTGAACGCGAGGACGAGCGCACGGCCCGACTCGAGCACCAGGTCGATGATGCGCAGGTCCTGCGTCGAGATCTGCTCGGTGACGTCGATCACGACGACGGCGACCTCGGCCTTCTCGAGCGCTGCCGAGGTACGCAGCGACGCGTAGAAGTCCGCGCCCTGCTGCAGGTGGACACGCTTGCGGATGCCGGCGGTGTCGACGAAGGTCCACACGCGACCGGCGATCTCGACCTGCTCGTCGACAGGGTCGCGAGTCGTGCCGGCGAGCTCGTTGACGACGACGCGCTCTTCGCCCGCGGCCTTGTTGAGCAGCGAGCTCTTGCCGACGTTCGGTCGACCGAGAATCGCGACGCGACGCGGGCCGCCGATCTCTTGCTTGGCCACGGTCGAGACCGCGGGCAGCTTGGTCATGCAGAGGTCGAGCAGGTCGGCGACGTTGCGGCCGTGCAGAGCCGACGCGGGGAACGGCTCGCCGAGCCCCAGCGACCACAGCGATGCGGCCTCGAGGTCTTTGCGGGCGTCGTCGCTCTTGTTGGCGACGAGGATGACGGGCTTGTGCGAGGCCCGCAGCATGCGTACGACGGCCTCGTCGGTGGCGGTCGCCCCGACGTTGACGTCGACGACGAACAGCACGGCGTCGGCCAGGTCGACCGCGATCTCGGCCTGCATCGCGACCGAGCGGTCGATGCCGACCGCGTCGGGTTCCCACCCGCCGGTGTCGACGAGGGTGAAGCGGCGTCCGCCCCACTCGGCCTTGTACGAGACGCGGTCGCGCGTGACGCCGGGCTTGTCCTCGACGACGGCCTCGCGCCTCCCGAGGATGCGGTTGACCATGGCGCTCTTGCCGACGTTCGGTCGGCCGACGATCGCCAGCACCGGCAGGGCCGGGGCGTAGGTGAGTGCGTCGGGGTCCCAGTCGGCCCCCTCGAGGACGTCGATGTCGCCCTCGTCGAGGTCGTAGTCGGTCAGGCCGGCGCGAAGGGCTCGGGCGCGCTGGTCGGCGTCCTCGTCGGGCATCGTCTGGATGCGGTCGACCATCTGCTCGTCGAGCTCGGGGTACTTGTCGTCGTCTGCCATGGGGACTTCCTTAAGAAATGGGGGTGCTCGCTCGCACGAGCTCGACCACGGCCTGCACGGTCTGGTCGAAGTCGAGTTGGGTGGAGTCGACGGTGGAGACGCCGGGTGCGGCGGTCATGAAGTCGACGACCTTGCTGTCGAGCCGGTCGCGGGTCGAGAGCTGCCGAGCTGTCTCTTCGGCACTCTGCCCGGTCACCTCGGCCGAACGCCTGGCCATTCTAGCGGCTTCGCTCGCGGTCAACAGGATTCTGACCTGGGCATCCGGTGCGACGACGGTCGTGATGTCGCGGCCCTCGGTGACGATGCCCGGCTTGTCGGTCGACGCGATGATGCGGCGGAAGAGGTCGACCATGAACCGGCGGACCTCGGGCAGCTTGGCCACGTGGCTGACGGCGGTCGTCACGCGCGGGGTGCGGATCTCGTCCGTCACGTCGCGACCGCCGATCGTCACCGAGGAGGCGCGGGCCGGGTCGATCCCGATCGCGTAGTGGAACGTCGGCAGCGCCGCGATGATCGCGTCCGCGTCGTCGAGGTCGACGCCGCCGTCGAGGGCGTGCAGGGCGAAGGCCCGGTAGGCCGCCCCCGTGTCCTGGTAGTCGAAGCCGAGGGAAGCGGCGGAGGCGCGGCTGACGCTGGACTTGCCGCTTCCGGCAGGTCCGTCGACGGCCACCACGACGTGGCGGTGCACGGCCTCGGCGGTCTCGGCGCGCAGCTCTTCGACGTGGGCCTCGCCGGCGGGACCGCCGACGCCGTGCTCACCCGGCGAGCGCTCGGGGTCGACGTCGGACGAACCGACGGGGCTCGTGCCGCCCAGGTCGGCGCTCACGCGAACGCCCCCACGACGGTCCAACCCCGGGTCTCGAGTTCGGTGACGAGTCGGTCTTCTTGTTCGGGCACGATCGATACCTCCGCGAGTCCTACCTGCGCGCCCGGCGAGTGCTCGAGCCGCAGGTCTTCCAGGTTGACGCCGATCTCACCGATCTCGGTGAGCAGGCGGGCCAGTTGCCCGGGGGTGTCGTCGACCATGACGATCACCGAGCTGAACTGGGTCTGTTGCCCGTGCTTGCCGGGCAGACGGGCGACGCCGACGTTGCCGGCGCCGATGCTCTCGGCGACGGCGCGGCGACTGCCCGGCGCGTCGGGTGCTTCGAGCGCGTGCACGACGCGGTCGAGGTCGGCGCGCAGGTCGCGCAGCACGAGGGCGACGCGGGAGGCGTTCGCCCCCAGGATCTGCGTCCAGAGCGCCGGGTCGCTGCTGGCGACCCGCGTGACGTCCCGGACGCCCTGACCGGCGAGGCCGAGCGAGGCGTCGGGTGCGTCGCGCAGACGGGTCGCCATGAGGGAGGCGACGACCTGCGGGGCGTGGCTGACGAGGGCGACGCCGGCGTCGTGTTCTTCCGGCGACATCTCGATCGGGGTCGCTCCGAGGTCGAGGGCCAGGTCTTCGACGGCGGCCGCCCGTCGGTACGTGATGTCGTCGTGCCCCGCGATGACCCACGGGCGGCCGACGAAGAGGTCGGCGCGAGCCGAGACGGCTCCCCCGCGTTCGCGGCCAGCCATGGGATGCGAACCGATGTACCTCGACACGTCGGCGCCGCGCGCACGCAACTCGGCGAGCGGGGCGACCTTGACCGATGCGACGTCGGTCACGAGCGCCTCGGGCCAGGCGTCGAGTTCGCGGGCGACGATGTCGCTCGTGACGTCGGGCGGCACGGCGACGACGACGAGCACGGGGTCGTCGCCCTCGGCGGGTGCCCGCCCGGCGCCGTAGTCGACGGCGAGGCTGCGCGCGGCCGGCGACACGTCGTCGAGGATCACGTCGACCCCGTGCTGACGCAGTCGCAGACCGATGCTGGCACCGAGCAGACCCGAGCCGACGATGCGCACCTGACCGGCCAGCCGCCGGCTGCCGGACGTCAGCGCGTCAGCAGTCAGGGCGTCGACCGTCGGCACGCCGCCGATCGCCGCGTCGAGCGTGGTGGCGTCGTCAGCCGAGGAGGCGCGGTGCGCGTCGGTCACGACCGCCCGCCCCCTCGAGGACCACGTCCCCCGGCGTCGGGTCGGCCACGGTACGGGCGGTCGCCGCCGCGGTCGTCACGGCCGCCACGGTCGTCACGGCCACCGCGGTCGTCACGCGGGCCACGGGCGGGACCGCCTCGCGAACCGCCGCGGTCGTCGCGTTGCTCACGGCCCTGGTAGCCGCCGCTGCGCGATCCGTCGCGCCCGGCGCGATCGTCGCGACCCTGGTAGCCGGCGCCACGCGAGCCACCTCGGTCGTCGCGACCCTGGTAACCACCGCGGGAGTCTCCACGATCCGCACGGTCGTCACGGCCCTGGTAGCCCCCGCCCCTCGCCGCACCACGGTCGTCACGGCCCTGGTACCCACCGCGCGAACCACCGCGGTCGTCACGACCGGCCCGGTCGTCACGGCCCTGGTACCCGCCCCGCGAACCACCACGGTCGTCGCGCGAGTCGCGCCCACCCGTGTAGCCACCGGCACCGGCACGACGGTCGTCACGCCCGCCACGGTCGTCTTCGCCGCGCTCCGCTGCGCCGCGGTCGACCCAGCCTCGGTTGGTCGCCTTGCCGCCGGCACGGATGCCCGAGGGGCGTCCGGTGCGCGGATCGCGGTTGGCGTCGCGGTTCGGGTAACCCGCCGCGCGCTCTTCACCGGGGCTCAGCGGACGGTCTCCGCCACCTCGCGGCGAACGGTCGTCGCGCGAGACGAACCCGCCCCGCGAGCCGCGATCGTCGCGTGACACGAACCCACCGCGATCGTCACGACCTCGGCCGTCGTCGTTCCGGCCCTGGTATCCCGGGCGTGCTCCACCGCGGTCGTCACGACCCTGGTAGCCGCCACGGGCCGGACGGTCATCGCGTCCGCGGCCGTCGTCGTTCCGGCCCTGGTAGCCACCACGAGACTCACCGCGACCGTCGTCGTTGCGGCCCTGGTAGCCACCACGAGATCCACCGCGGTCGTCACGTCCCTGGTACCCGCCGCGGGCGGGACGCTCGTCACTGCCGTGGTAACCGGTTCGAGCCGGTCGCCCCTCGCGTCCACGACCGTCGTCGTTGGTGCCCTGGTAGCCGCGCACGGGACGCTCGTCGCCCGAGCGACCGTCGTGCCGGTTGCCCTGGTAACCACCCCGGGTGGGACTCTCGTCGCGTTGCCCGCGGCGCGCCTCCTGCTCTCGGCGGACCTGTGCCCGGCGCGAGGTCGACTCGGCCTGGTCACGGGCCGCGGCACGGCGACGCTCGGCACGGGCGTCGGTGGCGGGGTCGTACTCTTCGTCGTCCTCGTCGTAGTAGTCCTTCTCGACCTCGTCGTCGGCGAGGGCCAGCTCGACCACGTCGGCCTCGTCGACGGGGGCGTCGGGGCTCTCGGTGATCGGGGCGGCGTCGACCGTCGAGTCCGCCGTGGCGTCACGCGAGATGGTGAGGATGGCCCCGAGCTCGACCTTGGTCAGCGAGCGCATGTGGCCGACCTTGAGCGTGCCGAGGTGCAGCGGGCCGAACGAGCGTCGGACGAGGTCGATGACCGGGTGGCCGACGGCCTCGAGCATGCGACGGACGATGCGGTTGCGCCCCGAGTGCAGCGTGATCTCGATCAGCGACGAGTCGGACGAGCGCGAGAGACCCGCGCCACCGGCGACGAGCGTCGCCTTGTCGGCCGCGATCGGGCCGTCGTCGAGCTCGACGCCGGTCATGAGCTCGTTCAGCACCGAGGTCGTGACGACGCCCTTGACCTTGGCGATGTAGGTCTTGGTCACGCCGAACGACGGGTGCGCGAGCACGTGTGCGAGCTCGCCGTCGTTGGTCAGGACGAGCAGGCCGCTCGTCTCGACGTCGAGGCGGCCGACGTTGAAGAGCCGCTCTTCGTACTGCTCGGTGAACTGGCGCAGGTCGGGGCGACCGTTCTCGTCGCTCAGGGTGCTGACGATGCCGACCGGCTTGTTGAGCATGACGTAGCGACGCGTGGCGTCGAGCTGCACCGCGCTGCCGTCGACGACGATCTTGTCTTTCGCCGGGTCGATGCGGCGGCCGGGCTCGGTGACGACCTTGCCGTTCACCGTCACGCGACCGGCGGCGATCATGTCTTCGCTGACGCGGCGCGAGGCCACGCCCGCGGCCGCCATGACCTTCTGCAGGCGTTCGCCCGAGGCCAGCTCGGAATCGTCGGAGGAGAACTGACTACGCGACATTGTCGAAACCCCCCTGGCCGTCCGAGAGCAGAGGCGAGATGAGCGGGAGCTCATCGAGCGAGTTGATGCCGAGATGGGTCAAGAGGAGGCCTGTCGTTTCGTAGTTGATGGCGCCTGTCTCGGGGTCGGTGGACGACTCCGTGATCAGGCCGCGACCCAACAGCGTACGGACGACCGAGTCGACGTTGACCGCCCGGATCTGGGCGATGCTGCTGCGGGTGATGGGTTGCTTGTAGGCGATGACCGCCAGCGTCTCGAGAGCCGCTGAGGACAGTTTCGTCGGGTTCTGCGTCAGCACGAAATCGCGGACGACCGGATCGTGCTCGTCACGGACGTAGAATCGCCATCCGCCGCCGACCTCACGCAGCTCGAAACCCCGTCGGACCGTGCCGTCGACCCCGTCGAAATCGGCCACGAGCGCCGTGATCGCCGGCCGCACCGCGGCGACTGGGGCGCCGACGGCGGTCGCCAGGTCGACGAGCGACTGCGGCTCGTCGGCGACCATCAGCAGCGCCTCGAGCTGGCGCGCGATCACGGTGGTCGGGTCGGCCTCGCGAGTCCGGGCTCCCTCGGACCTGGCCCCGGGCGTCCCGACGGACGAGGAGGCGCCGGTCGCGTCAGCCCTCATAGTCGGCCCCCAGCGCCGCCAGGTTCTCTTCGGTCCAGGTCTCGGCCACCCAGCGGACGCTGAGCTCGCCGAGCGGCTCGACCTGCTCGAACGAGATGGACGCATGACGGTACAGCTCGAGCAGGGCCAGGAACCGGGCGACGACGACGCCCTTCTCGTCCACGCCGGCGACGAGCTCGCGGAAGGTGAGGACCGCACCGCGACGCAGCAACGACACGACGATCGCTGCCTGCTCGCGGATGCTCACCAAGGGGGCGTGAAGGTGGTCGAGGCCGACCGTGGGGATCTCGCGGGGAGTCAGCGCCAGGGCGGCGAGGGCGGCGAAGTCGTCCGGCGAGAGCGTCCAGACGAGCTCGGGGGTCGTGACGCGGTACTTCTGTTCGAGTCGCACCGAACGGGCGTGCCGGGCCGCCTCGGCGGCTCCGTGCTGCGCGAACCACTCGGCGGCCTGCTTGAAGGCCCGGTACTGCAGCAGCCGGGCGAAGAGCAGGTCGCGCGCCTCGAGCAGGGCGACGTCCTCGGCATCGACGAGTTCGCCCTGCGGCAGCAGCCCCGCCACCTTGAGGTCGAGCAGCGTGGCCGCGACGACGATGAACTCGCTGGCCTGGTCGAGGTTCTCGTCGGTGTCGATGCGGCGGAGGAACGAGAGGAACTCGTCGGTCACGGCACTGAGGGCGACCTCGGTGATGTCCATCTCGCGCTTGGTGATCAACGAGAGCAGCAGGTCGAACGGCCCGCTGAAGTTCTCGAGCCGCACGTCGAACCCGGGCGAGACCTCGTGACCCGTGAGGGCGGTCTCGTCGGTGCCGACCTCGGCGGTCGCCGACTCAGGCCGCGGCACCACGCGCGATCAGCTCTCGGGCCAGCTGGCGGTAGGCCTGCGCCGCCGGGTGCTCGGGGGCGAACTTGGTGATCGGGGTGCCCGCGACGGAGGCATCGGGGAACTTCACGGTGCGACCGATGACGGTCTCGAGCACCTGGTCGTCGAAGGCCTCGACGACGCGCTCGAGCACCTCACGGCTGTGCAGCGTGCGAGAGTCGAACATGGTCGGCAGGATGCCGTCGAGGGTGATCGCGGGGTTCAGCCGGTCGCGCACCTTCTCGATGGTCTCGACGAGCAGGGCGACGCCGCGGAGCGCGAAGAACTCGCACTCGAGCGGGATCAGCACCCCGTGCGCCGCGGTGAGGGCGTTGACGGTCAGCAGGCCGAGCGAGGGCTGGCAGTCGATCAGGACGACGTCGTACTCGTCGCTGACCTGACGGAGGATGCGCGCGAGGATCTGCTCGCGCGCGACCTCGTTGACGAGGTGGACCTCGGCGGCGGAGAGGTCGATGTTGGCCGGCATGACGTCGAGGTTCTCGACGCGCGTGGGCACGATGACGTCGTGCGCGTCCTTCACAGCGCCGATCATGAGGTCGTAGATCGTGGCCTGGTCGTGCGACTGCACGCCGAGGCCAGCCGTCAGCGCACCCTGTGGGTCGAAGTCGATGGCCAACACGCGACGGCCGTACTCGGCGAACGCGGCGCCGAGGTTGATCGTCGTGGTGGTCTTGCCGACGCCGCCCTTCTGGTTGCAGAGGGTGATGATGCGGGCCGGGCCGTGGCTCGACAGGGGCGCGGGAGTCGGGAACTCGGTGCGCGGGCGCCCGGTGGGGCCGTTCGCGGGGACGGTCGCCGGAGCGCTCTCGAAGAGGGCGGGGGTGCTCGAGGTCGGCTTGGTGCTCACGGGTACGAGAGTACCGGCGCCCCCCGACGCCGACGGGCTGCCGCGCCCGGCCCGTCACCAGGAAGCCTCATGCCTTGCTTGAGGGTTTTGCCTGGTCAGCGCGGGGTCGATGCTCTGTCGACGCCGGGTCGGGGCTCGGTCGGGCGCCGGGTCGTCGCCCGGTCACGACGCCCATCGTGCCCGCGGATGTGCCGTCGAGTACACGTCCCGCAGCGCGTCCGCCGTCACCAGCGTGTAGATCTGCGTCGTCGCCACGGACGAGTGCCCGAGCAACTCCTGGACGACCCGGACGTCGGCCCCTCCCTCGAGCAGGTGCGTCGCGAAGGAGTGCCGCAGCGTGTGCGGCGACACCTCGAGGCCCAGCTGGGCCCGCTCGGCCGCCGCCTGGATGATCAGCCACGCGTTCTGCCGCGACACCCTGGCCCCGCGCGTGCCCAGGAACAACGCGGGCGTCGGTTCTCCCCGCGGCGAGAACACCGGTCGGGCACGGACGAGGTATGCGTCGAGCGCCCGGCGGGCGTAGCTGCCGAGCGGAACGATGCGCTGCTTGTTCCCCTTGCCGAACAGGCGCACGACGTCGCCCTCGATCACGTCGTCGACGTTGAGCGACACCGCCTCGCTCACCCGCGCCCCCGTCGCGTAGAGCAGCTCGAGCAGGGCCTTGTCGCGCAGTCGGGTCGGCTCGTCGCCGTCGGTGGCGGCGAGCAGCGCCTCGACCTGGCCCACCGAGATGGCCTTCGGGAGGCGGCTCGGCAGCTTGGGAGGCCGGGTGGTGGCGGCCACGTCCACCGCGACCAGCCCCTCCTCGAGGGCGAACCGGTGGAACCCCCGCACCGACGACAGCACCCGGGCCACCGAGGAGGCGCCCAGCGGTTTCTCGGCGCGGGTCGCCAGCGCCGCCGGGAACGACGCGACGTCCCCGGGCTCGACCTCGTCGAGGGTGACGCGACCGGCCTCCGCCAGGTGAGCCCGCCAGAGGACGAGGTCGCGGCGGTACGCGGCGGTCGTGTTCGGACTGAGGCCTCGCTCGACGGAGACGTGTCTCAGGTACCGGTCCAGCGCCTCCTCGATCGTCACCGGGCCAGGCTACGGCCGGAGCCGCGGCGCCGTCGGGGCGACGCGCACCTCAGCGGGACGCGACCGCGGCGAGCGCCGCGATGCTGAGGATCGAGTTGTGCAGACGCCCGGCGAGGACGCCGTCGACGATCTCGTCGAGCGAGACCCAACGCTTCTCGATGTCGGCCTCTTCGTCACTGCGCTCGAACGGGCCCTCCGTCGCGCTGACGCCGGTGGCTCGGTAGACCGTGACCATCTCGTCGTTGCCGCCGGGCGTCGTGTGGAACGAGACGAGTTCGTCCCAGGTCGTCGCCTGCAGGTCGGCTTCTTCTGACAGTTCTCGCTTCGCGGCGTCGAGCTTGCTCTCGCCCTCGGCGTCGAGCAGGCCGGCGGGCAGCTCCCAGTCGCGGGTGCGGATCGGGTGTCGGTACTGCTTGATGACGAGCACGCGCTGCTCGTCGTCGACGGCCAGCACGGCGACCGCCCCGGTGTGCGCGACGTACTCGCGCACCATCGGCGACCCGTTGTAGTCGACGGTGTCGCGCTTGACGTTCCAGACGGCGCCTTCGAAGACGACCTCGGTCTTCGTGACCGTCGGCGACGCCGGCTCGTCGGCGAGAGGGCCGGTGGCCGCGGAGAACGCGTCGGTCACGCGACCACCTCGGCAGCGTCGGCCTCGTCGGCGAACAGTTTGCTCGCGTCGTGGCGCTCGAGGGATGCGGCGACGAGCCCGGCGAAGAGCGGGTGGGCGTCGTTGGGGCGCGACCTCAGCTCGGGGTGGGCCTGCGTGCCGATGTAGAACGGGTGGACGTCGCGGTCGAGCTCGACGTACTCGACGAGCGTGCCGTCGGGCGAGGTGCCCGAGAAGCGGAGGCCCGCGTCGGCGATCTGCTGACGGTACTGGTTCGAGACCTCGTAGCGGTGGCGGTGACGCTCGGACACCAGCTCGGAGCCGTACAGGTCGGCGGCGAGCGAGCCCGGCGTGAGGGCGGCCGGGTAGAGGCCGAGGCGCATGGTGCCGCCCAGGTCGCCGTCGGCGATGATGTCGACCTGCTCGGCCATGGTCGCGACGACCGCGTACTCGGTGTCGGGGTCGAACTCGGACGAGGAGGCGCCGGTCAGGCCGGCCTCGTTGCGCGCGTACTCGATGACCATGCACTGCAGGCCCAGGCAGAGGCCGAGCGCCGGCAGGCCGTTCTCGCGGGCGAAGCGCAGCGCACCGAGCTTGCCCTCGATGCCGCGGATGCCGAAACCACCGGGCACGCAGATGCCGTCGACCTGGCTGAGCGCCTTGGCAGCGCCCTCGGCGGTCTCGCAGTCGTCGGAGGGGATCCAGGTCAGCGACACCTTGGTCTGGTGCGCGAACCCGCCGGCCTTGAGGGCCTCGGTGACCGACAGGTAGGCGTCGGGCAGGTCGATGTACTTGCCGACCAGGCCGATCGTGACCTCGTGCTTCGGCTCGTGGACGGCGGTCAACACGGGCTGCCAGCCCGACCAGTCGACCTCGCCCGCCTTCTCGCCGAGACCCAGGTGGTCGATGATGTACGCGTCGAGCCCCTGGTCGTTCAGCATGGCCGGGATGTCGTAGATGCTCGCGACGTCCTTCGCGTTGACGACCGCGTCTTCGTCGACGTCGCACATCAGGGCGATCTTCTTCTTGTTGCTCTCGCTGACCGGACGGTCGCTGCGCAGCACGAGGGCGTCGGGCTGGATGCCGATCGACCGGAGGGCGGCGACGCTGTGCTGCGTCGGCTTGGTCTTCTGCTCACCGGACGCACCCATGTAGGGCACGAGCGAGACGTGCACGAAGAACACGTTCTTGCGACCGAGCTCGTGGCGCACCTGACGAGCGGCCTCGATGAACGGCTGGCTCTCGATGTCGCCGACCGTGCCGCCGACCTCGGTGATGATCACGTCGGGCTTCGGGTCGTCGTCCGCCTGCTGGCGCATGCGCCGCTTGATCTCGTCGGTGATGTGCGGGATGACCTGCACGGTGTCGCCGAGGTACTCGCCGCGTCGCTCTTTCGCGATCACGGTCGAGTAGATCTGGCCGGTCGTGACGTTCGCCGACTGACCGAGGTCGATGTCGAGGAAGCGCTCGTAGTGCCCGATGTCGAGGTCGGTCTCGGCACCGTCGTCGGTCACGAAGACCTCGCCGTGCTGGAACGGGTTCATCGTGCCCGGATCGACGTTCAGGTACGGATCGAGCTTCTGCATGACCACGCGCAGCCCGCGAGCCGTGAGCAGATTGCCCAGGCTGGCGGCCGTCAGGCCTTTTCCGAGGGAGGAGACGACGCCTCCGGTGACGAAGATGTGCTTCGTCGTGCTGGCATCTGGACCCGAGTTCTCAACGTTCACCACGGGATTCCATCCTATGTCACACCGAGCCGTTGCGACAGACCACGCCTGTTACGAACGTGTGTCGGCCGTGGCCGGTCGTCGGGCCGACGAGGCCAGCTCGAGCAGCTCGCGCGCGTGCTCGAGGCCACTGGAGCTGTCGGGCAGCCCCGAGAGGAGACGGGCCATCTCGGCGACTCGCTCGTCGCCCTCGAGCTGGTGCACGCTGCTGGCGGTCACCTCGCCCGAGGCGTCCTTCACGACGCGGAGGTGGTTGGTGGCGAACGCCGCGACCTGCGCCAGGTGCGTCACCACGATGACCTGCGCCCGTTCGGCCAGCGCCGCCAGCCGTCGACCGATCTCGATCGCGGCCGACCCGCCGACGCCGGCATCGACCTCGTCGAACACGAAGGTGGGCACGTCGCTCGACCCGGCCATGACGACCTCGAGCGCGAGCATCACGCGCGACAGCTCGCCGCCGGACGCCCCCTTGCCGAGCGGCCGCGGTTCGCTGCCGGGGTGCGGCCTCAGCAACAGCGACACGACGTCACCGCCGCTCGTCCCGAGCTCGTCGCGCGGCGAGACCTCGACGACGATCTCGGCACCGGTCATGGCCAGCGCGCTCAACTCGGCGCTGACCCGCGTCGAGAGGTCGGCCCCGGAGGCGCGCCGCAGGTCGCCGAGGACGCCCGCCCGCCGCTCGGCCTCGGCCCGCAGCTCGGCCACCTCGTCGTCGAGGTGCGCGAGCCGGTCGTCGTCGCCGTCGAGCTCGACCAGGCGCCGGCTGCCGTCGTCGAGCATCCGGATGACGTCGTCGAGGGTGGGGCCGTACTTGCGGACGAGCCCGGCCAGGTCGGCGCGACGCGTCTGCACCGACTCGAGTTCGACGGCGACGTCGGCGTCGAGGGTGCCGAGGTAGCTCGACAGGCGTGACGCGGATTCACCGACCTGCACGCTGACCTCGGCCAGCAGGTCGGCGATCGGCTCGAGTGCCGGATCGTGAGGGGCGACGCGTTCGATCTGACGCCGGGCCTCTTCGACCAGCGAGACGACGTCCCGGGTGCCGTCGACCGCGTCGGTGGAGAGCACCTCGTGGGCGAGCCCGGCCGCCAGTCGCAGGTCTTCGGCGTTGCTCAGTCGCTCGGCGGTGGCGTCGAGCTCGTCGAGTTCGCCGGCCACGGGGGCGAGCCCTTCGATCTCGTCGATCGCGGCCCGAAGGCCCTCGGCCTCGTCGCGCCGGGCATCGCGGTCCCGGGTGATCTCGTCGAGTTCGGCGCGGGCGGCCAGCCAGGCGTCGTAGGCACCGCGGTAGTGCGCGGCGGCCTCGGCCAGTGCGGCCCCGCCGTGCGCGTCGACGGCCGCACGTTGGGCCGCTGCGGACTTGAGGCGGATCTGCTCGGACTGGCCGTGCACCACCACGAGATGGTCGGCGAGGTCACCGAGCACGCCGATGGGAGCAGTGCGCCCACCGACGACCGCGCGGCTGCGCCCTTCGGCCGAGACGACTCGGCTGAGGAACAGTTCACCGTCGTCGACCTCACCGCCCGCATCACGGACACGCTCGACGATGGCCCCCTCGGCGGGGACCAGCCACCGGCCGTCCACGACGGCCTGAGGACTGCCCGAGCGGACGACGCCGCTCTCGGCACGCTGGCCGAGCAGCAGGCCGAGCGCCGAGACGACCATGGTCTTGCCCGCACCGGTCTCACCCGTGACGGCCGTGAAGCCGGGGCCGAGCGGCAGCGTGGCACGACCGATCACGCCCAGGTCGCGGATCGAGATCTCTTCGATCATCGGTCGCCCTCGGCGGCCGGGGCGGTCGGCGACGACGAGGTGACCGACTCGGCGGGGGCTTCGTCGACAGGCGCCGGACCGCGCCAGCCGGTGACCGGCAACTGGAACTTGGCCACCAGACGGTCCGTGAACGGGCCCGTCCGCAGGCGGGCGAGTCGCACGGGCTGGTCGGAGCGACTGCACTCGACCCGGGCCCCCGGAGGCAGGTCGTGCTCGCGACGACCGTCGCACCACAGGATGCCGCGGGCGTCGGTGCGGCTCAGCACCTCGACGGCGAGCACCGAGTCGGGCCCGACGACAAGTGGGCGGGCGAAGAGGGCGTGGGCGCTGAGCGGCACCAGCAGGAGCGCCTGCACGGCAGGCCACACCACGGGGCCGCCGGCCGAGAACGAGTAGGCCGTCGAGCCGGTCGGCGTCGACATGACCACGCCGTCGCAGCCGAACGACGACAGGGGACGACCGTCGACCTCGATGACGACCTCGAGCATGCGCTCGCGTGAGGCCTTCTCGACCGTCGCCTCGTTCATGGCCCAGGTCTCGTAGACGACCTCGTCACCGTTGGTGACCTTGACGTCGAGCGCGAAACGCTCCTCGACCTCGTAGTCGGCGGCGAGTACGCGGGCGACGGTGTCTCCCATCTCGTCGCGCTCGCTCTCGGCCAGGAACCCGACGTGCCCGAGGTTGACCCCGACGATCGGGGCGCGGGTGCCACGGATCAACTCGGCCGCACGGAGGATCGTGCCATCACCGCCGAGCACGATGACGCATTCGAGGTCGTCGCAGGCCACGCCGTCGAACAGGATCTCGACGTCGTCGATGGCGGCCGTGGGCTGCGCCCGACGGATGTCGTCCCACTCGTCGCGGGGAAGGACGGGAACCACCCCGGCGTCGCCCAGCAGCCCGCAGACCTCGAGGGCGGCGTCGATGGAGTCGGGGCGCCCCGTGTGCGAGACGACCAGGATGTGTCGTGTCGAAGAGATGTCGATCACCCTCTCGTCAAGCTGTCGGCCGTGCTGAGCCATTCTGTCGGATTCGTCCCGGCCGAGGCCGAGAAGTGCACACAGTACTCGCGGTTGCCCGAGCCTCCGACGATCGGGGACGAGATGAGGCCGGCCGTGCCGAGCCCCAGGTCGTGGGCGGCCCACAACACGGTCGTGACGGCCTCGTTCCGCAACACGGGGTCGAGCACGAGGCCTTCACGGACCCCCTGCCGACCGACCTCGAACTGCGGCTTGATCAGCAGGAGGAAGTCGTTGTCCACACCCACGCTCGCCACGAGCGCGGGCAGCACCATCGTCAACGAGATGAAGGACACGTCGGCGACGACGAGCGACACCGAGGAGGCGCGGGTCGTCAACGCCGCGAACCGCTCGGCCGTCAGGTACCTCGCGTTCTCGCCCTCGACGATCGTGACCCGCGGGTCGAAGCGCACGGGGTTGGCCAGCTGACCGTGGCCGACGTCGAGGGCGACGACGTGCTCGGCCCCGCGCTCGAGGAGGACTTGGGTGAACCCACCCGTGGACGCACCGACGTCGAGGGCCGTTCGGCCCGTGGGGTCGACCCCGAACGCGTCGAGCGCACCCAGGAGCTTGTGTGCCGCGCGACTCACGTAGTGGTCGAGCCCGGCGACGGCGACGTCGTCCGTCTCGGCCACCCGAGCAGAGGCCTTCACGACCCCGATGCCGTTGACCGTGACCAGCCCCTCCGACAGCAACCGGGCGGCATGCGTCCGTGACCGGGCGAGGCCCCGCCGGGCGAGCACCGAGTCGAGTCGGTCACCCGGCGCCTCGGAGGCCGTCATCGACCGCCCTGACCGGTGTCGTCCGTCGTGCCCTCGAGCACCGCACGGAGTTCGTCGTGGACCTGTTCGAAGCCCTGGGCCCGGGAGGCCAGGGGCTGGGACTCGATGTCGGCCAGACGCGCGGCGGACTCGACCCGCGCCTCCTGACGGTCTGCGGCATCGACGACGTCGAGGTCGGTGTCGCCGCGGACGGTGGCGTCGGGATGGTCGCTCATGGTGCCGTCAAGACTAGCCGCCACCCCTGACGGTCGGAGCGGACGCGATCAGCCGTCGGCGTGCAGCTTGGGGTCGACGTCGAGCCCGTAGATCGCCTTGCCGGTCCCCCACACCGCGGTCGCCCCGGCGCGCAGCAGGTCGACGGGGTCGTCCCCCTCGGACAACACGCGCACCACGTGACCGCGGACGGCGACGCTCGCCGTGCGGACGGTGACGACGCGCACGTCCTCTTCGTCGTGCTCGACGGTCTCGGGATACGGCTGGTCCAGCTCGCGGAGGTCGCCGACGATGAAGTCCGGTCGCGACTTGGCGTCCGCCGCGAGCACCTGCTTCGCGCCGTCGATGCCGGTCAGCACGAGGATCGAGACGAGCCCGGCCGCGTTCGCACCCACGATGTCGGTGTCGAGCCGATCGCCGATGAACGCCGCCTTCGTCGCCCCGAAGCGCTCGACGGCGGCGGTGAAGATCGGAGTCTCGGGCTTGCCGGCGGTGACGGGCAGGCGCCCGACGGCCGTGTGCACCGCGGACACGAGCGTGCCGTTGCCCGGTGCGACGCCACGCTCCTGCGGGATCGTCCAGTCCGTGTTCGTCGCGATCCACGGGATGCCCGTGTGCAACGCGAAGGACGCCTCGGCGAGTTGCGCCCACCCGACGTCGGGGCTGAAGCCCTGGACGACCGCGGCAGGAGCGTCGTCGGCCGAACGGGTCACGACGAACCCCTCGGCCTCGAGCACCGACGTCAACCCCTCTCCGCCGACCACGAGCACCGTCGAGCCGGCGGGCACGGCATCGACGAGGAGGCGCACCGCGGCCTGCGGGGACGTCACCACGTCGTCGGCACCCACCGCGAGCCCGTAGCCGGCCAGTTGGCCGGCCACCGTCTCGGCCGTGCGCGACGCGTTGTTCGTGATGTACCCGACACGACGCGTCCGAGCGGCCTCGGTGAGGCTGTCGACGGCGTGGTCGATGGCGTGTCGTCCCCGGTACACCACACCGTCGAGGTCGGCGAGGACGGTGTCGACGCCGTCGAGCGGGGTCTTCGCGTCAGCCACGGTGGTCGTCGACGTGGTCCGTGCCCTGCGGGGCCGTCTCGGGATCGGCAGTCTCATCATGCTGGCCCTGCTCCTCGTCGTGCTGCTCGTCCGGTCCTTGCTCGGGTCCGTTCAGGTCGTCGACGCCTTCCCGGGGCTCCGGCTCGACATCACCGAGTTCCTGGAGCGCTCCCACGCCGACATCGTCGAGCCCCGCGGGCCGTTCGTCGGAGACGTCGACGTCCTCTTCGACGATCTCGACGGTCTCACCGTCGTCGCCCCCGTGTTCGAGGGCCGCGAGAGCGTCCTCGGCACGGTCCGCCAGCTCGAGCCACTTCTCCCCCTCGTCGGGCCGGCCGAGATCTTCGAGCACCGTTCCGTACGCCGCGAAGAGGGCGGGGCTGTAGCTGAACGCCTTCGTGCGGTCCAACTGGGGAATCTCGAGCTCGCCCAAGGCCGCCTGGGGTTGGCCCAGGTCGAGGCGCGCACCCGACATCGCGATCGCCAACGAGACGCGCACCTGCGCGTCGAGCGTCGACACGTCGACGGACCGGCCGAGCTCGAGCGCCCGCTCGGGGCGACCGAGACCGCGCTCGCTGTCGACCATCAAGGGCAACTGGTCGTCACGGCCCGAGATGCGGCGGTAGGTGCGAAGTTCGCGCAACGTGAGGGCGTAGTCCCCCACCTGGTAGGCCGTGATGGCGATCGTCTCGCGGACGACCGAGATGCGACCGGCTCGACGGCCTGCCGACAGGGCGTGCTTGTGCGCTTCCTCCGGGTCCTCGTCGATCAGTCGTCCGGCCATCACCAGGTGTTTGGCGACCCAGTCCGCGTTCTCCTTGCTGAGCGTCTTGAGCTCACCACGCGCCACCTTGTCGAGGTCCCGGGGCTCGACGTCGTCGGGCACGTGCGCGACCTCTTGCGCCGGACGGACCGACTTGATTCCGAAAGGATCTCGGTCTTCCGGAGTCTCGCGGGGCTTCCAGGCCTCTCGGCGATCCCCGCGTCCGGTCGAGCCCGCACGAGGACTCGCTCCGCGACGATCGTCGCCGCCGGGCCGACCGCCACGCTGCGGCCGATCACCCGATGACGGGCGATCCCCACGCTGGGGCCGGTCGCCGTAAGACGGACGGTCTCCCCGTTGAGGACGGTCACTCGACGAGAGACGATCCCCCCGCTGAGGACGGTCACCATAAGAGGGACGATCCCCACGCTGAGGACGGTCACCCGATGACGGGCGTTCGCCTCGCTGGGGGCGGTCGTTCGACGGGCGCCCTCCGGTCGGTCGTCCGCCGACCGGACGACCCTCGGCCGAACGGCCACCCTGCTGAGGGCGACCCCCGGTGGGACGATCCCCCGAAGGACGCCCGCGATCACCGGAGGACGGGCGGCCACTTCCACCACCGCGGTGAGAGCCCCCGCCGCCAGAGCCCGAGGAGGGGCGGCGCGGGCCGTCCTTGCGGTCGTCGTCGTCGCGATCAGTCACCGAAGTGCTCCTCTGTTGTTCTCTGCCAGCTGTCGAGTTGTGAAGGGATGACTCTACCAAAGTGACCGCAAGCGCAGGAGGCGCGGTGCGAGTATTCGGCATTCGTCCCGTAACGCAGAAAAGCCGCCCCAACTGGGGCGGCTCTTCTGGTGTTTCTAAAAGGAGTCCGGCGGTGTCCTACTCTCCCACAAGGTCCCCCTTGCAGTACCATCGGCGCTGAGAGTCTTAG
>NZ_JACYUB010000009.1:0-89356 GCF_014841545.1 Frigoribacterium sp. CFBP 8751
TCGGACTGCGCCGGATCGACCAGGATGCGACGGACCAGTCCGAGGACACGGGCGGCCGTACGGTCGTAGAAGACGGCGAAAGCTTGCTGGTTGCCTTCGGCGACGAGGACGAGGAGGTCGTCGTCGGAGCGCTCGGTTCCCAAGGGTGGCGCAGGTGCAAGAGGCATGACGGTCAGTCCAGGTGGCTCGATGGTCGGGGTGGCGTGCCCCCGACAGCACCTAGTGGACTCTATGCGCCTGAATCGAACGTGGTGACCCCAGAACGAGGGACAGAAGTTCTGTCTGCGCCGATCGTCAACAGCCGCCGTGCGGACGAGGAGGCGACCGGCGCGGTGAGCAACGCGCCCGTTGCCGGCGAGCTACCCCAGGAGCAAGGGCGGAGCGGTCGACGACGTGGCAATCGACACGGTGGCGCTTGCCTCGTCTGTCGGCTGGCCCGAACAGAGGAAAACCCCCTCCTGCACGGATGCAGGAGGGGGCCCACCGGGATCATCGACCCTCGAGGCAGGACGAGGGCCGGTGCGTCGTCACGGAGACGACCCGGGTTCCGGGCCGCACCTCGCGAGGCGGGGTGCGGCCGGGCAGGTGTTACTCCGTGGCGGCGGTGATCTTCGCGACGCCGACGAGCATCTCGTCCTGGACGGCGTCGGTCTTGAAGGTCTGGTTCAGCAGCGACGCGGCGTCGGGGCTGATGTGGACGGTGGTGCCCTCGAGGACGGCGTTCGAGCCCTCCATCTGGATCGGCTTCAGCGTGCCACCCCAGAGGTTGAACAGGTAGGCGTCTTCGGCGGCGACGGCACCGTTGACGGTCACGGTGCCGTAGAGCTTGCTCTCACCCGGGTCGATGCGGAAGTCGGTCAGTTCGACGACGGTGCCGTCGGCCGAGGTCAGCGACAGGCCCGAGCCGTCGTGGTCGATCTCGCCCTGGACGTAAGGTCGCACGTCGCTGTCGGGGCCGTAGTAGTCGACGTTGCCACCGGTGATCGGGAACGAGAACGTGCCGTCGGTGAAGGTCGCGGTGCCCACGACGCCGGGGGTCAGGCCGAGGCTGGTGATCGCGTCGACGAAGGACTGGTCGACGGCGACCTGGGTGTCGACACCGTTGCTGAGGTCGGCGATCGACGCGGCGGGCGTCGACGCGGCGCTGGGCTCGGACGAGGACGAGCTCGACGAGGACGACGTGTCGGTCGACGAACCGGAGTCCATCGAGCACGCGGCGAGCGAGAAGATCAGGGCGCCCGAGGCGACGAGGCCCAGCGTGGTCTTGGTGATGTTCTTGCGAGTGAAAGCGTTCATGGTGAAGCTCCTTGTCAATTGGTCCCGGTGGGGATGTACTGGGTTCGCCACCGGGCCCGAAAAGGATTGGAACGCATCATCTTCGTTACCCGCCCGTGACCGACTCGGAGCCGGCGCTCACATGGTGGCGCCACGATCCCCGCCCCACTGCAGCCGGTTGACTATCGGGACCCTGGAGCGGCTGTGACGAGGTGCATCCCGGTTCGTCCGGGGGCGACGTCGACGAAGCCGCGTTGCTCGTAGAGGCGCCTACCTGGTGGGTCCGCCGTGAGGGTCACATAGGCCCCCGAGGGCGCGTGCTCGGCGATGTGAGCGAGGAGTGCGTCCAAGACTGCGCCTCCGATCCCTCGGCCCTGGTGGCCGGGGAGGGTGGCCATGTCGGCGATGAGGAAGTACCAGGCGCCGTCGCCGATGACACGTCCCATCCCGACGACGTCCCCGGCGGTGTCGACGACGTGCCGGAAAGTCCAGGAGCCGGTCAGGGCGCCGGCGCCCTGGGCTTCGTTCTTGGGTGACAGGCCGCTGTCGAGTCGTAGCCGCAGGTAGTCGGCCAGGGGTGGCGGTCCGTCGAGGAGGCGGTAGTCACGGTGCAGGGGCATGCGTCGAGTCTTCCTGACGACGGGGCGCGGGACGGGCAGCCCCGAGGGGCTTGCCCGCCCTGCGAGTCCCTATCGGCTTGCGGCGCGTGATCGTGTCGCGGTGACGATGGCGTCGACGACGACGAACCCGATCAAGGAGATCCCGAGCAGGGGCAGGAACCATCCGATGCCGGCAGCGACGACGATCACCGCGGCGGTGCCCCACCAGGGTGCCCGGGCGAGGGCCCCAGCGGCGGCGGGCTTGCCGATCAGCGCCCCCGGGCGGGTGGGGCGGCGCTTCCACCACATCAGGTACCCGAAGACGACCATCGTCGCGATCCCGAGGGCGGTGATGACGAGGACGATCTGGTTGGCGAGACCGAACTGCTGGCCCATGTGAGTGTCGATGCCCCAGCGGGTCAGTTTCGCGGCGAGGTTGAAGTCCTTGAAGTCGGTGCGGTCGACGACTTCGAGGGTGTCGCCGTTGATGGCGACGGAGTCGACCTCGGTGGGCCAGCTGCGCTGGATCTCCTGCACGACCCAGGCGGTGTCGGCCGTGGTCGGCGGGGTGATCTGCACCAGCCCGGTGTTCACGTTGACGCTCCGGGCGACGCCGAGGACCTCGTCGAACGTCGTCGGCTCGATCACCGGTGCTTCGGCATCGTCAGTTGTGGGAGCGGCGCCGTGGCCGGCATGGCCTGCGTGGTCGCCGGTGGCGGTGGGGCCGCCGGTCTCGGTGAGGGCGGTATCGACGGAGGGGGTTCCCCAGTCGAGTGCTGCACGCAGCTTGTCGACGTTGGCGCCTCCGTAGGTGGACCACGTGATCCCTGTCGCCGAGAGGAACAGGGCCCCGACGAGGAGCCAGATCCCGATGGAGGCGTGCCAGGAGAAGATCCGCCGGTACCCGGTCACCTTGTTGTTCGGGCGAACCATGTCACGCCGGGCCCGACGGGCCTTCCGGTACCGGATGACCCAGAGGGCGGCACCGGCAAGGACGACGACACCGAGCCACGACGCGGCGAGCTCGGAGTAGAGGCGTCCGGCGTCTCCGAGGTGGAGGTTGCGGTGCAGGTGGTCGACCCAGGTGCGGATGGGGAGGGCGCCGGAGGTGCCGTAGGTGGTGAGGTCGCCGCGGATCTCGGTGGTGCCGGGGTCGACGAACACCGACCGGGTCTCGCTCTCGCCTAGCCCGGTGCCGGTGAACATGACCCGGGTCGTGTCTTCGGGCTCCGGGGCCGGCCGGACGGCGACGAGGGTGTCATCGCCGGCGTATGCCTCGGCCGCCTCGACTTGTTCCGCGAGGGGGAGCGTGGTCGAGGTGACGGGGGCGTGCAGCTCGCGGTCGTAGACGACTTGCTCGATCTGCGGGGTGACGGCGTACGCGGCGCCGCTGAGGGCGGCGATGAGGATGAACGGGCCGACGAGGATGCCGGCGTAGAAGTGCAGCCGGAGCAGCAGCTGCCCCAGCCACCCCTTCGAGCTGGTCGGGTGCGGGGGAGGGGCGTCAGAGGCCGGGGTGGGGCGCTGCAGGGTCTCGGTCATGGTGTCTTTCGTGGCTCGTGAAGGAGGCGGTGCGGTGACGTGCGGGAGGGTCAGAAGAGGGTGTCGCCGATGTAGCCGCTGCTGGTGCAGCCGGGCGGTATCGCGAACACGGCCGACCCGACGGGGGTGATCCATTCGTTCAGCAGGTCCAGGTCGCTCAGGCGTTGTTGAAGGGGGACGAACTGGGTGGTGATGTCGGCTTGGTAGGACACGAACAGCAGCCCCGAGTTCGACACCGACGACCCTGGGGTGGGTGCGTCGTCGTAGTTGTAGGCGCGGCGGAAGATGCGCTCGTCGGGGTTGTCAGACCGGGCCCGGCGCATGTGGGAGAACTCCGGGATCACCGGGAACCCGATCGGGGTCTTCGCCTCGAAGTCCGCTTCGTCGTGTTCGTTTACCCCGGTCAGAGGTGCCCCGTTGGCCAAGGTCCGGCCGACGGATTGCTCGCGCCCGGACCGGTCGAGCTTGTCCCACTTGTCGAGGTCCATCGAGACGCGGCGGAGCACGAACCCGGTGCCCCCTGCCATCCAGGCCTGACCGGTGTTCCGCCAGACGAGCTGATCAAAGTCCGCCGTTCCGGGTTCGAGGTTGACGGTCCCATCGACCTGGCCGAACAGATTCCGCATGGTGGTGCCCTTCAGCTCCGACCCGGAGGCACGCCGGAACCCGGTCTGGGTCCACCGGAGGGTGGCGAAGGAGCGGGTGTCCTTCAGCAGCATCCGTGCGGCGTGGGCGACGGTCATGGGGTCGTCGGCAGCGATGTGCATCAGCAGGTCGCCGTCGCCGTAGGCCGGGTCGAGCCGGTCGACGCTGAACGCCGGCAGCGGCCCCAGCCACGTCGGGACCGCCCCTGCACCGGCGGCACGGGTGACGAGGCCGGGCCCGAACCCGAAGGTGACGGTCAGTCGTGCGGGGACGTAGGCCAGTTCGGGTTCGCTGTCCGCAAGGGCTGCGTCTCCCTGGCTGAGGCGGGCGGCGTCGTCGGTGAGGACCTGCATCATCCGTCGCAGCGCCGCCGCATCTGTCCCCGGGAGCAGGTCGAGGGCGTAGTACACGGCGTGGGCTTGGGGGGCGGTGTCGATGCCGGCCTGGTGGGTGCCGTAGAACGGGATTGTCTCGGCACCGGAGAGCTTCGCGTCGGCTGTCTCGGCGGTCGAGGTGGTGCCTCGGGCGGTGTAGCTGAGGCCGATGGCGCCGGCGGCGCCGAGGCCGGCGGCCGCCCCTCCGAAGAGGAGATGCCGCCGGCTGACGCCCCGAGGAGCGTCGTCAGGAGTCGTGTCGGGGGTCACTGGTCCGCGTCCGTGCCGGACATGTCCATGTCGGACATGTCGTCGCCCTCGTAGGTCTCGTTCGCACCCGAGTAGTCCTTCGCGGGAGCGGTGAACTCGTACGTCGACCCGTCGGTGAGGGTGAGGGTGAATCCGACCTCGTCACCGGCGGCGACGGGAGCGTCGAGGCCCATCATCATGAGGTGGTTCGCACCGGGAGCGAGTTCGTACGAGCCGCCGGCGGGGATGACGAACCCGCCCTTCTTTTCTTGCATGACCATCTCGCCGGCGTCGTTGGCAACGGTCTCGTGCAGCTCCATCATGGGCGAGGCGTCGGACTCGGCCTTGACGATGGTGACGTCCTGGTCGGAGTCGTTCTCGAGGGTCCCGAACGCTGCGGACATGCCGGAGTCGGCGGCCTTGACCCAGGCGTCGTCGATCGACAGCGAAGCTGCTTCGGTGTTGGTGTCCGCTTCGGCGCTGTCCTGGCTGGCAGCGCTGCACCCGGTGAGGGCGAGCAGGAGAACAGCGGAAGCGGCGAGGCCGGTGGTGGTGAGGGTACGCATGGGGATCCTTTTCTGTAGGTGGTGGTGGGTCAGGGAAGTCATGAGGTGCGGCGGCTGCGGAACCAGAGGACGCCGCCGAAGACGGCGACCCCGGCGACGGCGCCGAGGAGCCCGATGACGACGGTGGAAGACACCGTGCGAGTCGTCGACGTCGCACCAGACGCCGTGCCCTCGTCAGGGCCGGCCGCGGCAGGGTCGGCGGCCGCCTGGGTATTCGAGCCGGTCTCTGTGCCGGTGTCGGCGGTGAGGGTGGCGGTGCCGACGGCGAAGTCGTAGACACCGGAGATGGGGTGGCCGTCGCTCGACACCACGCGCCACCGCACCTGGTAGATCCCGTCGGGCATGCCGGCCTTGATCGCCTGGACGGCGTTGGGGCCGTCGAGGGCGACGGGGCCGTCGGCCCAGTCCTTCTCGGTGTCGTCCATCACGAGCACGACGGCACCGACTTCGATGAGGGAGTCGGTGTAGACCATCGACACCTCGGCCGGGGCGGTGTCGACGTGACCGTCCTCGCTGGGGGAGGTCGAGATGATCTGGTCGTGCGCCTGCGCAGGTGCTGCGACACCCACAGCGGCGGCGATCGCGAGCAGGACCGCGGCGAACACGGCACCCGCGGTCCGGGTGGGGGTGCGGGAGGTGGTGGGGATCATGACTCTCTCCGGGGGGTGTCGGTGCCGTTGAGGCGGGCGAGCTGGTCGTTGTAGGCGCGCAGGGTCGCGTCGTCGTCGCGGTCGGCGTTGCGGTCGTACCGTTTCGCGGCGCGCTCCTCGGACCGCGACCACTGACGGACGACCATCAGAGCGACGAGGACGACGGGGAACTCGCCTGCTCCCCAGGCGATGCCGCCGCCGGTGACCTGGTCGGCGAGGAGGACGGTGTCGTCGGTGGCGTCGAGGGCGTGCCACCAGTCGAGGGCGAAGACTTCGGTGCCGGACATGATCGCCAGGCCGAAGAAGGCGTGGAACGCCATCGTGGCCAGCAGGATGATCAGCCGCATCGGGTACGGGGGCCGTTTGGGGCCCGGGTCGATGCCGATGAGGACGAAGAAGAACAGGTAGCCGCTGATCAGGAAGTGCACCGTCATCAACAGGTGCCCCTGATGGGTCTCGAGCGACCACCGGAACCAGCCGGTGTAGTAGAACGCGATCAGGCTGCCCGCGAACACCACCGCGGCGACGATCGGGTGCGTCACGAGCTGGGCGTAGCGGGAGTGCGTCAGCAGCAGCACCCACTCACGGACGCCGCGGCTGTAATCCCGCCGGGCCGGCAACAGGCGCAGCAGCAGGGTGACGGGGGCACCGAGCACGAGCAGCGGCGGCACGTACATCATCAGCAGCATGTGCTGGATCATGTGGGTGCTGAAGTGCGCCGCCCCGTAGACGCCGGGGCCACCGCTGGTGGCGTAGGCGAGCATCACGCAGCCGGCCACCCACGGGACGGTGCGCGCCGCTGACCACCGGTCGCCGCGCCTCCTGAGCCCCACGACCCCGGCGAGGTACAGACCGGCGAAGACCGCGGCGATCGCGAGCCACGCCCAGTCGGGGTGGAACGCGGTCAGCATGCGGGACACGGACACCGGTTCGGGGAAGGTGAACCCGATGAGCGACGACCGCGGGTCGACGTTCGCGATCGAGGTCTGAGGCACCGGAGGCGCGCTCCGGGACAGCGCGACCGAGAGCCCCATGGCCACCGCCATCAGGACGACCTCGGCCAGGGCCAGCCGCACGAACCCCCGACGACGGGTGGGCTCGCGGACCAGGCCCGGGATCACGCGCCGTCGGTGGAGGGCTCCGGCGACACCGAGGGCGACGAGGATGAAGATTTTCGCTGACACGAGCAGCCCGTACTCGGTCGTGACGAGGTCGCCGATCCCAGTGAAGCGAAGCGACACGTTCACGACACCCGAGAGCGCCACAGCGACGAAGGACCAACCCGCGAGGGCCGAGTACCGGGCGGCGACGACGGGCAGGCCACCACGGACTTTCTTCCGCAGGAGGACCAGCGCGGTCAGGCCGCCGACCCAGACGGTGACGCCGAGGAGGTGGATGGCGAGGCTGTTCACCGCGTTGGCGTGCTCGTCACTGCCGGCCGCATGCCCGGACAGCGAGAGGGGCAGCAGGGCGAGCAGGGAGAGGGCTGCCGCGGCGCCGGTCCACGAGACGCTGCGGGTCAGGTAGCTGATCATGAACACGACCAGCACGCACAGGGTCGATACGACCAGGGACTGTCCCAGCTCGAGGCCGGTGGCGAAGAACAGGAACTGGCGGCGGAAGATCGGGTCCGACAGGGGCACGCCGATGACGCTCGCGGCGGTGAGGACGATGACGACGCTCCCGGCGAGGAACCAGACGCCGGCAGCCCGCGCCGCCCAGCGGGCGGCGGTGAACTGGGTGAAGCTCAGCACCCCCGGAGCACGGTTCTGCCCGGGGAGGGCGAACGCCGCGAGCACCAGCAGCCCGATGGTCACGGTGGCTGCGAGGTCGTGCACGATCCGGGCGACCGGCAACCCGTAGGTGACGAGGTCGCCGGGGTCGACGATCAGCGTCTGCGTCGTCGCGCCGGTGAACAACAGGCCCAGCAGCGTCACGACGACAGCGAGGGGCACGCACGCGACCAGTACAGAGCCGACGGGGCGCAGCGGCGGCAACGGGGTGACGCCGGTCTCGAGGTCGACGTCGTCGAGCTCGGGCGGCCGAGTACTCACGACGACTGTCCACCGCGAGGTCGCGGGTTCAGAGAAAGAAGGAAGGGGAACAAGGGAGACGTCCTGACAGGCGCCGACGTGCGGCACCGAACAGACCACCCACCACGGCCACACGAGCCGACGCGGGGGTCGAGATCACGGTCACACCCGGCATCAGCTGACCTCGCGCCGGGTACCGGCGGAAAGGGTCAGGGACGGGTGTGCGACACGCTCGCGCCCCTTAGAGAGAGGCGTCGAGCGTCACGAGACGGCACCGGGTGGTGTCGTCGCGGAGTGACAGGTCAGGCGACGGCCGGCGGGCCGCGGTGAGGCTGGGTCGACCAGGCGAGGCCTGAGTCGTGCGGGACGAGACGGGCCACCCGTGCCACGACAGCCCGGAGCTGCACGGGCTCGGCGACGAGCACGAGAACGAGCCCCAGGGCGCAGACGACTGCCGAGACGCCCTCCCGAGCGAGGTCGGCCAGTGCCCGCAAGGTCCGCTCTCCGAACCAGATGCCGACCACCGTCGCGACAGCGGCGACACCGTGCGCGATCCACATGGAGGGGCCAGCGTGCATCCCAGCCATCCCCGCCATCCCGGAGGCGTCACCGCTACGCAGGATCAGGGCGTCGTGACCGTGGTGTCCACCACCGGTCGCCGTCACCGCACTGGTGCTCGCGCCGAGGGAGAACAGGGTGTGGAACGCGAGCTGCGCAAACGCGACCGCGATCGACAGGCGGACCGCTGAGAGCTTCTTGCCCGTCACCGCGACCGCCAGGGGCAGGGCGAACGCCAGAGCGAGGCCGATGCCGAGAACACCCGGTGCAGAGCCCCCGCCGGCGACGTGGGAGAACGCGGCAACGGTGAGAGCGAGAACGGTCGTCAGTGAGCCACGAAGAAGACGTGACCACCTCGACCCCACGACGTTCTCCTCACCTGTTGCGGAAGACGCCCAGCTTACGGGGAGCGTGCAACGGAACAGCAGTTGGCAGGGCGGGTGCAGCCCGGGGTCTCTCGACTTCGAGCGACGCCCTGCAAGGTGTCCGATGGAGGAACGTTCACCGAGATCAGTTTCGGACTGACCTATCGAGACAGCTGGCGCCCCGTAGCTTCGGGGGAGCGGCTGGCCTCCACCGTTGATCGGAGAACGATCGCCTAACGGGACGCGCTTTAGCAATCGAGACTGAGCAAACTGAAGACAGACCTGAATTACCGATGCTTGACCCTGCTAATTGATATAGATAGCTTAAGCGTATGGAACCCCTCACGCGGATCACGGTACCGACCGTGGACGTTCTCAATGCCTTACTCGCCCACGAGGGCCCGACGTGGGGACTGGCGGTCATCCGGGACACAGGCCGCCTACCAGGCACCGTCTACCCCCTCCTCGAGCGGCTAGAGCGGCTGGGTTGGCTTGTCTCATCGTGGGAAGAATCCCCCGAGCGCCCTGGGCCGAGGCGGCGGCTCTACGACTTCACCTCTGAAGGCAAACAGGCGAGTATCGCGCTGGTAGCCGCCAGAGTCCAGAAGGGTGAGTCAAGCCTGCCGTTGGGAAAGCCCAGACCGACCTTGAGTCGCTGGGCCGTGGCGACGTCGTGAGGCGTATCGAGCGAAGTGTTGCCCTGATTGCCGAGCAGGTCGAAGAAGCCGTCCTGGAAATGGCCGTGCTCCTCTCAACAGCATCGCATCGAGACAGCAGGCGTGAACAGTGGCGTGCCGACCTTGAACACGCGGACGAGGTCGGCGTCTCCCGGGCGGCCCTTCTCTCAGGAGCCCTCGGTACCGCGCTCCTACACCGCCAACCAATGAGACAAAAAGATGCGGAGAGCCCCGTGTTCGCTCCAGTTCTTAACGCCCGCCCCCTTCCACACAGCCTGCCAACCGTCCCACTGCTGATCCTGTCCGCCCTGCTTTCCATGCTCTCAAGCTCGGTTGCGCTCGCGCTTCTTGGATCATTCATCGGCACCCCTGCCCGCCAATTCGCGTATTTCTCCATCCTTATCCTCGCGAGCATCGTCCCCGCGGCACTCGCAGCGGCCGGCGTCCTTCTGGGAACTAAGGACCGAAGGGTTCTCCTGCTGGGCAGCCTCACAATGCTCGCGCTGGGCATCATCTGGGCTCTCATCCTCGTCGGGCACATTCGACTGGACTACTGGCTCGGCGCAGGACTTATCGCCTCCGCCGCAACCCTGGTCTGGACACTTAGTAGTGGCACCCGCGGAAGCCGGCTAACGGCAGCCCTCATTCCGTTCGTGATCGCCGGTGCCACCAACTTGACGCTGTCATTTGGCGTCGTCACCGGAATCTGGTCGACGATCGGCCTCCCCTTTCTACTCACGAATCTGTTGCCGTTCGTCGCCGCCGCCCTGACCGGCGCAACCTTGGTCCGCATCTCCACCCCGGCCCTGCACATCCAGCCGGTTCTGCAAGCGATCGTCAACCGAGACGGTCATCACAGCTGAGATCTAGTAGACCTCTCTCTATTCCGTCGCGTAGACTTTCCGGCGGTAGCTAGGGATGAAATAGTTCCCCGAGCGCCAATTCGAGAAACCCACGCCCCGGCGTGGGTTTCTGCGTTAACCCGTGATACTTGTCCACGTGCTGCTTGCGTACATAGACGAAATTGGGGAAACCGGTGCTTTCGTGAGCCGCGATCACAACCGGTATAAGACGAGCCCCGCGTTCGGCTACGCCGGCTTCATCATCCCTGAGCACAAAGCGCGTTACTTCGGAGCCTTGTTCCAGGCGGCTAAGGGAGAACTGTTTAAGAAAGAACTTGCTGAAGCTGAGCACTCTGGCCGGTGGGAGAAAAAAGGCTCGGACGTGTTCCGCCCGGACACTCGTAGTAGGTACCCGGCCCAACTTCGGGTGTTTTCGAGTCTGGTGAGCGAGGTCGTCAAAGGCGGCGGGAACCTCTTCTACTACGCAGACCAGAAGCCCATCGGGACACCGAAGCAGGTCGCGCCGCTCGGCAATACGGAACCAGCCGACCGTGAGACAGCAGCCATGCAGGAGGCACTTAACCGCATCGCTCGCCACGCGAAGACGAAGAAGTCGAACGTGATGGTTGTCATCGACCAAATTAACGAGAAGACCCGTGCCGAGCGACTTCCCCGCATGTACAGCCACATTCTCGGCCGGGCCTCCGATCACTCGGAAATGCGTCGAATCATCGAGCCGCCGATGCACGTGGATAGCAAGTTGAGCGCGAACATCCAGTTTGCCGACTGGGTTGCCGCGTGCGTCACCCGCGCGATCGACTACCAGCTCCTCGACCCGTCACCGTATGCCTGGGTTACCGAACCCGCAGCGCTGCCGAACGTCCGTAGCTCATTCACGTACGAGTCAAAATTGCACCTGTGGCAGAGCAGTATTAAAGATCCGAACAATGCCGACATTTTCGGCACTGCTCGCGTGACGTACCCGACAAGAGGCACCCTTGCCAGCAATATGCAGGGAGAAGCTCCGCCCTGGGAGGCCATGAAGGCGGCAGCGGCAGCTAGAGGACGAGCGACGCGCTGACGCTCCGTAATGCTGCCCGCTAGGGCACTGTGGATAACCCGTTGGCTGCATCAGTTGTCGTCGTCCTCATCTGAAGTCCACCCGGCAGAACCATCCCAGTCGCCCGTGACGTGCCCGAAAAGAAGATCATTCCACGTCGTAGCCCCCGCGAGGTGGCCCTGCGCCCCTCGGAGCCGCCACCCAACCGCCACGAGTTGGTGCACCAAGGCGACTGCCTGATCAAGCGACACGACCTGCGCGTCTGGCGCACCCCCCTTTCGGTCGCTTGCAAGGCGCACGCGCAGACGTGGGTGTCTACCGTCGAACGCAGCCGCGTCCGGGTGGGGCTGATCGTCGGCGGCAATGGTTTCGACAAGAAGGTCATGCACGTATCGGTTGCGTTCGTTCCAGGCTGCATCAGCGTCGTTCACCACTGCCATCACAGCGGCCCAAGTCCTTTCACTGAACGGCACTTGGGCGAGGTAATTCTTGCAGCCTGCCAGCGTGGTCGACCACTGCGGTGCAGCTTCTCTGAGGGCATCACGGTCCATTCGACCGTTGAGGGTTGCCAGTAATGCGCGTAGGCGTGCGTCCACGTTCACCGACTCAACGACGATCCGCCCAACGACGTACACCCACTGATGGTGCACGGATAGATTTGGCAGGCCTTCGAGACTCATAGGCCAAAGGGTGCCACGTCCTCCGATTCGCCCAGGCGTTAGGTGAGGAGCTGCACCGGGACGTCGATCGAGACGTCCTCGCCCTCGACGGTGGCGAAGCCGGTCAGGGAGCCGATCGAGTCGACCCCGAGGGCCGCGTCGACGAACTTGACGACCACAGAGGAGCCTCGGTTGTCGACGTACGCCGCGTCGTAGTTCGCTTGGGTCGCGCTCGTGAACTCGAAGATGAACGCCTTCGTCTCCGTGGGGGAGAACCGCACACCGAACTGTTTCACCGGACCGCCGCTAGAACCCGCGAGGGTCAGGCCGTAGGTGAACCAGTCGGCCGGCACGTCGAGGGGGAGCGGGCCCCCGAGGTCGAATGTTGCGGTGATGTTGTCGTCGTCGACCTCCACCAAGACCAACAGCAGCTCGCGAGGCTCCGGGGTGCTCATGCGATCAGACTAGGGCCGGTGGTCGACGTCGGTGGCGCGCCGTACGCTCCCGCCGTGGGAGTCCGAGGGTCAGGTGAAGCTGCGGCGAAGATTCTGCGCCGGCCGATCCCGACGCACCCGCTTGCAGTGCCTCCGATCCCTGGCACGTTCGGTGTCTGGCAGGTCCGCCGGGATCGTGCCGCACCCCTTGGCTACGTCCTCTCGCGGGCCGAGCTGGGGGGCAGCCTGAACAGCGCCGTCGCGTGGATGATCCAGCACGAGGCCGAGCTGTCAGCCCTGACGGGGCGGCTGCATCCCGAGCCGGACGAGTGGCCGTCGTGACCGCGGGTAGCGCCCGGGCATGAGCTGGTTCGTCAGGCACCGCCCCAAGGGCGACACGAGCGCCGACGCCGTGGCCGTTGAGGTCAACGCCCCGACGCCGGCCGACGCGATCGACCAGGTGCGCGCCACGCTGCCCGAGGATCGCATCGTGACCTCGGTCGCTCCCTACTGAGCCCGAGAGAGTCGTCAGGGGCCACGCGTAGCTTGGCTCCGGTCAGCTTCCCCCCAAGCTGGCCAAGAGCTGCCGGGCGGTCCCTAACCCGCTAGGCAGCAGCAGCCCCCGCATTCCGGCTCCCCCCAGCCGGGCGAGGGCTTCTTCGTGCGCCCTGATCGTTCTCGAGTCCGGTGCCGGCCGACGAGCGCTCGTGTCAGATGACGGCGTAGGCGATGGTCGCGGCCGCGACGATGCCGGCCGCGCAGAGCGTCATGATTGCGCGCCGAGACGCGGGGCGGTTGGCGCGAATGTCTTTCACCATGAGCACCATCGCGACCACGGCGATGACCACCATGACGGCGACGCCTAGGAGGATCACGACTCGCATCATCACGGGTCGACAGTAGCGAACGGCCCGCTTTGCGGTCCGGGGGAGTCGCTGCGCTCCCGGGGGAGCCGCTGCGCGGCGCTCAATGCCCTTCGGGCACGTCTTTTTGCCGTGAAGCCTTCGGCGGCTCGGTCGCTGCGCTCCCTCGTAGCCACCTCCGGGACTCCGTTCAAGTGGCTACGCCACCGGCTCCTCCGAGAATTTCGGCACGCGGTCGCAAGCTCCCTTATTTCGCGCCGAAATTCTCTCCCCGGCCGCCCTCCGGGTTGCACTGCGCCCTCCGGTCGCTAAGGCGGAAAACCGCCTTCACGGCAAAAAAACGAGAGGGAGAGGAAGCAAATGCAGAAGCAGTAGATCACCACCGTGACCACGTTCGTTCCGGTCGTCGGGGAGGGCGAGTTGCAGCGCCAGCTCCGCAAGTTGGGCGAGCGCGACTCGGACCTTTCGACGTTCGCGCGGAACGGGTGGGAACTCGCCCACACGGCGACCATCACCGGCCCCGAGGTCATGACGTTCGTCGACACCCTCACCCGCACCGACAGCGAGTGACACAGGACGGGAGGGACCTATTCGAACTAGGTCCCTCCCGCTCCACCCATCATCACCGATCGACCCAGGAGCAGGAACCATGACCACCACCGCTACCAAGACCCGCCGCCCCGCTAAGACCGCCGCACCCCGCAAGAGCATGGAGGAGAAGAAGGCCCAGGCCGCCGCCCTCCACGAGTCGATCGCGACTCAGGTCGAGAGCTTGCGCGATTCCGACCGCTGGACCGCATTTCTCGACTTCGCGTCCGCGTTCCACGCCTACAGCCTGGGCAACGTGTTGTTGATCCTCAGCCAGCGCCCCGACGCCGAGCGCGTCGCCGGGTTCCGCAAGTGGCAGGGCCTCGGCCGCCAGGTCCGCAAGGGCGAGAAGGCCGTGCGGATCTTTGGCTACAGCACCAAGAAGGTGACCGAGGAGGACGAGAACGGCGAGGGTCAAGAAAAGCGCATCGTCAGGTTCCCCATCCTCTCCGTGTTCGACATCGCCCAAACCGACGTGATCGAGGGGGAGACGGATCGAACGATCGTCCGGCAGCTCACCGGCGCCGAGGACCACGGCATCGTGGACGCCCTCAGCGCCTACCTCGACGGCGAAGGCTGGACCGTCGAGCACCAGGACCTCACCGGCGGCCGCAACGGCTACAGCGACCCCGAGGGGCAGCGCGTCGTGATCGGGAACCACCTCAGCCCCGAGCACACCGCCAAGACGATGATTCACGAGACGGCTCACGTGCTCATGGGTCACGTCGACGACCTCGCGGAGTACGCCGAGCACCGCGGCCTCATGGAGACAGAGGCCGAGAGCGTCGCCTACGTCGTCGCCGGGCTCGTCGGGTTCGACACCAGCGCCTACAGCGTCGGATACGTCGCCGGATGGGCAGACGCCGACGTCGAGTTGATCCGCGGCACGGCCGCCCGCGTGCTCGCCACCGCGCACCAGATCGCCGCGATTCTCGACCCCGAGGACGAGGACACCGACGAGGCCGACGCCGCCTGACAGCGGCAGGGGCCGCGGCTAGCGCCGCGGCCCCCCACCCCGGCGGCCGAGCCGCCACCGCAGCCCCACGACCCCCCAGGAGAACCGCCGTGCTCATCACCTACAGCCGCCCCAAGGACCTCAACCCCCAGCAGCTCGACCCCGCAGCCCCCGCCGCGGACCTTGACCCCGCCGGGTACGAGTGCGAGGCCGAGACGGTCGACGTGCTCGGCACCCCGTGGAGCTGCACCCGCCGCCGAGCTCACACCGACGACGAACACCGCGCCGTGTTCGGCCAGCTCGGAGACGGACCCGCCGAAGCGGTCGCGATCGCATGGGCGTACGAGCACGGAGGGGCCGGTCACGGTCCGGCCTCTCCCGAGCCCGTGCACACCATCACCGTGACCGTCACCAGCTCGACGCGCGCGCCCTGAACCGGCGGTGCTCGCCCGCCCGCGAGCGGCCGGGCGAAGGGCCGGCCCCTCGCGCTCCCTGCACTACGCCAGCAATGCAGAGCGGCCCTTCCGCTTATCGGAAGGGCCGCAATGCGGGTCAGGCGGAGGCCGCTACTTCTTGCCGCCCGACTTGTTGTTAGTGCCGTCAACGGGCTTGTAGGTGCGGCCCGCCACCTTCGTGGGCGGCAGCGGCTTGTTCTTCGTGCTTGTCACCTCGTGCTTTCCCACGATGCCGCCGCGGGGGCCGACTTCGAGGTACTGGCCGCTGATGGGTGCTTTGTTGCCGGGGCGCAGTGCGCTCATGGTGGTGCCAATCTGCAACACCCGACCACAGCCCGAGCGTGGACGCCGGTTGACGTCCAGGCCCGGGCCGGGGTTACGATCGAATACGAAGCCCGCTAAGTTTCCGTATCCGACCCCAGTTGGCCGTCGACCCTCACAAGGGCTGACGATCTGCCAACCGGGGTCGTTTGCGTTACAGGACCAGAGTACCGCGACGCCCGTCACGCCAAGGGCGAAAATCGCCTCAGACGGCCACTCGTGGCTGTCTGAGGCGATTTCAGGGCATGCCTGACTAATACAAGCCATTCGGACCCTACTCGGCCGGTAGGGCGCCACATGTGGCGTCACCCCATAGTGCGTTCCCTGTAGCCACGGGGATTTTCACGTCGGCGCCACCGTCGGCGCCGATCGGCGCCGCTAAGTCGTCATCCCGGCGCCGCGGAATATAACGGTTGGGTTACGAAATCCTTCTGTGTCGAGGTCTTGCAAAAGGTGCCCAAATTCTGGCTTTAGAGCATCCTGCGCAATTTTCACCGAAGCAGGCTTCCTTAGAGTCCCGACCCAAGCGCCGGCACTGCCGGGCCCTGTGCCGGGGCCGTTTCTTTGGTCGTGGAGCCTGGGGCAGCGTGCGGCCGATCGGGCTCCGCTCAACCGGCTTTCGCGGCATACCCTCCCTCGCTTCGCTCAGTCCGCTGTTCCACGACCAGTTGCACGGCCCCCGATCGTCCTGCCGGCCATTCCATCGCCTCCACGGCCAAAAAAACGTGGGGAGAGAGGGAAGAGGCCACGACCCAGACCATCGACACCAACGCTCCCGACGTCGTTCGGTTCCTCAACGCGTTCGATAACCAGATGCTCGCCGGAGACGTCGGCCCCCAATTCACCTGCGGCGAGGTCGAGGCCCTAGCCGGGATGCTCCGAGCAGTCGGGGCCGAGGGTGCGGTCGTTGCTTGGATCGAGGGGCGCTCATGTGGAGACGACGATATTGACGACCTCCACCGCCGACCGGAAGCCGCATCAAGATAATAATAGCCCCCCTTGTGCTTGCAGCAATAGGGGGAGTATGCTTTTGAGTACGAAAGGCAACCGAGGGGGGGTGGAATCGTGATTACCGTCTACAGCAAGCCCGACTGCATGCAGTGCCGCATGACCTACCGAGCGTTCGATGCAAAGGGGCTCGACTACCAGGTGGTCGACGTCACCGAGAGCGCCAATGCCCTCGAATTCGTCAAGGAGCTGGGCTACCTCACGGCCCCCGTCATCGTCGTGTCCAAGCATGACCACTGGGGAGGGTTCCGCCCCGACCACATCGACCGCGTGGCCGCCGGGGGAGCGACCGAGAGTGAAGCAGTCGAGGCATAGCCATGGACGAGTTTGGGTGGGCCGAGGAAGAGGTGCCGCCTCCCACCGATGCCGACGCGCCACCCCTCTACGACGACCCTTCCAGTGACGTCGAACCGTGGGAGCTGACTGCCTCGGAGAAGCGCATCTATGAGGCCGGGTTCACCACGGCGTACCTCCTGCGAACCAACGAGCACGAGCAGCTCGCCCGAGAAGTGGAGCGACTGAACCACGAAGCCGACCGCCTCTACCGAGCCGCCTACGACCACCGCAACTGCTCCTGCTGGAAGGGCCGTCACCACACAGTCACACCGCCCGCACACCCTCACTGCCGAAACTAAGGAGACCGCCATGACCGACACCAGCCCCACCCCGGCCACCATCACGGTGACCCTCGAGCTCACTGAGGACGACGCCCGCAGCATCCTCGTCACGGCCCTTCAAGAAGCATCCCGTGCATCAGCCGACAACGCCCTTCGAGCCGGCGACTACAGCGACCCCGACGTCGAATGGGCCGAGAGCCAAGAACGGCAGGCCCGCACCGCTTGGGCCCTTGCCCAAACCGTTGAGGCACAACTTCGGGCCCACGGTGCGGGCCCCGAGGGGCAGGCGTGACCGGCACCCGCACTCTGAAGGCCACCGCCACCCGTGATGGGCGGTGGTGGCTTGTGCGGCTACCCGAACTCGACGCCATAGGCCAAGCCCGAACCGTCCGAGAGATCCCCGACGTGGCAGCCGAGGTCGCAGCCCTCCACCTCGGCGTCCCACCGGACAGTGTCGACGTCGACGTCACCGTGCACGTCACCGAGGAAGCGGAACGGCTCTGGGTTGCAGCACTCGAAGCCGAAGAGCAGGCCCGGACACTGCAGCAGCGCGCAGCACAACTGCGCCGCGACGCCGTCCGCACCGCACGCGCAGGCGGCTACAAACTCGACGCCGCAGCCGCTGCCTTCGGCGTCAGCCCCGGCCGCATTCAACAACTCGCGAAGACCCCACCATCCGAGGTGTGATCTGGCCGCAGCCCGACAGGTGGGGGAGTGGGCTGTTTGCTGTTGCTAGCTCTTGATAGCTTCCGCTAGCTCATCCGCCACAGCCACCAAGGCATCCCAGTCGTAGGAATCAGCCTCGCGCGGGCGAAGGAAGTTCACCCGGATCCGCAACGGCTCCTCCGTCCCCACGAACAAAGCGTTCCCCGACGCCTTCGCCAGCTCACCCTGGACGTCGAGCAACGTGCCCGGGCCTTCGAGGTCGTGGGCCTTGAGCTGCTTTCGTGCGGTGGCGATCGACTTCGACAGGGTCTTCCGGGTGGCGGCGTCGAGGTTGCTGGTGCCCCATTCCCTCGCGAGGGTGTGAAGGCCAGCAAGGAACTGCGCCGCCTCGGCATAGACGACGTCATCCCTGGTGGAGACGCGGGTAAAGCGGTTCGCTTCGATCTCGACCAGACCGTAGGTGTGCAGCTGCGCGATTGCCTCCCGCACCGGGGTGCGCGACACCCCCAACCACTTCACCAACTGATCATCGTTCAACCGCTCGCCCGGCTCGAGAGTGCCATCGACGATCGCGGCAAGCATCTTCTCGAAGACAACATCGCGTAGGAGACGGCGGGGACCTGCTTCAGTGGTGGCTGTAGGAATCGGCATGCACCGATCCTTGCACATAGTGCGTCTGGTATACCAGTGCATTCAGTGGTTTCGGGGTGGGGGACAAGGTCGAGATTTAGCCAGCAGCTCGTTGGCCGATGGCTAAGTGGGGCTGTGTGCGCAATGGATGGCGTCAGGTCGTTGGGATTCTGTGATTCGGGGTGGGATTGCGGGTGTCCTCGGGCTAGGGTTGGGGCATGGCCACGATTGAGCTCAAGGCGTACACCGCATCCGTTCGGACGGATATGCCCGAACTCGTGGGGGCGCTGCGCGACGTGCTCGGGGCTCAGCTCGTGGCCTACATCGCCGGCGTCAAAGAGACCCGCGCGGTTCGCCAGTGGGCCGAGGATGACGGTCGGCGTCCGCAGCCCAAGCAGGAGCAACGGCTCCGCCTCGCTTACCGGGTTGCAGCTCTGCTGCTCGATCAGGACGCCCCTCGGGTGGTGCAGGCCTGGTTCCAGGGTATGAACCCGCAGCTCGATGACGTCGCACCGGCACGCTTTATTCGCGAGACCGACGGCGATGACGCGAAGGTCCTGGCCGCCGCGCAGAGCTTCGCCGCGAACGGATGATCGACCCGAACCACCTGCACCACACGTCCACGCCGTCGTCGGTGTGGCGTGTGGGGCGTCGGCCGAACCCCTGGGACTGGGCGCCCTGGCGATACGCCTCCGCGGACACCGGCACCTTCTCCGGTCGCTGGGACTCACCCGACCCGCACACCTACCGAACGACCTACGCCGCCACCGAACCCCAAGGCGCCCTCCTCGAGGTCCTCGCCCGTTTCCGACCGGACCCCTCCCTCGTGGCTGCCATGACGGAGATCGAGACGGACGAAGCCGATCAGGCTCTCTATCCCACGCAGCCGGCCGGCACGGTTCCGGCTGAGTGGTTCGCCGCGCGGTTGCTCACGCGGGCGTCTCTCGCCGGGAGCTACCTCGACATCGCCCACTCCGAGACCGTCGCCGGCCTCTGGGGCGAATTCGCCCACATCGCGATCGCCGAGCACGGCCTGGCGGACTTCGACGGATCTGCGCTCCAGAACGCCCATGTGCGCCCACTGACTCAAGCCATCAGCGCCCGGGTGTACCGAATGACCACCGACGACGACGTTCCCTTCTTCGACGGCATCCGATTCCTCTCGCGTTTCGGCGCCGACCAGGAGCTCTGGACCGTCTTCGAGCAACCTGACGACACCTCCACCAGCAAGCTACTGAGCGAGATCCAGACGATGAACGTCTCCGAGAGCGATCACGACGTGGCCAAAGCCATGAAGACTCTCGGTCTCACGCCCGACGAGGACTGAGCGCGAACGCCTCCGGATCCGGCACGGTGAGCGCTGGCCCTGCTCCCTGCCTGGCCCGCGCAAGGTCGGACTGATCGCGGGGGAGCGGAGACATAAGGTGCATTATCGGCATCCACTGGGTCGTACGCTTCCCCGGGTTGGCGTCATGTGGACCGGGGCGGCGTAGTCCGGCGAGCAGCCGACGCGGTTTCTCTGCGCCGGTTCGGAGGCAGTTGTCGATGTCGTTGACGTGCACCTTGATGGCGCTGGCTGTTACTTCCTCGGCAGCTGCCCGACCGTCGTCAACTCTGCGAACCGTTGGAAGAGGACCCGCTGCCGGTCAGCTTCCGAGTTGAGCGTGTTTCGGGCGCCGAACGCCTTGTCAACGACGCGGTCCAATGCGTGATGCGCTGCAACCAGGTTTGGGTCCATCGCGTCCGGGTTGTAAGCGTCCTCCAGAGGCCGGCCTGGATGCAGGTCGCGCGCGTCGAGCACCTTCTGCCCTGCCGCGATGACTGCCGCCCGGACTTTGTCGGACACCTTCGGCAGCGGCAGCGTGTTCCAAACCAAAGTATTTGAGAAATTAGGATCGGATTTCAGGCGGCCACCGACGGTCTTCTGCCAGGTGATGAACATGGCCGAAGACATGATGGCGAAGGCAAAACCGTCTGGATCGTCGACCTTGTAGACCTTGTTCCCGGCGATGACATCTCCTGACAAACGAGCAGCGGTCGCCCACAGTCGACGATCGCTGAATACGGACGGAATGCCGAGGTAAGGAGTTGTCGGTTGCGAGCGTTGTCCGAACAGGTGGGGGGTGAGAGCCATCTTTCGAGTCGACTCCGCTTTCGAGCGCTTCCGCATCTCCCGGACGCCATCGAGCCGCTTTTTGAGCACAGGTGACCGCTGCACATCTTTCGGGTCGAGGTCCGTCATCCAGAGGCACCAGCGCTTCTGCCCGTTGATGAATTCCTCACCCATGACAAACGGGCGCACGTACTTCATTGCGATCGGGTCAGCCGCGACTTCGTTGTACTGGTCAGGTTCGATGAGGAGGTTCTTCCCGTCCCGCGGCATGCTGCCCATCGTCACCGCCGGCAGATCCGATGCGAGGACGGTCCGCCGCTGCTCGACGAGAAGGTTCGGGCCGTCGACGAGATACGCGTTGATCTCCTTCACGGCTTCGGATCGGGGAGTGCTCCGGAGCGTGTCGTAGAAGTACAGCCTCGGACTGGTAGCGCCCCGACCCCCGCGATCGAATCCGACGATGACGCAGTGCACGGCCGCAGCGCCGGGGGCTTCAGAGGTCCACATGAACGTGCGGTGCGCGAAGCGGATGCGCCACCCCGCGGCGAAGACCGGGCCAAACAGCGTCGCGACCGGTTCACCCTGCGTGATTGAGTTTGTGGATACGAACGCGAACCGACCGCCGGCGACCCCGTCCAAGTACTCGACGGCCTTCTTGTACCAGGCGGTGACGTAGTCGAGCCTGCCAATGTCGTCACGACCCCACACGGCGCGGAGATCCGCGGTCTGCTCGTCGCTGCGACCCCGATGGCCTTTGAACGGCGGGTTGCCGACGACGATGGTTGTAGCGCTTGGGCTGAGAACGTCAGCCCAGTTCGTGCGAAGGGCGTTGCCGACGTGGACGGTCTCGATCGTGCCGAGCGGGAGCGAGTCCGGAGCCATCCCGAGCTCGAGGCTCATGGCCTGGTTTGCCTGATGATCCGCAAGATGCAGAGCGGTCGCGGCGATCCGTGCTGGCCACTCCTCGATCTCGATGCCGAAGAAGTGCTCCGGTTTGACGACGAGGTCGTCGCGGGTGAAGAACATCTGCGGCAGCTCGGACGTGTCGCCGAGCTGCCGGAGCCGAACAAGGACGGCCAGGTCAAGTGCCCGCAGCTCCCGGTATGACAGCAGAATAAAGTTCCCGCAGCCGGAGGCTGGGTCGAGGACACGGATGTCGCCAAGGTCGCGGCGAAGCTTCCGCAGGCCTTGTACCGAGTGCTGCTCATTGGCAAATCTGGTCTTGAGGTCGTCCAAGAACAGTGGTCCGAGCGTTTTGAGGATGTTCGTCTCGGTCGTGTAATGCTCACCGAGTTGACGGCGTGCGGTCTTGTCCTTCACTGCTTGGAATAGCGAGCCGAAGATAGCCGGGCTGATGCCGGACCAGTTAAACCGGCATGCGTCGAGGAGCTTGTTCCGCATCTCGGAGTCGAACGCTGGAATACTGATGGGTTCGGCGAACACGCCGCCGTTGGCGTATGGCAGCCGCTGTAGCGATTCATCGAGGTGGCCAGGCTTGACCTTCTGGTTCAGTACCTGGAAGAACATCGCGATCTGCGGGCCGAGGTCGGAACCATCGTCGCGGGTGCGGTCCTCTATGAAGTCAACGAAGAGGTCCCTGTCCCAGAGCCCGGAGTCGTCGGCGTAGAGGCAGAACAGCACACGTACGAGGAATACTGACGCTTCATGGTCAGGGTATCCGGACTTTTCCAAGGTCTCGTAGAGAGACCCCATGATCTTCGCCGCCTTGACGGAAGCGGTTTCCTGTTCTACGGATCCGAACGACCGGGTCTGGTACCCGGCGAGGAACGCGAGCTTTTCGGCATTAACTGCGAGATCGACCAGCGGGAATGCCTGGACGGCGCCTTCGGTGCGGTCGTGAAGGTCGAGGACGCGGAAGGTGTGGAAGTCGGACGTGACGACGTACCGGGGTGCTTCGGCGTCCGTGAGGTCGTCGATGTAGTCCAGTGCTTGTTGCTCCGCCTCGGCGAGATTCTTGCCGCTAGATTTCATCTCCACGAGACATAGGCCCGGCACGAGCGCGTCGATGTACCCACCGGAGCCAGTCGTGGAGCGCTTGGCACGCTTCTCGTACGCGGCGGCTTTCGTCTCGGTGATGCCATACACGGCGAGGAGGTCACGGACAAACGACTGGGCTTGTTGGCGCTCCTCGCCAGGCTCGTCCCTCCACTCGGAGATGAACTTCGCTGCCTGCTTCCGGATCTCATTTAGCGACCTGTTTGCCACGCCGTGCCACCCCTCCTTTGCGCGGAAGCTGGCCTACACCGTGGTGGTCGCGGCACCTTCGCGTTTGATAAGACGGTATCGGAAGATGGCCAGGAACCAGGCCTCGATGTCCGGCGAGACATTCGGCTGCAGTGTCCCCCAAGTGCGCGTCATCACCAGCGACGTCAACCTACAGACGAAGCTCAGCGCAAGGGGATTGCCGTTTCTCGACGCTGAGGTGTAGACCGGCGTGACGTTATTGGCCCCGATCGGCCCTTCGGAGATGGCGCTGTTGGCGTCAAGCCCTCTCCTCGGTCTTCGAGCCAGCATGCGCGGCCGTCGATGATCAACGCGCAAACGCCATGAGCGGCAGCGTGGGAGAAAGCAGATGCCGACCAAAGCTGACATAATCAATATTATCAGTCACTTGCTAGGCGCGAGATCTGGCTCCAGGATCAGATGGTCAGGACAAGGCTGACCGGATCGGCGCCCTCGACGATTTCAAAATCGCTCGTGGCGCTGCCGGCCGCACAACGAATAGTCACTGAGTAGGAGCCAGGGCTAGCGCTCAGGTACACCTGGCCGAACGAGTTCGTGAGTCGGCCCTGCTCAGTGACCGGACTTTGCCCAAAGAATTGGGCATCGCATCCCTCGAGAGGGCTGCCGTCCTGGAGTTGAGCGGTAATGGTGGATGAGCCTTGGTTTTGCGGCATTGGGCCGCAGCCAGCTGTGAATAGAGCAGCGAGGAAAGCAAGCCCTACGGCTGCTGCCTTCGCTACTTGAGACGTCACGATGTCACGCTACTGAGCTGTGTACTGGTCTACAGCTGACACGAATGCGCCCGTCATTCGGGTGCCAAAGTTCAACTATGTGCTGCCGGCGGTGTGCACGCCCAGGACGCATCCCCGCTCGGCTTCTCCGAGACGAAGACCCTGACATGGCTGGTCCGCAGGTGTTGGCCGCGGCCCGTTCCTTCGCGGCTGGCGGCTAAGAGAATTGCGTCATGCTTGTCGACCATTCCTGTTCCGGGGCGATGGGCGGGTAGGTTGCTCCCCCTGCAAAGGAATCAAACGCTGATCCCACCCCGAGCGTGGCTCCTCTTGATGCGTAGCCCAAGAGAAGCCCCTAGTAGAAACATCTAAACGCCGATTGACAATTCACAATCATCACCTATCGTTGACAATATGTTGCCTGAGCAGAACCCCTACAGTCCCGGCTCTGGTCGGCGGCCACCGGAACTCGTCGGTCGACAAAAGGAACTCGAAGCTTTCGACACGCTCAGTGCCCGCGTCGGATACGGCCTTGGTGATCGCGGCATAGTCCTAACGGGACTTCGAGGAGTCGGCAAGACCGTTCTCCTCAACGAAATGCATCGCCGAGCTGAAGCCGATGACTGGCTCACTGTTCGCCTCGAGGCCCGGCGGGATGAACAGGGCGCCAAGACCGTTCGGCGTGCCCTCGCGCGCGAGTTGGTGGTGGCCGCACGAAAGCTCACCCGGACGTCGCTCACGGGCCGAATGAAAGATGCACTCGGCACCATCTCGTCTTTCAACGCAAAAATCGGGGCGACCAGCATTGAGCTCGGCGTCGACATCAGCACGGGCCGTGCCGATTCTGGGGACGTCGAGGTTGACCTGCTTGAGCTTGTTGAGGACGTTGCCACTGCCCTTGGCGAAAAGCGCCGCGGGTTCGCCCTCTTCGTTGACGAGATGCAAGACCTCGACGCGGAGACCATGGGCGCCCTGATCGCTGCCCAACACGCCGCCAACCAGCGCGACTGGCCCTTCTACATTGTTGCTGCAGGCCTACCCAACCTGCCTCGCGTGCTGACCGAGACCCGTTCCTACGCAGAACGACTCTTCAACTACCGACCCATCGGCAAGCTCGCCCGCGACGATGCCGCCTATGCCCTGCGCGAGCCTGCGGAACGCCTTGGCGCCGAATACGAGCCAGACGCGCTTGAGCAGCTTCTTGACGCAACAGGCGGCTACCCCTACTTCATTCAAGAGTTCGGTCAAACAGCGTGGGACCTCGCGCCCGAGCGGACCATCACTGCTGCTGATGCGGCAGCCGCCGTCTCCTACGGGACCGATCGGCTTGACGCCGGCTTTTTCCGCTCCCGATGGGAGCGAGCCACGAAATCTGAGCGACGAATGCTCTTTGCGATGGCAGCCGATGGAGAGGGCCCCTCTCCCACCGCTGAAGTGGCCCATCGCATGACCCTCCAGCCCAGCAGCCTTGGTCCGTACCGAGCTGCACTCATTAGCAAGGGCCTCGTATACGCACCCGAACATGGCCAGATCGCCTACACGGTGCCTGGTATGGCTGCCTACATCGATCGCCACCACGACGATCTCGACGTCAGCGGAGCTACCGACTAAGCCCCGTCCTTCCTCAATCTCGTTTTTCCGATGGAGTCATTCGTCTTCACTCGGTGAATCGCCGGTCTGCTCGCCACGCTCGTCACCGACGGGGAGGGCGGGCGGCGCATCAGCCGGGACTGGTGCCGGTGTGCCCTTCATGGCCTTCTTCACCTCACGCGAGGTGACGCCAAGGCGCGCCGCGACCTCAGCTGCACTCGCGCCAGCGGCGACCATGCGGACAATAACCTGGTCGGCCCGGTCGCGTGCCTTCTGCGTCTGCTGCTCCGCTCGTTTACGGATCTTCGCGATCTCGCGCTCGGTTTCCTCGTTCGTCTCGTCGACCGAGTCGACTGCAACGAAGTAGTCCGTCGCGAGCTGCTCGAGCGTGTCCTGCAGCTCACGGAACTGCGCCGCCTTCTCGCGTGCCCGACGACGGGCGTCGGTCTGCTTGGCGGACTTTCGCGGTTCAGCCATGTGGTGCCCTCCAGTAGAACGGTGCGTCCATTATGCATGCGCGCCCTTCGGACGACGAGGCGAGGCCATTGGTGTGCCGGTTACGCCACACCCCTGGGCTGGAGCCCCAAGGCCGGCTCGACTGTTGCTTCTCGACCGCGCACGCTTCCGGTCCTCGTTCCTCGTCCCTCTCGCGTGCTTCCCCGGTCTCAAACCACAGCCGCACTCGCTGCGCTCCTCGTCAACCTTCTCTCCCTCCGTCCAGCGTCGCTCATCGTTCGTTCCTCTCTCGATCTCCTCAGTCCTGCGGTCATCAGATCGTCACACCTCTGGCATTACGAATCAGCGAGGTAGAGTGGCCCCGTGATGACCATGCATATCCTCTCCGCGGGAGACGGGTATGCCTACTACACGAGCGAGACAGCGACCGGCGACGCCAAGCGCGACCCGGACCGCGAGCTAGGCGACTACTACACCGCGGACGGGAACCCTCCCGGCGTGTGGGTCGGGTCAGGCCTCACCGCTCTCGGCGTCAGTGGGACTGTCGCCGAGGAGCAGATGAAGGCCCTCTTTGGCGAGGGTCTGCACCCCGACGCCGACAAGATCATCGCCGCAGCGCAGGACGACGGGAAGACCGCCGAGGAGGCCCAGGCCGCAGCAAAGCTCGGTCGCGCCTACTACTCCTACGACCAAGGCGGGCAGGGTCTCCGGGGCGCGATCGATGAGGGCTACGCACGGTTCGAGCGCACCGAGCACCGCGAGCCGAACGCGGACGAGCGCCGCGCCATTCGGGTCCGCGAGGGCGCCCAGGCGTTCCGCACCGCCAAGGGCCGTGCCCCCGCCGACAAGGAAGAGCTGGGCCGGTTCATCACTGCTGCGTCCCGTCCGACGCAGCAGGCCGTCGCCGGCTTCGACCTCGTGTTCTCCCCCGCCAAGACCGTCTCCACCCTCTGGGGGCTCGGCGACAACGACACCCGCCGTGCCATCGAGCAGGCTCACGAGTCCGCCATCGAGGACACGGTGAAGTACCTGGAGGCTGAGGCGATCGCCACCCGCGCCGGGACGAACGGGGTCGCCCAGATCGACGTCGAGGGTGGCCTGATCGCAACCCGGTTCCGGCACTACGACTCCCGCGCCGGCGACCCGCAGCTTCACGACCACCTGGTCGTGGCGAACAAGGTCAAGGGCTCCGATGGCAAGTGGCGCACCATCGACTCGAAGCTCCTGCACCGCCAGGGTGTCGCGGCATCCGAGTTCTACAACTCCCGTGTCATGGACCTCGTCACCGACGCTCTCGGCCTGACCACGGAGCTGCGCGAGGTCACCCCCGGAAAGCGGCCCGTGGTCGAGATCGCAGGGATCGACGACCGTCTCGCATCCGGCTTCTCGTCACGCTCTGCTGACATCAAAGCGACGATGAAGAAGCTCGAGCGCGACTACCGGCAGGACCACGGTCGCGCACCCGACATGAAGGCGCGTGTCCGCCTCGCCCAGCGGGCCACCCTCGACACCCGGCCTGCCAAAGCACACGCCCGCTCGCTGTCTGAGCTCCGCGCCGGCTGGCGGGCGCAGGCAGAGGCAGCCGTCGGCGGCCGCGTCGTCGACAGCGTCCTCGAGCAGGCCCAGGCGGCCGCCAGAGGCCCCGAGACTCCCAGCGCTAGCACCAACGCCGTCGCGCTATCTGAGGCATCCGGCGCCGTCGTGGAGACCGTCGCCGAGCACCACTCCGTCTGGGGCCCCCACACCATCGAGGCCGAAGCTAGACGCTACGTCCAGACGCAGCGCGCCGCCGGCGTCACCGTCAACGCCAGCGTCGAAGAGATCACCCGGCACGCCCTGACCACCGACTCCGTCACGGTCACCCCGCCGGTGCCGCACGGGTCGTTCCAGCCCCTGATACGCGCCGACGGGACGAGCATCTACGAGCACAAGGGCCGCCAGCTCCTCACCTCGCGGAGTGTCCTCCGGGCCGAGGACACTCTGCTGGACGCCGCCCGCGACCGCACGATCCGCCCCGTCAGCCGTGAGACGTTCGAGCGGATCGCCGCGGAAGAGAACGCGCAGAGCGAGCACCCACTGGACTCCGGGCAGTACGCCCTCGCGGGTGAGTTCGCGACGTCCTCTACGCGACTGGTCGTCGGAACCGGCCCCGCCGGCGCGGGTAAGACCACGGCGCTGCGCGTCGCTGCCCGAGCCATCGAGGCCGAGGGCGGCCGCATGATCGGGCTCGCCCCGTCAGCGACGGCCGCGAAGGTCATGGCCGACGCGATCGGCATCGAAGCCACCACGATTCACTCCCTCACGTTCCAGGCGGGCAGCCTCGACGAACTCCTCGATACCAACGCCGCCGACTTTGAGCCGTCGACGAAGATCCGCCGCGGCGACGTCATCGTGGTCGACGAAGCGGGCATGGCCGGCACGATGAACCTGGCCAAGGTCACCCGCCTGGCCGAGGTCCATGGCGCACACGTGCGCCTCATCGGGGACGACCGTCAGCTGTCGGCGGTGGAGGCCGGCGGTGCTCTGCGCTTGCTCGAGCACGAGGTCGGCTCGATCAAGCTCGACCAGCTGCACCGGTTCACCGACCGTGCCGAGGCCGATGCCACGAAGCTTCTCCGTGACCCGGCCCAGACCGGTGACCCGTTCGCCTGGTACCTCGACAACGGCCGCGTGCGCGGCGGCGACGTCGACCTCATGACCGGCGACGTGTTCACCGCCTGGCAGGCCGACACCGCCGCCGGTAAGCACTCCGTCATGCTCGCTCAGACGAACACCACCGTGACCGAGCTCAACACTCGCGCGCAGGCACTCCGCATGTCCGACGGCACCGTTACGGGCAAGGAATCGGCCACCGTCCGGGGTGGCCTGTCGGCCTACCGCGGCGACGTGATCGTGACCCGGTCGAACAATTCGGAGTTGAAGATCAGCGGCGGCCGCGACCGCGTGAAGAACGGGGATCTCTGGACCGTTCGCGAGGCGCACCAGGACGGTTCCCTCTCGGTCGAGCACACCACCAGCGGCGGCCGCATCACGCTGCCGGCGAGCTACGTCAGCCGGAACGTCGAGCTGGGTTACGCCTCGACCATCCACCGTGCCCAGGGAATGACGGCCGACACCGCCCACGTACTCGCCGACTCCGCGACGTCGCGCGAGCTGGCCTACGTGGGACTGACCCGCGGCCGCGAAGCGAACCATCTCTACGTCGAGACCGAGGCTGCCCAGCCCGTCAGCGACGTCCTCGAGCAGATCGCCGGCAACGCCGACGGGATGCTCTCGGCCACCGAGACGATCCGCGCCGAGCAGGCCCGGGTCGATGACCTGGTCACCCTCGTTGACCAGTACGCGGACGTCTCCGAGCGGGCCGACGTCCTCCGGTTCGAGAAGGCCGCCGACCAGGCCCTCGGGCACGACACCGCGCAGGCGCTCCGTCAGCACGAGAGCTGGGGTGCCGTTGAGGGCGCCCTTCGACATGCAGAGAGCCGTGGGCTCGACCCCGCCGACGTTCTCTACCAGTCGTGGACAGAACGAGACCTGGAGGGCGTCGACGACGTGCCGGCTGCGCTCTCGGCCCGCATCACCGCGAACACCACTCAGCACGTCGACGCTCTGCCCTTCGAGCAGCAGACCGAGGCGCCGGCGGTGCCGACGTGGATCGCCGATCGTCGCGCGATCGACAGTCCTCACACCGCCCCTGAGTGGCGAGAGCACATGGCCGAGCGATACGACTACCTCGCGCTGCGTCTCGACGAGCGCGGTGAAGCTCTGGCGGCCGAACCGCCGGCGTGGGCTTCCCACCTGGGCGGCGTCCCCGCCGAGAGCGCTCGTCGCGAGGAGTGGACCAGGCTCGCCGCCGAGGTTGCAACCTTCCGCGACCGCTTCCAGGTCCCCGAAACCGAGCCCGACGCGGTCCCTGCCGCGTACCGCGGCCAGGCCCTCGGCAAGGACCTGCAGGAGCGCGTCGTGGCCAGCCACAAGTCCGATGCGCTCCGCGGCACCGCCAGCGACCGCCGTGAACGCCTGCAGGCAGTCATGGGTCGCGGCGGCGAGGACGCACGTCGCCGACGGGAAGCGTGGGAGGCCGCCCACGGGCGCCGCATGACGTCCGGGCGACCGCCCGCCGACACCAGGCGGGACACCACCCGGCAGACGCCCACGAGGGACCGCGACACCGGCCTCGAGCGCTGACCCGCCGGGCACAACGAAGGGGACGCCCGCAGGCGTTCCCTTCGTTTCGTGCACTGGCCCCGGTGCTACACGGCGGGCCGTTTCGGTCGGACCGCCACCACGTCCTCGCGAGATGCGTCGTGGAGGTGCCCCTTCGTGAGGTTGCAGCTGCGGAACGGACCGTTCTCCTGATCGAAGATCACGGCCCGGTGGACGTCCCAGTGCCGCAGCCACCAGTCCGACATGGCCGCCGGGTTGTTGCCGTCCTCCAGCTCGGCCTCCGCTCCGATGTGAGCCGTCCAGAGGGCGCTCAGCCGGTCGACGACCTCGGGGTGCAGCCACCACTCGGGGCACCACGTCACGCGCTGTGACCCTCCGGTCACTTCGACGCGGGCGAATCGTTCCTGCACCCAGTCGTAGAACATCGAGTCGAAAGCATTGGTCAGCTCGCTCTCGGTGGGTTCCGTCACCTCACCGGTTCCCGGCTCGGCGGCAACGTCAGTCATGCCGTGGCTCCTCTCTTGACCTGGCGGCGCATCGACGGTGTCCGGAACCAGGGGCGTGCCTTCACCAGGATCGGCGGGGTGTTGCTGTTGAACACGACGACGCGCCACTTCCGCATGCTCCCGAGCTGCTTGACGCTGAGGATGGCGCGCTGCCGCGTCGATCCGCTGGCGCTATCGGTGACTTCGTCGAAGTCCCCGATGAGGTTGGAGAGCTTCTGCAGCTCGGGGCTGTCGGCGACGCCACCGCCGTAGCAGCGCGTGACGGCCGCTCCCCAGATGGACTCCCAGCCCTCTTTGCCGAAGGCCGCGACGGCCTGCGCCGGCGACTGGAAGTAGGAGCTGAGAACGATCCCCAGTGACCCGTAGAACGAGTACACCTCGGGGAGTTCGGGCCAGCGGACGACGTTCGCGCACTCGTCGAGCTCGAGGACCAGCGGCACCGGCAGTCGACCTCCGTTGGCCTCGGCTTGCTGCTGGGCGCTCTTGCAGACCGCGCGCACCAGAGCCGTGACGAAGGCGCTGCCGGAGCCGGTGCCGTTCTTGGACAGCAGAACGAGGGTGTCTCTGCCCTTGGCAAGGCTCGCGGGATCGAACACCCGCACCCCGTCCATCGGCGTCGTCCACTGCAGCAGAGCGTCGTTGGCCATTGCCCCACCCATGCGCTGGGACGTGGCGTAGACGCTCTGACGGGTACGGTCAGCCCATTCGCTGATGCCATCGAGGTTGTCCGCAGGGCCCTCGACACCGTGCTTGCGCAGCAGATCGGCCACGATGACGCCCTGCTGCTTCACGAGCCAGCCGTAGACGTCTCGCAGCGTGCGGCCCTCGAGCGACGCGGCCAGCAGGAACGCCGCGAGGAGATCCCGCCCCGGCTCATCGAACTGCGCATCACCGCCACGGTCGTTGCTCTTCCGGGTGGAGGCCTCGAAGATCTCGGCCAGCTCGCGTGCGTCGTCGGGCGTGTGGATGTCGACCAGCGGGTTGTAGGTGAAATCCGGTGTCGACGTCGTCCGAACGATCTTGTTGGGGTCGTACACGTACGCCTCGCCGAAGGCGCTGCGAAGCGCGAGGATCTCCCGGACCCCGTCCGGCTTGTTGGACGTGACCGCGAGACCACCGGGGGCGACCGCGCAGTGAGGAACGACCATGCTCGACGTCTTGCCGCGACGCGTTCCGAACAGGTACACAGCGGCCTCTTCCCACCCCTGATAGACCTGGTTCCCGATGCGGGTCACCACCCGCCCGATCGGCAGACCCGGGCCTATGTCGTCACAGCCCGGGTGCAGTCGCTCCGCTTCCTGCTGGCGCGCGGCCGTCCGCACGACTTTGTGCTCGTAGGGAGCCGCGAGCCGGCCGACAGTGAGTCGCTCATCGCGCCTCACACGGCCAAGCTTGGCCCCCAGCACCAGCGCGACGACGACGACCGCCGCCAAGACAACTCCGATCGGCCACGTGGCCGTCGGGACAGCGGCCCCACGGACGAACTGCATCACCAGCTCGTAGAGATTCCACGAGTAGGTCATGCCGGTTGGGGTCAGGGCGGCACCCGCATGGATGCCGAGGTACGCCGCGGCGATGACGGCCAGGAGGATGGCGACCGTTTCGACGGTGCTACGGACTTCACTCATCGCTCAATCCCCCGATCGATTGCGGGCTGCGCGACGTCTTGCTGTGGGCTGTGCTGTGCGGCGCCGGCGGTCCGCATTTCGCGGCCGTGCGCTGTCTGCCACGCGTCGCGCCGGCGATCCATGTCGTCGACTCCGTCGCGGCCGTGAGCTTCGCGGCGGGCCTCGCGCCACCCGCGCATGCGCTCGATGATCGATCCTCGATCAGCCGTCGAGTCGGTCTCGCCCTCTCGAAGGCCTGCAGAGCGTTCGCTGGCTCGCCGCTCGATCTGAGGTACCGCGGCCTCAGCTGCGGACGAGTCGCTGTGGACATACCCGAACAGCGCGTCGCGGGGGTCTCCGGCGTGGATCGAGCCGACGGAGCTGAGCGGTTCTAGCTGCCTGTCGATGTTCCTAAGCGATGCGTCCAAGCCTGCGTCGATGCCACCCCACCTGCCGGCGAGATGGGCGCTTCGCTCGAGGGCGGCGTCGGCCGCCAGCGAAGGCTGTTCTGCGAGCTGATCCGCGGACGCACCAAGCACGTTGGGCAGCTCGGAGCGCAGGGTGACCATGGCCGCGTCCAGCTTCGCGTAGGCGACCACCTTGGCAGCGAGCACGGAGTCTCCGATGTCGTCCCGAGCGGACCCATCGGCAGCCCGAGCCCAGCTCAGGCCAAATTGGATCCGCTCTTGGTAGCCGGCCAGGTACGCCTCCTCCATGCGGGCGCGGAGACCAGGTCGTTCCGTCTCCGAGGTTGACGTCGACGCCTCGTCCTCGAGGGGCCCCGATTCCAGCAGCGCCTCTCTCTCGGGGCCCCACCACGCAACATCGGCGGTCGCTGCGTCTCTATAGCCTCGCTCGATGAGCGCTGCACGGACGTCTTCGGCCACCCGCAGGGCCTCGAGGCGGTCGCCGTGCGTGATGGTCGGGTCCAGGTCAGCGTCAGACATGCGGTCTTCTGCAATGGCCCGGGCGATCAGGTCGGTAAACGCACGACTGGCGATCGCGTCGCCGATCGGGACGTTGCCGACGGTGAGGTCCTCGAACGGCAGAGGATCGCCCTGCTCGGGGCTTTCCCACGTTGAGTTGAGGCCGAGAACGAGCTCATCGGCGATCTGGTCTGCTGAGTACATGGTGCGTCTCCTCGGTTAGGTGTTACTTCGGGCCGCTGCCGGCAGTGGGCGACGCGGAGGTGTTCTCCCAGGGGCGGCCCGTGTGGCCGGGAACCTCGCTCGTGAGCTGCACCCCGTAGTGCTCCCCCGTGGGGAGGTCGGCGTCGCCGAAGACGATCGCGTAGCCCTCGTCAACGAACGACGTCGAGAACCGGCCGCCGGGGAACGCCGCCTGTGCCGCCGCGTCGACGTCTGCCAGCGGTGCTCGCGACGTCCCGATGACCTCGACCACGCGAGATCCCGTGATCGGGTCTCGGCCGAGGTAGAGCTGCCAGTCGAAGCTCGGGGCGGCCGCCTCGACCTGCTCGACGACGTCGACCAGGTCGAGAGGCACCTGGTCGAAGTCCTCCCACGTCAGAACGTTCGCCACGTCGTCGTCCAGCAGAGGCATGTCGGTGATGTGAGACGCGGCCTCGCAGGTCTGCCCCTCCTCGGCCACCGGCATGCGGCACCGCCAGAGGTGGCCGTCGTAGACGTACCTCGAGCGGCAGACCACGTCGACGCTCATGCGACGTTCTCCGTCGATGCGCCTTTGTCGAGGACGCCGGGGTCGGCCAGCAGCTCGGGAAGGTCTGCTGCATCCTGCTCGCGGTTGTCGATCCACCAGCGGGCCCGGTCGAGCGGTGCGGCCGCCTCGAGGACCTGCACCTGGAACTCCGCTTCACTGAGCTGCTCGGTCTCCACCAGCGCCGCATACGCGCCGCGAATCAGCTCCCCTCGGACGCGCAGTGCCCAGGGGACCTGCTTCTCGGTGCCGACCAGATCGACCGGCAGCCCGTCGCGCTCCGCTTCGGCGCGCAGCTCCTCAGCCTCGGCCGCGTGACGTTCGTCGCGCTCCTTCTCGCTCTCGCCAGAGCCGCCGTCTTTCTTGAAGCAGCGGCCGCACACGAGGTGTTCGCCGTACCACTTCGCCGACGCGGCCCGCTTGCCGGCGGGCTTGTCGGAAAGGTCGCGGTCCTCGGTGTGGCCGCAGGTGTAGGTGACGGGCCAGGTGGTCTTGATAGCCATGGTGTTCTCCTTCGGTGGTGAGTTGCCGGTGTCGGTGGTGACGCTTAGAGGGTGGGTTCCGTGGTCCTGCGGCCGCGGTTGTTCACGAGCTGGTTGATGCGGGACATCGACAGCCCGGACGCCTCGGCGGCCGTCTGGCGGCCGACAGTGATCGCGGCGGCGATGATCGCCTCGTCGCGCTGCTGCCGGGATCTCCGGTACGAGCGGATTGCCTCGTGTACCGCCTCGATCGGGTCGGCCGTCGTGTCGCCTGGGTTGGTGGTCATGGTCACTTCCCGGTGAGGGTCAGGGGCGCCGTGGTGGTGCCGAGATCGATGTGCTGGTGTGTGCAGGGGTCGGTGAACTGGGCGATGTTCGCCAAGACGGGGCGTGCGGGGCACTGCCCCTGTCCGGCTTGGGACCCGGGAGGCAGCACCGTGTCGAGCCACGTCAGAAACTCCGTGTTCGCAGGCCCGGAGCCGAGAAGTGGCTTTCCGCCGACGGTGTTGAAGTCGACGGCCATCGCGGGGTTCTTGCAGTGGCGCGAGATCGGGCAGTTGATGCTCAGTCCCACGCACGGCCGGTTCAGGTCGCTGATCTGAACGGACCCGTACTTGTTCAAAGCAGCGACGAGCAGCTGCAGAACGCGCGGGTCGACCTTGCAGCCCGGCTGCACGGTGCCGTCGACGATGGGGAGGATCTGCTGTTCGACCATCTGCGGGTGGTACGGGTCGGTCAGCGTCCCCTCCTCCCAGGCGTTCGCGAGGATCGTCGCGAGCTGCACTTCATCGCCGGACACGTCGCAGCCCGACGTCGTGGGCTCACCGGTCAGCCCCGAGACGACCTCTTGGGCCTCGGCGAAAAAGGGTGCGTAGTGGTAGGGATCGGCGTTGATCTGGACCTTGTGGGCGGCGAGGGTGGGCTCCATCTCTTCCCAGCCAGGAAGCGCGACCAGGCGAGTCAGGAACGCCCTTGCCGCGGTCGGAATGTCCAACCGTTCCGCTCGCGATCCGTAGGACGTCCCCTGCTGCAGGACACCGATCGTGCTGTTGTCGACAGCATCGCCGTGGTCGGGGTTCGACAGGGACGACTCCCCCATGGCCGTCATCACGAGAATGGAGGTCGCCTGGCTGTTGACCTTCATCTCCCGTGCGACGGCAACGAGCTGCGAGGCGACGGCGAGCTGGTCGCCGTCCCATCGACCGATCTTCGTCGGCACGTCACCGGCGAGAGCCGGGGTTCCCCCGGTGCCGATACCGCACGACGTCGGTTTGCCGGCGAACAGCACGATGGCGGCAACGATGACGACCGGGACGCAGACGAGCGCGACGATGCTCATGATCGCCGCCTTCACAGCCCTGCTCCGCTCTCGGTCGGCAGTGACGCGGACATGACCAGCCACTGCCCGGCGACCTGCTGCAGGTTCACCGTGTAGGCGCCGGCGTCGGTCGGGACCGACACGATTGCCGGCAGAACGCTCGGCTCGTCGTGACCATCGCCCTCGACCGGTTCGGCTGTGACGCCGGCCTCGAGGACGGCGTCACCTGTGACCTGCGTTCCCGGGACGCGGGACTGCCCGGTGCCCTCGTACGCCACCTGTGCACGCGGCGTGAGGTACCGGGTGTAGCCGGCCTCCCACTCCTGGCCGCTGACACTCCGGTCGGTGAACGCGGCTACGAACGACGACGCCACCTCGAGCGCGGAGGCCTCGGACGGGCCGTCATCCGTCGACGGCGCCACGGTCGCCTGCGCGCTCTGCGACGCAGCCGGCGTCGACGTCACCTGCGCCTGCGCCTGCGGGGCAGACCCTGGCGTCTCGTCGTTGCTCAGCCCCACGATGACAGCGACGACGCTGGCGGCCGCAGCGGCCGCAGCGGCCGCGGCGACGACCGCGACCCAGACGGGCACGCCCCTGCTTCTCCGGCGGGCGCTCATGCTGCCTGCTCCTCGAGCAGCCCCATCGCGTGGTTCGTCTCCGTGATCTTCTTCTCGAGGTCGCTGCGGATGTGAGCGACTCGGGTCTCGGCCTGGATGCCGGTCTTCTTGAAGTGGTGCCCCTGCGGGAGGGTCATCAGGTACTCCGGTGCGCCGGCACGAAGGCCGGCGATGGACGCGGCCGCTTCGGCGTCGTCGCGTCGGGCCTGGCGGAACAGGTGAAGCGTTCCCGCCTCCTTGACGAACGCGATCGCCGGGTCATCGGCGGGGATATCGGACAGGTGGTGAATGTTCACCACGTTGCCCATCCCCAACGCCCGCGACAGCTTCGAGTTGGAACGGATCACCTTGCCCATGGGGCCTCCGACGAGGAACCAGCCCTCGTCGACGCAGAAGTTCGTCTGCCACTTCGTGCCTCCTGCTCGGATCGCACCGAGGGTCCAGGCGTTGGCGAGCATCATCCCGATCGAGCGAGCGGGACCGTCTTCGGGGAGCTGTGAGAAGTCGAAGAACGTCGCCTTGTTGTTCAGCACCACGTCTTTCGACGTGTCGCCGTCGAAGAGCCCGGGCATTTCCTCGGGGATGCGCTCAAGGAGCACCTGCGCCCCGTACGCCGCCATGAACATGGCGTCCTTGGCGTGCCCGGGGAGGTCCTGGAAGTCCGGTGCGTCCATGTTCCCCAGGTGCTGGATGACATCGAGCAGCGTCGGCTCGCGCTTTGCTTCGTGCGCGGCGATCGATGCACTCGCCACGGCCACACGGATGGCCTTCTTCTCGAAGCGATTCAGCTCCGTGTTGTCGTTGAGGACCGCGGCGGTCTGCTGCACGATGAGGACCATTCCCGTGATCGACGGGACTGCCTGCGTCTGGCGCAGCCGCGGGTCCAGGAGGTTCAGCGTGGAGCTCGCACGCGAGGCTTCGTCACCGCGCGAGATCTCCAGCCGGATCGGCTCGACGCCGGCAGCGTCAGCGACGGGGGTGTACTCGCCGTAGTCGGCTTCGTTCGTGAACGGCTTGATGTCGATCACGACGACACGGCGGTTCTTCAGCACCAATGGGCGCAGCACGTAGTCGCACTTCATCAGGGTCGACTTGCCGACCCCGACGTCGCCGGCGGTGCACACGTTCGGGGACGTGATCTTCCCGCGGCGGAACGCCTCGAACTGGTCGTTGACCGACGGGGTCGAGGACAGCGTCTCGATCCCCGACAACAGGCCTTGGAAATCCATCGGCGAAGCCACGACAGCCGGGTTCAGGATCTCGACCTGCCGCGACGTCGACGGGGCACCGAGCCCTGCAGGCTCGTAGAACCCCATGCGGACCAGGCTCTTGCGACGCCGGGGCGTCCACCCGCGCTCAAGCGCGAGCGGGAATCCCCGGTCGTCGACGGTCGCCGTCTCTCCGGTAGCGGTGTCGTCCTCGTCGACCGGGCGGAGGGTGAACAGCTTCCGCAGCTTGGACGGCCGCTGCGTGCTTTCGCGATCGGCACTTCGGCGATCGCGGCGGCTCGGCTGCGACTGGGTGTCGGTGGTGTCGTCGCTCATAGTGCGTCCTTCGATTCGTGGCCGGCGGCGAACTTCTCGACGTGTGACGAGATGGAGTCCTTCGCGGCCTTGATCCCGCGGCCGGTCGGCCAGGTGTAGGAGTTGGCGGTCTGCTGGTAGGGGTCGAGCCACTCGAGGGTGCTGATACCCGCGTTGCCGGCGGCGGACGTCATTTGCTCGCACGCGTCGAGCAGATCCCTCTTCGTGCCCGCGGTGACGGTGATGTAGCCGACCCAGTTCGCGCCGGTGTGGCCGGTGCCCGGGGTGAGGTTTGCGATGCGGCGGGCCGCCGCCTGCTCTTCCACGTTCAGCTCGGCCGAGTCGAGAACCCCGGCCTTCGCGCGCCGGTTCTTGTCGGCGATGTCGGAGACGCGGTCCTGCTCCGCACGGAACCGCGACTGGTCCTGAGGTGTCAGCTCGAGGTGGAAGCTGATCGTTCGGACGACCTGGGCCGCCATCTCGCCAAGCATCGGTGCCATCCAGAGCGCCGTTCGGTGTGAGAGCTCGACGTTCTTCGCCGTGATTCGGCATGTCCGTGAAAGCGACTGCGAGAGCTCACCGGCGGGTGCGCCGACGTACGTCGTGTACGACCAGGAGTCTTCCGACGGCAACCACGCGCGATCGGGGTCGACGTCGCCGACCTGGTCCATCGGGAACCCGGGGTGCTGAAGGTGGCGGAACACCGCCGCCGTCTGCCGGGCTGATAGGGCCTTTACGTTGCGGAACCCCGCCGCGCTCAGCGCTCCGGCGACCGAGCGGATCTCGCCCGCCATGAGGTCCAGCCAGCCTTCGGCGCCCTCGGCCCGTCGCATCGCGCGTTCCTCGAAGCGGGTCGTCACGGGCCAGACGACGGTGAACATGGGCCGGTTGACCAGCTGCGCGCTGGCCACGGCGTCTGAGACCTGCCGATACGACTGGTGCAAGATCATCGGCACGGTCGGGTCTGCGTTCTTTCGCAGCCACGCCTCATGCTGTGTCGGGTCCGACGGCAGGATGCGGGCGATGGTCTGCACCCGGGACGGCAGCGACAGGCTGTCACCGATCTTTGCCAGAACCGACTCGTACCCGGCGGTCGCGGCATCGAAGACCTCGTCGGACTCGATGCCTTCCACCTGGCCGGTGGTGCTGAACACCACGGCGAGGTACTCCTGAGCGTGGCTCGGGCGGTGCCACTGAATTCCGGGCACCCCCAGGGCGTCTTGAAGCCACAGCATCCCTTCGACACCGTCGGGGGTGGGGCGCATCGCGTGAAGCTCTTTGGCCGCTGCGCGGCGCTCCGTGCGGGTCGCTGCCTCCGACCAGTGCTCGGTCAGCAGGCCCCACCCGTCGGCGTCGTAGGGAACGAACATTGTCGTTCCCTCGCCCTGCTGGTCATGCCACCGGCGCCGTGCCAGGAAGCGAGCCATCACCGAGTTGTTCTCGGTCTGGATCGTGACGAACCATGCGACCAGAGGCAGGGTGCCGAGGAGGATGAGTCCCCAGAGATCCCAGGTGACGACGGCCAGTAGCCCGAGGCCGACCGAGACGCCGAGGGCGATCAGGCGGGGCTTGGAGACCGACCCGCCGAAGAGACCGCGGTGGGCGGTATCGCCACCGATAAGTGATGTGCGCATGTCGTCCCCTAGTCGTTGGTGCCGGCGTCACCGGCTTGCTCGGCGGCCTGGTGGCCGGCGCGCACAGCCATGGCCGCCGCCTTGAGCGCCGAATTGGCCAGCAGCGCTCCGACCGCCACAGGCGCCCCGACGCCCGACGCCGCGGCTCCCGCAGTCGCGGTCTTCGTTGCCGCGCTCGTGGCCCCCTTCGAGGCCGCCTGCTGTGAGGCCCGCTTTCCGGCTGCTGCACCGACGCTTTGGCCAGCTGACGAGCTCGATCCGACGCTCCCCATCGACGTCGTAGCGGTCGACGTCGCGGGCTGCGTGGACGGCGTCCACGACGGGCTTCCCGCACCGTCGCCACCGCCGCTTCCCTTCGCGGCCTGGTTCGGGCTCTGCGGTCCTGACCCGCCTCCGCCGCCGTTGCCTCGAGGGAGCTGCGGTGCCTGTGAGGGTGAGTTCAACCCACCGTCTCGTGACTGCCCGCCGCCACCCAAGGCCGCCGACGCCTGGCCACCCATCTTGAGGAGCGCCATGGGCGCAAACACGATCAGGCAGATCAGCACAGCGGGGAGCGCGAGATTCACGAACGTCGCGAACGGCGTCGAGAGGGCCCCGTCGGCCGTGGCCTCGACCTGCAGCCCCGCGACCGCTCGGAAGACGAGCCCGACGAGGAAGATCAGGAGGCTGTGTGAGAAGCAGAGCGCGAGCCAGATCATCGGCCCGACCTTGGCGAAGTGCCTCGTTGCGGGGTTGATCGCCCAGACGAGGCAGAGCGCCATCAGGGCGCCGGTGAGGTACATCGTCGCGAGTTGGATCAGCAGCACGAACACGACGACGAGGAGCCCCAGGAACAGGAACAGGAGGGTGATCTGGGAGATCAGTGCGGCGCCGAAGAGTGACGCGGCGTCCTTGTCCGCAGCTCGCTCTCCGAGGGCGCCGAAGTAGTCCTTTGTGGTCCCGTCGACGGCCCACATCGCGAGGGAGTCCTCGAGCTGGATGAACACCTTCGACAGCGAGATCCCGACCAGCGGCCCGAACATGCTGGCGACGATGAATGCCGGCAGGGCTACGAACATCGTCTCGACGATCTCGCGGCCGGAGTTCTTGCCTTTTCGGCGGTTGACCATGGCCACGACGAACAACACCGCGCCCAGGAGCATGGCCATACCGAACGAGACCCGGTAGGCCGAGATCCACCACTCTGCCGAGTAGTCGGGGTGCAGGGCGCTCAGCATCGGCGGGATGACCTGCTGCGCGACGGCCTGGCACCCGGCCTGCAGAAGGGAGGTGATGTAGCCGGCGGGGTCCTGTGCGAAGTCGGCGAAGTTCACTACCGAATCGACGGCGTCGTTGGCTCCATCGACGATGTCGCCGATGATGCCGGGCAGGCCGCTGGGATCGGCGCTTCCCGCGCCTCCCCACCACGGCATCAGCAACCCCCCGTGAACGCAGTACCGGACTCGGTTGCAGTCGCCAGCCACTTGCCCTCACCCGTGGCGCCGGTGACGACCCAGCCGCCGTCGGTCGTGGTCAGCGTGAACTCGCCCCCGAGGTAGCTCGTCTCTCCTTCGGCGGTCTGGTCGGCCACACCGTCGGTGGTTGCCGCTCCCGCGATGTCGAGCGTGATCGAGTGCTCCGATAGGTCGACTACGGCGAATGCGCCCTGAGACAGGTCGACGGCGTGCCGCCGGCCACCCGAGTACCCGGGCGTCCCTCCGGCGATCTGCTGCTCCACCAGCTCCTGTGCCTCGCCGCTCGTGGTGACGTCTGCCACCTGCTGGATTCCCTCGCGGAAATCAGGATCGGCGGCCGAGGTGATCTGCAAGAACGCACCAAGGAACTCGGCTGCACCCTCGGCCGTGAAGTCCTTGTTGCGACGGACCTGCAGCAGGTCCTCCCCCGTCACGCCGGGACCGGCCATGCACCCCGACACGTTCCGTCGACGGGAGTCCTCGAGAGGCGTGATGACCGGCAGAGCGGTCTCCCTCGACGCAGCTGATGGGCTCGAGGCCACAGGGGTCTGCGTCTCGGTCGACGGTGCGAGGTTCACGACTAGGAACGACGCCAGCGCCGCCAGGACGATTGCCCCGGCGATGATCAACAGCAGCGTGCGGGGATGGATGCGACGTCGCGGGCCCGTCGGTTGGGGTGTCTTCCTCTCGGGGGTCATTAGGCCCCCTGCGATGCCGCGTTGGTGATCGCCACGAACAGCACGGGGGCGAGGATGACCCCCGCGATGCCCAGGCCGGTGCCGATCAGGACGCCGATCGCGTGTTCGGCCTCCTGGGGCTTCTTGGTGTTGCGTGCGTGCCGCAGACCAACAAGCGCCTTGACGAAGACGAACGCCAAGACGATGAGGCACAGGCCGAGGAACCCGCCGAGTGCCCCCACCCAGACGCTGTTGAAGCCACCTCCGAGCCAGTTCAGGTCCGGGCCGACGCCGTTGAACGGGTTGGTGGCGGCCACGACGGAGGTCGCGGACGAGGCCGCAGCGAGCGGCAGAACGGTGTGAAGTGTCATGACAAGGAGCCTTTTCTGTGTGGGGTTAGGCGGAAGCCGAGGAGGAGGTGTCGCCGCTTGTGCGACGTCGGGGGGTGCTGGCCGGGAGGAGCTGGTCAGGGAGGGACGACGCGGGTTCGGCGTAGCCGGCGGCGTGGCTTCCTCCGGGGTAGAGGCGGTCGAGATCCAGTTCCACGGCCAGCTGGCTGCCGCACCGTGTGCAGAACAGCGCCTCGGGAACCCGCTCGTGGCACGTGGGGCACTCCACGAGGCTGTCTGCGGTGTCCGCCGGTGCTGCCACGACACCGGTGACCAGGACCGGTCCTGCCGCCTGAGCAGCCGACACAGGGGCGGACAGGGTCTCTTCCTCGACCTCGTCCTCCTGCTGGTCGGCATCCGCCGCCGTCTCCACCGGCGCCGGATTCGGTGACGTCGCCGAGGTCACGATCGGCTCCGAGGGCTTCTCCCCCTGCAGCACGCGAATCACCGAGGCGGCCGCGAGCGTGAAGGACTCCCGCGTCTGCTCGCTCAGCCGCGACCAGGTCAGCTCTCCACGCTCCGCGATGTGTGCGTCGAACGCGATGTCGAACTGGCGTGTCACGCCTCGCTGCTCGAGCATGTTGATGACCTCGGCGCGGATACGCGGGTCTTCCGGGCGACCGTCGGCCATGCGCAGCACCACGGCGTTGGCTGCCAGCTCGGCGGCGTGGCCTCCGTGGCTGGTGAGGTAGTCCAGCATCTCGATCGCCTTGAGCCCGGAATCACCGGCCATCATGACCGGAACCACCAGAACGTCGGCGACGTCGACGGCCCCGAGGAACGGCCCCGTAGAGACGACGTTGCCGCTGTCCATGACGCGGAACCGGTAGTAGTCGTCAATCACCTGCGAGACGGCCAGCACGGCCTCGGCCGTCAGTGCGGGCCGACGTCCGCCCGGCAGGGAGCCGAAGACATCGACGAACGACGTCTGCGGGACGGCGTAGCCCGACAGCTGTCCCGCCGACTTCACTTGGTCGATCTCGTCCACGAGACGACCGAGCCCCAGCCGCGGGTCGCCCTCGGCGCGCTGTGAAAGGGTGCCGGAGTCGTCTGCGACCTCGAGGGCGCAAATGCCGCTGCCCTTGATCGTCGCGATCGCGGCCGCGAGCATCAACGTCGTGGGGGTCTTACCCGACGTCCCCTTGGGGTTGGCAACCAGCACGCCCACGGAACGGGTGAAAGTCGTCTGCAGGATGACAGCCTGCGCCGTGGCGAGAGCTGCCGTACGCTCCCGCGCCTGGCACTCCGCCGGCCCCGGAGGCAGCCGAAAGCCCACCTTGTTCAAGGCGCCGCGGACGCCCTCGGTGGCACCGGTCGGGTTCGAGCTCTCTTCCTGAGCTCTGTGAAACAGGGTGTTGATCTGGTCGGGCGGCACGAGGCCGTTGCCCTGCGAGATGTCCACTGCTGGGTTCCTCCAACTTAATAAGTTGCGAGTTACCCAAAGCGCTTTTGGCGACGCCTGCTGTTTGGCAGCCGGACGGGCCTCCTACGGGGTAACCCGTAGGAACAAGTGTTGCAGATTTGCCACAGCGTGGCAACGCTGCCTGTATGCAGCAGTGCTGCACAGGCGGGCTGTCAGTCGTGGACTCCCCGCTTCGCGATCCACCGCTGTACGGCGGCGCTGAATCGGGCGGGGTCGGTGTTCCACTCCATGGCGTGGGGGCATGCAGGGAACTCGTCGAGCTCAACAGCTTCGTTCGCCGCCGCGAAGTCTCGTGACGTCTGGAACGGCGCGGTCCGGTCGCCCTCCGAATGGATGATGAGCGTGGGGACCGAGACGGTCGGCAACGCGTCTGAGAGTTCGAGCGGCTGCGTCAGGCCGAGCAGGGTGCTCGTTCCTGGCAGCGATAGGGCCGCGATCGTCAGGGACGCTAGCCATGCCGGCAATCGGTTTTGCTGCATGCCGAAACGGATGCTCCGTGCCCAGCTGATGACGGGTGAAACCAAGACGAGACCACTAACGAGCGCCCGCGAGGGGCCGTGCTCTGCCGCGTTCAGAGCCAGTGTGGCTCCCAGGGACCACCCGACAAGGATCACGTTCGTCGCCCCGTTGACCTGCGCGAAGGCCACAGCGGCGTCGACGTCGTTCCACTCGGTCTGCCCGAGGTGTGATGGGCCTGCTGTCTCGGTCGGGGCCTCACCATCGCCCCTGTATGACACGACAAGCGAGGTCACCCCAGCAGACGCGACAGCGTGCGCGCTGCGGAGCGCCGAGTCGCGGCCGGCGAGCATCCCATGAACGTGGATCACCCAGGTCGACGCTGCTGCGCCGACACCTCTGTAGAGCCATGCAGGCTGCAGCTGGTGGCCACCATCGATCGCGACTGACTCGGGAGGTATACCCGTGATGTCCTCCGGGCCAAAGACGTTGCCGCTCGCGCGCCCCTCAGTGCCTCCGAGCAGGGGCGCCGGCGCCGCCAAGGTCCGCACGACCCGCTCAGGGTTCTCGAGAACTCGCGTACCGGCCTTCAAGACGGCCAACTTCGATTCGCCGTCGTACAGCAGACCGAGGGTTCCCGGAAAGCGAGTCAGGGCCGTCGACGACAGCACGACGTCGCCGCTGGCGCGGACCTCGTCGATGCGGGTCGGCCGCGATCGCTTGGGGTAGATCACTGCCCGAGCGAGAAGGGTTGTTGAAGCAGCGACCGCTAGCCCTCCGATTACCGCCGTTGCTCCGACCGCGACCGTCCATGTCATCGGGGTGTCCTCTCCAGGTGGTTCGAGAGGAGATGCTCGACGCCACTGAATAGGGCGTGTTCGCGGCGCGATAGCGCTTGCGTTCCGATCTTGAGGCGGTCCCGAATGTTCACCGCAGAGTTGACCGCGAGCTGGCGGTCAGACCATCCGTTCTCGGATGAGGTCGCGAGCGATCGCGCGAGGTATTCGCCGCCCTCGTGGCGTGCATCGATCCGCAGAGTCCATCGGGCGAGGTGCTTCCAGAACACGCGGACCGCATAGACCCAGAGGAAGCCCAGGACGGTGATGAAGATTCCGCCGAAGAACGGGCGCTCGGCGACGTAGTACAACGACTCTCGGAAGTCCGGATTGGTCGGACCGAAGTGGGTAGCGGCGAGGTACATCAGCTCGATGATCGATCCGACGAGCATGAGCGAGAGCCCCAGTACGTAGAACCGCGTCATTACCGTCTTCTCGGACGAGAGCAGAGCTATGGCGCGGGCCGCGAGGGCGCCCACAATGAAGATATAGATGCTCGAGAACAGCCAGACGGGGAACTGATCGAGGCGGTCCAGGACGAACGCACTCGACGTCGGCCCGGGGCGCGAGATCAGCAGGAACGGAACGGTGAAGGAAAGCACCGCCAGGCCGAGACCCCAGGCCGGAAGTTTCTTCTCAGGCTTCCGCTGCTGGGCTGCTACGGCGTTGTGGAAAAACCACACCGCAGCCACAGCCGCGGCGTCTCTCACGAGCGTCAGGAGGTTGCGGCCCCCCAGCATCCCGTCCAGGACGACCGGTGTCGCCCAGAGAATCCCATAGGTGGCCACGGCAATGGCGCCGAAGGCCGTCGCCCACCACGCTGGCTTGTGCCAGGAGGATCGAGCGCGTAGGGCGACGACGATCATCAATGCCACGAGGCAAATCGCTTGAATCATGCGAAGTGGTCCTCCTCGGTGGAGTCTTGGAAAGCGCCGAGGCGTCGCATGAGGGCGCGAGCCATGTCCTCGACCAGGACCTCTTCACGAACAGTCTCCGCGTCCACCGCTTCGTTGCTGTTGCGGGGGCAGATGCGGAGGAAGAGTCGGGAGTGCTGCTCAGGCTGTCGCGGGCGAGACAGTTCGGCGGAGAACCATGCCTCGGGTGCGCTTCGCACAACGAGGTGGCATAGCTCGTGAACTCTGCTGAGGAGGCTGTAGTACGCGCTGTCTTCGGCGGGAACCATGACCCCGGTGAAGGTGGGGGCGTCAAAGACGACGCCGGTTGTGAGCTGTAGCCCGGTTCCGGAGATCTCTTTGAACCTCAGGGGCCGCCCGTAGAGGCCCTCCACGACGTGGCTGAGATCGTCGAGGGATGGCTGCGGAGGAAGCTCGAGGCGCTGCACCAGTGCTTCCACAGGGCTGAGTGCAGCTGGCTGGCCATGGCCGCCCCTGCCGGAGCGACTAAAGCGCGAAAGGTGAGCCATGGACGCTGGTCAGTCGATAGAGCTGGAGCCACAGAGTGCGTGACCCAGAGCGCTACTGATGGTGACCTTCCTCCTCATCGATGAACTTACGGATCGCTTCTTCGACGGCCTTGATTTCATCAGAACCCAGCTCGTCGAGCGACCGAGCTGCGAGGCGCGTAACACCGACGTCGCGCATGGTGCGAGCGAAGCGAAGCTCCGTCTCTACCTTGGCTGTCGCGCTGTCGTCTGCACCTGCCAGGTACTCCCCCGGCACCTCGAGGAACTCTCCAAGGGGAGCGGTCATCGTTGCTGAACCGGTTCCTTCTAGGAATGCTTGCCACTCTTGGCGGGACAGGAGCTGCCCTGTCTCGGCCAGAGCCCGTCGGGCCTTGTCATAGGCGAGGTTGGGGTCGTCGTGCAGGCCGGCGGCTTCAAGTGCAAGGCGCGCCCGATCGGCGCGAACCACCTCGATGGTCCTCGAGGACCGGAGGGGGTGGCCGGCGCGGCGCGCGGCTCGCGAGATGAGGTCGAGCGGATCGTCGTTGATTGCTTGGCAAAGGAGGACGAGTTCCACGACAGAGACCGGACGCCGCCCCCGCAAAATTCGGTAGATGGAGTCGTGCGTGATTGATGCCCGCTGAGCCCACGTGCGTACGTTGACGTCGGCGATGCCCTGGGCGGCACGCAGCTCCGCAGCAAGAGCTTCCTGGAGCGCTTGCGAGGGCGTCTCACTGATGGGGTCCACAGCAAAAACGCTAGCAGGTCGGTTATCCGGTCGCTGTGTTGCAGAAGTGCCACACTGTGACTAATCTGCAACAAATGGGGATTGAATTCTGCCTGAGAAATAGATGCCGCGACTTGAGGCTGGGGAAGCGGCAACTTGGAACAAAGCTCGACACACCTCGTGAAAGTCCCCGATGTATGCATCTTAAGAACCCATCATGAGTCCATGAGCGCTATTCGTGGCCTGGCCCACCGACCCCAGAACGTCCCCACGGTCCTTCTGCAGGGTCGTGTCTCGCCTGAGACGCGGCTCGAGGTCCGGGCTGCCGCCGCCGCAAGCGGTGTGTCGATTGCCTATTACCTCGAGGCGCTCGTGGCCCAGCTCGTTGCTGAACAGGGCTGCCTGCCCCTTGTCACCAGCCCGCGCGAGAAAGCCGAGGAGTTGCCTATCCCCGCCGCTTAAACGAAAGAGCCCGCCGCTTTCGCGACGGGCATCTTCAAGTTCGTTGCTCCAACCCCCGCATCCGCCAAGAGGTGGGGTTAGAGCTTCTAGTTCCGATCAAGAACCGGTTGTGCACCGGGCCTTAGTCGTATCCCCATCCCGAAGGAAGGTGATGGCATCAGTGTAAACACTTCTTCTGTGCGCGCAAGCACCGCGCCAGAAAAACCATCTTTCGGCGTGTCACCAACCTGGCTGGCCGCGTGGGATTTCACCAGGGCGATCGCCTTGCGGCCGCATGTTCAGGCAATGCAACGCGACGCCGGCGGCCGACTGGCCGATGGCAACCGGTACAGCGCACGCGTGCCAACCCTGCCCACTCCCCCGTCGGCGCCCTGGTACATCCACCTTGCCGGCGAAGACCGGCTTTTCCGCCTCCTTGCATTCGACTTCGATGCCAGCCGCGACCTGGACGACGACGTCGAGGCCGCCATCGAACAGGCGACGACATTCACGAAGTACCTCACCGCGTTGGGGATCGCCTATGTGCTCTGCCAGTCCTCCACGAGGGGCCGGCTACATGTGTGGGTGGGATTGTCCGAAGGCGTCAGCGTCGACGTCACGAGGCGCCTGGCCGACGCCGCCCGGGCAAACTTCGGGACCCTGGACCACGGGATGCTCAAAAACGCCGCCTCAGGGGGCGTACGGCCGCCACTGTCACCGCACCGCTACGACGGGGTCTACTCCCGCGTCCTCACCGGCGACATCAACACCTTGCGCCCCGAGAGGCGCTCCACAAGCCGCGGAGATCTCAACCGCCTGATCGAGGTCCTCGAGACGGCGGCCCCAAGTATCCGGCCGGAAGACTCCCGTCCCTCCGGCCTTGTCGACGCCGGCTACACCGGCACCGGCAAGTTGCAGGCATGGGGAAAGGCGCATTTCGCCACCATCGCAGGCGGCGCCAACCCCTCCCACACGGCTTACCTGTGCCTCCTCGCGGCCGCCCAAGCCAATTGGTCCCTAAGTGACGTTGCAGCCCTTGTAGACACTGCCCCGGGCCTTGAGCACTACCGCACCAGAGACACCGGACAAGGACACCGGCAACGCCGAAACCCGAGGGACCGCCAGGCCCGCCTCGAACGTCAATGGGCCAGGGCCCAACAACACGTCTCGCGATGGTCCGCCCTACCTCCCGCGCGGCCGACAACGGAGGGGTCGCGAGACCTATCGGAGCTCGACACGATCGTCTCCCGCATCGAGCAGCTGCAGCACCGCCTCACCGTCAACCCTGGGCGGTTCTCCGGCGCCCACGGCTCCCCCACCCACCGCAGCGTCCTCATCGGCCTCGCCTACCTCATGCTCCGCGCCGGTAAAGCAACCGTCGCCTCCTCCGTCCGCGAGCTCGGCGACCTCATCGGTGTCGACCGAACCACCACCGCGGCCGCCCTTCGAGCGCTGCAGCGCGAGGGATTCATCACCCGCCACCGCCTGCACCACGGCACCAACGCCAGCGAGTGGACCCTCACCTCGACCTTTTCCACAGCCCGCCAAACTCAGCTGACACACCACTTAACAAACGCCCGCCCCCCTGCCGAGCTTTTCGCCCTACGCACTGCCCTGCATGCTGACTTTGAGGAACAGATCGACACCTTGCGGCACGATGTCTACACACGTAAAGGCATCGGACATCTAGGTGGGCGTCTGCATGCCCTTCTTAACCGAACGACGAGGAAGTCACTGAGAGAGCTCAGTGACTCATTGGGTATCAGCGAGGGCCGTACTGCGTCTCTTCTCGGATGGCTGAAGAAGCAGCGCCTCATTGTCGAGCGCAACCGAGAGTGGCTCAGAGCCCGCAAAGACGGCCGGGATGCTGCAGCGAAGCACCTCGGAGTCGAGGGCACGCTTGAGCGACGCCGACAGATGCACGCGAACGAACACGAGCTCTGGGAATGGTGGCAAGCCGAATGCGAACGCCTCTCCCCCGGCGCTCCAAAACGGGCTCGAGCTGTTCACGTCACTCAACGCGAACTGTTCGAACCCGATCAATCAACACGAGCCCGAGCATTTCCTAAATACCCACGAGATCCTGACGGCCGAGCGAACCATCGCATGGCCAGGCACGACGTCTGGGCAAAGGCGATGCGACCCGGACGTGTTCAATTTTTTTATGCCGCTTGAGCACGATGAATACGCTTTCCAGGCATCCAACCGGCTCATGTTTCCTCAAGAGCTGCCGCGTAGCATCTATCAAGCCTTAAAAGGCTTACAAAGCAATCAATATAAGCAATGAAAGCAAGCTAAGTAAGACAAACAATGCTTGTAAGGCTTGCGTTTGTGTTCAGTATTGTCTAGACTAGTCGGAGGCCTTCTGGTTGGGCCTGTGTCACAATGCATTGCAAGCCTTGTAAGTATTGCGTTTTGGAAGGAATCTCGTGCCACACATCACCTCAATCGCCAACAACAAGGGTGGTGTCGCTAAGACCGAGGTCACGTGTCAACTAGCTGCAGCTCTAGCGAGGACAGGAAAGCGCGTTCTCGTCGTCGATATGGACCCGCAGGCAAACGCGACTCGGCGTCTCGGCATCGATTGGGACCCGACAAATCCATTTGTCACGATGTCGGAGGTGATCGCGGCAGCGCAAGATGGTGCAGGAGAGGCAGCTGTGCTTGCGTGCGGATGGGATGCCGAGTCAGCTCCAGAGGGGGAGCGGATCGACGTTCTCCCCTCGCGATTTGACTTGATCAACCGTGAATCTGAGGCCGGCGTAGTTGGAGCCTCCCGGCGGCTGACGAAAGCCCTGAACGGGTGGATCGATTCATATGACGTGGTTCTCATCGACACTCGGCCGGACCTCGGTCACTTAGTGCAGATGGCTCTCGCTGCCTCCGACACAGTCCTGATTCCATGTGACCCAAATTTTGATTCGATCGAGGCCGCTATCCGGGTGCGAGACTTCGTAAGTAGGCATGCGGCAGATCTGATGAATCCGAACCTGCGTATTGCCGGCTTGGTCGTGACGAGACGACGGCTGACGGCTGAACACGACTATCAGATCGATGGCTTGAATCAAGAATTCGGAGACCTTGTCTGGAAGCTGGGAGGCCTCGTGAAATCAGAAGACGGAGCAGAGCTGCTCAACCCGAACTTCATTCCTGAGTGGTCGAGGTTTGCTGAGGCCGACGCGGCTGCCACATCCCTAAATGCCTGGCGAGATCGAAATAGTCGAAAGACTGTCGCCATCTACGACGCTCTCGCAGATCGGTTCATCCGCTCACTTCTGGGTTCCGAGGCGGCGGCGTGACCGCGCCTCAACGGCGCCGGCCTGGCGCTCAAAGCCCGATTTCGTTGACTCCTCGAGTCGAGACCGTCAACACGGGTACTCCCCAAGCGCCCACCAGCGTGGAACCAGCTGGCGCAACGTCTAGGCAAGATCAAGAGAGGGGGGAGGTGACCAGCTCTGCGCCTCCCTCACCCCGTGATGTTCCCGCGGAAGATGTCACTGTCGCGACGACAACCCTTCTTCGGCGTTCTCTCAAGCTTCAAGCGCAGACAGCGGTTCTTCAAACGCAATCTGAACCCGAGGGGTATCGCTCTTTCGCGCAACTGGTAAATGGAGCGCTGGAGCGTGAGCTTCAGCGTCTCTCCGACGAGTACAACGGCGGAGTGCCGTTTCGAGAAAACCCTGGGCGTTTTCGCACGGGCCGTCCTTTCTCGAACTAAGTCAAAACTTCGTCAAGGGTTGACCCTTTGTCGTTGATGACTTCTGACCAGTGAGTGTCGGCAGAAACTGGGTTTGAATCCTTATCGTCGATCGGCCCCCGCTCGAGGACCAGGCCGGCATCGTGTCCTCAGCTCTTCGCATCGCCGACTTCGCGATCGTGTCCATGGCCCCCACCAGAGGCGAGTACGAGCGTCTGCCCGAGGTGTGGGCCGCGATTGACGACGTGGAGCCGCTGCGCGCTACGCCACTTGTTGCGGCCGTGCTGATGAACCGCACCGTCACCAACGCCAACAGCACGCCGATGTTCCGCGAGCTGATGACCGACGAGGGACACACGGTCCTGTCGACAACCATTCCTCGGAGAGAGCCCATCGCGCAGGCCTTCGGTGGCCCGGTCACCGAACTCGGCAAGTACGCCGACGCCGCCGACGAGATCGAGACGCTGGGAGCAGGACGATGACCAAGGCCGAAGAGCTGCGAGCACGAGCTGCCCGCGCGACGCAGAGAGCCGCGTCGACGACGCCCGAGCAGAACCAGCCCGGAGCACCCGCCGCCGAGGCGACGCCAGCACCCCGGCCGAACGTCATCCGAGCCAAGCCCGTACGCATCACCGCCGACCTGTCGCCCCAGGTCTACCGAGGCCTCATCGACTACGCCGCAGGCCTCGCGGAGACTCAGGGCCGCGTCCGCGTCGCGCACGTCCACGTCACCCGCGCCCTCGTTGCGGAGTTGCTGGAAAATGACGAGCTGCAGGGGGCCATCGCCCGCCGCGTCCGCGCGCAGCTCGACGACTAGTACGTCCGTAGTTCAGTAACTACGGACTTACGCTACTGGCCGCCCAGCCCCTCAAGGTCTGTATTCCAGCGCTCCGCGGCGGCCCTCGTTCATGGAATACGGCTGTGAGATCAGGCGTCGGCGCGGGGGAGTGTCACGGCCGAATCGACCGCGGCCGGGTGCCGCTCGAGCGCCCGGTAGACCGGAACCCGCCCCACGCCGAACATTTCCACCAGCTTGGCGACCGTGTGGTCGCCGGCGCGGTGGAGCGCCACCATGTGCCGCTCTTGCACGGGAGAGAGCTTGGGCTTTCGCCCCTTGAGCTTCCCCCGCACCTTCGCCGTGGCCATGCCCTCGCGCGTGCGCGCTCGGATCAGGTTGGACTCGAACTCGGCCACCATCCCCAGGACGTTGAACAGCAACCGCCCGACGGGGTCGGTCGGGTCGTAGACCGATCCGCCGAGGTTCAGCCGCACCTGCCGGCGTGTCAGCTCCTCGGCGATGTCGGTTGCGTCTCGCAGCGATCGCGCGAGCCGATCGAGCCTCGTCACGATCAGGGTGTCGCCTTGCCGGCAGGCCGCCAGAGCCTCTCGGGGCCCCGGCCGCTCCCTGTTGGTCCCGGTCATGCCTCGGTCGCTGTAGATCCGCTCCTGCGGCACGCCTAGGGCGCTCAGAGCGTCCCGCTATGCGGTGAGGTCCTGGGCGTCGGTGGAGACGCGGGCGTAGCCGATAAGGGTCCCGGTGGTCATGGTCTAAGTCTCACAGAGGGTGCCATCACCGGAACCTCTTTCGGACCACCTATCTGAGACGGTCCGTCGCCCGAAGATCCGGGGGAGTGATCGCAGCTGGGGAGCGTCCGGTGAACGATTGTTATGAGTTGTTCGAGGTATTTGCGCCTATCCAGCAAGCCCTGGCATCGGACTTGTCTGCAAATAAATCGCGCCGATGACTAGAGCGATGCCGAGACCGCCAGCGACCCAGACGGCTGCGGTATCGAGGGCTCGCTGATCGTGGTGAACAGTGCAATAGCCCCCGCGGGGTGTCGGGTTCTGGCACAGCCTGTTGCGTCCGCGGGAACGATTCGGAGCTGAACACGATCCATAAGGTTCACGGCTTTTGCGACGGTAAAGAGTTCGAAGGAGGGCAAACACGAAAAGCCCCACGCCCGCCAAAACAGCCCAACCAACCACGACTTCCCCCATCCGGCCTAGCCACCGCTAGGCACCTGTTGCTATCGGCTCTGAGAACTAAATCGTCAGTCAATGTGCCGCGAGGTCCACCGCGGAAAGGTGTGGCTTGTGCTCTGAACTACAAAAACGGCGTAGGGGAAAACGAGATTAAACATCTGCACTGAGCGCAAATGTCGGTTGTTTGGAGGACAGAGTTCCGCTCACTTCTTCAATACGTTAGCTGCGGACGATCAGTCCAAACACAGAGGGGGATAGATGAATTTTCTACTCAAAGCTGGTCGGGTTGCCGTGGTAGCCAGTTTGGCAATGGGGGCCGTAGTTGGCGTACCGGCGGCCGCGCAAGCTGCTGTTCAAGTCACCTCCTGCCCAAAGACGGAAGAAGTGTGTCGCGACACGCAAGCGAACTTCTCGGCAAGCACGGCGACGATCAAGACCATCTCGAACGGTACGACGTCAACCATCAAGCAGCTCTACACGATCAACAAGGGCGTGACTGGTGCAGAGATCTGCCGCGGCACGATGGGCTACAACGACCAGAAGAGCTGCAACCTCAACGGGTACAAAGGCCAGCTCACAGCGACGTTCTACAAGGGCCCCGGCGGGTTGACCACGGTCTCGCTTCGCTGACAACGGCCTTCACTTCGCTCGCCGCCTGATCTTCATCTCCGACCCGACCCAAACAACAAGCATCAGAAACGGAAAACCATGAACCTTCGTAAGAGCAAGATCAGCAAGTTCGCTGTCGGCCTCGGCCTCGGCATCGTCGCCGCAGCCGTCGTGGCTGTTCCCACCGCGGCTCAAGCAGCCGTCCAGGTGACGTCATGTCCCAGAACGCAGGAAGTGTGCCGGGACACGCAGGCTAACTTCACTGCCAGCACCGCGAGCATCAAGACCATCACGCAGACGACCTCGACGGGCACAGCGAAGTGGTCCATCAACAAGGGAACGACGGGGGCGAGCATCTGCTCCGGCACGATGGGCTACAACGACACGCGAAGCTGCAACCTCGGTGGCTACACCGGCCAGCTGACTGCGACCTTCTACAAGGGGCAGAACTCCCTCACCACGGTGTCGCTTCGCTAGATCTAAGGGCGAACCTGTGAGAAGGGGCAAGGCCGGCTGGCCTTGCCCCTTTTTCGTCCTCGACTACTGCTCCCTGCGTTCGACGCCGTCGAACACTGAGGGGTAATTGTCCAGCCAAGACCATCGGGTATACGGCCAGCTAATGACGAACGCTCTGCCGACGACATCAGACATCGGGACAAAGCCACGACTTGGCGTTCCCTGGTTGTAGCGCGAGTCTTGAGAGTTGTTCCGATTGTCGCCCATGACCCAGATGGACCCTTCCGGCACTGTCACCTCGAACGGATCGCGCGATGCAGGTTCTTCTGGTGTCAGGTTCGTGTACGGCTCCTCGAGGGGCACGCCGTTGACAGTCATCTGCCCGAAGTCATTGCAGCAGGCGACGGTGTCTCCGGGCAGCCCAATGACTCGCTTGATGAGGTGATTGTTGCTGTCGTGAGGACGCAGTCCCACAAACTCCAATGCACGCTCAATGCCAGTCGGGGACGGAGTTGGCAAAGAGTCCGGCAGCCAGCCGCCAGGGTCTTCGAAGACCACAACGTCTCCGCGGTGAAGGTCCACGACATCGGGCACGAGTTCATTGACAATGACTCGATCGTCGATTTGAAGAGTTGTCTCCATAGACCCGGAGGGAATGTAGAACGACCTGATGAGGAACGTCTTAATGAGAAAGGAGATCAGTAGAGCTGCTAAGAAAATGACGACTATGTCACGGAGGAAACGGAGTAGTCCGTTTGGCCTGGCGCCGCCTTCTTGTGGGGACGTGGAAGCCGTCTGTCGAAGCACTATTGCCTCGCAGTTCTTGGGCGCATAGACAAACCGTACTGCCTGCAAGTCTGTGGACTGCTTCCAGACTGTCCGGGTCGGAGCACGCCAACGCCTGGCAGCGCCAATCTCCGACTCTGACCTCATGGCGCCTGGCCGTCATTGGTCCGGGTGGCTTATAAGGGCTCGCTCTTCAGAGGCGCACTAGCGGCATGCTAGGTGCCCGACAGGCGGTCGTTCATCGGGACACATCTCGGAGCGGGCTTGTGGGCAAGCAGGCGTTGGTGGGTGTCGGGTGGTCACGGTTGCGTAACTGATGTGACGGCCCTGTACCCCTGTTGTGAACCCCATTGCCGAGCTGGTCGTTCAGGTCGCTGGGGCGCTGATCAGTCCGTGTAACCCGGACTGCATGGTCTGGTCGGTGGAGGCCGACCTGTGGGTCTTTCCAATGCGTTTTGGGTGCTTATTCTCAGCTTGACGTGGGTCATGGGGGCTCGCGCGAGTTGGGGTTGCAGATGTTGTCTGGTTGGGGGCGCCGCGGCGCCGTTGTGGGTTCGGTAGCGGCGTTCGCGCTGCTGGCGGAGTTGTTGGTCGCGGTTCCCGCGGTCGCGGCGGAGCCGGTGCCGGATTACGGTTCCGTGCCGCCGATCTCGTCCGACGCGGTCGATCCGACTGTGCCGACGGTCCCAGACGGGTCGACTGTGCCGGCCGTGGGCGAGGACTACGAGACTGCCCCGAACCGCACGGGCGAGGCGCCGAAGGCCTCGACCAAGAATCAGCCGAAGGTCGATGAGTCGTATGACCCGGCGACGTCGGTGTTGGTGGAGCAGTCCGAGTTCCAGGATGTGTATGAGAACGAGGACGGCACGAAGACTGCCGTGATCGCGCAGGAACCGGTGAACGTCGAGCAGGCAGATGGGTCGTTCGTGCCGGTCGAGACGACGTTGGTCAAGCGCCGTGACGGTGACCTCGAGCCCGGTGCGCACCCCCTCGCGCCGGTGTTCGCCGACACCGCAGCCGACGGACAGGTGTTCTCTGTCACGAAGGACGGCCACACGATGGGCATGGAGCTCGTCGGTGCTGCGGACAGCAAAGCGGTCCGGAAGGTGTTCCCCTGGTCGAGCACCCCGGCGGACCTCGTGCGCTACCCGGACGTGTTCCCCGACACGGATCTGACCTATCAGGTCGCCGACGGGTCGGTGAAGGAAGAGCTCGTCCTGGCGAAGGTGCCCTCGGCGAAGAACGACTCCTGGACCTGGAACGTCACCGCCCCGGGCCTCACCGCCACGATCGACGACAACGGCGCGGTGGTCTTCACCGACGCTGCCGGGGCCACGGTGTTCGGCATCCCGGCACCCGTGATGTACGACTCGTCCGGGGTCGAGGGGCAGAAGACCGACGCCGAGGCGATGGTGCCCTTGACCCTGAAGAAGACGGCCGCGGGGTGGGCGATCACGTTGACGCCGTCACGGTCGTGGTTGACGAACGAGGACCGGGTCTATCCGGTGCACATCGACCCCGCGGTCCACGACGGGGCGATGAACGATGCCCACGCGTTCCGAAGTGACGGGGTCAACCGGGTCGACGGGATCTCTCGCATCGGCAACTCTCGTGACGGTGGCGACAAGTTCTGGCGCACCGTCCAGCACTACAACTACGAAGCCCTCTTCGGTAAGCAGATCCTCGACGCGTACCTGTACACGCGCAAGGGTGGCGAGGGAACCACGGACACGTACCTGAACACGCTTCACTACGCCACCGCGTTCAGCTACGGCGGCGTCGGCAACCACCTCGGCAACTGGAACCTCGGCGCTGGAGAGGGCTACGTCGATGACGACCGGGTCACCCAACAGATCGCCAACTGGGTCAACGCCTCCTCCAGCGGGAACTACCTCATGCTCCGCGGGTACGAGGCGGCCGGGAAGTACTCCTACAAGTCCGTCGTCTCGCAGCTGCAGATCACGTACAAGGAATTCCCGACCGCGGGGACCGCGATCGCGCCGTCGCCGGCGAATGGTGCGCGGTCGACGTTGACTCCGACGCTGCAGATCTCGGCTTCCGACCCGAACGGTGAGGGCCTGGAGTACGTCTACCGCATCAGCGAGAACCCGAACCCTGACGTGTCGCCCCTATGGGTCTCCGGTTGGCAGGGCTCGTCGAAGGTGACCGTTCCGGCTGGTGTGCTGCAGCCGGGCAAGACGTACTACTGGAAGGGCCACGTCCGCGACGGGTACGACGGCCAGTTCGGCACGACCACCATCCGCGGCTCGGGTTCATGGTCATTCTCGACCAACACACCCACCCCGACGCCCGCGCAGTCCAGTGCGTCGATCGCGGACGGGACGGTCATCACCGGTCTGACACCGACGCTGTCGACGGGCACGTCAACGGACGCGAACGGTGACGCGGTTCAGTATCAGTTCACGATCGCGACCGGCACCGACGGCGTGACGGGGGCCGTGAACTCCTCCGGCTGGCTTGCGACGCCCTCGTGGATCGTTCCCGAGAACACCCTCCAGGACGGTGGCCGGTACACCTGGTCCGTCCGCACGAGCGACGGCTACGACAAGCCGCAGCCGTCGTGGCGGAACGCCCTCGTCGTCAATCAGCGAATCGGTGAATCCGGGCCCGCACCGGTCGACACCGCTGGCCCCGTCTCGGTGAACCTCGCCAACGGCAACGTGGGCATGCGCTTCAGCTCGCCGACGGTGTCCACCGTGGGCGGCAGCATGGGCATGGCCTTCAGCTACAACAGTCTGAAGCCCAAGGCCGGCGGCCTGACGGGGTCGTACTACGACGTCACCCCCGCAGCGGGCGCGTCGCCGTCCTTCGACTTCACCGGGAAGACGCCTGTGCTCGTCCGGACCGATCCGAATGTGTCTTTCGATTGGGCCTCCGGTTCTCCTGGACCTGCCGTGCCCAACGACTACTTCCTCGCGCGGTGGACCGGGTTCCTCAAGGCGCCCGCTGCCGGGACCTACCAGTTCGGTGTCAGTCGTGACGACGGTGCCCGGGTCACGGTCGGCTCCACCAAGGTCTACGACGGGTGGGGCGCCGAATCTCGTAGCGCCGTCCTGTGGGGCTCGAGCGTGAATCTCGCCGCGGACGCGGTGCCGTTCTCCATGGACTACTACGAAGGCGCCGTCACCGCCGGCATCGAGCTGTGGGTGAAAGACAGCACCGGCAACTCGTTCGTGGTTCCCCCGTCGTGGTTCTCCCGTCAGGTGGAGACCCTGCCCGCCGGCTGGTCGGCGTCGACCGCACTGAACGGTGACGCCGGTGACTGGTCGAGCGTCCAGGTCACCGACACTGCCGTGATCCTCACCGACACCACCGGAACCGCGCACACGTACACCAAGACCGGTGGCACCGGTGCGTCGACTGGGTACAAGGCGCCCGAGGGGGAGTACGGCGTCGTCGCGCTGGATGCCACGGGGAAGGTCACCTTTACCGAGGACGACGGCACGGTGACCGTGTTCGGTGCCTCTGGCCGGGTCGAGACCGTCACCGGTGCGGGGGACGCCTTGAAGCGCGCCACCCCGATCGCCACCTACGTCGGTGGTACCGGGATGATCCAGTCCCTCTCCGACCCGCTGTCGTACGACAGCGCGTCGAAGACGTACAAACGCCAGGTGACCTTCGCCTACGGCACCGCGACGGGTTCGCCCTGCGCGACGGCCCCGTCCGGGTTGGCCGCTGCTCCGTCGGGGATGCTGTGCAAGATCAGCTACCCGGACAACACGGTGACCGACCTGTTATACGACGCCAAGGGCAACCTCGCCCGGATCGTCGACCCCGGCAACGAGATCACCGACTTCGGCTACGACGACGGCAAGCTCACCGCCCTGCGAGATTCCCTGGCCAACGACTGGCTGGCCGTGCCGAACACGGGCCGGGTCGACGCGCCCGCGGTGAAGACCCAGATCGCCTACGACGACAAGGGCCGCGCGACGAGCGTGACCCTCCCGGCGCCGGACGGTGTGACCGAGAACACCCGCCCGCAGAAGACTTATGCGTACGGCCCCGTCACCGGTGCAGGCACCGCGACGGTCGACGTTGCCGGATTGACCGTGCCGGCCGGTGCCCACGCGATGACCGTCACCTACGACGACGCGTGGCGGCAGCTGACCTCGACCAGCCCCTCGGGGCTGACCAGCAGCCAGGTGTGGAACGGCAAGGACATGCAACTGTCCTCCACCGACGCGCAAGGCCGCATGTCGACCACGATCTACAACGCCCAGGATCGCCCCACCGACACCTACGGGCCCGCCCCCGCGTCCTGCTTCGGCAGCGACCGGAAACCGGTGGCGTCTTGTGCCGTCACGCCGGCGCACTCTTCGACGACCTACGACCAGGGACTCAAGGGCCTGAACGCGGTCTGGTACGACAACGACCGCTTCGCGGGTGCCCCCAAGGCCTACAGCCTCGGCCTGCCGGGTGTCACCGACGGGTCGATCAACAAGGACTGGGTGATGGACGCCCCGATGGCGGGCATCCCGGCCGACAACTGGTCGCTGCGCATGACGGGCCTGATCACGTTCCCGACCGCGGGCACCTACACGGTGAACACGCGCGCCGATGACGCCAGCCAGGTCTGGATCGACGACATCCCGTCGCCGGCCGACCCGACACCGGGTGCCGTGCACGACGCCCCGGGTGTCACGATCACCACGACGGCGCCGAACCAGCAGGCCCGCATCCGCATCCACTACCTCGACTACACCTACAACGCGACCCTCAGCCTCAGATGGTCCGGCCCCGGCCTGCCGTCAGGCGTCGTGCCCGGCTCGGCCCTGACCCCGGACTACGGCCTCGCGACTTCCAGCACGACCGACGACGCAGCACCCGCCGGTGTCGCCGGGGTCTCGAGCAGCCAGGTGCCGTCGCAGACGAGCTCCACCGAATACGCCAACCCGTGGCTCGGCCAGCCGACCGCGACGATCGAGGACCCGGCAGGGCTCGCCCTGAAGACCAGCACCACCTACGAGGCCGTCGGGTCGGGATACCTGCGTCGTCTGACGCGCACACTGCCGGCACAGGCCACGGCGGGGGCGACGACGTCGACCTACTACGGCGACACCGAGACCACCACCGCAGCCGTCTGCGGTGTCCCCGCCGGGACCCCGCAATACGGGGGAATCAAGACGTCGGTGTCATCGTCAGGTGTCTCGTCGATGGTTGTTGTTGACAACATGGGGCGAATTGCAGGGACTCGGAGAAGTGGGGATGAAGACTGGTCCTGCGTTAGGTACGACGCGCGCGGTCGCACGTTAAGTACGGCCATACCTGCTACTGGTGCTTCTCCGGCTCGTGAAGTTCGGTCGAACTACGCGCTGGCTGGAGACCCCCTGACGACAAGCGTTTCCGACAGTTCACTTATGTCGTCGCCAAACAACTCGACAATCACCACGAAGACTGATCTCCTCGGAAAGACGGTGTCGTACACGGACGTGTGGAACACGGTTACCACGACCGCCTATGACCGCACGGGCAAGGCCATCTCGACGACCACGAAGGCGGCCAAGGGGGCGCCCCACACCCAGGCGTTCGAGTACAACTCCGACGGGCAGATCACGAAGGTCTCGTACGACAACGCCGTGCTTGCTCTTCCGGTGTACGACCGGGGCGAGCTGGTCTCGGTGTCGTACCCGGCCGGTGCCGGGAACCTCGGCAACGGGTCGGTGCTGCAGTCCATCCAGAAGAACGCCACCGGCGCTCTCACCGGGCTGACGTGGGCGTTCCCGAACGGGCAGCAGCAGGTGACCGATCAGGTGATCCGGTCGCAGTCGGGTCGCATCCTGACGAACACCGCGACCTCGGGGGCCGTGTCGAACGTGTCGTCCTACGGGTACGACGCCGCAGGCCGGCTGGTCACGGCCTCGATCCCGAGGCACCAGCTGACGTACTCCTTCGCCAACGCCACCTGTGGTGCCGCGGCAGCAGGGCGGAACGGCAACCGAACCTCCTCGACGGACGCTCAGGACGGAGGCGCGGCGTCGGTCACGACGTCCTGCTACGACACCTCCGACCGGCTGCTCTTGACCACGGTCACGGCCCCTCCGGCGGGGGCGACGCCGACGGCGCAGACGATCCCGGCAACGAAGATCACCTACGACGCCCACGGCAACACCACCCGCCTCGCCAACCAGGTCATGACCTACGACAGCACCGACCGGCACATGACCACGGTGCTGGATGACGGCAGCAAGGTCGTCTACCAGCGTGACGTCACCGACCGGATCGTCAAGCGCACCCAGACCACCAAGGCCGGGGTGACCACCTCGACGACGTACTCCTTCGCCGGCGACGGTGACAGCCCCGACCTCGAGCTCGATGACCAGAGCGCCGTCACCTCGGCCGTGGTCTCGCTGCCCGGCTCGGTGCTGGTGTCAATGGGGGCGGATTCGCAGTCATGGTCGTACCCGAACATCCACGGAGACATCATCGTCACCGCCGACCAGACCGGCACCCGCTCCGCCGGGCTGACCGTGTACGACCCATTCGGCCAGACCATGGACCCGACGACGGGTGCACTGGGCACAGTGCCGGCCAACCAGGCAGGGCCCGACAACAAGCCCGGAGACGCCGACTACGGCTGGCTCGGCCAACACCAGAAACTCACCGAACACCTCAGCACCCTCGCCACCATCGAAATGGGCGCCCGGCAGTATGTGGCTGGTCTTGGACGGTTCCTCGAGGTGGACCCTGTTGAGGGCGGCGTCGACAACGACTACGTCTATCCGAATGACTCGGTGAATAAAGTCGACCTGACAGGCCAGTATCAATACACCTACACAAACCTCGTCGGATCAACGAAGAAGTACGGATCTGCCGCTCGAGCCTTCTCGGTATTCAAGAACAATCCACAGAAAATTTTCCCGTTCTCTGTGAGTTGCACCCGGTTCGTCAATAACGGTTCGTGCAACCTAAGTGTCCCCAACATCCCGTTCGGCAAGGGCAAAGGCAAAGTAAAGGTGACCTTGGGTTCGGATTCAGTCAAGTTCACAGTCTCGGCGGCTGGCTACTTCGATCCGCCCGGATCAACCATCACTTTTCGCGTATTCAGCAGGAATGGGAATCTCTACCTTCAGCAGAAGGGCTACGCTCCAAACGCGGGAGCAGTAAACGATTTTGGGGTGTATTTCCTGCGTCGGGCCTACGTCACCTGGGTTCGCCAAACCTGGAACTTCCAGGATGCACTACGTCCGGATTTGGTTAGGAGGCGCTAATGCTCTTCAAACGTCGGCCTCTCAGCTTCCTGCGGGCGGTTGTCTGCGGACTCATAGGGGGAAGCTTGATTGGATTTATCGCTTATCAAGCCTCAATCTCAGCAGGAGCTGGTCTGTCATCCGGACAGATGTCACCAATTCGTTTTGATCCCAGCTGGATACTTTTTTCTGTTGTAGCGATTTTCTTGGGGCTTGTCGGCGGTCTCCTAACCTCAGCTGCTTCCTGGATCATCGCTCGACTGTTGACAGGTCGAGCACATTCGGGGCACGTGAACGGTGCCGTCTTGGTGCTAATGGCGGGGGTTGCAGGCGGCGTGATACTCGCTGGCTATCCGGTCGCGATGGGCGCGCCTGGTAAGATTCAGATACCATTTGCGCTTCTGGGTGGGTGTGGAGGAATGGTGACCGCGTTCGCAGCTATTCGGTCGAGCCATTGGACTCGGGCGCCTCGATCCAGCGAGTGAGCTGAGACGGCTGCGAGTGTTGTGGCGCAGCTCAAATAGGTAATGCAATAACGCCGCTGTGTCCGTCTTGAGCGGACCGACGTCTCGGGGTGTGTCACAAGGTGCCCCGCTTCGGAAAAGGGTCCAAGAAAAACGTTGCTCCGGACTGGCCGAAGATCGTTCATATCGACGGTGTCGACAACCCGCACCTCGAACCCGACTTCCTGCGGCTCTGCCGCTGTCAGGTCGGCACTTGAGGCGCGAAAGCCACGCCCACCTATGGCCGCGCTGTAGGGGTTGCCAAAATGAGGCTTAAAAACCCTTGCAAGAGCGATGAATCAGAGCGAAAGGTGGACCATGCCGATATTTCTAGAAATATTCGTGCAGCCAGCGAGTGGCTGGCCAGATCGTCCGTGGGATCAAAACCCTGCTGTGGGCGCGTTCGGCCGCATCGCTGTCGGGGTGGGAGAGTGACTTTCGTGGGCTGTGGCTGAGGCCGGAGTTGCTGCTGCTTACAGTCAGTTTCGGGGTCCGGTTCCTCGGCATCGGCCGAACTAGCTGCGCCTAACCCAGCATGGCCACTGCTCCGTCCTTGATGACGTCACGGACGAGATCTCTTGGTTGTGACAAAGGTTCCCGCCAGATATGGCAGGACCCTTCGCGACTACGTGAGCCCCTTCTTAGCGTGATCCAGAGGTAATGCGTAGTAGGCGTTCTGTTTCCACTCTCGGAGCCGTTGGGGTTGCGTCCGATAGGCGGTCGTTCATCGGGACACCTTCTGAGTCTCGTCTTGGCCGTCGGGGGTCAAGTGGCGCCTGGCCTGCGAATTCGCGTATGCCTGTCCCGCAAAAATGCCCGGTGACGGGAGCCTAAACGCTACAGTCGTCGGATGCTCATCGGATACGCCCGCGTCTCAACGTCCGGACAGGATCTCGCAGCACAGCGCGACGGTCTCGCAGCACTCGGTGTTGACGATCAACACGTTCATGTTGACCACGGGCTCTCGGGCACGACTCGAGCCCGGCCTGGTCTCCGGGAGGCGCTGGCCGCGTGCCGTGCCGGCGACGTCCTAGTCGTCACGAAACTCGACCGCCTCGCCCGGTCACTGCGCGACGCGACCGACATCGCCGACGAGCTGACGAAGAAGGGCGTCGCCCTGAACCTCGGGGGAGCGGTCTACGACCCCACCGACCCCGTCGGCCGGCTCCTGTTCAACGTCCTCGGCATGGTTGCCGAGTTCGAAGCGGACCTCATCCGCGCTCGAACCCGGGAGGGCATGGCGATCGCGAAGGCCGCAGGCAAGCTCCGCGGCCGAAAGCCCAAGCTCACCGCCTCACAGGAGAAGCACCTCGTGCAGCTGCACCGCACCGGCGCCCATACGACGAGCGAGATCGCGGAGCTCTTCGGTGTCGCCCGCTCGACGGTCTATCGTGCGGTTCAACGAGGGGAGCAGTCCTGATGTGGTTCCACAAGCGAGTCAGAGCGAGGACGAGACCGTTGGTCGCGGAAGACAATGCTGCTGTCGACCATGGCGGATTTGTGGAAACTGAGGTGACTGATCGGGACGTGATCGCGATCCTGCTGGTCGTCGCGCTCACGCGAGAGGCCGATGAATGGTGCGGCCCTGAGCTTGCCGTCGCTTGGTTGATGGCGGGCCATGACAGCTTGAACATTCGCCTTCTTGCTGGCGAGTCCAAGAGCCTGCCTGCAAGCGAGAACCTTCGGTACCTCCTCGCGATCGGCGCCGATCTAGGGTTGACCACCGACGATGACGAGGCTGGCCGGCGAACTCTCGTTGTCGAGAGTCTGCGCTTGATCGCGGGGCGCACTGACAAACTAGAGCAGCTGTCTAGAGCCTTCCGAAAATTCAGCGTCCGATTCTGGAATGACACGTGGGTGCCCAGGGTCGAAGTCTTACAGCTGATCATTGGTTACGTCGACGAGCTACCACCAGAACAGTGGACGGATCTCATGGCCAGCGAGGCTGCCGACCTACTTGCCGCGCCCGGGCCCTTACATGAGTAGCACCAGAAGCCCGGGCAAGCATTGAGGGCGGAAGGGCGGACTGGCGCGTCCCAATGGCCGATCGCTATCCGGCTGTGGCCGGGGTGGGTGCGTCGAGGGCAAGTTTGACGCCCACGGCGCCGAGGAGGGTGCCGGTGGCCCACCGCTGCCAGCGCATCCAGCTCGGTCTGCGGCGGAGGAAGACCGCGATGGATCCGGCGGCGACGATGATGCCGGCGTTGACGGTGAGGCTGACGGCGATCTGGACGGTTCCGAGCTGGAAGCCCTGGGCGACGACGCAGCCGGCGTTCTGGTCGACGAACTGGGGGATGAGGGCGAGGTACATGATCGCCGCCTTCGGGTTCAGCAGGTTCGTCACGAGCCCCATGCGGCAGCGGTCACGGAGATCGGCGCTGTCCTCCATGAGGCCTCCGCGTCGGATCTGGTCACCTCGGCCGTCCTCCTCGGGCGGATGATCGAGGCAGCGACGACCGCCGCCGACCGGCTCCGAGTGGGACGCCCTTCAGCTGCTGGGTGATGATCGCACCTCATGCGGGATCAACGTCTCGGGGGATCTCCCCTGGCTCGGGCCTGTCGGGCGTCAACGACCTGATGGCGACACCCCTCAAGAGGGGCTAGGTGACCGGTCTTGCTGTTCCCGTCGGCTCGAGGTGGCGACGACCCTCTCTACAAGGGTTTGGAGTCTGACTGCATGGTCATGATGGGGATGATGCGGTTATTCCCGAGTGGGCCCCGCCTTGCTTGCCGCGTTCGGGGGAGTAGAGAAATATACCCGGACGGTCAGAGCGCGATGGTGGTCGTGGCGAGGGGATCGGTTTGCTTGCTCGAACTGTCGTGCTGGGCGGTAGTTCGTGGAAAAGACCGCAGGAAGGTGTTGGGGCGGCTTCGTCTCAACTTTTCGGGTGCCGCACGTGAGCGCCGGGTCAGGTCGCCACCCACGCGCGGCTGCGCACGGCGACCAAACCGTGCACGTGGCAGAGCCTAGGCTCTTTTATTTCTCTCAAGCGCTGGGCTCATTGGGGCTTCTGCCGGCGAGCCCGGACACTTCAGTGGGGCTGTGTGTGTGCGTTTAGTTTTGGCCGGGTTGGCGGCCAGCTGCCCAGTGGTTGGTGATCTGTTGCGGGGTGAGGGCGATGTTGTAGGCCGCAACGTAGCGCAGGCTTCCGAGGAAGAAGAAGTTGGTCGGGACGCCGGGCCAACCGGAGAGGTTGTCGTATCCGACGCGCCAGTAGCCGCCGTAGGTATCGGCTGTGGTCAGGGTGGGGGCGTTGGTGATGAGCTGCCCGTCGATGTAGATGCTCATGCCGGTTTGGGGTGACATCGTGCCGACTGCGTAGTGCCAGGTGCCGTCGGCGTAGTTCGTGGGTCCGGTGACGCTCTGGACGCCGCCGGCGGCGCTGTTGAAGGTGCCGAAGACAACTTGGCCGCTGCTAGCGATGTAGAGGTGTCGGTCTTTGTTTCGTGAGGACCCGGTTTGGCGGTCACCGAAGCCGATGATTTTGCCGCCGGCGGAGGTGGTCTTGAACCATGCTTCGACGCTGAAGGTGGTGGGGGCTGTTTGTTGGGTGGTGGTGCTGAGGTAGTTAGTGGTGCCGTCCAGGGCCCACGCCCCGCCGGTGTCTCGAGGGCATGCCAGGGGTTTGGTGGTGCTGGTGGTCATGGCGCCTTGGTAGGTGCCGGTGTTGTTGTGGCCGGAGGAGTCGTTCGCGGTGGTGGAGCCTGTGGGGTCGCTCAGTCGGTAGGCGACCAGGGCGTTGCTGGCATCGACCGCGGCGGCGCCGGTGCAGGTGAAGTTCGCTGCGGTGGCGGCTTTGTTGGTGTTGTTGGTGATCCGGCCAGAGAATGCCGACAGGGTCGGGGACTGGAGCAGGGCGACCACGATCGCAAGGACCATCAGCAGCGCGATCGCGATGGGGCGGATGCTTTTGGTGTGGGTGCGGGGCTTCATGCCAGCTCCCCCTCGGGGTTGCGGCCGATGGTGTACGCGATGAGGAGTGGCACGGCGCAGATCGCGGCGACGATCACCCAACCTGTCCAGGGCAGGTGAAGGTTCGCGGCGACCTGGTAGTAGCCGTTCTGGGCGAGATCGTGAATGTGCAGGGTTCCTACTTCGCCTGAGCTCAAGGTGACAGCGGCGCCGCCTGGACCGCTGACCTGGACAGGGAACAGTCCCGTGGAGACGACGGTGGCCTCGACGCTGCCTGCTGAGGCGACGTTGGTGAGGACGTCGAGGTTCACGAACGGTTTGTAGAGGAACGCAGCGTAAGAGAACACGAGGGCAAGGCCCGCGAGGCGGAGGCTGGAGCGGGTGACCTTGTCGGTGAACGGCCCGGTGAGGAACCAGATCAGCAAGCTCCCCAGCAGCAGAACGGGAAGTGCTGTCACCAGCCATCCAGCGCCGGGCACGATTAGTGCCGGTGACCCCAGGAGCATGTCGCTGGTGACCGGCCATGGGTCGATCGCCCCGTTGATGTCGCCCTTCGTGGTCAGGGAGCTATCGGCGTTGATTCCGACGACGCGGTGCGTGTAGGTGATCCCGGGACGGTCCGCGACGGCGTAGGTGACGATGTCGCCTGCCCGGACGCTGCTGAGGGCGACGGGCCGATCGACCAGGAGCGACCCGACCGGGGCGGCCTGCCCCATGGAGGGGGTCTTCACCATCAGGATCTTTCCGCCGGAGCCCAAAAGCCACCCGAGGCCAAGAAGGACCGTGATGATGACAGCCGCCACGATTCCCCATGCCAGCGCCACTCGGCGTGACTCGGTGTTGGGCTGCGCGGTGACGCGGATGAAGGGAACGACTGCGGTGGCCACCGTTACCTCCTCAGGCTGACGACATCTTCCGGAAAGAGTGGGGGTGCCCCGCTGATGCGGGGCGCTCCGGGGATTACGCGGTGAAGGTCCAGGTCATCGGAACGGATGCTGCGAGGCCCTGGTAGGTGTTGTCCGCCGAGGAGTCGAGGGTGACGGCGAAGGTAAAGGGTACGGTGGCGCCGGCAGCAGGTGCCGCGGGCAGCGTCAAGGTGGACGCCGTGGTCGCAGCGAAACCGGCGAGGGTGCCGGTGTAGATCGTCGAGGCGCCCGAGGTGATCTTCAGGTTCATCTTCGCGCAGATGTCCGTGGCCGACCCGTTTGTCGTGCCGTTGGCCGACGGGGTGCACTTCGTTCCCGGCGTCAGAGTGAACGTCGACGCGGCAGCGGTGCCCGTGTTCTTGATCGCGATGGAGGTCGTGACGGTGTTGCCCGGGGTCATCGTGGTGCTGCCGCCGAACTTGTTGATCGTGGAGCACGTCGCGGCGTTGGTCGACACGGTGCCGCCGTCGGTGCTGGAACACGTGACACTGCCTGCGGCGTTCTGCTCCTGCATGACGAGGGTGCCGCTGGCAGCGGTGTTCGAGCTGTTGGTGATCGACGCGGCGAAGCCGGACAGGGTGCCCGTGAGTGACAACGCCAAAAGGGCGGCCGCGCCCACACCAGCGATCAGGGCAACCGGGGCCATGCGGAACCGGCGAGGGGCACGAGAAGAAGCAGACATTACGACCTCATTTAGAAAGGAGACAAAGAAGATCAAAACGATTGCTTCTTGGTGACCAAGATAAACGACGGACGTGAATATTGCTAGGAGCCTGTACTGCCCCCTTTCGGGGGGCAGCGTCACTCCTTAGTGGCTCCGGGAGTCGAGGTGCTGGCCGCGACCTCGTTGACGTCGAGATTTGCCAGGGCCTTGCCCATCGACTCGAGAGCCCGGGAGACGAGAGGCGCATCTGCCGGCGCGACGACTCCGGCAAAGGCTCCGGCCCACACTGCGCCTATCTCGGCCACCAGTTGGAACCCCGCGGGAGTGACCTCAATGATCGTGCTGCGACGATCCTCGGGGTGGGGTACGCGCTGGGCCCAGCCGCTCTGCTGCATCCGATCAATCAGCCCTGTGACGGAGCCACTGGTCAGCCCTAGCTCTCGTCCCAGGTCTTTCGGGGTGAGTCCTTGGCTTCCCGCGACGTAGACCAGTCCCCGAAGGTCAACTTCTGGCACGTCGCACAGTCGCGCAAGGCGATCTGCCGCCGCGTCGCTGGCTCGCTGGAGCCGGACGTATGCCGTCAGGAGCGTTTGCATGCTTTCGGGAACTTCGGTGAGGACGGGGGTGACGGTGGTGGGAAGTGATGTGGTCATGGGTGTTGACGTCCAAGAAAGTCGGCAGGCAAGAGTGTTGGCAACAAAGATAGACGACTGTCGTGCAAAGGTAAAAAGATTTTGGTCCACTCGCAGTGAGTGCGTGTGTGACGATTCGACTCACTCCTTGGCTCTTCATTCTCCCGTGACGTGAATGATGCGTTCCTGGCTCTGCCTGCCTCCCAGTGGCCGGGCGAGGAATGCAGCGACATGGCATGGCCAGCGTTGGTGTGCCCATTGGCATACCTGGTGAACCGACGTGCCCGTTGAAGTCGACCTGGACCTGGACCTGGACCTGGTAGAGGTGCCCCCGAACTGTTTGGAGATCAGCCAGTGGGGTTAGGCCGAGTTGTTCACGCGCTTTCAGGCGAGTTCCAGGGCCCCGATGGCGATGGTGGGGATGACCACGGTCACCGTCTTTCCCGAGACCAGCGCGGTGATTACGGTCTCTTCGCCGGCTGTCAGACGGGAGACGACCTCGATGTCGCTAGGTACTGCCCGCTTCATTTTCAGGGGTTCACGCATACTCGCTGGCGCGGAGCCCCACAGGAGGAGACCGTGGTGGGCATCGGCCCCGTAGGAGATGCCGTGCATCGTCCGCGTCGAGCTAAAAGTGCCACGCAACTGTAAGGCGGCTCTGCGCGCCGCTCGCGGGCGACGCTGCCCGGTAGATGGTCCTCGGGGGGCCTGTCGGGAGAGGCACAGGGTAGGTAGGACTATCGCCGTCGGCAGCCCCTCTGCACTTGTCGGGCGGGCATTGCCATACCCGGGGCAGCATCGGGGCATGGAACGGATCACGATGCACGTGGACGGAGTTCCACATGATCTGGCTCAGGGGCAAGACATCAGCCAGGTCAAGGAAGCCGTGGTGCAAGCGGCCCAAGACGGTGCGGGCATGGTGACTGTCACTCTGGTCAGGAACAGGGTGCTGGACGTGCTGGTCACACCAGGCATCCCGATCGCGTTCGAATCGGAGGCTGTCCTGGAGGATGTTTGCGACGACGATGACCTCGTAGTGGCCTTTGACTACCCGAGCTTCCACGACTTCACGAGCGAACTCTAAGGTGCCCCCTCAGCCCAGCGACCCACTCGAGCTGATCGAGGCTGCCGTCAGGGGTTGCCTCGAGAGGCTCGAGGAGGACCCGGAACGGGGTGATACGTATGTGCAAGACCTCCGCCATCGGCTCCGCCGGGTTCGCTTCGATGGCCTGCATTAGTGCCCGATAGGTGATCGGTCACCGGGCGACTCCGGCTCTGCCTCCGTCAGATAGGCGTGTGCATCCTCATCAGATCCCCGTCGAACGCCGTGCCGCTCATGACGAGCAGACGGTGTCACGGGCCATCGTCATCGAAGTGCCGACCCGTGTGAGGGCGTGTCGCAGCCAGCGCGACGCGGGGTCGGTGTCGACGCGTCGGTGCCAGCGTTGTTCGACCACGGCGGGAGGCAGATCGAACGGGACGTCGTGGATACGGAGGGGGACCCCGCGGTCGACGAGGTGTGTGGCGAGGCAGCGAGGGACGAGGCAGAGGACGTCGTCCTCGAGCGCCATCACGGCACCCACCGCGTAGGACGGGACGACCGCGGCGACTCGTCGTATCCGGCCGACTTGGTCCAGGGCGTCGTCGAGGGGTCCACGGTCAAGGCCTCGGCGGGACGCGGACACGTGGGGGACCGAGCAGAGGTCGTCGATCGTGAGCACCGGCTCACGCCCTAGACGCGAGGCGGCGGCGACCACGGCGACGAAGGTGTCCGTGAACAGGGCAGCGCTCCGCACGTCGGCGGGGCCGGGGTCGGCGACACCGACGTCGAGGTCGAGGGCGCCGGTTCGGAGGAGGTCGGGGTCCTTGGAGTCCTGCGCGACGAACCGGAGCTGGACGTGCGGGGCCTCCGTCGTGACGAGCCGGGTGAGGCGGGGTGCGAGCACGGGAATCAGGGCGTCGTTGACTCGGATCGTGAATGTCCGTCGCCAGGTCGCGGGGTCACCGGTGGTCTCGAGGCGCAGCTGGTCGGCGTCTTCGAGGAGCGCGCGCACTCGTGCGGCCGCACGCTGCGCGAAGGGGGTCGGCACCATGGTCCTGCCCGCCCGGACCAGGACGGGGTCTCGCAAAGCTCGACGGAGACGACCGAGCGCCCGGCTCGTGGCGGGGACGGACAAGTGCAGCTGCTCAGCGGCTCGGGTCACGCTCCCCGCGGTGACGACGGCGTCGAAGACGCGGAGCAGGTTCAGGTCCATCTGATCGGTAGCCACGACCTCATTGTCGCGGACGCAACAATGCCTTGCAGAGGTTGCGCTTTGCGAGTATCTACGGCCGCCGGAAGATGATCGAGGAGCGGATCGCTCCCCGCACGGCAACGTCCCGCGTGCGGATGCCCAGCACTTGGAGGTCCCCATGGCACGCATCGTGCGCCCGCGAACATTCGGCAGTCCCGACGTCCTCGATATCGTCGAGGTGGAGACCCCGACGCCCGGTCCGGGTGAGGTGGTGGTGGAGGTCCGCGCGGCCGGCGTCAACCCGCTCGATTGGAAGCTCTACAGCGGGGCCTTCCACGAGGTCGATGACGACGAGAAGGAGGCCGCCGGACTCAGGGAGGCGCTGCCGAGCCTCGGCATGGACTGCGCTGGCGTCGTCGTCACGACGGGTCCGGGTGTCACGGGCGTCTCGGTCGGTGACGAGGTCATCGTCTACCCGGTCACGGCCGCCTACGCCGACTACGTCCTGGCGCCGGTGACGTCGCTCATCCCGAAGCCGGCAGGGCTGCCGTGGGCCGAGGCCGGCGGGCTCATGCTCGCCGGGCTCACCGCCGCGCATGCAGTACAGGCGGCCGGCGTCCGCGCGGGGGAGACCGTCCTCGTCCACGGCGGGTCCGGCGGGGTCGGCCTCATGACCGTCCAGCTCCTCCGCCAGCTCGGCGCCCAGGTGGTGGCGACGGCTGCGGCGCGGAACCACGACCTCCTGCGGGACCTCGGCGCGACTCCCGTGGTTTACGGCCCAGGGCTCACGGACCGGGTGCGTGCTGCGGCCCCGCAAGGGGTGGACGCCGCCGTCGACACCGCAGGGACCGAGGAGGCGCTCGACGTGTCACTGGAACTCGTCGCCGACCCAGCCCGCATTGCCTCGATCGTCGGTTCGGATCGGCGGTTCGGCACAGGCATCAAGCTGATCGGCTACGGGCCGGGACAGGACGCCGGAACGCAGTACCGGGCCTCGTTCCGCGGCCGACTCGCTCAGCTGGCCGGCTCTGGCGCGGTGCGCGTCGTCATCGCGGAGAGCTTCTCGCTTGACCAGGCAGCTCGCGCCCACGAGCTTGGGCTCTCGGGCCAGGCCACCGGCAAAATCGTCCTTCTGCCCTGAAAGGTCGAGGTTGCACGCGCGTCAGCAGCTACCGCCCGCTACGCGCTGCAGTCATGAGTGCAGCGTCCCAATAGGGGATCGGCAACCGGCTGTGCCCCGACGTGACGAAGCAGCCCAAGGCGGGAGGAACAACTCCAACGGCAGGGGCACGGGCCCGAGGGAGGCACCGCGCTGACGGCCCGCGCATTCCAGGTCCTGGAGTTGCTGGCACAGAGCCTGTTGAACGCCGAGTTCGGCGCGCATCTTTCGTCGAGCTCGGCACGGTCAAGTACCGTCTTGCGATCTGTTGCCGGAGGCGGGCTCCGGAGACCGCTGCAGGCATCTCTCTGGGGCATCCGGGTCGGGGCGGTCGCCGTCACGTAGCCTCGGGCCGAGTCGGTGCAGCCCCGACGGGTGCGTAGACTCCTCGCCGTGCACGACCGTGCATGACTGCGGACACCGGGGGAACGATGAGGACGAGGGTGTCCCTGCTCGTGTCAGGTCGTCCTGGTCGGACGATCGCGGGCGCGTTCGTCGCGGGCATCGTTACGGGAACGGCGCTGTTGAGTTTGCCTGTGGCGACCACCCCCGGAAACCGGGCCTCGTTGGTCGAGGCGCTCTTCACGGCGACGAGTGCCCTCTGCGTCACGGGCCACGTCGTCGTCGACACTCCAACTTTCTGGTCGCCCTTCGGGCACGTCGTGATCCTCCTGCTGATCCAGATCGGCGGTTTCGGTGTGATGTCCCTGGCGACCCTCCTCGGGCTGCTCGTCGCGCGCCGCCTCGGTCTCCGCACACGCCTGACCGCGGTCAGCGAGTCGCACAGCGTCGGCATCGGCGACGTGCGCCGAGTCCTCCGCGGTGTGGCGCTCATCACCCTCACCTGCGAGACGCTGATCGCCCTCGTACTCACGCTCCGGTGGTTCGTCGGCTACGGAGTGGACCTTCCCCGAGCAGTCTGGCTGGGCGTCTTCCACGCGATCTCGTCGTTCAACAACGCCGGTTTCGCGCTCTTCAGCGACAGCTTGATCTCGTTCGCGACCGACCCCTGGATCTGCCTGCCGATCTGCGCCGGCGTGATCCTCGGCGGTCTCGGGTTCCCGGTTCTCATGGAGTTGCGTCAGCGGATCGCGGTGCCCCGCCGGTGGACCCTGAACACGGTCACGGTGATCGCCGGTACCGCCTTGTTGCTCGTTGTGGGTGCGGTCGTGCTCACGGCTCTCGAATGGACCAACCCCGACACCCTCGGTCCGATGGCTCCGGCTGACCGTCTCTTGTCGGGGTTCACCGCGGCCGTCATGCCGCGGACCGCCGGATTCAACAACCTCGACATCGCAGCGATGCAACCGGCGTCGTGGCTCGTGACCGACATCCTCATGTTCATCGGCGGCGGACCTGCCGGCACGGCGGGCGGGCTCAAGATCACGACCTTCGCGGTGTTGTTCTTCATCGTGGTCGCAGAGCTGCGGGGCGATTCCGCCGTCAACATGTTCGGCAAGCGCCTGCCCCGCTCGGCCCACCGCGAAGCGCTGACGGTGGCGTTGCTCGCCGTCGCCCTGGTGATCGCGTCCACCCTGACGATCATGGTGATCTCGGGGCTCGACTTCGACCGGGTTCTCTTCGAGGTGATATCCGCGTTCGCGACGGTCGGGTTGTCGACCGGCATCACCGCCTCCTTGCCGCCGGCCGCCCAGGTGGTCCTCATCCTGCTGATGTTCGTCGGTCGACTCGGGCCGGTCGCACTCGGGTCGGCCCTGGCCCTCACACGAACGACACGGTTCTACGAACTGCCGAAGGAGCGTCCCATCATTGGTTAGCAACCCGTTCTCCCACCGCCGGCCGAAGCCGGACGCCCGCTCCGTCGCGGTGATCGGCCTCGGACGCTTCGGCGGGTCGCTCGCGACCGAGCTGGCCCGCACCGGGGCAGAGGTGCTCGGCGTCGACACCGACGAGGACATCGTCCAGTCCTTCAACGGTGTCCTGACCCACGTCCTCCGAGCCGACTCGACCCGCCAGGAGGTCCTCGACCAACTCGGCATCGGAGACTTCGACCGAGTCGTCATCGGCATCGGAAACGACATCCAAGCCAGCATCCTCACTGCCTCGATGTTGCGCCGGATGCAAGTCCCCTCCATCTGGGCGAAGGCCATCAACCCCCAGCACGGACTGATCCTCGACCAGCTCGGCGTTGACCACGTCGTCTACCCCGAGGCCGACATGGGCCGTCGGGTCGCGCACCTCGTGCGCGGCTCCATGCTCGACTACGTCGAGTTCGACCACGACCTCGTCGTGGCGAAGACGGTCGCTCCCGCCGAGATCGTCGGTCGTCGACTCGCCGAGAGCGGGATCCGACGTCGCTTCGACGTCACGGTCATCAAGATCCGGTCCCTCGACGGACACTGGCGGGCGGCTTCTGCGGACACCGTCCCCGCCGAGGGCGACCTCATCATCGTCACCGGGCCCCGTGAACGCACCGAGCGGTTCTGTGCACTCTGATCTCGGCGATGGCGCCCGTGACGGATTGAGGGGCGCACGTCAGCCGATGACGGGGCGGTCCTCCGGGTAGTCGTACAGCAGGGTGCGGCGGCGGACGGCGAGGGCCGAGGCGAGGCCGATGGGCCCGACCCGGCCGGCGAACATGAGGGCGGCGAGGACGTACTTGCCGAAGGGGTCGAGCTCGGCGCTCAGCCCCACGCTCAGGCCGCAGGTGGCGAAGGCGGAGATAACCTCGAACAGGATGCGGTCGAGGGGTTCGTCGCTGACGGTCATGATCAGGGCGGTCGCGGCGAGGACGAGGGTCGCGCCGAGGAAGATGACGCTGATCGCGACGCGGAGAGCTGCCTCGGGGACGGTGCGGCGGAACACCCGGACGTTCTTGTCGCCCTTGCCCTCGGCGGCGATCGCGAGGAACAGCAGCGCGATCGTCGTCACCTTGATGCCGCCCGCGGTCGACGCGGACCCGCCGCCGACGAACATGAGGGCGTCGGAGGCGAGGAGGGTGATGGGGTGGGAGGCGCCAGTGTCGACGAGCGCGAAGCCGCCGCTGCGCATCATGGTCGACGCGAACAGGCCGTGGACGATCTTGTCGCCGGGGGCCATGTCCCCGATGGTGGCGGTGTTGCCCCACTCGAGCAGGGTCCACACGATCGCCCCGAAGACCAGCAGGCCGGTGGTCACCGAGAGCGTGAGTTTGGTGTGGAGGTTCCAGCGGCGCACGTGGGTCTTGTGGACCATCAAGATCATGAACACCGGGAAGCCGAGGCTGCCGATGAAGACGCCGGCCATCAGCGGCACAAGGATGAACGGGTCAGTGCCGAACTGCTGGAGGCCGCCTTCGTGAGTGACGAACCCAGCGTTGTTGAAGGCTGAGACCGCGTAGAAGATCCCGTGCCAGGTCCCGGACGCCACGGAGCCCTCGCGGACGATGAAGGCAGGCACGAGCACGAGGGCGAGGGCTGCCTCGACGATCACGGTGGTGAGGACGACGATCTTCAGTAGCGACTGGACCTCGCCGAGCTTGCTGGTGCCGATGCCCTGCTGAGCCATGATGCGGCCCCGAACACCGAGCTTGTGCGTGACGGCCCGGGAGAGCAGCAGGGCGATGGTGACGATGCCGAGGCCCCCGACCTGGATGCCGGCGAGGATCACGACCTGCCCAAAGAACGACCAGTGGGAGGCGGTGTCCACGGTCACGAGGCCCGTGACGGTCATCGCCGACACGGCCGTGAACACTGCGTCGTGAAGGGGTGTCCTGGTGCCGTCCGCAGTTGCGACGGGCAACGCGAGCAGTGCCGAGAACAGCACGATGACGCTGAGGAAGATCCCTAGGGCCACGAGGGCCGGTGACCGTCGCAAAACGCGTTGCGGCAAACCGGCAATGCGTGCGGTGGACGCCCGGGCGTTCACCGCACCACTCCAAGGACGTCGTTCACGGTCGGCAAAGTCGCCCCGGGATGACCCGGAGCCCTCACCGAGCTGCGGCCCGAAGCGACCGAATGCCCCTGGCAGATGCGGGGGAGTGACAATGGGCCTTGAGCAGCCGGACATTGGTCATTGAAGGACATGCGAAGCCGGGAGCTGCCCAGGACCGACGGACGAGGCCGTCGCCGGGAACGTCGACGAAGCAGACTCTTGGATCCATTTTTCTCGTAGCTCTCGGAGGCTGAGCGTCACCGCGCGTGCGTCCTTCGCCGCCTGCAGAACAGCAAGCCCTTCTCTCGTGGGTATCGGCGGAGTGGATCTCCCCACCAGCCTCCGCCCGCTTGCCTGCTCAAGAGCTCGGATGCGTTGTGACACCGCGGACTGGCTGACACCCAAACGATGAGCTGCGCGCCCGAAGCTTCCTTCCTCGGTGACCGCCAGGAGCGTTTCCATCTGAACGAAGAGCGATGCTGTTGCTGCTGTCACGGGTGTCCCTCCTCTGTGCCATATCGGCGAACGGACTGTGCAGGCCACCTTCGCGACGCCGCTGATTAGCCAGTCTGCTGGGTTCTTCCCTTGTCGGGCGTGTGATGTTCGTGAGGAATCCACGTCCTGGCGTGAGGAACCCGTAAGGGCCACCGATCCGGCGCTCCTCCGGGTGTCTACTGACTCGCTGTGCCCACGACGGGCACCGGGCCCTGGTGGCCCGTCGATCGTTCTTCTTGGAGTCGTAGTGCTCGACATCGTGTACGTGCTCGCCGTCATCGCTGTGTTCGCAGTGATAGCCCTCGTGGCGAAGGGGGTCGAGAAGCTGTGATCGTCTTCAGCATCGGCGCGGTCGTCCTCGCGGTGGCCGCTCTCGCGTACCTGGTGTACGCGCTCGTGAAGCCTGAGCGCTTCTGATGGACGCGCTCTTCGGCATCCTCCAGATCCTCACGGTCGTCGTCATCCTGGTGGTCCTCTACCGGCCCGTCGGCGACTACATGGCGACCATGTTCACCACGACGAAGGACCTCCGCGTCGAGCGGGGCTTCTACCGCCTCATCGGCGTCGACTCCGCCTCCGGACAGACCTGGCAGGCCTACCTCCGGGGCGTCCTGGCGTTCTCCCTCGTGGGTGTCCTCCTCGTCTACGCTCTGCAGCGCCTCCAGGGCGTCCTGCCGTACTCGCTCGGCTTCCCCGCCGTGCCCGAGGGACTCTCGTTCAACACCGCCGCTTCCTTCGTCACGAACACCAACTGGCAGTCGTACTCACCCGACGTGACCCTCGGGTACGCGGTGCAGCTCGGCGGCCTCGCCGTGCAGAACTTCGTCTCCGCGGCCGTCGGCATCGTCGTGGCCGTCGCCCTCATCCGGGGCCTCGCCCGAGTGAAGACCGGGACGCTCGGCAACTTCTGGGTCGATCTGACCCGCACGCTCGTCCGCCTCCTGCTGCCCCTCGCCGCGGTCGCGGCGGTCGTGCTCATCGCGGGCGGCGTCGTCCAGAACTTCGCCGGGTTCACCGACGTCGCGACCCTGACCGGCGGCACCGCGACGATCCCCGGCGGCCCCGTCGCGTCGCAGGAGGCCATCAAGCTGCTGGGTACCAACGGAGGCGGCTTCTTCAACGCCAACAGCGCCCACCCGTTCGAGAACCCCACGCCGTGGACGAGCCTGCTGCAGATCCTCCTGATGCTAGTCATCCCGTTCTCGCTGCCGCGCACCTTCGGCCGCATGGTCGGCTCCACCAAGCAGGGCGTCGCGATCGCGGCCGTCATGGCCACCATCTTCGCGGTCTCCTTGTCCGCCCTGACGTGGGCGGAGCTGCGGGGCGCGGGCACGGCACCACAGCTCGCAGGCGGCGCGATGGAAGGCAAGGAGGCGCGGTTCGGCATCTGGGGATCCACCCTGTTCGGCTCCACCTCGACCCTCACCTCGACCGGTGCCGTCAACTCGATGCATGACTCATACACGGCGCTCGGCGGCATGATGCCGATGATCAACATGATGCTCGGTGAGATCGCCCCCGGCGGCGTCGGCTCCGGTCTCTACGGCATGCTCGTCCTGGCCGTCATCACGGTGTTCATCGCCGGCCTTCTCGTCGGCCGCACGCCGGAGTACCTCGGCAAGAAGATCGGGCCTCGCGAGATCAAGCTCGCCAGCCTCTACATCCTCGTCACGCCGACCCTCGTGCTCGCCGGGACCGCACTCAGCTTTGCGATCCCCGCGGTGCGCGCCGACGTCGAGGGCACGTCGATCTGGAACCCGGGCCTGCACGGCTTCAGCGAGGTGCTCTACGCGTTCACGTCGGCGTCGAACAACAACGGTTCGGCCTTCGCGGGGCTCACCGCGAACACCCCGTGGTTCAACACGGCCCTCGGCGTCGCGATGCTGCTCGGCCGGTTCGTGCCGATCGTGCTCGTGCTCGCCCTCGCCGGTTCGTTCGCCGCCCAGGACAAGGTCCCCGCCACCGCCGGGACCCTCCCCACGCACCGCCCGCAGTTCGTGGGCCTGCTCACCGGCGTCTCGGTGATCATCACCGCGCTGACCTACTTCCCCGTCCTCGCACTGGGACCGCTCGCTGAAGGGCTGCAGTAACCATGTCCGTCGTCACCGACACACCCACCACCGACCACGACCACGAGGGCGAGCACGCCCCGACGAACCGAGGAGGCGCGTTCGGCGTCGCCCAGCTGGTCGCGGCCCTGCCCGGCGCGCTCCGCAAACTCGACCCGCGCGAGATGTGGCACAACCCCGTCATGTTCATCGTCGAGGTCGGTGCCGCTTACACGACGATCCTCGCGATCGCCGGCCTCTTCACCGGTCCCGAGACCTCGGGCGGCTCGCCCGTCCCCGGCTCGTTCACCTGGGCCATCGCGGTCTGGCTCTGGCTGACCGTCGTCTTCGCGAACCTCGCCGAGTCCGTCGCCGAGGGTCGCGGCAAGGCACAGGCCGAGACCCTCAAGGCGACCCGCACCAGCACCACCGCCCAGCGCGTGGTCTCGTACGACGCGACGTCCGACGCCGGTGCCGAGCGCGCCTCCTCGGAGTCGGTGTCCTCGGCCGACCTCACGCTCGGCGACACGGTCGTCGTGACCGCCGGCGAGCTGATCCCGGGCGACGGCGACATCGTCTGGGGCATCGCGAGCGTCGACGAGTCGGCGATCACCGGCGAGTCCGCCCCCGTGATCCGCGAGTCGGGCGGCGACCGCAGCGCCGTCACCGGCGGCACCCGGGTGCTGTCCGACCGCGTCGTCGTGCGCATCACGAGCAAGCCGGGCGAGACCTTCGTCGACCGGATGATCCGCCTCGTCGAGGGCGCCTCCCGGCAGAAGACCCCGAACGAGATCGCGCTGAACATCCTGCTCGCGAGCCTGTCGATCGTGTTCGTCGTCGTGACCCTGACGCTGAACCCGATCGCCAGCTACAGCGACGCGTCCGTCAGCATCCCGGTGCTCATCGCGCTGCTGGTCTGCCTCATCCCCACGACGATCGGCGCGCTGCTAAGCGCGATCGGCATCGCCGGCATGGACCGCCTCGTGCAGCGCAACGTGCTCGCGATGTCGGGGCGGGCCGTCGAGGCCGCGGGCGACGTGACGACGCTGCTGCTCGACAAGACCGGCACCATCACCTACGGCAACCGGCAGGCCGCCGAGTTCACGCCCCTCGACGGCATCGCACGGGCCGAGCTCGTCGACGCCGCCGCCCGGTCGTCGCTCGCCGACCCGACGCCCGAGGGCAAGTCGATCGTCGACCTCGCCCTGACGACGGGCTGGCACGACGCGGGCGGTCAGCAGGGAGAGATCGTCCCCTTCACCGCCCAGACTCGCATGTCCGGTCTCGACCTGCCTGACGGCACCCAGATCCGCAAGGGCGCCGGGAACTCTGTCATCGCCTGGATCGAGGAGGACCGCCACCTCGCCAGCACCGAGCACGACGAACTCCAGGGCCGCATCGACGAGATCTCCAACGCCGGCGGGACACCCCTCGTCGTCGCCCTGAAGAGCACCAAGGCCGAGGCCCGAGTCCTCGGCGTCGTCTACCTGAAGGACGTCGTCAAGACCGGCCTGCGCGAGCGCTTCGCCGAACTGCGCAGCATGGGCATCCGCACGGTCATGATCACCGGCGACAACCCCCTCACCGCCAAGGCGATCGCGGCCGAGGCCGGCGTCGACGACTACCTCGCCGAGGCCACCCCGGAGGACAAGCTCGCCCTCATCCGCCGGGAGCAAGAAGGAGGCGCGCTCGTCGCGATGACCGGCGACGGCACCAACGACGCCCCCGCGCTGGCACAGGCCGACGTGGGCGTCGCGATGAACACGGGCACGTCGGCCGCGAAGGAGGCCGGCAACATGGTCGACCTCGACAGCGACCCGACGAAGCTGATCGACATCGTCCGCATCGGCAAGCAGCTGCTCATCACCCGAGGCGCCCTCACGACGTTCTCCATCGCGAACGACATCGCGAAGTACTTCGCGATCATCCCCGCCATGTTCGCCGGGGTGTTCCCCGGGCTCGGGCTGCTGAACGTCATGCAGCTGTCCTCGCCGGCCTCGGCGATCCTCTCGGCGATCATCTTCAACGCCCTCGTGATCGTCGTGCTCATCCCGCTCGCCCTGCGGGGCGTGAAGTACCGGGCGGCGTCGGCGTCGTCGATCCTGTCGCGCAACCTCCTCGTCTACGGACTCGGCGGCGTCGTCGCCCCGTTCGTCGGCATCAAGATCATCGACCTGATCGTCAGCCTGCTCCCCGGCTTCTGAGCCGACGCAGACGACGAACGAGAGAGAGACCATGAACACCCGCACCCTGCTCCGCCAGTACGGTGTCGCCCTCCGCGCGATGCTCGTCTTCACCGTCGTCCTCGGCGTGGCCTACACGGCCGTCGTCACCGGGGTCGGCCAGCTCGTCCTGGGCGGCAAGGCGGACGGTTCCGCCGTCCACGTCGACGGTGAGACCGTCGGCTCGTCACTCATCGGGCAGTCCTTCACCGACGCCGACGGGGCCGCCCTGCCCGAGTGGTTCCAGTCACGGCCCTCCGCTGCCGGTGACGGCTACGACGCCTCGGCCTCGAGCGGCAGCAACTACGGGCCCGAGAACGAGGACCTCATCGCCGCGATCGACGAACGCCGTACAGCGATCGCCGAGAGCGACGGCGTCGACCCGGAGGACGTCCCCGTCGACGCCCTCACCGCCTCCGCGTCGGGACTCGACCCCCACATCAGCCCCGAGTACGCCCGACTCCAGGTCGAGCGGATCGCCGACGCCCGCGACCTGCCCGTCGCGGACGTCGAGGCCCTCGTGGCGGAGCACACCCAGGGCCGGGACCTCGGCTACCTCGGAGAGCCCACGGTGAACGTGCTCGAGCTGAACACGGCCCTGGCCGAGACGGGACGCTGACACCGTGAAGCGAGGGCGGCTCCGGGTGCTGCTCGGCGCCGCCCCCGGCGTCGGCAAGACCTACACCATGCTCGAAGAGGGCACCCGTCTCCGTCGAGACGGCAAGGACGTGGTCGTGGCCGTGGTCGAGACCCACGGGCGCGAGGCCACCGCGGCCATGCTGGGCGACCTGGAGATCGTCCCCCGACGGACGACGTCGCACCGCGGCGTTGAGCTAACCGAGATGGACGTCGACGCGGTCCTCGAGCGGAACCCCGACCTCGCCCTCGTCGACGAACTTGCCCACACCAACGCACCGGGGTCGGTCCGACAGAAGAGATGGCAGGACGTCCAGGTCCTCCTCGACGCCGGCATCAGCGTCGTCTCGACGGTCAACGTGCAGCACATCGAGTCGCTGAACGACGTCGTCGAGAAGATCACCGGGGCGGCGCAACGGGAGACCGTCCCGGACAGCATCCTCCGCGGCGCCGACCAGGTCGAGGTCGTTGACCTCGCACCGCAGGCCCTTCGCGACCGCCTCGCCGAGGGCAACGTCTACCCCGCTGTCCGGGTCGATGCCGCGCTCTCGAACTACTTCCGGCTCGGCAACCTCACGGCGCTCCGGGAGCTGGCCCTGCTGTGGCTCGCCGACGAGGTCGACAGCGCCCTGAAGGCCTACCGGCGTGAGAAGGGCATCGACAGCAAGTGGGAGGCCCGGGAACGCGTCGTCGTCGCCCTCACGGGCGGCCCTGAGGGGGAGACCCTGATCCGCAGGGGTGCGCGGATCGCTGCCCGGTCCTCGGGCGGTGAGCTCGTCACCGTCCACGTCATCGCCCAGGACGGTCTCCGCGACGCCCACCCCGGGGCGCTGTCGGCCCAACGGGCTCTGACGGAGAAGCTCGGCGGCACCTACCACCAGGTCGTCGGAGGCGACGTGCCGGAAGCGCTCGTCCAGTTCGCGAAGGCGATGAACGCCTCCCAGCTCGTCATCGGCGTCAGCCGGCGGAGCCGGATCACCGCAGCTCTGTCGGGCCCCGGCATCGGCGCCACCGTGATCCGCGAATCCGGTGACATCGACGTGCACATCGTCACCCACGCCGCGGCCGGCGGCCGGTTCACGCTCCCGCGGGCCGGCGGTGCGTTGACCCTCCGTCGCAGGCTTCTCGGCGGGGCCCTCGCCCTCGTCCTCGGCCCCCTGCTGACCTGGCTGCTCGTGGCCTTCCGCAGTGACGAGTCCTTGACGAGCGACGTCCTCGTCTACCAGCTCCTCGTCGTCGTGGTCGCCCTCGTCGGCGGGATCTGGCCTGCTCTGTTCGCCGCGGTGCTCTCCGGGGTGACGCTCGACTTCTTCTTCGTCGAGCCCTACGACAGCATCACCGTCGGCCGCCCTCTGCACCTGTTGACTCTGATCCTCTACGTCGTCATCGCGCTGCTTGTCAGCTACGTCGTCGACCAGGCCGCCCGCAAGTCACGCTCGGCTGCGAGGGCCCTGGCGGAGTCCGAGCTCCTGGCAGCCGTCGCCGGCGGAGTCATCCGCGGACAGGACGCCCTCCACGCGATCCTGTCCCGCACGCAGGACGCGTTCCGTCTCCGATCGGTCTCGGTGATCGACACCGACGGAGCGGTCGTGGACTCCGTCGGCACCGCACGGAGAGGCGAGGAGACCACGGTCGTCGCCGCGGGGGAGAAGGCGCGCCTGGAGATGACCGGACCGCCCCTGGCCGCCTCCGAACGGCGCCTCCTAACCGTCATCGCCGCCCAAGTGGAGACGGCGCTGGAGCACAAGGCCCTGTCGGCCACGGCCGAGTCGGCCGGCCCCATGGCCCAGGTCGACCGAGTGCGAACGGCACTGCTCGCCGCCGTCGGGCACGACCTCCGGCGCCCTCTGGCTTCGGCCACGGCGGCGGTGACCGGCCTGCAGCAGCACGGTGTCGTCTGGGACGACCACGACCGCGACGAATTGCTCACCACGGCTCACGAGAGCCTCGACGCGCTCTCGGCCCTCGTCACCAATCTCCTCGACGTCAGCCGAGTCCAGGCGGGTGCTCTCGCGGTCTCCCGTCAACCCCTCGACGTCGATGACGTCCTCTTCGCCGCCATGGACGAACTCCAGGCCGGCCTCGGCCGGATGGAGCTGCAGATCGCCGATGACGTCCCTCCCGTCGACGCCGACCCCGTCCTCCTGCAACGGGTGCTGGTGAACCTCCTCGACAACGCCGTCAAACACGGTCCCGCCGGCGTCCCCGTCCGCCTCTCGGCGAGCACCTTCGGGGACGTCGTGGAGATCCGAGTCGCCGACCGGGGACCCGGGATCAGCCCGGACCGCCTGGATCTGGTGTTCGTCCCGTTCCAACGCCTCGGCGACACCGACAACACCGCAGGCCTCGGCCTCGGGCTGGCCATCGCCAAGGGCTTCACCGAGGGCATGGGCGGCACCCTCACGGCCGAAGAGACCCCGGGAGGCGGTCTCACCATGGTCGTCTCCCTCCCCGCCCTCCCCGACCCGGCTGAGAAAGCAGACGCATGAAGATCCTCATCGCCGACGACGATCCCCAGATCGTCCGCGCCCTCACCCTGACCCTCGCAGCCGTCGGGTACGAGATCGCCACCGCCGCCGACGGAGCCGAGGCGCTCCGGGCCGCCATCGACGAACACCCGGACGTCGTCATGGTCGACCTCGGCATGCCCAACGTCGACGGTATCGGAGTCATTCAGGGCCTCCGAGGGTGGTCCAACATCCCGGTCCTCGTGGTCTCCGGTCGAGCGGGGGCGTCGGACAAGGTCGAAGCCCTCGACGCGGGTGCCGACGACTACATCACCAAGCCCTTCGCGATGGACGAACTCCTCGCCCGCCTTCGGGCGCTCACGAGGCGGACGGCACCCGTGGCAGACGAACCGGCCGTGGTCTTCGGGGAAATCCGGGTCGATTTCGCGGCCAAGAGCGTCGTCCGCGTCCCTGATCAGGTCATCCGGCTCACCCCCACGGAGTGGCGGATCCTCGAGATCCTCGTGCGGAACCCGGGCCGGCTCGTGACCCGGGAGGACATCCTCACCCGCATCTGGGGCCCGACCCACGCCAACGACGGCGGGTACCTCCGCCTCTACGTCTCTCAGCTGCGGAAGAAGCTCGAAGCCGTCCCGACCCGGCCTCGCCACATCGAGACCGTGCAGGGCATGGGGTACCGCTTCATCCCCGAGAACCGTCCACGCTGAGGCGAGACGAAGGACATCAGAGCCAGCCCTTGCGACGGAAGATGAGCCACAGCCCCACCCCCATGGACAGCATCGCCCCTACTGCGAGGGGATAACCCGCAGCCCAGCCGAGCTCGGGCATGTGCTCGAAGTTCATGCCGTAGACGGTCCCGATCAACGTCGGGGCGAAGAGGATCGCCGCCCAGGACGAGATCGTCTTGCTCTCCTCGGCTCGGCGCACCCCGAGGCGCGACACGTCGCGCGTCTCCCGCCCGAGTGCCAGGCTCGCCTCGGACAGGCGACGAAGCTCGTCGTTCTGCCGCTCGGTCTCGACGGCCGCGTGGATCGTCAACGCGTCGCGGAGGGACGCGCGGAGCATCCCCGCCCTCTCGCTGAGGTTAGCCCACCGGGCCGCCTCGGCGCTGGTCACCGACGACGTGGCCGGGCGAACAGCGGAAGGGGTCTCGAGTGCGTCGTGCTCGGCGACGTAGCGACCGACACGTCGCAGGCACCGCTGCAGCAGTGACACGTCGCGAAGGGCAGCGTGCAGGGGCTGAAAGGACCTGGTCTGCTCATCGAGGAGGCCGTCCTCGACCTCGTCCACTCGGGTCGCTACGACCTCGAGGACAGCGTCGTAGGACGCCAGCACGAGACGCAGGTGCGCACCCATGGCCGCTCGCCGACCCTCCACGCCGAGGCCCGGCGCGAGATCGGCACGGTGACCGAAGACCTCGAGACGACCCGAGTCGTCCGTGCGGATGAGCGGGAGGTGCGAGACGTCGTTCACGGGCGGGGCTGAGGTCATGGACCGTGTCTACCGGCCGGCGCTGCTCGACCTGGTCGTCCTCACGAGACCCATGCGCCAGGCCCAAGAGTCCTTACGTACTCCTGACGCTCGCCGTCACAGGAATGCCGCCACGAGCGACGAGCGCAGGTCGGGCACATCTGCGCTCTGATCATGGCTGTCGACGACGACGCCCGTGACCTGGAGGGGGCGGTGCTCCAAGAGGTCTGCGAGGGTCAGTTCGGTGCGCTCATCGGTGAACAACATCGGCAGGATGACGGCGTTCGCAGACACTTCCGTCCCGCACCGGTTCAGCCCGTGACTGCGCACTTGTCCGAGCACTCCCCGGATCATCGCGAGATGAGTCCCGGACACTCGACGTGCTTCGTCAGCGTGCTCGACGAGCAGGACCTGACTCACCGGCTCCAGTGAGGGAAGCTGCGCCTCAATGGCAGTGGCCAGCACGTGCTTCAGGTGCCGTGACTGCCCCCGAGTCATGGCCGAAGTGTCATCGATCTGTACGACGAGGGCGCGATATCGCGGCCCTGAGCCGATGGCTCGCGCCTTCGCCGAGAATCCGACGAGAGAGGCGGTGCCGCCGCGGACGGATCGTTCCAGTTGGTCCGTTCCCAGCGTCCTGTGCCACGCCCCGCTGGTAAAAACGTCCGCGTTCACGGGTACGCGCTCTGCTTGGTCGGGGTGCTGGGAAGTGCCAGCCAAACCTCTTCCCACAGGGTGAGGTAGCGGTCGGTGGAGATGTGCCCTGCGTCAAGCTCTCGTTCCAAGGCGAATAGCCGGGCTGCGGTCGCGCGCACGCACGCCGCGTCGCCCATGACGACAAGTCCGCTCGGAGTGCAGGTCGACGATGCCGACAGCTCCCGAACCGACTCGCGAAGCCCACGCGTCGTCAGCTCGAGAATCCCGAACCCGAGCCCCCAGGCGATCAGGACCACCAATCCGATGACGTGCGCCGGTGCCCACGACACCATGAAGATCACGATCGACACGGCGAGGATCGCTCCTCCGAGGGGCCAGGTCTGACGTGCGTGCAGGAGGCGACGATCGTGCAGGCTCGTCCCTGGTCGATGCACCGTGAGGGTGATCTGTTGAACAACCGTGGAGCGAGCTGGCGCCTGATCCAGGCTGCCCCAGGAATGGGCGCCGTCGACCAGGTCATGGACGGCGTGGCGGACCGACCGGGGCACCTCGGCTGCGCTCATCGGGCGTGTCGACGCCGGAGGCGCCCCACCGTGACGTCACCAGGGCAGGGGACGGCGAGAAGATCGCCGACCCGCAGGTCCGCCGGCAGGTCGACGACCGCGACGGACGGCCCCTCGTCATCGAGCCCGACCACCACGGCTGTGTCGTGCACGGTCGAGATCCTCCCGATGAGCCGGAGCTCGCCGATGACCACGGGTGCACAGCCGAGCCGCCCGTCGACCTGGACCACGATCGCGCCGGACGTGTGACGACTCACCGTCCGGACGCTGACCACGATCGCGGTCGCGTCGTCCACTGGAGACACGCGTCCGCCCGAGCGAGGGATCAGGGCCGCACCCGTATGAACACAAGGTGTCTCGCAGATGCTGGCAAGGCGGACCAGGGAGACGCCACCAATGACGACGTCATCAACTGTGGGGTGAGTCCTCTCGGGCCACGAATCCGCGGCAAATGGATCAGCGATGACGCGTCGCATCGACGGGAGGATGTCGGTGAGGGTCACGAGCGATCCGCCGCGCCGGCAGACCGGCGCCGGAGCTGATCCGTCACGGACCGAGCAGAGTGAGAGTGCATGAGACAGTCCTACGAGACTTGCTCGTCGTCCGGGGCGACCCTGGCGACATCCATGCGCTCTCGACCGTCATCCTGACGGCATTCGTGCACGACGCCGTCGCGACCGAGTCGGTTCGGTCGTGACCACAGTGGTGGTGCCCGATAGGGGATCGGCTTACGGACGGCGCTAGTGGGTGTGTCGGTGGCCGGTCCAGACGGGGAAGGGGTCGACCAAGTCACGCCACGAGGCGGGGTCGCTGAGCAGCTCGTCGTTGGTGAGGAGGCAGGTGTCGAGGTCTCGGCGGATGGCGGCGACGTCGAGGTCGAGGCCGAAGAAGGCGATCTGTTGCCCGTGAGGTGAGTCGGGGTGCCACGACGGGAGTGACGTGGGGTCCAGGCTCAGCATCTGTCCGACGCTCGACCAGGAGCCGACCCGGTCGCTACGGGTGGCGAACTGCGTGAAGCCGCGTGACCGCAGCACCGTGCCGACGGCCCCCGGGGCAAAGGTGCGCTCCACGACTGCCGCGAGACGCTCCGGATGGAAGGGGCGCTCGTTCCGGTAGACGANGCTCCGAGAGAGCCTGCATCCAGCCGGCCGCGCCAGCGAGCTGCGCTGCGCCGCCTCGTAGCGACAGCGAGTCACGGGTAAGTTCTTCGGCCTTGCAAACGGAGGTCTCGGGTGCGAGCCGGGCGAGCAGTCGTTCGAGGATCTGGAGGTCCTGCGGGGGCACGGCTGCGGTGTCCGTGAGCATGACGACGGTGGCGTGCTCGACGAGGTCAATGACGTGTTCGGCGGCGAAGAACCTGTCGTCCACACCGCGCAAGGCCAGATCAGCGAGATCGACCGCGCTCACCCCGGCCACTACGTGCTGGAGCAGACACTCTCCGCCCGGCCTGCCCAGGTCGGAGTCGACCAGCGCACCGAGCAACACCGCCAACGCCCGCAACGGGGTGCCTGGGGCGAGGGCGGCGACGACGTCGACGCGGGCACCGGATCTCGCCAGGTCGAGGGAGAGCCGATGAATGACGTCGGCACCCTCTTGCACGTCTGGGCCGACGGTGACGAGATGACTCGCATCGCCGGCGATCTCCTGCGCGATTCGTTCGATCTCGGTGGCGTCCTGCCCGCCGACGAGGACGATGCCCCGGTGTCGCGAGGTGGGCGAGGAAGCGGGTCGGGTGGCCATGCCGCTACGCTAGTTGATAACTGTTCTCACTAACAATCGGAGGCGTCATGAAGGTCCGCAATTCGCTCAAGGCGCTGAAGGCCATTCCTGGATCGCAGGTCGTGCGTCGGCGTGGCCGGGTCTTCGTCATCAACAAGAAGGACCCGCGCTGGAAGGCCCGTCAGGGCTGACGACCTTCACTGCTGGCGCGTTCTGCCGCCGCTGGTCCGTGGCATTGGTTCCGGTTCTCATCATCATCTAGATCAATGCATTGCCATGCGTGCATGCGTCTGCTTTGCTGGACGCATTCACCCGATGAGAAAGGCGCCACCCATGGCTGACACCGAAGTCCACGCAGAGCACACCGTCACCGAGCACGAGCACGGCACGGCGTGCGGTCACGAGACCGTGACGCACAACGATCACGTCGACTACGTCCATGGCGACCACAAGCACGCACAGCACGGCGACCACTACGACGAGCACTGAACTTCTGGCGCTGACCGGCGTTAAGCGACGAGGGCCCCACCATCTGGTGGGGCCCTCGTCGCATTCGTAAACGCTAATGTGACGCTCATGAGCACCGATTCCCTTGAGTCTGCAGCGGACCTCTTCAAGGCGCTCTCATCGGCGTCGAGACTCCGACTCCTACGCCATCTCGGTCACGGCGATGCGGGCGTGACTGCCCTCGTCGAGGCGTCGGGCCTGGCGCAGCCGCTGGTGTCGCAGCACCTGCGCGTCCTCCGGGCGGCCGGCCTGGTCGAGGTCAACCGCGTAGGCAGGGAAGCGATCTACTCGGTCGCCGACCGACACGTCTCCCACATTGTCGATGACGCGGTAGAACACGTGGGCGAGGCTCCAAGACTCGAGGTACGCGCCCGATAGAGGATCGGCCACCGGTCACATCCATCAGTCTGTTGGACGACGGGCATGTCGCGGGCATCCTGGTGCGCGAACCGGCGCGCTATGGTCCAGGCATGACGCGTCGTGCTGGTCTGACTTCCCGCCTCGTTCTGGTTGCCGGCCTGGCCGCGTTGGTTGTGGGCATCGTCGTCCTTGCCATCGCGGCGGCGCAGCCGGTGTCCTTCGGGTGGTTCGCCTATGCGCCCCTGTCGGCTACGACGTTCACAGCCGAGGGTGTGCACATGTTCTCGACCGCAAGCCTTGTGGGCGCGGCCATCGTCGTCATCAGCTTGCTCGTGCTGGCAGCATGGCTCGGCTACCGACAGGGTGTGCGCCGCAAGCCTTGACGAGGCGTCCCGATAGGGGATCGGCTGCCGGGCGGGGCGTCCTTGCGGCCGAGCACCAGGCAGAGGCGGCGGATGCCGCAACGTTCATTC
>NZ_JACYUB010000010.1:0-5502 GCF_014841545.1 Frigoribacterium sp. CFBP 8751
GGGCCGGGTTTCGGGTGCGTTTGGTCCTTGAGAACTCAACAGCGTGCACATTGTCAAATGCCAAATTATACCCTGGCATTGCTTGTGGTCTCATCTTTTGGTGGGGTTGTGAGTGGTGTTTAGGTTTCTTTGAGATTGATGGACAACAACAATCGTCAGATTGTTTTGTTCTTTAGTCAGCATCAAATTCAGCAGTCATGGCCTATTCCGGTTGTGCTGTTTTTTCTTTTACGGAGAGTTTGATCCTGGCTCAGGACGAACGCTGGCGGCGTGCTTAACACATGCAAGTCGAACGATGAACTGGAGCTTGCTCCAGGGATTAGTGGCGAACGGGTGAGTAACACGTGAGTAACCTGCCCTTGACTCTGGGATAAGCGCTAGAAATGGCGTCTAATACCGGATACGAGCTTCAGCCGCATGGCTAGGAGTTGGAAAGAATTTTGGTCAAGGATGGACTCGCGGCCTATCAGCTAGTTGGTGAGGTAATGGCTCACCAAGGCGACGACGGGTAGCCGGCCTGAGAGGGTGACCGGCCACACTGGGACTGAGACACGGCCCAGACTCCTACGGGAGGCAGCAGTGGGGAATATTGCACAATGGGCGAAAGCCTGATGCAGCAACGCCGCGTGAGGGATGACGGCCTTCGGGTTGTAAACCTCTTTTAGTAGGGAAGAAGCGAAAGTGACGGTACCTGCAGAAAAAGCACCGGCTAACTACGTGCCAGCAGCCGCGGTAATACGTAGGGTGCAAGCGTTGTCCGGAATTATTGGGCGTAAAGAGCTCGTAGGCGGTTTGTCGCGTCTGCTGTGAAATCTGGGGGCTCAACCCCCAGCCTGCAGTGGGTACGGGCAGACTAGAGTGCGGTAGGGGAGATTGGAATTCCTGGTGTAGCGGTGGAATGCGCAGATATCAGGAGGAACACCGATGGCGAAGGCAGATCTCTGGGCCGTAACTGACGCTGAGGAGCGAAAGCATGGGGAGCGAACAGGATTAGATACCCTGGTAGTCCATGCCGTAAACGTTGGGAACTAGATGTGGGGGCCATTCCACGGTCTCCGTGTCGCAGCTAACGCATTAAGTTCCCCGCCTGGGGAGTACGGCCGCAAGGCTAAAACTCAAAGGAATTGACGGGGGCCCGCACAAGCGGCGGAGCATGCGGATTAATTCGATGCAACGCGAAGAACCTTACCAAGGCTTGACATATACCGGAAACGTCCAGAGATGGTCGCCCCGCAAGGTCGGTATACAGGTGGTGCATGGTTGTCGTCAGCTCGTGTCGTGAGATGTTGGGTTAAGTCCCGCAACGAGCGCAACCCTCGTTCTATGTTGCCAGCACGTTATGGTGGGAACTCATAGGAGACTGCCGGGGTCAACTCGGAGGAAGGTGGGGATGACGTCAAATCATCATGCCCCTTATGTCTTGGGCTTCACGCATGCTACAATGGCCGGTACAAAGGGCTGCGATACCGTAAGGTGGAGCGAATCCCAAAAAGCCGGTCTCAGTTCGGATTGAGGTCTGCAACTCGACCTCATGAAGTCGGAGTCGCTAGTAATCGCAGATCAGCAACGCTGCGGTGAATACGTTCCCGGGCCTTGTACACACCGCCCGTCAAGTCATGAAAGTCGGTAACACCCGAAGCCAGTGGCCTAACCCTTGTGGATGGAGCTGTCGAAGGTGGGATCGGTGATTAGGACTAAGTCGTAACAAGGTAGCCGTACCGGAAGGTGCGGCTGGATCACCTCCTTTCTAAGGAGCATGTACTCGCCCCGCGGTATACACGGGGGTCAACGAGTCAAGTCGGTTTCGAAGCGAATGTCTTCGGCCGGCGCTCATGGGTGGAACATTGACAATGGCTCTTCGCGAAGAGCATCAGCGCTAGTACGGCACCTTCGGGTGTCTGGAAGGTGAGGGTGTTCTGGGTGGGGGGCTTGCACGCTGTTGGGTCCTGAGGGACCAAGCATCCACACATGGTGTGGTTGTTTTTCCTCTGGGCCATGAGGGTTCTGCATTACTTGCAGGGTGTTCATGGTGCCGCCCGTATTTTGAGAACTACACAGTGGACGCGAGCATCTTAGTCGCAAGCAGGGCCGGCCTTCGGGTTGGTTGTTGTTTGTGATACTAAGTGCAATTTCTTAGACCAATCCGCCCTTTGGGTGTGGTTGGCGAATGAGATAACACTGAGCTGTCAGTCTTTGGCTGGCAGCAACTTTGTGGTCAAGTTTCTAAGAGCAAACGGTGGATGCCTTGGCATCTGGAGCCGAAGAAGGACGTAGAAATCTGCGATAAGCCTCGGGGAGCTGATAATCGAGCCCTGATCCGAGGATTTCCGAATGGGGAAACCCCGCCAGGCGTTATGTCTGGTGACTCCCGCCTGAATATATAGGGCGGGTAGAGGGAACGTGGGGAAGTGAAACATCTCAGTACCCACAGGAAGAGAAAACAACAGTGATTCCGTCAGTAGTGGCGAGCGAAATCGGAAGAGGCTAAACCGGTCATGTGTGATAGACGGCGGTCGTTGCATGGTCGGGGTTGTGGGACCCGTTGTCCTGTTCTGCCGGACAGGGACAGTTACAGCGCAGTATAGGCGAACAGCTTTGAATGGCTGGTCATAGAGGGTGCGAACCCCGTAGCCGAAATGCTGGCGCTGGCTGAATGGGGATCCCAAGTAGCTCGGGGCCCGAGAAATCCCGTGTGAATCTGTCAGGACCACCTGATAAGCCTAAATACTCCCAGATGACCGATAGCGGACAAGTACCGTGAGGGAAAGGTGAAAAGTACCCCGGGAGGGGAGTGAAATAGTACCTGAAACCGTTTGCTTACAAACCGTTGGAGCCTCCTTGTAGGGGTGACAGCGTGCCTTTTGAAGAATGAGCCTGCGAGTTAGCGATATGTGGCGAGGTTAACCCGTGTGGGGTAGCCGTAGCGAAAGCGAGTCTTAATAGGGCGATCCAGTCGCATGTCCTAGACCCGAAGCGAAGTGATCTATCCATGGCCAGGTTGAAGCGACGGTAAGACGTCGTGGAGGACCGAACCCACTTAGGTTGAAAACTGAGGGGATGAGCTGTGGATAGGGGTGAAAGGCCAATCAAACTTCGTGATAGCTGGTTCTCTCCGAAATGCATTTAGGTGCAGCGTTGCGTGTTTCTTGCCGGAGGTAGAGCTACTGGATGGCCGATGGGGCCCAAAAGCTTACTGACGTCAGCCAAACTCCGAATGCCGGTAAGTGAGAGCGCAGCAGTGAGACGGTGGGGGATAAGCTTCATCGTCGAGAGGGAAACAACCCAGACTACCAACTAAGGTCCCTAAGCGTGTGCTAAGTGGGAAAGGATGTGGAGTTGCATAGACAACCAGGAGGTTGGCTTAGAAGCAGCCACCCTTGAAAGAGTGCGTAATAGCTCACTGGTCAAGTGATTCCGCGCCGACAATGTAACGGGGCTCAAGCACACCACCGAAGTTGTAGATTTCGTATTATAGACAAGCCTTCGTGGTTCAGTCGTACGGAGTGGTAGGAGAGCGTCGTGTGGCCAGTGAAGCGGCGGTGTAAACCAGCCGTGGAGGCCACACGAGTGAGAATGCAGGCATGAGTAGCGAAAGACGGGTGAGAAACCCGTCCTCCGAAAGACCAAGGGTTCCAGGGCCAGGTTAATCCGCCCTGGGTAAGTCGGGACCTAAGGCGAGGCCGACAGGCGTAGTCGATGGACAACGGGTTGATATTCCCGTACCGGCGAAGAACCGCCCAAGCTAATCCAGTGGTGCTAAGAGTCCTAACCCGGCTGAGTGGATCCCTTCGGGGTGATGCCGGCCGGTCTAACGCTCGACCCCATGCTGGTGCGGTTAACGTATTAACAGGTGTGACGCAGGAAGGTAGCTGAGCCAGGCGATGGTATCCGTAAGGTGAACCTGGTGTAAGGATGTAGGGCTGACGATAGGCAAATCCGTCGTCAATGCGCCTGAGATCCGATGCGTACCCCGATTGGGGGAAATCAGTGATCCTATGCTGCCGAGAAAAGCATCGACGTGAGGTTCAAGCCGCCCGTACCCCAAACCGACTCAGGTGGTCAGGTAGAGAATACCAAGGAGATCGAGAGAATCGTGGTTAAGGAACTCGGCAAAATGCCCCCGTAACTTCGGGAGAAGGGGGGCCGGAACCGTGATGGGATTTACTCCCGGAGCGGGAAAGGCCGCAGAGACCAGTGGGAAGCGACTGTTTACTAAAAACACAGGTCCGTGCCAAGTCGCAAGACGATGTATACGGACTGACGCCTGCCCGGTGCTGGAAGGTTAAGAGGAACGGTTAGCGCAAGCGAAGCTGAGAATTTAAGCCCCAGTAAACGGCGGTGGTAACTATAACCATCCTAAGGTAGCGAAATTCCTTGTCGGGTAAGTTCCGACCTGCACGAATGGCGTAACGACTTCCCAGCTGTCTCAACCGCGAACTCGGCGAAATTGCACTACGAGTAAAGATGCTCGTTACGCGCAGCAGGACGGAAAGACCCCGTGACCTTTACTACAGCTTGGTATTGGTGTTCGGAGTGGCTTGTGTAGGATAGGTGGGAGACTGTGAAGCTTGGACGCTAGTTCAGGTGGAGTCATTGTTGAAATACCACTCTGGTCACTTTGGATATCTAACTACGAACCGTGATCCGGTTCTGGGACAGTGCCTGGTGGGTAGTTTAACTGGGGCGGTTGCCTCCCAAAAAGTAACGGAGGCGCCCAAAGGTTCCCTCAACCTGGTTGGCAATCAGGTGTCGAGTGTAAGTGCACAAGGGAGCTTGACTGTGAGACTGACAAGTCGAGCAGGGACGAAAGTCGGGACTAGTGATCCGGCAGTGGCTTGTGGAAGCGCTGTCGCTCAACGGATAAAAGGTACCTCGGGGATAACAGGCTGATCTTGCCCAAGAGTCCATATCGACGGCATGGTTTGGCACCTCGATGTCGGCTCGTCGCATCCTGGGGCTGGAGTAGGTCCCAAGGGTTGGGCTGTTCGCCCATTAAAGCGGTACGCGAGCTGGGTTTAGAACGTCGTGAGACAGTTCGGTCCCTATCCGCTGCGCGCGTAGGAAATTTGAGAAGATCTATCCCTAGTACGAGAGGACCGGGATGGACGAACCTCTGGTGTGTCAGTTGTCCTGCCAAGGGCACCGCTGATTAGCTACGTTCGGAACGGATAACCGCTGAAAGCATCTAAGCGGGAAGCCGGCTTCGAGATGAGATTTCCATACCCTTAGGGGTGAGAGGCTCCCAGCTAGACTACTGGGTTGATAGGCCGGATGTGGAAGTGGGGACTAACGACCCATGGAGCTGACCGGTACTAATAAGCCGATAACTTGACAACACTCCCTCCCTGTAGAGGTGGGGGAAAGCTGCTTGCGTCCACTATGTGGTTCCCGAAATACGGTCGGGAACAACTCAACAGAACACTCATCCGCCCCCTGGGGCGGGTGCATGGTCTAAAAACAGACTTCACCACCAGTAATGGTGTGTGGTAAATGTTTCGGCGG
>NZ_JACYUB010000011.1:0-1799 GCF_014841545.1 Frigoribacterium sp. CFBP 8751
TTGGGCTGACTCGGATTACTTTACACAGCCCCCCGGCCCCACCCCCAAATACCCATGCATCCCGGGCGTGTCGCGCCGAAACTTCGCGGAAGACTGTGGATTCGTCCCTCCACGACCGAGACCCCCGACGTGGTTCGAAGGGCTTCCGCCGCTCGAGCGAGAGTGCACCGCAGGTCGCCGGTGGGCACGCCTCCCCGCATCCATGCCTCGACGAGATCGCACGCTGACCCACGCGTTCGGTGGCCCACCTCGCCTCCCGCGAGACAGAGAGACCGGCGACTGCGGCGTCGCATCAGATCTCCTATCGGCGATCCCGACAGACGATCGTCGAGGGGCCTTGCCTTCTCCACTCCAGCGGTGGTGGATCGTGGCTGAAGGTGACGACCATGGGAATCGGGAGTTCACCGCTTCCACCGGTCTCGACGGTCCATTCCCGCCCGTCGCTTCGCAAGGCTTGCAAGGGGTCGGACCGGGCAGGGTTTGCCGGCTCGTCGTTTCCTGCCACGACATCCGAGACATGACGGAGGGCACCTGGAAACAGGAGCTTGCTCGGCTCGGACGGAGCTGGTCTGCTTCCCGACGCCCGCCCCGAGGACTCGATCCCGTGGCGAAGACTCTCCGACCACTGGCGATGGACGTTGCCGGTGCATCGCGTCGTCGGGAACAGCACCGCGTCGCACGGGAACCCTGTGGCGTGTGCCGCCTGGGGGATCACGGCTCTCACGTCAGTGAACTCATCGCCCGCTCGATCCGCTTCTTGCAGACGGCGACTAGCGTCTCGCGACCGGCCCACCGGATCTGCTCGTGCGACCGATAAGAGAGGCCACTGACCCGAGCCCGGAGTAGCCGAGAAGGGGACTTGAGCTGCCGCCGGTTCACGCCGGCGCGGCCGTGACAGCCTTCATGGCCAGAGACGCGTGTCGCCTCACGGACCCTGAGGGCGACTCGCAGGTCGGTACGGGCCGGGTCCGAAGACGAACCACGAGGGCGAGGGGCAAGTAGACGAATCGGCCCCGCATCGATGATGTACCCGCCCGGTCGATGACCACGAACGCATGGCCCATGCCAAGACACGTCACGACGACAAGCATGCCCCGCGGCGAGGAAGGCCGAACGGTTCGATGCCAGCTGGCTGCCCCGTGGGTCTCCAGGGGTAGCTCGAAGGGAACGATGCCCGACGTCACGCCGCCAGCGCCTCGCGCCGACCACCTCGACACCGTAGGCGAATCCACTTGGGGCGCGGGCTGCCGCCCTCTCCTGGAGTCCCGGCATCGACGCCTCGGTTCAGGCAGGATCTTTTGCGTCCGTAGAGGGGCCGATCGACACGGTGAGGTCACTTCCACGAGCGAATTCGCTGAAGTGGCGCAGGGCATCAGGGGCACACACGACTCCTGTCCGACGCGTGGACGGGCGTCGAACCACCATTGCTCCTGTCATGGCAAGGGCAACTCCATCGCCCCTGGCGGAGTCTTTCCCCGGACGCTCTCCCCCTGCGCCAGGACGAAAACCGATCGCCGGAATCGCCCACAGCGTTCTGGGCACGAACGGCCACGGCGTTGCCCCGTCGCAGCTCGAGGGGTCGGGGCGCGCCCATGAGAGACGACTCGAGGTCGATGCGCGTGGATGCCGAAAAACATCGCCCAGCTGTGAGCGGTAGGACCACTCTTATCGTTCGCCCGATGCCTCCAAGACGAATGCGACGGTTACGCGGCCCCGACTAGTGACCGTTAAACGCAGAAAGGCCCCTTCCGAAGAAGGGGCCTTTCTGGTGTTGCTCGTGCTCTTCGCACTAAAAGGAG
>NZ_JACYUB010000012.1:0-1339 GCF_014841545.1 Frigoribacterium sp. CFBP 8751
TGCTGCGAGCATACGCACCCGACTTCAGTTCAACGCGATGTCTTCTGCTCGGTCCGTTCCGATAGGGGATTGTCATCCGTACCAACCTTGGGTGCCGGCCGCTTTCGAGAGGCGCGCATCCTCGGACGTGTCGGTCAAACGCCAACCGTAGGGAGCGGTCTGGACATAACTGTCACCGTCTTTCTCCACTCTTGTGCGCCCGTCCGAGAGCCCGCTAGTGAAGACCTCCTCGTCAATCCAGATGAAGAGCTGGCTGACCCACCCTTGGGCGTCTTCGGGAGGTGCGAAGAGCCAATGCTGGAGTTCACCGCTGGATGGGAGGGCGATCAGAAGACGCGCGGAGTGGCCGTCCCGCTGAACGAGTTCGACATCGAGGTGACCGGGCAAGGCCCGGATGTCCCTCATTTCATAGTCCAGATATGCCAGGTCCGATCCCGCAGACCGACACTTTCCGACAGCCATGCGCATGGCGGTCAGGATCTCATCATCGGTGAGCATGCACTAAGCCTGTCACCTCGCCTCGGTGGTCAGTTGCGATGTTCGTGGCTTCGCATCAAGAGAGTGGTGGAGCAGCGAAGCAGGTGTCCGATAGCCGATTCCCTATCGGGTCAGCCGGGTCAGGGAAGAGCATCGCGACATCGGCGCTGTTCGCATACAGGTCGGCCGAGTTATCCTCACGCGTGCGAACACGTCCACTCCTAGCCTCCTCGGCCCTTCTCTTGGCCACCTGCGCAGCCGTGGCGGGGTGCACGTCATCGTCGGGAATTGAACAGCAGTGGGGTGACGGCAAGGGATATATCTCCGCCGACCAGATCGTGAGTGAGATCGCACCTGAGGACCGCGGCGACCCGATCGAATTTGACTCCGAGCTCAGCGACGGCACGAAGATCACAGCGGCTGACTACCAGGGCAAGGTTGCTGTTCTGAACTTCTGGTTCGCCGGGTGCGTCCCGTGCCGCATGGAAGCGACCGACCTCCAAGCAGTGAGCGAGGAAGTATCCGACGATGCGGCATTCCTGGGTGTCAACGTCAAAGACCAGCCCGACACCGCCGACGCATTCACCCGACGATTCGACGTCACCTACCCGACCGCCATCGACGCAAATACGGGGAGCGTCCAGCTCGCATTCGCCGGCAAGACGGCCCCCAATGCGACCCCGGCGACATTCGTCCTCGACCCCGAGGGGCGCGTGAGCGCTCGCGTCTTGGGGTCTGTCGACCCTTCGATCCTGCGAGCACTCGTCAAGACCGCGGCCGCGACACCCGAATGAACGTTGCGGCATCCGCCGCCTCTGCCTGGTGCTCGGCCGCAAGGACGCCCCGCCCGGCAGCCGATCCC
>NZ_JACYUB010000013.1:0-941 GCF_014841545.1 Frigoribacterium sp. CFBP 8751
TGGGCCCGCCAGGGTGAGAAGGACGGCGAGGACCACAACCGCCACCGGCCAGGCCGGCTCGACCCGGGACGCATTCCCATTGGAGCTAGCAGTCATCTCTCCCCCCTCATCCGGTGAATACTCGCTAGATCACTCTGCCCGACCACTGGTCCCAGGGTGCGCCCAGGCACAGCCAAGAGACACATCAAGTGATTCATCTACGGTGACGAACACGGACCATTCGGCGGGGAAGTCAAGGTTTACGACCCTGTCCATTGCACGATCCCCTACCCGGCATAAGGAAACTACGCCCGAGGTGTCACACGGGCGGTTGACGCCGCATCGGGGGCTGCTAGCTTTCGAACGTGACAACCAACCCGGCGCGGCTTGGCCAAACGAATGAACCGCGCAACAGCCCCTCTTCCGTAGTGGCGGCCAGTCCCTTCGCCTTGGCGTCAGGCATCGTGGTCCTTGTGGTCCTTGTGGTCCTTGTGGTCCTTGTGGCCCTTGTCTCCTACGTCACTCTGTACGCCACGATGTGGGCCCCGGTCGTTCTTTGGAACAACGAGGGCTGGCTGTTCCTCTACCCGATTTTTCTCGCGGCCTGGGTGCCAGTCGGCATGATCTCCGCCACGTCCCTGGGCCTCGCGATCGCCAGTTGGGTGCGACACGAAGGACGGCGGTCTCTGGCAGCCGTGAGCCTGGCCGTGGCGGCGCTACTGCTCACTGCATCCCTGCCGGCCCTCTGGTTCGGGCCTGGCCCGCTCTAGACACGGCAGATCGACCTCCATCGCGCAGCATCCTCAATCTGAGCCCCCACGCGTGCCCTCTGAGCTCTCGTTGGACGATCCTCTTACGCGACGCAGCCCCTGAACATGGGCGCGTCCTTGGCACGGCTTCGCACGCATGGCATGGTCGCGACCATGGAGATCATCGATGATGTCGAACGCGGTGCCTGGCTG
>NZ_JACYUB010000014.1:0-932 GCF_014841545.1 Frigoribacterium sp. CFBP 8751
CAGCCAGGCACCGCGTTCGACATCATCGATGATCTCCATGGTCGCGACCATGCCATGCGTGCGAAGCCGTGCCATGCGTGCGAAGCCGTGCCAAGGACGCGCCCATGTTCAGGGGCTGCGTCGCGTTAGAGGATCGTCCAACGAGACCTCAGAGGGCACGCGTGGGGGCTCAGATTGAGGATGCTGCGCGATGGACGTCGATCTGCCGTGTCTAGAGCGGGCCAGGCCCGAACCAGAGGGCCGGCAGGGATGCAGTGAGCAGTAGCGCCGCCACGGCCAGGCTCACGGCTGCCAGAGACCGCCGTCCTTCGTGTCGCACCCAACTGGCGATCGCGAGGCCCAGGGACGTGGCGGAGATCATGCCGACTGGCACCCAGGCCGCGAGAAAAATCGGGTAGAGGAACAGCCAGCCCTCGTTGTTCCAAAGAACGACCGGGGACCACATCGTGGCGTACAGAGTGACGTAGGAGACAAGGGCCACAAGGACCACGATGCCTGACGCCAAGGCGAAGGGACTGGCCGCCACTACGGAAGAGGGGCTGTTGCGCGGTTCATTCGTTTGGCCAAGCCGCGCCGGGTTGGTTGTCACGTTCGAAAGCTAGCAGCCCCCGATGCGGCGTCAACCGCCCGTGTGACACCTCGGGCGTAGTTTCCTTATGCCGGTTAGGGGATCGTGCAATGGACAGGGTCGTAAACCTTGACCTCCCCGCCGAATGGTCCGTGTTCGTCAACGTAGATGAATCACTTGATGTGTCTATTGGCTGTGCCAGGGCGCACCCTGGGACCAGTGGTCGGGCAGAGTGATCTAGCGAGTATTCACCGGATGAGGGGGAGAGATGACTGCTAGCTCCAATGGGGATGCGTCCCGGGTCGAGCCGGCCTGGCCGGTGGCGGTTGTGGTCCTCGCCGTCCTTCTCACCCTGGCGGGCCCA
>NZ_JACYUB010000015.1:0-797 GCF_014841545.1 Frigoribacterium sp. CFBP 8751
CACCAGCACCAGCACCAGCACCAGCACCAGCACCAGCACCAGCACCAGCACCAGCACCAGCACCAGCACCAGCAGCACCAGCAGCACCAGCCGCACTGTCGCGAAGGGTAGGACACGATGATCCGACGACGCATCCTCGAAGCTTCTGCAGGAGCAGGCGTTCTCTGCCTACTGCTATCAGGATGCAGCGGAACCGCTGCGGCGGGGACCGATGACCTGCCAACCTTCACGTCGATGGACCGACTTGTCTCCGCCGTTGACGAGCACCTTGGCTGCGACACCGACCCTGCCGGCGATCCTGTCACCCCGATGAACGGCGACGCCCTGCCCACGGATCAAGCGCTATGCCTGCCCCACGTGCAGATCGACCTCTATAAGGACCAGGCGGCACTGGAAAAGGCTCTCAACCTGTGGAGCGATACTCAACAAGGTCCTGTGCCGTTGGTGCACGGTGGCAACTGGATGATGGTGGACCTCACCGGGGTGGCTACTGGTGAGCCCTCGGCCGTCGACCTGGAGGGGCTTGCATCTGAGATGGCCGCTGAATACGAGACCGTCGCCGCCTGATGACGTATCGATGACCGGCGAGCGATCCCCTATCTGATGATGACGCGCCACGCGCCCTTCTCGGTGCTCGCCACCGAGGAGAAGCTGACTTTCGTCATGCCCTCGCGAAACGACTCTGGGATGTCCAGCTCGAGCACGCCCTCGGCGCAGCTCGCACGGGCGGACGTAGTGTCGACGGCACCCGCAGCTGAAGTCAGACCTAACAACCCCTCGACGGATCCGGCGCCGAG
>NZ_JACYUB010000016.1:0-788 GCF_014841545.1 Frigoribacterium sp. CFBP 8751
CTCGGCGCCGGATCCGTCGAGGGGTTGTTAGGTCTGACTTCAGCTGCGGGTGCCGTCGACACTACGTCCGCCCGCGCGAGCTGCGCCGAGGGCGTGCTCGAGCTGGACATCCCAGAGTCGTTTCGCGAGGGCGTGACGAAAGTCAGCTTCTCCTCGGTGGCGAGCACCGAGAAGGGCGCGTGGCGCGTCATCATCCGATAGGGGATCGCTCGCCGGTCATCGATACGTCATCAGGCGGCGACGGTCTCGTATTCAGCGGCCATCTCAGATGCAAGCCCCTCCAGGTCGACGGCCGAGGGCTCACCAGTAGCCACCCCGGTGAGGTCCACCATCATCCAGTTGCCACCGTGCACCAACGGCACAGGACCTTGTTGAGTATCGCTCCACAGGTTGAGAGCCTTTTCCAGTGCCGCCTGGTCCTTATAGAGGTCGATCTGCACGTGGGGCAGGCACAGCGCTTGATCCGTGGGCAGGGCGTCGCCGTTCATCGGGGTGACAGGTTCGCCGGCAGGGTCGGTGTCGCAGCCAAGGTGCTCGTCAACGGCGGCGACAAGTCGGTCCATCGACGTGAAGGTTGGCAGGTCATCGGTCCCCGCCGCAGCGGTTCCGCTGCATCCTGATAGCAGTAGGCAGAGAACGCCTGCTCCTGCAGAAGCTTCGAGGATGCGTCGTCGGATCACCGTGTCCTACCCTTCGCGACAGTGCGGCTGGTGCTGCTGCGAGCATACGCACCCGACTTCAGTTCAACGCGATGTCTTCTGCTCGGTCCGTTCCGATAGGGGATTGTC
>NZ_JACYUB010000017.1:0-746 GCF_014841545.1 Frigoribacterium sp. CFBP 8751
ACCCGCATCCGCGATGCCCTGATCACCCTCCGTCGACTGATCGCAGAAACGGAAGCGGCCTGACCGACCGAGAGATCCGGTCGGCCACCACCGCGAAACCCCGATCCGGGCCGTGCACCCGAGAGACGAGAGCACAGTGGTGAGATGACCCGGCAGCAAGCGACCATCGTCTTCGACGTCAACGAGACCCTCTCCGACCTCAGCCCCGTGGCCGCCTCGTTCGAACACGTCGGAGCAAGCCGAGAGCTGGCAACGACGTGGTTCGCCAGTGTCCTCCGAGACGGTTTCGCTCTCACGACCTCTGGCGGCGACGCCTCGTTCCCCGACATCGCCTCGAACAACGCCCGCGACCTGCTGAGCACGTGGGTGGTGCCCCGGGACCTCGACGAGAGCGTGAACACCGTGATGACCGCGTTCACCCACGCGCCACCGCACCCCGACGTCGCCGACGGGCTGCAGGCGCTCCACGCTGCCGGACATCGGCTGTTCACCCTGTCCAACGGTCCCACCACCACAGCCGAACGACTGCTCGACGAAGCCGGCGCCCGAGAGACCATGGAAGGACTGCTGACAGTCGTCGGCCACTCGCCCTGGAAACCCGCCCGATCCGCCTACACCGACGCCCGCGGACGCATCGGGGGCTCCGACCCCTTCTACCTCGCCGCCGTCCACCCCTGGGACATCCACGGCGCAGCCAACGCCGGTCTCTCGACGATCTGGATCAACCGGTCCGGGCGGGACTACCC
>NZ_JACYUB010000018.1:0-570 GCF_014841545.1 Frigoribacterium sp. CFBP 8751
CAGAACCAGGTCGGTCTAGTGGTGCGAGCGGGGCGTTAGTTCCTCGTCTCGCGCGTAGCGGATCATCAAGACATCGTCGTCCCGTCTTTTGCTGAGGCGCTGATGTGGCTGATAGCGCCATATGTGTGTTCGCCAAATCTTCTTACAACCGGGTCCGCCGCGTCCCAGTAGCCGATCGGTGGCCGGGCCCTCGCAGTGGGACGTCGCGATGAGGTGCGCTTCATGCCATCCTTCGATCGTGCGCCCTCGATCGCTCTGCCTGCTCGTCGTGTCCCTCTGCGTTGTCAGCCTCGTCGGGTGCTCCGAGGATGATCCCGGTGAGCAGGCCGGCGACATCGCTCTGTGGCTTGACCAGGGGTCTTCCGCGGTGCAGGACGACGGCGAATATCTGGCCGTCTTGGCATCGCTAGTCGAACGGGGCGAGGAAGCAGACGGTGACGATATCTCGGCGACCTTCAGGGAGCCCGTGACGATCAGGGGAGTCGAACTCGAGTGTCTCGGCGCCGGATCCGTCGAGGGGTTGTTAGGTCTGACTTCAGCTGCGGGTGCCGTCGACACTACGTCCGCCCG
>NZ_JACYUB010000019.1:0-550 GCF_014841545.1 Frigoribacterium sp. CFBP 8751
TCAAGACCGACGCCGTCCAGGACGAGATGCTCGTCGGCGTCGCGAAGATCACCGCCGCCACGGAGTAACACCCGAGGCCGCACCCCGCCTCGCGAGGTGCGGCCTGGAACCCGGGTCGTCTCCGTGACGACGCACCGACCCTCGCCCTGCCTGGAGGGTCGGTGATCCCGGTGGGCCCCCTCCTGCATCCGTGCAGGAGGGGGTTTCCTCTGTCCGGGCCGGCCAACAGACGAAGCAAGCGCCACCGTGTCGCTTGCCACGTCGTCGACCGCGTCGCCCTTGCTCCTGCTGCAGCTCGCCGGCATCGGGCGCCTTGCCTATCGCGCCGCCCGCTTCCTCGTCCGCACGGCGGCTGGCACGACTCCCTTCGGACACTCGTGGCAAGGTGCCGTTACCCAACACCCCTGCGCGACGGTTGACGATCGGCACAGACAGAACTTCTGTCCCTCGTTCTGGGGTCACCACTTTCGATTCAGGCGCATAGAGTTCGAGGGGTGCCGTCGGTGGCACGAAACCTCGATCCCGAGCCCCCGAACTGGATGCCATGTCT
>NZ_JACYUB010000020.1:0-514 GCF_014841545.1 Frigoribacterium sp. CFBP 8751
TGGCACGGCTTCGCACGCATGGCATGGTCGCGACCATGGAGATCATCGATGATGTCGAACGCGGTGCCTGGCTGGGGCCGCGGATGTGCCGCCTCGGAGGCTGGGCGAGGGTCGGTTCCGTCACTGGGTACGGTTTCGAGGCCTACGCGCGCATCCTTCACCCTCGACCCACGGGAGGCGGCGCCTGGGAGAGGCGCCGGTGGTCTGACGTCGCCACGGCAGCCGGCAAAGTCATGCACCCTCTCGTCCAGTGGGAGCGACTACTCGACCTCGATGAGCCACGTGGTGGCACCAGCGACGTCGGGTACCTCGACCCGCAAGTGCTGGCAGCCCTTGCACCGCTGCTGGGGGTCCAGACTGCGACACCGGACGACGCCCTCGCGGCGTACTGGGTCGGCGGCACCGGCCAAGGCCTCGTCGGCCGATCGGTGACCATCGATCGGTACGACTATGTCCTGGCCCAGACCGACACCGCGGAGCTCGCAGAGCCCGGCTGGGGTCGACACATCGGCTT
>NZ_JACYUB010000021.1:0-509 GCF_014841545.1 Frigoribacterium sp. CFBP 8751
CGGTACGACTATGTCCTGGCCCAGACCGACACCGCGGAGCTCGCAGAGCCCGGCTGGGGTCGACACATCGGCTTCCGAATCGACGAACCACCGCAGTTGCTCTGGCCGGAGGACCACGCCTGGGTACTGGCCACCGAGATCGACTGGGACTCCACGATCGTCGCCGGCTCCCGAACGCTCATCGACTCGATCCTCACCGACGACCGCTTCGAGGCATACCCGGTCGACGAGAACTCCGACCTCTCCTGGAACGGCGACACCATCAACCGACGCGCGGACTCGAGCCCCACATGACCATCGTCTTCCGGGCTTCCGCGCCAAATCTCGTTCATGTTGATCGGGGTGGATGAATGAACCTTCCGCACCCATGCCTCGGAGGCGGCTCCGCATCCCCGGCCCGGCCCGAACGGGCAGCCACCCCTCCGTGTCGCGGGCAACGCGCCTCTGCCGCGGATGGGGACGCCTTCTGTCGGCGTCAGAGGTGGGTGGTGATCTCGTCGATGCCTGAC
>NZ_JACYUB010000022.1:0-504 GCF_014841545.1 Frigoribacterium sp. CFBP 8751
CGGTACGACTATGTCCTGGCCCAGACCGACACCGCGGAGCTCGCAGAGCCCGGCTGGGGTCGACACATCGGCTTGCGAACCGACGAACCACCGCAGTTGCTCTGGCCGGAGGACCACGCCTGGGTACTCGCCACCGAGATCGACTGGGACTCCACGATCGTCGCCGGCTCCCGTACGCTCATCGACTCGATCCTCACCGACGACCGCTTCGAGGCATACCCGGTCGACGAGAACTCCGACCTCTCCTGGAACGGCGACACCATCAACCGGCGCACGGACTCGAGCCCCACATGACCATCGTCTTCCGGGCTTCCGCGCCAAAACTCGTTCATGTTGATCGGGGTGGATGAATGAACCTTCCGCACCCATGCCTCGGAGGCGGCTCCGCATCCCCGGCCCGAACGGGCAGCCACCCCTCCGTGCCGCGGGAAACGCGCCTCTGCCGCGGATGGGGACGCCTTCTGTCGGCGTCAGAGGTGGGTGGTGATCTCGTCGATGCCTGAC
>NZ_JACYUB010000023.1:0-399 GCF_014841545.1 Frigoribacterium sp. CFBP 8751
GCGACACGCCCGGGATGCATGGGTATTTGGGGGTGGGGCCGGGGGGCTGTGTAAAGTAATCCGAGTCAGCCCAAAGGTGCGGCGGAGCGGCTAGGACAGCGACCAGTGATGGTTCAGTTCCGGAGTTTCCCGGCCTCAAGTGGTGGCGTCCTCCCCGAGATCAAGTCGTTTGCGACTTGAGAATCGTGTGGTAGGGTTTCAATTCCATCCTCTGGTCAACGCCAGGCGCTGGTCTTCACGATGTGGGGACTGGAAATCGAGTCGTTTTCGACTTGGTCCACCGGGATGGGATGGTTCCACAACAGCTTCGAGCGATGGTCTTCACGGGCCGGGTTTCGGGTGCGTTTGGTCCTTGAGAACTCAACAGCGTGCACATTGTCAAATGCCAAATTATACCCT
>NZ_JACYUB010000024.1:0-334 GCF_014841545.1 Frigoribacterium sp. CFBP 8751
CGGTCAAGGTGCGCATGGCCTTCGTCACCCGCTCGTGCTCGACCCGGGTCTCGGCCGTCTCCGCCACGTCGTCTCGTGCGTCGACGAATTCCTTCGCACCGACCGCGAGGTCGCGGTCGCGTGAGGACTGGGAGGCGCGCACCCGGTCGACGGCACGGCGGTGCGCCATCGTGAGCAGCCACGACGATGCCTTGCCACGCGCGGGATCGAAGCGCCCGGCGGTCTGCCAGGCCTCCAGGAAGATCTCCTGCGTGACCTCCTCGGACTGCGCCGGATCGACCAGGATGCGACGGACCAGTCCGAGGACACGGGCGGCCGTACGGTCGTAGAAGAC
>NZ_JACYUB010000025.1:0-271 GCF_014841545.1 Frigoribacterium sp. CFBP 8751
ATGCGTCCCGGGTCGAGCCGGCCTGGCCGGTGGCGGTTGTGGTCCTCGCCGTCCTTCTCACCCTGGCGGGCCCATTTCTCGGATTGCTAACGTCTGCGCTCGGGGCCGCGCTGCTGGTCCTGGTCCTTGTCCGTCGCCGACGGTGGGGTGCCTGGTTCGTTCCCCTTGTCCTCATGTCTGTGGTCGTGATCCTCGCTGGTGGAGTCGGCCTGTTCCCTGGGCTGGATTTCGGGGGCACGGAGTTGCAGATGGATCCCGTGCAGACGGAAGG
>NZ_JACYUB010000026.1:0-256 GCF_014841545.1 Frigoribacterium sp. CFBP 8751
TGCCTGCCCCACGTGCAGATCGACCTCTATAAGGACCAGGCGGCACTGGAAAAGGCTCTCAACCTGTGGAGCGATACTCAACAAGGTCCTGTGCCGTTGGTGCACGGTGGCAACTGGATGATGGTGGACCTCACCGGGGTGGCTACTGGTGAGCCCTCGGCCGTCGACCTGGAGGGGCTTGCATCTGAGATGGCCGCTGAATACGAGACCGTCGCCGCCTGATGACGTATCGATGACCGGCGAGCGATCCCCTATC
>NZ_JACYUB010000027.1:0-254 GCF_014841545.1 Frigoribacterium sp. CFBP 8751
CCGTCGTGGTCGATCTCGCCCTGGACGTAGGGGCGCACGTCGCTGTCGGGGCCGTAGTAGTCGACGTTGCCGCCGGTGATCGGGAACGAGAACGTGCCGTCGGTGAAGGTCGCGGTGCCCACGACGCCGGGGGTCAGGCCGAGGCTGGTGATCGCGTCGACGAAGGACTGGTCGACGGCGACCTGGGTGTCGACACCGTTGCTGAGGTCGGCGATCGACGCGGCGGGCGTCGACGCGGCGCTGGGCTCGGACGA